>NZ_JBITBZ010000002.1:0-1034236 GCF_044452745.1 Streptomyces sp. NPDC051822 | reverse complement strand
TCCACCCCGAAGGGCTTCATCGTTCGACTTGCATGTGTTAAGCACGCCGCCAGCGTTCGTCCTGAGCCAGGATCAAACTCTCCGTGAATGTTTACCGGTTATCCGGTGACACTCGCGTTGAGCGGGACAGTCAGGCCGGAATAAGGCCGACTGTCCACAGCGTCCTCGCTGTGTATGTTGCCTACCCGCCACAAGGGCCGGCAGGACTTTCAAAGGAACCTCGCCATCCGAAGATGGACGGGGTATCAACTAATCTGGCGTTGATTTTTGGCACGCTGTTGAGTTCTCAAGGAACGGACGCTTCCTTCGTACTCACCCTCTCGGGCTTTCCTCCGGGCTTCCCTTCGGTACTTCGTTTTCCTGCGTTTCCGACTCTATCAGATCTTTCCGACCCAATTTCCTCGGTGCTTTCCGGTCCCTTTCGCTTTTCGCTCCGGGGCCTTTCGGCGCTTTCAGACTTTATCAGAAGTTCTGACTTGGTCTTTCCGCCTCCCGGTCGGCCTTCCGGGCGCACGTCGGCGCCGGGGCTTCCCGTTCTGGCGGAGCCGTAAACGTACTGGAGCGGGGCGCCCCGATGCAAATCGAGGGGCCCCGCTCCGGAGTTGCGCTGGTCAGACCTCTACGACGACCGGGAGGATCATCGGGCGACGGCGGTAGGTGTCCGAGACCCACTTGCCGACGGTGCGGCGGATCAGCTGCTGGAGCTGGTGCGGTTCGAGCACGCCGTCCTGCGCCGACCGGTTCAGGGCCTGGTCGACCTTCGGGACGACGGCGTCGAACGCCGCGTCCTCGATGCCGGAGCCGCGGGCGTGGATGTTCGGCCCGCTGACGATCTTGCCGGTCGAGGAGTCCACCACCACGAAGACCGAGATGATGCCCTCTTCGCCGAGGATGCGGCGGTCCTTGAGGTGGACCTCCGTGACGTCGCCGACCGACAGGCCGTCGACGTACACGTAACCCGCCTGGACCTTGCCGGTGATCCGGGCGCGGCCGTCGACCAGGTCGACGACGACACCGTCCTCGGCGATGACGATGTGGTCCTTCGGGATGCCCGTCATGGCGCCGAGCTCGGCGTTGGCGCGCAGGTGGCGCCATTCGCCGTGGACCGGCATGAGGTTCTTCGGGCGGCAGATGTTGTAGAAGTACAGCAGCTCGCCGGCCGAGGCGTGGCCCGAGACGTGGACCTTGGCGTTGCCCTTGTGGACGACGTTCGCGCCCCAGCGGGTCAGGCCGTTGATCACGCGGTAGACCGCGTTCTCGTTGCCCGGGATGAGGGACGAGGCCAGGATGACCGTGTCGCCGGGGACGATGCGGATCTGGTGGTCCCGGTTGGCCATACGGGACAGGGCCGCCATCGGCTCGCCCTGGGAGCCCGTGCAGACCAGCACGACCTCGTCGTCCGGCAGGTCGTCGAGGGTCTTCACGTCCACGACGAGGCCGGCCGGAACGCGCAGGTAGCCCAGGTCGCGGGCGATGCCCATGTTGCGGACCATCGAGCGGCCGACGAAGGCGACCCGGCGGCCGTACTCGTGGGCGGCGTCGAGGATCTGCTGGATGCGGTGCACGTGGCTCGCGAAGCTCGCCACGATGATCCGCTTCTGGGCGTTCGCGAAGACCGTGCGCAGGACGTTGGAGATGTCCTTCTCCGGCGGGACGAAGCCCGGGACCTCGGCGTTCGTGGAGTCCGAGAGGAGAAGGTCGATGCCTTCCTCACTCAGACGCGCGAACGCGTGCAGGTCGGTGAGGCGGCCGTCCAGCGGGAGCTGGTCCATCTTGAAGTCGCCGGTGGCGACGGCCATGCCCGCGGGGGTGCGGATGGCGACCGCGAGGGCGTCCGGGATGGAGTGGTTGACCGCGATGAACTCGCAGTCGAACGACCCCAGGACCTCCCGGTCGCCTTCCTTCACCTCGAGGGTGTAGGGGCGGATGCGGTGCTCCTGGAGCTTGGCCTCGATCAGGGCGAGGGTCAGCTTGGAGCCGATGAGCGGGATGTCCGGCTTGAGCCGGAGCAGGTAGGGGACGGCACCGATGTGGTCCTCGTGGCCGTGCGTGAGCACGATGCCTTCGATGTCGTCGAGGCGGTCCCGGATGATGCTGAAGTCCGGGAGGATCAGGTCGACACCCGGCTGCTCCTCTTCGGGGAAGAGGACGCCGCAGTCGACGATGAGCAGACGGCCGTCGAACTCGAAGACCGTCATGTTCCGGCCGATCTCTCCGAGCCCGCCGAGCGGGATGACGCGCAGGGCGCCCTTCGGGAGCTTCGGCGGGGCACCGAGTTCAGGATGCGGATGACTCAAAAGACTCTCCTCACCACGCACGCCACGTACCCCTTGGCACGTGGCGCGCATGACATTCGTGCACTTGCTGTTGTCAGTGTTCAGTTGTGAAGTCCGTTGTCAGAGTTCTACCCCGCCGGCGGCCAGGTCGACCTTGAGCTGCTCGGTCTCCTGCGGGGACAGCTCGACGAGCGGCAGGCGCAGCGGGCCGGCCGGGAGGCCCTGGAGGGCGAGGGCGGCCTTGGTGGTCATGACGCCCTGGGTGCGGAACATGCCGGTGTAGACCGGCAGCAGCTTCTGGTGGATCTCGGTGGCCTTCTGGACCTCGCCGCCCTGGTGGGCTTCGAGGAGGGCGCGGAGTTCCGGGGTGACGAGGTGGCCCACGACGGAGACGAAGCCGCAGGCGCCGACGGAGAGCAGGGGCAGGTTCAGCATGTCGTCGCCGGAGTACCAGGCGAGGCCGGAGCGGGCGATGGCCCAGCTGGCGCGGCCGAGGTCGCCCTTGGCGTCCTTGTTGGCGACGATCCGCGGGTGCTCCGCGAGCCGGACGATGGTCTCGGTGTCGATCGGGACGCCGCTGCGGCCGGGGATGTCGTACAGCATCACCGGGAGCTCGGTGGCGTCGGCGATGGCCGAGAAGTGCCGGTACAGGCCCTCCTGCGGGGGCTTGTTGTAGTACGGGGTCACGGCGAGCAGGCCGTGGGCGCCGTCACGCTCGGCGGTGCGGGCGAGCTCGATGGAGTGGTGGGTGTCGTTGGTGCCGATGCCGGCCACGATGTGGGCGCGGTCGCCGACCGCCTCCAGTACCGCCCGTACCAGCTCCGATTTCTCCGCGTCGCTGGTGGTGGGGGACTCGCCGGTGGTGCCGTTGACGACGAGGCCGTCGTTGCCTGCGTCCACCAGGTGGGTGGCCAGTCGCTGGGCACCGTCGAGGTCGAGTGCGCCGTCCGCCGTGAAGGGCGTGACCATGGCGGTGAGGACCCGCCCGAAGGGGGTCTGCGGAGTGGAGATCGGAGCCATGGGTAACACGCTACTCGCTGCTCAGCGCCGGGTGTCCTTTAGGGGCACAAGAGAAGAGGAGCCCGGCGCTGCCTGCTCGGGGGTTCAGGCAGCGCCGGGTCCGTTTGATCAGCCTAGATGAACTTCGTGAAACGTCGCAATACGGACACTTCGCGTCGAGGTTCGGACATGTGTGCCCTACGGGGCCACACGGCCGTTCTTGTTGAAGGCGGCATGGGTCAGCGGCATCAGCCGGGCCCAGTGCTCCTCCATCTTCTCGCCGACCATCTCGATCTCCCGCTGCGGGAAGGACGGGACCGCGGCCAGCTCGTGCTGGGTGCGCAGGCCCAGGAAGTGCATCAGCGAGCGCGCGTTGCACGTGGCGTACATCGAGGAGAAGAGACCGACGGGGAGGACCGAACGGGCGACCTCGCGGGCCACGCCGGCCGCCAGCATTTCCTGGTAGGCGGCGTAGGCCGTCCGGTACGAGTCCTCCATCGTGCGGCTCGTCAGGTCGTGCTGCTCCTGGCTGCCCTCGACGAAGACGTACTTCCCCGGGCGGCCCTCCTGGACGAGCTTGCGGGAGGCGTCGGGAACGTAGAAGACCGGCTCCAGCTCCCTGTAGCGGCCCGATTCCTCGTTGTACGACCAGCCGACGCGGTGCCGCATGAACTCGCGGAAGACGAAGATCGGGGCGCTGATGAAGAACGTCATCGAGTTGTGCTCGAAGGGGCTGCCGTGGCGGTCACGCATCAGGTAGTTGATGAGGCCCTTCGAGCGCTCCGGGTCCTTCTGGAGCTCTTCGAGCGACTGCTCGCCCGCCGTGGACACCCGGGCCGCCCAGAGGACGTCGGAGTCGCCCGCCGCGCTCTTGACCAGGTCAACGGTGACGTCGCTCCGGAAGTCGATCTTCACGTTCTCGGTGGGGCTGTCGCTCACCAGCGGTCCTTCCAGTCGGCTGTTGCAGTCGCCCACTCTAACGACGTCCTACCGGAGGATGAGATTCGGCCGCTTTGGTGAAATACGGCACCAAAGCACCTGTTCCGTCGTCTGTACCTGTGAAGCACACATACGACCGAGGAGAGTGGCTCTGATGTTCCGCCGGAAAGAGGCCGTACCGTTCGCGTTCGTCGCGGAGGCCGACCATTTCCGCAGTAACGTCACTCCACCGCCACGGGAGCGCCTCGGCGCCGGGCAGATCATGGGCCGTACCCTGATCGGGCTGACCGTCGTGGCCGGCCTCGTGGGGTCGCTGATCCTCGGGATGCCGTCCCTACAGTCGGGTGACTCGGCCGCTCGTCAACAGCAGTCCGAAGCCTCCGACAACCGCTGAGGTAGCCTCACCGGGCACTGCCCCTTCGAGCGTGCCTGTGAGTGAGGACCTGTCGTGCCCCTGCCCTTTCTGACGGCCGACCGTGCTTTTGACACGACCGACCACGTCGCCCTGCCGTTCGACGACCACGACCAGTGGCGCCGTCCGTACCGGCCGGGCTCCTGGCGCGTCGGGGCGGCGGCGGTCGCGCTGCTGCTCGCCTCGTTCGTGCTTCTCGCCGCGGTGATCATCACCGCGGCCGGAGGCTTCGACGGAGGGGCCGCCACCCTCGGCTTCGCCGTGCTCGTCGTCCTGGCCGCCCTGCGGATGCTCCGCATGGGTACCTGGGTGAGCCGCGCGGGGATGCGCCGGGTGGCCTTCTTCAGGACCGTCACCGTGCCGTGGGCCAGGGTGACGTCCGTACGGACCGTGCAGCAGCCCGTGCGCTGGCTGGGGCTCCCCCGTACCGTCCAGGGACAGGCGCTGGTGCTCGACCGGCAGGGTGGTGAGCAGCTGCTGCTGCTCACCGACCACAACGCCGATTTCCTCTCCCGTGTAGAGGCCTTCGACCGGGCGGCCGACACGGTCGAGGCCTGGCACGCCGAGTACGGCGTCGCCCCCGCCGTCACACGCTGACCGGACGTCCCTCGTGGAGGGCGATGGCCCGCTGCATCGCCTTGCGGGCCCGGGGGGTGTCGCGGGCGTCGTGATAGGCGACCGCGAGCCGGAACCAGCAGCGCCAGTCGTCCGGTGAGTCCTCCGTCTCGGCCTTGCGCCGTGCGAAGACCTCGTCGGCGGAGTCACGGTCGATGCGGCCGCCCTCCGTGCGCTTCAGCTCGTCGACGGGCAGGCCGCCCTCCGCCTCCAGTTCGGTGGCGAGGCGGCCCGCCTGCCGGGCGAACCGGGTGTTCTTCCAGAGGAACCAGCCGCCGACGCCGGGCAGCAGGAACGCGACCGCGCCCATGCCCATGGCGGCGGGCTCGCCCGTGAGGAGCAGCAGGACGCCCTCCATGGCCACCACGCCGAAGACGAGCACCAGCACGGTGGCCAGGAAGACGTACGTGATTTTTCCGCCCATGGCCGTCAGCCCAGGTCCAGGAAGTGCTCCAGGCCGAAGGTGAGGCCCGGAGTGCTGGTCACGCGGCGGGCGCCCAGGAGGATGCCCGGCATGAAGCTGGAGTGGTGCAGGGAGTCGTGGCGGACGGTGAGGGTCTCGCCCTCGCCGCCGAGCAGGACCTCCTGGTGGGCCAGGAGACCCGCCAGACGTACGGAGTGGACCCGGACGCCGTCGACGTCGGCGCCGCGCGCGCCGTCCAGGGCGGTGGCGGTGGCGTCCGGCTGGGCGTCGAGGCCGGCCTCCGCGCGGGCGGCGGCGATCAGCTGGGCCGTCCGGGTGGCGGTGCCCGAGGGGGCGTCCACCTTGTGCGGGTGATGCAGCTCGATAACCTCGACCGACTCGAAGTACGGGGCCGCGAGCTGCGCGAACCTCATGGTCAGGACCGCGCCGATGGAGAAGTTCGGAGCGATGAGGACGCCGGTCTCCGGGGAGGCGGCGAGCCAGGTCCGCAGCTGCGCGAGGCGCTCCTCGGTCCAGCCGGTGGTGCCGACGACCGCGTGGATGCCGTGGCGCACGCAGAAGTCGAGGTTCTCCATCACGGAGGCGGGGGTGGTCAGCTCGACGACGACCTGGGCGCCCGCCTCGGTGAGCGTCTCCAGCTTGTCGCCGCGGCCGAGGGCCGCGACCAGTTCCATGTCCTCGGCGGCCTCGACGGCCTTGACCGCCTCCGAGCCGATACGGCCCTGGGCACCGAGGACCGCCACGCGCAGCTTGCTCATGCTCTGCTCTTCCTTAGGGGCTTGGGGTCAGGAGACCGCTTGGTGGAGGCGGTCCGCCTGCTTGTCCTTCAGCGGGCCGATCACCGAGAGCGAGGGCCGCTGGGTCAGTACATCGCGGGCGACCTCCCGGACCTCGTCCGGGGTGACGGCCGCGATCCGGTCCAGCATGTCGTCGACCGACATCTGGGTGCCCCAGCACAGTTCGCTCTTGCCGATGCGGTTCATCAGGGCGCCGGTGTCCTCGAGGCCGAGCACCGTCGAACCGGACAGCTGGCCGACGGCGCGGGCGATCTCGTCGTCGGTGAGGCCGTCGGAGGCCACCTTGTCGAGTTCGTCGCGGCAGATCTTCAGGACGTCGTGGACCTGTCCGGGCCGGCAGCCCGCGTACACCCCGAAGAGGCCGCAGTCGGCGAAGCCCGAGGTGTACGAGTACACGCTGTAGGCCAGGCCGCGCTTCTCGCGGACCTCCTGGAAGAGGCGGGAGGACATGCCGCCGCCGAGGGCGGTGTTCAGTACGCCGAGGGCCCAGCGGCGCTCGTCGGTGCGGGCCAGGCCCGGCATGCCGAGGACCACGTGGGCCTGCTCCGTCTTGCGGTTAAGGAGCTCGACGCGGCCCGCCGTGCGCAGGTTCCGCACGCCGTCGCGCGGCGCGACGGGGACGGCGTCGGTACGGGTGAGGGCGCCGGCCTTCTCGAAGGCGCGGCGGACCTGGCGTACCACCGTGGCGTGGTCGACGTTGCCGGCGGCGGCGACGACCAGGTGGGTCGGGTCGTAGTGCTTCTTGTAGAAGCGGGCGATCTGGCCGCGGCTGAGCCCGTTGACGGTGTCGACGGTGCCGAGGACCGGGCGGCCCAGCGGGGTGTCGCCGAACATCGTCTGCGCGAACAGCTCGTGCACGACGTCGCCGGGGTCGTCCTCGGTCATCGCGATCTCTTCGAGGATGACACCGCGCTCGGCGTCCACGTCCTCTTCGAGGATGAGCGAGCCCGTGAGCATGTCGCAGACGACGTCGATCGCGAGCGGCAGGTCGGTGTCGAGGACCCGGGCGTAGTAGCAGGTGTACTCCTTCGCCGTGAAGGCGTTCATCTCGCCGCCGACCGCGTCGATCGCGGCGGAGATGTCGAGGGCGGACCGCTTGTGGGTGCCCTTGAAGAGGAGGTGCTCCAGGTAGTGGGTGGCGCCGTTCAGCGCCGGGGTCTCGTCGCGGGAGCCGACGTGCGCCCAGATGCCGAAGGTGGCGGAGCGCACGGAGGGGAGGGTCTCGGTGACGATCCGGAGGCCGCCGGGAAGGGTCGTGCGCCGGACCGTGCCGATGCCGTCCTTGCCCGGGAGAAGCGTTTGGGTACGGGCGACGGCCCGCCCCTCCGAAGAGGGGCGGGCCGTCGTCACGGAACTACGGGACGTCACTGGTCGGTGTCGCCCTTGTCGTCGGCGGCGCCGTCCTCATCCGCCATGACGGGGACGAGCGACAGCTTGCCGCGCTGGTCGATCTCGGCGATCTCGACCTGGACCTTGGCGCCGATCGCGAGCACGTCCTCGACGTTCTCCACGCGCTTGCCACCGGCGAGCTTGCGGATCTGCGAGATGTGCAGCAGACCGTCCTTGCCGGGCATCAGGGAGACGAAGGCACCGAAGGTGGTGGTCTTGACGACCGTACCCAGGTAGCGCTCGCCGACCTCCGGCATGGTCGGGTTGGCGATGCCGTTGATCACGGCGCGGGCGGCCTCGGCCTGCGAGCCCTGGGCGGCACCGATGTAGATGGTGCCGTCGTCCTCGATCGTGATGTCGGCGCCGGTGTCCTCCTGGATCTGGTTGATCATCTTGCCCTTGGGGCCGATGACCTCACCGATCTTGTCCACGGGGATCTTGACGGTGATGATCCGCGGGGCGTTGGGGGACATCTCGTCCGGCGTGTCGATCGCTTCCATCATCACGTCGAGGATGTGGAGGCGGGCGTCGCGGGCCTGCTTGAGGGCCGCGGCCAGGACGGAGGCCGGGATGCCGTCCAGCTTGGTGTCGAGCTGGAGGGCGGTGACGAACTCCTTGGTACCGGCGACCTTGAAGTCCATGTCGCCGAAGGCGTCCTCCGCACCGAGGATGTCGGTGAGGGCGACGTAGTGCGTCTTGCCGTCGATCTCCTCGGAGATCAGACCCATGGCGATACCGGCGACGGGGGCCTTGAGCGGCACACCGGCGTTCAGCAGCGACATGGTGGAGGCGCAGACCGAGCCCATCGACGTCGAGCCGTTGGAGCCGAGGGCCTCGGACACCTGACGGATCGCGTAGGGGAACTCCTCGCGGGTCGGGAGGACCGGCACGAGGGCGCGCTCGGCGAGGGCGCCGTGGCCGATCTCGCGGCGCTTGGGCGAGCCCACGCGGCCGGTCTCGCCGACGGAGTACGGCGGGAAGTTGTAGTTGTGCATGTAGCGCTTGCGGGTCACCGGGGAGAGGGTGTCCAGCTGCTGCTCCATGCGGAGCATGTTGAGGGTGGTGACGCCCAGGATCTGGGTCTCGCCACGCTCGAACAGCGCCGAGCCGTGCACGCGCGGGATGGCCTCGACCTCGGCGGCGAGGGTACGGATGTCCGTGAGCCCGCGGCCGTCGATGCGGACCTTGTCCTTGATGATCCGCTCGCGGACCAGCTTCTTGGTCAGCGCGCGGTAGGCGCCCGAGATCTCCTTCTCGCGGCCTTCGAAGGCCGGGAGGAGCTTCTCGGCGGCGAGCTCCTTGATGCGGTCGAGCTCGGTCTCGCGCTCCTGCTTGCCGGCGATGGTGAGCGCCTTGGCGAGGTCGCCCTTGACGGCGGCGGCGAGCGCCTCCAGGACGTCGTCCTGGTACTCGAGGAAGACCGGGAACTCGCCGGTGGGCTTGGCGGCCTTGGCGGCGAGGTCCGACTGGGCCTTGCAGAGGACCTTGATGAAGGGCTTCGCGGCCTCGAGACCGGCGGCCACGAGCTCCTCGGTCGGCGCCTCGGCGCCGCCCTTGACGAGCTCGATCGTGCGCTCGGTGGCCTCGGCCTCGACCATCATGATCGCGACGTCGCCGTCCTCGAGGACGCGACCGGCGACGACCATGTCGAAGACGGCGTCCTCGAGCTCGGTGTGCGTCGGGAACGCGACCCACTGGCCCTTGATCAGGGCGACACGGGTGCCGCCGATCGGGCCGGAGAAGGGCAGGCCGGCCAGCTGCGTGGAGCAGGAGGCGGCGTTGATCGCGACCACGTCGTACAGGTGGTCGGGGTTGAGCGCCATGATCGTCTCGACGATCTGGATCTCGTTGCGCAGGCCCTTCTTGAAGGAGGGGCGCAGCGGCCGGTCGATCAGGCGGCAGGTGAGGATCGCGTCCTCGGAGGGGCGGCCCTCCCGGCGGAAGAAGGAGCCGGGGATCTTGCCGGCCGCGTACATCCGCTCCTCGACGTCCACCGTGAGGGGGAAGAAGTCGAGCTGGTCCTTGGGGCGCTTCGAGGCGGTGGTCGCCGAGAGGACCATCGTGTCGTCGTCCAGGTAGGCGACGGCCGAGCCGGCGGCCTGCTTGGCGAGGCGGCCGGTCTCGAAGCGGATGGTGCGGGTACCGAAGGCGCCATTGTCGATGACGGCCTCGGCGTAGTGGGTCTCGTTCTCCACTATGGGTTTCTCCTACGTGTTCGTCTTTGCGTCCCGGGCCCGTGTGGCGGGGGACGGTGTGCGACGGCGGCGGAGAAGCTCGCTTCGGGGCTGGCCGGTCTTCGATCGAAGCACCCGGGGATTCGTGTCCGGGGGCCACTACCGAGGACCGGCGGCGAGCCGGCGGCTCCTCGCTCGTCGTATATGGGGTTGTGCCACCAGCCTAAGTGCCGGTGTCTGCTTTCCGCACGTACAGCAAAGGGAGCGGCCCCCTGAAAGTGGGAACCGCTCCCTCAACGGCGTGTTACTTGGCGCCGCCGGCCGCACCGCGGCGGATGCCGAGGCGGTCGACCAGCGTACGGAAGCGCTGGATGTCCTTCTTGGCCAGGTACTGCAGCAGGCGGCGGCGCTGGCCGACCAGGATCAGCAGACCACGGCGGGAGTGGTGGTCGTGCTTGTGCTGCTTGAGGTGCTCGGTCAGGTCCGAGATGCGACGGGAGAGCATGGCGACCTGGACCTCGGGAGAGCCGGTGTCGCCCTCCTTGGTGCCGAACTCGGTCATGATCTGCTTCTTGACAGCGGCGTCGAGAGCCACGCTGATCTCCTCTTAGGTGTTCGTGCGCCCGTGAGTGCCCCTGGTCTTGATCTCAGGGGAAGCTTCCGTGACTCGACGGGCGAAGGTCCGATGGGCGCAGCTTCCAGGGCCTGGGAAGGCTTCCGGGAGCGCGTACACAAACGGCCGTCACACAGCGTACCAGCTCGCCGGAGCGCAGCAGCTGCCCTTTTGTGCGGGGGCCTACTTGCTGGTGAGGGAGCGGACCGCGGAGAACACGTCGAGGACGGCGAGGCAGAGCGGGACGAGGGAGAGCAGGACGAAGCCCTCGGCCAGGTCGAGGAGCCGGCCCCAGAACGGCGAGAGGCCCTTCCTCGGGATGATCAGGCCGATCGCGGTGATCAGCGCGGCGCCGGCGGCGACGGACGCGGTGAGCCAGATCGTACGGATGTCCAGGCCGCCCCGGTCCCCGTACATGAGGAGGTCCTTGACCAGGTCGGCCGGCGGGTTGAGGGACAGGCCGAGGACGAGCAGCGCGATGGCGGAGATGCCGGCGACGAGGACGCAGGCGACCTGCGAGGTGTAGCGGAACAGGCGGGCGCGCAGCAGCATCGCCAGGCCTGCGGCGAGGGCGAGGAGCTGGCCCCAGACGTTTCCGGCGAAGCCGAGGACGGCGGCGGAGCCGACGACGACGGCCGCGCAGCCGCCGACCAGGCCGAGCAGCATCTCGTGGCCGCGGCGGGCCTGGAGCGCGATGCGCTCGCCGTCGACGGGCTGCGCGTCCTCGCCAGCCGGGTACTGCTGCTGCTCGCCGAGGAACTCGTCGTCGGCGGCGCTGCGCGGGGCGGCGTAGCCGATGGGGAGCCGCGCGAAGCGGGCGGAGAGGCCGGGCAGGAAGGCGACGAGGCCGATGGCGACGGGGGCGCAGACGGCGGCGGTCTCGGTCGCGGTGGCCTCGGTGAGGATCATGAGGAAGGTCGCGAGGGTGCCGACGGCCGCGAGGAAGGTGGCGGCGACGAAGGGCGCGTCACCGCTGGGGGTGAGCGCGACCAGGGCCACCGAGGCGACGAGGACGGTGACGCAGCCGAGCAGGAACTGCAGGCGGCCGGGGCCCGCCCCGGCGTCGGGGCCGACGATGCCGGAGCCGGCGATGAGGAGCAGCGGCAGGGCGCCGAGGCCGAGGGCGACGGCGGTCGCCCGGTCGCCGTACACACGGGCCCGGACACCGGCGAACGCGGTGAGGAGGAGGCCTGCGGCGCCCGCGATGATCCCGGGCAGGCTGTGCATGTCGTGGCGGACCGGGTCGGCGAACCAGAGGACGAAGCCCATGAGGACGAGGAGCAGCACGCCGCCGAGGAGTCCGGCGCCGCGCAGCAGCTCGTCGCTCCACAGGTGCCGGTCGCGGGTGACGGCGGAGGCGACGGCGTCGGACACGTCGTCGTAGACGGCCGGCGGCAGGGACTGCGCGAAGGGGCGCAGGGAGAGCACCTCGCCGTCGAGTACCTGCTGGGCGGCGAGGGTGCGGGCGCCGTCGAGGACCGACCCGTCCCGGCGGACCAGGTGGTAGCCGGTGGGGGTGCCGGCGGCCTGGGTCTGCCCGGTGAGCCGCAGGATCTCCGGGTAGACGTCGGCGACGGCGATGTCCTCGGGGAGCGCGACGTCGATGCGGCTGTCCGGCGCCACGACGGTGACGCGGCAGAAGCCGGTCGCTGCGGTCGTACTCACGTGTGTGGACCCCCTGATTCGCGGTTGCGCACGATGCGCGCGCCACCCTACCGGGGACGGCCGGTGGGGGCTGCAAGTAGGATCGCCGTCCCATGGGGGAAGTCCGTGCGCCCGGCTGCCGACAGGGGTGCCGGGCGGATGCTCCCGCCACGAACCCGCCTCCAACGAGGGATTGATGCGCCGGTGAGCCAGATCGTCGTCAAACGCCCGCCGAGGTCTCTTCCGCCGGAAGTGCCCGGTGGGGAACTGGTCCTGGAGTCTCCGCCGGAACTGCCGCGGGGACAGCAGGAGTCGGCGTTGATGCAGCTCCTGCCGATGCTCGGCATGGGTTCGTCGGTGGTCTTCTTCTTCATGACGCCGTCGGCGATCATGCGGATCATGGGCACCCTGATGCTGGTGTCGACGATCGCGATGGCCGTCGCCCAGTTCGTCAGATTCCGTCGCGGTACGCAGGGGCAAATGTCAGATGTCCGCCGCGACTACCTCAAATACCTCGCGCAGACCCGGCGTACGGTCCGGCGCACGGCGCGCAGGCAGCGGGACGCGCAGCTGTATCTGCACCCCTCTCCCGAGCAGTTGTGGTCGGTGGTGGCCGAGGGTTCGCGGGTGTGGGAGCGGCGGGTCGGCGACCATGACTTCGGGCAGGCCCGGATCGGCCTCGGGGCGCAGCAGTTGGCGACTCCGCTGGTGGCGCCCGACACGGCTCCGGTGGACGAGCTGGAGCCGCTGTGCGCGGGGGCGATGCAGCAGTTCCTGGCGGTGCACGGCACCTTGGACGGGCTGCCGATGGCGGTCTCGATGCGCGCCTTCTACCACGTGACGGTGTCGGGTGAGACGGAGTCGGCGCAGGCCGCGGCGCGCGCCCTGGTGGCGCAGCTGGTGACCCTGCACTCCCCCGAGGACCTGATGCTCGCCGTGGTGGCGGCGCGGCCCGCGCAGGAGCGCTGGGACTGGACGAAGTGGCTGCCGCACACGCAGGTGTCGGGTCAGTCCGACAGCTATGACGGTGCCGGTACGAAGCGGCTGTTCGGCGATGACCTGGGCGAGCTCGAGAACCTGATCCGGTCGAAGCTGGACGGGCGGCCGCGGTTCTCCCGGGAGAACCAGCCGGTCCTCGACCAGCCGCACGTGGTCGTGGTCCTCGACGGCGGGATGGTGCCGCCGGACTCGCTGCTCGCCGCGCCGGAGGGCCTTCAGGGCGTGACGATCGTGGAGGTGGTCTCCGGCGACCTCGACGAGCCGCGCGGTGGCCTCTCCGTGGTCGTACGGCCGGGCAGGCTGCGCCTGGAGTCGGGCGGCGGCTTCGCCTACGAGGGGCTGCCGGACGGCATCTCGCTGCCGGCGGCCGAGGCGCTGGCCCGGCAGCTCGCGCCGCTGCGGATGGGCGGCGGGGACGACGACGAGCCGCTGCTCGCCAATCTGGACTTCACGGATCTGCTGAGCCTGGGCGACGCGGCCTCGGTGGACGTGGCGCGGACCTGGCGGCCCCGGTCGGTGGCCGAGCGGCTCCGGGTGCCGATCGGTGTCGGCGAGGACGGCCAGCCGGTCATGCTGGACCTGAAGGAGGCCGCCCAGGAGGGCATGGGCCCGCACGGTCTGTGCGTGGGCGCGACGGGTTCCGGCAAGTCGGAGCTGCTGCGGACGCTGGTCCTGGGTCTCGCGGTGACGCACTCCTCGGAGACGCTGAACTTCGTCCTCGCGGACTTCAAGGGCGGCGCGACCTTCGCGGGCATGTCGCAGATGCCGCACGTGGCGGCGGTCATCACCAACCTGTCGGACGACCTGACCCTGGTCGACCGCATGGGCGACGCGATCCGCGGCGAGCTGCAGCGGCGCCAGGAGCTGCTGCGGTCGGCGGGCAACTACGCGAACATCCACGACTACGAGAAGGCGCGGGCGGCGGGTGCCCCGCTGGAGCCGCTGGCCTCGCTGGTCCTGGTGATCGACGAGTTCTCCGAGCTCCTGACGGCCAAGCCTGACTTCATCGACATGTTCATCCAGATCGGCCGCATCGGCCGTTCGCTGGGTGTGCATCTGCTGCTCGCGTCGCAGCGCCTGGAGGAGGGCAAGCTGCGCGGTCTGGACACGTACCTCTCGTACCGGATCGGTCTGCGGACCTTCTCGGCGGCGGAGTCGCGGACGGCGATCGGTGTGCCGGACGCGTACCACCTGCCGTCGGTGCCGGGTTCGGGGTACCTGAAGTTCGGTACGGACGAGATGACCCGCTTCAAGGCGGCGTACGTCTCGGGCACGTACCGGACGGGCGGGCCCCGGCTGGAGATCGGTCAGATGCCGGTGGAGCGGCGCCCCGCGCTGTTCACGGCGGCGCCGGTGCCCGTGGTGTACGCGGCGCCGGACCCGGCGTATCTGACGGCGCTGCGGGCCGAGGAGGACGACGCGCTCGCGGACACCGTCCTCGACGTGATCGTGCGGCGGCTCGAGGGCCAGGGGGTGCCGGCGCACCAGGTGTGGCTGCCGCCGCTGGACCAGGCGCCCTCGCTCGACCAGCTTCTTCCGGGTCTCGCGCAGACGGCGGACCGGGGGCTCACGGCGACGGAGTACACGCGTCAGGGCGGGCTCACGGTGCCGCTCGGTCTCATCGACAAGCCGTTCGAGCAGCGGCGCGAGGTGCTGTACCGGGACTTCTCCGGCGCCGCCGGTCACATGATGGTGGTGGGCGGTCCGCAGTCCGGCAAGTCGACGATCATGCGGTCGCTGATCTCGTCGTTCGCGCTCACCCACACCCCCGCCGAGGTGCAGTTCTACTGCCTGGACTTCGGTGGCGGCGGCATGGTGTCGCTCGCCGACCTGCCGCACGTCGGCGGGGTGGCGTCGCGGCTCGACCCCGAGCGGGTGCGGCGGACGGTCGCCGAGGTGCTGGGCGTGCTGAACCGGCGGGAGGAGTTCTTCCGTACGCACTCCATCGACTCGATGACGACCTACCGGCGCAAGCGGGCCGCGGGCGAGCTGCCGGGCGAGGCCTGGGGCGACGTCTTCCTGGTCGTCGACGGCTGGGGCGGCTTCCGCAACGACTACGACATGCTGGAGCCGATCGTCGCCGACCTCGCGGCGCGCGGTCTGGGCTACGGCATCCACGTGGTGATCACCGCCTCCCGCTACATGGAGGTGCGGGCGGCGCTCAAGGACCAGATGCTGGGCCGTCTCGAACTGCGGCTCGGTGACGTCATGGACTCCGAGTTCGACCGGAAGGTCGCGGCGAACGTGCCGCCCGGGGTGCCGGGGCGCGGCCAGGTGCCGGAGAAGCTGCACTTCATGGGGGCGCTGCCGCGGATCGACGGATCGAGCTCGGCCGCAGACCTGGCGGAGGGCACGGCGGCGTTCGTCCAGGCGGTACGGGCGAGCTGGACCGGGGCGCCTGCCCCGGCGGTGCGGCTGCTGCCGCGCAAGCTGCCGGCGGAGCGGCTGCCGAAGGGCTTCGAGTACCCGCAGCACGGCATCGCGATCGGTATCGACGAGACGAACCTGGAGCCGGTGTTCGTCGACTTCGAGTCGGATCCGTTCTTCCTGATCTTCGGTGAGAGCGAGTCCGGGAAGACGGCGCTGCTGCGGCTCATCGCGAAGCAGCTGTGCGAGCGGTACACGCCGGAGCAGGCGCGGATCGTGGTGGGCGACTACCGGCGCACCATGCTGGAGGCGGTGGCGCCCTCGCACCTCCTGGAGTACGCGCCGATGGCCTCGGCCATGCAGATGCACATGGAAGCGATCAACACGGTGATGACGAGGCGGGCGCCGAAGCCCGACATCACACCGCAGCAGCTGCGGGACCGCAGCTGGTGGACGGGCCCGCAACTCTTCGTCCTGGTCGACGACTTCGAGCTGGTGGCGACCAACTCGGGGAACCCGCTCGCCGCCCTGGTGGAGAACCTGCCGTTCGCGCGTGACGTCGGCGTCCGGTTCATCGTGGCGCGCAGCCAGGCCGGTGCCTCCCGGGCGATGTACGAGCCGTTCATGCAGCGCATGCGGGAGCTGGGCGCGCAGGGCATGGTCCTCTCCGGCGATCCGCAGGAGGGCGACATCCTGGGCAGCGTCCGGGCCCGTCCGATGCCGCCGGGCCGGGGCACGTTCGTGTCGCGGAAGCGGGGCACGCCGCTGGTGCAGCTGGGCTGGCTTCCGGAGCAGCACTGACCGTCGGGCCGGCCGCCGGGTCGCCACTCGTTTCCGGCTGAACGGAACGGTCCCTCCCAACTAGTGTGGGAGGGACCGACGTACCACCGCGAAGGGAACGCGCCGATGACTGACGCAGGCACCAGGACGAGCAGCGCCGACAGCGCGGCCGACAGCGCAGCGGACAGCGCTCTGGCCGCCGAGAAGCAGCGCCAGAAGGACGAGCTGTACGCGCTGGACATCTCCGGCGTCGAGTGGGAGGGCGCCCCGGGGACGAGCCCGGACGAGGAGCGGGTGGAGATCGCGAAGCTCCCCGACGGGGCGGTGGCGATGCGTTCGTCCCTCGACAAGGAGACGGTGCTTCGCTACACGAAGGCCGAGTGGGACGCGTTCGTCCTGGGCGCCCGTGACGGCGAGTTCGACCTCCGCTGACGACAGCGGGTACGCGTGAGGGGGTGGCCCGTGGGAACGGGCCACCCCCTCACGCGTGCTGCGCGGTCTCACATCATGCGGAACCGGGCGGCGTTGCCCTTGTCGGTGTCCTGGTAGCCCATGACCGACTCGTCGAGGAGCTGGGCGATGCGCGCCAGGTCCTGGTTCATGCCGGCCATGTCGCGGGTCAGGCGGTCCTGGCTCTCGCGGTAGGCGACCTTCGCCTCGCCCTCCCAGTTGGAGGCGACGCGGTTCACCTCGGCCATGAGGTCGTCGAGCTTCTGGGTGAGCGTGCTGGAGGTGAGGCGGGTGTCGGCCGCCGCCTGCGTCACGGTGTCGTAATTGACCGCAGTGGTCATGATGATGACTCCTGAAGTTTGAGTGGCGCGGAGGACTGGTCGGGTCGGACGGCTCAGACGCCGAGGATGGCGCTCTGACCGCCGGAGCTGTCCATGGTGCGGAAGGACCGGAGGCGGTCCTCCTCCTCCTGCGTGAACCCGTCGGCGCTCATGCGCATGATCTCCTCGAGCTTGGTGAGCTCGGCGCGCATGCTGCGCAGACGCATGTTCAGGTCGTTCTGGACCCGGTCGTACTCCTTGCTCGCAGCGCCCTGCCAGCCCGCCTGGACGCGGTCGACCACGCCGTTGAGGGAGGTGATGCGGGACTGGAGCTCGTCGGAGAAGTCCTGGATCCGGCCGGCGAGCTTGACTTGTTCGGCACTGGTTACGTTCAGGTCTTTCGACATCTTGCCCCTTCTTCCTTCGGCGGCGTCGACGGCTGTGCCGTCGGGCCGTCCGGTCGTGATGCGGACGGGAATCTTCTGATGCCGCCCCCGTGCTGGGATCGCACTGCCGTGCGCCCAGCGGTCACTTTAGCCATTGACGGCGGCAGTTCCAACTGCAAAGGAAGGTCCGGATACTTGACCGGTACGCGGGTCAACGGGCCCCCCTCCGGCGGTGGGTGTCGCGGATCACGGTGGCGGTTCCGGCGACCACGGCCACCAGGACGACACCGATCCCCAACGCGTAGGTGGCGAGCCGCTCGGAGCGCTCCTGAGGCGTCTCCGACAGCGCCAGACGGGCCGGCTCGGGGGCCGGCGGCTTGGGCGGCCCCGGATCGGGCGTGGGCGAGGAGGGAGGCGTGCCGGGGGTGTCGGCGAGCGCCCGCACCGGGTCGACCACGCCCCAGCCGACGTGGTTGTCGCGTCCGTTGACGGAGCGGACCGCGGTCTGCTGGATCCGGGTGACGATCTGCGCGACCGTCCACTTCGGGTACTTGGCGCGGAGCAGGGCGGCTACGCCGGCGACGTACGGGGCGGAGAAGCTGGTGCCGTTGTCGACGCACTGGCCGCCGCCGGGGACGGTGGAGACGATGTCGACGCCGGGCGCCGCGACGCCCACGAAGGTGCCGGACTGGGAGAACGGAGCGCGCTCGTTGTTGCGGTCGGAGGAGGCGACGGCGAGGACGCCGGGGAAGGCCGCCGGGTACGTGTTCTTGAGCTTGCCGTCCATGCCGTCGTTGCCGGCGGAGGCCACGACGACGACGCCCGCCTTGATCGCGCGGGCGATCGCGAGGCCCATGGGCGAATCGTCCGCGAGGGGCTGGGTGGTGTCCTGCGAGATGTTGATGACGTCCGCGTCCTTGGCCACGGCATGGTCGATCGCCAGTGCCATCGTGTCGGACTTGCCGCTGTTCTTCTCGTCGTTCTGCCGGATCGGGATGATCGTCGCCTCGGGGGCGATGCCGACGAAGCCGGTGCCCTTGCGGGGGCGGGCGGCGATGATGCCGGCGACCTTGGTCCCGTGGCCGACGTCGTCGACGGTGCCGTCGGTCTTGCCGCGCTTCTCGTCGCCGAAGCCGGGGTTCTTCTTGTCGGGCTTCAGGTAGTCCTTGCCCGCCTTGGCGTCGACGGCGGGCCGCAGCTGCTGGTTGACGTCGTCGACTCCCGTGTCGATGACGGCGACCCGGACGCCCTTGCCCTTGGTGTCCTGCCACAGCTCGTCCAGGAGGACCCGCTGGAGCGGCCAGGGGGTGCCCTCGATCTGCTTCTTCATCGGGAAGGTGCACTCGCCGCTGCCGTCGAGGGCGGGACCGTCCTCGCGGGGAGCGGCAGCCGCCGCGGGCGCCGCGAGGAGGGCGGTGAGGGTGCCCGCGGCGAGCAGGGCGGCCGCGCGGTGGGCCGCGGGGCGGCACACGGCCGCGCGGTTCGTCGTCGTCACCGGTGCCACCCCCTAGGAACCCTGCGGCTGACGCGCGCTGTTGGTGTCGAGCCGGGGACCCTTCGACAGGAACTCCGACCATTCGATCGGGACGCGGGCCGGCATGACCTTCTCGTAGCCGAGACGCTTCTGGGCGTCGCTGGGCTCCGGGCGTTCGTCGGTGGGCTGCTCCTTGTCGCCCGCGCCGATCTCGGAGCGGGCGGAGTCGCTGTCGCCGTTGGCCTGGACGGCGTAGCGCAGGCCGGTGTCGGTGACCAGGAACAGCGAGCCGTCGGGCGTCTGCTGGCCGCTGCCCTGGGTCTGGGTGTAGAGCAGGCCGGTGCCGGGGGTGACGTACGTGCTGGTGCCGCCGGCGGTGATGTCTGCGGGGTACTCGGTGCCGGCCCAGGTGGTGAGGGTCGTCCCGCCCTTCTCGTCGACGCCGGTGAGGACGCTGCAGACGGTGTCGCGGGCGCCCGCGCCGGTGGCGGCGTTGACCGTCCTGGACTGCAGCCGCGGCCAGCGCGCGGCGGCGTGGAAGACGGTGGGGTCCGGGACGAAGGAGGAGGCGTCGACGGTGGTCGCCTTGCCGTCCATGTCGAGGACGTTGGTCTGCCGGGAGCTGATGAGCAGCCAGGCGGTGAACGGGGAGACCGGCTGGACCTTCCCGGCGAGGACGACGTAGTTCTGGGGTCCGGAGCCGGTCTGGGCGAGGAGGACCATGCCGATCCGGCTCTCGGTGGCGTTCAGGGTGCTGCCGGGGACCTCGGTGGGGGCGCCGACCTCTCCGTCGATGCGGGGGAAGTCCACCTCGTCACCGGTCTTCAGGGTGGCGAGCCAGTCGTCGGTGACGGCCTGCGGCTCCTTGGCGGGGCCGACGAGGGCGGTGAGCAGCCCGACGGAGTCGGCCTTCAGCGGGTACTTGGTGCCCGTGTGGTCCACGAGGAACTGGGCGGCGCCCTTCTGTCCCTTGACGTAGAGGACCTCGCCGTCCTTGAGCCGGCCGGCTCCCTCGGTGCGCTTCAGGTCCCGCTCGGCGAAGAGGAAGGTCGCCTTCTGGACGCCGGCGCCCGCACCGCCGCCGGGCTGCTCGCAGACCGCCCAGCGCTTGGGCTTGCCGGCTTCGTCGGCCGTGGGCAGCCGGTCGGGGGCGTACGGGATGCCGAGGATCGGGCCGCGCGGCGGCTTGCCCTTGTCGAGCTCCTTGTCGGCGACCTGGACGACCTGGAACTGGTCGGGGTTGAGGAGGAGTCGCGCGGAGGCGAGGTTGAGGACGGGGTGGAGCAGGGTCTTCTTGTCCTTGCCCTTGCCGGTCTCCAGGACCACGTACCGGGTCGTCGACTGCTTGCCGACGATCACCCGGGTGCCGGGAACGTCCCAGCCCTTGGGGGCCTGGGGGCTGAACATGCCCCAGGCGCCGAAGCCGGCGACGACGAGCGCGGCGACGATCAGCCCGGGGACGATCGCGCGCAGCGGCCTCGGCGCCCCCTCCTCCGTGCCGGAGGGCGAGGGTTGGAGGAATGCCGCCACCGTGCGCTTCTTCGCAAAGGTGTACGCGTTGAGCTCGTCCCGCCGCGATGCCATGAGTCCCCATTCTCGTCAGGCGCGATCTTCGCGCGGGAGCCGGGGAGTGGCACCCGGGCCCCGGCCGTCGGACCGGCCCCCTACTATGCCTGCTGTCCCGTGGTGTTCGTGGGGCGGGTAGGGTGATCCGGCCGCCAAAGCCCTGGCAGGCCAGGGTGATCGGGACGAATTGAGGGGGATTCTCCATCATGGCTTCCGCGACGCGGACGCGGCCCGCCGCGGCCACCGCCTCCGAACCCCCGCCCACGGGACCCGTCTCCTCGGTCTCACCGAGGCTTCAGGCACGTCCGGGACACTTCGGTTCGTTCCGATTGCAACAGCTCGTACTGATCGAGGTGGCGGCGGCCCTGCTCGCGGTCGCCTGGGTCGTCGATCCGATGCTGCTGGTGCCCGCGGGCGTGGTCGCCGTCGTGCTCCTGCTCCTCGCGGTCGTACGACGCCACCGGCGCTCGCTGCCCGAGTGGCTCGGCACCTTCCTCGCGCTGCGGGCCCGAAGCCGCCGGGCGTCGTCGTTCACGGTGCCGGAGGGCACGGAGCCGGGGTTCGCCCCGGTCGTGGAGTGCGACCCGGCGCTGCGGACCTACGCCTACAGCGACCGGGACCGGCGGCCGGTCGGCATGGTCGGCGACGGCACCTTCCTGACCGCCGTTCTTCGGGTCGAGTCGGACGGCACGGCGCTGCGTCCCGACCGGGCGGCGCGGCCACTGCCCGTGGGGCTCGTCCGGGACGTGCTGAGCGTGGACGGCATCCGGCTGGAGTCGGCGCAGATCGTGCAGCACACCCAGCCGGCGCCCGCGCCGCACCTGCCCGCGCAGTCGATGGCGGCGCGCAACTACGGGCCGCTGCAGGCGCAGACGGGTTCGCCCGCGGTACGGATCACCTGGATCGCGCTCAAGCTCGACCCCGAGCTGTGCCCGGAGGCGGTCGCCGCGCGCGGCGGCGGCCTGGCGGGTGCGCAGAAGTGCGTGGTCCGGGCGGCGGACCAGCTGGCGAGCCGGCTGGCCGGCGCCGGTTTCCGGGCGAGCGTCCTGACGGAGCAGGAGCTGACCTCGGCGATCGCCACCTCCACCTGTGCGAGCCCGATGGCGATAGCGCAGGCGGGCCGGGGGCAGGCGCAGGGGCGGCGGACGCAGGAGACCGCCAGGACCTGGCGGGTCGACGACCGGCGGCACACGACGTACTGGGTGGGCCGCTGGCCCCAGTTGGGCGGCCAGGGCGGCTCTGGGGCCTCGATGCCTCAGCTGGTGGCCCTGCTGACCTCGCTGCCCGCGCTCGCGACGACGTTCAGCCTGACGCTGAGCGGTGGGGACCGGCAGGAGGTGACGGTGACCGGACACGTACGGATCACCGGACGGAGCGACGAGGAGCTGGTGACCGCGCGGCACGAACTCGAGCGTGCGGCGCGCGGGGTGAGGACGGGCCTGGTGCGGCTCGACAGGGAACAGGTGCCCGGCATCCTCGCGACGCTTCCGCTGGGGGGTGCGCGCTGATGTCCTCCTCCGCTTCCTCTTCCTCCTTCGGTACGCCGGCCCGTTCCGGCAGGCCGGCCTCGCGCGGTACGGATCCGCGGGGTGGTTCCGCCCGGGGTACGGACGCCCGGGGTACGGGGCGGGGCGCGCGACCCCGGTTCGGTTTCGGGCTCGTCGGCCCGCGCCGCGACCGGCACTCCGTCCCCCTCGACCAGCTCGACGCGCTGGCCCTGCCGGTCGGCGACGACGGCATGGTGATCGGCGTCGACGCCGAGAGCCGCCCGGCCGTGCTCGGCATCAACCGGCCCGTCCCGTACGACATCACCCTCATCGGCGGCCTGTGGACCGCTCAGGTGCTCGCGCTGCGGGCGGCCGCCACGGGCGCCCGGGTGGCGGTCGAGACCGGCCGCGCGCAGGCGTGGACGGCGCTCGCGCAGGCCGCGGGCGGCGGACAGCCGTGCATCTCGCTGCACGACGTGGGGCGGGTGCCGCCGCAGGGCGCGTCCGCCGGCAGTCCGGTGGTCGTGGTGCGCGACTGCGGCATGCGGCCGCCGCGCGGCCGGGTCGTGTCGGCGCCCTGGCAGTCGGTGCTGACGCTGCTGCCCTATCTGAGCCCGGTGGCGCCCCGGCTCCTGGAGAAGTCCTCGCTCGTCGGCGTCCAGCGGGTCTCCCCCGACGAGGCCGCGCAGATCGGCCGCATCATGAGCCTGCCGCGCCACGAGTACGAGGCCCTGTCCACGCTCGCGGACGGGGTGACCCTCTGGTGCACGCCGAGCGACCGCCAGTTCGTCATGACGCAGGCGACGGACGCCGAGACCGGATTGTTGGGCGGCGCGCGCCGGATGGACTGAGCGGCGACGGAACGGCGCGAAGTCGTGCAGGTACGTCCGCTTTTGCAATGTTTTGAACGGTGGGGGTTTTCACTCTGTGGCGCGGTCAGGTCACTTGGGCCCCTGACCGGTTCACGGGGAGGGGCGCGGAGGGGCCTTCGGGCCTGCCCGGGGGTTGCCCGCGCCGATTAGGGTGGAAGGGCCCCGCCCCACCACGGCACAAGGGTGCTCGACCACACCAGGAGGCAAAGTGAACGGCGATCGCGACGAGATCCACGGGGGTTGGAATCCGCCCGCCGACGATCAGTCCGACGCGGATCCCGCCGAGATGACGGGTGAGTTCACCATCGACTACACCCCGCCCGCCTGGTACACGCAGAACGCGTCGGGCGGTGCGGGGGCGGGCGGTGCCACTCCCCCGCCGCCGAGCGGAGCGCCGCTCCCCGTACCGGGCCTCCCGGCGGGCAGCGGCTTCGAGCCGAGCTGGAACGCGGGGGCTCCGCCGGCGGGGACGGGCGAGGTCGCGGTGCCTCCCGCGACTCCCGTGAGCCCGCCGGCTCCGGTGACTCCGGCTCCGGTGGCTCCGGCTCCGGTGGCTCCGGTCGTCACGGCTCCACCGGCCGCGGGTCTTCCTCCGGTCGGTACGACTCCGCCGGGTGCGGGTGAGCCTCCCGTGGCGGGTACCTCCGCTCCCGCCCCCTCATCCGTTTCCACACCGGAGGCCTCCGCCTCCGGAGGGCCCTCCGGAGGGCCCTTCGGAGGTGGGGACATCGAGAGCGGGGCGACCATGCGCTTCTCCCCCGCCGCGCTCCAGCAGGAGATGGCGGAGCGTGCGGCGCAGGCGGAGGCATCGGCCGCCGCGGCGACGCCCGATGTCACGACGGGCGAGACGGACACGACGGACACGACGGACGCAGGTCAGGCGCCCGTCCCGGGTCCGGACCGCCAGGACGGCGACGCGACTCCGGCCGCGAACGCCGATGCCCCCGGCCCTGACGGCTCCTCCGCGGAAGACGCCACCGCCAACGACGGCAGCGTGTCGGCGCGGGCCGAGCCCGCGGCGACGAGCAGCGACACCGCGGAATCGGCCGCGACGGCCGACGCGACCGAGCCTGGTGCGGAGAGCACCGGCGACACGGAGGCCGCCGAAGGCGCCGACGGGGAGTCCCGAGCGGTCGCCGACGCCCCCGTTTCCGCCGCTGCCGCCGAGGCTCCCGGCGAGTCCGCGGCCCCCGAGGTCCACCCGGCCGCCGCCGCGCCCGCGGCACCCGCCGCCTACCCGCACCCCGACGCACCGCAGGGCTTCAGCCCCGGCGCCGCTGCGGGCGCAGCTCCCGGGCCCCTTCCCGCCGCCGGTCCGCAGGCCGGTGCGGGCGCCGGGCTGCCGCCGCTGCCGCCGTCCTTCCAGCCGGCCGCGCCCGCCCCCGCCCAGCAGTGGCCCGCCCAGCAGGCCCAGGCCGCCCAGCCGGCGCCCCAGGCCGCGCCGCTGCCGCCCGCCGCCGCCTGGCCCCCGCCCGAGACTCCCGCCGCGCCCGGCCCCGTACCGCCGCACGCCCAGCCGTACCCCCAGGCGCAGCCGCAGCCCCAAGCCCAGCCGCCGGGTTCCTACGGCTATCCGCAGGCTCCTCAGACGCCCCAGGCGCCCGCTCCCGGCCCGCAGGGCGGCTACGGCTACCCGCAGTCCGGGACGCCCCCGCAGCAGGGCGGTTACGGCTACCCGCAGCAGCCGGGTGTCCCCGGTGGCGTGCCTCCGCAGGCGCGGATGCCGGGCGGCGGGTACGGCTACCCGCACCCCGCCGCCGTACCCCCGCAGGCCTCCGCACCCCAGCCGCCGCAGGACCCGCATCAGCCGGTCGACCCGCGGACCGGGGCCGCGTGGCCCTCGCCCGTGACGCACGACCAGCGCGAGCGTTCCGTGCCGGGCGCCCCGCTCGGGTACAACGCGGCCGTCGAGCTGTCCTCGGACCGGCTGCTGCGGAACAACAAGCAGAAGCCGAAGTCCAGCCGGACGCCCGGTGGCGCCGCCCGTTTCAAGCTGGGCGGGAAGAAGGAGGAGGCGGAGCGGCAGCGCAAGCTGGAGCTGATCCGCACGCCGGTCCTCTCCTGCTACCGGATCGCGGTCATCTCGCTCAAGGGCGGTGTCGGCAAGACCACGACGACCACCGCGCTCGGCGCGACGCTGGCGACCGAGCGGCAGGACAAGATCCTGGCGATCGACGCCAACCCGGACGCCGGCACGCTGGGCCGCCGGGTGCGGCGCGAGACCGGGGCGACCATCCGCGACCTGGTGCAGGCGATCCCGTACCTGCACTCGTACATGGACATCCGCCGGTTCACCTCGCAGGCGCCCTCGGGTCTGGAGATCCTCGCCAACGACGTGGACCCGGCGGTCTCGACGACCTTCAACGACGAGGACTACCGGCGCGCGATCGACGTCCTCGGCAAGCAGTACCCGATCATCCTCACGGACTCGGGCACCGGTCTGCTGTACAGCGCGATGCGCGGGGTGCTCGACCTCGCCGACCAGCTGATCATCATCTCCACGCCCTCGGTGGACGGCGCCTCCAGCGCCTCGACGACGCTGGACTGGCTCTCCGCGCACGGCTACGCGGATCTGGTGCAGCGCTCCATCACGGTCATCTCGGGGGTCCGCGAGACCGGCAAGATGATCAAGGTCGAGGACATCGTCCAGCACTTCCAGACCCGTTGCCGCGGTGTCGTGGTCGTGCCCTTCGACGAGCACCTGTCGGCCGGCGCCGAGGTGGACCTCGACATGATGCGGCCGAAGACCCGGGAGGCGTACTTCCACCTCTCGGCGATGGTGGCCGAGGACTTCGTACGGGCGCAGCAGGCGCAGGGGCTCTGGACCGGCGACGGCCAGGGCGCGCTGCCTCCGCACATGGCCCCGCCCATGCCGGGCGGCCCGCAGATGCCGGGACAGCCGATGCCGGGCGGGCAGCCCATGCCCGGTCAGCCCATGCCGGGCGGTCAGCCCGTGCCCGGACAGCCGGTGCACGGCCGGCCGATGCCGGGGCAGCCCGCGCCCGGTCAGTTCGCGCCGGGGCAGCCCGTACCGGGTCAGTTCGCGCCCGGGCAGCCCGTACCCGGTCAGCCGTACGGGGCGCAGCCCGCCCCCGGGCAGCCGTACCCGCAGCAGCAGCCCTACGGACAGCAGCCGGCTCCGGGTCAGCCGTACGGCGCGCAGCCCGCGCCCGGACAGCCGTACGGAGCACCTCCCGCGCAGGGACAGCCGATGCCCGGTCAGCCGATGCCCGGTCAGCCCGGGCCGGGTGGGCAGCCGTACGGTGCGCAGCCGGGGCCGGGTGCGCAGCCCGCGCCGGGTCAGCCGTACGGAGCACAGCCCGCGCCCGGACAGCCGTACGGGCCGCCCCCCGGCCAGGCCGGGATGCCCCAGGGCTGGCAGCAGCCGCAGCCCGGTCAGCCGCTGCCCCCGCAGGCGGATCCGCAGGATCACGGCTCCGGGTTCGGCCAGGGACCCGGTCAGGGTCACGATCAGGGACAGGCCCAGGTCCCGCCGCCCGAGTGGCACGCCGAGCAGCCTCCGCAGGCTCCGCCAGCCCCTCAGCAGTAAGGCGTCACAGGAGTAGACCAATGAGGCCCCGTACCGGTTTCCCGGTACGGGGCCTCTTGGCATTCGCGCAGCCCACAAGGGGTTTGACGGATCGTTGACGACGGCAGACCACCGCTGATAAACCTTCGCTTCACCCATCGTCAGCCCAAGATCCACGACAGATCCCCCGACGCGAGGTCACGTCCCATGGTCATGGTCACGAAGGCTCCACCCCGTCCCGCCCCCGTCGCCCACAGAGCACTCCGCCTGCTGCTCGCCTCCGGTGTCACCGCCGTCTCGCTCGTGGCCGCCCCCGGTACCGCCGCCGCGGAGGACGCCACGTCCGCCGCCCCGAAGACGCTCACCGTCGCCGTCTCGCAGAGCATCGACTCGCTGAGCCCGTTCCTCGCGCAGAAGCTCACCTCGACCAGCATCCACCGGCTGGCGTACGAGTACCTCACCAACTACGACGCGAAGGACGCCCGCCCGATCCCGGGCCTGGCGACCGCGTGGACCCCCTCGCCGGACAAGCTGACCTGGACGTACACGATCCGCGAGGACTCGACCTGGTCGGACGGGAAGCAGGCCACCGCCGAGGACGCGGCCTGGACCTTCAACAAGATGATGACCGACCCGAACGCCGCCACCGCCAACGGCAGCTTCACGGCCAACTTCGCGAAGGTCACCGCCCCCGACCCGCGGACGCTCGTCATCCGGCTGAAGAAGCCGCAGGCGACGATGGCGGCGCTCGACGTGCCGATCGTGCCGAAGCACGTGTGGGAGAAGGTCGGCGACTTCTCGAAGTTCAACAACGACAAGCAGTTCCCCATCGTGGGCAACGGCCCGTTCGTCATCACGGACTACAAGGTCGACCAGTACATCAAGCTCAAGCCGAACAAGAACTTCTGGCGGGGCGCGCCGAAGTTCGACGAGCTGGTCTTCAAGTACTACAAGGACGGGGACGCCGCCGTCGCCGCCCTCCAGAAGGGCGAGGTGTCCTTCGTACCGAACCTGACGCCCGCCCAGGCCGACGCCCTCAAGACGCAGAAGAACATCAAGGTCAACGACGCGCCCGGCCGCCGCTTCTACGCCCTCGCCACCAACCCGGGCGCGAAGGCGCAGGACGGCAGGACCTTCGGCAACGGACACAAGGCGCTGCTCGACCCGGCCGTGCGCAAGGCGCTCTTCCTCGCGGTCGACCGGACGGCCCTGGTCGACAAGGTCTTCCAGGGCCACGCCGTCGAGGGCGAGGGCTACATCCCGCCGCGCTTCGGCTCGTACTTCTGGAAGCCGGCGGACGGACAGAAACGGGCGTACGACCCCGCCGAGGCGGAGAAGGTCCTCGACGCGGCCGGGTACCGGAAGAACGCCGAGGGCAAGCGCATCGGCAAGGACGGGAAGCCGCTGGCCTTCCGGATCCTCTGCCACGCCACCGACCCGAACGACAAGGCGGTCGGCAAGTACCTCACGGAGTGGTGGGGCAAGCTCGGCATCGGTCTGAAGGTCGAATGCCTCGACAGCGTGTCGGACCCGTGGGTCAAGGGGGACTACGACCTCGCCTTCGACGGCTGGTCCGTGAACCCCGACCCGGACTACGTCCTCTCGATCCACACCTGCGGGACGCTGCCGGCCACTCCGAAGGACACCGGCGCCACCGACAACTTCATCTGCGACAAGGAGTTCGACGGGCTCTACGCGCAGCAGGCGGTGGAGTACGACGCCGCCAAGCGGGCGGATCTGGTGAAGCGGATGCAGTCCCGGCTGTACGACACGGGGTACATGAACATCATGGCCTACCCGAACGCCCTGGAGGCGTACCGCACGGACCAGATCGCGTCCATCACGACCATGCCGGAGGCCGCCGGCAACCTGTGGGGACAGGACGGCTACTGGAGCTGGTGGTCGGCCGTGCCCACGGCCTCGGCCGCCGGGGAGAAGGAGAGCTCCTCCTCGGCCGGCCTCTGGCTCGTCGTCGGCCCCGCCGCGATCGTGCTCCTGGGCGTGGGCCTCTGGGCCGCCCGCCGCCGCCGCTCCACCGCCGACGACCGCGAGTAGGAACGTGACGACGGCAAGCACTCCCGCCGACGTGGCGCGGGCCGAGAAGGCCCGCGCCACGGACGGCGCACCCCGCACCGGTTCCTCCCTCGGCTATCTCCGCCACGCGGCGGGGAAGCTGGGCGGCGCGCTCGTCTCGCTGTTCGCCGTTCTCGTCACCAGCTTCTTCCTCTTCCGGATCATCCCCGGTGACCCGGTGAAGGCGATGACGCACGGCGTGCCCACCTCCGCCGGACAACTCGCGACGCTCCGGCGTCAGTTCGGCCTCGACCTGCCGCTGTGGCAGCAGTTCACCGACTACTGCGCCAAGGCGCTCAGCGGTGACCTCGGCACCTCGTTCCAGTTCCGCGCCCCGGTCGGGGAGCTGATCGCGGAGAAGCTGCCCGCGACCCTGCTCCTCACCGGGGTCGCCGTGGTGATCTACTCGGCGCTCGGGCTCTGGCTCGGCACCCGCTCGGCCTGGCGCCACGGCGGCCTCGGCGACAAGCTGAACACCGGCCTCGCGCTGACCCTGTGGTCGGTGCCGTCGTTCTGGCTCGGACTGCTGCTGATCATCGTGTTCTCCGTGGGCATGGGGCCGGTCCCCGGGCTCTTCCCGACCGGCGGCATGGAGTCGGGCACGGGCGAGACGGGATTCGCGTACGTCCTCGACGTGGCCCACCACCTGGTGCTGCCCGTCGTCACGCTCGTGGCCGTCGGGTACGCGCAGACCCTGCTCGTGATGCGCTCCTCGCTCCTCGACGAGATGGGGGGCGACTATCTGACGACGGCGCGGGCGAAGGGCCTGCGCGACGACGCCGTGCGGCGCCGGCACGCCGTACCGAACGCGCTCCTGCCGACCGTCACCATGATCTTCATCAATCTGGGCCATGTGGCCGCCGGTTCGATCCTGGTGGAGACGGTGTTCTCCTGGCCGGGGCTCGGCGGGCTGTTCTACCAGGCGCTCAGCGTGCCCGACCTGCCCCTCGTCCAGGGGCTCTTCGTGGTCTTCGCCGGAGCGATGATCCTGATGAACCTGATCGCCGACCTGCTCTATCCGCTGCTCGACCCCCGGGTGGGCCGATGACCTCAGTGAACCCGACCGCGTCGTCGCTGGCATGGGAGCGGCGCCGGACCTCGGTGTCCCGCTTCTGGAAGCAGTACCGGACCCATCGCGCCGGGCTCTTCGGCCTCGCCGCGCTGGCCCTGATCGCCCTGCTCGCCCTCACCGCCCCGCTGCTCGTCGGCGCCGACGTGCAGTCGGTGACGAAGGCCCCCGGCACGGCCCTGGAGTCACCGAGCGCCGAATTCCCGCTCGGAACGGACCAGTTCGGCCGCTCCCTGTTGGGGCTGCTGATCTGGGGGGCGCGGATCTCACTGATCGTCGGTCTGCTCGCGGCGGCCCTCTCGGTCGCCATCGGCACCCTCGTGGGGATCATCGCCGGGCACTACGGCGGCTGGTTCTCGACCGTCGTCATGCGGATCACCGACTGGTTCCTGGTGATGCCCACCCTGGTCCTCGCGATCGTGCTCGCCACCGTCATGTCCCGGTCGATGTGGACGGTGGTCCTCGCGATCGGCGTGACCTCCTGGCCGACCACCGCCCGCCTGGTCCGGGCCCAGACCATCGCCGTCGAGTCCCGCCCGTACATCGAACGGGCGACGGCGCTCGGCGGCGGTCACCGGCACGTCATGAGCCGGCACGTGCTGCCCAACGTGATGCCGCTGGTCCTCGCGCAGACCACGCTCGGCATCTCCACCGCCATCCTCACCGAGGCGACCCTCGCCTTCCTCGGGCTCGGCGATCCGACGGTCGTCTCCTGGGGCGGAATGCTCCAGGACGCCCGCGAGGCGGGTGCGGTCTCCTCCGGACACTGGTGGTACCTGGCCCCGCCGGGCATCGCCATCGCGCTGGTCGCCCTCGCCTTCACGCTCTGCGGCCGGGCCGTCGAGTCCGTGCTCAACCCGAAGCTGGGGGTGGGTCGATGAACACGACGCATGCGCGGAGCCTCCTGGAGGTACGCGGTCTGAGCGTGACGTACGGGTCGGGCGCGAGCGCCGTGCCCGCCGTGCGCGGGGTCGACCTGACGCTGGAGGCAGGCAGCAAGCTCGGTGTGGCCGGCGAGTCCGGCTGCGGCAAGTCCACACTGGCGCTCGCGCTGCTGCGGCTGCTTCCGTCCTCGGCGCGGATCGAGGGCCGGATCCTGCTCGACGGCGACGACGTCCTCGCCATGCGGTGGGGACAGCTCCGGGCCGTGCGCTGGGCGGGTGCCTCGATCGTCTTCCAGGGCGCGATGCACTCGCTCAACGCGGTGCACCGGATCGGGGACCAGATCGCCGAGCCGCTGCTCGTCCACGGCCGCGCCACCCCCGCGGCGGCCCGTCGGCGCACCGGGGAGCTGCTCGAACACGTCGGTCTGCCCGCCGCGCGCGCGGCCGCCTACCCGCACGAGCTGTCCGGCGGGCAGCGGCAGCGCGTGATGATCGCGATGGCCCTGGCCTGCGACCCCCGGCTGATCGTCGCGGACGAGCCGACGACGGCGCTCGACGTGATGATCCAGGCGCAGATCCTGCGGCTGATCGAGCGGCTCGTCGCCGAGCAGTCCATCAGCCTCCTGATGATCAGCCACGACCTCGCGGTCCTCGCCGACACCTGCGACCGGCTCGCCGTGATGTACGCGGGCCGGGTCGTCGAGGAGGGGCCGGCGCGGGCGGTGTACGAGGCCGCCGTGCACCCCTACGGCCGGGCGCTCTCCTCGGCGTTCCCGCGCGTCGGGGACCTCGCGTCCCGGCGGGCGCCACGGGGACTGCCGGGCGACCCGCCGGATCCGGCGGACCTGCCCGGAGGCTGCACCTTCCATCCGCGCTGCCCGGTGGCCGTCGACGCCTGCGGGACGAGCGACCAGGAACTGCGGGAGGCGGGTGCGGGTCACCGGGCCGCCTGCGTGCATGTGGGAGTACGACATGAGTGACATGAGTACGGAGACGACGACGGGGCCGCTGCTGTCGGCGCGCGGACTGCACGTCACCTTCCCCGGGCGGCGGGGCGCGGCCACCGCGCGCGCGGTCGACGGGGTGGACCTCGACATCGGCGCGGGCGAGATCGTGGCGCTCGTCGGGGAGTCGGGCTGCGGCAAGACGACGCTCGCGCGCTCGCTGCTCGGCCTGGTCAGGCCCACGTCGGGCACGGTCGCGTTCGACGGGCAGCCGCTCGGTTACTCCTCCGGGGCCCTCAAGGCCTACCGGAAGCGGGCGCAGCTGGTCCTGCAGGACCCGAGCGGTTCGCTGAACCCCCGGCACACCGTGTACGACGCGGTGGCGGAGGGGCTGCGGATCCACGGGGTCCACCGGACGGGGACCGGCGAGCGGGAGGCGGTCGCCGGGGCTCTCGCGCGGGCCGGACTGCGGCCCCCCGAGCGCTTCTTCCTGCGCTATCCGCACGAGCTGTCCGGCGGGCAGCGGCAGCGGGTGGTGATCGCGGGGGCGCTCGTCCTGGAGCCCGAACTCATCGTCGCCGACGAGCCGGTGGCCTCCCTCGACGCGTCCGTACGGGGCGAGATCCTGGCGCTGCTGCTGCGCCTGCGGGACGAACTCGGTCTGTCCGCGCTGGTGGTGACGCACGACCTGGGGCTCGCGTGGAACATCGCGGACCGGGTGGCGGTGATGTACCTCGGCCGGGTGGTGGAGACCGGCACGGTGGAGTCCGTACTGACCAGTCCGCAACACCCTTACACACGGGCACTGTTGTCGGTGCTTCCGGAGTCCGGGGACGCTCCGGTGGTGCTCACCGGCGAGCCCCCGGACCCGTCACGCATCCCGTCCGGGTGCCGCTTCCACGCCCGCTGCCAGGTCCTCGCCTCGGGTGAGGCCGCGGCGGTCGCGGACCGCTGCCGCGGCGAGAACCTGCCGGTTCTCGGCGGCAGCGGGGCACAGGCGGTGGCCTGCCACTGGGTGACGCGGGAGGCGGTGGTCTGAGACCGGGGGGCTCAGCGCGCGGCGGGGTGCGCCGGCTTGCCCTCGGGATTCGCCGGCTTGCCCTCCGGGTTCGCCGGCTTCGGCATCACCTCGCAGGAGCTGATGGACGTCCGGGTGGACACCGACTTCACCGTGCAGGTGTCCTTTCCGACGCCGGCGTCCACCGATCCCCAGTGCTCTCCGACGATGAGGAGCGCACCGTCGGGGCCGCTGATCCTGTCGTCGCCGGGGCCCGCCTGGATGAGCCCGCCGGACTCGGGGCCGAGCGCCTTCGCCTCGATGACGTCCGCCTCGCTGCCGCCGAGGACGCGGCCGGAGAAGTCGATCGTGCCGACCTTGATGGTGTCGGCGCCGTCGTTCCCGGTGACGATGCCGCCGCCCCGGTTGAACTTGCCGGGGGCGCCGGTGACCGAGCCGGTGGTGATCTTGTCGTCACCGCCGTCGCCGTGGACGACCGCACCGCGCGTCGCGCCGTCGCCGGAGACGGTGGCCACCTTGATGACGTCGTTGCCCATGTTGCCCCGGACCATGCTGGAGGCGTTCTGGGGCACGAGGTGCTTGGCGCGGATGACGTCGTCGCCCTCACCGCCCATCACGGCCGAGTCGATGACCAGGCCGCGCACCTCGATCATGTCGTTGCCGTCGCCGCCCCACACGGTGACGTTCTCCAGGTCGCTGTCGCAGAAGATGTGGTCGTCGCCCTTGGTGCCCTTCACCAGGTCGCCGGGCGGAGCGGAGACCCCGTTCACCCAGCACTGGTGCATGGGCACCCGGACCGCGCGCGGCGCGGACGCCTCGGCGGGCGCGCCGGCGAGCGAGGCCGCCGCGGCGCCGGCGAGCAGCGCGGTGATCGCGGCGGGGCCGCGCAGGGCCCGTGGGCGCTTGCGGGAACGGGAGGGTGGCGTGACGGACATACGGTTCTCCTCTGCTGGGGCGTGCTGGGGCGATGCGGTGCGGGCGGTATCCGTACGGGCACGCGGTGCTCGCGCCCGTACGGGGTGGTGGCCGACGCTCAGGCGGCGGGCGTACGGGCCGGACGGAACGGCGGCGAGTAGCCCACGATGCGACGGGTGCCGAGGCTCGGCTCGGGCGAGACCGGGGCGTTCGTCCACCGTCCGAGGCACATCTCGGCGGTGATGCCGGGGCCGAACCCGGCGAGGATGCCCCTCGCGCCCTCGGCCTGCCCGCCCTCGTCGAAGAGCCGGCGGACGGCGTCCAGGACGACGGCGCTGGCGATGTTGCCGTACTCCGTCAGCGTGGCGCGGCTGAAGCGGAAGGCCTCCGGGGGCACCTCCAGGAAGCGGCTCAGGTCGTCGAGGATGCGGGGGCCACCCGCGTGGATGATGTAGAAGTCCAGCTCCCCGGCGTCCCACCCGTGCGCTCCCGCGACCTCGCGGAGCGCGGGGGCCAGCGGTTCCATCGTCCCGGGCACCCGCTTGTCGAGCAGGAAGTGGAATCCGGTGGAGCGGACGCTGTAGGCGATCCAGTCCTCGGTGTCGGGCACGAGGTGGCAGCTGTTGCGCTCCAGGCCGATGCCGGTGCCACCCCGGCCGCGCACCACGGCGGCGGCGACGGCGTCGCCGAACAGTCCGTTGGAGAGCAGCGAGCCGACGCCGAGGTCGGTGGGCTGGTAGCAGAGCGAGCAGAACTCGCAGGCCACGATGAGGACGTTGGCGTCGGGGTACGCGGTGCAGAAGTCGTGCGCGCGGTTGATCGCCGCTCCGCCGGCGGCGCAGCCGAGCTGCGCGATGGGGACCTGACGGGTGTGGCTGGGGAAGCCCATGGTGTTGATCATCCAGGCGGTGAGCGAGGGCATCATGAAGCCCGTGCACGACACGTAGACGATCATGTCGATGTCCGCGGGACGCAGCGCCGCGTTGTCCAGCGCCTCCCGGACGACCGCCGGGACCCGGGCCTTGGCCTCCGCCTCGTAGCGGATGTTCCGTTCCTCGAAGCCCGGATGCTTCAGGGTCTCCTCGATGGGCTGGACGATGTGTCTCCTGGCCACCCCGGTGTTGCCGATCAGCCGCAGTGCCAGGGCCAGTTGGGGATGCCCCTCATGGTGTGAGCGGGCGAGGTCGAGGGTCTCCTCCATCGTGATCACGTGCTCGGGCACGGACACAGCGGGCTTGCACAAAGTCACCACGACACTCGCTCCTTCGTCTCGTTCGCGTGAACTGCGGCCCACACTCACCCGGTGATCGCCAAGCCGCAACCGCGAGCGCGACCGGATGCCTACGCAGGGTGAACGGCGGGGTGCTCCGTTCAGGGGGCTGTGGGCGCTCGGCGGGTCGCCGCCGTCCGCCGCCGGGAACAGGCACCACATGACCTCCGAGACGACCTCCGAAGCGCCCTCCGCGAGAACGGCGCCCGCCGGTACGGCCCACGAGCCCCCGGCCGCCCTGCCGCCCGTCCGTGACTGGGCCGTCGACGACCTTCCGGCCCTCGCCTTCGACCCGCTGCTCAGCGAGCTCCTCGACAAGGAGCCCGTCGCCCGCATCCGGCTGCCGTTCGCCGCGGCCAACGAGGCCTGGCTGGTGACGCGGTACGAGGACGTGCGCGCGGTGACCTCCGACCCCAGGTTCAGCCGGACGGCCCTCCTCGACCGCCAGGTCACGAAGATGACCGGGCACATGGTGGCCTCGAAGGCCGCCCTCAACTACGCCGATCCGCCGTACCACACCCAGCTGCGCAAGGCCGTCACCAAGGCCTTCACCGGGCAGAACACCAAGCGGCTCCGCCCGGCGGCCCAGGCGACCACCGACCGGCTCCTGGACGCGATGGAGGCGGCGGGCCGGCCCGCCGACCTGGTGAAGCACCTGCACGGCCCGCTGCCGATGGCGGTGGTGTGCGACCTGCTCGGCATCCCGGAGGAGGACCGCGCCGAGCTGGCCTCCTGGCCCGATCTCATCCTGTCGTCCGGGCCGGGTCCTGAGAGCAGCCGGGCGGCCAAGGCGCAGATCCACGGCTACATCACCCGGCTGCTCGACCGGCGGCTCGCCGAGCCCGGGGACGATCTGGCGGGGGTGCTCGCCGAGTCCCTCGCGGACGGCAGGATCGACGTGGACGAGGCCGTCTCGCTGGCCATGGCCGTGCTGATCAGCGGCGCCCACGCGGTACGGAACAACAGCGCCAACATGGTCTACGTCCTGCTCACCCGTCCGGAGCTCGCGGACCGGCTGCGCGCGGAGCCGGAGCTGATCCCGCAGGCCGTGGACGAGCTGCTGCGCTGGATCCCGCACCGCAACGGCGTGGGGCTGCCCCGGATCGCCACGGAGGACGTCGAGATCGGCGGGGTGCTGATCCGGGCGGGTGAGGCGGTGTACGCCTCCTACCTGGCGGCCAACCGGGACCCGGAGGTCTTCGACGACCCGCACACCCTCGACTTCGACCGGGAGGGCACCGGGCACGTGTCCTTCGGGCACGGGCCGCACCACTGCATGGGCGCGATGCTCACCCGGATGGAGTCGGAGGTGATGCTGTCGACGCTGCTGAGCCGCTATCCGGGGCTGCGGCTGGCGGACGCCCCCGAGGACGTGGTGTGGCAGTCGAAGGGGCTGATCCGCGGTCCGAAGGAGCTCTTCGTCACCTGGTGAGCCGTACGGGGCGGGCGGGGGCCGGGATCAGGCCTCCGCCCGGACCAGGCCTCCGCCCCGGCTCAGACCTCCGCCCCGGCTCAGGCCTCCGCGTGCTCGCGGTCGTACGCCTCGGTCAGCTCCCGGCAGCGCTTCACGTCGCCCGCCATCGCCAGGAGCAGGTCGTCCAGGGTGTCGAACTTGAGCATCCCGCGCACGTACTCCAGGAAGTCCACGGCAACGTGCAGCCCGTACAGGTCGAGCCCCTCGCGGTCGATGGCGTACGCCTCCACCGTCCGCTCCGTGCCGTCGAACTGCGGGTTCGTGCCGACCGAGATGGCCGCCGGCATCCGCTCGCCCGCGGCCGTCAGCCAGCCCGCGTAGACGCCGTCCGCCGGGATCGCCGTGTGCGGCAGGGTCTCGACGTTGGCCGTCGGGAAGCCGAGCTCGCGGCCGCGCTGCGCGCCGCGGACCACGATGCCCTCGACCCGGTGCGGGCGGCCGAGGACCTCGGCGGCCCCCGCCATGTCGCCCTCGGCGACCAGCCGGCGGGTGAGGGTGGAGGAGAAGGGTTCACCGCCGCCCGCCTCGCCGCAGACGTACAGGTCGATGACCTCGACCTCGTAGTCGTAGGTGGCGCCCAGCTCGGACAGGTAGGCGACGTTCCCGGCGGCCCGGTGCCCGAAGCGGAAGTTGGGGCCCTCGATGACGGCCTTCGCGTGCAGCTTGTCGACGAGCACCTTGACGATGAAGTCGGCCGGGGACAGCTGGGAGAACTCGGCGGTGAAGGGGAGCACGAGCACCGCGTCGACCCCGAGGTCGGCCATCAGCTCGGCGCGCCGGTGGTGCGGGGCGAGCAGCGGCGGATGGCTGCCGGGCCGCACGACCTCGGAGGGGTGCGGGTCGAAGGTCACGACGACGGCCGGCACGCCCAGCTCCCGGGCGCGCTCCACGGCCCGCCCGATGATCAGCTGGTGTCCGCGGTGCACCCCGTCGTAGGAGCCGATGGTGACGACGCTGCGCCCCCAGTCCTGGGGGATGTCCTCCAAGCCACGCCAGCGCTGCACTGTGACCGCTCCTCGTCCGCCTGTTCGCCGATTACGCAGGTCTAAGACTGCCATGCCCACGGCCGTCGGTTCGCATCGGCATGGAAGTGCCGTGGCGCCGCAGCGCCTGGAGGGACTCGGGGCCGAGCAGCGGGACCCAGTCGACGGGGGCCGCGACCGTCCAGCGGGCGAGCAGCACGGCGAACGCGGGCCGCGCGCGGGCGAGTCCCGCGAGGGCCGGGTCGAGCCGCCCCGCGCCTTCGGGGGTACGGGCCCACAGGGTGCCGGCCCGGAGGGTGAGCTCCCTGGTGCGCGGCTCGCTGCGGAGTTCGGCGCCCTCGGCCGCGGCCCTCAGGAGGGCCTCCAGGACGGTGAACTCGCCCGCCTCGGCCTCGTACCGCTCGTGTTCGAGGAGTACGTCGAGCAGTTCGGCCCGCAGATGGCGGGAGGCTCCGGTGCCGGGGGCGGCGAGGACGGGGGCGAGGGCGCGGCGGACCGCGGCGGGGCGGCCCCGGATCAGCCCGGCGACCAGCGGGAAGAGCACGGCCCTGGCCGCCGGGCCGTCCTCGAACCGCCGGTCGACGAAGGCGGCGGCGTGTCCCGCGCCCTCGGGGTGGCGGGCCACGTACTCGCGGACGAGCACGGCGATCCGGCGTGCGAGGGCGGGCGTGTCGACCTCGGCGAGGGCGCGCAGGGCGGCGGCCGGAGCCTCGCCCGTGCCGTGCAGCCGGGCCCGGAAGGCGGCGAGCACCGGCCCGGGGTGGGCCGCGAGGGCCTCGGCGAGCGCGTCGGCGGGCACCCGGGGCTCGGCGAGGGCGCGGGGCAGGTGGCGGGCCCTGGTGTGCGGGTCGCGGATCAGGAGGCCGAGGGCGGCACCGTGGAGGGCCTGGTCGCCCGGGCGGGCGAGCAGGGCGAGGGCGGCGTAGCGGAGGAGTTCGCGGTCGGCGGAGGTGGCGGCGCGTCCGGCGACCAGATGTCCGTACGCGGCGGCGGCGACGCGTCGCTCCGGGCGCCCGTCGTCGTGGGCCCAGCGGTCGACGGCCCGGCAGAGGGCGGCGGGCTCGTCCTCGGCGAGGGAGGCGAGAAGACCGTCGGCGAGCGGGTGGGCGGTGGCGACGAGCGCCTCGCACAGGTCGTCGACGGCGAGCGCCCGATGGGTGTGCAGCAGGGCCTGGGCGGCGTCGGCGACGGTCGCGTGCGGGGCGGAGGGGAGGGGGCGGTCGTCGCCGAACCAGCGGCAGAGGAGGGGCTGGACGCCCCGGGGGTCGGCGGCGAGCATCCCGGCGACGGCGTCGAGACTCCGCTCACCGTCGCTTTCCGCGCCTGGCGGCGGGTCTGCGGGCACGAGCCGTCGCAGCAGGTCGATCCGCTCGTCCTCACCGAGCGGGAGCCCCAGCCAGAATTCCGGCCCGAACGCGGCGAACTCGGCGTGCCGCCCGGGGCGGGCCCCGATCAGGTCGGCGAGCAGCCGCAGGGCGGGCAGATACGGCCGGGGGTCGGACAGCCGCCGCAGGGTCTCCCCGAACAGCCGGGCGGCCCACCAGGGCCCGTCACCGGCCGGCGGTCCTCCGGGGTCCGCGTCCGCGAAGCGGGCGAGGGCTTCGGCGAGGGTGGTGAGGTGCGGGGCGAGGGCCGCCGGGCCGCGTTCGCGGTGGAGCAGCAGCAGTGCCTGGAGCACGGGGCCGATGCGGTGGCGCGGGACGGGTGGCCGGCCGGCCGGCAGCGGGTCCTCGGCGGTGCGCTGCCGGGGAACCGGTGCGGCGGGAGGGGCCGAGGGGAACGTCGGGGCGACGGGGCCGAGCGGGTGGAGGGACGAGCCGGGCGGACCCGGCCGGGCCTCGCCTCCCGGCGCCGGGGAAGCGGTGCCCGCCGAGAGGAGCGTGGGGAGGGCCGCGTCCAGGTCCAGGTGGGCGGCCTGCACCCAGTCCGCGAGCTCCTCGTGGGCGAAGCGGTAGCCGCTGCCGGCGGGGACGAGCAGGCCTTCGGTGAGGACCGCGGAGGCCCAGCCGTCCCGCCAGGGGAAGAGCTGCTCGAAGGAGGTCCGGTCGAGGACGCCGTGCCCGGGGCCTAGGCACCGGCGGGCCGCCTCGTGGACCTGGCCGGTCACGCGCGCGGCCAGCCGGCGTACGGCGGTCCCCCGGGCGAGCGGCCGGGAGCCCGCGGCGATCCGGACGGCGATCCGCAGGCACATGAGGTCCAGGTAGGCGGTGAAGATCTCCTCGCGTGCCGGCCGCCCGGGTACGTGCCCCGGCAGCGCGGCCCGCACCTCGGCGAGCAGCCGCAGAGCGAGCGGGTGCCGGGCGTCGCACTCGGCGAGGTCCGTCTCCCGGAGGCCGTATCCCTCGCGTACGGCCCGCGCCTCCGTCGCGGAGTACGGCCCGAGGACGAGGGCGGCGGGCGCTGCTTCCCCAGGTCCGAGTCCCAGTCCGGGTCCGGGTCCCAGTCCGGGTCCGTGTCCCTGTCCAGTGGCCGGCCGGTGGAGCGCGCCCGGCGTGTAGAGGGCCCCGGCCAGTTCCCAGTGCTCGGGGCGGCAGGCGGTGACGAGGTGGGTGTGGTGGGCGCGGAGCCAGTCCTCGGTGGCGGTGGTCCAGTCGGCGAGCCGGTGGGCGAGGAGCGGCGGCATCTCCTCGGGGCCGTCGAGGACGACGAGGAGCGGGCGGCCCGCCTCGTGGGCGAGGGCTGCGGCCCGTTCGGGGGTGGCGGTCGTGGTGTCCCCGAGCGCACCGGAGGCGGCGACGATACGGCCCGCCTGGTGCAGGGCGCGGCCGACGGCGTCGGCGAGCGAGCGGTCCTCGGCGCGCAGGTCGGCGCCGCGCAGCCGGACGGTGGGGGCCGGGGCGGCGCCCCCGGCGCGGCGGGCGCAGAGCGCGGCGAGCGCGGTGGTGCGGCCGGTGCCGGGGGCGCCGACGAGCGCGAGGACCGGTGCGTCGCCCGCCGCGAAGCGGGTGAACTCGCGGACGCACTCGGGCCGTTCGACGGGCTCGGGCCAGGGGTCGGGCTCCCGCGCTGGTCCGGCGGAGGTCGCGGTGAGCTCCAGGATTCCGGCGAGGTTGAGGTCGGGGCCGTAGGCGGGGACGGTGGCCGCGTTGCGCCGGAGCACGGCGGTGAGGGGACCGTCGGGCCGGATGGGCACGGCGTATCCGGCGGCCTTGCGACGGCCGTGCAGAGCGGTGCCGAGGACGGCGAGGACGGTGCCGGTGGCGGTGTCGAGGACGGGGCCGCCGGCGGCCTGTCCGCTGAGGCGGAGGGCCTCGGCCCCCTCGGTGCCGATGGCGAGTTCGAGGGCCTCGGTGAGGTCGTGGCAGCGGTCGGCGGCGACGTACGTGACGGCGGCGGGGCCGAGGACACGGGCCTCGCGCCAGCCCTGGGCGGCGATCCGCACGTACGTGCCGGGGTCGATCCGGTCGCGGGTCGCGAGCGGCAGCGGGCGGACGCCGAGCCCTTCGGTGCGCACGAGCGCGAGGCCGCGCTCCGGCAGGGGGGTGACGGCCTCGGCCTCGGCGAGCCAGCTCCGGTCGCCGGGGGCGCGCAGAAGGACACGGCTGAGCCCGTCGACGGCTTCGTGGCTGGTGACGACCGTTCCGTGGTGGTCGGCGAGGAATCCGGTACCGCGCGGCCGGCCCGCCAGATCGCAGATACGTACCAGCGTCGCCAGGTCCCCGCGTCCCATGGTGTCGACGGTAGGTCGCCGGTGATCACCCGGAGGCGCACGAGGGGAAACGCGCCCCCTGGCACTCCCCCATTCACTCCGAGCGCCTCCCCGATGGGGTGATTTCGCGGTGTCCGCCGGACAGACTCCCCCGGGGGGATGGGGGGACAACGGTGGGGCGGGCACGCGCGCGTGCCCGCCCCACCGTGAAGTCCTACGGCCCGTGTCTCAGCGGCCCTTGTCCCAGCGGCCCGTGTGTCAGCCGAAGACGGCGAGGCTCTTGGCCTTGCCCCGCTGGTCCTCGACGAGTGCGAGGAGCTTCCCGTCCGGCCCGTAGACCGCGACCGGACCCGCCGGGTACGCCGGCATCTCCAGACGGACGCCGTTGAGCAGCAGCGCGGCCCGCTTCTCGTCGACCTCCCACCGGGGGAACGCCGCCGCGGCCGCGTCGGCGACCGGCATGACGGTGAGCTCCTCCTGGAGCTGGTCGAGCGTCCTCGCCGAGTCCAGCTTGTACGGGCCGACCCGGGTGCGGCGCAGCGCGGTCAGATGACCGCCCACGCCGAGCCCGGCGCCGAGGTCCCGGGCGAGCGCCCGGATGTACGTACCGGAGGAGCAGACGACGGAGACGACCAGGTCGACGACGGGAGTGCCGTCCTCGGCGGTCGCCTCGCGGACGTCGTACACCTGGAAGGAGGAGACGGTGACCGGGCGGGCCGGGATCTCGAACTCCTCGCCGCCACGCACGCGCGCGTACGACCGCTTGCCGTCGATCTTGATCGCGGAGACCTTCGACGGCACCTGCATGATGGCGCCGGTCAGCTCGGCGACGCCCGCGTCGATGCCTTCTCGGGTGACCTTCGAAGCGTCGACCGACGCCGTGATCTCGCCCTCGGCGTCATCGGTGATCGTGGTCTGGCCCAGGCGGATGGTGCCCAGGTACTCCTTCTCGGTCAGCGCGAGGTGACCGAGGAGCTTGGTGGCCCGCTCCACGCCGAGGACGAGGACGCCCGTGGCCATGGGGTCGAGGGTGCCGGCGTGGCCGACGCGGCGGGTCCTGGCGATCCCACGCATCTTGGCCACGACGTCGTGCGAGGTGAAGCCCGACGGCTTGTCGACGATGACAAGGCCGTCGGGCGTCTTTGCTGCGTTGCTCATTCGGCGGCTTCGTCCTCGCCCGGCTTCTTGTAGGGGTCGGCGTCGCCCGCGAAGGCGGCGCCCGAGGACGCCTCCCGCACCTGGGCGTCGATGGCCCGCGCCTTGTCGAGGAGGTTCTCGATGGTCTTGGCGTTCTCCGGGAGGGCGTCGGCCACGAAGGTCAGCGTCGGCGTGAACTTGGTCTGGGCGGCACGGCCCACGGCCGAACGGAGGATGCCCTTGGCACTCTCCAGGCCGGCGGCGGCGCTCGCCCGCTCCTCCTCGTCGCCGTAGACCGTGTAGAAGACCGTGGCCTCCCGCAGGTCGCCGGTGACGCGGGTGTCCGTGATGGTCACGTGCGTACCCAGGCGGGGGTCCTTGATGCCGCGCTGCAGCTTCTCGGCGACCACCTCCCGGATGAGGTCTGCCAGCTTCTTCGCCCGCGCGTTGTCGGCCACTGGTCCTTCTCCTTCTTTGCCTTGCTCAAATCAGTCTTCATCAGTGTGGAGCCTGCGGCGCACCGACAGCAGCTCCACCTCGGGGCGGGCGGCGACGAGCCGCTCGCACCGGTCCAGTACGTCGCTGAGATGTGCCGTGTCCCCCGACACCATCGCGACGCCGATCTCGACCCGCCGGTGGAGGTTCTGGCCGCTGACCTCCGCCACGCTCACCGCGAACTTCCGATGGAGCTCGGCGACGATCGGCTTGACGAGGGAGCGTTTCTCCTTCAACGAACGAACGTCGCCGAGGAGCAGATCGAAGGACAGTGTCCCCACATACATGTGTGTCCGGATGTCCCGCCGGTTCGGGTTCGGTGTTCCCGCCGACCACTCGGCGGGGACACCGGAAACCGTACACGCAACGGCCGGGGCCGATCGACGGAATACTTTCCGCCGACCGGCCCCGGCTCACTGCTGCGATGGGACGCGATCAGCCGCGCGGCTTCTCGCGCATCTCGTACGTCGCGATGACGTCGTCGATCTTGATGTCGTTGAAGTTTCCGAGGTTGATACCGCCCTCGAAGCCTTCGCGGATCTCGGTGACGTCGTCCTTGAAGCGGCGCAGACCGTGGATCGTGAGGTCCTCGGCGATGACCTTGCCGTCGCGGACCAGACGCGCCTTGGTGTTGCGCTTGACCTCGCCCGAGCGGATGAGGACACCGGCGATGTTGCCCAGCTTGGACGAGCGGAAGACCTCGCGGATCTCCGCCGTACCGAGCTCGACCTCTTCGTACTCCGGCTTGAGGAGACCCTTCAGGGCCGCCTCGATCTCCTCGATCGCCTGGTAGATGACCGAGTAGTACCGGACGTCGACGCCTTCGCGCTCCGCCATCTGCGCCGCGCGGCCCGCAGCGCGGACGTTGTAGCCGATGACGATGGCGTCGGAGCCCATGGCCAGGTCGATGTCCGACTCGGTGACCGCACCCACACCGCGGTGCAGGACACGGATGTCGACCTCTTCGCCGACGTCGAGCTGGAGCAGCGAAGCCTCGAGGGCCTCGACCGCACCGGACGCGTCGCCCTTGATGATGAGGTTGAGTTCCTGGACGAGACCGGCCTTGAGCACCTTGTCGAGGTCCTCGAGGGACACCCGGCGGACGCGCTTGGCGAAGGCGGCGTTGCGCTCACGCGCAGCGCGCTTCTCGGCGATCTGACGCGCCGTACGGTCCTCGTCGACCACCAGGAGGTTGTCGCCGGCACCCGGCACGTTGGTGAGACCGAGCACCAGGACGGGAGTCGACGGGGTCGCCTCCTCGACGTTGTTGCCCTTGTCGTCGAGCATCGCCCGGACGCGGCCGTACGCGTCGCCGACCACCACGGTGTCGCCGATGCGCAGCGTTCCGCGCTGGACCAGGACGGTCGAGACGGCACCGCGACCACGGTCGAGGTGGGACTCGATCGCAATACCCTGCGCGTCCTGGTTCGGGTTGGCCCGCAGGTCGAGCGAGGCGTCGGCGGTGAGGACGACGGCCTCGAGCAGGGAGTCGATGTGCAGACCCTGCTTGGCGGAGATGTCGACGAACATCGTGTCGCCGCCGTACTCCTCGGCCACCAGACCGAACTCGGTCAGCTGACCGCGGACCTTGGTCGGGTCCGCACCCTCGACGTCGATCTTGTTGACCGCGACGACGATCGGGACGCCGGCGGCCTTGGCGTGGTTGAGCGCCTCGATCGTCTGCGGCATGACGCCGTCGTTGGCCGCGACCACGAGGATCGCGATGTCGGTCGACTTCGCACCACGGGCACGCATGGCGGTGAACGCCTCGTGACCCGGGGTGTCGATGAAGGTGATGCGACGCTCTTCGCCGTTGACCTCGGTACCCACCTGGTAGGCACCGATGTGCTGGGTGATGCCACCGGCCTCGCCCGCGACGACGTTCGTCTTGCGGATCGCGTCGAGCAGTCGGGTCTTACCGTGGTCGACGTGACCCATGACGGTGACGACCGGCGGACGGGAGACCAGAGCCTCTTCGCCGCCCTCGTCCTCGCCGAACTCGATGTCGAAGGACTCGAGCAGCTCGCGGTCCTCCTCCTCGGGGCTGACGATCTGAACGGTGTAGTTCATCTCGTCACCGAGCATCTGCAGCGTGTCGTCGGAGACCGACTGCGTCGCCGTGACCATCTCGCCGAGGTTCATCATCACCGCGACGAGCGACGCCGGGTTGGCGCCGATCTTCTCGGCGAAGTCGGTGAGGGACGCACCGCGCGACAGGCGAATGACCTCGCCGCCACCGCGGGGAAGCATCACGCCGCCCACGGACGGGGCCTGCATGGCCTCGTACTCCTGGCGCCTCTGACGCTTCGACTTGCGACCACGACGCGCGGGACCGCCGGGACGACCGAAGGCGCCCTGCGTGCCACCACGTCCACCCGGACCGCCGGGACGGCCACCGAAGCCACCGGGACGACCGCCGAAGCCGCCGCCACCGCCGCCGGGACCACCCGGACGACCGCCGCCGCCACCACCGGGACCACCGGGACGGCCGGCGAAGCCGCCACCGCCACCGCCGGGACCGGCCGGACGACCGGTGAAGCCGGGACGACCGCCGCCGCCACCGCCGGGACCTGCCGGACGGCCGCCGGGGCCACCGGGGCCACGACCGCCAGGACCGGGACGCGGGCCGGCCGCGGGACGCTGCGGCATCATGCCCGGGTTCGGACGGTTACCGCCGGGCGCGCCGCCCGGACGGGGAGCCTGCGGGCGAGGCATGCCACCGGGGGTCGGACGGGCGCCGCCCTGACCCTGGGGACGCGGGGCGCCACCGGGGCCGCCCTGCGGACGCGGAGCGCCCGGAGCGGCGCCGGGGCCACCCTGCGGACGCGGGGCGCCGCCACCGGGACGGGGCGACTGCGGCCGCGCCATGCCGGTGGAGCCACCCGAGGTGAAGGGGTTGTTGCCGGGACGCGGACCGGCCGGACGGGCACCGCCCGGACGGGGAGCGCCCTGGCCCTGCGGACGCGGCGCGCCCTGACCCTGCGGGCGGGGAGCCTGCTGGGCCGGACGGGCCGGACGCTCGCCGGCGGGGCGGGGACCCGAGGCACCGGGGCGCTGACCGGCGGCGGGAGCCGACGGAGGCGCGGTGAACTCGGGGGCGGCCGGAGCCGGCGTGACCGGCTTCGGCGCGGGCTTCGGGCCCGGGCGGGGGCCCGAGGCGGCCGGAGCCGGAGAGGGGGTGCTGCTCGCGGGCGCGGCCGGAGTCACCGGAGTGACCGGGGCGGGCGCCGCAGGCGCGGCGGGGGCCGGCTTGGGGGCCGGGGCGCCGGGCTTCGGGGCAGCGGGACGTGCCGCGGCGGCCGGGGACGGCGCCGCGGGGGAGGGCGCCGCCTTGCGGGGCGCGCCAGGCTTGGCAGCGGTCTTGCCGGCGTTGCCGCCGGGACCCTGCAGTGCGTCAGTCAACTTGCGCACGACCGGCGCCTCGATCGTCGAGGACGCCGAACGGACGAATTCACCGAGTTCTTGGAGCTTGGCCATGACGACCTTGCTCTCCACACCGAACTCCTTGGCGAGTTCGTATACCCGGACCTTAGCCACTTTGCTCCTTTGTGAGGTCCGGTTACCGCCGGACCGTCGCTACTTCATGGGCGTACTCATCGCGTACTCATCGAGTGCTCATCGCAATCTCGACCTACTTCCAACTCGCGAGGTACCTGACCGCACGGTGTTCCGTGCCGTACTTCTTCACTGCGGTGTCGGCCGCTCGACGTGGTGACGGAGTTCCGCGGTGTCGAGCGGGCCCTGGACCCTGAAGGCCCTCGGGAACGCTCGGCGGCGGACCGCCAGGTCGAGACAGACCACGGCGGGGTGCAGGTACGCACCCCGGCCGGGCAGCGTACCGCGATGATCGGGAACGCATTCGTCCTTGCTCACCACGATCCGCAGCAGATCGCTCTTGGCCGCTCGCTCCCGGCATCCCACACAGGTTCGCTCAGGGCACGCACGGGCCTGCGTCCGGCCAGACACGATTAAGTCTACCTCCCCGTACCGACCTCACCTGTTTGGGGCAAGAATCGAACAGTCGTTGGCCAAAAACGGTCTCAGTCCTCCGGACCGCTCGGCTCCGTGTCCGGCCGGATGTCGATCCGCCAGCCGGTGAGGCGCGCGGCGAGGCGGGCGTTCTGGCCCTCCTTGCCGATGGCGAGCGACAGCTGGTAGTCCGGCACCGTCACACGGGCGGAACGGGCCGCCATGTCGACGATCTCGACCCGGGAGACCCGCGCCGGGGAGAGCGCGTTCGCCACCATCTCGGCCGGGTCGTCCGACCAGTCGACGATGTCGATCTTCTCGCCCAGCAGCTCCGCCATCACGTTCCGCACGCGGCTGCCCATCGGGCCGATGCAGGCGCCCTTGGGGTTCAGACCCGAACGGGTGGAACGGACGGCGATCTTGGTGCGGTGACCGGCCTCACGGGCGATGGCCGAGATCTCGACCGATCCGTCGGCGATCTCCGGCACCTCGAGTGCGAACAGCTTCTTCACCAGATTGGGATGCGTACGCGAAAGGGTGACGGACGGACCGCGCACACCCTTCGCCACCCGGACGACGTACGTGCGCAGCCGCAGACCGTGCGTGTAGTCCTCGCCCGGCACCTGCTCCTGCACCGGAAGAATGGCTTCCAGCTTGTCGTCGAGGCGGACCAGGACGTTCTTCGGGTCCTTGCCCTGCTGCACCACACCGGCGACGACATCGCCCTCGCGGCGCGCGTACTCGCCGAACGTCACGTCGTTCTCGGCGTCCCGCAGCCGCTGCTGGATGACCTGGCGGGCGGTGCTCGCCGCGATCCGGCCGAAGTCGGACGGGGTGTCGTCGAAGTCCTTGGGCTCCTGGCCCTCCTCCAGGTCGGAGGGGTCTTCCTTCGCCCACACCGTCACGTGCCCGGTGGCCCGGTCCAGCTCCACGCGTGCGTGGCGGCGGGCGTCGGGGGTGCGGTGGTAGGCGATGAGGAGGGCCGACTCGATCGCCTCGACCAGCAGGTCGAAGGAGATCTCCTTCTCATGCGCCAAGCCCTTGAGCAGCTTCACGTCGATGTCCACGGCTACGCCTCCTCTTCCTTCTTGTCCTTGCGGTTGAACTCGATCTCGACACGCGCCTTGACGATGTCGGCGAACCCGACCCGGCGGGCGGTGGGCTTGCGCCCCTTCACGCCCGGCACTTCGAGGTCGAGGCCGTCCGCGTCCACGGTGAGGATCCGCGCGACCAGCTCTTCGGAAGCATCGTCGACGGACAGCTGGAGCTTCACCAGCCGGCCGACGGCCCGCTCGTAGTGGCGGTGTTGCGTCAGAGGCCGGTCGGCGCCAGGAGAGCTGACTTCGAGGACGTACTCGCCCTCGCCCATCGCGTCGGTCTCGTCGAGCTTCTCCGAGATCGCGCGGCTCAGCTCGGCACAGGCGTCCAGCTCCACGCCCTCGTCCGAGTCGACGACGATCCTCAGCAGTCCGCGGCGGCCGGCCCGGGACACCTCGATCTCTTCCAGATCCAGGTCCCTCGCGTGGACGAGCGGCTCCACGAGTCCGCGCAGCCTGTCGCTCTGGGTGGTGCTCATCCGGGTGACTCCTCGGCCGCGTGTGCTGTTGTGTGTTCGTCGCGTGTCAGACCAAAGGGTATCCGGTCCGGGAGGGTGTTGCCGTCCACCGCCCCGGGCCCCGCGGGTACGCTCGCCTGCGGTGATCCGACGATCTTCGACGACATACCACGGCTGAGGAGAGAGCGTGACGACGACGGGCAGGCGCGCACTCCTGACGGCGGGGGTCTCGGCCGCCGCCACGGCGGTCCTCGCGGGCTGCACCTCGGAGGCCCCCGGTCCGCGGCGGCCCGGCGCCGCCGAACTGGAGGCCGAACGGGTGGCGCGCGCCGAGGCGGCGCTGCGGCTCCGCTCGGTGACCGCCTCCCGGACCCTGCTCGAACGGTACGACGCGACCCTCGCCGCCCACCCGGCGCTCGCGCCCCGGCTGACCCCGCTCCGGCGCTCGGTGGCGGCGCACGCGAAGGCCCTCGGGGAGGGCGGTACGACGGTGCGGCCCGCGACGGCCACGCCATCGAAGAGCGCACCCTCGAAGACCGCTTCCGCCCCCGTACCGGTCACCGGTGACCCCCTCGCGGCGCTCAAGGAGCTCGCGGCGGCCGAGCGCACGGCCGCCGACGCGCACACCGCCGCCCTGCTCACCGCGCCGCCCGAGTACGCCAGGCTGCTCGCCTCCGTGGCCGCCGCCGGCGCGGCCCACGCCTATCTGCTGACCGAAGGAGCCCGGGCATGAGCGCCCTCGAAGCGACCCAGGCCGCGCTGGCCGCCGAGCACGCGGCGGTGTACGGGTACGGGGTCGTCGGCGGCCGGATCGGAGCCGAGCGGCGGGCCGAGGCCGCGGCGGCCCACGAGGCCCACCGGGGGCGCCGTGACGCGCTGCGCAGGGCCGTCCGGGACCTCGGCGGCACGCCGGTGGTGGCGGCGGCCGCGTACGAGCTGCCGTTCGGGGTCGCGGACCCGGCCGGCGCGGTGCGGCTCGCGGCGGTACTGGAGGACCGGGTCGCCGGGGTGTACTCCGACCTGGTCCGGGCATCCGAGGGACCACGGCGGCGCGAGGCGGCCGCCGCGCTCAGGGAGGCGGCGGTACGGGCCGTCCGCTGGCGCGGCAGCGACGTAACCTTTCCTGGGCTCGCCGAGCGGGTGTGAGCCCCGCCCCGACCGAAGGAACAACGCACGTATGGCTTTCGAACCGCCGCAGCGACTGGTGAAGGCGCTCGGTGAGACGTACGGGGACGCCGCCGCGGCCGAGTGGCTCGGGAAACTGCCCGGGCTCGCCGACCAGGTGCTCGACCAGGCCTCCCTGGACGCCGAACGCGTGCTGGCGCCGGGCGGGCGGAGCAGCCTCGTCGTGCTCGTCCGGCGCTCGGACGGCTCCCCCGCCGCGCTCAAGATCGCACCCCCCTTCAGCCGGCCCGAGCGGGAGCGGGAGGCCCTCGCGCACTGGAACGGCTGGGGCGCCGCCCTGCTGCTCGACGAGGTCGGGGGGACAGGGGCGGACGCCCTCGTCCTCGAACGGCTGCACCACGAGGTCTCGCTGCGCTCGCTGCCCGAGGCGAAGGCGCTCCTGGAGGCGGCGGGGACGGTACGCAAGCTGTGGGTCGAGCCCCCGGCGGAGCACGGCTTCGAGACGGTGACCGAGCGGACGGCCCGGCAGGCGGAGGCGATGCGCCCGCACCTGTCCGACGCGGCGACCGGCGAGCTGACGGCGGCGGCGCTCGCGGCGCGTGAGGAGCTGGTGGCGGGCGAGGCGGAGACGCTGCTGCTGCACGGGAACTTCCGGCAGGGCAAGGTCCTCGCCGGGGACCGGGCGCCCTGGCTGGCCGTCGGGCCCGAGCCGCTGGTCGGCGAGCGGGCGTACGACCTGGCCCGGCTCGTACGGGACCGGGTCGAGGACCTGGTGGCCGCGTCCTCGGGCGCCTCGGCGGCCCGGCGGCGGGTCAACAAGCTGGCGGACTCGCTGGACCTGGACCGGGAGCGGCTGCACGGCTGGACCCTGTTCCGCGCGGTGGAATCGGGCACGCGGGCGCTGGCGGCGGGGCGGCGGCAGGATGCCGAGCTGCTTCTCGAGTTCGCGAGCTGGCTGTAGGGGAATACCCTTTTTGTACCGTTCGCCGGTCCGCGGCGTTCGGCGGCTCGATTCCCAGGGGGCCGTGATGATCGAAGAGCTGCTGATGGCGGCGGCCGGCGCGGCCGCGGCGGTCGCGGTGTACACGGGCGCGGCGGCCCGGGTCGTGAAGCAGTACGAGCGTGGCGTCGTCTTCCGCTTCGGCCGACTGCGCAACGACGTCCGCGCGCCCGGCTTCACCATGATCGTTCCGGGCGTGGACCGCCTGCACAAGGTGAACATGCAGATCGTCACGATGCCCGTGCCCGCGCAGGAGGGCATCACCCGGGACAACGTGACCGTCCGGGTGGACGCGGTGGTCTACTTCAAGGTCGTCGACGCCGCGGAGGCGCTCGTCAGGGTCGAGGACTACAAGTTCGCGGTCTCGCAGATGGCGCAGACCTCGCTGCGGTCCATCATCGGCAAGAGCGACCTCGACGACCTGCTGTCGAACCGGGAGAAGCTCAACCAGGGGCTCGAACTGATGCTGGACTCCCCCGCGATCGGCTGGGGCGTGCAGATCGACCGGGTCGAGATCAAGGACGTGTCGCTGCCGGAGACGATGAAGCGCTCCATGGCCCGGCAGGCGGAGGCGGACCGGGAGCGGCGGGCGCGGGTGATCAACGCGGACGCGGAGCTCCAGGCGTCGAAGAAGCTGTCGGAGGCGGCGCAGGTCATGTCCGCGCAGCCGGCGGCGCTCCAGCTGCGGCTGCTGCAGACGGTGATGGCCGTGTCGGCCGAGAAGAACTCGACGCTGGTGCTGCCGATCCCGGTGGAGCTGCTGAGGTTCCTGGAACGGGCGACGCCCGGGTCCCCGGGGGCCTCCGCGGGGCACGCCGAGACGATGACGCACATGCCGCCGGTACCGCCGGTGCCCCCACGCACGGACGCGTACCTGGCGGGACGGGCCGACGCGGCGGACGCGATCGAGGACCTGACGGGGACGTCGGTGGAACCGGCGCCGCGGGAGGACGCCGGCTGAGGCCCCCGCGCCCGCGCGGCAGAGAGGTGGCCGGGCCCGGTCGGGCCCGGCCACCTCGTTCGCTCACGCCGTGAGGCGGGCGATCGCCTCGTCGACGGTCAGCTCCTCGCGCTCGCCCGTGCGGCGGTCCTTCAGCTCCAGGACGCCCTCGGCCGCGCGGCGGCCCGCCACCAGGATCTGCGGGACGCCCATGAGCTCCGAGTCGGTGAACTTGACGCCCGGGGAGACGCCCGCGCGGTCGTCGACCAGGACCCGCAGACCGGCCGCGGCCAGCTTGTCGGAGACGTCGAGCGCCAGCTCGGTCTGGAGCGCCTTGCCGGCGGCGACGACGTGGACGTCGGCCGGGGCGACCTCGGCCGGCCAGCACAGGCCCTTCTCGTCGGCGGTCTGCTCGGCGAGCGCCGCCACCGCGCGGGAGACGCCGATGCCGTACGAGCCCATGGTCACGCGGACCGGCTTGCCGTTCTGGCCGAGGACGTCGAGCTTGAGGGCGTCGGCGTACTTGCGGCCCAGCTGGAAGATGTGGCCGATCTCGATGGCGCGGTCCAGCTTCAGGCCGGTGCCGCACTTCGGGCACGGGTCGCCCTCCTGCACGACGACGACGTCGACGTACTCGGAGACCTCGAAGTCACGGCCCGCGACGACGTTCTTCGCGTGCATGCCCTCCTTGTTGGCGCCCGTGATCCAGGAGGTGCCGGGTGCCACGCGCGGGTCGGCGAGGTACGTGACCTTCTCCAGGCCCTGCGGGCCGACGTAGCCGCGTACCAGGTCGGGACGGGCCGCGAAGTCCGCCTCGGTCACCATCTCGACGGTGGCCGGCGCGAAGTGCTCCTCGACCTTGCCGAGATCGACCTCACGGTCGCCCGGCACGCCCACGGCGACGATCTCGCCGTCGACCCGCACGAGGAGGTTCTTGAGCGTGGCGGAGGCCGGCACGCCGAGCGAGGCGGCGAGGGTCTCGATCGTCGGGGTGTCGGGGGTCGGGATCTCCTCGGCGGCCGGGACGGCGGAGCCGTCGACCGTCTGCAGCTCGTAGGAGACGGCCTCGGTGTTGGCCGCGAAGTCGCAGTTCGGGCAGTCGGCGAAGGTGTCCTCGCCGGCCTCGGCCGGGGCGAGGAACTCCTCGGACTTCGAGCCGCCCATGGCGCCGGCGGTGGCGGCGACGATGCGGTAGTCGAGGCCGAGGCGCTCGAAGACGCGCTCGTAGGCCTGACGGTGCAGGGCGTAGGACCGGGCCAGGCCCTCGTCCTCGGTGTCAAAGGAGTACGAGTCCTTCATCAGGAACTCACGGCCGCGCAGGATGCCGGCGCGGGGGCGGGCCTCGTCACGGAACTTGTTCTGGATCTGGTACAGGATGACCGGCAGGTCCTTGTAGGACGAGCACTGGTCCTTGACCAGGAGGGTGAAGATCTCCTCGTGCGTCGGGCCGAGGAGGTAGTCGCCGCCCTTGCGGTCCTGGAGACGGAAGAGTTCGGCGCCGTACTCGTTCCAGCGGCCGGTCGCCTCGTACGGCTCGCGGGGCAGCAGCGCGGGGAGGGTGACCTCCTGCGCGCCGATCGCGTCCATCTCCTCGCGGACGATGCGCTCGATGTTGGAGAGGACCTTCTTGCCGAGGGGCAGCCAGCTCCAGATGCCGGCGGCGGTGCGACGGACGTAGCCGGCGCGGACGAGGAGCTTGTGGCTGAGGACCTCGGCGTCGGCCGGGTCGTCGCGCAGCGTCTTCGCCATCAACTGGGACATGCGCTGGACCGGTGCGTTGGCCATGGTTCTCGTACTCCTGCCGGGACTGACGGTGATGGCCCGAGGTTAGCCGGGCGGCACCGCGTCGGAGAAATCAGTTCCGGCGCTCGAGCGGCAGGGGCGCCCCCATCACGGCGTACGGGCGGGCGGCGCTCGGGAAGTGGACCTGGCGGGCGAGGTCGGTGTAGCCGAGGGAGCGGTAGAGGCCGCGGGCCGGGCTCTCCGTGTCGATCGCGGAGAGGATCGAGCGCGGCTCGGCGGCCGTGTCGGTGATGGTGGTGATCAGTTCACGGCCGAGGCCCCTGCCCTGGTGGGCCGGGTGGACGTGCAGTTCGGTGATGACGAAGGAGTCGTCGAGCCAGTCGGCGGTGCCGGTGGCGCGCAGGTACGGCTCGACGACGGTGGACCACCAGTGGGTGCGGTCGTTGGGCATCCCGTACACGAATCCGACGAGCGCGCCGTCGGGCGTGGTGGCCCCGTAGGCGCGGGCGCCGGGGCACAGCAGGTGGCGCAGCACGATGTGGCGGCGTACGGCGATCTCGTCCTCGTCCAGGCCGAAGGCGAGCGCCTGCACGGCGAGCGCCTCGTCCACCCGGGCGGCGAGATTGACCGGTCCGATCATGACCTCTGCGTCATCCATGCGGCGCACCCTACAAGCGGCCGGGGCCTCAGAACAGCACGCTCATGAAGGCGCCGGTCTCCTGGAAGCCGACACGGCGGTACGCCGCCCTCGCCGGGGTGTTGTAGTCGTTCACGTACAGGCTGACGAGAGGTGCGACATCCGCGAGCGCGTACCGGAGCACGGCGGCCATGCCGGTCTCCGAGAGGCCCTTGCCGCGGTGTTCGGGGGCGACCCAGACGCCCTGGATCTGGCAGGCCTGCCGGGTGGCGGCGCCGATCTCCGCCTTGAAGACGACCTTGCCGTCCTCGATGCGGGCGAAGGAGCGGCCCGCGCCGACGAGTTCGGCGACCCGGGCCTGGTAGAGCAGGCCGCCGTCGTTGGCGAGCGGGGAGACGCCGACCTCCTCGGTGAACATGGCCACGCAGGCGGGCATGATCACGTCCATCTCGTCCTTGCGGACGCGGCGCACCAGCGGGTCGGCCGGGACCGTGGTGGACGGCGCCTCCGCGACCATCAGCGGCTGGCGGGCGCGGATGTCGCGCGCGGGGCCCCAGCTGGGTTCGAGTAGCCGCCACAGTTCGCCGGTGGGCTCGGCGGGGCCGACGATCGAGGAGCAGCGGCGGCCGACCCTGCGGGCCCGGTCGGCGAAGGCGCGGACGGCCTCGGGGGTGGCGCAGAGGGGCACCAGGTTGGCACCGGAGTAGCAGAGGGAACGCAGCCGGCCCTCGCTGTACCAGCCCCACATCTCGCCGCCGAGGCGCCACGGGTCGAGTCCGGCGACCTGGACGCGGGCGGTCACGAAGGCGTTCTCGACGGGGGCGCTCTCCAGGACGGCGAGTGCGGCGCCGAGGTCGGCGGGTTCGAGGACCCGGGTGGAGGGTTGTGTCAACACGAGGGGGGCCTCACGGTACGTTCTGCTGATTCCCGCACTGTACCCGGAGGCTCCGGAACCACGCCTGCGGCAGTGCGAAGCCCCGCTGCCCGGGGCGGGCGGCGGGGCTTCGCGGGAGACTCGTGTCCCTCAGCCGGCGATGGCGACCGACGGCTCGCCGCTGGCGACGCCGTCCTTCTCCATCTGCTCGGCGATCTTCAGCGCCTCTTCGATGAGGGTCTCGACGATCTTCGACTCGGGGACGGTCTTGATCACCTCGCCCTTGACGAAGATCTGGCCCTTGCCGTTGCCGGAGGCGACGCCGAGGTCGGCCTCGCGGGCCTCGCCGGGGCCGTTGACGACGCAGCCCATGACGGCCACGCGCAGCGGGACGGTCATGCCGTCGAGGCCGGCGGTGACCTCCTCCGCGAGCTTGTAGACGTCGACCTGGGCCCGGCCGCAGGACGGGCAGGAGACGATCTCCAAGCGGCGCTGGCGCAGGTTCAGCGACTCCAGGATCTGCATGCCGACCTTGATCTCCTCGGCCGGCGGCGCGGAGAGCGAGACGCGGATGGTGTCGCCGATGCCCTGGGAGAGCAGGGCGCCGAAGGCGACGGCCGACTTGATGGTGCCCTGGAAGGCGGGACCGGCCTCGGTGACGCCGAGGTGCAGCGGGTAGTCGCACTGGGCGGCGAGCTGGCGGTAGGCCTCGACCATGATCACCGGGTCGTTGTGCTTGACCGAGATCTTGATGTCGCGGAAGCCGTGCTCCTCGAAGAGGGACGCCTCCCAGAGGGCGGACTCGACGAGCGCCTCGGGGGTGGCACGGCCGTACTTCTTCAGGAGCCGCGCGTCGAGCGAGCCGGCGTTGACGCCGATCCGGATCGGGGTCCGGGCGTCGGAGGCCGCCTTGGCGATCTCCTTGACCTTGTCGTCGAACTGCTTGATGTTGCCGGGGTTGACGCGGACGGCCGCGCAGCCGGCGTCGATCGCGGCGAACACGTACTTCGGCTGGAAGTGGATGTCGGCGATCACCGGGATGGACGACTTCCGGGCGATGACCGCGAGGGCGTCGGCGTCGTCCTGGGTCGGGCACGCCACCCGCACGATCTGGCAGCCGGAGGCGGTCAGCTCGGCGATCTGCTGGAGCGTCGCGCCGATGTCGGACGTGCGGGTCGTGGTCATCGACTGCACGGAGACGGGGGCGTCACCGCCGACGGCCACGGTGCCGACCTGGATCTGGCGGCTCTTGCGCCGCTCGGCGAGCCGGGTCGGAACGGTCGGGATACCGAGAGAAATCGCGGTCATCTTCTGTGCAACCTCAAGGTTGTGCGTCGGCGGGCTCAGGTCTCCGAGGTTACCGCCCCGGGCGCGGGGGGCCGGACACCACGGTGTCCGGCCCCCTTGGGTGCTACGTGATCCTCACCGGGTTGACGATGTCGGCGGCGAGGACGAGCAGGGTGAAGCAGACGAAGACGCCGGCCACCACGTAGGCGGCGGGCATCAGCTTGGCCACGTCGAACGGGCCCGGGTCGGGACGCTTGAAGATCCGGGCCGTGTGGCGGCGTACGGACTCCCACAGGGCGCCCGCGATGTGACCGCCGTCGAGCGGCAGCAGCGGCAGCATGTTGAACAGGAACAACGACACGTTGAACATGACCAGGAGGTCCATGAACATCACGAGGATCGTCGTCGGCGGCGCCTCGATGTTCATGAGTTCGCCGGTGATCCGGGCGGCGCCGACCACGCCCACCGGCGAGTCGTCGGCGCGCTCGCCGTCACCGAAGGTGGCGTCCCAGAGGTCGGGGATCTTGCCCGGAAGGGCGATGACCGACTCGACGCTGCTCTCCAGGCGGTCGGACATGCGTTCGGTGGTCTCGCCGAAGGTGAGGGGCGCTACCTCGGACTTGGAGGCGAAGCCGAGGTAGCCGGCGTCGATGTAGGTCAGGGGCTGGACGACCTTGCCGTCCTCGTCCTTCTTCGGGACCTTGTTGGAGACGAGCGTGGGGTGCAGCTCCACGCGCTGTCCGGCCCGCTCGACGGTGATCGTCGCGGGGCCGATGGTCTCCCGGATGCGGTCGGAGAGGGCGTCCCAGTCGTTCACCGGCGTGCCGTTGAAGGCGACGATCTTGTCGCCGTCCTTCAGGCCGGCCTTGAACGCCGGGGAGACGGGGTCGCCCGTCGCGCACTTCTCGCGCTTCTCGCTCTGCTTGATGACGCACTTCTGGACCCCGGCGACCTCGGTCGTCTGGCCCTGGATGCCCAGCGTCATCATCGAGCCGAAGAACAGCGCGAGGGCCAGGACCAGGTTCATGAACGGTCCCGCGAACATCACGATCACGCGCTTCCACGGCTTGCGCGTGTAGAAGAGGCGGGTCTCGTCGCCGGGCTTGAGCTCCTCGTACGAGGCCTCCCTGGCGTCCTCGATCATCGAGCGCCAGGGCGAGGTGGAGCGGGCCTCGATCTTCCCGTCCTCGCCGGGCGGGAACATGCCGATCATGCGGATGTAGCCGCCGGCCGGGATGGCCTTGATGCCGTACTCGGTCTCGCCGCGCTTCCTCGACCAGATGGTGGGGCCGAAGCCGACCATGTACTGCGGCACGCGGATGCCGAAGAGCTTGGCCGTGGACAGGTGGCCGAGCTCGTGCCAGGCGATGGAGACGAGCAGCCCGAGCGCGAACAGCACGATGCCCAGGGCGTACAGGAGCATTTCGGTCATGCGCGGGCCTCCGCTGTTGCCTTCGCTGCGAGCTCTCGGGCCCGGGCGCGCGCCCAGGTCTCCGCTTCGAGGACGTCCGGGACGGTGAGGGAGGTTCCCGTGACGGGAACGCCGTGCTCCGCGACGACCGCTGTGACCGTATCCATGATTCCGTTGAACGGCAGCCTTCCGGCGAGGAACGCCGCCACGCACTCCTCGTTCGCCGCGTTGAAGACGGCGGGGGCGGTTCCGCCCAGCTCGCCGACGTGCCGGGCGAGGCCGACGGACGGGAACGCCTCGGTGTCGAGCGGGAAGAACTCCCAGGTGGAGGCCTTGGTCCAGTCGAAGGCGGGGGCCGCGTCCGGGACCCGCTCGGGCCAGCCGATGCCGATCGCGATGGGGCCGCCCATGTCGGGCGGGGTGGCCTGGGCGAGCGTGGAGCCGTCCGTGAACTCGACCATGGAGTGGACGTACGACTGGGGGTGCACGACGACCTCGATGCGGTCGAAGGGGATGTCGTAGAGCAGGTGGGCCTCGATGACCTCCAGGCCCTTGTTCACCAGGGTCGCGCTGTTCACCGTGATCACCGGGCCCATGGCCCAGGTCGGGTGGGCGAGCGCGTCCTCGCGGGTGACGCCGGCCAGCTGCTCCCGCGTACGGCCGCGGAACGGGCCGCCGGAGGCGGTGACGACCAGCTTGCGGACGTCGGCGCGGGTGCCGGCGGCGAGCGCCTGGAAGAGGGCCGCGTGCTCGGAGTCGACCGGGATGATCTGGCCCGGCTTGGCGAGCGCCTTCACCAGCGGGCCGCCGACGATCAGCGACTCCTTGTTGGCGAGGGCCAGGGTGCGGCCGGCTTCGAGCGCCGCGAGCGTCGGCGCGAGGCCGATGGAGCCGGTGATGCCGTTGAGGACGGTGTGGCACGGCGAGGCGGCGAGCCGCGTGGCGGCCTCGGGGCCCGCCAGGAGCTCGGGCAGCGGCTCGGGGCCGTACAGCGCCTTCAGCGCGTCGCGCAGCTCCGGCAGCACCTCCTCGCGGGCCACGGCGACCGCGGCGACCTTCAGCCGGTGCGCCTGCTCGGCGAGCAGCGCGACCCGGCCGCCCGAGGCGGCCAGGGCGGTGACCCGGAAGCGGTCGGGGTTGCGCAGCACCAGGTCGATGGCCTGGGTGCCGATGGACCCGGTCGAGCCGAGGACGACGATGTCCCGGCGTCCTTCGGACACGTCGAAGGCGATGTGCGGATCGGCGAGAGGAGAGGGGCGGTCGCTCATGCCCCCCATTCTTGCGGCAAACGCTGTGCGCTCTTCACGCGGGCGGGCTTCACGGCGTGTGGACGAAGGTGTCGAAGACCCGGTGGAAGTCGGGGAAGGTCTTCTTCACACAGCCGGGGTCGTCGAAGGTGATGCCCGGCGTGCGCAGGGCGGTGACCGCGAAGGACATGACGATGCGGTGGTCCCCGTGGGTGGCGATCTCGACCGGTCCGGTGGGGGTTCCGGGGTGGATCTCGATCCAGTCGGGCCCGGTGCGGACGGTGATCCCGAGGCGGCGCAGGTTCTCGGCGCAGGCGTCGAGGCGGTCGCACTCCTTGACCCGGGTGTTGGCGACGTCCTCGATACGGACCGGTCCTTCGGCGAAGGGGGCGAGGGCGGCGAGGGTCGGCATGGTGTCGGAGATGTCCCGCATGTTCACGGTCAGGCCGCGCAGGGTGCCGGTGGAGCGGACGGTCGTGCCCGCGTCGGTGATCTCGACGTCGGCGCCCATGCGGCGCAGCACGTCGACGAAGCCGAGGTCGCCCTGGAGGGCGCCGGTGCCGAGCCCGGGGACGGTGACGGAGCGGCCCGGTTCGAGGGCGGCGGCGGCGAAGAAGTAGCTGGCCGTCGAGGCGTCGGGCTCGATGCCGTACGTACGCGCCCGGTAGCCGGTGGGAGCCACCCGGTACGTACGGCCCTCCTGGCGTACGTCGGCGCCGAAGGCCCGCATCATCGCGAGGGTGATCTCGACGTACGGCTCCGAGACCAGGTCCGTGACGGTGATGTCGAGGCCCTCTGCGGTCAGCGGGCCGAGCATGAGCAGGGCGGTCAGGTACTGGGAGGACTGCCCGGCGTCCAGGGTGAGCGCGCCGCCCTTGACCCCGTCGGCGGCGACGGTGAGGGGGTGGTGGCCCTCCTTCTCCCCATGCCGCAGATCGACACCGAGGGTGCGCAACGCGGTCGTCAGGGGGCCAAGGGGTCGTACTCGCATCTGGGCGGAGGCGTCGAAGCGGTACGTGCCGTGGCCGGCGGCGGCGAGGGTCGGCAGGAAGCGGGCGGTGGTGGCGCCGTCGCGGCAGTACACGTCGGCCGTGTCCGCGCCGGGGCCCGCGGGGCGGCCCTCGATGTGCCAGGCGCCGGTCTCGCGGGCGCCGGTCTCGCGGCGGACGGCGTAGCCGAGGGCGGTGAGGCCCTCGGCGAAGCCCTCGGTGTCGTCGGAGACGAGCGGCCTGAGGAGGGTGGTGGTGCCCTCCGCGGCCGCGGCGAGGAAGAGCGCACGGGCGGTGACGGACTTGGAGCCGGGGATGTCGATGACGGTCACGGACGTCATCCTGCCGTTTCGGTGGGCGGGGCGGGCCCGCGTTCCGCATGGCGGAACACGGGCCCGGCGCTCACGGGATCCGGCGGTGCACGTCCTCCTCCGCGGACGGGCCCGGAGCCGCGTCCGCGATCCACGGGCCCTCGCCGCTCGGGTCGACGATCCCGGCCTCCAGCCAGGTGTAGCGGCCGGCGAGGACGCCGTCGACGACCCTCCGGTCGACGTCGTCCGTGTTCGACCAGAGGCGGCCGAACAGCTCCTCGATCCGCAGCCGGGCCTGCCGGCAGAACGCGTCCGCGAGCTGGTGGGCCTCCGGCCCGTGGTCGCCGGTGGTGCGGAGGAGTTCGGCCCGTACGCAGGCGGCGCTCATCGCGAAGAGTTCCGCGCCGATGTCGACGATCCGGCCGAGGAAGGCCTGCTTGAGCTCCATGCGGCCCTGCCAGCGGGACATCGCGTAGAAGGTGGAGCGGGCCAGCTTGCGGGAGGTCCGTTCGACGTACCTGAGGTGTCCGGCGAGGACGCCGAACTCCCCGTAGGACCCAGGCAGTTGTCCCGCTCCGGTGACGAGTCCCGGCAGCCAGCGGGCGTAGAAGCCGCCGGCCCGCGCGCCGGCCTTCGCCTTGTCGCCGAGCGACTTCCCGGGGTCGATGAGGTCCCCCGCGACGGAGAGGTGGGCGTCGACGGCCTCGCGGGCGATCAGCAGGTGCATGATCTCGGTCGATCCCTCGAAGATCCGGTTGATCCGCAGATCGCGCAGGAGCTGCTCGGCGGGGACCGCGCGCTCGCCGCGGGCGGCGAGCGAGTCGGCCGTCTCGTAACCCCGGCCGCCCCGGATCTGGACGAGTTCGTCGGCGATGAGCCACGCCATCTCGGAGCCGTACAGCTTGGCGAGGGCGGCCTCGATCCGGATGTCGTTGCGGTCCTCGTCCGCCATCTGCGAGGCGAGGTCGACCACCGCCTCCAGGGCGAAGGTGGTCGCCGCGATGAAGGAGATCTTGGTGCCGACGGCCTCGTGCCGGGCGACGGGGCCGCCCCACTGCTCGCGGACGCCCGCCCACTCACGGGCGATCTTCAGACACCACTTCCCGGCGCCCGCGCAGGCGGCGGGGAGCGAGAGGCGGCCGGTGTTGAGGGTGGTGAGGGCGATCTTGAGGCCCGCGCCCTCGGGGCCGATGCGGTTCTCCGCGGGCACCCGCACCCGGTGGAAGCGGGTGACGCCGTTCTCCAGTCCGCGCAGGCCCATGAAGGCGTTGCGGTGCTCGACGGTGATGCCGGGCGAGTCGGCCTCGACGACGAAGGCGGTGATGCCGCCGCGCCCGCCGTCGGAGGCGGGCACCCGGGCCATGACGACGAGCAGGTCGGCGACGACGCCGTTGGTGGTCCAGAGCTTGACCCCGTCGAGGACGTACGCGTCGCCCTCGCCGTCCCGGACCGGTACGGCGGTGGTGGCGAGGCGCGCCGGGTCGGAGCCGACGTCGGGCTCGGTGAGGAGGAAGGCGGAGAGGTCGGTCCTGGCGAGCCGCGGCAGGAACGCGTCCTTCTGCTCCTGGGTGCCGAAGAGTTTCAGCGGCTGCGGTACGCCGATCGACTGATGCGCGGAGAGCAGGGCGCCGACGGCGGGGCTGGCGGAGCCGACGAGGGCGAGGGCGCGGTTGTAGTACAGCTGGGTGAGGCCGAGACCGCCGTACTTCCGGTCGATCTTCATGCCGAGCGCGCCGAGCTCCTTGAGACCGGTGATCGTCTCGTCGGGGATGCGGGCCTCGCGCTCGATGCGGGCGCCGTCGATCCGGGTCTCGCAGAACGTGCGCAGGGCCGCCAGGAAGGCCTCGCCGCGGCGGGCGTCCTCCTCGGCGGGGAGCGGATGGGGGTGGACGAGGTCCAGGCGGAACCTGCCGAGGAAGAGCTCCTTGGCGAAGCTCGGCTTGTGCCAGTCCCGCTCACGTGCGGCCTCGGCGGTCTGCCGGGCTTCGTGTGCGGTGACCTTGGGCCGCTGGGTGGGCGCGGACATGGACACCTCCTGGGGTCTTTGTCCGTCGTACCCGATTTCCGGCGGTCCGGAAAGACGAGAGGAAGATGAGAGGAAGACGAGAAGACGGCCTGAGCCCCCGCACAGTGGGCTCAGGCCGCCTGGTCTCGTGGCCCGTACCGGCGGGGGTACGGGCGGGGCGGGGCTACGGCTTACAGGGCGAGGCCCGTAAGGACGAGGACGCGCTCGTAGGTGTAGTCGTCCATCGCGAACTTCACGCCCTCGCGGCCGACGCCGGAGCGCTTGGCGCCGCCGTACGGCATCTGGTCGGCGCGGTACGAGGGGACGTCGCCGACGATCACGCCGCCGACCTCAAGGGCGCGGTGGGCGCGGAACGCGGTCTGCAGGTCGTGGGTGAAGACACCGGCCTGGAGGCCGAAGTCCGAGTCGTTGACCGCGGCGAACGCCTCGGCCTCGCCGTCGACCTTGGCGATCGTCAGGACCGGGCCGAAGACCTCGGCGCGGGCCAGGGTGACGTCGGCCGGAAGGTCGGCCAGCACGGTCGGGGCGTAGGTCGCGCCCTCGCGCTTGCCGCCGGCGAGGAGCTTGGCGCCGGCCGCGACGGCCTCGTCCACCCAGGACTCGACGCGCTTGGCGGCGGCCTCGTCGACCAGCGGGCCGACGTCGGTGGCGGCGTCGGACGGGTCACCGGTGACCTGCGCCTCCACGGCGGCGACGATCTTCGGCACCAGGCGGTCGTAGACCGAGGCGTCGGCGATCACGCGCTGCACGGAGATGCAGGACTGGCCGCCCTGGTAGTTGGAGAAGGTGGCGATACGGGTCGCGGCCCAGTCCAGGTCGGCCTCGGAGGACCAGTCGGGCAGGACGACGGCCGCGGCGTTGCCGCCGAGCTCCAGGGTGCAGTGCTTGTGGGGCACCGACTGCTGGATGGCGTAGCCGACCTTGTCCGAGCCGGTGAAGGAGATGACCGGGAGGCGCTCGTCCTGGACGAGGGCGGGCATCCGGTCGTTCGGCACGGTGAGGATCGACCAGGAGCCGGCCGGCAGGTCGGTCTCGGCCAGGATCTCGCCCAGGATCAGGGAGGAGATCGGGGTCGAAGGGGCCGGCTTGAGGATGATGGGGGCGCCGACGGCGATGGCCGGGGCGACCTTGTGGGCGCTGAGGTTCAGCGGGAAGTTGAACGGCGCGATGCCGAGGACGACGCCCGTGGGGATACGGCGGGTGAGGGCGAGGCGGCCCGCGCCACCGGCCTCGGTGTCCAGGCGTTGGGCCTCGCCGGCGTTCCAGCGGCGGGCCTCCTCGGCGGCGAAACGGAAGACGGAGACGGCACGGCCGACCTCACCGCGGGCCCACTTGATGGGCTTGCCGTTCTCGGCGGAGATCAGCAGGGCGATCTCCTCGGTGCGCTCGGCGAGCCGCTTCGACACGTGGTCGAGGGCGGCGGCGCGGACGTGCGCCGGGGTCGCGGCGAACTCGTCGACGACGGCGTGCGCGGCGGCGACGGCCTCCTCGACCTGGGCCTCGGTGGGCACGCTGACCTTGCCGACCAGACGTCCGTCGTACGAGTTCGTGACGTCGAAGGAGGCGTCGCCGGTGGCCTCGCGGCCGGCGAGCCAGAAGGCGTGGGTGGTCGTCATTGCGTCCCGGCCCTTTCCGTTTCGGGGAGCGAGCGGTTGCTCTGGTGACACGTTAGGGCCGGGACGGCGGGCGCGGGCTTGTCCGGTATGGAGTAGTGGAGTCGCCGCTCTGTCCGCCCCGGACAGGGGACCCGTCGTCAACCTCGCCGTTCGGTCGACACGATGAGCCAGACGCCGCCGACGACGATCGCACCGCCGAGGAGGATGGGCCAGGTCAGGGCCTCGTTCAGGACGAGTGCGCCGAGCAGGACGGCGACGACCGGGTTGACGTAGGCGTAGGTGGCGGCGAGCGAGATCGGGGCGCTCTGGAGGAGCCAGGCGTACGCGGTGAAGGCGACGATCGAGCCGAAGACGATGAGGTAGGCGAGGGCGCCCCAGGAGCGGCCGGAGACGGCGCCCAGGTCCAGGCCGTGGTGTTCGCCGCGCGTGAGACCGAGGAGGAGCGCGCCGAGGCCGCCGGCCAGCATCTCGTACACACTCGCGGTGAAGGGGTTCGCGGGCATGGGAAGCCGGGCGGAGGAGACGGTGCCGACTGACCACAGCAGGGCCGCGACGACGACGAGCAGCACGCCGCCGATCTTCACCTCGCCGCTCAGGCCGGGGACGGTGAGGACGCCGAGGCCCGCGAAGCCGAGCAGGACACCGCCGAAGGCGCCGAGGCCGGGGCGCTCGCCGAAGGCGGCGCGGAGCAGGACGACCCAGACGGGCACCGCGGCGACGAGGAGCGCGGCGAGGCCGGAGGGGATGGAGGTCTCGGCGAGGACGACGAGACCGTTGCCGCCGAGGATCAGGAGCAGGCCGACGAGGACGACGGAGCCGAGCTCCCCGCGGGTCACCTTGAGGGCGGCGGGGCCCTGCCGCCAGGCGACTATCGCGGCGAGGAGCAGGCCGGCGGTGACGAAGCGGGCGCCGCCGGAGAGGAACGGTGGGAGGGTCTCGACGACGATCCGGATCCCGAGGTACGTGGACCCCCAGACGACGTACACGATGCCGAGCGCGGCCCAGACGGCGCCGCTGATCCGACGGGCGGGCGCGGCGGGCACGGCGGGGGCGGCGGAGCCGACGGAGTCGCCGGTCGAGGCGGTGGTACGGGGCTCGGGGGCATCCGGGCGCGTCTCGGGGGCCGGGTCGACGGCAGGGCTTGTCATGAGCAGGAGAGTAGGGAGCGCGGGCCCCGATGACCAAGAAAATTGCCCGAATCCGGGCAGGGGCAGCGGATTTTGAACAAGGGAGAACCCCGGAAGGGGCTCCCGGTGGGCGCTCCCGAGGGAATCCGGAGGAGTGGGAGGATGGCCCGGACCGCAAGAGCACAGGGGGAAAGCATGATCCTTTACGTACTGATCGGCGTCCTGGTCCTCGCCGTCGCGGGCTGCGCCTGCGTCGTGTGGGCGGCACGGGGCGGCCCCCGCTGGGTCCGCGCGGTGGCCACCGTGACCCTGCTGGGCGGCGAGGTGGCGCGCGACGGCGCCCGTCGGGGCGGACGCCGGTCCGGCGGGGGCGACGACGGTGGCGGCTCGGACTAGGGCCTGTCCGGCGGATCAGGGTCGGATAGGCCGCGGCGTCTGGCGCGGTGCATCGCAAGGCGCCGGAGCGTCCTCATAGCGGAGCTATGCGGGCGTTTCGGCAACGCGGCGAGGTGCCGTGCCAGGCGTCGCGGACCCGGCCATGATCCGCCGGACAGGCCCTAGACGGGCCCGGCGGCCCGGCAGCCGCTACTCCGTGCCCTCGCCCGTCGCCTTGAGGGCCAGCCACAGCTCCATCCGTACGTCCGGATCGTCCAGGGAGCGGCCGAGGATCTCCTCCACGCGCCGCATCCGGTAGCGCAGGGTGTGCCGGTGGACGCCCAGGTCGGCCGCCGCGGCGTCCCACTGCCCGTGCCGGGAGAGCCAGGCCCGCAGGGAGGCCACCAGGTCGCCGCGGCCCGTCGCGTCGTGCTCCCGCAGGGCGCGGAGCATCCCGTCGGCGAAGGCGCGGACGGCGTCGTCGGCGAGGAGCGGCAGCACGGAGCCGGCCGCCAGGTCCTCGTGCTCGACGAGCGCCTTCCCCCGCCGCCTGGCCACCGAGAGCGCCTGCTCCGCCTGCTTGTACGCCGCCGCGGCCACGATCGGTCCGGCCGGGGCCGAGAGTCCGATGGTGACGCCGGCGTCCTCCGCGTCCCGGTCCGCGTACCCGCCGCAGGCGGCGACGACCGCGCCGCCGTCCCCGGCGAGGACGACGAGCCGCTGCTCGCTCTCGGCGACGGTGAGCACCGCCTCGCCGGCGCGTGCCGCCGCCGCCTCCAGCGTCTCGGCGAGAGCCGGGAGCGCCGGCTCGCCGGTCGGGTCGCCGCCGGCGGCTTCCGCGACGATCAGCCGGAAGGGGGCGTCGAGCAGCCCGCCGTACACGTCCCCCGCCACCGCGCGCGCGTGGTCCGGCTGGCCGGCCAGCATCATGCGCAGGACCGCCGCGCCGAGCCGCTGTTCGGCGGCCTGGAGCGAACGGGAACGCTCGGTCGTGAGGGTGAGCAGGGCGATCGCCGAGTGCACCGCGTACCGCTCGGCCGTTCCGAGCGGCGCGCCCGTACCGACGGCGAGGGCGCCCCGCACCCGCCGCCCGGACCCGAGCGACTGGAGCTCGACGCGGTCGTCCGTACCGCCGACCACGGCGCTGGCGGGCGCCGGACGGTCGCGCAGCCGCTCCACGTCCGAGGTGAGCCGGGCCGCCCGGCGTGCCGCCCAGTCGGGCGAGACGGCGACGACCGTGCCGGAGGTGTCGTAGAGCGCGGCCCAGCCGTCGACGTGCGCGGCGAGCCGGGCGACGACGGCCTCGGGGCCTTCGGCGAGCGCGGCCCTGGTCAGCTCGCGCTGGGCCTCGAAACCGGCCGTGACGGCGCGGTACTGGTCGGCGGAGATGGCGGCGGACACCGCCTTGCTGATGGCGAGGAACGGGGTCCGGCGCGGCACCTCGAGGAGCGGCAGGTGCTCGTCACGGGCCGCTTCGAGCAGCGCCGACGGGATCTCGTCGTAGTTGACGCCGACGGCGAAGCCGAGCCCCACCACCCCCGCGCCGAGCAGCCGCCGCACGTAACGGCGCATCGCCTCAAGGTCCTCCGCGTCGAGCGTGAGCGCGGTGGTGAGGAGGAGCTCGCCGCCCTCCATGTACGGGACGGGGTCGGCGAGCTCGCTGACGTGCGCCCAGCGGACGGGGGTGTCGAGACGGTCCTCACCGGCACGCACGACGAGCTTGAGGGAGGAGTGCTGGACGAGCGAGGCGAGGGTGGGCGGCATAAGGGACCGTCGGACCTTTGAGCGAGGGGGCGCCGCTCAGCCGAGCGGCGCCCCCGATTGTGCCAGCCCGTCCGGAGGGCCGCGCTCAGCCTCGCAGGTCGACGAGGAGCGGCGGCATGTGCTCGCCCCGCACATGGGTGAGGGAGAGGACGGCGTGCCCGGGGGGCACGGCGTGCGCGAGATCGGAGGCGGACCACCGCTGCCGCTCCACCTCCCGCACGGTGACGGCCTCCGCCGTGGCCGCCTTGCCCGTCACCATCCGCCGCATGGCGTGCAGGACCTTGGTGAGCGGCTCGTCGGAGATGATCTGCCGGTTGGTGACGTCCTTCGTCTGGACCCACTCGGTGCCCCAGGTGTCGGCGAACCGTCCGCCGTCCCACGGCGCGATGCCTGCGAAGGCCATCCGGCAGCCGACCGCGCCGAGCAGCGGATCGCGCAGCGTCTCGGGCACGTCCTCCAGGCTGCGGAGGGCGAGGAGGACGCCCGCGTTGACGGAGCGCAGCCTCTGCAGGGCTCGTACGGATTCGCCGGTGACGGTGTAGGTGGCGTCGTCGAGGACCAGGCAGGCGAAGAGGGAGCGGTCACGGCGTGCGAGGGCGGCCTCCGTGAACTGGGCGAGGAGGAGCCGGGAGACGATCCGGGAGGCCTCGGCGTGGCCGCGTTCGGGCAGGTCGACGCGGACGCGCAGCGGATGTTCGACCGCCTTGAGCGAGAACTGAGGTCGTTCCTCGCCTTCGCCTCGGCGGGATCCGCCCTCCGTGCGGAAGAAGCCGACGAATGCGGGCCGGTCGAGGAACGTGATGCGTTCCGCGAGGAGGATGCCGACGTCGTCGCCCCGTTCCGTCTGCCGCCGGCGTGCGTCGAGCTCGCGCAGCTGGGTGGGGTCGTCGGCGACAGCGGCCCGGAGCGTGGCGAGTGCCTCGGGCGCCCCGCCGAGCAGTTCGCGCAGCTCGGGTACGCCGGGGAAACGGCCGTACGCGCTCAGGAACGGTCCGATCAACTGGGCGAGCACGGTGGCGGCACGGCGGCTGTCGGCGACCAGGTCGCCCACGAGGGCCTCGGCAAGGATGCGAGCGGCCTCGTCGGGGTCCACGGCGCCGCCGTACAGATCGAGGTCGTGGGTGGACTCGCGCCGCCCGACGGAGACGACGACGTCGAAGGCCTCGTCGGGGCCGAGAAGACCGCCCTGCGCGGTGACGGCGACGACGGCGGCGCGGTTGGCGAGCGCCTGGAGGCAAAGCGCCTCGACGGCGGGCCGCACCAGTCGCACGGTCTTCCCCGACCCGGCGGGCCCGACGGCGAGCAGCGAGGTCCCGAGCACACCCGGCTCCAGGGCCACGCCGGTGGTGCGGCGCACATAGGGGTTGCGAGGGTGGTCGGCGGCGGTGCCGATGAGCACCTGGCCCGTGGCGAGGTCGTGGGTGGCGGTGCGTACGGGCAGGTCACGCAGGCCGGAGGGATGTCCGCATGCGGCCGCGCCACGGGTGCGCACGGCCTCGGTGAAGGCGGCGAGGCGCTCGGGCCGGCTCCGTACGCCCTGCCAGGCACGACGGATCCGGGCGTAGTCGACGTCCCCGAGCACGCCTTGCCGGGTGGCCTCCGCGAGCTGTGCCGCAGTCTCGGCCAGTCCGGCGTCACGCAGCTCCGGCCACTCCGCGGGGTCGGCTCCCGGCTGGGTCGCGGGCCGCGGAGCGGCGGCGGTGGCCCCTCCGGTCCCGAAGCGTCGCCGTACGGGGGGCCAGGTGCCCACCCGGCCGACGGCCGCGACGAGGGCGGCGATCAGGAGCACGTAGTAGAGGTTGGAGACCCAGGTGAGCCAGGTGAGCGTGCGGGGCAGCTCGCGCCAGACGCCCGGCAGGAGTACGAACAGGGGCCACACGGGAACGCCGTAGCGCTGCCAGACGTCCCGCCAGTTGCCGACGCGGCCGAAACCGACGGCGAACAGGACGAGGAGGACGGCGTACCAGAGGTATTGCGCGCCGATGTACATCTCGAAGTCGGGGCTGTCGGGGTTCGTCCAGTCCGAGGGGACGAGCCACAGCATCGGCAGCAGCCACCAGTCGTCGACGAAGATCCATCCCCCGTCCAGGTAGCCGTTCCACAGGAGTGACCAGAGGAGCCAGCCGCAGAGGTACGCGATGAAGGCGCCGGTGATCAGCTGACGGCCGGGCACGAGGTCCGGTTCGCGCTCGGGCCGCTCGCGGTGCCCCAGCCTCCAGATACCGGTCGCCGCGGCGGGACGGGGGATCCTGAGCCACTCGGCGACCCCGAGTCGGGTGGGCGCGTGCGTGGGGGGCGGCGGTACGAGCGGCGGGGCGGTGGGCCGCGGGCCCGCCCCGGTCCGCCCCGGCTGTCCGGCCTGCGGCCCTGGCCCGGTCGGACCGGTGTGCGAGACCGGAGGCGGCCCCTGGGCCGGAGGAGTGGAGGGCACGGGCGGCCCCGCCGGGCGCGGGACCGCGCCTCCCCGGGTGTCGCGCGACTCGTACGTGCCGTCCGTCTCCATGAACCCCTGCCCCCTGAACAGCCAGGTCGCCGTCTCTGTGCCACCGTCAATCTAGTGGCCCGCAGACGCCCCGGAGGGGTTTCGCCCAGCCGTGTGCCCGGGCGGCCGGGACAGGCGCCCGGTAGGGCGGTTCGGGGTCGCCCTGTCCATCCCGGACAACGACACACCCCCCATCACTCCCGATCGGCGCATGCCGCCGGGCCTCCCCCGCGCCTAGCCTGCGGAGGAAACCCGCAAGTGCGTCCAGAACACCCCCAGGAGCCCCGCATGAACGCTGTCCCGCAGGAGCGGCGCGTCGTCACCGCCATTCCCGGTCCGAAGTCGCTGGAGCTTCAGGCCCGACGGCTCGACACGGTCGCCGGTGGCGTCGGCTCGACGCTCCCCGTCTTCACGAAGCGGGCCGGTGGCGGCATCATCGAGGACGTCGACGGCAACCGTCTGATCGACTTCGGTTCCGGCATCGCCGTGACCTCGGTCGGCGCCTCCGCCGAGGCCGTCGTGCGCCGCGCTTCCGCGCAGCTCCAGGACTTCACCCACACCTGTTTCATGGTGACGCCGTACGAGGGTTACGTGGAGGTCTGCGAGGCGCTCGCCGAGCTGACCCCGGGCGACCACGCGAAGAAGTCGGCGCTGTTCAACTCCGGTGCCGAGGCCGTCGAGAACGCCGTCAAGATCGCCCGTTCGTACACCAAGCGCCAGGCCGTCGTCGTCTTCGACCACGGCTACCACGGCCGCACGAACCTCACGATGGCGCTGACGTCGAAGAACATGCCGTACAAGCAGGGCTTCGGTCCGTTCGCGCCCGAGGTCTACCGCGTGCCGGTGGCGTACGGCTACCGCTGGCCCACCGGTGCCGAGAACTGCGGCCCCGAGGCCGCCGCCCAGGCGATCGACCAGATCAGCAAGCAGATCGGCGCCGACAACGTCGCCGCGATCATCATCGAGCCGGTCCTCGGCGAGGGCGGCTTCATCGAGCCGGCCAAGGGCTTCCTGCCGGCGATCGTGAAGTTCGCCAACGACAACGGCATCGTCTTCGTCGCCGACGAGATCCAGTCCGGCTTCTGCCGTACGGGCCAGTGGTTCGCGTGCGAGGACGAGGGCATCGTCCCCGACCTCATCACCACCGCCAAGGGCATCGCGGGCGGTCTGCCGCTGGCCGCCGTCACCGGCCGCGCCGAGATCATGGACTCCGTCCACGGCGGCGGTCTGGGCGGCACCTACGGCGGCAACCCGGTGGCGTGCGCCGGTGCGCTCGGCTCCATCGAGACGATGAAGGAGCTCGACCTCAACGGCAAGGCCAAGCGCATCGAGGAGGTCATGAAGGCCCGCCTGTCGGCGATGGCCGAGAAGTTCGACGCCATCGGCGACATCCGCGGCCGTGGCGCCATGATCGCCATCGAGCTCGTCAAGGACCGCGCGACCAAGGAGCCGAACCCGGAGGCCGCCGGCGCGCTGGCGAAGGCCTGCCACGCCGAGGGCGTGCTGGTCCTGACCTGCGGCACCTACGGCAACGTGCTGCGCTTTCTGCCGCCGCTGGTCATCGACGAGAACCTTCTGAACGAGGGCCTCGACGTCATCGAGAACGCGTTCGCGCAGATCTGACCCCTGCCCGTGAGGGCCATGGTGTGAAGACTCTGTGGGGGGCCGATGGCGGGTTGCGTTTCCCGCTGTCGGTCCCCTCTTCTCTGCCGTACGGTTTCTGCAGATGAGAGAAACACCCCGGGCGGAGCCTCCCCAGCCCCGCCCGACCCGTGCCGTCGCGCACACCGCTGGAGCCTCGTGCTCCGGAACTCCTCACCGATCGGATGGCCGCCCGCCCCACACCCCCCGGGGCGTGCGGCAGCCCGATCCCCTCGGCCGCCCTGGAACCACCCCCCCTGTTCCAGGGCGGCCGGCTCTCTTCTCGGCGCTCGTCGCCCTCGCCGTCGTGACCTGGCAGGTGCTCGTCCACGGCCCCTTGGCCAGGCTCGACGAGCGGGTGTCCCGGGCCCTGGTGGACACGGTCCCCCGGCCCCTCTCCGAACTCGGCGCCGACCTCGGCAACCTGACGGTCGCCCTGCCCGTCCTCGGCTGCGCGATGGCGTACGCGGTGTGGCGCGGCCGCCGGGCCGCCGCCCTGTACGCGGGACTGGCGATGGCCCTCGTACCGCTCCTGGTGATTCCGTTGAAGGAGTGGACGGCCAGGCCCGGCCCCCTGGAGCCGTGGGCGCAGGGCTACTACCCCTCCGGCCACACGGCCACCGCGGTGGTCGCCTACTTCGGCGCGGCCTTCCTCGTCTCGAACCGGCTGATCCCCGTCGCCGCCGTGCTGACGGCGGTGGCGGGGACCGGTCTCGTCCTGCGCGGCTACCACTGGCCCCTGGACGTGCTGGCCAGCCTGTGCCTGGGAGTGCTGGTCCTGGCGGTCAGCTCCACGCGGCAGCGTTCCCGAAATACGTGTCGAAGTTCCGGCTGAACTCCCACTGGTTGTAGCGGTCCCAGTTGATCGACCAGGTCATCAGGCCGCGCAGGGCGGGCCAGGTGCCGTGGGTCCGGTAGGTGCCGCAGTCGGTCTTCCTCGTCAGGCAGTTCAGAGCCTTGTTCACCTCGGCCGGGGTCGTGTGGCCGTTGCCCGCCTGGGTGGAGGCGGGGAGGCCGATCGCGACCTGGTCGGCGCGGAGGGCCGGGAAGAAGCGGTCCGTGTTGCCGGCGACGGGGAAGCCGGTGAGGAGCATGTCGGTCATCGCGATGTGGAAGTCGGCGCCGCCCATGGAGTGGTACTGGTTGTCGAGGCCCATGATGGAGCCCGAGTTGTAGTCCTGGACGTGGAGCAGGGTGAGGTCGTCGCGCAGGGCGTGGATGACCGGCAGGTAGGCGCCGGCGCGCGGGTCCTGGCCGCCCCAGGGGCCCGAGCCGTAGTACTGGTAGCCGAGCTGGACGAAGAAGGTCTCCGGGGCCATCGTCAGGACGAAGCCGGAGCCGTACTTGGCCTTGAGGGTCTTGACCGCCTGGATGAGGTTCACGATGACCGGGCTGGTGGGGTTGCGGAAGTCCGTGTCGCCGGTCTGGAGCGAGAGCGAGTGGCCCTCGAAGTCGATGTCGAGGCCGTCGAGACCGTACTCGTCGATGATCTTCGAGACGGAGGAGACGAAGGCGTCGCGGGCGGCGGTCGTGGAGAGCTGGACCTGACCGTTCTGGCCGCCGATGGAGATGAGGACCTTCTTGCCCGCGGCCTGCTTGGCCTTGATCGCCGCCTTGAAGTCCGTGACCGACTCGACGTTCGGGCATTCCGTCGCCGGGCACAGGCTGAAGCGGATGTCGCCCGAGGTCACCGAGGTCGGTTCGCCGAAGGCGAGGTTGACGACGTCCCAGGAGTCGGGGACGTCGGCCATGCGCGTGTAGCCGGAGCCGTTGGCGAAGCTCGCGTGGAGGTAGCCGACGAGGGCGTGCGCGGGAAGGCCGGGGTTGCCACCGCCGCCGCTGGTCGTCGTCGCGGTCACGGCCGCCGACTTCGGCGACTCGCCCGCGCTGTTCACCGCCGAGATCTGGAAGGTGTGGGAGGTGGCGGGGGCGAGGCCGCCGACGGTGTACGAGGTGCCGGTCGCGGTCGCGACGGGAGCACCGCCCTTGTAGACCTTGTACGAGGTGGCTCCCGGGACCGCGGTCCAGGTCAGCGGCACGGAGGTGGAGGTCGGGGAGCCCGCCGCGAGGCCGGTGGGGGCCGCCGGGAGCTGGACGGGGTCCCCGCCGGGGCCGTACAGGGAGAGGTCGTCGGCCTGGTAGGCGGGGGTGCCGTACCAGCCGTGGGTGTAGATCGTGACGGAGGTGGTGGAGGCGCCCGTGGTGAAACCGGTGCTCAGCTTCTGCCAGTCGGGGGCGGATCCCGTCCAGGTGGAGACGTCGGTGGTGCCGGTGCCGGCGGCGCCGAGGTAGACGTAGCTGCCGCGTACCCAGCCGCTGAGCGTGTACGTCGAGTTGGGCTTCACGGTCACGGTCTGGGAGCAGCGGGCGTTGTCGCTCCCCGCGGGGGTCGCCTGGAGTGCCTTCGTACCGCTGTGTACGGGCGAGGAGACGACGGCGCCGCTGCCCGCCGTGCAGGTCCATCCTTCGAGGCCGGCCTCGAAGCCGCCGTTGCGGGCGAGTTCGGCGTCGGCGGCCTGTGCGGCGGGGGTGAGCGCGGCGAGTCCGCCGGCGGCGAGGACGCTCGCGAGGAGCAGGGTGAGGGGTCTGGCGCGTTCCACAACTGCCTCCGGGGGTGGGGGAATCGAGGTGCGAGCGCGCCACAGCATGGTCCAGACCAATCGAGTGGTCAAGACCTCTGTCCGGACCTCGCCCCCGATTCAGTCCCCTTCGGCCCCCCGCGCCAGCTGCCCCGCCGCCTCGTGCATCGCCAGCTCCAGGAGCGACGCGTCGGTGAGGGTGCCCGCGCCGTCCGGCGCCACCAGCCAGCGCACCGCACCGGTCGCCCGGCCCGGATACGGGACGACGATCCAGGTCCCGGCGCCCGCGCCGCGCACCCCGCTGCCGAGCCAGCGGGTGACGGTGCCGGGCGGAACGAAGAAGCCCATCCGGGCGTCGCCGAAGTCGACGAGGACCGGTCCTGGCCGGTCCACGAGCCGCCCCAGCACGTCGAGGGTCGGATAGCCGAGCTCCGACGGCAGGATCAGGACGTCCCAGAACCTGCCGGCGGGCAGCAGCGCGACCCCGTGGGGATTGCGCTCCCACTCCCACCGGCAGACGTCGGGATCCGGCGCCACCGACGCCAGCCACTCCACGGCACTCCTGGCGCCTGTGGCCCCCGTATCAGTCATCGCAACGGTCTCCTTCCGAGTGGACACGGTGTCCACACGGAGAGAGCGGGGTCGACGTCTTCCCTTACGCGACTTCGGGTCATCGAAAATGTGACCTGGGTCACACAGCGGGGGGCCGATCGGGTGGACGGCGCCGGGCCTGGTCGACGGCTTCCCTCGCTCGTCCCGCCCCCCGTGGTCGTATGTATGAGCCTCCGCCCGGTATCGCCGCCCTCGCCACGGGAGTACCCATGCCGTTCCCCCAGACATCGGGTGGTGCCGGAGCCCCGGCACCGGGCGGCGCGCGGCGCCCCGGCAAGGGGCTGCTGCGCCGCCTCGGCGAGTGGTCGGCCCGTCACTTCGCCGTCGTGCTTGTCGCCTGGGTGGTGGCCCTGGGCGCCCTGGTGGGGCTGAACCACGCGTACGGCGGCGAGTACTCCGACAACTACTCGCTGCCGGGCACCCAGTCCCAGGAGGGGCTCGACGTGCTGCGTGCGCACGAGCCCGCCGCCGGCGGCTACAGCGCCCAGGTGGTGCTGTACGACGGAGCCAAGCCGCTCACGGACGCCGGCGACCAGATCTCGGCCGCCGTGGCCTCGCTGGAGAAGCTCCCGCACGTCCTGAACGCCACCAGCCCGCTGCCGGCGTCCGGCACCCCGCCGCCCTCCCCTCCCGCGGGCACCCCGAACGTCGGCCCGCTGTCCACCGACGGGAAGACCGGTTACATCACCGTCCGCTTCGACGTCCAGCCCGGCACCCTCGGCGACGACTACCTGACCGGCGTGGACAGCGCCGTGGCACCCCTGCGGGCCGCCGGGGTCCAGGTCGAGTACGGCGGGGCGCTGGGCGAACTGGCCCGGCCGGAGGCGGACGACCGGACCAGCGAGGCGATCGGGTTCGGCGTCGCGGTCATCGTCCTGATCATCGGCTTCGGCAGCCTGATCGCCGCCGTACTGCCGCTGGTCACCGCCCTGGTGGCGGCCGTCTGCGGCCTCGCGGTCCTCGGCCTCCTCGCCGCGGTGTGGAACTTCGCGACCGTCTCCCCCACCCTGGCCACGATGATCGGCATCGGCGTCGGCATCGACTACGCGCTCTTCCTGATCACCCGGCACCGGCAGCTGCTGATGAACGGCCAGGACCCGGTCACGGCCGCCGGACTCGCCACCGCGACCAGCGGGCGGGCGGTCCTCGTCTCGGGCTGCACCGTCGTCATCGCCCTCGGCGGACTGTGGGTCTCCGGACTGAGCTTCATCGGACTGCTCGGCCTGGCCGCGACCTCCACCGTCGTCACCGCCGTCGCCGGAGCCCTCACGCTCGTCCCGGCGATGCTCGGGCTCATCGGCCGCCACATCGACCGGCTGCGTCTGCGCACTCCCGTGGCCGAGAGCGACGAGACGACCGGCGGGACGACCGACGCAGCGACCGGTGAGGCGCACGGCACCTGGCACCGCTACGCCCTGCGCGTGGAGCGCCGCCCCTGGTGGTTCCTGACCTCGGGCGTCGTCGTCCTCGTCGTGCTCGCCATCCCCCTGTTCTCCATCCAGCTCGGGCACATCGGCGACGGCGCGGACCCGAAGTCCTTCACCGACCGGCGCGCCTTCGACCTGATGTCCTCGGCCTTCGGCCCCGGCTCCAACGGGCCGCTGACCCTCGTCATCGACCAGACCTCCGTCCCCGCGGCCGACCGCTCCGCCCTGGCGAGCCAGGCCCAGAAGGCGCTCACCGGGGTGCCCGACGCCGCCCTGATCACCCCGCTCACGCCGACCTCGGACGGCGACGTCCTGATCGCCACGGCCTACTCGGTCGCCGCCCCTCAGGACGAGAAGACCACGTCGCTGACCAACCACCTGGCCGACGACGTCCTCCCCCAGGCGGTCGGCGGCACCACCGCGGCCACCTACGTCACCGGCACCACCGCCGCGCAGGTGGACTTCCTCGACATCGTCTCCAGCCGGCTGCTGTTCATCATCGCCGTGGTCGTCGCGCTCGCGTTCCTCGTCATCCTGGTCGTCTTCCGGGGCCCGCTCGTGGCGGCCAAGGCGGCGGTGCTCAACCTGCTGTCCATCGCCGCCTCGTACGGCGTGGTCGTCGCCGTCTTCCAGTGGGGCTGGGGCGGCCCGGCGCTCGGCGTCTCAGGCGAGGTGCCCATCGAGAGCTACGTGCCGATGATGATGTTCGCCATCGTCTTCGGCCTGAGCATGGACTACGAGATCTTCCTGCTGTCCCGGGTCCACGAGGCGTGGCTGCGCACCGGCGACGCGAAGGCGAGCGTGGCCCACGCCCTGGAGATCACCGCGCGCGTCATCACCTGCGCGGCGCTCATCATGGTGAGCGTCTTCGCGGCCTTCATCCTCAACGACAGCATCGTCGTGAAGATGATGGGGCTCGGCCTGGCCGCGAGCGTGCTCATCGACGCGACGGTCGCGCGGCTGCTGCTCGTGCCCGCGGTGATGACCCTGCTCGGGAAGTGGGCCTGGTGGACCCCGCGCTGGCTGGACAGGATCCTCCCGCACGTCGACACGGAGGGCGAGGGCGAGATGGCCGCGGCGGACGGGAACGGCGGGGCGGGGCCACGGCACACGCCATGACCCCGCCGCTTCACCGGTCCTAGCTGTCGAAGCCCAGACCCAGCTTGTCCATCGTCTTCAGCCACAGGTTGCGCCGGCCGCCGTTCTCGTCGGCGCGGGCCATCGACCACTTGGTGATGCCGATGCCGGCCCAGGCGACCGGCTCGGGCGGGAACGGCAGCGGCTTGGAGCGGACCATCTCCAGGTCGGTGCGCTCGGTGCGCTCCCCCGCGAGCAGGTCGAGCATCACGTCCCCGCCGAAGCGGGTCGCGCCGACGCCGAGGCCGGTGAACCCGGCCGCGTACGCCACCTTGCCCTGGTACGCGGTACCGAAGAAGGCGGAGAAGCGGGAGCAGGTGTCGATCGCTCCGCCCCAGGCGTGGCTGAAGCGCAGCCCCTCCAGCTGCGGGAAGCAGCGGAAGAAGTGCTCGGCGAGCTTGAGGTACGTCTCCGGGCGGTGGTCCATGTCGGCGTTGAGCTTGCCGCCGAAGGGGTAGATCGCGTCGTAGCCGCCCCAGAGGATCCGGTTGTCGGCGGTGATGCGGAAGTAGTGGAACTGGTTGGCGGAGTCGCCGAGGCCCTGCCGGTTCTTCCAGCCGACGGAGGCGAGCTGCCCGGGGCTGAGCGGCTCGGTCATCAGGGCGTAGTCGTAGACCGGGACGGTGTACGGGCGGACCCGCTTGACCAGCGAGGGGAAGACGTTGGTGCCGAGCGCGACCCGGCGGGCGACGACCCGGCCGTACGGGGTGCGGACGCCCATGCCCGCGCCGACGGAGACCAGTTCCAGACCGGGGGTGTTCTCGAAGATCCGTACGCCCAGGTCGAGACAGGCCCGCTTGAGGCCCCAGGCCAGCTTGGCGGGGTTCACCATGGCGACCCCGCGGCGGTCGAAGAGGCCGCCGAGGAAGGTCGGCGAGTCGACCTCGGCGCGGACGGCGTCCTGGTCGAGCAGTTCGAGGCCGTCCGCGAGACCGAGCCGGTCGATCTCCGCGTACGCCTCGGCCAGTTCCTCGACCTGGTACGGCTCGGTGGCGACGTCGATCTCGCCGGTGCGCTCGAAGTCGCAGTCGAGGGAGTAGCGGGCGACCGCCTCCTCGATGGCGTCGAGGTTGCGCTCGCCGAGCTCCTCCAGCTTCGGCAGCTCGCCCGGCCAGCGGGCGAGCCCGTTGCCGAAGCCGTGGGTGAGGGAGGCGGCGCAGAAGCCTCCGTTGCGGCCCGAGGCGGCCCAGCCCACCTCGCGCCCTTCGATCAGTACGACGTCCCTGGCGGGGTCGCGCTCCTTGGCGAGGAGCGCGGTCCACAGTCCGCTGTAGCCGCCGCCGACGACGAGGAGGTCGCACTTCTCGGTGCCGGTGAGGGCGGGCAGGGCTCCGGGCTTGCCGGGGTCTTCCAGCCAGAAGGGGACGGGCTGGGCGTCGGAGAGAGATTGTGCAGCGAGACGCATGGCGACTGGGGCCATGGTTTCCAACTCCTTCGGTGCCTGAGCTGCCTATTGCTCAGGCTGTTGCTGTTTTCTTGCGCCGGTTCGTAATGATTTGCCCGGCCATGACCACCAGTACCGCGAGGACGAACATCGCGGTGCCGATGACGTTGATCTGAACGGGGGTTCCGCGCTGCGCCGAGCCCCAGACGAACATGGGGAAGGTGACGGTGGAGCCCGCGTTGAAGTTGGTGATGATGAAGTCGTCGAACGACAGCGCGAAGGCGAGCAGTCCGCCGGCGGCGATGCCGGGCGCGGCGATCGGCAGGGTCACCCGCAGGAAGGTCTGCGTCGGCCCGGCGTAGAGATCGCGCGCCGCCTCTTCGAGGCGCGGGTCCATGGACATGATCCGGGCCTTGACCGCCGTCACGACGAACGACAGGCAGAACATGATGTGGGCGATCAGGACCGTCCAGAAGCCCAGCTCGATCCCCATGTTGAGGAAGAGCGTGAGCAGCGAGGCGGCCATCACGACCTCGGGCATCGCCATCGGCAGGAAGATCAGCGAGTTGATCGCGCCGCGCGCCCGGAAGCGGTAGCGGACCAGCGCGAAGGCGATCATCGTGCCGAGGACGACCGCGCCGACCGTCGCCCAGGCGGCGAGCTGGAGCGAGAGCGAGAGCGACTCGCACATGTCGGCGACGCCGCAGGGGTCCTTCCAGGCGTCGAGGGAGAACTCCTGCCAGGAGTAGTTGAAGCGCCCCTTCGGCTTGTTGAAGGAGAACGCCATGACCACGAGGTTCGGCAGGATCATGTACGCGAGCGTCAGCAGGCCCGCGATGACGACGAGGTTGCGCCGTATCCAGCGAATCATCCCCATTAGACCAAGTCCTCCGTTCCCGCTCGGCGGATGTAGACGGTGACCATGGCAAGGACGATCGCCATGAGGATGAAGGAGAGCGCGGCCGCCGTCGGATAGTCGAGGACCCGCAGGAACTGGGACTGGATGACGTTTCCGACCATCTTGGTGTCGGTGGAGCCGAGCAGCTCGGCGTTGACGTAGTCGCCGCTCGCCGGGATGAAGGTGAGCAGGGTGCCGGAGACGACGCCGGGCATCGACAGCGGGAAGGTCACCTTGCGGAAGGTGGTCGCAGGGGAGGCGTACAGGTCCCGCGCGGCCTCGTGCAGCCGTCCGTCGATCCGCTCCAGGGAGGTGTAGAGGGGCAGGATCATGAAGGGCAGGAAGTTGTACGTGAGACCGCAGACGACCGCCATCGGGGTGGCGAGCACGCGGTCGCCCTCGGTCCAGCCGATCCAGCTGGTCACGTCGAGGACGTGGAGGGTGTTCAGTACGTCCACGACGACGCTGTCGTCCGCGAGGATCGTCTTCCACGCCAGGGTCCGGATGAGGAAGCTGGTGAAGAAGGGCGCGATGACCAGGACGAGCAGGAGGTTGCGCCAGCGGCCGGCCTTGAAGGCGATCAGGTACGCCAGCGGGTAGCCGAGCAGCAGGCAGAGCAGGGTCGCGGTCCCGGCGTACAGCAGGGAGCGGACGAACTGCGGCCAGTACTCGGTGAAGGCGTCCCAGTAGGTCTGGAAGTGCCAGGTGACCTCGAAGCCCTTCTCCAGGGAGCCGGTCTGCACCGAGGTCGAGGCCTGGTAGATCAGCGGCAGCGCGAAGAAGACGAGCAGCCAGATGATGCCGGGCAGCAGGAGCCAGTAGGGGACGAGCCGCTTGCGGGCGGAGGGCTTGCGCAGAACCGGTTCCTCGACCGATTCGGGAGCCTCCTTCGCCAAGGTGGGAGCACTCATCCGGCGTCCTCCACCGTCTCCACGCCCGCGTCGATGTCCTGGGCCGCGTCGAGACCGAAGGTGTGCGCCGGGTTCCAGTGCAGGACCACCTCGGCACCCGGGACGAGCCGGGTGTCACGCTCGATGTTCTGCTCGTATACCTGGAGCTCCGCGCCCGCCGGGCTGTTCACCACGTACTGCGTGGAGACGCCGATGAACGAGGAGTCGGCGATCCGGCCGGTGACCCGGTTGCGGCCGTCGGCGATCTTCCCCGCGTCGTCGGCGTGCGCGAGCGAGATCTTCTCGGGTCGCACGCCCACGAGCACCTTGCCGCCCTGGCGGACGGCGGAGGTACAGCGGTCGCCGGGCACGCGGAGCTTGCCGCCGCCCGCCGTCACCACCACGTCGGTGCCGGTCTCGACGACCTCGGCCTCGATGAGGTTGGAGGTGCCGAGGAAGTTGGCGACGAAGGTGGTCTGCGGGTTCTCGTACAGATCGGCGGGGGCGCCGAGCTGCTCGACCCGGCCGCCGTTCATCACCGCGACCTGGTCGGCCATCGTCATGGCCTCCTCCTGGTCGTGGGTGACGTGCACGAAGGTGATGCCGACCTCGGTCTGGATCCGCTTGAGCTCCAGCTGCATCTGCCGGCGCAGCTTGAGGTCCAGGGCGCCGAGCGGCTCGTCGAGGAGCAGCACCTGCGGGTGGTTGATGAGCGCGCGGGCCACGGCGACGCGCTGCTGCTGGCCGCCGGAGAGCTGGTGCGGCTTGTGCCGGGCCTTGTCGCCGAGCTGGACGAGCTCCAGCATGTCGTCGACCTGCTTCTTCACCGACTTGATACCGCGCCGGCGCAGGCCGAAGGCGATGTTCTCGGTGATGTCCATGTGCGGGAAGAGCGCGTAGGACTGGAAGACGGTGTTGACCGGCCGCTTGTACGGCGGGAGGTCGGTGACGTCCTTGTCGCCGAGGAAGACGGTGCCGGTGCTGGGGTCCTCCAGGCCGGCGATCATGCGCAGCGTGGTGGTCTTGCCGCAGCCGGAGGCGCCGAGGAGGGCGAAGAAGGAACCCTGCGGGACGGTCAGGTCGAGCGGGTGGACGGCGGTGAAGGAGCCGTACGTCTTGCTGATCCCGGTGAGACGGACGTCGCCGCCGCCAGTGTTCTTTCCGGTGTGAGCTGTGTTGTCAGTCATGGGTTCTGATCCCAGGGGAGTGAGAGAGGTGGACGACGTGGGCCTCAGGCGCCGATGAGCTTGGCGAACTTCTCCTCGTACGCCGTCTCCTCCGCGCTGGTGAGCGAGCGGAAGGCGCGCGACTTCTTGGCCATGGCCTTGTCCGGGAGGATCAGCGTGTTGTTCGCGAGCTCCGGGTCGATCTTGGCGAGTTCGTCCTTCACCCCGTCGACGGGACAGACGTAGTTGATGTACGCGGCGAGCTGGGCGGCGACGGGAAGCTCGTAGTAGTAGTCGATGAGCTTCTCGGCGTTCGTCTTGTGCCGGGCCTGCGCGGGGACGAGCAGGTTGTCGCTGGAGGTGATGTAGCCGGCGGACGGGATCGCGAACTTGATGTCCGGGTTGTCCACCTGGAGCTGGATGATGTCGCCGGCCCAGGCGAGACAGGCGGCGATGTCGCCCTTGTCCAGGTCGGAGGTGTAGTCGTTGCCGGTGAAGCGGCGGATCTGCTTCTTGTCGACGCCCTTCTGGAGGCGTCCGATCGCCGCGTCGTAGTCGGCGTCGGTGAAGTTCCCCGGGTCCTTGCCCATGTCGAGCAGCGTCATGCCGACGGAGTCGCGCATCTCCGTGAGGAAGCCGACGCGGCCCTTGAGGGCGGGGTCGTCGAGGAGCTGGGTGACCGAGTCGACCTTCTTCCCGCCGGTCGCCTTCGCGTTGTACGCGATGACGGTGGAGATGCCGGTCCACGGGTACGAGTAGGACCGGCCCGGGTCCCAGTCGGGGCGGCGGAACTGGCTGGAGAGGTTCGCGTACGCGTTGGGGAGGTTGGCCGGGTCGAGCTTCTGCGCCCAGCCGAGCCGGATGATGCGGGCGGCGAGCCAGTCGGTGACGCAGATCAGGTCGCGGCCGGTGTCCTGGCCGGCCGCGAGCTGCGGCTTGATCTTGCCGAAGAACTCGACGTTGTCGTTGATGTCCTCGGTGTACTTGACCTTGATCCCGGTGCGTTTGGCGAACGCCTCCAGGGTGGGGCGGGACTTCTCGTCCTCGCTGACGTCCATGTACTCGGTCCAGTTGGAGAAGGCGAGGGTCTTCTCCTTGGCCGAGACGTCGGTGGAGGCGGGCCCCTGGCCCTCCCGCTTGGCCGGCGGGATGCCGCAGGCGCTCAGTCCGGCGAGGCCGCCGACCGTGAGCGCGCCGACGCCGCCCGCCCGCAGCATCGAACGGCGGCTGAGGGCGCCCCGGCCGCTCGTCATGCTGCGCCGTATCGCCGCCAGCTGCGCGGCGGACAGGCTTTCGGGCTCGTACTGCTCCATGCGCTGTGCCCTTTCGGGATGGTTCGTCGCTGGTCCGGCGACGGATTGCTATCGGTCCCCGAAGATCGTGCGGTGCCAATCCTTGGCGGCCACCGCCGTGTTGTCGAACATCACGTGCTTGACCTGCGTGTACTCCTCGAAGGAGTACGCCGACATGTCCTTTCCGTAGCCCGAGGCCTTGGTGCCGCCGTGGGGCATCTCGCTGATGATCGGGATGTGGTCGTTGACCCACACGCATCCCGCCTTGATGTCCCGGGTGGCGCGGTTGGCCCGGTAGACGTCACGGCTCCAGGCCGAGGCGGCCAGGCCGTACGGCGTGTCGTTGGCGAGCCGGATGCCCTCGTCGTCGCTGTCGAAGGGCAGGGCCACCAGGACGGGTCCGAAGATCTCCGACTGCACGACCTCGCTGTCCTGGGCGGCGCCCGTGATCAGGGTGGGACGGTAGTACGCACCGTCCTTCAGTTCGCCGCCAGGGGCTTCGCCGCCGGTGACGACGGTGGCGTAGGCCCGGGCGCGCTCGACGAAGCCGGCGACGCTGTCGCGGTGCCGGTGGCTGATGAGCGGGCCGAGGTCGGTGGCGGGGTCGAAGGGGTCGCCGACGCGGACGGTCTCCATCAGTTCCGCGACGCGCGCGACGAAGGCGTCGAAGAGCGGGCCCTGGACGTACGCGCGCGTGGCGGCGGTGCAGTCCTGGCCGCTGTTGATGAGGGAGGCGGCGACGGCGCCCTGGGCGGCGGCCTCCAGGTCGGCGTCGTCGAAGACGACGAAGGGGGCCTTGCCGCCGAGTTCGAGGTGGAGGCGCTTCACGGTGGCGGTGGCGATCTCGGCGACCCGCTTGCCGACCGGGGTGGAGCCGGTGAAGGAGGTCATGACGACGTCGGGGTGTCCGACGAGGTGCTCGCCGACGGTCCGCCCGGCACCGCTGACGACGTTGACGACCCCGTCGGGGATGCCGGCCTCCTTCGCCGCCTGCGCGAACATCAGGGAGGTGAGCGGGGTGAGCTCGGCGGGCTTCAGGACGATCGTGTTGCCGGCCGCGACGGCCGGGAGGATCTTCCAGGCGGCCATCTGGAGCGGGTAGTTCCAAGGGGCGATGGAGCCGATGACACCGATCGGTTCGCGCCGGATGTACGAGGTGTGGTCGCCGCTGTACTCGGCGGCCGACTGGCCCTGGAGGTGGCGGGCGGCCCCGGCGAAGAAGGCGGCGTTGTCGATGGTGCCCGGCACGTCGAACTCGGTGGTGAGCTTGAGGGGCTTGCCGCACTGGAGGGACTCCACGCGGGCGATGTCGTCGGCCCACTCGGCGAGGACGCCGGCGAAGCGGTGCAGCGCGTCGGAGCGCTCGCCGGGGGTGGCGCCCGCCCAGCCGGGGAAGGCGGCCTTGGCGGCGGCGACGGCCTCGTCGACGTCGGCGGTGGAGGCGAGCGTGTAGGTGTACACGCTCTCCCCTGTCGCCGGGTCGATCACGCTGTGTTCCTGACCTGACGTTCCGGCACGGAGCCGCCCGCCGATGTACTGCGCGCCGGCCGCGAAGCGGTCCGACACCTGGAAGCGGTTGCCCATGACGCTCTCCGTTGTCCAAGCTCGAATTGAGTGCCGATCCTGACAGAGGGATGACCCTCCAACAAGGGATTCCGTTGTTGCCTTTTGGTTACGCGACGGAATCGGTCGACCATGTGTCGAGGTGCCCGGAAAATCTCCGTACGGAGTGTCCGTGGCGGCTGCCAGACTCGCATGCATGAGCGAGATCGAGGAGCTGACGCAGCAGGTCAACAGGGGTGACAGGGTCAAGTGGCTGCACTTCTGGGGCCACCGTCCACACCCGGAGGGACGCCTCTCGGCGAGCTGTCTGAGCCAGTGGTGGCCCGCACCCTTCGAGGTCACCGGAGAACGCTACGCGACCGCCGAGCACTGGATGATGGCCGCCAAGGCCCGCCTCTTCGGGGACGCGGACGCCGAGCGGGCCGCGCTCGCCGCCCGTACCCCCGCCGAGGCCAAGAAGGCGGGACGCCTCGTGCGGGGCTTCGACGAGACCGTGTGGGAGCGGGAGCGGTTCGGGATCGTCGTCGAGGGCAGCGTCCACAAGTTCGCCTCGGACGAGGCCCTGCGCGCGTACCTCCTGGGAACGGGCACCCGGGTCCTGGTGGAGGCCAGCCCCGTGGACCGCGTCTGGGGGATCGGCCTGGCGGCCGACGATCCCCGCGCCCACGACCCGGCCCGCTGGCGCGGCCTGAACCTCCTGGGCTTCGCGCTCATGGAGGCGCGGGAGCGGCTGCGGAGCGGGTGAGACGCGCCGGGCCCCGCACCCTCGGTGAAACGGGACGGGCCCCGCACCTCGGTGAGGTGCGGGGCCCGTCGCGGGATCGGAGACTCAGCGCGGAGCGCTGAGGGAGGTCCCGGTCGACGACCAGGGGTCCTCACCGCTCTTGTCCCACTCGTCGGCCTTCGTCGCGAGGAAGATGATGAGCGCGATGCCCGCGAGGCCGAGGGCGATGCCGATGGAACCGAGCGCGATGCCGGCGACGGCCTGCCCCTTGTTGCTCGCCTCGCCCCGCAGGTGCCGCTTGCGGCCCACGATCCCGAGGGGCAGCGCGACCCCGCCCAGGATCAGGCCGAGGATGCCGTACGAGCAGAAGGACAGCACGACGGCGCAGATGCCCAGCACCATCGAGGCGATGCCCATCCCGTTGTTCGGCTGCTGCCAGCCGGCCTGGGCGTATCCCGGGTAGCCGTACCCGGAGGCCGGCGGCGGGGTCGGGGCGGCCGGATAGCCGTACGCGCCGGAGGTGTTGGCCGCCGGATAGCCGTACGCCCCGGGGGTGTTCGCCGCCGGGTAGCCGTACGTCCCGGGCGCGGCCGCCGGGCCGCCCGGGGCCACCGGCGGCGGTGGCACGTCGCCGCCGGGGCCGGTGGCGGCCGGCATGGACGTGACCGTCATCTGGTCGTGCACGGGTGGCGGCGTCGGCGTCGGCGTCGCCGGCTTGCTCAGTTCCACCCCGTCGCGGTTCGGCGGAGCCCACGGGTCCGTCGGGTCGTAGCCACCCCGCGACTGGTCTCGGTTGTCAGACATGGGCCTCCCCCATCATGGTCCCGCCATGCTACGACCTCACCGTTCCGGGGGAACCGCCCGGCCTACGATGACCCGATGACCGATCTCCATCCCTTCATCGCGGGCCTGCCCAAGGCCGAGCTGCACGTCCACCACGTCGGCTCCGCCTCGCCCCGCATCGTGGCCGAACTGGCGGCCCGGCACCCCGACTCCAAGGTCCCCACGGACCCGGAGGCGCTGGCCGACTACTTCACGTTCACCGACTTCGCGCACTTCATCGACGTCTACCTGTCGGTCGTCGACCTGGTCCGCACGCCGGAGGACGTCCGGCTGCTCACCTTCGAGGTCGCCCGTGACATGGCCCGGCAGAACATCCGGTACGCCGAGCTGACCATCACCCCCTACTCCTCCACCCGCAGGGGCATCGACGAGCGTGCCTTCATGGCGGCGATCGAGGACGCCCGCAAGGCGGCGGAGGCCGAGTTCGGCACCGTCCTGCGCTGGTGCTTCGACATCCCGGGCGAGGCCGGCCTCGTCTCCGCCGAGGAGACCGCCCGGCTCGCCACGACCGACGGGATCCGCCCCGAGGGCCTGGTCTCCTTCGGCCTCGGCGGCCCGGAGATCGGCGTGCCGCGTCCGCAGTTCAAGCCGTACTTCGACCTGGCGCGGGCGGCCGGTCTGCACTCCGTCCCGCACGCCGGCGAGACGACGGGCCCGCAGACGGTCTGGGACGCGATCAACGACCTGGGCGCCGAGCGCATCGGCCACGGCACCAGTTCGGTCCAGGACCCGGAGCTCCTCGCCCACCTGGCTGAGCACCGCATCGCCCTGGAGGTCTGCCCGACCTCGAACATCGCCACGCGGGCCGTCGCCACCCTGGACGAGCACCCGATCCGGCGGATGGTGGAGGCCGGGGTCCTCGTCACGGTCAACAGCGACGATCCGCCGATGTTCGGTACCGACCTCAACAACGAGTACGTGGTCGCCGCCCGTCTCCTCGGCCTCGACGAGCGCGGTGTCGCCGCCCTCGCCAAGAACGCCGTGGAGGCCTCCTTCCTCGACGCGGCCGGCAAGGCGAGGATCGCCGCCGAGATCGACACGTACACCGACGGCTGGCTCGCACGCTGACGGCGGCGAGAATGGGGTCATGGACTCCGACACCGCCGTGGACCCGACGGCCGCCATGGACCTGACCGCCGCGAGGGACCTGACCGCCGCGAGGGAAGCGGCGGGGAGACCGCCCGTCACCGTGGTCGGTCATCGCGGCGACCCGTACCGCGTCCGCGAGAACACGCTCCGCTCGATCGGCTCGGCGATCGAGCGGGGCGCGGGCGCGGTCGAGGTCGACGTCCGCCTGACGAAGGACCGGGTGCCGGTCCTCCTCCACGACGACACCCTCAAGCGCCTGTGGCGCCACGACCGGCCGCTCGCCTCGCTCTCGTACGAGCAGGTCCGTGAGCTGACGTACGGCGGGGTGCCGACGCTGCGCGAGGCACTGCTGACCGCCGGCGAGAACCGTCTGATGCTGGACCTGCCGGGCGGCGACGAGAGCTCGGTCCGCACGATCGTGGGGACGGTCCGCGAGTGCGGCGCCGGGGAGCGGGTGTACTACTGCGCCGGGGCCGTCGCCATGCTCCAGGTGCGCGCCGCCGACCCGGCCGCCGAGATCGCCCTGACCTGGACCACGCTCGCCCCGCCCCGGCCGGTGCTGCTGGACGTGGTGCGGCCCCGGTGGCTCAACTACCGCTTCGGTCTGGTGAGTCGGGGGCTGACGGAGCGGGTGCACCGGGACGGGATGCTGCTCTCGGCCTGGACGGCGGACACCCCCCGCACCATGCGTAAGCTGATCATGAACGGGGTCGACGCGGTCACCACGAACCGGGTCGACGCACTCACCGCCGTCCTGCGAAAGGCCCAGGCAGCATGAACGACCGGATCAGGACCGACGTCGCCCACAACGCCCGGGTGTGGAACTACTGGCTGGGCGGCAAGGACAACTACCCCGTGGACCGCGCCGTCGGCGACCAGGTCACCGCCTTCTACCCGAGCATCGGCGAAGTGGCCCGCGCGGACCGGGCGTTCCTGGGCCGCGCGGTGACCCATCTGGCCGCCGAGGCGGGCGTACGCCAGTTCCTGGACATCGGTACGGGCCTGCCGACCGCCGACAACACCCACGAGGTGGCGCAGCGGGTCGCGCCCGACGCGCGGATCGTCTACGTCGACAACGACCCGATCGTCCTCACCCACGCCCGCGCGCTGCTGACCGGTACGCCGGAGGGCAGGACCGAGTACGTGGACGCCGACGCGCACGACCCGGAGAAGATCGTGGCGGCGGCCGCGGCCACGCTCGACTTCTCCCGGCCGGTCGCGGTGATGATGCTCGGCATCCTCAACTTCGTCCTGGACACCGAGAAGGCCCGGTCGATCGTGCGGACCCTGATGGCCGCCGTCCCCTCCGGCAGCCATCTGGTGCTGACCCATCCGACCCTGGAGCCGGAGCTGGGCGGCGAGGGCAACAAGGCCGCGATGGCCTTCTGGAACGAGAACGCGACCCCGCCGATCACCGCCCGCGACCGCGCCGAGTTCGTCTCCTTCCTCGACGGCCTCGACGTCCTGGAGCCGGGCGTCGTGTCCTGCGCGCGCTGGCGCCCCGACAACGCCGCCGGGCACACGGTGGCGCAGTTCGGCGCGGTGGGCCGCAAGCCGTAATGGGCATACGGGGGCCCGGGGGCATCCGGGCGGACGTGCGCGGCCGGCGGGAGCGCGCACGCGTCTGGGGCGCGGCGAACCCCTGGGCGGTGGACGTCGGGATCGCGCTGCTCGTCCAGGCGGCGATGACGATGCCGTTCGTGGTGCCGCGCGCGCCCGGGCTCGAACCGGCGACCTGGGCCGCGTACGGACTCACGACGCTCACGGTGCTGCCGCTCGTCTGGCGGCGGCGGGCTCCCGTCGCCGTGCTGCTGGCGATCATGGCGGCGAGCGCGCTGTACAAGGTGGCCCTGGAGGGGCCCGGGCAGCCGCTGCCGTACACCGGGCTCGTCATCGTCTACACGATCGCGCTGCTCTCCTCCCCGTGGAAGCGGCTCGCGACGGCGGGGCTCATGCTGGTCGCGGTGCCGGTCTCGGTGTGGCTCAACACCCGGTCGGTGCGTGAACTGGCCTTCTCGCTCTTCGTGTTCGCCGCCGCGTACGTCTTCGGCCGGCTCCAGGACGCCCGGCAGCGCGCCCATCTGATCGAGGCCGAGCGGGCCGCCGCGCGCGAACGCGCCAGGATCGCGCGCGAGATGCACGACATCCTGTCGCACGCGGTCAGCCTGATGATCGTGCAGGCGGAGGCGGGCCCGGTGGCGGTGCGGGCGGCGCCGGAGCGTGCCGAGGCCGCGTTCGAGGCGATCTCGGAGACCGGCCGCGAGGCGATGACCCAGCTGCGGCAGATGCTGGGACTCCTGCGCGAGGGCTCCGAGAGCGCGGCGGGCGCGGCGGGCGCGGCGCCGAAGGAACCGCAGCCGGACCTCGCCGCGCTCCCCGAGCTCCTTGCACGGGTCAGGAGCAGCGGCCTGGACGTCTCGTACACGACGGAGGGCGGGGTACGGGCCCTGCCCACGGCGACCGGGGCGCACGCCTACCGGATCGTGCAGGAGGCGCTGACGAACGTCGTCAAGCACGCGGCCGCCCGCACGGTCGAGGTACGGCTCGCCCACGCGGACGGCGTCCTGCGGATCACGGTGACGGACGACGGACGCGGCCCGCAGGGCGGCTCCGGCGGACACGGTCTCGTCGGCATCCGGGAGCGGGCCGCCGCGCACGGCGGGTCGGCGACGACGGGCCCGGGACCGGGCGGCAGAGGGTTCGAGGTGCGGGCCCTGCTGCCCGTTCCGCGGACGGCGGAGGTGGGGACATGACGATCCGGGTGGTGGTCGCGGACGACCAGGAGCTGGTCCGCAGCGGCTTCGCGATGATCCTGGACGCGCAGCCGGACATCGAGGTGGTGGCGGAGGCCGGGGACGGGGCCGCGGCGGTCGAGGCGGTGCGCCGGCACGCGCCGGACGTGGCGCTGCTCGACATCCGGATGCCCGGGACCGACGGCATCGAGGCCTGCCGGGCGATCAGCGCCATGGGCTCCACGTGCCGGACGGTGATCCTGACGACCTTCGACACCGACGCGTACGTGTACGAGGCGCTGCACGCGGGTGCGAGCGGCTTCCTCCTCAAGGACGTGCGGCGGGACGACCTGGTGCACGCGGTGCGGGTGGTGGCGGCGGGCGACTCGCTGCTCGCGCCGTCCGTGGCCCGGCGGCTCGTGGAGCAGTACACGGCGGGCGGCCCGCGCCCGACCGCCACGGGCCCCGACCCCCGGCTCGACGTGCTGACGGGCCGGGAGCGCGAGACGCTGCTGCTGCTCGCGCGCGGCCTGTCCAACGCGGAGATCGCGGCGGAGCTGGTGGTCAGCGACCACACGGTGAAGACCCACGTGGGCAACGTGCTCGCCAAGCTCGGCCTGCGCGACCGGATCCAGGCGGTGATCTGCGCGTACGAGACGGGCCTGGTGGCCGTGGGTTCTCCCCCGGCGGAGGGAGGCGGCTCCCCCGCGCCGGGGAGGAACTGACCCGCCGAAGACCGCCAGTGCGGGCGATCCGCTCGTCGTCCCTGGTCAGCAGGATGGAGCCATCGAGAACAAGGGCTCACACCACCGGAGTTGACCATGAGGAAGTCCACCCGCACGCTGCTCGCCGCGACACTGGTCCTGGGCGTCGCCGCAGGACCGGCACTGACCCCGGCCTTCGCGGCGCCGGTTCCGGCGACGGCCGGGTCCGAGGCACCTCGCACGACGAGTCCGGATCTGGGCGCGGTCATCGCGGGACTCCCCCGCGCCGACGCCACCGCGGCGCTCGTCCGGGTCGGCGGCACCGAGGGTTCCTGGCAGGGCGGTTCGGGCGTCCACGACCTGGAGACGAACGCCCCCGCGGACCCGGCCGCCCGCTTCAGGGCCGGTTCGGTGACGAAGGTGTTCACGGCGGCGACCGTCCTCCGGCTGGCCGCCGAGGGCCGGATCGGCCTGGACCGCACGGCCCGCTCGTACCTCCCGGACCTGATACCCGGCCGCTACGCCACGGTGACCGTCCGCCAGCTCCTGAACCACACGCACGGCATCCCGGCCCCCGACTTCCAGGGCGACACGGTGGAGGAGTGGTACGCGAACCGCTTCCGGGTCCACACCCCGGAGGCGATGGTCCGTTCGGCGACGGCGAAGCCGCGCGAGTTCCGGCCGGGCACCCGGCAGCACTACCTGAACATCGGGTACACGGTCGCCGGCCTCATCGTGGAGCGGGTGACGGGCGCCTCGTACGAGAGCCAGGCGGAGCGCCTCGTCCTTCGCCCGCTCGGCCTGCGGGACACGTACCTGCCGGGCACGGCCGCCGAGATGACCGGGCCGTACAACCACGGTTACCAGACGATGCGGCTCGACGACGGGACGACCGGGCTGCGGGACGTCTCCGTGTGGGGGACGACGGACGGCTGGGCGGCGGGCGACCTGGTGTCGACCACCGCCGACCTGGAGCGGTTCACCCGGGAGCTGTTCGCGGGCCGGGTGGTGCGCGGGCCGCTCCTGGAGGAGATGTTCACGCTGCCGCGGGTGCCGGACGTGAAGACCGGGGCCCCGGCCGCGTACTCCGCCGGCCTGTCGATGAAGCGGCTCGGCGGGCGTGAGGTGTGGGGCAAGACGGGCGGCCGCTGGGGGTACAACGCGGCCGTCGCCTCGACCCGCGACGGCGCGCGCACCCTCGTCTACAGCGTCAACTCCACCGACGCCAAAGGCCAGGACATGAACCCGACGGCCCTCGGCCTGATGGTGGCGGCCTACGGCCTGCCGGACTGAACGGTCCCGGTGCCGGTCTCGGTCTCGGTCTCGAGCCGCTTGATCATCCGGCGTACGTGGAGCAGCGGCAGGATCCCGATGACGCCGAAGGACATGTCGATGACCGACCACCAGAAAGGGATGTCCCTGAGGGGGCCGCAGATCAGGGCGAGCGGGATGATGCCGACGCAGGCGATCATGCCGAACTCGACGACCCAGATGTTGCGGACGGGGTCGCGGTAGGCGCCGTAGAAGGCGACGGCGATGACGAGATGGGCGAAGGCCAGCCAGTCGGTGCCGTAGAGCAGGTACGGGGCCTGCTCGTCGGCGGTCTCGAGGCCGCCCCGCACCCGGTCGATCCACTCGGCGAGCCCGGGGAGCAGTTCGGCCACGGGCGCCGCCCACCCGTCGAGCGAGTCGTCGAGGAGGCGGAGTTCGGTGACGAGCGGGAAGGCGGTGATCCCGCTCAGGACCAGACAGACGACGAAGACGATCAGCCAGACGCGTATACGCCGAAGAAGGGCTCTCGGCCCGTTCGTGTCGCTCATGATCGCAGCGTACGCCTTTTATGAACGTGTTCAAAACCCGGGGGGCCCGGGTGCTCACAGCCCCACGATCGCGTTCCACCGCTCGGCGAAGGACTGCCGCTCCTCCGCCGTGATGTCCCGGGCGATGGCGAGCCTTCCCCGCAGGGCGGCGTCCGGGAAGATCAGCGGGTCCTCCGCGAGGGCCGCCAGCTCCGCGTCGCCGGAGTCCGCGAGGACGTCCCGCGCGGCCGGCACGGGGCAGACGTAGTTGACCCAGGCGGCGAGTTCTGCGGCGACCTCGGGCTCGTAGTAGTAGTCGACGAGCTTCTCCGCGTTCGCCTTGTGCCGGGCGCGGTTGGGGATCAGCAGGGACTCGGCCCACAGCTCGCCGCCCTCCTCGGGGACGACGAACTCGATGTCCGGGTTGTCGGCCTGGAGCTGGATGACGTCACCGGAGTACGCCTGGCAGGCCAGCACGTCGCCGGTGGACAGGTCCTTGATGTAGTCGTTGCCGGTGAAGCGGCGGATGTGCTTCGCGCGGACCAGCCGCTCGACCTGCTCGCACAGGGCGTGGAAGTCGTCGCCGGTCCACCGGGTGACGTCGACGCCGTTGCCCTGCATGAGCAGGGCGAAGGACTCGTCGAGCCCGGAGAGCAGGGTCACCTTGCCGCGCAGGTCGTCGGCCCACAGCTCCCTGGTGGAGCGGAGTTCGCGGCCGAGCCTCCGCCGGTCGTACGCGATGCCGGTGATCCCGGACTGCCAGGGAACGCTGTGCCGCCGCCCCCGGTCGAAGGCGGGCGTCCGCAGCTGCGGGTCGAGGTGGGCGGCGACGTGCGGCTGCGCGGCGCGGTCCATCTCCTGGGCCCAGCCGAGGCGGACGAAGCGGGCGGCCATCCAGTCGCTGACGACGATCAGATCGCGCCCGGTCTCCTGGTGGTTCATCAGGGACGGGCCGATCTTGCCGAAGAACTCGTCGTTGTCGTTGATCTCCTCGGTGTACCGGACGGAGATCCCGGTGCGCCCGCCGAAGGCGTCGAGGGTCGGCCGCTTCCGGGTGTCCTCGTCGTCGGTGTCGATGTAGAGCGGCCAGTTGGCGAAGTCGAGCGTCCGGTCGCGCGCCGAGAGGTCGCGGCCCGCCCGGTCCTCCTCGTCGACGTACGCGGCGGGGACCCCGCAGCCGGCGGCGAGCAGGCTCGCGGCGCCGGCACCGCCGATACCGCGCAGCAGGGACCGGCGGGACATGTTCTTCCTGGCTGTCGCTCTCACCCGAGCAGCTTCCCGGCCCGCCGCCGGCCGCGGCAATGGACGGTCCGTCGAGCGAACCACCGCGGCCCCGACACCCTGTCGATCAAGGTGCCGGGGCCGCGGTGGCGGGGCCGGTGGATCAGCCCAGGGAGGTCATGACGTGCTTGATGCGCGTGTAGTCCTCGAAGCCGTAGGCGGAGAGGTCCTTGCCGTAGCCGGACTTCTTGTAGCCGCCGTGGGGCATCTCGGCGACCAGCGGGATGTGGGTGTTGATCCACACACAGCCGAAGTCGAGCGCCTTGGACATGCGCATCGCGCGCGCGTGGTCCTTGGTCCAGACGGAGGAGGCGAGGGCGTACTCGACGCCGTTCGCGAACTCCAGGGCCTGGGCCTCGTCCGTGAAGGACTGGACGGTGATGACCGGGCCGAAGACCTCGTTCTGCACGATCTCGTCGTCCTGGGTGAGGCCCGAGACGACGGTCGGGGCGTAGAAGTAGCCCTTGTCGCCGACGCGGTGACCGCCGGCCTCGACCTTGGCGTGGGCCGGGAGGCGCTCGATGAAGCCGGCGACCTGCTTCAGCTGGTTCGCGTTGTTGAGCGGGCCGTAGAGCACGTCCTCGTCGTCCGGCTGGCCGGTCTTCGTCTCGGCGGCGGCCTTGGCGAGCGCGGCGACGAACTCGTCGTGGATGGACTCGTGCACGAGGACGCGGGTGGCGGCCGTGCAGTCCTGGCCGGCGTTGAAGTAGCCCGCGACCGCGATGTCCTCGACGGCCTTGTCGATGTCGGTGTCCTCGAAGACCACGACGGGGGCCTTGCCGCCCAGCTCCAGGTGGACGCGCTTGACGTCCTTGGACGCCGACTCGGCGACCTGCATGCCGGCCCGGACCGAGCCGGTGATGGAGGCCATCGCCGGGGTCGGGTGCTCGACCATGGCCTTGCCCGTCTCACGGTCGCCGCAGACGACGTTGAGGACGCCCTTGGGGACGATCTGGCCGATGATCTCCGCCATCAGGACGGTCGACGCGGGGGTCGTGTCCGAGGGCTTGAGGACGACGGTGTTGCCCGCGGCGAGCGCCGGGGCGAACTTCCACACGGCCATCATCATCGGGTAGTTCCACGGCGCGACCTGGGCACAGACGCCGACGGGCTCACGGCGGACGATCGAGGTCATCCCCTCCATGTACTCACCCGCGGACTTGCCCTCCAGCATCCGCGCCGCACCGGCGAAGAAGCGGATCTGGTCCACCATCGGCGGGATCTCCTCGCTCGCGGTGAGGGCGACCGGCTTGCCGGTGTTCTCGACCTCGGCGGCGATCAGGTCCGCGGCGCGCTCCTCGAAGGCGTCCGCGATCTTGAGGAGCACCCTCTGGCGCTCGGCCGGGGTGCTGTCTCGCCAGGCGGGGAAGGCGGCCGCGGCGGCCTCCATGGCGGCGTCGACGTCGGCCTGCCCGGAGAGCGGGGAGGTGGCGTACACCTCGCCGGTGGCCGGGTTGACCACCTCGATGGTGCGGCCGTCGGCCGCGTCGCGGAACTCCCCGTTGATGTAGTTACGCAGCCGGCGCAGCTCGGTGGTCACTTGCCACCCCTCCTGTCACGTTCTGTCGTCGCACGTCCTTGTGCGGTGTCCCGATGGGCGAGACACCTCAGCCTAGTCGCTCGACTGACGCTTTCAACAGCCCCGACCCCGCTCAACTTCGGATTCAGTGAGATTGAGAGCCATCGACAACGAATTACATCGCTTCGAGCTTGCGCGACGGCCAATCTCGGTGCACAGTGAAGTCGTGGCCAGTCGAAGCACAGACTCCAGAACCGGAAGCGGTTCCTCCCCGACGATCGACGCCGTCTCCCTGGCGATCATCGAACAGCTCCAGGAAGACGGGCGCCGCCCCTACGCGGCGATCGGAAAGGCCGTCGGCCTCTCCGAAGCCGCCGTGCGGCAGCGCGTCCAGAAGCTGCTCGATCAGGGCGTCATGCAGATCGTCGCCGTCACCGACCCGCTCACCGTGGGTTTCCGACGGCAGGCGATGGTCGGCATCAACGTCGAGGGTGACCTGGATCCGGTCGCGGAAGCGCTCACGGCCATGGCCGAATGCGAGTACGTGGTGATGACCGCGGGCTCCTTCGACCTCATGGTGGAGGTCGTCTGTGAGGACGACGACCACCTGCTGGATGTGATCAACAAGCGCATCCGCACCCTCCCCGGCGTGCGCTCCACCGAGAGCTTCGTCTACCTCAAGCTCAAGAAGCAGACCTATATGTGGGGAACTCGATAATCGTGACCCAGTCCCGAAGCGACCTCTCAAAGACCGCGTACGACCACCTGTGGATGCACTTCACCCGCATGTCGTCGTATGAGAACTCGCCCGTTCCCACCATCGTGCGTGGTGAGGGCACCTACATCTTCGACGACAAGGGCAAGCGCTACCTCGACGGTCTCGCGGGTCTCTTCGTGGTCAACGCGGGACACGGCCGCGAGGAGCTGGCCGAGGTCGCGTACAAGCAGGCCAAGGAACTCGCGTTCTTCCCCGTGTGGTCGTACGCGCACCCCAAGGCCGTCGAGCTCGCCGAGCGCCTGGCCGACTACGCCCCCGGTGACCTGAACAAGGTGTTCTTCACCACCGGTGGCGGCGAGGCCGTCGAGACCGCGTGGAAGCTCGCCAAGCAGTACTTCAAGCTGCAGGGCAAGCACACCAAGTACAAGGTCATCTCGCGTGCGGTCGCCTACCACGGCACCCCGCAGGGCGCCCTGTCCATCACCGGTCTCCCGGCCCTCAAGGCCCCCTTCGAGCCGCTGGTCCCCGGCGCGCACAAGGTGCCGAACACCAACATCTACCGCGCCCCGATCCACGGCGACGACCCCGAGGCCTTCGGCCGCTGGGCCGCCGACCAGATCGAGCAGGAGATCCTCTTCGAGGGCGCCGACACCGTCGCCGCCGTCTTCCTGGAGCCGGTGCAGAACGCCGGCGGCTGCTTCCCGCCGCCGCCCGGGTACTTCCAGCGGGTCCGCGAGATCTGCGACCAGTACGACGTGCTGCTCGTCTCCGACGAGACGATCTGCGCCTTCGGCCGCCTCGGCACGATGTTCGCCTGTGACAAGTTCGGCTACGTGCCCGACATGATCACCTGCGCCAAGGGCATGACCTCGGGCTACTCCCCGATCGGTGCCTGCATCGTCTCCGACCGCATCGCGGAGCCGTTCTACAAGGGCGACAACACCTTCCTCCACGGCTACACCTTCGGTGGCCACCCGGTGTCCTCGGCGGTCGCGATCGCCAACCTGGACATCTTCGACAAGGAAGGCCTGAACCAGCACGTCCTCGACCAGGAGGGCAACTTCTTCGACACCCTGAAGAAGCTGCACGACCTCCCGATCGTCGGCGACGTCCGCGGCAACGGCTTCTTCTACGGCATCGAGCTCGTCAAGGACAAGGTCACCAAGGAGTCCTTCACGGACGAGGAGACCGAGCGCGTCCTGTACGGCTTCCTCTCCAAGGCGCTCTTCGAGAACGGCCTGTACTGCCGTGCCGACGACCGTGGCGACCCGGTCATCCAGCTGGCCCCGCCGCTGATCGCCGACCAGGGCACCTTCGACGAGATCGAAGGCATCCTGCGCTCGGTGCTCACCGAGGCGTGGACCAAGCTCTAAAGGGTCCTCCCCCAGCATCACGCCGCCCTCACGGCGTGACCCCGGCCCGGGCATGCCTCCATCCGAGTGGATGGAGGCGGCCCGGGCCGTGTGCTGTCCGTATGAGCGGATCTGAATCCTTACGGTGCCCAGTGACCGACAGGCCCGTCCTTCGTTCCCCCGGACGGGGGAAAGCGAGTATCGGATCCGACATCGAGGTGTACGCGATGGCCCCACCGGACAACGACGTGCTCTGGGCGCGTTCCCTGCACTGCGCCCTGGGCGGTTCCGACGCGCTCAGCGGCGTCTCGCTCGGCGTCCGCGAAGGCGAGATCCTCGCCCTCGTCGGGCCGCGCGGCAGCGGCAAGACCACCCTCATGCGCTGCCTGTCCGGCCAGCTCCTCGCCCAGCAGGGCGAGGTCTGGTTCAACAGCAGCCCCGTCCACACGCTCGGCCCCGCCGACCGCGAGCGGCTCCGGCGCGACCGCTTCGGCTGGATCGACCCCGAACCGGGCCTCGTCCCCGAACTCACCGGCTGGGAGAACACCGCCCTGCCCCTGCTGCTCCGCGGGGTCTCCCACCGGGCCGCGAAGACCGCCGCCGTGGAATGGCTGGAGCGCCTCGACATCGGCGCCTGCGCCCGCAAGCGGCCGCACGCCCTCACCCACTCGCAGCGCCAGCGCATCGCCATCGCCCGTTCCCTGGTCACCACCCCCACGGTGCTCTTCGCGGACGAACCCACCGCCACCCTGCACCGCGCCGACGGCGCACAGGTCCTGCGCACCCTGACGGCCGCCGCCCGCTCGCACGGCATCACCGTGCTCCTCGCCACCCACGACGGCGAGGTCGCGGCGCTCGCCGACCGCACGGTCGCGCTCCTCGACGGACGACGGGTCGGCGCCGTACCCCCGGCGTCAGGGGCGGAGGGCGTCGCCGCGTGCTCGCTCTCCGTCTAGCCCGCGGGGCCCATCCCCTCGTCCTGACCCGCCGGCTCCTCGTCTCCGCCGCGGCCGCGGGGGTGGGCTTCCTGCTGCTCTGCACCCTCGGATACGCCGTCGGGCACCCGGAGCGGTCCTCGGCGTCCGTGCTGCGGCTCCTGTGGTGCGTCCTGCCGCTCGCCGCCACCGTCCAGTTCGCCGTCGCCGTGGCCCGCACCGACCCCGCGACCCGCCCCCGGCCCGGACTCTCGGCGGTCGGCCTCGGCCCCGCCCGCCTCACGGCCATCGCCGCCGCCTCCACCGCCGTCGCCTGCACGCTCGGCTCCATGGTCGCGCTGCTGTTCTACCTGCACCTGCGCGGCGACATCACCGGCCTGCCCTTCGACGGGGCCGCCGCCGAACTCCTCGCCGCCGACCAGCCGATCCCGCTCGCGGGGGCCCTCACCCTGCTGGCGATCCTCCCGGTCGCCGCCGCCACGGCCGCCGGCCTCGCGCTGCGCCCGCGCACCGCGCCCGCCCCGCCCGAGGGCGCGGCGAAGCCGGCGCCGTCCGGCCTTCCGTGGGGCGTCGCCCTGGTCGCGGTCGGCCTGGCCGTCGAGACGTACGCGGGCCGCGGCGGCTCCGGGAGCGCGCTCCCGCTGCCAGGACGCTTCGACGGCAACCCGGCGGGCGTCCTGGCCGGCTGGGTCCTCACCGCGATCGGCCTCGCGATGGCCGGCCCCGGCATCACCCACGGCTGCGGGCGCCTCCTCCAGGCGGTCCGGCCCGGCGCCACCCGGCTGCTCGCCGGCCGCGTCCTGATGGACGAGTCCCGGCGTATCGGCCGCCCGCTCGGCGTGGTCAGCGCGGTGCTCTCCGGCACGCTCGCGGCGGCGGCGCTGTACGACTCGGACACGCGCTCCGACGCGTTCGGCCCGCTCACCAGCCTCGGCGCGGCCCTGATCCTCGGCTGCACGACGGCCACCCTCCTGACCGCCGCCCTGGAGTCCAAGCAGGGCCGCGCGCACACCACCGAGGCCCTCCTGCGCATCGGCGCCCCTCCGACGGTCCTGCGCACCGCGGCCCTGATGCGGGCGGGCGTCCTGCTCGCGGTCTTCGTCCCGCTGACCTGGGTGGTGGCGGAGCTGGCCGCAGTGCCGCTGACGGGCTGAGTCCCGCACCGCCCGTCACCCACGACAGGGGCCGTCCTCCACCCGGGACGGCCCCTGTGGTGGGTCCGCCCTACCGCCCCTACCGTGGGCCCATGGCGACGCTTCCTCCGTCCCACCGGCCGCCCGGACCGCGGGGGCACGGGCGCGAGATCCACACCCTCGACGAGTTCGACGAGGCGGTCGCCCGGCCCGGATCGCTCGCCGGGTACCGGGTGCAGTCCGTCGACCTGACCGACCGGACCTTCGCCCTGCTGACCGCCACCACCGCCGGCACCGTCTTCCTCGGTTGCCCGATGGAACCAGAGGCCGCCGCCAAGGTCCGCGTCGACGGCGCGCTGGTCTTCCCGCCCGTACCCGACCTGCCCTTCGACCCGTACCGGCCGGCGCTGTACTCCCCCGAGGACCTGTACGCAGGGATCACGGAGACGGCGTACGAGGCCACCCCCGACGCGCTGGCGTACGCCTGGTTCGAGCGGACCAGGGCCGACGGCGACATCTTCGCCTCGATGCTCCGCTCGGTCCACGACGACGCCGTCTCGGACGCGCTCGACGAGCTGCTCGACGGCGCCCGGGTCGTCGGCGTCATGGGCGGCCACGCGATGGGCCGGGGCACGGAGGCGTACGCGGGCGCCGCCCGGCTCGGCAGGACGCTGGCACGGACCGGACTGACCGTGGCGACCGGCGGCGGCCCCGGCGCGATGGAGGCCGCGAACCTCGGCGCGTACACGGCCCCGCTGCCCGACGAGGCACTGACCGAGGCCCTCGGCCTGCTCGCGGAGGTCCCCTCGTTCGCGCCCTCGGTGACGGACTGGGCCCGCGCGGCCTTCCGGGTACGGTCCCGGCTGCCGCGCGGCGGCGGCTCGGTCGGCATCCCCACCTGGTTCTACGGCCACGAGCCGCCGAACGCCTTCGCCGGCCACATCGCGAAGTACTTCGCCAACGCCACCCGCGAGGACGGCCTCCTGGCCCGCTGCACGGCGGGCGTCGTGTTCCTGCCCGGCGCGGCGGGAACGGTCCAGGAGATCTTCGACGACGCCACCCCGAACTACTACGAGTCCCGGGGCGCCCCCGCGCCCATGGTCCTCGTCGACCGCACCCACTGGACCGAACGCCTGCCGGCCTGGCCTCTCCTGGAGACCCTGGCGACCGGGCGCCCGATGGCGGCCACGATCGCCCTGGTGGACTCGGTCGACGAGGCGCCGACGGCCCTGGAACGGCTCACGAAGACGTAGGGCCCGCCTTCTCCCTCACTTCCGCCAGTACAGGTGGTGGGTCACCCCGCCGCTCGGACTGGGCACGACATCGCGGTGGAAACGGTCGAGCAGCTCGTCGGGCGACTCCCAGAGCCGTGCCCCGGAGCCGAGCTTCACCGGCGCGACCGCGACGTGCAGGGTGTCGACGAGGTCGGCGTCGAGGAACTCCCGGACGGTGGTCGCCCCGCCGCCGAGGCGGACGTCCTTGCCTGCCGCCGCCTCCCGCGCCCGGTCGAGCACCGTGGCCGGGTCGGCGTCGACGAAGTGGAACGTGGTGTCGGAGAGGGTGAACGAGGGACGCGGGTGGTGCGTCAGGACGAACACCGGGGTGTGGAACGGCGGCTCCTCACCCCACCAGCCGAGCCACTCGTGGTCCTGCCAGGGCCCGCGCTGGGGCCCGAACTTGTTGCGGCCCATGATCTCGGCACCGATGTTGCGGGAGAAGTCCCGCGTGAAGTAGTCGTCCAGGCCACGGCTGCCCCCGGCGTCGGTGCGCATGGGCCAGCTCGCCGTGGCACCGGCCCAGGAGAACATCTCCCCGGGATCGGCGTGGCCGAACGGCCGCTCGAGGCTCTGGCCCTCACCGGCACCGAACCCGTCGGACGAGACCATGAAGTTCTGGACTCTGAGCAGTTGGCTCACGGCTTTCCTCCTGAGTGGTCGACACGCGTGGTCGACGAAGAGAGACGACCGCACACCCATGAGACTCCCCGGGCGGAGAAAACTCATCGCACCCACCGCCGGTGTCGCCCGCTCGTCCCGCTACGGGCCGTCGTCCCCCAGCACCACCACGTCCTCCGCCCGGAAGGCCACCGTCACACCGGCGCCCTCCTCCGGCACCTCCCGCAGCGGAAGCTCGGCGTCCAGCGGCGGGCCGTCCGCGGGGCGGAGCCGTACGGCCACCCGGCTGCCCCGGAACGTCCGTGACTCCACCGTCCAGCCCGGCGCCCCCGCCTCCGCCGCCGGTACGAGCCTGACCCCGCCCGGCCGGACGAGCAGCCGCCGCTCGCCCTGCGGCGAGCCCTCCGGCACCGGGACCTTGCCCCACACCGTGTCCGCGACCGTCCCGGTCACCCGCGCCGCCACCACGTTGTCGAAGCCCAGGAAGCGGGCCACGAACTCCGTCGCCGGCCGGGACCACACCTCGACGGGCGCACCCGACTGGGCGATCCGCCCGTCCCGCATGACCACCACCCGGTCCGCGAGCGCGAACGCCTCACCCTGGTCGTGGGTGACCGCCAGGACCGTCGTACCCAGCCGTCCGAACAGCTGCCGCAGCTCCACGACGAGCCGCTCCCGCAGCCCCCGGTCGAGCTGTCCGAGGGGTTCGTCCAGCATGAGCAGCCGGGGCCGGGGCGCGAGCGCACGGGCCAGCGCGACCCGCTGCTGCTCGCCGCCGGAGAGCGCGGCGACGGAGCGCCGCTCGGCCCCCGGCAGGCCGACGAGGTCGAGCAGCTCCCGGACCCGCTGCGTCCGCTCGGCCTTCGCGTCCCCGCGCATCCGGAGGCCGAAGGCGACGTTGCCGCCGACGTCCCGCTGCGGGAACAGCTGATGGTCCTGGAACATCAGGCCGAGGCCGCGCCGGTGCGTCGGCACCCCGCTCTGGTCGGCGCCGCCGAGCAGCACCCGGCCGCGGTCGAGCGGCTGGAGTCCGGCGACGGCCCGCAGCAGCGTGGACTTGCCGCTGCCGCTCGGTCCGAGGACGCACACGATCTCGTGGTCCGCGACCTCCAGGTCCACGGCGTCGAGCGCGGCCCGGTCCCCGAACCGTACGGTCGCCCCGTCGAGTCTCAGCATCAGAACTCCCCCGTGGTGCGGTCGGTCCGGAGCCGTTCGAGCAGCAGCAGGGACACCGCGCACACCACCATGAGGATCGTCGAGAGGGCCATGGCCTGGCCGTAGTTGAGTTCGCCCGGCCGGCCGAGGAGCCTGGCCACCGCCACCGGAAGCGTCGGGCTGTCGGGCCGGGCGATGAAGACCGTCGCGCCGAACTCGCCGAGCGAGACGGCGAAGGCGAACCCGGCGGCGATGAGCAGCGCCCGCCGCACCAGCGGCAGGTCCACCTCCCGCCAGGCCCGCCACGGGGACGCGCCGAGCACGGCCGCCGCCTCCCGCAGCCGCTCGTCGACCGCGCGAAGGACCGGCAGCATCGTCCGTACGACGAACGGGACGCCGACCAGGGCCTGTGCGAGGGGGACCAGGATCCAGCTGGCCCGCAGGTCGAACGGCGGTTCGTCGAGGGTGATGAGGAAGCCGAAGCCGACGGTGACCGCCGAGACCCCGAGCGGCAGCATCAGGAGCGCGTCGAAGCCCCGTACGAGCCGCCCCGCCCTCCTGGTGAGGGCCGCCGCCGCGAGCCCGCCGATCAGCACCGCGATGCCGGTGGCGGCCACCGCGTACCGCAGCGAGTTCCCGATCGCCTCCAGGGGCGGTACGAGGAAGGTGCCGGACTCGTCGAGCGAGCCGAGCGCCCGGTAGTAGCCGAGCCCGTACCCCTGCGGTCCTGCGAAGGAACGTTCCACGAGCACGCCGAGCGGCAGCAGGATCAGCAGCGCCACCGAGAGCAGGACACCGCCGAGCAGCGCCCACTGTCCGGCGCCGCGCGGCCGGCGCGCGGTCCGCTCCGGCGGGACGAGCCGCAGCGCGGTCTCCCGCCGCCGTACCGTCCGGGCGTGCACGGCCAGGATCGCGCCGACCGCCGCGAACTGCACCAGGGTCAGGACGGCGGCCGTCGGCAGGTCGAGCAGCCGCGCGGTCTGCCGGTAGATCTCGGCCTCGAGGGTGGAGTACGTGTTCCCGCCGAGGATCTGCACGACGCCGAAGGAGGTGAAGGTGAAGAGGAACACCATCAGGGCCGCCGCCGACACCGCCGGCACGAGCGCGGGCAGCGTCACCGTCCGCCAGGCCGTCCACCGGGACGCGCCGAGGACCCGGGCGGCCTCCTCCTGGCGCGGGTCGAGCTGGGACCAGAGGCCGCCGACCGTCCGTACGACGACCGCGTAGTTGAAGAAGACGTGCGCGAGGAGGATCGCCCAGACACCGGTGTCGAGGCGCAGCCCCCACAGCTCGTCCGTGAGACCGCCCCGGCCGACGAGCGCCAGGAACGCCGTGCCGACGAGGACGGTCGGCAGCACGAACGGCACCGTGACCACGGCCCGCAGCACGCTCTTGCCCGGGAAGTCGAAGCGCGCGAAGACGTACGCGCCGGGCAGTGCGACGAGCAGCGTCAGGCCGGTGGAGGCGAGCGCCTGCCACACGGTGAAGCCGAGCACGTCGAGGATGTCCGGCCGGCTCAGCGTCTCGCCGATCCGTCCGAACCGCCAGGTCCCGTCGGGCCGCAGCCCCCGCTCGACGATCGACGCCACGGGCCAGGCGAAGAAGACCCCGAAGAACGCGACGGGCAGGGCCATGAGCCCCAGCCGCGCCGCGCTCCCCCGGAGGTCGCGCGCTACTTCAGGACGAGCGACGACCACTGCTGGATCCACGCGTCACGCTTCTCGGCGATCTTCTCGGGGGCCATGGTCTCCGGCTTCTCGACGACCACACCGTGCTTCGTGAACAGCTCCGGCAGCACCGCGTCCTTCGCCACCGGGTTGACGAACATCTGGAGCGGCATGTCCTCCTGGAACTTCTTCGAGATCAGGAAGTCGATCAGCGCCTTGCCGCCCTCGGGGTTCTTCGCGCCGTTCAGCAGGCCCGCGAACTCGGTCTGCCGGAAGCAGGTGCCGGTGGAGACGCCGGTGGGCGCCACCTTCGGCTGCGGCTCGCCGTACAGCACCTCGACCGGCGGGCTGGAGGCGTACGAGACGACGAGCGGCCGGTCGCCCTTGGCCTGCTTGCCGCCGGCCGAGCCGGAGAACTCCTGGTTGTAGGCGAGCTCCCAGCTGTCGACGGTCTTCACGCCGTTGGCCTTGAGCTTCGTCCAGTAGTCCTGCCAGCCGTCGTCGCCGTACTTCGCGGCCGTGCCGAGGAGGAAGCCGAGGCCCGGCGAGGACCGCTCGGGGTTCTCGACGACGAGGAGGTTCTTGTACGCGGGCTTCGCCAGGTCGTCGAAGGTCTGCGGCGGCGCCAGCTTCCTGCCCGCGAAGTACTTCTTGTCGTAGTTGACGCAGATGTCACCGGAGTCGACCGGCGTGACCCGGTTCTCCTTGTCGAGCCGGTACTCCGCCGGGACCCGGTCGACGCCCTCGGCCTCGTACGGGACGAAGATCCCGTTGTCGAGGGCGCGGGAGAGCAGCGTGTTGTCGACGCCGAAGAAGACGTCGCCCTGCGGGGAGCCCTTGGTCAGGATCTCCTTGTTGACGGCCTCGCCCGCGTCGCCCGCCTTGAGGACCTTGACGGTGAAGCCGGTCTGCTTCGTGAACTCCGCGAGCACCTCCTTGGAGGCGTTGAAGGAGTCGTGGCTGACGAGGGTCACGGTCTTCGGCGCGGGCGCGCCGGACTTGCCGGCGGCGTCGCGGGCGTCCTCCGTGCCGCAGGCGGCGAGGGTGGTGACGCCGAGCGCCGCGACGATCGCGGCGGCAGCGGTCTTCTTGATGGTCACTGAGATTCCTCCTGGGTATGACCAGGAAGAGACGCGGCCCTGCCCACGGCCGGCGGAACCGGACGCGGGCAGGGCGCAACAGCTTGAGTTAACGACCGAACTTCCTACCCAGAATGACCTGGGCAAGGTTCAGAGGGTCTGCGGTCCTACGGTGACCGCACTCTCAGCGCTGTGGCGCTCCCCTGTCGGAATATGGAGATGTGTTCGAGCTCAGAGTACAAGGTCAGCGTTCGGACGCCGCGAGCTGTCCACAGGCACCGTCGATCTCCTGACCGCGGGTGTCCCGTACGGTCACCGGAACGCCGTGGCGCGCGATGGCCTCGACGAAGGCCTTCTCGTCCTCGGGGCGGGACGCGGTCCACTTCGAGCCGGGCGTCGGGTTCAGCGGGATCAGGTTGACGTGCACCCGCTTGCCCTTGAGCAGCCGGCCCAGCAGGTCACCGCGCCAGGCCTGGTCGTTGATGTCCCGGATGAGCGCGTACTCGATGGAGATCCGGCGCCCGGACTTCTCCGCGTACTCCCAGGCCGCGTCGAGGACCTCGCGCACCTTCCACTTGGTGTTCACCGGCACCAGGGTGTCGCGCAGCTCGTCGTCGGGGGCGTGGAGCGAGACCGCGAGGCGGCACTTGAAGCCCTCGTCGGCGAAGCGCAGCATCGCCGGCACGAGGCCGACGGTGGAGACGGTGATCCCGCGCTGCGAGAGGCCGAGGCCGTCCGGCTCGGGGTCGGTCAGCCGCCGGATGGCGCCGACGACGCGCTTGTAGTTGGCGAGCGGCTCGCCCATGCCCATGAAGACGATGTTGCTGAGCCGCGCCGGGCCTCCGGGGACCTCGCCGTCGCGCAGCGCGCGCATGCCGTCGACGATCTGGTGCACGATCTCGGCGGTCGACAGGTTCCGGTCGAGCCCGGCCTGGCCCGTCGCGCAGAACGGGCAGTTCATCCCGCAGCCGGCCTGGGAGGAGATGCACATGGTCACCCGGTCCGGGTAGCGCATGAGCACCGACTCGACGAGCGTGCCGTCGTGCAGCCGCCACAGGGTCTTACGGGTGGTGTCGTCGTCGCACGAGATGTGCCGCACCACGGACATCAGGTCGGGCAGCAGCTCCGCGGCCAGCTTCTCCCGCGAGGCGGCGGGGATGTCCGTCCACTCCGCGGGGTCGTGCGCGTACCGCGCGAAGTAGTGCGTGGACAGCTGCTTGGCGCGGAAGGGCTTCTCGCCGATCTCGGCGACGGCGTCCTTCCGCTCGGCGGGGGTGAGGTCGGCCAGGTGCCGCGGCGGCTTCTTGGCTCCGCGGGGGGCGACGAAAGTGAGTTCTCCGGGCACGGGACGGGCCACGATGGGGTGTCTCCTCAGACGGCACGAGGTCTGGCCATCCCCGTGAAAACGGGGACCGCGGCATCGCGATGCCGGAGCCAGGAGACCTCACTGGAACATCCCCGCAGCGGCGAGGACGACGGAAGGGCCCGCGGCGCACGCGCCACGAGCCCTTCCAGAGTACCCGGTGTCCGTCAAGCCGTTCCGACGAACAGTGCGAGCAGCAGCCAGACCACCGGCGCCGTCGGCAACAGCGAGTCCAGCCGGTCCATGCTGTGTCGACGTGCGGCTCCGCCGCGTGGCACCATGCCCGGTCAGCCGGTCCCGACGAACAAGGCGAGCAGCAGCCAGACCACCGGCGCCGTCGGCAACAGCGAGTCCAGCCGGTCCATGATGCCCCCATGCCCGGGCAGCAGCGTTCCCATGTCCTTGATGCCCAGGTCACGCTTGATCATCGACTCGCCGAGGTCGCCGAGCGTCGCGCTCGCCGCCACCGCGACACCGAGGATCAGGCCCTGCCACCAGACACCGTCGTCGATCATGAACTCCATGCACAGCGCGCCCGCCGCCATCGCGAACGTGACCGCGCCCAGCAGACCCTCGCGGGTCTTGCCGGGGCTGATCCGCGGGGCCAGCTTGTGCTTGCCGAAGCGCCAGCCGATCGCGTACGCCCCGGTGTCGCTGACCACCGTCAGGATCAGGAAGGTCAGCACCCGCTGCGGACCGTCGTCGGCGGTGAGCAGCAGGGCCACGAAGGTCGCGAGGAACGGCACGTAGAACGCGGCGAACACACCCGCCGTGACGTCCTTCAGATAGCCCTCGGGCGGTTCCGTCATGCGCCAGACGAGCACCGCGAGCGCCGTCAGCGCCATCGCCACCCAGGCACCCTCGGCACCCCTGACGTAGCCGGCGACGACCATCGCCGCACCGCCGACCGCGAGGGGGACCAGCGGAGCCTTGATCGCCTTGCGCTCCTGGAGGCGGGAGGTGAGCTCCCAGAGCCCGACCACCACGGCGACCGCTATCACCCCGATGAACGCGGGCTTCCAGATGAACAGCGAGGCGATGATGACGGCGCCGAGACCGACCCCGACCCCTATGGCCGCACCCAGATCGCGCCCCGCGCTCTTCTTCTGCCGGGGCGCCGACGGCGCGGGCGGCGGAGGCGGGGTGGGGCTGGGCATGGGCTCCTGCGGGTGCTCGTGCGGCGTCTCGTCACGGAACAGGGGACCGCTCGGGTGAGCGGCCCCCCGGCCGTGACCGTCCTGGAATCCGCCGGCGGGAACGTCGGGCACGATGGGCATGGGCCGAGTCTGCGCCGCCTGATGCCGATCGTATGCGGGACCCGCCGGGGCAGGCCCCTGGTCGGGTCCCCGACGGCCGGTGCCGCCCGGGGCCCCCCAGGAAGAGTCGTTCATCAGACCTCGAGCAGCTCGGCTTCCTTGTGCTTGAGCAGCTCGTCCACCTGCGAGACGTACTTCGCGGTGGTGTCGTCGAGCTCCTTCTCGGCGCGGCGGCCCTCGTCCTCGCCGACCTCGCCGTCCTTGACGAACTTGTCGATGGTCTCCTTGGCCTTGCGGCGGACGGCGCGGATCGAGATCTTCGAGTCCTCGGCCTTGCCCTTGGCGACCTTGATGTACTCCCGACGGCGCTCCTCGGTCAGCTCGGGGAACACCACCCGGATGATGTTGCCGTCGTTGCTCGGGTTGACGCCGAGGTCCGAGTCCCGGATGGCCTGCTCGATGTTGCGCAGCGCGCTCTTGTCGAACGGGGTCACCACGGCCATGCGCGGCTCCGGAACGGAGAACGACGCGAGCTGGTTGATGGGGGTGATGGCACCGTAGTAGTCCGCCACGATCTTGTTGAACATCGCCGGGTGCGCACGGCCGGTGCGGATCGCGGCGAAGTCCTCCTTGGCGACCACGACGGCCTTCTCCATCTTCTCCTCGGCCTCGAGGAGGGTCTCTTCGATCACCACATGCTCCTGCGTGTCGTCGCGTTGTGTCCTGCACGGTGTACGACCGGCAGGGCTCTGTCCATCCCCTTGCGGGGCGGTTCCCCGGTTCGGGTCAGGCCCGGGTGCCCTGGTCGCTCACGAGCGTGCCGATCTTCTCACCCTTCACCGCGCGAGCGATATTGCCCTCGGCGAGCAGTTCGAAGACGAGGATCGGGAGGTTGTTGTCCCGGCACAGGGTGATGGCGGTGGCGTCGGCGACCTTGAGGTCACGGGAGAGCACCTCGCCGTACTCCAGCGCGTCGAACTTGACCGCGTCGGGGTTGGCCTTGGGGTCGGAGTCGTAGACGCCGTCCACGCCGTTCTTGCCCATCAGCAGGGCCTCGGCGTCGATCTCCAGGGCACGCTGGGCGGCCGTGGTGTCGGTGGAGAAGTACGGCATGCCCATGCCTGCACCGAAGATGACCACGCGGCCCTTCTCCAGGTGCCGCACGGCGCGCAGCGGGATGTACGGCTCGGCGACCTGACCCATGGTGATGGCGGTCTGGACGCGGGAGTCGATGCCCTCCTTCTCCAGGAAGTCCTGGAGGGCGAGGCAGTTCATCACGGTGCCGAGCATGCCCATGTAGTCGGAGCGGGCCCGGTCCATGCCGCGGACCTGCAGCTCGGCGCCGCGGAAGAAGTTGCCGCCGCCGATCACGATCGCGATCTCCGCTCCGTCGCGGACGACCGCCGCGATCTCGCGCGCGATCTTGTGCACGACGTCGGGGTCGACGCCGAGCGCGCCGCCGCCGGCGAACGCCTCGCCGGACAGCTTCAGCATGAAGCGGCCGGACTTTTTGCCGTGGATGTCGTCGCCCTGGGCGGCGGACTGGTTCATGGAGATCTCCTCGTGCACATACGACGAAGGCCATTGCCGGTGGGTCCTCGCGGTATCCCGTACGGCAATGGCCTCCTCGTCAGATCTGCGGTCGTCCTGCGCGGGGGCGGACGACTGCCTCAGACCCTACCGGGGTCCGGTGTCCGTCGCGTTCGCGGACGGACTCAGATGCCGACCTTGATGCGGGTGAAGCGCTTCAGGGTGACACCGGCCTCGTCCAGGATCTGCTGGACGGACTTCTTGTTGTCAAGGGCGTACGGCTGACCGAGCAGCGTCGCGTCCTTGAAGAAGCCGTTCACGCGACCCTCGACGATCTTCGGGAGCGCGGCCTCGGGCTTGCCCTCGGCGCGGGTGGTCTCCTCGGCGACGCGACGCTCGGTCTCGACGACCTCGGCCGGAACGTCCTCACGGGTGAGGTACTTCGGCGCGAAGGCGGCGATGTGCTGGGCGATGCCCTTGGCCACGGCGGCGTCGGCCTTGTCGAACTCGACGAGGACACCGATCTGCGGCGGGAGGTCCGGCATCGTGCGGTGCATGTACGAGAAGACGAAGCCGTCGGCGTACTGCGCGAAGCGGTCCAGGACGATCTTCTCGCCGAGGTTGGCGTTGGCCTCGTCGACGAACGCCTGCACGGTCTTGCCGGCCTCGATCTCGGAGGCGAGCAGCGCGTCCAGGTCGGCCGGGGAGGTGGCGGCGACGTGGGCGGCGAGCTTGTCGGCGACGGCCTGGAACTTGTCACCCTTGGCGACGAAGTCCGTCTCGCACTTCAGCTCGACGAGGACGCCGGAGGTGTTGTCGTCGGCGATGAGGGAGACCACGGCGCCGTTCTCGGCGGAGCGGCCCTCGCGCTTGGCGACGCCCTTCTGGCCCTTGATGCGCAGGGCCTCGACGGCCTTGTCGACGTTGCCGTCGGCCTCGTCGAGGGCCTTCTTGCAGTCCATCATGCCGGCGCCGGTGAGCTCGCGGAGCTTCTTGACGTCAGCGGCGGTGTAGTTCGCCATGAGTCTGTTTCTCTCTCGAAGTCTGAAAGATCGGGCGGGTCCACGGGTGGACGGCGGGGGCTTCGTGGGCCCCCGCCGTCGTCACCCGAAGGTCCTGAAGGGTCAGGCCTGCTCGGCGTCCGCGGCCGGAGCCTCGGTGGCGACCTCGGCAGCGGCCTCGGCCGGAGCCTCGGTGGCCTCGGCGGCCGGCGCCTCGGCGGCGGGGGCCTCGGCAGCAGCCTCGGCGACCTCCTCGGAGGCCTCCTTCTTCTCACCCTCGAGCAGGTCGCGCTCCCACTCGGCGAGCGGCTCGCCGGCGGCCTTCTCGCCCGGCTTCGAGTCGCCGGTCGCGGCGCCGGAGCGGGCGATGAGGCCCTCGGCGACGGCGTCGGCGATCACGCGGGTGAGCAGGGTGACGGAGCGGATCGCGTCGTCGTTGCCCGGGATCTTGTAGTCGACCTCGTCGGGGTCACAGTTGGTGTCGAGGATCGCGACGACCGGGATCTTGAGCTTGCGCGCCTCGCCGACGGCGATGTGCTCCTTCTTGGTGTCCACGATCCAGACGGCGCTGGGCACCTTGGACATCTCGCGGATACCACCGAGGGTCTTCTCCAGCTTGGCCTTCTCGCGCGAGAGCACGAGAAGCTCCTTCTTGGTGAGACCGGAAGCGGCGACGTCCTCGAAGTCGATCTGCTCGAGCTCCTTGAGGCGCTGCAGACGCTTGTAGACGGTGGAGAAGTTGGTGAGCATGCCACCGAGCCAACGCTGGTTGACGTACGGCATGCCGACGCGCGTCGCCTGCTCGGCGATGGCCTCCTGCGCCTGCTTCTTCGTACCGACGAACATGATGGAGCCGCCATGGGCGACGGTCTCCTTGACGAACTCGTAGGCGCGGTCGATGTACGACAGCGACTGGAGCAGGTCGATGATGTAGATGCCGTTGCGCTCCGTGAAGATGAAGCGCTTCATCTTCGGGTTCCAACGACGGGTCTGGTGACCGAAGTGGACGCCGCTCTCCAGCAGCTCCCGCATCGTGACGACGGCCATGGCCGTATCTCCTTGGGTTTCTCGGTTGTGTTCCTGACGCCCCGGCGCGCCATGCCCACGAGGGACCGAAAGGCGCTGCCACCACCGATGAGGCGGTGGCGGGGCGTGCGAAGTCGACCCGGTGACCCGAGTCGCCATAGGAAGTGTACGGGACCCCGGGAGCGTCGGGTGACGGCCCTGTCCACAACCTGCGAGTAGTCCACAGATACGGTCCGGGACCCGTCCGGACCGGTCGCGCCGGGGAGCCTTCTCCCATGCTCCTCACGACGCTGATCCTCACGCTCGGGCTGCTGTGGCCGGTGGGCCCGCCGCCTCCCGAGATCCTCCGCGGCTGGCAGCCCCCCGCCGGCCCGTACGCCCCGGGTCACCGAGGGGTCGACCTGGCCGCCCCGGCGGACGCCCCGGTCCTGGCCCCGGCGGCCGGGACGGTCACCTTCGCGGGGCCGGTCGGCGGGCGCGGGGTCCTCACCCTCACCCTCCCGGGCACGGGCGCTCCCCCGCTCCGCACGACCTTCTCCCCCGTGACGCCCCTGGTGAAGGCGGGCACCACGGTCCGTGCGGGCACCCCTGTCGCCCGGGTCGCACCGGGCACCCACTGCGCTCGGACGTGCCTGCACTGGGGCCTCCTCAGAGGCGACCTGTACCTGAACCCCCTGCTCCTCGTCCCCCGCCCGCCGTCGCGCCTGCTGCCGCTCGGGGGATGAGGAGGGGTCGCCGCCTCCGCTCCGGGAGGACGGCCGTGCGTCGGCTCAGCTCAGCCGGGTGGTGGCGTAGGCCTCGATGGCGTCGCGCTGGTACCCGGCCAGGCCGGGGGCGATCGCCTCGTACGCGGTGCGCCAGGCGTCGTTGTCCACGCAGGAGCGCCCGATGGCCCGGTACTCCTCGGCGGAGACGGTACGCAGCCGGGTCAGCGCCCGGTACTGGGCGTCGATCTCCGCCTGTACCGGTCCGGCGCCGGCCGTGTGGCCCGCGGCCATGAGCTCGGCCAGCCGGATCATCCGGGCGGTGCGCTCACGGTGCCCGGCGTCGGCGTCGGCCTGGCTCATCGCGGCGGCACGGCGTCCGACCTCCTCGGCGAGCTCGGGGAAGTCGCGCATGTTCTCCGCGTAGTGGGAGGGCTGGACGCCCTCGAAGAGGTTCTCCGGTCGGTTGATGGTCACGGGGTTGCCGTCCTTCCTGGACCGCTCCAGTTCGGCGATCGTGCGGGAGACGGTGGCGGCCAGGGCGTCGAGCCGGTCCCGCTCCGCGAGCAGCCTCCGGTGGTGGCCGCGCAGGGCGTCCACCTCGTCGACCTGTGCGGACAGGATCCGGCCGATCTCCGGCAGCCCGACGCCCAGCGCCCGCAGCACGAGGATCTGCTGCAGCAGCAGGAGCTGGTGCTCCTCGTAGTAGCGGTGACCGTTGGCGCCGATCCGGGCCGGTGGCAGCAGGCCGGTCTCTCCGGCCCTGGTCACGACGGTAGGAGCTGCCGCAGCGGCAACTTCAACCCCGAGTTCCAGGGAGGAGGCCCTTCCCCGTGCCGAGCGCTCAGGCCATGGTGCCGTTGACGCCGTGGAGGGCCATCGTGACCGCCGCCTCGGCGATCTCCGTCGGGTCCTCGGCCGCGCCGAGTTCGATACGGCGGACGGCGGCGTCGACGACGCCCTGGAGGAGCATGGCGCCGAGCCTCGGCTGGGGCTGGCCGAGGGCGGCGAGCGCTTCGACGATCATGGCGACGAGGCCGCCGTGGGCCGCGCGGATCTTCTCGCGGGCGCCGTCGTCGAGCTCGCTCGCCGAGATGGCGACGACCGCGCGGTGGCGCCGGTCGCCGACCAGCTCCAGCTGCTTGCGGACGTACGCCTCGACCTTGCCCTGAGGTGTCTGCGCCCCGTCCATGGCGGTCTCGACCTCGGCGGCCCAGACCGGGAAGTCGACGGCGCAGAGTTCCTCGACGACGGCCGCTCGCGACCGGAAGTACTCGTACACCGAGGAGCGGGCGAGGCCCGTGCGCTCGGCGAGGGCGGGGAAGGTCAGCGCCTCCGTACCGCCCTCGGACAGCAGGGAACGCGCGGCGTCCAGGAGGGCGCCGCGCTGCATCGTCCGGTGCTCGGCCACCGAGGCCGCTCTGATCCTGGGCACGGCTCCACTCTACGACCGGCTCGCGGCGGGTCAGCGTCCGACGTCGGCCAGCTTGGCGCGGAGCTGGAGGACGGACTTGGTGTGGATCTGGCTGACACGGCTCTCGGTGACCCCGAGGACGTGGCCGATCTCGGCGAGGGTGAGGCCCTCGTAGTAGTAGAGCGTGACGACGGTCTTCTCCCGTTCCGGGAGCGTGTTGATGGCGCGGGCGAGCAGCCGGCGCAGCTCACGGTCCTCGGCGACCTCGACCGGGTTGTCGGCGGCCGTGTCCTCCAGGGTGTCCATCAGGGAGAGCCGGTCGCCGCCCTCTCCGCCGACGTGCAGCAGCTCTTCGAGGGCGACGACGTTCGCCAGGGACAACTGGCTGAAAACCGCGTGCAGGTCCTCCAGCGTGATGTCCATCTCCGCGGCGACCTCGCTCTCGGAGGGGGTGCGCCGGAGCTGGGCCTCGAGGGTGGCGTAGGCGCGTTCGACGTTGCGCGCCTTCTGCCGGACGGAGCGGGGGATCCAGTCGAGGGCGCGGAGTTCGTCGATCATGGCGCCGCGGATACGGGTGATGGCGTACGTCTCGAACTTGATCGCCCGCTCGACGTCGAACTTCTCGATGGCGTCGATGAGGCCGAAGACGCCGGAGGAGACGAAGTCGGCCTGTTCCACGTTGGACGGCAGCCCGACGCTGACCCGTCCGGCGACGTATTTGACGAGCGGCGAGTAGTGCAGGATCAGCTGTTCCCGCAGCCGCTCGTCGCCCGTGTCCTTGTAGGACCGCCACAGTTCGTCGAGGGAGGTCGGTGCGGGCGGTCGCACGGTGCCCCGGGCCGCTGGGGGCACCGCAGCGCGGTCAGACCCGGAGGTGTGCTGGGGCATGCGTTGCCTTGAGCCGTTCTGCTGTCGGGTGTGTCGGTGGGAGTGTCCTGGACGGAATCCTGGTGAGCGTAGCGTGAGTGCGTGGTCGCGGTGCGCGAACGGAGAGGGATCGCGCCGCTCCGGGGGAACGCCTTCGGTCGCGTTGTCGAACCCGGGCCGTGGCGCGTGTCGGCCCCTCGGGTGCGGCCGAGAGAACTCGATTGTTCATCGCCATCACCCTTTCACCCGAATGCTCCAGGTCAAGTACCGCCTCGCCGGGCGTTCGACGCGTCCATGGCCGTGTTCGTCAACTGCCAGCCCTCGCCGCGCCGTTCGACGAACCCGAGCGAGTGGAGCTCGTACAGCCTGGCGAGGGTGTCGTCGGGGCCGGTTCCGGCTCGGCATGCGATGACGGTCGTGGGGGTGGGTCCGCGGGCGGGAACCGCTTCCAGGATGTGCGCGGCGGCGGGGGCGAGGAGGTCGCGGGGCAGTACGGGTCCCCGGCGCGCCGGGGCGAGTTGGCCCATGTCGCCGACGAGTTCGATGACCTCCTCGGCGTCGGTGACGAGGGTGGCGTCGCCGCGCAGGAGTTCGTGGACGCCCGCGGAGAGCGCACTGGTGACGGGTCCGGGGACGCCCATGGTGTGGCGGCCGAGGCGGGCGGCGGCGCGGGCGGTGACGAGGGATCCGCTGCGGTGCTGGGCCTCGATGACGACGGTGCCGCGGGTGAGGGCGGCGATGACGCGGTTGCGGAGGATGAAGCGGCTCGGGGTGGGATGGCTGTCGGGCGGCAACTCCCCCACGACGAGGCCTTGTTCGGCGATGCGCCGGATGAGCTGGTCGTGGCCCCGGGGGTACGGGGTGTCGACGCCGCACGCGAGGACGGCGACGGTGGCCCCGGCCGCCGCGAGTGCGCCGCGGTGGGCGGCGCCGTCGATGCCGTAGGCGGCTCCGGAGACGACGACCCAGCCGTGGCGGGCGAGGCCGGTGGCGAGGTCGGCGGCGGTGTGGGCGCCGTACGGGGTGCAGGCGCGGGCGCCGACGAGGGCGACGGAGCGCAGGGCCCAGGTGCGGAGGTCGGCGGGGCCCCTGACCCAGAGGCCGAGCGGGCGGGCGTCTCCGAGGTCGTCGAGTTGACGGGGCCACTCGGTGTCGCCGGGGACGAGGAAGCGGCCGCGGAGTTCCCGGATGGTGTCGAGGTCGCGGTCGGGGTCGGCCGCGGTGGCGCGGCGGCGCCAGGTGGCCACGCGCTTCTGCCCGGTGCCGGGGAAGGGCTCTTCCCCGGAGGTGTCGGCGGAGCCGGAGAGCAGCCGGTCGAGGAAGCCGGTTGCTCCGTACCGGCGGAGCCAGCGGCCGGCGTGTTCGTCGCCGGGTTCGACGGCGCGGCTGAGTGTGGCGCGGGCCCGCCGTTCGTCCGTGGCGGTGGGGGCGTTCATGCGCGCTCCCCTGCCCCTACGGGTACTCCGCGGGTGATGCCGGTGCGCAGTTCGAGGGCGAGGGCGATGTCCTGGCTGTCCGGCCGGTCGTGTCCGGCGAGGTCGGCGACGGTCCAGGCGACGCGGAGGACGCGGTCGAGGCCGCGGGCGGTGAGGAGTCCGCGTTCGATGTCGCGTTCGGCGGTGGCGAGGGCTCCGGGTGCGGCGAGGTAGCGGGTGCGCAGTTCGTGGCCGGGGATCTCGCTGTTGACGTTCCAGGGGGTGTCGGCGAGGCGGGCGGCGGCGCGGGCGCGGGCCTCGTGGACGCGTGCGGCGACGACGGCGGTGGTCTCGCCCCGGCCGCCCTGGCCGAGGTCGGCGCGGGTGACGGGTTCGGCCTCGACGCGCAGGTCGACACGGTCGAGGAGGGGCCCGGAGAGGCGCGCCTGGTAGCGGCGGACGAGCGCGGCCGGGCATTCGCAGCCGGCACCCTGCAGGGTGTGCCGTCCGCAGGGGCACGGGTTGGCCGCGAGGGCGAGGAGGAAGCGGGCGGGAAGGCGTACCACCCCGGCGGCGCGGGCGATGACGACGTGTCCGGATTCGAGGGGCTGGCGGAGGGCGTCGAGGGCCTTGCCCGAGAACTCGGGGGCCTCGTCGAGAAAGAGGATTCCACGGTGTGCCAGGGAGACGGCGCCGGGCCTGGGGAGGCCGTTTCCGCCGCCGACGAGGGACTGCATGGTGGCGGAGTGGTGGGGCGCGCAGTAGGGGGCGCGGCGGACGAGGGGTTCGCCGGGCGGGAGGATGCCGGCGACGGAGTGGACGGCGGTGACTTCGAGTGACTCCTGCCGGGTGAGCGGCGGGAGGATGCCGGGGAGGCGTTCGGCCAGCATGGTCTTCCCGGCGCCTGGTGGGCCGGAGAGCAGCAGGTGGTGGCTGCCGGCGGCGGCGACTTCCAGGGCGCGGCGGGCGCGGTGCTGGCCCGCGACGTCGGCGAGGTCGGGGCCGTCGCTGGCGTCGGGGGCGAGTCCGGTGCCGATGCCCGCTCCGGGGACGAGGAGGCCGGCGAGCATGGCGTCGGGCCTGCCCGCTTCGGTGGGTTCCTCTTCGGGGACGGGTTCGTCGGTGAGGACGGCGATGAGCTGGCGGAGGCTGCGGACGCCGAGGACGGACACTCCGGGGACGAGCGCGGCTTCGCCTGCGGTCTGTTCGGGGACGACGACCTGGCGGTATCCGGCGTCGGCTGCGGCGAGGACGGCGGGCAGGATGCCCCGGACGGGGCGGACACGTCCGTCGAGGCCGAGTTCACCGATGAGGACGAGGTCGGCGATGGCACGCGGGTCGATGCGTTCGGCGGCGCCGAGTACCGCCGCCGCCACGGCCAGATCGAATCCCGAGCCGCCCTTCGGGACGGACGCCGGGCTGAGTCCGACGGTGAGCTTCTTCTGCGGCCATTCCGCGCCGGAGTTGACGACGGCGGCGCGGACCCGGTCGCGGCTCTCGCTGAGGCTCTTGTCGGGGAGGCCGACGAGGGCGAAGGCGGCGACGCCGGGTTCGAGGTCGGCCTGGACCTCGACGACGACGCCTTCGACGCCGACGAGGGCGACGGAGCAGGTGCGGGCGAATCCCATCTCAGGCCACCCCCTGGGCGTGGGTGAGGACGGGGGCGCCGCGCCGGGGCAGGACGATGCCGACGAGGTCGATGCGGACGCCGCCGGGGGGCGCCGGGCTGTCGTGGCGGTCGAGCCAGCAGGCGGCGAGGCGGCGGAGCCGGTCGGCCTTGCGGGGCGTGACGGCGGCCATCGGATGTTCGTAGGTGCCCAGGCGCCGGGTCTTGACCTCGCAGACGACGAGGGTGTCGCCGTCGCGGGCGACGATGTCGATCTCGCCGGTCCGGCCACAGCGCCAGTTGCGGGCGAGGATGTGCATGCCGAGGGCGGTGAGCCGGCGGGCGGCCAGTTCCTCGCCGTACTGCCCGAGGGCCCGGGTCGTCCGGGATCGTCCGGCGGTCGGTTCCGTGCCGGTGTTGCTGTCGGTCGCGTCGATCGCGTTCATGCGGTACCACCTCCGTCACCGACTGTGACGGGTGGGTGGGTTCCGCGTGCGGCGCTGTGGACGGCCGTGGGGCTGTGGGAAACCCCCTCACCCTTGCGGGTGAGGGGCGTTCTCAGCTGCCGGGGAGTTCGAGGTCGCTCTTGTTGAGCTCCTCGATGTTCACGTCCTTGAAGGTCAGGACGCGGACCTGCTTGACGAACCTGGCCGGTCGGTACATGTCCCAGACCCAGGCGTCGGCCATGCTGACCTCGAAGAACACCTCGCCCTGCACCGAGTGCACCTGCATCTCGTAGTCGTTGGTGAGGTAGAAGCGCCGCTCGGTCTCGATGACGTATTTGAACAGCCCGACGACGTCGCGGTACTCCCGGTAGAGCTTCAGCTCCATCTCGGTCTCGTACTTCTCGAGGTCCTCGGCGCTCATGGCATGTTCCCCTTCAGCCGTGCGTCCCCCTATTGTGCGCCAGTCGAACGTGCCCCTAAACGATTTCCGGGGCGAGATCGACCGGGGCACTCGGAGGTCCCTCGTCCAGCAGCGTGCGCAGCAGCTCGGCGAGTCTGGTCGGGTACACCGTCTCACGGGCCGCCGACAGTTCGGCGGAGGTCCACCATCTCAGGCCCGCGATGCTGCGGTTCTCGAGTTCGGTGAGGGCCCGCGGCCGGGGCGCGGCCTCGGTTCCGCGGGTGCGGGCGAGGTAGTACCACTCGTCCTGGTCCCAGCGGCGCCCGTCGAAGGGGAATGAGCAGTACCGCTTCCAGAGCACCGGTCCGAGGTCGACGTCGGTGATGCCGGTCTCCTCGGCGAGCTCGCGCAGTGCCGCCTGCTCGTGGGTCTCGGCGCCCTCCAGGCCGCCGCCGGGGGTGAACCACCAGGTGTCGGCCGGGTCGTCCGGCTCGTACCCGTGCAGCAGCAGGACGCGGTCGTCGGGGTCGAGGAGCACGACCCTGGCGACCCGCCGCCGGGCGGGCGTCGGGTCCGCGTCCACGGCCACCCGTGCGTCGGAGTCCGTCATGTACCCACCTTCTCGCGCTCGCGGCCCTGCCGCGTGAAGAGACGGGCCACCGGTCCGTACGCCCCGCCGCCGAGGACCAGGATCGCTCCGACCGCGATCGCGGCGAGGAGCGGCCGTACCGGCCCGGGTTCGGAGATGCCGCCGGGAAGGCCCGCGAAGCCCGTGGGGCGCTCCAGGAGCCCCTCGGCGGGCCAGACCACGGCGTCGACCCTGGAGAGGACGGCGGAGCGCGGGACGGACCCCTGTCCGGCCTCCTCCATGTGCGTACGGGAGTCGAGCGAGGTGTGCCGGTCGTCGCCGAGGAGGAAGAGGTTGCCCTGCGGGACGGTGACGGAGAACTCCGTGCCGGAGGCGACGGTCCTGCCGTCGGGTCCGGGCCGCAGGTAGGGCTCTTCGACGGGGGTGCCGTCGACGGTGAGGCGTCCGTCGCGGTCGCAGCAGACGACGGTGTCGCCGCCGACGGCGGCGACCCGCTTGACCATGGGCGCGCCGCCCCAGAGCGGGTCGGTGAAGACGACCACGTCCCCGCGCCGCACCTCGTCGCCGTCGATGCGCTGCGCGAGGATCTTGGACCCGACGCCGATGGTCGGGGTCATGGAGTCGCTGGGGACGGTGTACGGCTGGTAGAGCAGCGCTCCCCAGACGAAGCCGCCGAGGAAGAGCACACAGCCGACGGCCACGGCCAGCCCCGACAGCACGCTGCCGAGGCGGCCGTGGCCGTCCTGGGTCCGTATCTTTCCGCTCATGCGCGCACCCCGTAGGTCTGTCGGCGGACCGTGGGTCTGTCGACGGTCCGGGACGGCACCCTACCCGCGGGTCACTACGCGGCGGTATGCCGTGCGGCGAGCTTCTTCCGGCGCCACAGCACCAGCGGGAGCGCGCCGGCGAGACCGGCGGCGCCGACGGGCGCGGCGGTCAACGCCTGGTTGAGGCCGGGCTGGTCGAAGACGTCCGGCACGGGGAGGGTCGCCCAGCGGGTGACGGGCCAGGCGATCACGACGGCGCGACCCACGACCTCGTCCTCGGAGACGGTGCCGCCGCCGGGGAGCTGCTGGTGGAAGCGGGAGTCCAGCGAGTTCTGCCGGTTGTCGCCCATGACCCAGATCCGGTTCTCGGGGACCTTGATGGGGCCGAAGGAGTCCTGGCAGGGGACGGAGCCGGGGTAGAGGTAGGCGGTCTCGTCCAGCGCCTTGCCGTTGAGGACGACCTTGCCGCCCTCCTTGCAGGAGACGGTGTCCCCGCCGACGGCGATGACGCGCTTGATGAGGTCCTTCTCCTCGGCGGACGGCATGAGGCCGATGAAGCTGAGGAACTTCTGCACCACGTTCGGCGTGGGCGTCTGCTGGCCTTCGAGCCAGCCGCCCGGGTCGTGGAAGACGACGACCTCGCCGCGCTCGGGCTCGGAGCCGAACCAGGGGGTCAGCTTGTCGACGAGGACCCGGTCTCCCTTCTGGAGGGTGTTCATCATCGATTCCGAGGGGATCGAGAACGCCTGCACCAGGAAGGTCTTGATCAGCAGGGCGAGCACCAGGGCGATGCCTACGAGGAGGGGCAGTTCCTTCCAGAAGGAGCGCTGCTTCTTCGGGCCCCTGCCGGACCCGCCCGCCGTGTCGTCGTCGCCCTCGCCCGGCGTGCCACCGCCCGGTGGCTGCGCCTGCTCGTCACCCGTCACGTCGTCACCCGTCGTGTCATCGCCGAAGGCCCCGCCGGCCCTCTTGTCGGGCTCATCGTGTCCGGATCGTGCGCCGACGGCCAAATCCCCCACATCCACTCCTCAGTCCGTGCGAACGCCTGTCCCGGGTCAGGGACAGGCCCACCACTCCCATAACGAGCAGAAGTTCCGCAGGGGTCGGGAGCCCGGGCAATCCGTTCAGATTCCGCTGGGACACACTATGCGACGGACCGAGCGCGGACCCGGAAGCCGTACGGGCGTCCGGTACGGCGGCGAAGGTGCCCCGCTCCTCCAGGCTCCGCCAGTGCCCGACGGGCCAGGCGATCACCACGGCACGCCCCACGACCTGCTCCTCCGAGACGGTGCCGTGGTCCTTCTCGTCGAGGTGGAAGCGGGAGTCGGCCGAGTCCGAGCGGTGGTCGCCGAGGACGAAGATCCGGCCCTGGGGGACCTTCACCTCGAAGGGGATCGTGGACGGCTGGTTCCCGGGGTGCAGGTACGGCTCGTCGAGCGGTACGCCGTTGACGGTGATCCGTCCGTCCTCGCCGCAGCAGCGGACGGTGTCGCCCCCGACGGCGACGACACGCTTGATGAGGTCCCGGTCGTCGGCGGAGGGCAGCAGCCCGATGAAGGTGAGGGCCTGTTTGGCCTGCTTGACGCCGACCGGGTCGTCGGCGGGCGGCGCTGCCTCCTGCTGGAGCCAGTTGCCGGGGTCCTTGAAGACGACGACGTCGCCGCGCTGCGGGCGGGAGCCGAACCAGGGGGTGAGCTTGTCGACGAGGACCCGGTCGGAGATGCGGATCGTCTGTTCCATGGAGCCGGACGGGATGACGAACGCCTGGACCAGGAAGGTCTTGAGCACGAGCGCGATGAGCACGGCCACGGTGATGAGGACGGGGATCTCGCGGACCGCGGAACGCTGCCGGCGCCGCTTGACCTTGCGGGCGAGCCTGCGCCGCTCGGCCCGTCCCGGTCGGGCGGTGCCGTCGTCGGCGACGGGACCGGATCCGCCCGGCCGTCGGCCCCGGCTACCCATGGGCGCCCGCCCCGTGTCCGCGGGCGGGCGCGGCCGGCACGCCGTCGAAGGCGCCGGACCCCGGCACGGTGGACCAGCGGGCGAAGGGCCAGGCGATCCAGTCCGCCCGTCCGACGACCTTGTCGACGGGGACCATGCCGCCGCCGGGGCTGCCCAGGTGGTCGCGGGAGTCGCTGGACTGGCTGCGGTGGTCGCCCATGACCCAGAGCCTGTCCTGCGGCACGACGATGTCGAAGGGCACGCTGGACGGCTGGTCGCCCGGCATCACGTACCGCTCCTGGACGGGGACGCCGTTGACGGTGAGCCGGCCGTCCTCGTCGCAGCAGACCACCCTGTCGCCGCCGATGCCGACGACCCGCTTCACGAAGTCGGTCTCGTCGGGTTCCGCGAGCCCGAGGGCGGCGGCGCCGTCGTGCAGGAGCCCGGTCACCGGATTGTCCCGGGGCCGTTCCCGTACGAAGGAACCGGTGCCGTCGAAGACGACGACGTCACCCCGGCCGGGCTCGCTGCCGAAACGGTACGCCAGCTTGTTGACCAGGATCCGGTCGCCGATGTGGAGCGTCGGTTCCATGGAGCCGCTCGGGATCAGGAAGGGCTGCGTCACGAAGTGGCTCAGGAGCAGCAGGAACGCCACGCAGACGCCGCCCACGAGGGCGGTGCGCCGCCAGGAGAACAGGGTCCCGCCGGCCGGGGCCTCGTCCGGCTCCGTCGTCCCGGAGTCCTCGGGAACGCGCGCGGAGCGCGACCCTTCCTCCGGTTCGGAAGAGGGGTCGCGCTCCGTGTGCTGTGCTTCGGTGTCCATCGGGGGCAGAGCCTATCCGGCGTGCCTGTGCGAGGGCTCGGAAGCGTCGAGCGTGCCGGGAGCCGAAGCTCAGCGGTCGCGCTTCTCCTTGATCTTGGCGGCCTTGCCGCGCAGCTCGCGCAGGTAGTAGAGCTTGGCGCGACGGACGTCACCGCGGGTCACGAGCTCGATCTTCTCGAAGATCGGGCTGTTCACCGGGAAGGTGCGCTCGACGCCGACGGAGAACGAGACCTTGCGGACCGTGAAGGTCTCGCTGACGCCCGAACCCTGGCGGCGGATGACGACGCCCTTGAACTGCTGGATACGCGAGCGGTTGCCTTCGATGACGCGCACGTGGACGTTCACGGTGTCGCCGGGGCGGAAGGCGGGGAGGTCGGAGCGGAGCGAACCCGCGTTGACCTGGTCGAGCAGGGAGGCCATGGAGGTCTCTTTCCTCGCTGATGCCACAGGTCACCAGCGGTACGTTCGGACGATGAGGATGCCGTGCGTCTCTGGCGGGCGTCGTCCCCCTGTGGCAGGGGCGCGCGCCGGACGTACGACAGCGGCCTATTCTTCCACGTCGTGGAGCTTGCGCCAAAATCGGCCGCCGGGCTCGGGCGCCCATCCCATCATCGAGAGGATCTCGCGGTCCTTCTTGTCGAAGGCCGCCGGATCGCAGCGCTCGATGAGGTCCGGCCGGTTGGCGGCGGTGCGCCGGAAGGCCTCGTCGCGCCGCCAGCGGGCGATCTTGCCGTGGTGCCCGCTGAGGAGGACGTCGGGGATGCCCCGGCCGCGCCACTCGGGGGGCTTGGTGTAGACGGGCCCCTCAAGGAGGTTGGCCATGGCGCCGGGGGCGAAGGAGTCGTCACGGTGGGACTCGGCGTTGCCGAGGACACCTGGCAGGAGGCGGGCGACGGCCTCGGTGACGACGAGGACGGCGGCCTCTCCGCCGGCGAGGACGTAGTCGCCGATGGAGACCTCGTAGACCGGCATCCGGGTCGCGTACTCGTCCATGACGCGGCGGTCGATGCCCTCGTAACGGGCCGGCGTGAAGATCAGCCAGGGCCGCTCGGAGAGTTCGACGGCCAGCTCCTGGGTGAAGGGGCGGCCGCTGGGGGTGGGGACGACGATGACGGGGCCGTGGGCGCCGCTCTCGTAGCCGTCGGCGAGCGTCTGGTCGAGCGCGTCACCCCAGGGGTCGGTCTTCATGACCATGCCGGGGCCGCCGCCGTACGGGGTGTCGTCGACCGTGTTGTGCCGGTCGTACGTCCACCGGCGCAGGTCGTGCACGTGGACGTCGAGCTGTCCACGCGCGCGTGCCTTGCCGACGAGCGAGACGTTCAGCGGTTCGAGGTACTCGGGGAAGATCGTGACGACGTCGAGTCTCATGCGTCGTCACCCGGTTCGTCGTCCCGGGAGGAGACGATCACGGCCTGGTCGTCGATGAGGCCGGGCGGCGGGTCGATGACGGCCCGCTGCTCCTCCAGGTCGATCTCGGTGACGATCGACGAGACGAAGGGGATCATCAGCTCGGTGCCGTCGGGGCACTCGACGATGAAGAGGTCCTGCGACGGCAGGTGGGAGATCTCGGTGATCCGGCCGATCTCGGTGCCGTCGGCGAGGACCACGTCGAGGTCCATCAGCTGATGGTCGTAGTACTCGTCCTCCTCCTCGGGCAGCTCCTCGGGGTCGATCTCGGCGATCAGGAGGGTGTTGCGCAGGGCCTCGGCGGCATTGCGGTCGCGGACGCCCTCGAAGCGCAGCAGCAGCCTGCCGCTGTGCACCTTGCCGGACTCGATGGTCAGCGGCCCGGCGGAGGCCGGGTCGGTGAGGAGTACGGCTCCGGGGCCGAGCCTGAGCTCGGGCTCGTCCGTCCGCACCTCGACGGTGACCTCGCCCTTGATGCCGTGGGCGCGGCCGATCCGCGCGACTACCAGCTGCACTGCTCCACACTCTCCTGTCACGCAGTTCCTACGACGGAAAACGACAACGGGCCGGGGTGGGCTCGTAAGCCCTCCCCGGCCCGTGCCGGCACATCAATCAACCGATGTGGCCGACGTTCTCAGCGGACCTGGTCCACGTCGACGAGGTCGACCCGGATCCCACGGCCGCCGATGGCGCCCACGACGGTACGCAGCGCACGCGCGGTGCGGCCGTTGCGGCCGATCACCTTGCCGAGGTCGTCGGGGTGCACCCGGACCTCGAGCACGCGGCCGCGGCGCAGGTTGCGCGAGGCGACCTGCACATCGTCGGGGTTGTCGACGATGCCCTTCACGAGGTGCTCGAGAGCCTCCTCGAGCATGCTCAGGCCTCGGTCGACTCGGTCGACGCGGCCTCGGCCTCGTCAGCCTTCTTGTCGGCCTTCTTGGCCTTCGGGGTGATGGCCTCACCCTTGTCGTCGCCGGACTCGAGGGTCTTCGCGAACTCGTCGAACGAGGCGCGCTTCGCCTCCTTCGTCGCGGGGACGAGCAGCGCCTTCTCGGGGGCCGGGAGGCCCTTGGCCTTCTGCCAGTCACCCGTGAGCTTCAGGATGGCGAGGACGGGCTCGGTCGGCTGGGCGCCGACGGACAGCCAGTACTGCGCACGCTCGGAGTCGACCTCGATACGCGACGGGTTGTACGTCGGGTGGTAAAGGCCGATCTCCTCGATCGCGCGACCGTCCCGGCGGGTGCGGGAGTCGGCGACGACGATGCGGTAGTGGGGCTGACGAATCTTGCCGAGGCGCTTGAGCTTGATCTTGACTGCCACTGGAGTGGTGTCTCCTGGTCTTGACGTGGTTGGGCACTTTGAGATGCCACGTGGGGTTGCGGTACTCGGATGCCCGATGGACGCGTCAGCCGGAGGAGAGAGGGGTCCTATGCGACTGTCGAGTACAGCTAGCCATTGTGCCACACGCCGCGGGGGCGCCTGATCGGCGAGGCACCCCCCGGGGGTCAGCCGGCGGCGCCCACCGTCTCCGGGATGCGGAAGGGCTTGCCGCAGCCGCCGCAGACGATCGGGGCCTGGGCGAGCACCGAGGGCACCACGCGCACGTTCCGCCCGCAGTCGCAGACGGCCTTGACGCGCACACCGCCGCCGGAGGAGCCGTGCCGGGCGGCAGGTCCGCGGAAGGAGCGCTTGGTGTCGGCCGCCGTGGCGACCGTGTGGGCCTTGAGGGCGCGCTGCAGCCGCTCGATGGTCGGCCGGTAGCGCCGCCGCGCCTCGGGGTTGAGCGTGACCAGGGAGAAGCCGCTGCTGGCGTGTGGCTCCTCGGGGTGGTCCAGGCCCATCTCCTCGGCGATCGCGAGGAATCTGCGGTTGTGGTAGCGGCCGGCGCGGGAGGTGTCGCGGACACCCCGGGCGGCGGCGATGCCGTGGACTGCCTCGTGGAGCAGTCGTTCGAAGGAGAGTTCGGCGCCGCAGGCGGACGAGGACTCTCCGATCAGGGACTCGGGCGCGGCAAGATCGGGCAGCTCGGGGTGGTGCCGCTGAATGTCGGCCCACGCCTGTGCCAGCTCTGCGGCGAGAACAGGTGGTGTCGTGCTCACGTCGTGTACAACGAGCCGATGTGCCGCCGGGTTCCATTCCGGGGCATCCCAAATAATTTGCACGTACCCGTCAGTTGCCGTTGATGCGTCCGGACGAGGGCCAGTGCGCAGATCTGCGGAGAACTCACGCAGGGCGCGTCAAGGTGGTGCGTAGTGGCGCATACGCTCCGGCGCGCGTTCATGGGGTGCGCGCCCCCTGGAAGGGCCCGAGCGGTCCGGAGGACTGTGCGAGGACATTACCGGGTCCGAACGCAAGGCGGCGCACCGGCCCCACCCCGGGCGAATCGGTGCGGTGCGAGCACTGGACGCCGCCCGGGATGCGCAGTTCCCTGGGGCTACGGGGGCTTTCGTCCGAGCACGGATCGGAGCACTTTTCCATGACACCTACGCTCGTCCCGCACCACCCCGCGCGTGACTGGGCCGAGATCCAGGAACGCATGCTCGTCCCGCTCTACGAGGCGGTGTACGACCGCCTCGGCGTGGGCGCGGGCTCACGGGTGCTCGGCCTCGGCTGCGGCTCCGGTCTGGCGCTTCTCATGGCGGCCGCGCGGGGCGCGCGGGTGGCCGGCGCGGACCGGGACCACGCGCGCGCGGAGCTGGCCAGGGAGCGGCTTCCGGAGGGCGTCGCGGTCACGGAGACGCCGCCCGAGGCCGGTCCGTACGACGTGATCACGGCCTTCCACGCGACGGACGCGCTGCTGCCGGAACTCGTGGCACTCACCCGAACGGCGCAACGGGGTGCCGCGGTCGTACTCGCCGGGTGGGGGCCTCCGGAGCGGTGTGCCACGGAGCCGGTGCTGCGGGTCGCGGCCCGGCTCGCGGACCGCCGGCCGGCGGCCGGGACGGACCTCGACGGGCTGGTGGCGGCAGCGGGGCTGCGGCCGGCGGGGTCGGGGCGGGTGGCCTGTCCCTTCGGGTACGCGAGCGAGGGCAGCGCGGTGCGGGGCCTGCTGTCGACGGGAGCGTTCGACCAGGCCGTCCGGGCGACCGACCTCTCGCAGGTGGCGAAGGAGGTCGAGGAGGCCCTCGCCCCGCACGTGCGGGCGGACGGGACCGTGTGGATGCCGAACGTCTTCCGGTACGTCGTGGCCCGGGTGCAGTAGGGCGCCCGGGCCGGGGCCGCCGCCGGCTTACCCCCTGCGGGGTCAGTCCTGCCGCTCCGCGCGCGTGATGCCCGCCGCCTGGTAGGCCTCCGCCTCCTCCAGGGTCTCGTTCTCCAGGAGGGCGGCGGCCAGGGCGTCCAGCTGGTCGCGGTGCTCGCCGAGCAGGCGTACGGCCTGCTCGTAGCACTCGTCGACGATGCGGCGCATCTCCGCGTCGACGGTGTCGAGGGTGGCGGGCGCCGCCGAGAGGCCGTACGCCTGCTGGGCGTCGCCCGGGATGGCGGTGAGACGGCCGACGCGTGCGCTCATGCCCCAGCGTCCGGCCATGCCCCGGGCGATGTTGGTGACCTGCTCCAGGTCGCTCTCGGCGCCGGTGGTGACGACACCGAAGACGACCTGTTCGGCGGCCATGCCGCCGAGCTCGCCGATGATCCGGCCGCGCAGGTAGTCCTCGGTGTAGGCGTACTTGTCGGAGTCGGGGGTGGAGAGGGTGACGCCGAGGGCCCGGCCGCGGGGCACGATCGTGATCTTGCGGACCGGGTCGGCGCCGGGCTGCAGCATGCCGAGCAGGGCGTGTCCGCTCTCGTGGTACGCGGTCCTGCGCCGTTCGTCGGCAGGCATCACCAGCGGCCGTTCCGCACCGAGCTGGACCTTCTCCAGGGCGTCGGACAGGTCGGACCGGGTGACGGCCTTCTGCTCGCGCTTGACCGCGAGGAGGGCGGCCTCGTTGGCGAGGTTGGCGAGTTCGGCGCCGGTCATGCCGGGGGTGGTCCTGGCGACGTGCTCCAGGTCGACGTCCTTGGCGAGCGGGATGTCCCGGGTGTGGATCCTGAGGATGGCCTCGCGGCCGCCCCGGTCGGGCGGGTTGACGTGCACGATCCGGTCGAAGCGGCCCGGCCGGGTGAGGGCGGGGTCGAGGACGTCGGCGCGGTTGGTGGCCGCGAGCACGATGACGCCTTCGGAGCCGGTGAACCCGTCCATCTCCGTGAGGATCTGGTTGAGGGTCTGTTCGCGTTCGTCGTGCCCGCCCATCCCGGAGCCGCCGCCCCGGGCCCGGCCGATGGTGTCGATCTCGTCGATGAAGATGATCGCGGGAGCGACCTTGCGGGCCTCGGCGAACAGCTCGCGCACCCGGGAGGCGCCGACGCCCACGATCATCTCGATGAACCCGGACGCCGAGGCGGAGAAGAACGGCACCCCGGCCTCCCCCGCGACGGCGCGGGCGAGCAGGGTCTTGCCGGTGCCGGGCGGCCCGGCGAGGAGCACGCCGCGCGGCATCTTGGCGCCCATCTCGCGGTAGGCCCGCGGGTTCTTCAGGAAGTCGACGACGTCGTTGAGTTCGCCCTCGACCTCGTCGATTCCGGCGACGTCGGCGAAGGTGGTGCGCCTGCCGGCCTCCAGTTCCACGGGCTTGGGCGGCGCCTTGCGGCCGAGCATGCCGCCGGCACCGCCCATCCCCGAACTCATCCTGCGGGCGATGAACACCCACAGCACGACGAGCAGCAGCATCGGGGCGAGGGAGATGAGGAGGTTGGCGAGGAAGCTGCGTTCCCGGACGACGGGCTCCGCGGTGACGGTGACGTTCTGTCTGGTCAGCTGCGCCCACAGGTCGTCGTCGGCGAAGGCGGGGCGCTGGGTGGTGAACTTGGTGTAGTCGCCCTTGTCGCCGTTGGGCAGAGCCTGTTCGTTCTTGAGCTCGCCCTGGATGGCGTCGCCCTTGGAGTAGATCTTGGTGACGTTGCCCGCGACCACCTGCTTGCTGAACTCGGTGTACGAGATCGTCGGCTCGTCGCCCCGGTTGAAGAACGACAGCACGATGTTGGCGACGAGGTAGACGATCAGCGCGGTGAGGATCAGCCCCCGCCAGCCGCCGGGCATCTTCCTCTTCGGCGGCTGGGGAGGCGGGGCCCCCTCCGAGCGCCACGGCTGGTCGGTCCGGTCGCGCGGGGGCACGGGGTTGACCACGCTGAACTCCTCAAGCCGACGTCGGATCCAGTATCCGAAGGTCGGCCGGAACCGGCATGCCGGGCGGCCCGGAGGAGTGAGAAGGGGCCCGGGACGGTTTCACACCGTCCCGGGCCCCTCACACGCATGAGATCAGCTCATGAACTTCTTGAACTCGTCGGGGAGTTCGAAGTCCTGCGGGCTCTGGCCGGCCGCCGGGAGGCCGAAGGCGCCGCCCTGCTGGGCCTGCTCGCGGCGCTCGGCCGCGGCCTGCTCCTCGGCCTTCCGCTTCATCGGGTTGCCGCTCTTGCGCTTGCCCTTGGCCTGCTTGATCTGCTTCTTCTGCCGGCCGGGGCCACCGCCCATGCCCGGCATGCCGGGCATCCCGGGCATGCCGCCGCCCTGGGCCATGCGGGACATCATCTTGCGGGCCTCGAAGAACCGCTCGACCAGGCCCTTGACCGCGCTGACCTCGACGCCGGAGCCCTTGGCGATACGGGCGCGGCGGGAGCCGTTGATGACGGTCGGGTCCTGGCGCTCGGCCGGGGTCATGGACTTGATGATCGCGGCCGTGCGGTCGACGTCCCGCTCGTCGATGTTGGCGATCTGCTCCTTCATCTGGCCCATGCCGGGAAGCATCCCGAGCAGCTTCGAGATGGAGCCCATCTTGCGGACCTGCTCCATCTGGGCCAGGAAGTCGTCCAGGGTGAAGTCCTGGCCCTTCTTCGACGCGAGCTTGGAGGCCATCTTGGCGGCCTCTTCCTCGTCGAAGGTCTGCTGCGCCTTCTCGATGAGGGAGAGCATGTCGCCCATGCCGAGGATGCGGGACGCCATGCGGTCCGGGTGGAACGCGTCGAACTCGTCCAGCTTCTCGCCGTTGGAGGCGAACATGATCTGCTTGCCGGTGACGTGTGCGATGGAGAGCGCGGCACCACCGCGGGCGTCGCCGTCGAGCTTGGAGAGCACGACGCCGTCGAAGCCGACGCCGTCGCGGAAGGCCTCGGCGGTGTTGACCGCGTCCTGACCGATCATGGCGTCGACGACGAAGAGGACCTCGTCGGGCGAGACCGCGTCGCGGATGTCCGCGGCCTGCTGCATCAGCTCCTGGTCGATGCCGAGGCGGCCGGCGGTGTCGACGATGACGACGTCGTACATCTTGGTCCGCGCGAACTCGATCGAGTCCTTCGCGACCTGGACCGGGTCGCCGACGCCGTTGCCCGGCTGGGGGCCGTAGAAGGCCACGCCCGCGCGGTCGGCGACGACGGAGAGCTGGGTGACGGCGTTGGGGCGCTGGAGGTCGCAGGCGACGAGCAGCGGGGAGTGGCCCTGGCCCTTCAGCCAGAGGCCGAGCTTTCCGGCGAGGGTGGTCTTGCCGGCACCCTGGAGACCGGCGAGCATGATCACGGTCGGCGCGGTCTTGGCGAACCGCAGGCGCCGGGTCTCGCCACCGAGGATGGCGACGAGCTCCTCGTTGACGATCTTGATGACCTGCTGGGCGGGGTTCAGGGCCTGGGAGACCTCGACGCCGGTGGCGCGCTCCTTGACCTGCTTGATGAAGGACCGGACGACCGGCAGGGCGACGTCCGCTTCGAGGAGCGCGATGCGGATCTCGCGGGCGGTGGCGTCGATGTCCGCCTCGGACAGACGGCCCTTGCCGCGGAGGTTCTTGAAGGTCGCTGCAAGGCGGTCGGAGAGGGTATCGAACACGGCGGTCGCGGATCCTCAGGTGTCGGGGGCGGTGGGACTGCCCTCCAGGGTATCGGGCCGCTCGAAGTGTGTGCCCCCGCCCGCCGGATCCGGCGGGCGGGGCGGGTCGCTCCGGGGCTCAGCGGAGCGCCGACTCGAGGGTCCTGGCCAGGTCGATCGCCTCCTCGTCCGACAGCGGGCCGCCGTCCGGCCGTGTCACGTACAGGGTGTCCACGGCGTTGGCGCCGAGGGTCGACACATGGGCGCTGCGGACCCGTACGGCCGCTCCTTCCAGGGCGCGGCCGATCCGGTGGAGGAGGCCGGGGGCGTCCTGGGCGCGGACCTCGATGACGGTGGCGAGGCGGGAGCCGGCGGCGGCGACGGTGACGCGGGGCGGCGGGGCGGCGAGGCCGCGCCTGCGCGGATAGGCGGCCTCGCGTTCGGCGAGGCGGGCGGGGATGTCGAGGGTGCCGTCGAGGGCGCGGACGAGGTCGGCGCGGAGCCGGGCGGCCTCGGGGAGGGAGCCGTATTCGGCGGCGACCCGCCAGTCGAGGACGAGGACGGGGCCCGGGCCCGCACCGAGTCCCGCGGGAAGTTCGACGGCCCGCAGGTCGGCGGCGCGGACGGTGAGCCGGTGCAGGGCGAGGACGCCGGCGACGGCGGGGAGGACGCCGGGCCGGTCGGGCAGGGCGATGACGAGCTCGACGCCGACGGGTTCCGGTTCCTCGGGCTCCGCGGCGAGCGGTTCGGTGTGGAGGGCGAGGACGGGTTCGCCGGTGCGCAGGGCCTCGATGGCGAGGCGTTCCTGTTCGGCGCTGGGGGCGGCGGCCTCGGGGTCGGGCGGGGTCTCGCCCGCGAGGACGCCCGTGACCCGTTTGACCAGGTCGGCGACGAGGGAGGCACGCCAGGAGGACCAGGCGGCGGGCCCGGTGGCGAGCGCGTCGGCCTCGGTGAGGGCGTGAAGCAGCTCCAGGGTGCCGACGGTGCCGACGGCGGTGGCGACGGAGCGGACGGTGGCGGGGTCGTCGAGGTCGCGCCGGGTGGCGGTCTCGACGAGGAGCAGGTGGTGGCGGACGGCGGTGGCGATGGTGGCGACGTCGGTGCGGTCGAAGCCGATGCGGGTGGCGAGGTCGCGGGCGATGGTCTCCCCCGCGACGGAGTGGTCGCCCGGCCAGCCCTTGCCGATGTCGTGGAGCAGGGCGGCGACGAGCAGAAGGTCGGGGCGGCCGACGTGGCGGGTGAGCGAGGAGGCCCGTACGGCGGTCTCGACGAGGTGGCGGTCGACGGTCCAGGTGTGGACGGGGTTGCGCTGGGGCCGGCAGCGCACGCGTTCCCAGTCGGGGAGCAGCCGGGTGATCAGTCCTTCGGCTTCCAGGGCCTCCCAGACCGGGACGGTGGCCTCGCCCGCGCCGAGCAGGGTGACGAGTTCCTCGCGGGCCTCGGCGGGCCAGGGCACGGGCAGGGGTTTCGCGGTGGCCGCGAGGTGGCGTACGGCGTGCAGGGAGATCGGCAGGGCGGACTGGGCGGCCGCGGCGGCGGCCCGCAGGGGCAGTACGGGGTCGCGTTCGGGGCGGGCGGTGCGGGCGAGGACGACCTCGCCGTCCATCTCGACGACGCCCTCGGCGAGCGGGGTGCGCTCGACGGGCGGTTTCCCCGCGCCGGCCCGGCCGCTTCCGGCGCGGCCGGTGAGGAGGGCACGGAGCCGGGGCCGGGCGGAGCGTGCCTTGAGGACGCGGTTGACCTCGCGCCAGGTGACGTCGGTGGCGTACGAGATGGTCCGGGCGGCCTCGTACACCTCGCGGAGCAGGGTGTCGGCGTCGAGGAGGCCGAGTTCGGCGGCGACGGCGTCCTGTTCCTGGAGGGCGAGCCGGTCGGTGGCGCGGCCGGTGGTGAGGTGGAGGGCGTCGCGGGCGTCGAGGAGGCGGCGGCGGGCCGCGTCGAGGCCTTCCCGGGGGGCGTCGGCGAGCCAGGAGGCGGCGACGGCGCGGAGGACCTGGGCGTCGCGGAGTCCGCCTCTGGCCTCCTTGAGGTCGGGTTCGAGGAGGAACTGCAGCTCGCCCATGCGTTCGGCGCGTTCCCGGCAGAGTTCGTCGAGCTCCGGGAGGCGCTTGGGCGCCTGGTTGCGCCAGTCCGCGAGGATCGCGGTGCGGAGGGCGGCGACGAGTCCGTGGTCTCCGGCGAGCGGCCGGGCGTCGAGGAGCCCGAGGTGGACCTTGAGGTCCTCGCCCGCGGTGGCGCGGGCTTCGGCGGGGGTGCGGACGGAGTGGTCGAGGGCGAGCCCGAGGTCCCAGACGGGATACCAGATCCGGTCGGCGAGGGCGGCGATCACGGCCTTGTCGGCACTGCCGTCGTGGAGCAGGACGAGGTCGAGGTCGCTGCGGGGCGAGAGTTCGGCGCGGCCGTAGCCGCCGACGGCGACGAGGGCGACCCCGCGGGGCGGTGCGGCGGCCGTGAAGAGCCCGGCCAGCCAGTCGTCGGTGAGCCGGGCGAGGGCGGTACGGCGCGGCGGCCCGGACCGCTCCTTCTCGTGGAGGAGGAGCAGCCGGGCCGCCGCGTAACCGCCGGGTCCCGAATCTTCGGTCTCTTCGCTGACTTCGAGGCTCGTCACCCGGCGGCTCCTTCGTGTGCTTACAGTGCGTCCGGACCGCGCTCGCCGGTGCGGACCCGTACGGCGGTCTCGACCGGCACGCTCCACACCTTGCCGTCACCGATCTTGCCGGTTCGGGCGGCCTTGACGACGACGTCGATGAGCTGTTCGGCGTCCTCGTCCTCGACGAGGACCTCGATGCGGATCTTGGGGACCAGGTCGACGGTGTACTCGGCGCCCCGGTAGACCTCGGTGTGGCCGCGCTGGCGGCCGTAGCCGCTGGCCTCGGTGACGGTGAGGCCGTGGACGCCGAACGCCTGCAGGGCCTCCTTGATCTCGTCGAGCCGGTGCGGCTTCACGACCGCGGTGATGAGCTTCATGCGTCCACCTTCTTGTTCTCCGTGACGGCCGGGGCGGGGGCGGCGGTGCTTCGCGAGGACGCGCCGCCGCCGGCTCCGCTGAAGTCGTACGCGGTCTCGGCGTGCTCGACCTGGTCGATGCCGGAGACCTCGTCGTCCTCGCTGACCCGCATCCCCATCGTCTTGTCGATGATCAGGGCGAGGATCGCGGAGGCGATCAGAGAGTAGGCGAGGACGGCGAAGACGCCGACGGCCTGCTTGCCCAGCTGTTCGAGGCCGCCGCCGTAGAAGAGGCCCTTGACGTCGGACTGGACGCCGCCGGTGGCGAAGAGACCGACGAGGAGGGATCCGAGGACACCGCCGACGAGGTGGACGCCGATGACGTCGAGGGAGTCGTCGTAGCCGAACTTGTACTTGAGGCCGACGGCCATGGCGCACAGGAGACCGGCGATGACACCGATGGCGATGGCGCCGAGCGGGCTGACGGCGCCGCCCGACGGGGTGATGGCGACGAGGCCCGCGACCGCGCCGGAGGCGGCACCGAGGGTGGTGAAGGCGCCGTGGCGGATCTTCTCGTACGCCAGCCAGGCGAGCATGGCGGCGGCGGTGGCGACCTGGGTGTTGACGAACATCACGGCGCCGACGCCGTCGTCGTTGCCGAGCCAGGAGCCGGCGTTGAATCCGAACCAGCCGAACCAGAGGAGACCGGCGCCGAGCATGACCAGCGGGAGGCTGTGCGGGCGCATCGGGTCCTTCTTGAAGCCGACGCGCTTGCCGATGACGAGGATCACGCCGAGGGCCGCGGCGCCGGCGTTGATGTGGACCGCCGTACCGCCGGCGAAGTCGATGACGCCCATCTCGAAGAGCCAGCCGCCCGAACCCCAGACCCAGTGGGCGACGGGGAAGTAGACGACGGTGACCCAGAGGGTGATGAAGAGGGCCCAGGCGGTGAACTTGACGCGGTCCGCGAGGGCGCCGCTGATGAGGGCGGGCGTGATGATCGCGAACATCAGCTGGAAGACGGCGAAGACGTACACCGGGATGGTGTAGCCGTCCCACAGCTCGGTGACGCCGATGCCGCTGAGGCCGACGTAGTCGGAGGACCAGCCGACGATCGAGCCGACGTCGGTGCCGAACGCGAGGCTGAAGCCGAAGAGCACCCACAGGATCGTGACGATCCCGAGGCTGATGAAGCTCATCATCAGCATGTTGAGGGTGGACTTGACGCGGACCATGCCTCCGTAGAAGAAGGCGAGTGCCGGGGTCATCAGCATGACCAGGGCGGAGCAGATGAGCATGAACCCGGTGTTGGCGGCGGACAGCTCGGGGGCGTCTGCTGCCAGGGTCGTGATGGCTGGTGCCATCGGCGTCTCCTCGTCGTCGAATGCGGCCTGTGCGGGGGCGGGGCCGGAGAGCGGCTCGGCCGTGAGGGGTGGCCGGTTATGGGCCAGAGATTCGCGCAGCGCGGTTTCCGCCGATGCCGCTCGATGTTTCGGAGCGGTGACGAAGGGGTGGGGCGTGTTACGTGGCCGTGAACGCCCGGATCACGAGGAGGTGCCGTATGTACGCTGCACGCGACAGAAAGCCGGCCGCGCCGACGTCCGTGTGACCTTGCGGCGGGGGAGCCGAGTCGGGCAGTACGGGACGTCCGGCGCGGCCGGGGTCTGTGCGGGCCCGCGAAGCCGGGGCCTGGGGGTGGACCGCTTCGTCAGACCGCTTCGGCGGCCTCGGGCAGCAGCTGGGTGAGCCGGTCGGTGAGCTGGACGACCTCGGCGACGTCGCCGTAGCCCCGGGCCGCCTGGTCGACGGTCTTGCGGAGCCGGGTGTTGACCCGCTCGGAGCGGATGCTCTTGGCGACGCCGAGGGCCTTCTCCGCGAGGACGACGGACTGCTCGGGCTCGCGCTTGAGGAGGTGGACGGTGGCCATGCCGATGAGGTTCAGCGCGTACGAGCGCTGGTGGTCGGGGTCCTTCTCGAAGAGCTCGACGGCCCGCTCCATGACGGGTTCGGCGAGTGACGCGTACGTCGGGGAGCGGCCCGCGACATAGGCGAGGTCGCGGTAGGAGTGGGAGTTCTCGCCGTTGAGCTCGGCCTCGGAGAAGAAGCCGATCCAGTCGGGCTCGGGCTCGCCGTCGAGACCGACGTCGGCGAAGGTGTCCTCGGCCATCCGGACGGCCCGCTTGCACTTGGACGGCTGGCCCATGTTGGCGTAGGCGCGGGCCTCCATCGCATACAGCATGGCCTGGGTGCGCGCGGTGGCGCAGTCTCGACTGCCGTACTGGGCCAGATGGATGAGTTCGAGGGCGTCGTCGGGCCGGCCGAGGTGGATCATCTGGCGGCTCATCGAGGACAGGATGTACGACCCGAGGGGCTTGTCGCCGGCTTCCTTGGCCGCGTGCAGCGCGAGGACGAAGTACTTCTGGGCGGTGGGCTGGAGGCCGACGTCGTAGCTCATCCAGCCGGCCAGCTCTGCGAGTTCGGCGGCGCAGGTGAAGAGGCGCTTGGCGATGGCGGCGGGCTGGGACTCCTGGAGGAGGTCGGTGACCTCGTGGAGCTGTCCGACGACGGCCTTGCGGCGCAGTCCGCCGCCGCACTGGGCGTCCCACTTGCGGAACATGGCGGTGGTCGACTCGAGCAGGTCGAGTTCGAGCTCGGAGAGCCGGTTCGGACGGCGGGCCTCCGCGGCGGGATCGGGCCGCTCGATGTCGCCGAGGGGGGTGGGGACGAGCCAGCGCTGCATCGGTTCGATGAGGGCGGGCCCCGCGGCGAGCGACAGGGAGGAGCCGAGGAAGCCGCGCCGGGCGAGCATGAGGTCGCTGCGGGAGAACTCGCTGAGCAGCGCGACGGTCTGCGGGCCCGCCCAGGGCAGGTCGACGCCGGAGACGGAGGGCGACTGGTGGGCCGTGCGCAGACCGAGGTCCTCGACGGCGACGACGGAGCCGAAGCGCTCGGAGAACAGCTCGGAGAGGATGCGCGGGATGGGCTCGCGGGGCTGCTCGCCGTCGAGCCAGCGGCGTACGCGCGAGGTGTCGGTGGAGATGTGGTGCGCGCCCATCTGGCGCGCCCTGCGGTTCACCTGCCGCGCGAGTTCGCCCTTGGACCAGCCGCTGCGCACGAACCACGAGCCCAGCTGCTCGTTCGGGCGCTTGCCGGCAGTCGTACCGTCTGCGCCGTTGCCGCCCACTGGAACGCCCCCATCCACCTGATTGCCTGTCATCCGAAGCCTTACCAGAATGCCGCGTCTCGCGGCACCCGTCCGGCGTTCGCACTCCTTCGAACTGGAAACCGGGTTGCCTCCGGCATACCCGCGGGCTCAACGGCCCCCGGTGGTTCGAGTACCGAAAGTAATCCTACGATCACCCCTCCACGAGGGGGATTCAAGAAACGCCACCATTCGCCACCCCTTCGAATGAACTCGCCGCCCATGGAACGCGATTCACTTGACATGCGACGAACCGGAGTCGGCGGACGGATGCGCGGAGAGGCGCACGCACCGGCCCGCACCACCCCTGGCGCGACCGCACGCCACATGCGGCGGACGGAACGTGACGAAGGGTGACGACGATGCTCCGGGTCGTAACCACCGGCGCGCTCGACCCGTTGGAGGGGGCATGGGTTTCACGATCGGCGGCATTCGTGAGATGCGGACCGGCGCACGCCGCCGCGTACGCACCACGGAGTGCACTGCGGTGGCCGAGTACACAGGGCTGTGGGGCTGGGACGTGGTTCCCGGCGCCCGGGCCCTCTCCGGCCAGTGCTCCTGCGGGGATCCGGCCTGTACGGCCCCCGGCGCGCACCCCCTCTCCTTCGCGGAACCGGTCCCGGCCGGCGCCGGACTCGACGACGCGGTCAAGGCGTGGTCGGAGTATCCGGGCGCGGCGCTGCTGCTGCCGGTGGGCCGTGCCTTCGACGTGATCGAGGTCGCGGAGGCGGCGGGCAGGCCGGCGCTCGTGCGGCTCGAGCGCATGGGGCTGCCGCTGGGTCCGGTGTGCGTGACGCCGACCGGCCGGGCGCGGTTCTTCGTGGCGCCGGGCGCGGCGGCGGAGCTGCCGCAGCTGCTGTACCGGATGGGCTGGGACGACGCCGATCTGGACCTGCGGGGCCTGGGTCCCGGCAGCTTCGTCACCGCTCCCCCTTCGGACCTGGGCGGCCTCGGTCCGGTGCGCTGGCTGCGGCCCCCGACGCTCGACACGGCGGGCGCGCCGCCGCAGGCGCGGCTGCTGCTCGGCACCCTGGCGTACATCTGCCACCGGACGCACTTCTAGTACCTCCAGGACGTACGTGAGGGCCCCCGCCACCGGATGGTGACGGGGGCCCCTCGGGCGTGCGCGCGGACGGCGGTCAGTCGCCGATCAGGGCGTCGACGAACGCGCCCGGCTCGAAGGGAGCCAGGTCGTCCGGGCCCTCGCCCAGGCCGATCAGCTTGACCGGGACGCCCAGCTCGCGCTGGACCGCGATGACGATGCCGCCCTTGGCGGTGCCGTCGAGCTTGGTGAGCACGATGCCGGTGATGTCGACGACCTCGGCGAAGACGCGGGCCTGGGTCAGGCCGTTCTGGCCGGTGGTGGCGTCGAGGACGAGCAGGATCTCGTCCAGCGGGCCGTGCTTCTCGACGACGCGCTTGACCTTGCCGAGCTCGTCCATGAGGCCGGTCTTGGTGTGGAGCCGGCCCGCGGTGTCGATGAGGACGACGTCGGCGCCCTCCGCGATGCCCTCCTTGACCGCGTCGAAGGCGATCGAGGCCGGGTCGCCGCCCTCCGGGCCGCGGACGGTACGGGCGCCGACGCGCTCGCCCCAGGTCTGGAGCTGGTCGGCGGCGGCGGCCCGGAAGGTGTCGGCGGCGCCGAGGACGACGGACTTGCCGTCGGCGACGAGGACGCGGGCCAGCTTGCCGGTGGTGGTGGTCTTGCCGGTGCCGTTGACGCCGACGACCATGACGACGCCGGGGACGTCCGCGGGGCTCTCGGTGTGCACCGTGCGGTCGAGCTCGGGGTCCAGGAGCGTGACCAGCTCCTCGCGGAGCAGACCGCGCAGCTCCTCCGGGGTGCGGGTGCCGAGCACCCTGACCCGCTCGCGCAGCCGCTCGACGAGTTCCTGGGTGGGGGCGACGCCCACGTCGGCGGTGAGGAGGGTCTCCTCGATCTCCTCCCAGGTGTCCTCGTCGAGGTGCTCGCGGGACAGGAGCGTCAGCAGCCCCTTGCCGAGCGAGTTCTGGGAACGGGCGAGCCGGGCCCGGAGGCGGACGAGACGGCCGGCGGTGGGCTCCGGGATCTCGATCTCGGGGGCGGCGGGCTCGGCGACGACGGGGTCCTCGACGGCGACCGGCGTCCCGACGGCCTCATCGGCGGGGAGGGTGACCTCCTCGACGGTGCGGCGTGGTTCCTCCCGCGGTGTCTCCGCCTCCTCGCCGACGTGCGGTTCGGCGGGCGGAGCGGTGATGGTCGGCGTGGTGGACGGCGGCTCGGCCGGCGGCAGCTGCTTCTTCTTGCGACCGCTGATCACGAGCCCGCTCGTCACGGCGACCGCGACGACCAGAGCGATGACTACAGCAAGGATGAGTTCCATAACTCGTCCAGTATGGCGCGACCTCCCCCGCGTCCCGTCGCTTCTCGTACGAGGGCGCGCCCCTGCCGGTCGCGCTGACCACCCCCCGCCGGACCTTGTCCACTGGGGAGAAGATCGCGAATCCGGGGCACGAGCGCCGTGACCGTGCCGCTCTGGCCAAGGCCCAGCGGGCACTGTCCCGCAAGGCTCCAGGGGATGGCGCCAACCGGCTCAAGGCCCGGCGGAGGGTCGCGAAGATCCACGCCCGTATCGCCGACCGGCGGCGGGACGGGCTGCACAAACTGACCACTCGACTCGTGCGTGAGAACCGAACGCTCGTGATCGAGGACCTGGGTGTGCGCACCCTGGTCAGGAACCGGAGCCTGGCCCGCGCCATCAGCGATGCCGCGTGGAGCGAGTTCCGAAGCATGCTGGAGTACAAGGCCGCCTGGTACGGGCGGGAAGTGATCGCGGGCGACCGCTTCTTCCCCTCCTCCAAGCTGTGCTCCCACTGCGGCAAGCTCGCCCAGAGCCTGCCGCTGCACGTCCGTACCTGGACGTGCGACGGCTGCGGCACGACCCACGACCGGGACGTGAACGCGGCGAAGAACCTCAAGGCCGCCGGGCCGGCGGTGTCGGTCTGTGGAGCCGGCGTAAGACCCCAACGGAGAACTCCGGGCGGGCAGCCGACGACGAAGCAGAGAACCAGACGGCGCGATCTGTAGGACTCCCCTCCCTTGGGATGGGGAAGGAAGCCGACTCCTTCCTGAACGCTGCCGACGAACGGTCTGGTCCGGGTGGCGTCGATCGTGGTCGCGGGCGCGCTGTACGCGGTGCTGCCGCACCCCACCCCGCAGGCGGTGCCGGTGGCACCCGCCGAAGTGCACGGGACCGTTTCAATCTGACGTTGCGTCAGCTAATGTCCTTCTTCCGCATACCAGCGAAGGGGGACTTCCCATGCCCTTCACAGTCGTCCGGTTCAACCTCGTCGATCCGCGCGCGACCCCCGAATCCCTCTCGGAGCGCTACCGGGCGGCCCTCGCCATGGCCGCGTACGCCGACGAGCACGGCGTCGACACCGTGCAGACCGAGGAGCACCACGGGGTCGAGAACAACTGGCTGCCCTCCCCCTTCGCCTTCGCGGGCGCGGTCTTCGGGGCGACGCGGCGGATCGCCGTCACGGTCTCGGCGATCATCGGGCCGCTGCACGATCCGCTGCGGCTCGCCGAGGACATCGCGGTCCTCGACCTGCTGAGCGGGGGCCGCCTGGTGACGGTCGCGGGGCTCGGCTACCGGCCGGAGGAGTACGAGGAGCGCGGCGTCGACTGGGGGCGGCGCGGCAAGCTCCAGGACCTGCTCCTGGAGACCCTGCTGACGGCGTGGACCGGTGAGCCCTTCACGTATCAGGGCCGTACGGTACGGGTCACCCCGCGCCCCTTCACCCGGCCGCATCCGCTGCTGCTCGTCGGGGGTTCCTCACGGGCCGCGGCGCGGCGGGCGGCGCGGCTGGGGCTGCCGTTCTTCCCGAGCGCGCACCTGCCGGACCTGGAGACGTACTACCGGGAGCGGTGTGCGGAGTACGGGACCGACGGCTGGACGATGATGCCGGCGGAGGAGACTCCTCTGCTGCATCTGTCGGAGGACCCGGACCGGACCTGGGCGGAGCACGGGGAGCACTTCCTGCACGAGGCCCGGACGTACGCCTCCTGGCAGTCGAAGGACATCCGCTCGGCGGTGCGGTCCACGGCGACGACGGTGGCGGAGCTGCGCGCGGAGGGCGTGTACCGGGTCGTCACTCCGGAGGAGTGCGCGGGCCTCGGCCTGGAGAGCCTGGTGCTCCATCCCCTGTGCGGCGGGATGCCGGTGGAGGAGGGGTGGCGGAGCCTGCGGCTGTTCTGCGACGACGTACTGCCCCGGCTGAAGGCGTGAGGCCTCGGCCGGGGCAGTCGTCGTGAGGAGAGGGGCAGCGGGGATTAGCCCATCTCCTCCAACGCCTTGCCCTTGGTCTCCTTGACGTACCTGAGCACGAAGGGGATCGAGAGCACGGCGAAGACCGTGTAGATGACGTAGGTGCCGGAGAGGTTCCAGTCCGCGAGGGACGGGAAGCTGGCGGTGATGGCCCAGTTGGCGATCCACTGCGCGGAGGCGGCGACGCCGAGGGCGGCGGCGCGGATCCGGTTGGGGAACATCTCGCCGAGGAAGACCCAGACCACCACGCCCCACGAGAGGGCGAAGAAGAGCACGAAGACGTGGGCTGCGACGAGGGCCACCACGCCCTGGGTCTCCGGCAGCTTGCCGTCGACGAGGTCGGCGGAGAAGGCCCAGGCCTCGAAGGCGAGGGCGATCGCCATGCCGATGGAGCCGACGAGGGCGAGCGGCTTGCGGCCGACCCGGTCGACCAGGACCATCGCGATGACGGTGCCGATGATGTTGATGATCGACGTGGTGAACGAGTAGAAGAACGAGCTCGACGGGTCGATGCCGACGGACTGCCAGAGGGTCGCGGAGTAGTAGAACGCGACGTTGATGCCGACGAGCTGCTGGAAGACCGAGAGTCCGATGCCGACCCAGACGATGGGCAGCAGCTTGAAGCGGCCGCCGGCGACGAGCAGGTCCTTGAAGGTGGACTTGTGCTCGCTGCGCATGGCCCGGTCGATCTCGGCGACGCGGAGGTCGAGGTCGACGTCGTGGCCCTCGACCTCGGCCAGCACCTCCTTGGCCCGGTCGGTCTTCCCGACGGAGATGAGGAAGCGGGGCGACTCGGGGATGGCGAAGGAGAGCATGCCGTAGAGGAGCGCGGGGACGACCATCACGCCGAGCATCCACTGCCAGGCCTCGAGTCCGCCGATCTCGCCGCGCTGGTCGCCGTCGGCGAGCTGGAGGATGCCGTAGTTGACCAGCTGGGAGATGGCGATGCCGATGACGATCGCGGCCTGCTGGAAGGAGCCGAGCCGGCCGCGGTAGGCGGCGGGGGCGACCTCGGCGATGTAGGCGGGGCCGATCACGGACGCCATGCCGATGGCGAAGCCGCCGACGACCCGCCAGAGGGCCAGGTCCCAGAGGGCGAACGGAAGCGCCGAACCCACGGCGCTGATGGCGAAGAGCACCGCGGAGATCTGCATGCAGCGGATGCGGCCGATGCGGTCGGCGATCCGGCCGGCGGTGGCGGCGCCGATGGCGCAGCCGATCAGGGCGACGGCGATGACCTGGGCGAGGGTGCCGGAGCCGATGTCGTAGCGGTCGCGGATCGCCTCGACGGCGCCGTTGATCACGGAGCTGTCGTATCCGAAGAGGAAACCGCCCATCGCGGCCGACGCCGTGATGAAGATGACGTGGCCGAGGTGATCCGGGTGGGCGGCTCGGCCTTCGGAAGGCGGCGGCGTGGGCGCCTGCGCGGTGTTGGTCACATGGACTCCTCGGTGGGGGGAAGCCCTTCCAGTGGCGCACAACATCACGCCGCCCACCACGTGAAGGTAAAAGCAACGTTGCAGACCCTATGCCTTCAAGTTTCGAAGTCAATAGTCGATGTCGTGTGACTTTATGAGCACCTGAGGAGAAGGTGGGTTCAATACTTGAACAGACTTGGTCGTGAACGGATACCTCAGCGCAGCCGCTGGCTGATGACCTTCGAGACGCCGTCACCCTGCATGGACACCCCGTACAGCGCGTCCGCGACCTCCATCGTCCGCTTCTGGTGGGTGATCACGATCAGCTGCGAGGACTCCTGGAGCTCCTGCATGATCCGGATCAACCGCTGGAGGTTGGTGTCGTCGAGCGCCGCCTCGACCTCGTCCATCACGTAGAACGGGCTGGGCCGCGCCTTGAAGATCGAGACGAGCAGCGCCACGGCGGTGAGCGAGCGCTCGCCGCCCGAGAGCAGCGAGAGCCGCTTGACCTTCTTGCCCGGCGGGCGGGCCTCCACGTCGACGCCGGTGGTGAGCATGTTCTCCGGGTCGGTGAGGATCAGCCGGCCCTCGCCGCCCGGGAAGAGCCGCGAGAAGACGCCCTCGAACTCGCGGGCCGTGTCCCGGTACGCCTCGGTGAAGACCTGCTCGACCCGCAGGTCCACCTCCTTCACGACCTGAAGCAGGTCGGTCCGGGTCTTCTTCAGGTCCTCCAGTTGCTCCGAGAGGAACCGGTGCCGCTCCTCCAGGGCCGCGAACTCCTCCAGGGCCAGCGGGTTGACCTTGCCGAGCTGGTGGTACGCCCGTTCGGCGGCCTTCAGCCGCTTCTCCTGCTCCGAACGGACGAAGGGGCGCGACTCCTCCTCCGCCTCCGAGGGCTCCACGCCCTCGCTGCCCCCGCCCTCGACGGCGGGCGACGGCGGCACGGGCTGGTCCGGGCCGTACTCGGCGACCAGGTCGGTCGCCTCCACACCGAACTCCTCCAGGGCCTTCGCCTCCAGCTGCTCGATCCGCAGCCGCTTCTCGGCGCCGAGCACCTCGCCCCGGTGGACGGAGTCGGTCAGCTTGTCGAGCTCCGCCTTGAGGTCACGGCCCCGGGTCCTGGCGGCCGTCAGGCCCTGCTCCCGGTCGGCTCGTGCCGCCTGGGCCGCCACCCGCTCCCGTTCGGCGCGGACGAGCGAGACCTCGACATGGGCGAGGAGGCCCCGGGCGCCGGCGGCGACCGCGCCCGCGAGCCGCTCCTCGTGGCGCAGCCGGGCCCGGCGCTGCTCGGCACGCGCGCGTGCCTCCCGTTCGGCGCGGGCGGCCCGGTCGAGCGAGTCGGCCCGCCCGGCGAGCGCCTTGACCCGCTCCTCGTGGGTACGGACCTGGAGCCGCGCCTCCATCTCGGTCTGGCGCGCGTGGGCGCCGTCGCCGGCGAGCCGGTCACGGGTGGCGGTGTCGGGCTCCTCGTCGCCGCCGTCCGTTCCGTCCCCGAAGGCGGCGGCCTCCTGGGCCACCAGGAGGCGTTCGGCCAGCTCCTCCGCCTCGGCGGTCGCCCGCTCCAGGGCCTCCTGGGCGCGGGCGGCGGCGGCCGCGGTCCGCTCGGCCTCCCCCGCCGCCGCCCTGGCCTGCCCGGCGAGCCGCCCGAGCTCCTTGGCGACGGCGGACTTCTCGCGTTCGGCGGTACGGCGGCGGGTGTCGAGTTCCTCGACGAGCGCGGCGGCGGTACGGCGACGCTCGTCGGCCTCCCGCTGAGCTGTCGCCAACTCCTCGCAGTGGAAGCTCAGTTCGTCGAGCTCGGCGGCGGCCTCGGCGACCGCGGCCTGGACTTCGAGGAGGCTCGGGGCCCCCGCGGAGCCGCCGCGCGCGAAGTGCGCACCGAGCAGGTCGCCTTCGGCGGTGACGGCGGTCAACGACGGTCGGCTCCTGACCAGTTCCTCGGCCTCGTCCAGGTCGCCGACGACCACGACCCCGGCGAGCAGGCGGCGGACGGCGCCCATGAGTTCGGCGGGCCCCCGGACGAGGTCGGCGGCGTACGGGCGCCCCTCGACCGCAGGCAGGGGATCCGGTTCCGTGACCTCGGTCAGCAGCAGGGAGGCGCGGCCCGCGTCCTGCTTGCGCAGCAGGCGCAGGGCTTCGGCGGCGGCGGAGGGCCCGGTGGCGGCCACCGCGTCGGCGGCGGCGCCGAGGGCCGCGGCGACGGGGACCTCGTAACCCGGGGTGAGGGTGAGGAGCTCGGCCGCAGGGCCGAGGAGTCCGCCGAGTCCGGAGGTGAGCAGGGCGCCCGTGCCGTCCTTGCGGCGCAGTCCGAGGGCGAGGGTCTCGTGCCGGGCCCTGGTCGCGGCGCGGCGGCGATCGGCGGCGCCCGCCGCCTCGCGGGCGGCGCTCAGCCCGGCCTCGGCCTCGGCCAGTTCGCGGCGCGCGGCCTCGTACCGCTCACCGTGCTCGGTGTCCGCCGCGTCGAGTCCCTCGACCTCCGCCTGGAGCTGCTCGTACTCCTCCTGGGCGGTGACCGCCCGCTCCCCCGCCTCGTCGCGGGCGGCGGCGAGCCGGTCGATCTCGGCCTTGGCCGAGGCGGCGCGCGAGCGGGCGGCGTTGACCTGGCCGTGCAGACGGGCCAGGCCCTCGCGCCGGTCGGCGAGGGCGCGGGCCACGTCCTTGAGGCGGCGCTCCTCGGCCGCCAGCGCCTGTTCGAGCTCGGCGCGGCGGGTGACGGTGTCCTCCAGGGCGCGCTCGGCCGCTTCGAGGGCGGCTTCCAGCTCCGCCTCCTGCTCGCGGACGCGGGCCGCCTCCCGCTCCAGGTCCTCCGGGTCGCGGCCCCGGCGGTCCTCGGCGGGCGCCGTGGTGGCGCTCTTCACGCGCGCGTCGGCGAGGGAGACGGTGCCGCGGACGCGTTCGGCGAGCTGGGAGAGGGAGTACCAGTTCTGCTGGGCGCGCTCCAGACGGGGCACGAGGGCGGCGGCCTCCGCTTCGAGTTCGGCCTCGCGGGCGAGCGCGGCGCGCAGCTCGGTCTCGGTGGCCTCCTTGCGGGCGAGCAGGGCCGCCTCGTCGGCGACCTCGGCGGTGAGGGCCCGCTGGAGGTGGACGAGGTCGTCGGCGAGGAGGCGGAGACGCGCGTCGCGCAGGTCGGCCTGGATGACGACGGCCCTGCGGGCGACGGCGGCCTGCCGGCCGAGGGGCTTGAGCCGGCGGCGCAGCTCGTCGGTGAGGTCCTGCACGCGCGCGAGGTTGGCCCGCATCGCGTCCAGCTTCCGCAGCGCCTTCTCCTTGCGCTTGCGGTGCTTGAGGACGCCGGCGGCCTCCTCGATGAAGGCGCGGCGGCCCATCGGGTCGGCGTGCAGCACCGAGTCGAGCTGTCCCTGTCCGACGATGACGTGCATCTCGCGTCCGATGCCGGAGTCGGAGAGCAGGTCCTGGAAGTCGAGCAGCCGGCAGGTGTCGCCGTTGATCTGGTACTCGCTGCTGCCGCCGCGGAACATGATCCGGGTGAGGGTGACCTCGGCGTAGTCGATGGGCAGCGCGCCGTCGGAGTTGTCGATCGTGAGGGAGACCTCGGCACGGCCGAGCGGCGGGCGCCCGGTCGTGCCGGCGAAGATGACGTCCTCCATCTTGCCGCCGCGCAGCGACTTGGCGCCCTGCTCGCCCATCACCCAGGACAGGGCGTCCACGACGTTGGACTTCCCCGAGCCGTTGGGGCCCACGACACAGGTGATACCCGGCTCGAACCGCAGGGTGGTGGCCGAGGCGAACGACTTGAATCCGCGGAGCGTCAGGGCCTTGAGGTGCACCCAGGCGACTCTACCGGGGCTCGTGCGTTTCACCCGCGAAGGTGCAGGGCAGATCCTCGGATGAGAAGGGGGGTACGCCGGGGAAACGGCGGGTGAAAGAAAGAAGGGACGCCGAAGCGCCCCTTGAATGTCACCGTCGGCTGTGCCGGCGAGTGTTTCCCACCTGGCCCCGGGGGGCTGGGTTGTCAGGTGAGCGCAGGCTCCGCCTGGGGTACGTCGAGGTCGATGCTGTTCAGCAGCGACTCTCCCTGGTGATGAGCGGCGGCAGCGGCAAGCGAGTCGTTCTCGGACTGGATCCGTACCAGCTCGGATTCAAGGTCCTGGACGCGCTGCTGTAGCCGTCGCATCTCGGCGAGGAGTCGCGGGTCGGAGCCGCCGACGTAACCGAGAAGCGCCTTTGCCATGATGGATGGTCCTCCACAATGAGTGACCGACCGAAGCGGTTGGGTCGTGAGGGATTCGCACCCGCGGTGCTCGGCAGTACTGCTTGTGGTGCCGGTTCCAAACTGCCAAACAGCTAAGGTGCGCGGGGCTTCCAGAGTCTCACCAAAAAGTTTGACGGTCAACACGATCACGCCCCGTTTGAAGGGGCGACCGAGGAGTCCACGGCCGCTCAGTGGGCGGCGGGGCCTCGCAGACTCGGTGCCTCAGGGCGTCGCGATCATCCTTACCGGGCAGCCTTCCACGACGCGCGCTTCTTGGCAACCACCAGGAGGTTTCCCCTTCGCCCGGCTGTTACCGCGCGTCCGTTCGAGGCCCCTCTGGGTCACCGGACCGGGGGTCCGGCGCGGCCGCCTCAGCGGATGGCGAAGCCGTCGTAGCCGCCGCGCGGGGTGGCCCAGATCTCAGTGACACCGTCCACGCGCCCGGGTGTGTCGGCGGAGTGGAGCCAGGCGAGCAGGCGGTGGCAATTCTCACGCGCCCCTTCGGCCACCACCTGCACCCGGCCGTCGTCGAGGTTCAGGGCGAAGCCCACGAGGCCGCCGATCTCCAGCGCGTTTGCCCTGGTGAACCAGCGGAAGCCCACTCCCTGTACCCGGCCGCGCACCCAGGCGGTCATCCGTACGTCGTCGTTCATGACTGCACGCTAACGGGCGGATTGGCAGATGAGCACATCGCCCCGGCCGTCCATGGACTACAGTCCCGACCGAACACGCCTCACCCGTTCGGGCCCGCACTGTTCGACCGGCGGCCCGAAACGGTCTCGACAGCAAAGATCAGCAAAGACGGTCGGCAAAGATCGCAGGCCACGCAGCCACGCAGGACCAGCAGAGGAAGGCAGAGCAGATGGGACGCCACCGTCGCGCCGGAGCCGCACCCGCCGCGGAAGACTACGCGGCCGGTACGGACGGCCCGCACCGGGGTGCCCGCCGCAAGCGGCGCGGCACGCCCGTCCGCACCGGCCTGCTCGGCGCCTCCGCGGCGGTCGCGATGGGAGCCGTCGCCGTCGCCTCCGGCCTGCTGCCGGGCGGGGACACCTTCACCGTGGGCAGCGTGGGCACGAGCGAGCGCCCGAGCCAGTCACGGCAGGCCCCCGAGCTGATGACGCAGGGCGGGGCCTCCCGGACCCCGACCGCCGACCCGGGCTCCACCGGCACGCGTACGGGATCGAGCAAGGGTACGGACGGCGGCAAGGCGGCCTCCCCCTCGGCCACCCCGTCGGCCACCCCGTCGACGAAGCCGACTCCGAAGGCGACCCCGACGAAGCCCCCGGCCACCAAGCCCGCGCCGACCGCGACCCCGAAGCCGAAGCCGAAGCCGAAGGTCACCGTCGCGCCCACCACCCAGGCCCCCGCGCCCAAGCCGGCCCCGACGACCGAGGCCCCGGTCGAGAAGACCTCGGCCCCCTCCACCGCCGACCGCGGCGAGGCCGCCGAGGCGGAGGTCCTCCGCCTGGTCAACGTCGAGCGCGCCCAGGTGGGCTGTTCGCCGGTGACGGCGGACGCCGAGCTGGCGGCCCTGGCCGGGGCGTTCAGTTCGGACATGGCGGCCCGCGGCTTCTTCGACCACACGGACCCGGACGGCGCCACCCCGTGGGAGCGCGCCGAGCAGGCCGGCGTCTCCGGCCTGGGCGGCGAGAACATCGCCCGCGGCCAGGCGGACGCGGCGGCCGTGATGACGTCCTGGATGAACAGCGACGGCCACCGCGCCAACATCCTGAACTGCGACTTCACGACCCTCGGCGTCGGCGTGCACTTCGCCGACGGCGGCCCCTGGTGGACCCAGAACTTCGGGTACTGACCCGCCGGGCAGGCACGTATGCGAAAGGGCCCCGTCACCGGAGGGTGACGGGGCCCTTCGTCGTACGAACGCGCCCGCGCGGGAACGTCAGGCGGCGGCGCGGCCGGCCGCGAAGGTGCGGGCGGTCGTGGCGACGCGGCGGCCGAGGTGCTCGGCCGTGGCGATGTCCGCCTTGTGGACGCCCTCGGGGCCCAGGTCGCTGGGGGTCTGGGCGCCGGCGCCGGAGAAGAAGCCGAGGCGGTTGAGGTCGTTCTCGGAGGAGTCGCTGGTGTTCCAGCCGGGCTTGAGGCCGAGGTTGACCCAGGTCATGCCGTGCTGTCCGGCGAGGGTCTGGAAGAACTGCAGGGTGTGCAGCTTGTCGCCGCTCTTGGAGCCGGAGTTGGTGAAGCCGGCGGCGAGCTTGTCGAGCCAGGCGTCCGCGAACCAACGCTTCGAGGAGGCCTCGGCGAACTGGTGGAAGGCGCCGGAGGCGGTGCCCATGTAGGTCGGCGAGCCGAAGACGATCGCGTCGGAGGAGTCGAGCAGCTCCCACTCGGCCTCGGTGATCCCGTCGACCTTGACGAGGTGGACGGTGGCGCCCGCGTCCGCGGCGCCGTCGCGGACGGCCTCGGCCAGGACGGCGGTGTGGCCGTAGCCGGAGTGGTAGGCGATGGAGACGACGGGGGTGGTCACAAGAGGCTCCTCGAACAGGTCTGCGGGCGATCACCAGAAGTAGAGCACTAACTTTTTGATAGCGCAAGCTTCTGGTGAGCGTGACCTCGCAGAGAGCGCTGTACGCGAGTACGCTGGTGGGTATGACTGACGACCTCGCCTACGACGTGTTCGCCCGGGCCTGCCCCTCGCGCGGAACGCTGGAGCACGTGACGGGGCGCTGGGGAAGCCTGACCCTGGGCGCGCTGTACGACGGGACGTTCCGCTTCAACGAGCTGCGGCGACGGGTCGACGGCGTGAGCGAGAAGATGCTGTCGCAGACCCTGCACGCCCTGGAGCGTGACGGCCTCGTCCACCGCGAGGCACAGCCGACCAACCCGCCGCGGGTCGACTACCGGCTCACCCCGCTCGGCCGCGAGATCGCGGAGCGGCTGATCGGTCTGATCGGACTGGTGGAGGGGCGGATGCCCGAGGTCGAGGCGGCCCGGGAGAGTTACGACGCGAACCGGGCGGCCCCGGTCACCGCCTGACGAACATCTGGGTCCGAAGGACAGGACCTCAGGCCGTCGCGCGCGGTGGGCGCTGGCAGCGCGGGCAGAAGTAGCTGGAGCGGTTCATCCAGGCCCGTCGCCGCATCGGCGTGCCGCAGCGGCGGCACGGTTCGTCCTCGCGCCCGTAGGCGTCGAGCGAGCGGTCGAAGTAGCCGGACTCGCCGTTGACGTTCACGTACAGGCTGTCGAAGCTGGTGCCGCCGACGGCGAGCGCCGCGTTCATCACGTCCCGGACGTGCCCGAGGAGCTCGGCCGAGCGCGGCCGCGTCAGGGTGCCGGTGGGCCGGTCGTAGTGCAGCCGGGACCGCCAGAGCGCCTCGTCGGCGTAGATGTTGCCGACGCCGCTGATCAGCGACTGGTCGAGCAGCGCCCGCTTCACGGTCGTACGGCGCAGGCGCAGCGCGCTCTGGAAGGCGTCGTCGTCGAAGGCGGGGTCCAGCGGGTCGCGGGCGATGTGTCCGATGACGTCCGGCAGCCCGTCCGGGGTCTCGGCGTGGAGCGAGAGCCCGCCGAAGGTGCGCTGGTCGACGAAGCGGAGCTCGGTGCCGGCGGAGTCGTCGAACCGCATCCGGATCCTGAGGTGCTTCTCGTCCGGGGCGTCCTCGGGCTGGACGAGCAGCTGACCGCTCATGCCGAGGTGCCCGAGTACGGAGGTGCCGGTGTCGGCGAGCGGAAGCCAGAGGTACTTGCCGCGGCGCCGCGCCACCTCGAACCGCTGCCCCTTCAGCCGGGCGGCGAAGTCCGCACCGCCCGCAGGATGGCGTCGTACGGCCCTGGGGTGCAGCACCTCGACCTCGGTCACGGTCCGGCCGGCGACCCAGCGCTCAAGACCTCGCCGTACGACCTCGACCTCGGGCAGCTCGGGCACGGGGACTCCTCCGGACGTCTTCGACAGCGGCTCAACCCTACCGCCGCGGAATCGTCCGAAAAGAATCATCGGGAAAGACGAGAACCCCGTCCGGGGACGGGGTTCTCGGGAAGCGGTGTGCCGGCCGTCAGGCCGACGCCGGGTGGACGTTCGGAGAGGGGTCGGCGACCTCTCCCGTTCCCGCCTCGGCCGCGGCCTTGGCCGCCGCCAGGCGTTCGTCCGCGGCCGCGCGAATAGCGCGCCACGCGGACTCCGCCGCCTGCTGTTCCGCTTCCTTCTTGCTGCGGCCGGTGCCGGTGCCGTACGAGACACCACCGACGCGGGCGGCAGCAGTGAAGGTCTTCTCGTGGTCCGGGCCCTCTTCTGAGACGAGGTACTCCGGCACACCCAGACCCTCGGCCGCGGTGAGTTCCTGGAGACTGGTCTTCCAGTCCAGGCCCGCACCCAGGTTCGAGGACTTCTCGATGAGCGGGTCGAAGAGCCGGTGCACCAGCTCGGACGCCGCTTCGAGGCCCTGGTCGAGATAGACCGCGCCGATCACCGCTTCAAGGGTGTCGGCGAGGATGGACGCCTTGTCCCGGCCGCCCGTGCCCTCTTCGCCCCGGCCGAGCCGGATGAAGGAGCCGAGTTCGAGTTCGCGCCCCACGTCCGCCAGCGCACGAGAGTTGACCACCGCGGCCCGCAGTTTGGCCAGCTGGCCTTCCGGCAGGTCGGGGTGGGTGCGGTACAGCGTGTCCGTGACCACCAGGCCGAGCACGGAGTCCCCGAGGAACTCGAGACGCTCGTTGGTGGGCAGACCGCCGTTCTCGTACGCGTACGAACGGTGGGTCAGCGCACGCACCAGAAGGGCGGACTCGAGCTTGTAGCCGAGCCGCCCTTCCAGAAGCGTGTGGGACGAGGCATGGTCCGTCTTGTCGTCCGTCTTGCGGGACTCAGACATTGCGCCTCTCACCAGCCCAATCAGACCGAGAGGACCTGGCGCTTGTTGTAGGTGCCGCAGCTCGGGCACGCGATGTGCTGCAGCTTCGGCTCCTGGCAACGCTCACACGAAACCAGGGTGGGGACCGCAGCCTTCCACTGCGACCGGCGGTGGCGCGTGTTGCTGCGCGACATCTTCCGCTTCGGAACAGCCACGGCTACTTCTCCTGCTTCTCGGCGGCGCTTCGGACGTCCCCGTCAGAGGCCTTGCCGCTCATGTTGTCCTTCTCATCGGTTCCCAGCGAACCGGCGAGTCCCTGCAGTGCCGCCCAACGAGCGTCGACGGCGTCATGGTGGTGGTCCGGGGTCTCGTTCAGGTTGGCTCCACACTCGGAGCACAGACCCGCACAGTCCTCCCGGCACACCGGCTGCATCGGCAGTGCGAGCACCACCGCATCACGCAGCACGGGTTCGAGGTCGAACATGCCGTCCTCGAGGGGGATCATGTCCTCGCCTTCCTCGGCCTCGTCGTCCGCGGCCGCCTTCGAGCGGCCCCGGTCGTCGGATTCGGGGTACGAGAACATCTCCTGGAAGTCCACGTCGAGATCGAGCTCGACGGGCTCCAGACACCTTACGCACTCCCCCTCGGCCGATGCACGGGCGGTGCCTGTGACAAGCACCCCTTCCATGACCGACTCAAGACGGAGATCAATGTCCACCGCAGTGCCCTCGGGCACTCCGATCACTCCTTCGACGCCCAGGTATCCGGGGGCCTCGATCGAACGCGAGATCCGCTGGAGGGCACCAGGACGCCGCCCCAGCTCGTGTGTGTCGAACACGAGGGGGTTGCGGTGGTCGAGGCGCGTGCTCAGGGGTCTTCCTGCTTTCGATTCGTTTCGCATCGTGAGTGGCTGCCGGACGTGGGTGGGCAGCAAGGATCGCGGGCATACGCGCGACCGAAGAGCCAGGATACTGGACGCTTCGCTCAGGGCCCAATCCGGGCCCTGACGTCCCTACTGTCCCTGTTCGTACCGGCGCAGCTGCTCCAGGTCGATCATGCTGGTGTCGAAGAAGCTGGTCTCGTCGAGCGCGGCGCCCTGTTGCTGCGGGGCCTGCTGGACGGGCTGCTGGTACGCGTACGGGTCCTGCTGCTGGTAGCCGTACGGATCGGCCTGCTGCGGCTGCTGGTAGCCGTACGGGTCGGGCTGCTGCTGGACCTGCTGGTAGCCGGCGTACGGGTCGGGCTGCTGCTGCACCTGCTGGTACGCCGCGTACGGATCGCCCTGGGGCTGCTGCGAGTGCTGAGGCTGCTGCTGGGCCGGGATCTGGACCGGCTCGGGGTCCGAGAGCTCGGCGAGCCCGGCCAGGTAGTCGGCGTCACTGGTGTGCAGGGAGCCGTCCAAACCGTCCTGGGCCGCCATGTGCTCGCCGAGGGCGTCGCTGGCGATCCGGCCGTGCAGCTTCTGCCGGCCCCGCCCGACCGCCTCCAGGGTCTTGCTGAGCACGGCCTCGAAGGCACCGAGCTTGGCGTCGACGTACTCGTCGGCCCGGTGGATCAGCGTCTGCGGGTCGGAGCTGTACTCGGGGGCGTCCGGGTCGGCGTAACCGTCCTGGTCGACTCCCGGGCCGCGCCCGAGGAGCTTCTCGCGACCCCGGTCGACGGAGCCGATCGTCTTGTTGAGGACGACCTCGAAGTTGGCCAGCTTGGAGTCGACGTAGTCGTCGGCCTCCGCGCGGACCTCCTCGGCCTCGCGGCGGGCCTCGGAGAGGATCCGGTCGGCCTCCTCCTGCGACTCCCGGGCGACCTGGGTGTCGGAGACGATCGAGCCCCGCTCGGCGTGGGCGGCCTCGATGATCCGCTCGGCCTCCTGGCGGGCCCGCTCGACCAGCTGCTCCCGGCCGCCGATCAGCTCCTGGGCCTGGGCGAGGGAGCCCGGCAGGGCCTGCCGTACCTCTTCGAGCAGGGCGAGCAGCTCGGCCCGGTTGACCACGCAGGATGCCGACATGGGCATGGAGCGGGCGCCCTGCACGGTCGCGACGATCTCGTCGAGCTTCTTCTGTACGTCCACCGGGTGCTCGCCACTCTCTACAGCTGGATGGAGACGGACGGGACGACTGTAAGGGCAGTCGGCGCCCGCCCGACACCAGGTGACGGAGCGTCAGCGGAGATGGCCGCGCGTCACTTTCGCTCCAGGCGCTCGGTGAGCCGGGGAAGGACGGTCGGGGGCACCAGGTGGGAGACGTCGCCGCCCCAGGCCGCGACCTCCTTCACCAGCGAGGAGGAGAGGAAGCTGTACGTCGGGTTGGTGGGGACGAACAGGGTCTCCACGCCCGTGAGGCCGTTGTTCATCTGCGCCATCTGGAGCTCGTAGTCGAAGTCGCTGACCGCGCGCAGTCCCTTGACGATGGCGGGGATGTCCCGCTGCTTGCAGAAGTCGACGAGCAGCCCGTGGAAGGACTCCACCTCGACGTTGCCGAAGTCGGCGGTCACCTCGCGGATCAGCTCGATCCGCTCGTCGACCGTGAAAAGGCCCTTCTTCGACTGGTTGATCATCACCGCGACGTGTACGACGTCGTACAGCTTGGAGGCGCGGGCGATGATGTCGAGGTGTCCGTTGGTGATGGGGTCGAATGACCCCGGACAGACGGCGCGGCGCAACTTGGGTCCCTCGCTCTCCGGTCCGGTCATCGTGCGTCTTCGCACGTAGAGGCGGCGCGACCGTACCAAAACGTTCCCTCGCCGTAACGACGGGACCGTAGCGGCTCGAATCCGGCCGGCCAGCCGAACTCGCCGCCTCGGGTGCTGCGCTCCACGGTGACGAGGGCATCCTCGCTCAGCCAGCCCCCTGAGCGCAGTGTGAGGAGAATCTCGCGGAGATCCGCGTCCGTGACCGCGTACGGCGGGTCGAGGAAGACCAGGTCGTACGGGTCGGCCGGCGCCGGTCCCGTCACGATCTGCTCCGCTTTGCCGGTACGGAGTTCGGCACCTGGGAGGCCGATCGACCGGACGTTGTCCCGGATCGTCTTCGCGGCGCGCGGGTCCGCCTCGACGAGCAGGGCGTGGGCCGCGCCCCGGGAGAGGGCTTCGAGGCCCACGGCGCCGGAGCCCGCGTACAGGTCGGCGACGCGCGAACCGGCCAGGCCGTGGAACGCCTCCCAGGTGGAGAAGAGGCCCTCCCGCGCGCGGTCGGAGGTGGGGCGGGTGCCGTTGCCGGGCGGCACGGCCAGGCGGCGCCCGCCGGCGGTGCCGGCGATCACGCGGGTCATCGGTGTCCTCGTCCTGCGTCGTCCAGTGCGTACGTCCAGTGCGTACGTCTCAGGATATGGCCGCCATCGGGCCGGTGGGGGTCAGCCCTTCTCCAGGTACTCCTCCCGCTCCTCGCTCAGGAGGGCGTCCAGGGCCGTGCGCAGGCCCGGGTGGGCGGTCAGGTCCGGGTCGGCGAGGACGAGGGCGGTGGCCTCCTCGCGGGCGGCGGTGATGACCTCCTCGTCGTCGATGACGGTGAGCACCCGCAGGGAGGAGCGGACGCCGGACTGGGCCTGGCCGAGGACGTCGCCCTCGCGGCGCTGTTCGAGGTCGATGCGGGAGAGCTCGAAGCCGTCGAGGGTGGCGGCGACGGCGTTGAGCCGCTGCCGGGCGGGGCTCGCCTCCGGCATCTCGCTGACGAGGAGGCAGAGGCCGGGGGCGGAGCCCCGGCCGACGCGGCCGCGCAGCTGGTGGAGCTGGGAGACGCCGAAGCGGTCCGCGTCCATGATCACCATGGCGGTGGCGTTGGGGACGTTGACGCCGACCTCGATGACGGTGGTGGCGACGAGGACGTCGAGCTCGCCGGCGGCGAAGCGGCGCATCACGTCGTCCTTGTCGTCGGGGTGCATCCGGCCGTGCAGGACGGCGATCCGGAGTCCGGCGAGGGGTCCGGTGCGGAGCTTCTCGGCGATGTCGAGCACGGCGAGCGGCGGGCGCTTCTCGGCCTCGTCCTCGGCGGAGGCCCCGGCCTTCTTCTTCTGGGCCGCCTGGTCGATGTCGTCGCCGATGCGCGGGCAGACCACGTACGCCTGGTGCCCCTTCCCGACCTCCTCGCGGACCCGTTCCCACGCGCGCGCGAGGAAGTGCGGCTTGTCGGCGGCGGGGACGACGTGGCTGGCGATCGGGGAGCGCCCGGCGGGCAGCTGGTCGAGGACGGAGGTCTCCAGGTCGCCGAAGACGGTCATGGCGACGGTGCGCGGAATGGGGGTGGCGGTCATGACGAGGAGGTGGGGAGGCTGCTTCCCCTTGCCCCTGAGGGCGTCGCGCTGCTCGACGCCGAAGCGGTGCTGCTCGTCGACGACGACCAGGCCCAGGTCGTGGAACTGGACCTTGTCCTCGATCAGCGCGTGCGTGCCGATGACGAGGCCCGCCTCCCCGGTGACCAGGTCGAGCAGGGCCTGCCGGCGGGCGGGGACCCCCATGGAGCCGGTGAGCAGGACGACCTTGGTGGCCCGCTCGGCGCCGCCGAGCATGCCGCCCTCGGCGAGCTCGCCCATCATCTCGGTGACCGAGCGGTGGTGTTGCTGGGCGAGGACCTCGGTGGGGGCGAGCATGGCGGCCTGCCCCCCGGAGTCGACGACGGCGAGCATGGCACGCAGGGCGACCATGGTCTTTCCCGAACCGACCTCGCCCTGGAGGAGGCGGTGCATGGGGTGCTCGGTGGCGAGGTCGTCGAAGATCTCCTTGGAGACCTTCTTCTGGCCGTCGGTGAGGGTGAAGGGCAGCTTGGCATCGAAGGCGTCGAGGATGCCGTCGGGGGCGGGTCGCCGTGCGACGGCGGGGAGTTGGGTGTCGGCGTGCCTGCGCCGGGCGAGGGCGACCTGGAGGACGAACGCCTCGTCCCACTTGAGGCGCTCGCGGGCGGTGGCGATGTCGGCCTTGGTACGGGGCCGGTGGATGAGCCGGAGCGCCTCGGGCAGCTCGGCGAGGCCTCGGCCCTCGCGCAGGGCCGGGGGCAGCGGGTCGACGGCGTCGGCGGCATGCGGCAGGACGGCGTCGACGGCCTTGGCGATCTTCCAGGACTCCAGCTTGGTGGTGGCCGGGTAGATCGGGATGAGGGCCCCGGCCCAGCTTCCGACGCTGTCCGCGGCCTCGTCGCCGTCGCCGCGGAGGAGTTCGTACGCGGGATGGGCGAGCTGGAGGCGGCGGTTGAAGAGCGAGACCTTGCCGGAGAACATCGCCCGGGTGCCGGGCAACAGGTCCTTGTGGGGCTTGTGCACGCCCTTGCCGAAGAAGACCAGCTGCAGACGGCCGCTGCCGTCGGTGATGGTCACTTCGAGGCGCTGGCCGCGTCCCTTGGAGCCGTTGAAGGTGAGCACGCGGGCGTCGGCGACCTGCGCGACCACCGTGACGTGCTCGTCGAGCGGCAGGTCGGAGAGGGTGGTCAGCTCCCCGCGCTCGGCGTACCGGCGGGGGTAGTGGTGGAGCAGGTCACCGACCGTGTGCAGGTCGAGCGCCTCGGCCATGACCTTGGCGGTGGCGGGGCCGAGGGACTTCTTGAGTGGTTCGTCGAGCGCGGGCACGCGTTCCATTCCACACCAAGGGACCGACAGTCGCGTCCAGGCTGTGGACGACGGCGCCCGGGTCGGCCCCCGCCAGGGGGGTCATTCCACCCCGATGAGGAGCGGTGGGGCCCCCGCGCCCGCGTGGTACGTGGTGGTGTCGACGGCCAGGTAGCCGCGCCTGACGTGGCGTTCCAGATCGGGGGCGAGCTCGGGCGGGGCGTCGTCGGCGACGACGAGGGTGACGAGTTCGCCGCCGGCCGAGAGCATCCGGTCGAGGACCGTGCGGGCCGTCTCGGTGAGGTCCTTGCCGATGACGGCGACGTCGCCCTCGATGAGGCCGAGGACGTCGCCGGCCTGGCAGACGCCCGCCGAGGTGAAGGACTGGCGTTCGGCGACGGCGAGTTCGGCGTAGCGGGTGGCTCCCGCGGCGGCGGTCATGGCGACGACGTCCTCGTCGAAGCGCCGGTCGGGTTCGTGGACGGCGAGGGCGGCGATGCCCTGGACGGCGGCCCGGGTGGGGATGAGGGCGACGCGGATGCCCTCGGCCCTCACGCGTTCGGCGGCGGCGACGGCGGTCTGGCGCAGCTCGGCGTCGTTGGGCAGGAGGACGACCTCGCGCGCGTGCGCCCGGCGGATCGCGTCGACGAGTTCGTCGCCGGTGGGCTGTTCGCCGGGGCGGGTCCTGACGGTGGTGGCGCCGGCCTCGGCGCAGAGCCCGGCGAGGCCCTCGCCGGGGACGACGGCGACGACCGCGCGCTGGGCGCGTTCCCCGCGGCCGTCGGCGGCCGCCGTGTCGGACGCGAAGTGGGTGATCCGGATGCGGTGCGGCCGGCCGGCCTCGACGCCGGCCTCGACGGCGGCGCCCGCGTCGTCGACGTGCACGTGGACGTTCCACAGTCCGTCGCCGCCGACGACGACGAGGGACTCCCCCAGGGCGTCGAGCCTGGCCCGCAGCAGTTCCACGGCCGCGTCGTCCGCCTCCAGGAGGTAGATCACCTCGTAGGCGGGGCCGTCCTCGCCGGGGCACGGCTCCTCGCGGGGTGCGGGTGCCGCGGGTGCGGTGGCGGGGCTGGGCGGGGCCTGTCCCGTCACGGTCTCCAGGAGGGCGCCGAGGACGGTCACCAGGCCCCTGCCGCCCGCGTCGACGACTCCGGCGCGTTCGAGGACGGCGAGCTGGCCCGAGGTGGCCGCGAGGGCCGTACCGGCCCCGTCGTGCGCCTTCCGCGCCACCTCGACGAGCCCGCCGCCGCCGGCGCAGGCCCCGGCCGCGGCGGACGCCACCGTGAGGATGGTGCCCTCCACGGGGTGGGCGACGGCCTGTCGTGCCGCCCGCGCGGCCTCGGCGAGGGCTCGGGCGAGGTGATCACCGTCACGGCCCTCGGCGAGGACGCCCGCCATGCCGCGCAGGAGCTGGGAAAGGATGGTTCCCGAGTTGCCGCGGGCGCCGACCAGGGCGCCGTGCGCCATGGCGCGTACGGTCTCGGCGGTGTCGGGTTCGCAGACGTCGAAGACGGCTTCGACGGCCCGGTGCGCGGCCTCGGCCGTCAGGTACAGATTGGTGCCGGTGTCCCCGTCCGCCACGGGATAGACGTTGATCGCGTCGATCTCCTCGCGCTCCCGGCCGAGCGCGTCCAGCATCCGCGCGCACCAGGAGCGGACCGCTTCCGCGTCGAGCTCGACGAGCTCCTCGAAGGGCTGAAGGGCTCGCGACAACGGGGGTCCTCCTTCGGCGGTGAGCTCACCGCAGGGTAGACGCAGGGTGTCGCTCCCCCAAGCTCTCGGCTTCGCTCGAGCAGGGGGGACCCCCGGTGACCTGGGTCCGGGGCGACGTCCGCCCAGACCGTGGTAGTTTCGTTCCACCGATGCAGGCGTTGTATGCTGCTTCGGTTGCCCGGTTCACACCGGGCCATTCCCCGGCAAGCCACTTCAGACTCCTGATTCCGGTGCGCCGGAATTCACTGTAAATCCTGAAGCTTTTGGAGTGACCCGTGGCTGCCAACTGCGACGTCTGCGGCAAGGGGCCGGGCTTCGGCAACAACATTTCGCACTCGCACCGCCGTACGTCCCGTCGCTGGAACCCGAACATCCAGCGCGTGCGTGCCGTGGTCGGTCGGACGCCGAAGCGGCTCAACGTCTGCACCTCGTGCATCAAGGCCGGCAAGGTCTCGCGCTAATCGCGACGTTCTGTCGTAGCGCAGCCCCTGCGGTTGCCTTGAAAGGCCGGTTCACCTCGGTGAACCGGCCTTTTGCCTTGCCCTGAAACGATCATGGTCTCCATCGGGGGACCCACGGCGCCCTCAGGCCCGGAACCGCCAGCCGTGGTCGACCGGGCCGATGCCCGAGCCCAGGGCGAACCCGGCGCCTATGGCCCCGGTCACGTACTCCTTGGCCTCCCGCACCGCCTCCGGCACCGCGAGACCCCTGGCGAGCCCGGAGGCGATCGCCGAGGCGAGCGTGCAGCCCGTCCCGTGGGTGTGCCGGTTGTCGAGGCGCGGGGCCCGCAGCCAGTGCTCCTCCGAGCCGTCGGTGAGCAGGTCCACGGCCTCCTGGCCGGTGGGCAGGTGCCCGCCCTTGATCAGGACCCAGCGCGGCCCGTACGACAGGATCGCCTCGGCCGCGGTCCGCATGTCGCTCTCGTAGACCACGTGCACGCCTGTGAGCTGCGCCACCTCGTCCAGGTTGGGGGTGGCGACCGTCGCCCTGGGCAGCAGCTTCCCGCGTACGGAGTCGAGCGCCGTCTCGGCGAGCAGCGGGTCCCCGTGCTTGGAGACGCCGACCGGATCGACGACGACCGGGGCGGCGGTGTCCGCGAGCAGCTCCGCGACGGTCTCCACGAGCGCCGCCGTGGCCAGCATGCCGGTCTTGACCGCCTGGACGCCGATGTCGTCGACGACGGCCCGGTACTGGGCTCGTACGGCCTCCGCCGGCAGCTCCCAGACGCCCTGGACGCCCCGCGAGTTCTGGGCGGTGACGGCGGTGAGCACGCTCATGCCGTGGACGCCGAGCGCGAGCATCGTCTTCAGGTCGGCCTGGATGCCGGCGCCGCCGCCGGAGTCGGATCCGGCGACGGTCAGCACGAGCGGGGGCCGGGACGTCACTCCGTCTCCCCGAAGTGGTCCCAGCCGCCCACCGTGTGCCAGGGCGCGCCGTCCACGGTGACCTGGGGCAGCGCGGAGGGGTTGAGGACCTCGCCGATGACCTTCCAGCGGGCGGGGAGCTTCACGTCCGGCGGGAAGGTGGCCACGATGGCGTGGTCCTCTCCCCCGGTGAGCACCCACTGCATGGGGTCCACGCCGACGGCCTGCCCGATGTCGTTCATCTGGGTCGGGATGTCGATGAGCCCCGAGCGCAGGTCGATGCGGACCTTGCTGGCCTCGGCGATGTGCCCCAGGTCGGCGATGAGTCCGTCGCTGACGTCGCACATGGCGGTGGCGCCGAGACCGGCGGCCGCGGGGCCCGCGTGGTACGGCGGTTCGGGCCTGCGGTGGGCCTCGACGAAGGCGCGGGGGGAGCGGAAGCCGCGGGAGAGGACCGCGTAGCCGGCGGCGGACCAGCCGAGCCAGCCGGTGTAGGCGACGACGTCGCCGGGCTGGGCGCCGCCCCGGGTGACCGGGTCGTGGTTGCGCAGGTCGCCGAGGGCGGTGATGGAGACCATGATCGTGTCGCCGCGGACGACGTCGCCGCCGACCACCGCCGCGCCCGCGACCTGACATTCGTCGCGGAGGCCGTCCATGAGTTCCGTGGCCCAGGTGACGGGCAGTTCGGCGGGGACGACCAGGCCGAGGAGGAGCGCGGTGGGGACCGCGCCCATGGCGGCGATGTCGGCGAGGTTCTGCGCGGCGGCCTTGCGGCCGACGTCGTACGCCGTCGACCAGTCGCGGCGGAAGTGACGTCCTTCGAGGAGGATGTCCGTGCTGGCCACCACGCGCCGGTCGGGGGCGGAGACGACCGCGGCGTCGTCGCCGGGCCCGATCCGTACCGCCGGGGTGGAGGTGAGCCGGGACGTGAGCTCCCTGATGAGCCCGAACTCGCCCAGCTCTCCGACTGTGCCCTTCACCGCGTCTCACCTCGTGTCTTCGTGCCGGCCGGCGGGCGGGGGCGCGTGGTCTCGCGCCGCGGGTCGCGGGCCGTCACCGTGCTGGGTACCGTCAAGTAGGCCGTCAACTTCTGTCCTGCGTACGCCACCCCGGCAACGCCTCGGGACGCGCGGGTCTCCCCGTGGCCCGCGGCGACGCGGTACCGTGGCGTCCCTTTCTCCCACAAGATCCTCGTGGTCGCCCTGGAGGTTCCGTGGTTCAGGCGTACATCCTCATCCAGACCGAGGTGGGCAAGGCGTCGATCGTCGCCGACACCATCTCCAAGATCCCGGGGGTGCTCCAGGCCGAAGACGTGACCGGTCCGTACGACGTCATCGTGCGCGCGCAGGCGGACACGGTGGACGATCTCGGCCGCATGGTGGTCGCCAAGGTCCAGCAAGTGGACGGCATCACGCGCACCCTCACCTGCCCGGTCGTTCATCTGTAGCCCCCGTCTACGCTTGGCCGGTGATGTCTTCCCACCGGCCCTTCGGCCTGCCCGCCGCCGTGTCGGCCGCCGTTCTGCTGCTGGCCGCCGCCGGCTGTTCCTCGCCGGACGCCGCGGCGTCCGTCGTGGTTCCAAGCCCGCCGGCGGCGGAGGCCGCCTTCTGCCAGGCGCTGGCGAAGGAGCTTCCCGACACCGTGGCGGGTCTTGAGCGGAGTGACCCGGAGCCCGGCTCCGAGCTGACCGCCGGCTGGGGTGACGGTGCGATCGTACTGCGCTGCGGGGTGCCCCGGCCCGAAAAGATGAGCGATCCCAAGGCGCAGGGCGTCGAGGCGGACGGCGTGAACTGGATGCTGGAGCACCCGGAGGGCGGCGGACCCCGCTTCACCTCGACGTACCGGAAGACATACGTCGAGGTCACGATGGACGAGCGCTTCGCGCACGACGTGACTCCGCTCGCCGAGCTGGCCGCTCCCGTACGGAAGACCGTGCCGCCGAGCCTCTGAGAGGCCGGGGCACGGTCTTTCCGGATCCGGTTCGTTCAGCGCAGGCCCGTGGAGCGGGTCAGCGCGGCCTGGATGAGCCGGTCGACGAGCTCGGGGTAGCTGACGCCGCTCTCCTGCCACATGCGCGGGTACATGGAGATGGGCGTGAAGCCCGGCATGGTGTTGATCTCGTTGATGACGAAGTCGCCGTCCTCGGTGAGGAAGAAGTCGGCGCGTACCAGGCCCTCGCAGGACACCGCCTCGTAGGCGGCGACGGCCAGGCGCTGGATCTCGGCGGTGGCCTCGTCGCCGATCGGCGCGGGCACGATGCCGGAGGCCGAGTCGATGTACTTGGCCTCGAAGTCGTAGAAGTCGTGGTCGGTGACCGGCGGGATCTCGGCCGGCACGCTGGCGCGCGGACCGTCCTCGAACTCCAGGACGCCGCACTCGATCTCGCGGCCGCGCAGCAGCGACTCGACGAGGATCTTGGGGTCGTGGCGGCGGGCCTCCTCGATGGCCTCGTCGAGGCCGGAGAGGTCGTCGACCTTGGTGATGCCCATGGACGAGCCGCCGCGGGCCGGCTTCACGAAGAGCGGCCAGCCGTGCTCGGCGGCGAACTCGACGATCTTCTTGCGGGCGGCGGCCGGGTTCTGGTCCCACTCGCGCGGCCGGATGACCTCGTACGGGCCGACCGGGAGGCCGAAGGACACGAAGACCCGCTTCATGTACTCCTTGTCCTGGCCGACGGCGGAGGCGAGGACGCCCGCGCCGACGTAGGGGACGCCGGAGAGCTCCAGGAGGCCCTGGAGGGTGCCGTCCTCGCCGTACGGGCCGTGGAGCATCGGGAAGACCACGTCGACCTCGCCCAGGGCCCTGGGGACGGACCCCGGCTCGCTGAGCACGACCTCGCGGTTGGCCGGGTCGACGGAGAGGACGACGCCGCCCTCCTCGGACTCGGCCAGGTCGGCGACGTTCGGCAGGGCGCGGTCGGCGATGGCCATGCGCTCGGGGGCGTCGGCGGTGAGCGCCCAGCGCCCGTCCGTCGTGATGCCGATGGGCAGCACGTCGTACTTGTCCCGGTCGATGGCGCTCAGGACGGCGCCCGCCGTGACGACGGAGATGGCGTGCTCGGAGCTGCGTCCGCCGAAGACGACGGCCACACGCGGCTTGCGGGGGCTCTGGGTGTTCTCGCTCATATCGCGATGAGCGTACCTTGCGACTCCCGAACTCCTGAGCGCACCGCTGCCGTCCCGCGCGTACGGCGCAGCGCCGCGGGTGCGGCGGCGCGTGCGGTCAGCGGCGGGGGCGGCGGCGGCCGGTGCGGTCAGCGGCGCTCGGACTTGGCGCTGCGGGACATCAGCTCCTTGAGGGCGACGACCGGCGGCTTGCCCTCGTGGACGATCGAGACGACGGTCTCGGTGATCGGCATGTCGACGCCGTGGCGGCGGGCCAGATCGAGCACGGACTCGCAGGACTTGACGCCCTCGGCGGTCTGCTTGGTGGCCGCGATGGTCTCCTGGAGGGTCATTCCGCGGCCCAGGTTGGTGCCGAAGGTGTTGTTCCGGGAGAGCGGCGAGGAGCAGGTGGCCACGAGGTCGCCGAGGCCCGCGAGGCCGGAGAAGGTGAGCGGGTCGGCGCCCATGGCGAGGCCGAGGCGGGTGGTCTCGGCGAGGCCGCGGGTGATGAGCGTGGCCTTGGAGTTGTCGCCGAGTCCCATGCCGTTGGCGATGCCGACGGCGAGCCCGATGACGTTCTTGACCGCGCCGCCGAGTTCGCAGCCGACGACGTCGGTGTTGGTGTACGGGCGGAAGTACGGGGTCAGGCAGGCGGTCTGGAACCGCTGCGCGACCGACTCGTCGACGCAGGCGACGACGGCGGCGGCGGGCTGCCGGGAGGCGATCTCCAGGGCCAGGTTGGGTCCGGTGAGGACGGCCACGCGCTCGGCGGGCACGTCCGCGACCTCCATGACGACCTCGCTCATCCGCTCGGCGGTGCCGAGTTCGACGCCCTTCATGAGGGAGACGAGGACGGTGTCCGGGGCGAGCAGCGGCTTCCAGGCGGCGAGGTTGCCGCGCAGGGTCTGCGAGGGGACGACGAGGACGGTGAAGTCGGCGTCCGCGGCGGCCTCCGCGGGGTCCGCGGTGGCCGTGATCCCCCGCGGGAGTTCGACGCCCGGCAGGTAGTCGGGGTTGGTGCGGGAGGCGTTGATCTCCTTGGCGAGTTCGGCGCGGCGGCCCCAGAGGCTCACCTCGCAGCCCGCGTCGGCCAGCACCATCGCGAAGGCGGTGCCCCAGGATCCGTTGCCGAAGACGGCGGCCTTGGTCACTTGGCGCCTCCCTCTGTGGTCTTGCGCCGCTGCTCGAGACGCGCCTTGCGGTGGTCGTACGGTTCGGCGGGCGCCTGCTCGCCGCGGATCTGCTCCAGGAGGGCGGTGATGGCGGCCATGATGACCTCGGTCGCCTCGCGGAGCACGTCGGGCGTGGGCTCCAGGCCGTGGAAGCGGGAGAGGTCGACGGGCGGACCGGCCTGCACGATCAGCGTCTTGCGGGGGAAGAGGCTGAGCTTGTTCTCCTTGGCGTACGGCGGCATCGCGAGGTTGGCGCCCCACTGGGCCACCGGGATGACGGGGACCTTGGTGAGCAGCGCGACGCGCGCGGCACCGGTCTTGCCCGCCATGGGCCACATGTCGGGGTCGCGGGTCAGGGTGCCTTCGGGGTAGAAGGCGACGCACTCACCCCGCTCGATGGCGTCGACGGCGGCACGGAACGCGTCGAGCGCGTTGGTCGTCTCGCGGTAGACGGGGATCTGTCCGGTGCCCCGCAGCATCATGCCGACGAAGGGCGCCTTGAAGAGGGCCGCCTTGGCCAGGAGGCGCGGGACGCGGCCGGTGTTGTACTGGTAATGCGCGTAGGACAGCGGGTCCAGGTAGGAGTTGTGGTTGACCGCGGTGATGAATCCACCGTCGGCCGGAATGTGCTCCATACCGCGCCAGTCCCGCTTGAACAGAACCACCAGGGGGGGTTTGGCGATGACCGCCGCGAGGCGGTACCAGAAGCCGATTCTGCGGCGGGGCACTCGGACACCTTTCTCCGGGACTGGCTGGCAGGGGGTCAAGTGTCGCCCCATGCTCCTGGTCTGTCGAGTGACACCGTACGCCCCGGGCCCTCCGCGGAACCGCGTGGGCGGGACAGAATGGGCCCTGATGAGCCCGACGAGCCCGATATACCCGCCGCGCACCGGAGCGGACGACGCCTGGTCCCTTGTCGTACCCCTGAAACCGCTGGCCCTGGCGAAGAGCAGACTGGCCGCGGCGGCTGGGGCCCGGCTGCGCCCGTGGCTCGCGCTGGCCTTCGCCGAGGACACCGTGGGGGCGGTCCTCAACTGCCCGCGGGTACGGGATGTGGCGGTGGTCACGGACGATCCCGCAGCCTCGGCATCCCTCGCGGCCCTGGGTGCGCGCATCGTGCCGGACACCCCGGCGGCGGGACTCAACGCGGCCCTCGCGCACGGGGTCCGCGCGGTGCGGTCCCGGCGGCCGCACGCGCGCGTGGCGGCGCTCAACGCGGATCTGCCGGCGCTGCGGCCCGAGGAGCTGACCCGGGTCCTGGACGCGGCCGGGAAATTTCCGCGCGCATTTCTCGCGGATGCCGCCGAAATCGGTACGACATTCCTCTCGGCAGGTCCATACGTGGAATTGGAACCGGCATTCGGAGGTCCGTCGAGACTCCGGCATTTGTCGTCGGGCGCGGTGGAAATCACGCTCGCCGGGGTGGATTCCGTACGCCGGGACGTGGACACCGGTGAGGATCTCGCGGCGGCCGGGACCCTTGGGCTCGGCCCGCGGACGGCCGCCCGGTGGCTGTCGGCGGCCGGATAGGCTGCGGTCCATGCAGGCGACCGCGTTCACATACGACCCCGAGACCCGCAGCGGCAGTGTGCTGCTCGACGACGGCACCCCCGTGGAGTTCGGGGCGGAGGCCTTCGAGGCGGGCGGGCTGCGCCTGCTGCGGCCGGGGCAGCGGGTGCGGATCGAGGCGGAGACCGGCACATCGGGGGCCGGCCTGCGCATCACCCTGGTGACGCTCCAGACCTTCTGAGCGGCCCTTCTCCACCTCTTCGGAACGCGCCGCGGGCCGGGCTCCCCGAGGGGAGCCCGGCCCGGCGGATCGGAACCGCTCGTCCTACTTCTTGGCGGCGGTCTTCTTGGCGGTCGTCTTGCGCGCCGTCGTCTTCTTGGCGGGCGCCTTCGTCGCCGTGGCCTTCTTCGCGGCCGGCGCGGTCTTCTTGGCGGCGGCCTTGGTCGCCTTCTTGGCGGCGGCGGCCGTGGTGGCCTTCTTGGCGGCGCCGTTCGCGGTCTTCTTCGCCGCGGTCGTCGTGGCCTTCTTCGCGGGGGTCGCCTTCTTCGCGGCCGCCGTGGTGGTGGTCTTCTTCGCGGGGGTCGCCTTCTTGGCGGCCGCCGTCGTGGTGGTCTTCTTCGCCGGGGTCGCCTTCTTCGCGGCGGCCTTCTTGGCGGTGGTGGCCTTCTTCGCGGCGGCCTTCTTCACGGTCGCGGAGGCGCCGCCGGTGAGGCTGCCCTTGGGGGCCTTCTTGACGGAGACCTCGCCGCCCTTGGGGAGCTTCTTCGAGCCGCTGACCAGGTCCTTGAAGCCCTGACCGGCACGGAAGCGCGGAACCGAGGTCTTCTTGACCCGCACCCGCTCACCCGTCTGCGGGTTGCGGGCGTAGCGGGCCGGACGGTCGACCTTCTCGAACGAGCCGAAACCCGTCACCGAGACCCGGTCGCCCCCGACCACGGCGCGCACGATGGCGTCGAGCACGTGGTCGACGGCTTCGGCGGCCTGCTGGCGACCGCCCATCTTGTCGGCAATCGCTTCTACGAGCTGCGCCTTGTTCACGTCTTCCCCTTCGGAGACATTGCCAGAACGAAAGTGTTCAAGCTTTTTCGCACGTTAGGCATGTATATACCGCAAATCAAACACGAAACGGGCTAATCACCCTAGTGCCGCAACGCGGAAGAGCTGTTGCGGAGTTCCTGGTGTCAGTCGTCCTCTGGGAATCGGCCCTCGTCGAGGTCCTTCATCAACCGGTCCAGACGCGCTGCCGCGTCCTTGAGATCGTGCTTCGCCGCGGCCGTCACGACCAGCAGCTTCCGGGACAGCGCCATCCTTACGCCCTCCGGGACTTGCAGTGAGCGCACTCTTGTGTGCGCTTCCTTCAATCGGGCGGCGACTGCCTCGTAGAGCTCGAGTTGGCTGTCGCGTTCCATGCACCGATTGTGCCATCTAGGGCGAGTTGTCGCCCGACAGGGTCTCAACAAGCGACTGCGCCCCCCACCGGGCGGTGGGGGGCGCAGTCTTGGAAAAGCGCTGCTCAGGCCGTAATTGTACGGGGCTTGTGGGCCGGTCGCGCCGCCTCGTAGGCCGCGATGTCGGCTTCGTTCTGAAGGGTGAGGCTGATGTCGTCGAGTCCGTTCAGGAGCCGCCAGCGGGCGTTCTCGTCGAGCTCGAAGTCGGCGTCGATCCCGGCGGCCAGGACCTTGCGCTGCTCCAGGTCGACGGTGATCTCGGCGGTGGGGTCGGCCTCGGTCAGCTCCCAGAGCGCGTCCACCGTCTCCTGCGGCAGGACCACGGTCAGGAGGCCGTTCTTCAGCGAGTTGCCGCGGAAGATGTCGGCGAAGCGGGCGGAGATGACCGTCTGGAAGCCGTAGTTCTGGAGCGCCCAGACGGCGTGCTCACGGGAGGAGCCGGTGCCGAAGTCGGGGCCGGCGACCAGGACCGAGGCACCCTGCCGCTCGGGGCGGTTGAGGATGAACTCGGAGTCCTTGCGCCAGGCCTCGAAGAGGCCGTCCTCGAAGCCGTCGCGGGTGACCTTCTTGAGCCAGTGCGCCGGGATGATCTGGTCGGTGTCGACGTTGCTGCGGCGCAGCGGGACGGCCCGGCCGGTGTGCGTGGTGAAAGCTTCCATGGTTCCTCAGACCCCCGCGGTGGTGGCGACGTCGGACAGATCGGCCGGGGAGGCCAGATGGCCCAGTACGGCGGTGGCGGCGGCGACCTGCGGGGAGACCAGGTGCGTCCGGCCGCCCTTGCCCTGCCGGCCCTCGAAGTTGCGGTTGGAGGTGGACGCGGAGCGCTCACCGGGAGCCAGTTGGTCGGGGTTCATGCCCAGACACATCGAGCAGCCCGCGTGCCGCCATTCGGCGCCGGCCTCCTTGAAGACCTTGTCCAGGCCCTCCTCGACGGCCTGCAGGGCGACCCGGACGGAGCCGGGGACGACCAGCATGCGGACGCCGTCGGCGACCTTGCGGCCCTGGAGGAGTCCGGCGGCGTTGCGCAGGTCCTCGATGCGGCCGTTGGTGCAGGAGCCTACGAAGACGGTGTCGACCCGGATGTCGCGCAGCGGCTGCCCGGCGGTCAACCCCATGTATTCCAGGGCCTTTTCGGCGGCGAGGCGCTCCGAAGCGTCTTCGTACGAAGCCGGGTCGGGGACGTGTCCCGAAAGCGGCGCGCCCTGGCCGGGGTTGGTGCCCCAGGTGACGAACGGGGCCAGCGAGGCGGCGTCGATGACGACCTCGGCGTCGAAGACCGCGTCCTCGTCGGACTTGAGGGTCTTCCAGTACGCGACGGCGGCGTCCCAGTCCTCGCCCTCGGGGGCGTGGTCGCGGCCCTTGAGGTAGGCGAAGGTGGTCTCGTCGGGGGCGATCATGCCCGCGCGGGCGCCGGCCTCGATCGACATGTTGCAGATGGTCATCCGGGACTCCATCGAGAGTTTCTCGATGGCGGAGCCCCGGTACTCCAGGATGTAGCCCTGGCCGCCGCCGGTGCCGATCTTGGTGATGATCGCCAGGATCAGGTCCTTGGCGGTGACGTCCTCGGGCAGCTCGCCGTCGATCGTGATCGCCATGGTCTTGGGGCGGGCCAGCGGGAGCGTCTGGGTGGCGAGCACGTGCTCGACCTGGCTGGTGCCGATGCCGAAGGCCAGGGCGCCGAAGGCTCCGTGCGTGGAGGTGTGCGAGTCGCCGCAGACGACGGTGGTGCCGGGCTGGGTCAGGCCCAGCTGCGGTCCCACCACGTGGACGACGCCCTGCTCGACGTCGCCCAGCGGGTGCAGGCGGACGCCGAACTCGGCACAGTTCTTGCGGAGGGTCTCCAGCTGCGCGCGGGAGACCGGGTCGGCGATCGGCTTGTCGATGTCGAGGGTCGGGGTGTTGTGGTCCTCGGTGGCGATGGTCAGGTCGAGGCGCCGCACCTGCCGGCCGTTCTGGCGGAGGCCGTCGAAGGCCTGCGGGCTGGTCACCTCGTGCAGCAGGTGCAGATCGATGAAGAGGAGGTCGGGCTCGCCCTCGGCGCGCCGGACGACGTGGTCGTCCCAGACCTTCTCCGCGAGTGTCCTACCCATCGCTTTCCCTCCGGCCGACGTCTACGCCGGCACAACTAGAGACCCGTTTCGCGGGCCGTTGTGCGGCCGCCTCACCAGAGTGACAAGTTCCGCAGGAAATTGAACTTGCGTTTCACAGAGTGAGACGCGAATATCGTTGCATGGACAACTCTAGCGGCGTAGGCGTTCTCGACAAGGCAGCCCTTGTCCTGAGCGCCCTGGAGTCCGGTCCGGCCACCCTCGCAGGACTGGTCGCGGCGACGGGACTCGCACGACCCACGGCACATCGTCTCGCCGTGGCACTGGAACACCACCGGATGGTGGCGCGTGACATGCAGGGCCGGTTCATCCTCGGACCGCGCCTCGCGGAGCTCGCCGCCGCGGCCGGCGAGGACCGCCTGCTCGCGACCGCGGGCCCGGTACTGACCCATCTGCGCGATGTCACCGGCGAGAGCGCCCAGCTCTACCGCCGGCAGGGCGACATGCGCATCTGCGTGGCGGCGGCCGAGCGTCTCTCGGGCCTGCGGGACACCGTCCCGGTCGGCTCGACGCTGACGATGAAGGCGGGCTCGTCGGCGCAGATCCTGATGGCCTGGGAGGAGCCCGAGCGCCTCCACCGCGGCCTCCAGGGCGCCCGCTTCACGGCGACGGCCCTGTCGGGCGTACGGCGCCGTGGCTGGGCCCAGTCGATCGGTGAGCGGGAGCCGGGCGTCGCGTCCGTCTCCGCGCCCGTGCGCGGCCCGTCGAACCGCGTGGTGGCGGCCGTCTCGGTCTCCGGGCCCATCGAGCGTCTGACGCGCCACCCGGGCCGTATGCACGCCCAGGCGGTCATCGACGCCGCCGCCCGTCTCTCCGAGGCGCTCCGACGCACCGGCTGACGCTCCCCCTTCCCTCTGTTCGTCCCGGCCCACCGCTTCAACGCCGCAGCGGTGGGCCGGAGTTGTGTCCGCGTGTGCGCGACAGAGGGAAACAGAGAAGAAGCCCTCCCCCGAAGGGAAGGGCTTCTTCGTCTTGTACCCCCGACCGGATTCGAACCGGCGCTACCGCCTTGAGAGGGCGGCGTGCTAGGCCGCTACACAACGGGGGCCTTGCGGATCAGATCCGCGGTGCAGATGAGCTCTGCGAGCTGGCCTACCTGGACTCGAACCAAGAATGACGGTACCAGAAACCGTAGTGTTGCCAATTACACCATAGGCCATGGCGGTTAAACCGTACCCCCGACCGGATTCGAACCGGCGCTACCGCCTTGAGAGGGCGGCGTGCTAGGCCGCTACACAACGGGGGCCCTAGCGATCCTGCATCGGGTTCACCGGGTGCGACCCAGGTGATCCCGCGGGAAGGATCTGTACCCCCGACCGGATTCGAACCGGCGCTACCGCCTTGAGAGGGCGGCGTGCTAGGCCGCTACACAACGGGGGCTTTGTGGATGCCATCCACGAGTTTGCAGATGAGCTCTGCGAGCTGGCCTACCTGGACTCGAACCAAGACTAACGGAACCAGAAACCGTCGTGCTGCCAATTACACCATAGGCCACCGGGGCAACGTCCCCACCAGGGAGGATCTTGCTCGGCTTGCGCTTTGTGGGCTTTTGCCTTTCGGCTTGTTCCCTCGGCGCAGGAAGAACATTACCCGAAGGTGGACGGTGCTCCAAAACGGGTATCCCCGCGGAGCAGGGCGGGGAGCTGGTGGAGGTCGGTGATCCGGTCGAGCTCGGGCCTGCCGCCCGTCGCGGAGCGGTCCAGCCACACCCCTCGCAGCCCCGCCTCGTGGGCGCCGCGGGCGTCGATGTCGGGCTGGTCCCCCACGTACACGATCTCGTGCGGGGCGAGGTCCAGGGCCGCGCAGGCCGCGTGGAAGGCCTCGGGGGCGGGCTTGGCGGTGCCGAGCTCGGCGGCGCAGAGGACGGCCTCGAAGCGGTCACTCAGGCCGAGGGCGCGGAGCTTGGGCTCCTGGGCGTGGATGCTGGAGTTCGACAGGACCGCGTGCCGGTAGTCGGCGGCGAGCAGGTCGAGTACGGGGACGGCGTCGGGGAAGAGCTCCCAGGCGGCCTCGTAGTGGACCACGTACCGGCCGAACCAGTCGTCGGCCTGGGCGTCGGTGAATCCGGGCGCCCCGAGGAAGTCCCGGACGCGGTGACGCCGCTGGTCCTGGAAGGTGCCGCCCGCCGCCTCGAAGCGCCGCCAGTGCAGCTCCGTGAGCTCCTTCCAGCGGCGCAGGGCGTCCTCGACGGACTCGTACGCCCCGAGGAGCCCCTCGGCGGCGAGGTGGGCCCGCATGCCGGCCCGGTCGGCGCTCGCGTAGTCGAAGAGCGTGTCGTCGATGTCCCAGAGGACGGCGCGGATGGCCATGGGACGACGGTACCGCCGGGCGGGGGGCTGCCGGGAGCGGTTTTATGCGGTCCGGGTGAAGCGGAAGGGACGGAAGTCGGTGACGAAGCAGACGACCTCGCCCTCGGCGTCGCGGCCGACCCAGGTCGCGTAGAGGCCGTCGCCCCATCCCGAGGTGAAGACGGCGATGCCGTGGCCGTTCTCGCCCTCGGCGACGAAGGCGATCGGGAAGGTCGGGCTGTTGTCCAGGCCGTCCCAGACGACGCCCGCCTCGTCGTCGGTGCCGGGGAAGGAGTGGTGGGCGGCCGGATCGACGAAGCAGCCGACTCCGGCATCCACGCCGTAGCCGAAGTAGTCGTCCTCGGGGGCGTCCTCGCCGGGGACCAGGGCGGGCTCCCAGCGGACCACCGGGGTGTCGCGGATCACCAGGCGGGCGGCGGCGTTCACGGTGTGGTCGTAGGGGTATGTGAAGGACGCCTCCGCGGTCTGGACCCGGTAGCGGCCGGGCGGGACCGTGACGGCGAAGGGCTCGGGGCGCTCGTCGTCGTCGCAGAGGTGGACGATCGGGTCGCAGGCGACGAGCCGGCCGGTGGGGAGTTCCAGCTCCCCCACCTCCCGCACGCCGAAGACGACGTCCTTCTTGTCCCTCGTCGGGACGACGGTTCCTGGGGTGAACCACAGCGTGTAGTCAGGGGGTGTCACGAACATGGGCCGACCCTAGGGCCCGGGTACGACAACGGGGGCGCCGGCCGGAGGGATCCTCCGGCCGGCGCCCCCGTGGCGTACGGCGTGCGGTTACATGGCGAGCTTCGCCAGGGCCGCGTCGATGCGGGTGAGGGACTTCTCCTTGCCCAGGATCTCCATGGACTCGAAGAGCGGCAGGCCGACCGTGCGGCCGGTGACCGCGACGCGGACCGGGGCCTGGGCCTTGCCGAGCTTGAGGCCGTGGGCCTCGCCGGCGGCCAGGACCGCGTTCTTGAGGGACTCGGGGTCGCTCCAGTCCGCGTCCACGAGCTTCTCGCGGGCCGTGGTGAGCAGAGCGGCCGGCTCGCCCTTCATCGCCTTGTCCCACGAGGGCTGGTCGAAGACCGGCTCGGGGAGGAAGAGGAAGTCGACGTTGGCCGTGATCTCCGAGAGGACCGTCATACGGGTCTGGGCGTGCGGCGCGATGGCCTCCCAGGCGGCGCGGTCGAAGTCCTCGGGCGCCCAGTTGGCGTGCGGGGCGTTCAGCCAGGGCTCGCAGGCCTCGGCGAAGGTCTTCACGTCGAGCATGCGGATGTGGTCCGCGTTGATCGACTCGGCCTTCTTGAGGTCGAAGCGCGCCGGGTTGGCGTTGACGTCGGCGATGTCGAACTTCGACACCATCTGCTCGATGGTGAAGATGTCCTGGTCCGCCGAGAACGACCAGCCCAGGAGGGACAGGTAGTTCAGCAGGCCCTCGCGGAGGAAGCCGCGCTCCCGGTAGAGGTTGAGGGAGGCCTCAGGGTCGCGCTTGGAGAGCTTCTTGTTGCCCTCGCCCATCACGTACGGCAGGTGGCCGAAGGAGGGGATCTCCTTGGCGACGCCCAGCTCGATCAGCGCCTTGTAGAGCGCGATCTGGCGCGGGGTGGAGGAGAGCAGGTCCTCGCCGCGCAGGACGTGGGTGATCTCCATCAGGGCGTCGTCGACCGGGTTGACCAGGGTGTACAGCGGGGCGCCGTTGGCGCGCACGATGCCGTAGTCCGGGACGTTGTCCGGGGTGAAGGTGAGCTCGCCGCGGACCAGGTCCGTGAAGGTGATCGGCTCGTCCGGCATCTTGAAGCGGACGATGGAGTCGCGGCCCTCGGCGCGGTAGCGCTCGATGCGCTCGGCGCTCAGGTTGCGGCAGGTGCCGTCGTAGCCGGACGGCTTGCCGGCCAGGCGGGCCGCGTCACGGCGCGCTTCGAGCTCCACGGCGGTGCAGAAGCAGTGGTACGCGTAGCCGCCGGCGAGCAGCTTCTCGGCGACGTCCTTGTAGATGTCCATCCGCTGCGACTGGCGGTACGGCGCGTGCGGGCCGCCGACCTCCGGGCCCTCGTCCCAGTCGAGGCCGAGCCACTTCAGGGAGTCGAGCAGCTGCTCGTACGACTCCTCGGAGTCGCGAGCGGCGTCGGTGTCCTCGATGCGGAAGACCATGGTGCCCTCGTTGTGCCGGGCGAAGGCCCAGTTGAAGAGGGCGGTGCGGACCAGGCCCACGTGGGGGTTGCCGGTCGGCGAGGGACAGAAACGGACGCGGATGTTCGCGTTAGCCACGCTTGATCACCCTATTGGTGAGAGTGCCGATGCCTTCGATGGTGACGGCGACCTCGTCGCCGACGTTGAGGGGGCCGACCCCGGCGGGGGTGCCGGTGAGGATGACGTCGCCGGGGAGCAGCGTCATGGCCTCGGTGATGTGGACGACCAGGTCCTCGATGGAGCGGATCATGTCGCTCGTCCGACCCAGCTGGCGCTGTTCGCCGTTGACCGTGGCCTGGATGGTCAGGTCGCCGGCGGCGGCGAGGGTCAGGCCGGTCTCCACCCAGGGGCCGAGGGGGCAGGAGGTGTCGAAGCCCTTGGCGCGGGCCCACTGCTTCTCGCGCTTCTGGGCGTCGCGGGCGGTGACGTCGTTGGCGCAGGTGTAGCCGAAGACGACGTCCTTGACGCGTTCGCGGGGCACCTCGCGGCACATGCGGCCGATGACCACGGCCAGTTCGGCCTCGTGGTGCAGCTCGTTCGAGAAGGAGGGGTACTCGATGGCGTCGCCGGGGCCGATCACCGAGGTGGTGGGCTTGAAGAAGGCGACGGGGACGTCGGGGACCTCGTTGCCGAGCTCGGCGGCGTGCTCCGCGTAGTTGCGGCCGATGGCCACGACCTTGTTGGGGAGCACGGGCGGCAGGAGCCGTACCTTGCTCAGCGGGACCTTGGTGCCGCTGAGCTCGAAGTCGGTGTACGGGATGCCCTTGATGATGTCGAGGACGAGGCCGCCGGATTCGACGGTGCCCTCACCCTCGACGGCGCCGAAGGCCACATTGCCGTCGATGGAGAATCTGGCGATGCGCACGAGTGCTGTCGCCCCTCACTTGGTACTGGCTGGAGTCTGACGCTCCAGGCTAACGCGGCGGGGGCGGCCGACCTGCGAAATCAGCGCGACGCGGAGGCGTACGGCTCCGGCTGGTAGGGCGCCGGGGGCTGCATGAGGATCGTGCGGCGGGGGTTGGCCGTCCGGGTGGGCAGCGCGAGCGCGTACTCCGGCTGCGCGCCGCGGCCGAGTTCCGCGGCGTCCGTGAGGTGGACGAGGGTGGAACGGCGGGGGTTGGCCGTGGTGCCGGGCGTCGTCGGCGGCGTCGTCGTATTCATCGCGGTGATCTGACCTTGTTCCGAAACGGGCGCCGCGTTCGGGCGCGAGGTGGTGTAAAGCGTCAGGCTAAACATGCGATTCCCTTCGAATGCATGGCTAAGACATCGATCAGCGTGTGAGTTTGCTCACCACCGCCCGGACATTCCTGGCATTACGGACGGACGTTCCTCGTGACGGAAAGGGACATTCCGCCACTGAATGTTCTATTCCGCTCCTGATCATCGCGACTGGGACACACGGGTACGCGCAGCCATTGGAGAGGAAAAGTCCTAATCCTCCGTGATCATCTTCTACGTGCGGTGACAGGGTGCGCACGGGTTGTCATGACCTTCCCGGCGCGACACGCGGCTCTTGTTGGAGATCCGGCACTGTGCTGGAATTCCACGCACCGCCGCGGGTTTCAAGCCGGCGCGCAGGGGGCGCAACGCAGCGCCGGCCTAGTGGCGGGGAAGGGGGAACTGCGCCGGTCACCGACGACCACCTGGGGGGCTCCACCGCCCCCCGATTGACGCCGACACCGTCCTCTCCGTTCATCCGGAGGGACGCCTGGTCCAGAGGTTGCGACGCTAGTGCAGGGACGTTTCAAGAGGGATGGCTCGGGGTCTCCCCAGGCCCGCCAGGGCCGAGCGGATACTCCGGCGGAGCAGGAACCGCGTGCCGGGACCGACCGCGGTCCCTCGGCCTCGCACACCCCGAACCAGGGTCAGCGGCCGTCCGGCGAAGGCGGTGACGGCGGCAGGCGCACGAGCGCCGCGGCCGCTTCCGCCGAGCCGTCCGATGCACCCCCCAAGAACAAGGCCGACAACGCCGGGACCGCCGAGAACTCGGCCGGCCCCCGAATAGCCCTGCGCAACTGGCGTATCTCCACGCGCCTGGTCGCACTGCTCACGCTCCCCGTGGTCGCGGCGACCACCCTGGGCGGCATCCGCATCAGCGAGTCGCTCCAGGACATGGAGCAGCTCGACCACATGCAGCTGCTCACCAAGCTGACCCGTGAGGCGACCGACCTCGCGCAGGCCCTCCAGGCAGAGCGCGACCTGTCCGCGGGCCCGCTGGCCAACGGCCGGCCGACCAGCGACTACCAGGTCGCCAACCCGCGCCGGAAGACGGACATCGAGTACAAGGCCTTCCTCAAGGCCACCGAGGACATCCCGGCGACCGAGAGCGACGAGGCTCTCCGGAGCATCCGCCAGAACGTCGGCCAGATCGCCTCGCAGGTGATCCAGCTCAAGACCATCCGGGACAACGCCTACGAGAAGGGCGTCTCCCACTCGGTGACGGTCGAGGCGTACAGCCGCCTCATCCGCTCGCTGCTGAGCCTGTCCCAGGACATGGCGCAGGCGACGAGCAACCCCGAGATGATCAAGCGGACCCGCGCGCTCGCCGCGTTCTCGTCCGCCAAGGAGTACGCCTCCATCCAGCAGGCGATCATCGCGGCCGCGCTGCCCCCGAGCGACCGGACCTCGGGCAAGATCCAGCAGGGCGACCGCCTCTACGCCGAGGCCGCGCTCAACTCCGAGGGCGTCGAGCTCAAGTCCTTCCGGGCGATCTACGAGTCGACCGGCGGTGACGCCACCGAGCGCACCGCGTCCCTGACCAGCGGCAACCCCTCGATCACCGCCGCCGAGAAGTACGCCGAGCGCGTCCTCAACATGGACGACGCGATGCAGGGCGGCGTCAAGCGCGGTCACCTCAACTTCACCGACGAGTACGGCACCAAGCTCGCCGCCATGAACCGCATCGAGCGCGGTCTGCTCGGCGACATGGAGACCATGGCCCGTGAGCTGCGGCAGGAGTCGCAGCGCGAGGCCATCATCAACGGTGCCCTGATCCTCCTCGTCCTCGGCGTCTCGCTCATCGGCGCGTTCGTCGTGGCCCGGTCCATGATCCGGTCGCTGCGCAGGCTCCAGGACACCGCGACCAAGGTCGCCCAGGACCGTCTGCCCGAGCTCGTCAAGCAGCTCTCCGAGTCGGACCCGCAGGACGTCGACACCTCCGTCGAGTCCGTCGGTGTGCACTCCAGGGACGAGATCGGCCAGGTGGCCGCGGCCTTCGACGACGTGCACCGCGAGGCCGTCCGCCTCGCCGCCGAGCAGGCCCTCCTCCGGGGCAACGTCAACGCGATGTTCACCAACCTCTCGCGCCGCTCCCAGGGCCTCATCCAGCGTCAGCTCTCGCTCATCTCCGAGCTGGAGTCCCGCGAGGCCGACCCGGACCAGCTGTCCTCCCTCTTCAAGCTCGACCACCTCGCGACGCGCATGCGCCGTAACGGTGAGAACCTCCTCGTCCTCGCCGGTGAGGAGCCGGGCCGTCGCTGGACGCGTCCGGTCCCGCTGGTCGACGTCCTGCGCGCCGCCGCCTCCGAGGTGGAGCAGTACGAGCGCATCGAGCTGTCCTCCGTCCCGGCGACCGAGGTCGCCGGCCGGGTCGTCAACGACCTCGTGCACCTCCTCGCCGAGCTGCTCGAGAACGCCACCTCGTTCTCCTCGCCGCAGACCAAGGTCCGGGTCACCGGTCACGCGCTGCCCGACGGCCGCGTCCTCGTCGAGATCCACGACACCGGCATCGGCCTCTCCCCCGAGGACCTCGCCGCGATCAACGAGCGGCTCGCCTCGCCGCCCACCGTGGACGTCTCCGTCTCCCGCCGCATGGGTCTCTTCGTGGTCGGCCGCCTGTCCCTGCGACACGGCATCCGCATCCAGCTGCGCCCCTCCGACTCGGGCGGCACCACCGCGCTCGTCATGCTGCCGGTCGACGTCGCCCAGGGCGGCAAGAAGCCGATGCCCAAGCCGGGTGCCGGCGGCCAGGGCGCAATGCCCCAGGGCTCTTCCGCTCCGGGCGGCCGGCTCCCCGCCGGTCCCGGCGCGGGCGGCGGCCCCGGCGGACGTCCGGGCCAGGGCGGTGCGCCGTCGGCGACCGCCGGCCTCCTCGGGACCGCGGCCCCCCGCGGCCAGGTCGGTACGAGCGGTCCCCGGGCCGCGCTGCCCGCCCGGGACGGAGCCCCCCTCACGGGCGGTCCGCAGGGCGCGCCGCAGTCCCGTACCCCGCAGCCGCAGAACGCGCAGCAGGACCAGACCGGTCAGCTGCCGCAGGCCCCGCAGAGCCACGACCCGCTGCGGCCCGGCCCCGGCGGCGGTCTCATCGGCGGCGCCGCGAGCGCCATCCCCTCCCGTACGGACGTGTGGGGCAACACCTCCGGCCCGCAGGCCGGATCCGGTGCGCCGCAGCAGGCTCCGCAGGACAACCGCTCCGGCGGTTACGAGTTCCCGCGCGCCGAGCTGCCGGGGGGCAACCCCCAGCCGCAGCGCCCGCAGGCCGCGAGCTGGGGCAACGACCAGGCTCAGCAGCCGGTCCGGCGCCCGCAGCAGGAGATGTCCCCGCTGGACGCCCCGCGCGGTCACGAGGAGGCCGAGACGACGGGCCAGTTCGCGGCTCCGGGGGCCCCGCAGGGTCCTGGTTCCACGGGCCCGTTCGCGCGTCCCGACTTCAACGCCCCGCAGCGGCAGCCGCAGGGCAGGCCCCCGCAGGCCCCGCAGCAGGCTCAGCAGCAGCCCCAGCAGACCTACCAGGGCGGTGCCCAGGATCCGGCGTCGACGGCGCAGTTCCCGCGTCCCGACTTCGGTGCCCCGCAGGGCCCCGGCTCCACCGGCCAGTTCGCGCGCCCCGACTTCAACGCCCCGCAGCAGCAGCCGCAGGGCTACCAGGGCGGGCAGCAGCAGGCCCCCCAGGGGTACCAGGGCGGCCAGCAGCAGCAGTTCGGCCGACAGCCGTACGTACCGCAGGCGCAGCAGCAGGCCCCGCAGGCGCCGTCCCCGCGGCAGCGGACCGGCGGCGACTTCGGCGGCGGCGACTTCGGCGGTCAGCGCCAGGGTCCCGAGCCGGTCCAGCAGCAGGCGCCGCAGCCGCGTCAGCCTCAGCTCCAGCAGCCGCGCCGTCCGGAGGCCCTGCCGCCGGCCGGTGCGGGCGACGGCCGTACGCCGCTGTTCGACTCGCTGGAGACGAACTGGCAGCAGCAGGGTTCGGGGCGTGTCCCGGACGCGGCGCAGACGATGCAGACCCCGGTCGTGTCGCAGCCGTCCGCTCCCGCGCCCCGGCAGAGCGGCGACCCGGCCGCCGACGGCCGGCAGAACGGCGGGGCCGCCTGGCGGACCACGCCCAACGACGAGCTGGTGCGCCAGGCCGAGCGGGTGCGCAAGCCCGCGGCCGGCGGTGTCACCACCTCAGGTCTTCCGCGCCGTGTGCCGAAGGCCAACCTCGTACCCGGGACCGCACAGGAGCAGGCCCACACGGCCGGCCCCCAGGTCTCGCGTGCACCCGACGACGTCCGCGGCCGGCTGACCAATCTGCGCCGCGGCATCCAGCAGGGCCGACAGGCCGGCAACTCGACCACGGGTAACCACCACCTCGGTCCGAACCATCAGCAGGAGCGCTAGTTGAACGCGATGAGCCAGGCGGCGCAGAACCTGAACTGGTTGATCACCAATTTCGTGGACAACACCCCCGGGGTGTCGCACACGGTGGTGGTCTCCGCCGACGGACTCCTGCTCGCCATGTCCGAAGGATTCCCCCGCGACCGTGCCGACCAGCTGGCGGCGGTCGCGTCCGGACTCACCTCGCTGACCGCGGGCGCGTCCCGGATCTTCGAGGGGGGCCCCGTCGCACAGACCGTGGTGGAGATGGAGCGCGGCTTCCTCTTCCTCATGCAGGTCTCCGACGGCTCCTCACTGGCCGTACTCGCCCACCCCGAGTGCGACATCGGCCTCGTGGGCTACGAGATGGCGCTCCTGGTCGACCGGGCCGGCAGCGTCCTCACCCCGGACCTCCGTGCGGAGCTCCAGGGCAGCCTGCTCCACTGACCGGTTCCCCCTACCGGACAACCCCACCGCACGACCGATCGACAGGGCGGTACGCCCCTCCGTACCGCCCTGCGGACCGTTTTCTCATCGTCCGGCCGCCCCACCCGGCCCCCCACCGGCCCCATCAGACGGCAGAGAGCTTGCTGTCACGCCCGGAGGATTCATGACCCCGCCCCCCGCCTCTCACGATCCGTACGGCAACTCAGTCGACGAGTACGGGCACGAGGGCGACCAGCCGCTGGTGCGTCCGTACGCGATGACCGGCGGCCGGACCCGGCCGCGCTACCAGCTCGCCATCGAAGCCCTTGTCAGCACCACGGCCGACCCGGCGCACCTCGCCACGCTCCTCCCGGAGCACCAGCGGATCTGCCACCTGTGCCGTGAGGTCAAGTCGGTGGCCGAGGTGTCGGCGCTGCTCTCGATGCCGCTCGGTGTCGCCAGGATCCTCGTCGCCGACCTGGCGGAGGCCGGCATGGTGGCGATCCACCAGCCGGGCAACGGAGAGACCGGCGGCACGCCGGACGTGACTCTGCTCGAAAGGGTGCTCAGTGGACTTCGCAAGCTCTAATGGCGGTTCCGGTTCTCAGGGACGGGCGACCACCAGCGCGAAGATCGTGGTGGCGGGCGGATTCGGCGTGGGCAAGACCACGTTCGTCGGCGCCGTCTCGGAGATCGACCCGCTGCGTACCGAGGCCGTGATGACGTCCGCTTCGGCGGGCATCGACGACCTCACGCACACCGGCGGCAAGACGACGACGACCGTCGCCATGGACTTCGGCCGCATCACCCTGGACCAGGACCTGATCCTGTACCTGTTCGGCACCCCCGGACAGGACCGCTTCTGGTTCATGTGGGACGACCTGGTCCGCGGCGCCATCGGCGCCGTCGTCCTCGTCGACACCCGCCGCCTCGCCGACTGCTTCCCCGCCGTCGACTACTTCGAGAACTCCGGCCTCCCCTTCGTCATCGCCCTCAACGGCTTCGACGGAGCCCAGCCCTACCAGCCCGAAGAAGTACGCGAGGCCCTCCAGATCGGCCCCGACACCCCCATCATCACCACCGACGCGCGCCACCGCGCCGACGCCAAGAGCGCCCTCATCACGCTCGTCGAGCACGCCCTCATGGCCCGGCTCAAGTAGCGGATCCGCCAGGGCGGTTGTCATATGCCGCTGCCAGGGGCGGTCTGTGTCCTTCGACACGGCCGCCCGCGCGTTCATAACGTTTCGAATGAGAATTGGGGCGCCCCGGACACCCGATGCATCCGCTCGGTGTCGCTGCGCTCACATGAGCCCCGCCATTTGGCGGGGCTCGTTCTTTATGCCCGTTTTATGCGAGGCGTGGGCCACTGAAAGGCGCCGCATCCCACTGTTTGGAACGGACCCCCTTCACGTGCTGCAATTCATGAACTCCCGAGTAGTACGGCCCTGAACGAAACACCGGCACAACGTAGGTGCCGACGCCGAGAGGTTGTTGGTCGAGTGAGGCGAAGCAAGGAAAGCTCCGCGGAGCAGGACACGCGGGGCACGCGGGGCACGCGGGGCAACTTCACGCCGCCGTCGCGTACCGCTGTGTCGCCCGCGGACATACCCGTGACACCGCCGCCCGCCCCGGCGGCCAAGGGGAGCTCCAGCAAGCTGTCGCCCCGCAACTGGCGGGTGCCCACCCGCCTGAACGCGATCCTCTGCATACCCGTGCTCGTCGGCCTCGTCATGGGCGGCTTCCAGGTCAAGGGCGCGATCGACACCTGGCAGGAGGCGCAGGACGCCGAGAAGACGGCGCTCATCGTGCGCGCCGCCTCGGAGTACAGCACCGCGCTGCTCAACGAGCGCGACCTCACCGCCGGCCCCCTGCTCGCCGCGAAGACCCCCGAGGACCGCAAGAGCGACGACGTCACGCAGGCCTACGCCGCGACCGACGCCGCCAGGATCAAGTTCGACGAGGCCGCCAAGAACCTGCCCTCGGGCCAGGGCCTCGAGCGCCGTCTCCGCCTCTTCAAGGACGAGGAGCCGAAGCTCGACGCGCTGCGCAAGGCCGCGTACACCCGCGCCCTCGACCCGGTGAACACCCAGCTCGGGTACACCGGCGTCCAGCACTACCTCACCGAGTTCTCCAACGAGCTCGGCCTCGGCACCGGCAACGTCACGGCCTACGGCCGCAGCGTGTACGCCGTCCAGCTGGCCAAGGGCGCCGAGTCCCTGCAGCGCTCGATCGGCACCCAGCTCCTGGTCCGGCCCAGCCGCACCGAAGCCGTCTTCGCCCAGCAGTCCGTGGCGTTCAACTCGTACAACTACCTGGAGCAGATCGCCCTCGGCGAGTACGCCTCCGGTGGCATGCCCGAGGACGTCGAGCTGCTGAAGAAGGTCATGGCCGGCAAGGCCGCCGAGGGCGCCAGGCAGATGCAGGCCGCCGGCGTCGAGCTGCCCAAGGGCAAGGACGGCTCCGTCTACTCCGGCGTCGCCTCCGCGATCGGCACCGCCAAGACCCCCGAGGCCCTCGCGGCCCTGGAGGCCAAGGGCATCACGGCCGAGTCCTGGATGGCCGTCGCCACCGCCAAGTTCGAGGGCTACTCCGAGGTCGAGAAGATCCTCGTCGACAAGGCCGTCGCCGAGGCCGTCAGGATCTCCGACGAGGCCAAGACCGACGCCTGGGTCATCGGCGGCATCGTCGTCGTCGCCCTGCTCGCCGCCTTCATCCTCGCCGGCATGATGGCCCGCCAGATGAGCCGCTCGATGCTCCAGCTGCGCAACGCCGCCTTCGGCATCGCCGAGCAGCGCCTGCCGATGCTGGTCGACCAGCTCTCCCGGACCGAGCCGGGCCGCGTCGACACCCGCGTCCAGCCCATCCCGATCGACTCGCAGGACGAGATCGGCGAGGTCGCCCGCGCCTTCGACCAGGTCCACCGCGAGGCCGTCCGCCTCGCCGCCGAGCAGGCCATGCTCCGGGGCAACGTCAACGCGATCTTCACGAACCTCTCGCGCCGCAACCAGTCGCTGATCGAGGGCCAGCTGACCCTCATCACCGACCTGGAGAACAACGAGGCCGACCCGGACCAGCTGGAGAACCTCTTCCGCCTGGACCACCTGGCCACCCGTATGCGCCGCAACGGCGAGAACCTCCTGGTCCTCGCCGGCGAGGAGCCGGGCCGCCGCTGGGACCAGCCGGTCCCGCTGGTCGACGTCATGCGCGCCGCCTCCTCCGAGGTGGAGCAGTACGAGCGCATCGAGCTGGCGGGCGTCCCGGAGGCCGAGATCCACGGCCAGGCCGTGACCGACCTCGTCCACCTGCTCGCCGAGCTCCTGGAGAACGCCACCACGTTCTCCTCCCCGCAGACCAAGGTCCGCGTCACCGCGACCCGTCTCCCCGACGGCCGCGTGATGGTCGAGATCCACGACAAGGGCATCGGCCTCACCGCCGAGGACTTCGCGGACATCAACCACAAGCTGGCCAACCCGCCGACCGTCGACGCGGCCGTCTCGCAGCGCATGGGCCTGTTCGTGGTCGGCCGGCTCGCCGACCGCCACGGCATCCGGGTCCAGCTCCGCCCCTCGGGCGAGCAGGCCGGCACGACCTCGCTGGTGATGCTCCCGGACGCGATCACGCACGGTGGTGGCGGCGAGCAGCCGCTCCAGGACGACTTCACCGTCTCCCAGATCATTCCGCAGCAGCAGCAACAGCAGCAGCAACAGCCGAGCGCCTTCGAGGCCGCCCCGCAGCAGCAGATGCTCACCGCGGCCGACCTCGGCTTCGACGACTCGCGCTACGAGCAGCAGGACGAGCAGGAGCCCCCGCTCGACCCGGTCAACCGCTCGCTGAAGCGCGAGGGGCGGCGTGCCGCCCTGGAGGCCCAGGCGCAGGGTGGCGACCGCCCGCTCTTCCGCGACGAGACGGAGCAGGACGAGCAGCCGCAGCAGCAGCCGGACGCGTACGCAAACCAGGGCCACGAGTACGCCCAGGGCCAGGAGTACGGGCAGCAGCAGGCGCAGGAGTACCCGGCGGAGCAGTACGCGCAGGGTCAGGAGTACGGGCAGCAGCAGGCGCAGGAGTACGGCCAGGAGTACCCGGCCGACTTCCCGCAGCAGCAGGACGGCTACGCGTACCCGCAGCAGCAGGGCTACGAGTCCTACCCGCAGCAGCCCGGCTATGCGGAAGCCTCGTACGAGACCCCGCAAACCGAACACCAGCAGTACGGAAACGCGTTCGATGCCCAGCCCCACCAGGCGGAGTGGCAGGATCAGAACGCTTACGACAGCGGCTGGACGCAGCAGTACGGAGCGGAAACGGAATCTGCTCCGAGCGCCCCCGAACAGGCCCCTGACGGCGTAGGCTTCGACCGTCCCGGTCCTACCCCGAGTTCCGCCCCGGACGCCGGTCACGCGATGACCGACGCCGGTCTGCCGCGGCGCGGCAGCGTCGCCTCGCAGAGCCCGCAGGCGCCGCAGCAGCAGGCACCGCAGCAGGCGAAGCCCGTTCAGGCGGCGCAGGAGCAGCGGCACGAAGACGAAGCCGAAGGCACCGAGACGTGGCGCTCGGCCAACGACGAGCGCTGGCAGCGGGCCGGGAAGCTCAAGGACCCGAAGGCCGGCGGGGTCACCTCGTCCGGTCTCCCCCGCCGGGTCCCGAAGGCCAACCTGGTCGAGGGCACGGCTGAGCAGACCCCGCAGGGCGGCCCCCAGGTCTCCCGCGCACCCGAGGACGTCCGGGGCAGGTTGAGCAACCTGCGCCGGGGTGTCCAGCAGGGGCGCAGCGCGGGAACGGACACGAACGGATCGGGCCTCGGCCCGGGCAGTACCTACAACCAGGAGCGTTAGTGTGAGCATGAGCCAGGCGGCGCAGAATCTGAACTGGTTGATCACCAACTTCGTGGACAACACCCCCGGGGTGTCGCACACGGTGGTGGTCTCCGCCGACGGACTCCTGCTGGCGATGTCCGACGGGTTCCCCCGGGACCGCGCCGACCAGCTGGCGGCCGTCGCCTCCGGACTGACCTCGCTGACCGCGGGCGCGTCCCGGATCTTCGAGGGCGGTGCGGTCAACCAGACCGTCGTGGAGATGGAGCGCGGCTTCCTCTTCATCATGTCGATCTCGGACGGCTCCTCGCTGGCCGTGCTCGCCCACCCGGAGGCCGACATCGGTCTCGTGGGCTACGAGATGGCGCTGCTCGTCGACCGCGCGGGCACCGTCCTGACTCCCGACCTCCGGGCGGAGCTTCAGGGAAGTCTTCTCAACTAACAGACAGACAGTGCGTTTCGCGCCACCGCCCCGTAGGGTGCGGTGGCGCGGTTCCACGGGACATGGACCGCGAGGCAGTCGAGGAGGAGAACGTGGGAACACCCCCGGGCGCGAGCCCTTACAACGGTTATGACGCGCACCAGCCGCCTCAGGGCGACGCGCAGAACCGGTTCAACTTTCCCTCCGCCCCCAGCAGACAGGGCGCCTCGCAGCCCTACCGGCAGCCTCAGGGACCGTCCGCCGGTGCCTACGGCTCCCAGCGTGCCCAGTCCGCCGCCGGTTCCAGCAGCGCGGGCGCGCACAACCCGTTGGTGCGTCCTTACGCGATGACCGGCGGCCGGACCCGGCCGCGCTACCAGCTCGCCATCGAGGCGCTGGTCAGCACGACGGCCGATCCTTCCCGGCTGCAGGGGCAGTTGCCCGAGCACCAGCGGATCTGCCGGCTGTGCTTCGAGATCAAGTCGGTCGCGGAGATCTCGGCCCTTCTCTCCATCCCCCTCGGCGTCGCCCGAATCCTCGTCGCCGACCTGGCCGAGGCCGGACTCGTCGCCATCCACCAGCCGGGCGGCGACGAAGCCGCCGGCGGCCAGCCAGACGTGACACTGCTCGAAAGGGTGCTCAGTGGACTTCGCAAGCTCTAGCGGCGGCGCGGCCCGTTCAACCACCAGCGCGAAGATCGTGGTGGCGGGCGGATTCGGCGTGGGCAAGACCACGTTCGTCGGCGCCGTCTCGGAGATCAACCCGCTGCGTACCGAAGCCGTCATGACCTCCGCGTCCGCGGGCATCGACGACCTCACCCACACCGGCGACAAGACGACGACGACCGTCGCCATGGACTTCGGCCGCATCACCTTGGACCAGGACCTGATCCTGTACCTGTTCGGCACCCCCGGACAGGACCGCTTCTGGTTCATGTGGGACGACCTGGTCCGCGGCGCCATCGGCGCCGTCGTCCTCGTCGACACCCGCCGCCTCGCCGACTGCTTCCCCGCCGTCGACTACTTCGAGAACTCCGGCCTCCCCTTCGTCATCGCCCTCAACGGCTTCGACGGAGCCCAGCCCTACCAGCCCGAAGAAGTACGCGAGGCCCTCCAGATCGGCCCCGACACCCCCATCATCACCACCGACGCGCGCCACCGCGCCGACGCCAAGAGCGCCCTCATCACGCTCGTCGAGCACGCCCTCATGGCCCGGCTGCGGTAAGTCCCCGCTGACGTCGGTACGGATGTGAGAGGCCCCACGCACCCCACGGTGCGCGGGGCCTCTTCCGTGCCGCCCGCCGGTTCCGGCACGCGGGTCCAGGCACGCCGAAGGCCCCCGCTCCGGGTGGAGCGGGGGCCTTCGGTGCGACGTGCGGTCAGCGCCAGCTGTGCGCGGCGCGGAAGCCGTGCTCGCGCTCCAGACGGCGCCAGCCGGCCGTGGTGCTGCCCTGGTGGTCCGTCTGCTCGGGAGTGGCGGCCGCGCGGGCCAGCAGCACCGCGGTGATGGCGGCGAGCTCCTCGGGGCCGGCGTGGCCCTTCTCGACGCGGAGAAGATTGGCGGGAATGCTCACGTGGATGACTCCTCTTACTGAGGCGGGTTGCCGTGCTTGCGGGACGGCAGGTCGGCGTGCTTGGTGCGGAGCATCGCGAGGGACCGGATGAGCACCTGGCGGGTCTCGGCGGGGTCGATGACGTCGTCGACCAGGCCGCGCTCCGCGGCGTAGTACGGGTGCATCAGCTCGGCCTTGTACTCCTTGACCATGCGGGCTCGCATGGCCTCGGGGTCCTCCGCCTCGGCGATCTGCTTGCGGAAGATCACGTTGGCGGCGCCCTCGGCGCCCATGACCGCGATTTCGTTGGTGGGCCAGGCGTACGTCAGGTCGGCGCCGATGGACTGGGAGTCCATGACGATGTAGGCGCCGCCGTAGGCCTTGCGCAGGATCAGGGAGATCCGGGGCACGGTCGCGTTGCAGTACGCGTAGAGCAGCTTGGCGCCGTGCCTGATGATTCCACCGTGCTCCTGGTCGACGCCCGGCAGGAAGCCGGGGACGTCCAGAAGGGTGATGATCGGGATGTTGAAGGCGTCGCACATCTGCACGAAGCGCGCGGCCTTCTCGGAGGCCTCGATGTCCAGGACACCGGCCAGCGTCTGCGGCTGGTTGGCGACGATGCCGACGACCTGGCCGTCGAGCCGGGCGAGGGCGCAGATGATGTTGCGGGCCCAGCGCTCGTGGATCTCCAGGTAGTCGCCGTCGTCGACGAGCTCCTCGATGACCTTGTGCATGTCGTACGGGCGGTTGCCGTCGGCGGGCACGAGGTCGAGCAGGACGTCGGAGCGGCGGTCGGCCGGGTCCTCGGAGGGGACGGTCGGCGGGTTCTCGCGGTTGTTCTGCGGGAGCATCGACAGGAGGTAGCGGACCTCCGCGATGCAGGTCTCCTCGTCGTCGTACGCGAAGTGGGAGACGCCGGAGACGCCCGCGTGGACGTCGGCGCCGCCGAGGCCGTTCTGGGTGATCTCCTCGCCGGTGACCGCCTTGACGACGTCCGGTCCCGTGATGAACATCTGCGAGGTCTCGCGGACCATGAACACGAAGTCGGTCAGGGCCGGCGAGTAGGCGGCGCCGCCGGCGCACGGTCCGAGCATCACCGAGATCTGCGGGATGACGCCGGAGGCGCGCGTGTTGCGCTGGAAGATGCCGCCGTATCCGGCGAGCGCGGAGACGCCCTCCTGGATACGGGCGCCCGCGCCGTCGTTGAGGGACACCAGCGGCGCCCCGGCCGCGATGGCCATGTCCATGATCTTGTGGATCTTCGTGGCGTGCGCCTCGCCGAGGGCGCCGCCGAAGATCCGGAAGTCGTGCGCGTAGACGAAGACGGTCCGGCCCTCGACCGTGCCCCAACCGGTGATCACACCGTCGGTGTACGGCTTCTTCGCCTCGAGGCCGAAGCCCTGGGCGCGGTGCCGGCGCAGCTGCTCCACCTCGCTGAAGGAACCGGCGTCGAGCAGCAGCTCGATGCGTTCGCGCGCGGTCAGCTTGCCCTTGGCGTGCTGGGCCTCGGTCGCCCGCTCGCTCGGGCCGCGGAGCGCCTGCTCGCGCAGGACGTGCAGCTCGGCCACACGGCCACGGGCGTCAGCGGGCTCGCTCGGGATCTGGTCCACAACGGTCATGTTCCGACCCTACGAAGTCGAACAAGAAAACCCCGCCGTCCACTCCGTACAGTCTCCCGTGTCGAATCCTGGTGGGGCTGGACAGAACCGTGACCCATCCAGCCCGAGTCGACAGCCAGGGACCCCCCGTGTTTGTAGGGGTTCCACAGAGAGCGGCTGGGAGCCTAGAGGAGGACCTCGCAACGGTGGGTGGCTCCGCCCGTCCCGGGTGTGATCCGCAGCCTCAGCGAACGCCCGGTGGCGAGCACCTCCACCGAGGGGTCGTGGACGAGCACCCGGCGGACCGGCGCGTCCCACGAAAGGTCGAGCGGCCGCCCGGTGCGGGAAGGTTCGGAGACCCTCAGGTCGAGCACGGAGCGGCGGCGGCGCACGAGGACGCTCGCCGGCGCGGTGACCGTGAGGGGCCCCACCGTACCCGCCTGCCAGAGGTTCGCGGCGGTCAGTCCCAGGGAGGGCACGGCGACCGCCTGGGCGTCGGCGCTGTTGTCGAGTACGTGCAGCCAGTCGGGATCGGCGGCGCGGGCCGCCAGCGTGCGCCGGGAGGCGCCCGGCATGACGAGGTACGCGTACGAGGCGGCGACCGGGTCCGTGCCGTGGTCCAGCCACAGGGTCTGGTAGCGGCGGGTGCGGCGCTCGGTGGAGCTGGTGGTGTTGATGTCGCTCCAGGCGCCGGTGCGGTCCTCCCGGAGGGTGCGCAGGGCGTCGGCGCCCCCGGGGAGGACCCAGCCGCCGTGGCCCTCCAGATGGGCCCAGCCCGCACCGGTGGTGAAGGCCTGGGTGCCCGACTCCCCCAGCAGGCGGTTGTCGACGACCGTCTCGACGGGCACGCCGTCGGTCGCGGTGATCCCGGCGCCGAGGCAGATGACGGCGTCCGCCGCGCAGAACCAGGACTTGCGGGCCTCCAGGGTGGAGCCGAGGCCCTTCAGGTGCTGGCCGACGGCCGCGTACTCGCCGTCGGTCGCCCCGCCGACCCAGCGCACGGCCGGCTTGGGCGCGCCCCATTCGCCGCCGGCCCGGTCGGCGAGGCGGCGGGTGGAGACGGTGGTGCCGGGGAGGCGGTACGGGTCGACGGTGGGCCAGAACCAGTCGGTGTACTGGTCGCCGAGGGCCGGGGTCCACCAGGAGAGCATCCCCGCGCCGGTGTGCCAGCCGCGCGGGTTCTCGCCGTTGCCGCACTCGTAGTACGAGATCCGGTTCGAGGCCATGGCGATGTTGGCGGCCCAGCCGGGGCGGCGGTGGACGGCCCGGTCCATGGCGGCGAAGAGCCGGTGCCCGGTGGGTTCGGGGGCGGCCGGGACGGGGGCGGCGGCCACGGCGTGGAGCCGTGCGAGGTCGGCGACGCCGAACTGGCGGGCGGACAGGATCGGGGAGACGGTGTCGCGCTCGATCCAGCCCTTCACGCGCGCGTGCCAGCGGTCCCGCTCGGCGGGGGTGGCGCCGAGGGCGAGGAGGGCGATGGCGGCGATGACGCCCTGGCCGTGGAAGTGGTCGGAGCGCATGATCCGGCGGTCGTCGTTCCTGAGGAGACCGCGGCTGATGGCACGGCCGTTGACGCTGTCCATCATCAGGCCGTCGTGGATGAGGGGCGCGTACGCCTTCTCGACGCTGTCGAGGACGATCTGCCGGTTCGGGTCGGTGACGGCCCAGCTGGATCCGGCGAGGAGCGAGAAGAGCCTGCCGAGGCCGTCGAGCATGACCTGTCCGTAGGTGCCGGAGTAGGCGACCCAGGTGTGCTGGACGAAGGAGCCGTCGGCGTAGAGGCCGTCGCCCTTCGTGACGTACGGGAAGACGGGCGAGAGGGCGTCACGGGCGAGGGCGATCTTGGCGGGGTTCACGCCGAGGACTCCGCGCAGGGCGACCGAGCGGCAGAGGTCGACACGGTTGGCGCCGGTGGAGGTGCCGGTGTAGTTCGTGAGGACCGAGTCGGGGACGAAGTGGTCGACGGCGGCGCAGGCGGCGGCGATCCGTTCGGCGCCGAGGTGGGGGTGGAGCGCGGCCACGATGTCCATGAGGAGGCGCGGGCTGCCTATCTGCCATTCCCACCAGTTGCCGTAGCGCGGGGCGCCTGCCCGGTAGACGCCGGCGGAGAGGTGGTCGAGGCCGCGCAGGACGTCGGTGAGGAGGCCCGGGTCGCCGGTGAGGCCGGTGCCGGGCTGCGCGTACGCCTGGGTCATGGTCCACAGGCGGCTGTAGCTCTGGGTGATGCCGGCCGGCGGGTCGAAGGGGGCGTCGGGCCAGAGGGAGCCGGTGGCGGGGGTCATGGAGGCGCGGAAGTCGCGCGCGAGGGTGCCCGTCTCGGCGAGGCGGGAGGCGTAGGGCTCGGTGGCGGCGTCGAAGCCGGAGCCGAGCTGGAGGTCGAGCCAGCGGAGCCGCAGGGCCTCGAACTCGCTCTCCGCCGCATGGGCGGCGGAGGGGAGTCCGACGGCCGCGGCCGCTGCGGACGCGGTGATCAGGAACGTGCGGCGGGACCAGGCGGGGACGGGCACAGGAGCCTCCCGGGGGGAAGTGGTGGGGCCGGTGGCGCCTGGTGTAACACCCTGTTTCCGACGCAATCAATGAGCACGGCGCGGCCCGGCGGAAGCGCTTTCCTCCGGGCCGCGCACGATCAGCCTCCGCAGTGGAAGCGGGCGTCGCCCCAGTCGGCGTGGTCGTTGCCGTTGCCGTCGCCGCCGTCGCCGACGACGAGGTCGACGTAGGAGGCGCCGGTGACGTCGGCGGTGAGCGACCAGGCGGTGTCCGTGGCCTTGAGGACCGGGGACTTCACCTTCTCCGTGCCGTCCGCGAGGACGCTGAACTGGACGCTGCCCCGGACGGTCTGCACGTCGTCCACCCCGACCTGGGCGGTGAAGGAGGTGCAGCGCCCGCCCAGGTAGTAGCGGATCTTCGCGGGGGCGTGGCTGCCCAGGCCCTTGGCGTACGTCACTCCCCCGACGCGCAGCGGGGAGCCGTCGCCGGTGCCGGTCTCGCCGTTGGAGAGGTCGCGCTCGACGGGTCCCCAGCCGTTGGCGGCCGAGGTCCAGTCCAGGTCGCTGGCCCAGCTGTCGGCGGTGGGCGGCGGGGGCAGCGTGCGGGCGGTGGTGGTGGCGTTGAGCCTGCGCTCCGCTCCCCCGACGGCGTACGTGAGGGAGGCGCCGAGCGGGTAGGGCCGGTAGGCCGCGTCGACCGGCGGGGTGACCTGCCAGGTGGCGGTGGCCTTGCCGCCCGTGGCGACCGTGCCGAGGGTGACGGGTCCGGCCGGTTCGGCGGTCCAGCCCTCGGGGAGGGTGAGGACGGCAAGGGCGCCGGTGACCTCGTTGGTCTCGTCGTTGCCGAAGGTGGCCGTGACCTGGTTCGGGCGGCCGGGCTCCAGGGTGTCGGGCGCGGTGAGGGCGAGCGTGCCGCAGGCGGCGCGCTCGGCGGCCGGGCCGAGGTCGGTGACGGTGAAGGCGTCGAGGACGAAGTCGGCGCCGTCGGGGGCGTCCCCGCGCTTGCGCAGGCCGGTCCAGGTGTCACCGCAGCCGGCGGTGACGGTCTCCGAGAAGTGCCCGTCGCTCCTCTGCTGCCCGAGCGGGGTGCGGCGGGTCTCCACGGAGGTGCCGTTCGCGCGGTCGTAGCCGGTGACCCACTCGTACGCGCCCGCGTGGCTGGACTGGTAGGCGTACTCCACGCGGTAGCTGTGGCCGTCCTTCATGGGGACGGTCCAGGGCGCGGTGCGGTAGACGAGTCCGCTGTTCTCGTCGTGGGACTTGAGGGACTCGGCGCCGCCGATGACGTCGTCGACCAGCTTTCCGTTCCAGCCGGCCTGGGTGTAGGGGGCGTGGAGCTGGGCGATGTGGGTGCGCGGGTCGGTCGTGCCGCCGGAGTCGCCCTTGAGGAAGGGACCCCAGCCCTGGTCGACGGCCTCGAAGTCCTCGTACACGAGGGTCCCGGCCTTGATGGCGGGTGCGTTGGCGACGATCCGTACGTCGTCGATCCGGACAGCGGCCGCCCCTGGGGAGGCCTCGATCCTCAGGGTGGTGGTGCCGTCGGAGGGGGCGGTGAAGGTGACCTTGGCGCGCTGGAAGCGGGTGCCGTTCCAGTCGGACGCGGCCACCCGGTCCTGGAGCGCGGAGCGTTCGACGGTGACGGACCGGCCTCCGGCGGAGAGGGTGGTGGGGCGGGTCTCGCCGGCCTGGACCTCGATCAGGGCGGAAGCGGTGTACCGCGCGCCGGGGGTGAGTCCGGTGATCCGCTGGTGGACCGAGGCGGCGGCGGTGCCGGTGAGCTTCGCGCTGTTGCGGCCCTGGGCGTCGGTGTCACGGGCGACGGTGCCGGTCTTCGACCAGGCGCCGAGCCGGTTGTCGTTGAAGCCGGGGTCCTTCACCGGGGTGCCCTGGCCCCAGAGCGGGTCCTTGGTGACGGGGGCGCTGCGGTAGAGGACGTACGGCTGTCCCGCGACGGCGTCGAGGGTGATGCGGCCGTTGACGGGCCGGACGGTCGCGGTCTGGGTGCGGCCGTTGTCGGTGAGCTTGTGGACGGTGTACGAGCCGGTGCCGGGCACGGCCCAACTCGTCTTCCCGCCCGTCTTGTTGTAGTGGTAGAGCTTGGTGCCGCCGGCCCACGGGAGCAGGTAGGTCTCGCCGTCGAGGACCTTGCGGCCGTTCTCGTAGAAGGCGCGGCGGCCGTTCTCGACGGTGCCGCGGACGCCGCCGGTGAAGGTGAGGTCGTTGCCGTTCCAGCGGGTGATCTTCTGCTGCTGGAGGTACTTGGCGGGCAGGTTCCGCTGCCAGATGTTGGCGGTGAAGTCGTTCCAGTCGGTCTCGCCGGTCCAGCCCTCGAAGTCGACGAGGGCGGTCTGGCCGAGGACCGGGTGGTTGTTCCAGACGTCCTTCTCGCCGTTGCGGATGAAGCGGATGATCTGCGAGTTGAGGCCCTTGTTGGTGGCGCCGCCGTAGTCGAGGTCGTTGGCCCAGTGGGACCAGAGGGAGGCCCGCTCGAACTTGTCGGACCACTCGGTGGCGACGTTCCAGCCCTGGTCCTGGACGGCCCGCATCGTCTCGTCGGCGATCCAGCCGTGGGTGTAGTAGACGTCGATGTAGAGCGTGGAGAGGTTGGGGTCGGTCTCGTCTCGGAGCTGCTGGAAGCGGCGGGCGAGGTCGCCGCTGCCGATGTCGCGGCGCTGGTCGATGTAGTAGCTCTGGTTGAGCCAGTTCCAGCCGGGCTTGGTCTTGTCGACGAGGGTCTCGCTGAAGTTCTTCGCCTCGGGGTACGACTCGGTGGCGTTGACGTGGACGCCGAAGCCGGCGCCCCACTTCTTGCCCTCCTTGAGGAGGACGTTGAGGTCGTCGAGGCCGCCGGCCCGCTTGTTGTAGTTGCCGCCGTAGTCCGGGTGGGCGGAGTCGTGGCCCTCGGAGCCGTACCCCTTGAGCAGTGCGAACTGGCCGAGCCCGTCGGTGGAGAGCGAGATCCGCTTGACGTCGTCGAGGGTGCGCAGGAAGGGGTGGGTGGCCTGGGAGGCGAAGTTGAAGGGGATGTGGGCGATCACCCGCTCCGGCGTCTGGTCGCTGCCCGGGGCCTTCACGCCGATCGTCCGGAAGGCGACGGCGCCGTCCTGCCAGTCGGTGGTGCCGTCGGCGTTGGCGTCGGGGGTGACGACGACCTTGGCCCAGGGAAGGGCGTCGCCGCTCGCGGGCTTCGGAGCGCCCTCGCCGCGGTGGGTCCACTGGCCGGACCAGACGCCGACGCGGGTCTCGGTCGCGGTCCTGCGGGCCTGGTGCCAGAAGCGGGCACCGTCGCGGGCGGACGCGCCGGAGGGCTTGTCGTAGCTGGAGTTGGACTCGACGGCGGCCGCGAGCCGGCCGGTGTTGACGATCGCGTAGCTCGCCCCCACCGGGTTCGCTTCGACGGCGGTCGCGTCGGTGACCTGGGCGAAGACGTCGGCGGTACGGGTGGAGTCCGGGTCGAGCCGGGTGAAGGCGGTCGCGGCGCCGGCGTCGGAGGAGCCGACGGAGACCAGGTCGTGGCCGGGTATGTCGAGGGTGCCGACCCGGAAGCTCTCGGTGTCGCGGACGGCGGTCACCCGGAAGGCGGTGGTCCGCCCGTCGACGCTCAGGCTCGCGTCGATCTCGACGCCGGGCAGGTCGGGGAAGGTCAGCGTGTACGCGGCGGAGGAGGCCGTGAGGACGGGGGCGCCCTTGGCCTGGACGGCGCGGGAGGTGCCGTTGAGGACGACCCGGGTGACCGGGGCCGTACTTCCGAGGAGGCGGGCGCCCGTGCCGCGGTCGGTGTACGAGAGGACGCGGGGGAAGTCCTCGGCGACGGCGACGGACAGCTGCGGGGAGGTGAGTAGCGGGGCATCCGCGGTGACGGCGGCGTCCGCCGTCGTGGCGTCCGCCGTCCTGGCCGCTTCCAGGGCGGCGGCCTCCGCCGCCGTGGCGCCGTCGGCGAGGGCGGGCCCGGCCAGGGCGAACACGGCGGATGAAGCGACGGCGAGCGCGCAGGCCGCACGGATTCTTCGCGATTGGGGGAGGGACATGCGCACTAGTTGGCCCCGCCCCGGCGGCACCGTCAACGAGATCGCGCCGCGCGGGGCCCTCCAGTCCAAGAACCCCCTTCGGTTAGTCCAAGTGACCACCGGAGGGGGCTCCTTCGGGGACGGTCGGGCGGTCAGCAGCCGCCGCAGTTGTAGAAGGTCACGTCCCAGTGGTTGCCCTCGTCGGCGTAGATGTTGCCCGCGCCGGACTTCCACTGCGGGGAGCCGTCGCCGCGTACGCCGATGTAGGTGAACGTGTTCTTGATGTAGTTCCCGAGGCAGGTGTACTTGCTGAAGTCGAGCTTGTAGCCGTTCCAGTGCGAGTACGTGCCGCTCGCGTGCCCGGTCTCGGTGCCGCCGGTGATGTTGAGGGCGCAGCCGCTGGCGCTCTTGAGGGTCTGGGCGCCCTGGGCGGTGGCGAGGTTGAGCTGCTCGAAGGACGTGCAGGTGGAGTTGTAGCGGTCGGAGCAGCCGCCGGACGAGGACCAGGTGATTCCGGAGTTGCGGAACATCGAGGTCGCGGTGGCGTGGCTGATCTTGGTGACCGCGTGGGCGTCGCCGGCGCCGGTGAGGACGCCGACGCCGGGCGCGAAGAGGGCGCCGAGGACCAGGGCGAGCGCGGTGAGGACGGAGCGGAGCTTCATCGGGGAGTTCTACGCGCGTCCGCCAGAGGGCGTCGGGGCCGCGCGGGTGAACATCTTCCGGAGATGTTGAAACTTGAACGGAATAGGGCTATCGTCATTCTCGTTGAAGCTTCAACAAAGCTTGCAGCGGATCCCCCCGCTCGTACCGACTCGTCCCCCAAGGAGCACGTCATGGGCATCTTCACCCGCAAGAGCAACGACACCGCCACCGCCGTCGCCACCCTCCCCGTCGACCCGGCCCTGGCCGCGCTGACCGGCGACTACACGATCGACCCGGCCCACAGCAGCATCGGCTTCACCGTCCGTCACGCCATGGTCACCAACGTGCGCGGCAGCTTCGCCGAGCACGAGGGCACGCTGTCCCTTGACGGCTCGAACCCGGGCGCGTCCGCCGCCTCCATCGAGGTCAAGATCGCCTCCATCGACACGGGCATCGCCGACCGCGACGGCCACCTGCGCAGCGGTGACTTCTTCGACGCCGAGCAGTTCCCGGTGATGAGCTTCCGCTCGTCGACGGCCGAGCAGCTGGGCGGCGACAAGTACCGGATCACCGGCGACCTGACCATCAAGGACGTCACCAAGCCGCTCTCCATCGACCTGGAGTTCAACGGCACCGCGACCGACGTCTACGGCAACGAGCGCGTCGGCTTCGAGGGCTCCGCCGAGATCCTGCGCTCCGCGTGGGGCCTGACCTGGAACGCGGCCCTGGAGACCGGCGGCGTGATGGTCAGCGACAAGGTCAAGCTGAACTTCGACATCTCCGCGATCAAGAACGCCGCCTGACCCCGGCCCCACCCCGGACGACACACGAGCGCGCCCGCCCTCCGCGACAGCGGAAGGCGGGCGCTCGGCGTTCCCCGGGCCGTTTCAGAGCCCGCGCGCCGCCTCGACGACCGCGGGGACCAGACGGTCGTTCTCGGCCGCGCCCGGGCCCGCCATGAAACCGAAGCGGCGGCGGGTGTAGCTGTACGCGAGGCCGGTCGCCGGGTCGGCGAAGGCCTGGGAGCCGGGGGCGCCGCTGTGGCCGATCGCGGCGGGGGACAGCGCGGGGTACTTGGTGCCGAGGGGGACGAAGCCGAGGCCGAAGACGTTCTCCGCGCCCGTCACCAGATCGGTGCCCGAGGAGTGGACGCGGGCCACCTCGGCGAGTATGTCCGGCTTCAGGAGCGGAGGCCGCCCGTCCAGCTCGCCGGCGACGGCCGCGTACATCCGGGAGAGGCCGCGCGCCGAGCCGACGCCACCGCCGGAGAGCGGTGACCGCGCCCGGACCGTACGGGAATTGGCGTAGCCGACGATGTCGAACGGCGGGTCCGCGTGGAAGTTGAACGCGATGGCCATGAGACTGTCCGGCGCGATCGGGTTCTCCGCCAGGAACGCCTGCTCGGCGGGGGTGGGAAGCATCGGCAGGGCCGTACGGAAGCGGGGTTCGAGCTCCTCGGGCAGGCCCAGGTAGTAGTCGAGCCGGTACGGGGCGCGGACCCGCTCCTCGAAGAGGTCCTGGACCGTCCGGCCGGTGGCCCGCAGGACGACCTCGCCGACCAGGGCGCCGAACACGAGGGCGTGGTAGCCGTGGCCGGTGTCCGGCTCCCAGAAGGGGCGCTGCCCGGCGAGCCGCGCGGCGATGGCCCGGTCGTCGGCGAGTTCGGCCGGGCTGAGGCCGCCGTCGGCACCGATCACGCCGGAACGGTGGGCGAGCAGCTGGCGCAGGGTCAGCGCGCCCTTGCCCTCGGCCGCGAACTCGGGCCACCAGGAGGCGACTTCCCGGTCCAGGTCGAGGGCGCCCTCCTGGACGAGAAGGGCGGTGACGAGGGCCGTGGCGCCCTTGGAGGACGAGTAGAGGCCCAGGAGTGAGTCCCCTTCGACCCCGTCGCCGCCCCAGAGGTCCACGACGAGACGGCCGTGGTGGTGGACGGCGAGCTGCGCTCCCCCGTCACGGGCCTCGCTCGCCACCACCGTGGCGAACTCCTCCCGTACGGACTCGAATCCGGGCTCCACCGTGCCGTGGACGTCACTCATCGCGCTGCTCCCCCATGGTTCGCGGTCGGTCTTGGCCAAGAGAACGATCAGACACGCGCTTCCCTTCCCGTACGGGCGGACTCGCTCCGGCCCCGGAGGGCGCCACGGGAGCTGGTCGCGAAGAGCAGTCCGGCCACGAGGAGCATCACGGTGCCGGTCGCGGCGTGGACGCCGAGCGCGGTGGCGTAGTCGCCCCCGTGGGTGAGGACGGCGGTCGCGTCACCGAAGGGGATGACCGCGAGGAGGAGCATCACCCAGGCCAGCGGGCGGCGTTCGCCGAGCGCGAGGAGGGCGAGGACGATCGCGCCGGTGGCGATGTCGCGGGCCGCCTTGACCACGAAGTATCCGGCGGCGTCGCCTTCGGGCCAGGAGGCCGTGCCGAAGCCGGAGGCGGCGGTGGCGGGGTCCAGCAGGAAGTTGACGCCGAACCAGATGCCGGCGAGACCGATGAGCATGGAGAGGACGGTGGTGACGCGGTGCAGATTCACGGTTTCCCCCGATACAGGATTGCCCTAGCGGCGCTAGGAAGTGATAGCAACGCTAGACGAAGCAACGCTCCATTGTCTAGCAGTGCTAGAAAGTTGTTCGTCCGATCGGCCCGCCCGACGCCCGGAACCGCCGACCGGCGGCGTTGTCAGTGCTGCCCGCTAGCGTCGGCGGCATGGAATTCCGTATCGACAGCGGCGTGTTGACCGATGCCGTGGCCTGGGCCGCGCGCGTCCTGCCGGCCCGCTCCCCCATGCCCGTCCTCGGCGGCCTGCTCCTGGAGGCGGCGGACGGCCGGCTCCGGGTCTCCGGCCTCGACCACGAGGCGTCGGCCCGGGTCGAGGTCGAGGCCGACACGGACGTCGAGGGCCGGGCGCTGGTCCTGGGCCGGCGGCTGCTCGACATCTGCAAGGTGCTCCCCCGGGGCCGCACGGAGCTGGCCGTGGAGGGCGCCCGTCTCTCGGTGACCTCCGGGGACGCCCGCTTCGGTCTCTCCCTGCTGCCGCTCGACGACTACCCCGCACCGCCCGCGCTGCCCGAGGTCCGCGGCCTGGTGGACGGGGACGCGTTCGCGGCGGCGGTCGGGCAGGTCGCGGTGGCGGCGGGCCGGGACGACTCGCTGCCCGTACTGACCGGAATACGGCTCGCCCTGGACGGCACCACCATGACGCTGGCGGCCACCGACCGCTACCGCTACGCCGTCCGCACCCTGGAGTGGAAGCCGGAGGCCGACGCGCCGACGCCGCAGGACGCCGACGTGGTCGTGCCCGCCCGCCGCCTGACCGAGATCGCCCGCTCCCTCGCGGGCACGGGTCCGGCCCGGCTCGCCCTCGACGGCGGCTCGATCGGCTTCGAGAGCGCCGGGCTGCGGACCACCACGCGGCTGCTCGACGGGCGGCTCCCCCGCCACGACAAGCTCTTCGCCCTCGGCGAGCACGCCCTCGCGGCCACCGACCTGGCCCCGCTGACGGAGGCCGTCAAGCGGGTCGCGGTCGTCGCCGAGGGCGACAGCCCGGTGCAGCTGACCTTCACCCCCACCGCGCTCCACCTCCAGGCGGGCTACGAGGACGACGTGGCCTCCCAGCGCCTGCCGGCCGCCTTCACCGGTAGGGACGCGGATCCGGACACCCTGACGGTCGCCTTCAATCCGGGGTACCTCCTGGACGCCCTCACCAGCCTGGACGCCCCTCAGGTCCACTTCCGCCTTCTGGGGCCCGGCCAGCGCGCCCTGCTCACCGACGGGCCCTCGGCGGCCCACCGCCATCTGCTGATGTCGGTGAAGCCGCTGGTCTGAGCCGGGCCGGGGTGCTTAGAAGCCGCCCCCGCCGTCGAACCCTCCGCCGCCGCCGAAGTCCCCGCCGCCGAAGCCGCCCGAGTCGCCGCCGCCGAAGTCGCCCGACCCGAAGTCGCCGGAGCCGAAGTCACCACCGGAGAAGTCGCCGCCGCCGTACTCGGAGGCGTAGGCCGGGGTCGCGAGCATGGAGCCGAGGACGGTGCCCATCAGCAGGCCGGGGAGCATGCCGCCGCCGTAGTAGCCGCCCGCCCAGGGACCGTACGCCGGGCCCGCCTCCCAGTAGGGGCGGCGGACGCCGTCCGCGTCGACCGTGCGGGCCATCGGGTCGAGGCCGTCGTCGAGACGGGCCGCGTCGGCGGCGCAGACCGGGACCTGGCGGGCGGTGCCGCCGGCCGGGGTCCAGGCGCGGTCCTCGGCGGAGGGGCCGTGGCGCGGGTCGAAGAAGCAGGGCGCGCGGCGCTCCGGGAGCGGTCGGGACTCGCGCCGGGCGGAGAGGACGGCGAGCGAGTAGCGCCCGTCCTCCAGCGCCTCGGTGACCGCGCGGACGTCGTGGGGGTGCCCTGCGGAGGCCATCAGGGACTTGGCCTTGTCGTACGCGTCGAGGGCGCGTTCGTAGTCGGCGCGCATGGTGTCGTCGGCTCCGGGCTCCGAGGGACGGAAGTCGAGGCGTTCGAGTTCCTCGCCGAAGGCGGTGATGTCCTCGTCGACGACGACCCGCAGCTTGTCGAGCGCGGCCCGCTCCTCGGCCTCCTTGCGGAGCCGGTTGCGGCGGACGACCGCGTAGGCGCTCGCGCCTCCGGCCGCCACGACGGCGCCGAGGGTGACGAGTCCGGCGACGGGGACGCCTTCGTCGGTGCCGACGGAGCCCCAGGAGGCGGGGGCGGAGCCGCGCAGGGCGGGCAGGGCCTGGTCGACGAAGTCGTTGAGTTCGGTGGCCGCGTCGGCGCCGGGCTGACGTACCGAGGCGGCCAGGTTCTGCGCGGCGGCCGGGGACATCACGGCGGGGTCGGAGCCCGCGTCGAAGCGGTCACCGAGACGTACCGCGTACAACCCCGCGGCGCCTGTCTGGGCGCGCAGGTTGTCGATGAGGCCGTTCGGCGGGAACTGGGCGTTCGCCGGCAGGACGGCCACGAAGAGCGGCTTGTCCGCGTCCTTGATCTTCTGGGCGAGGGCGTCCGCGTCGGTCTTCGACAGCTGGCTGGCGGCGCCCGGGTCGACGTACACCGGGCCCTGTTTCAGGGCGGCGGCCGCGTCGGGTATCCCCGTAGCCCTGGCGCCCGAGGAGGGTGCCAGGGCCAGGAGCATCAGCAGGAGCAGGAGCAGCCCGCCCACGGCCGACAGCATCGGAATCCTCGTCCTCATACCACCTGGAGTACCCCTAAACGGGCATATTCAGACCTTCCGGTCAGACTGTTGTGCGGTCAACTCGCGCCGACCCGGGTGGTGAGGCCCCAGCCGTAGCGGAACTGCGGGTCGTAGCCGTGGTCGCCCGCGTTCAGGGGCAGCTGCTGGGCCGACCTCGGCCAGGTGACCGGGAGGCGTCCGGTGAAGGCCCGCCGGCCGTAGAGCACGTCGGCGACGCCGTCGCCCTCGCTGCCCGGCAGCCAGGAGGCGACCAGCGCGTCGATCCCCGCGAGCCGGTCGCCGACGAGCTGCGGACGTCCGGAGACGACCAGGACCGCGCACCGCATCGCCGCGCAGACCCGGTCGACGGCCTTCTTGTCGTCCGCGGACAGTTCCAGGTCGTGGCCGTTGACGCCGACGTCACCGATCCCTTCCGCGTACGGTGTCTCGCCGACGACGACCACGCCCACGTCGTGCCCGGTGGTCGGCGCCGAGGCGTCCTCGGAGTAGGTGACGTGCGCCCGCGGGTCCGCCCTCCGGATGCCGTCCAGAACGGTGGTGCCCTGGATCTCCCGCCCCCCGGCGCCCTGCCAGCCGACGGTCCAGCCACCTGCCTGGTTGGCCAGGTCGTCCGCGTTGGACCCGGCGACGTACAGCCGCTGCCCGGTGCGCAGCGGCAGCACGCCCCCGCTGTTCTTCAGCAGCACCTGCGACCGGGCGACGGCCTCGCGGGCCGCCGCCCGGTGTTCGGGGGAGCCGATCCCGGCGAGGTGGGTGGTGTCGGCGTACGGCTTCTCGAAGAGGCCGAGGCGGAACTTCTGCTCCAGTACGCGGCCGGCCGCGTCGTCGATCCGGGCGAGGGGGATCCGGCCGGCGGCGACCTCGTCGGCGACGATCCGGCCGAACTCCTTGTACGTGAGCGGGGCCATGTTCATGTCGATGCCGGCGTTGACCGCGTCACGTACGTCGGTGACCGCGTCGCCCGGCATCTGGTCGACGGCCTCCCAGTCGCTGACGACGATCCCCCGGAACCCGAGCTCGCTCTTCAGCAGCCCGCTGATCATCTCGCCGTACGCGTGCATCTTCACCGGCCCGCTGCGCTCGCCGGTCAGGTCGAGCGAAGAGAACGAGGGCATCACGGCGCCCGCCCCGAGTCCGATCGCCCGCCGGAAGGGTGGGATGTGCACCTTCTCCAGCTCGCCCCGGTCGATCCGGGTGACGCCCTGGTCGATGGCGTACGGGGGGCGACCGGAGCCGTAGGCGGTACCGCCGTCCCCGACGAAGTGCTTGGCGGTGGCGAGGACCTTGTCGTTGCGGGCGAGGTCACGGCCGTCGGCGGCGCCCTGGAGGCCCCGTACGGCGACCGCCATGGCCGCCACGAGCTCCGGGTCCTCGCCGAAGGACTCGTACGTACGGCCCCAGCGCACATCCCGCACGACGCACACACAGGGCGCGAAGTTCCAGGCGATCCCGGTCGCCCTCGTCTCCTCGGCGGTGATCGCGGCGAGCCGCTCGACGAGCGCGGGGTCTCGGGTGGCGCCGAGCCCGATGTTGTGGGGCATGACCGTAGCGCCCTTGACGAAGGAGTGGCCGTGCACGGCGTCGGTGGCCAGGAGCAGCGGGATCTGGAGGCGGGTGGCGCGGGCGTACCACTGGTAGGTGTCCGTCACCTTCCGCCAGGCCTCGGGGGTCTGCGCCGGCGAGCCGTCGGCCTCGGCCTCGTAGATCACCGAGCCGAGGGCGTAGGAGGTGATGTCCTCGTGGGCGGCGAGGGCGTTGCGGCCGGCCTGGGTCATCTGGCCGGCCTTCTCGGCGAGCGTCATCCGCCCGAGGAGGTCGGCGACCCGTTCCCGGACGGGGCGCGCCGGGTCGAGGTAGGGCAGTCCGTGCGCGTCCACGACGACCAGCGGGGCGCGCTCGGGCGCGGTGGCACCGGTGACGTCGAGCGTGACCGGCACGGCCTCGGCCGCCTCGGGCACGCGGTCGCGAAGGGTGGCGACCTCAAGGGTGCGCGTGGCCCCTGGTCTGCTTCCGGCGGGGAAGGTCACCGTGCCGGAGGCCGCCCGGTAGTCCCGGCCGGGGGCCGCGGCCCCGGCGCGAGGGGCGCGCGTCGATGCGTCCGTCCGGCCGCCCGGTCCCGCCGCGGTGGCGGGGGCGGCCGCGGCCGTCGTCCAGCCGACCGTCACCGGGTGCGTCAGCGGGCGGGCGGAGTCGACGGTGAGGCGGACGCGGGCCGTGGCCCCCTCGGCCACCGTGGTGACCGGGGCGGCGGTGACGCGTACCGGGTCCGGGGGCCACGTGGTCGAGGATCCGGCCTCCGTCGCCGTGGCTGTGGCAGTCGCGGTGAGGCATCCGGCGAGGACGGCGCCGGATGCGACGGCCGCCGCCATGCCCGTCCGCGCCGCACGGAACGTATGACCATTCATACCGGACATGCTGGGTCGTACCGACCCCGGAGGGTCGGTACGACGCGCGGCTACTCGACGGGGCGACGCTCGGCTGCTCGGCCGGACGACGCGCGCTGCTCGGCGGGACGCCCGGCGGCTACTCGGCGGGGTCTACCCCGGCCCGCAGGACTCCGTACGTGAAGGCGTCCTCCAGGGCCTGCCAGGAGGCGGCGATGACGTTCTCGCCGACGCCGACCGTCGACCACTCGCCGTTGCCGTCGCTGGTGGTGATCAGCACCCGGGTCGTGGACTCGGTGCCGTGGCGGCCCTCCAGGATGCGGACCTTGTAGTCGACCAGCTCGAACTTGGCGAGCTGCGGGTAGATCCGCTCCAGGGCGAGCCGCATCGCGCGGTCGAGCGCGTTGACCGGGCCGTTGCCCTCGGCGGTGGCGACGATCCGCTCGCCCTTGGCCCACAGCTTGACGGTGGCCTCGTTGGCGTGGGTGCCGTCGGGGCGGTCCTCGACGATCGCGCGCCAGGACTCCGTACGGAAGTAGCGGCGGGCCCGGCCCTCGACCTCCTCGCGCAGGAGCAGCTCGAAGGAGGCGTCGGCGGCCTCGTACGTGTAGCCCTGGAGCTCGCGCTCCTTGACCCGCTCGACGACGCGGGCGATGAGCTCGCGGTCACCGCCCAGGTCGACGCCGAGCTCCTTGCCCTTGAGCTCGATGGAGGCGCGCCCGGCCATGTCGGAGACGAGCATCCGCATGGTGTTGCCGACCAGCTCGGGGTCGATGTGCTGGTAGAGGTCCGGGTCGACCTTGATCGCGGAGGCGTGGAGTCCGGCCTTGTGGGCGAAGGCGGAGACGCCGACGTAGGGCTGGTGGGTGGAGGGCGTCAGGTTGACGACCTCGGCGATGGCGTGCGAGATCCGGGTCATCTCGGCGAGGGCGCCGTCTGGCAGCACCTTCTTGCCGTACTTGAGTTCCAGGGCCGCGACGACGGGGAAGAGGTTGGCGTTGCCGACCCGCTCGCCGTAGCCGTTGGCGGTGCACTGGACGTGGGTGGCGCCGGCGTCGACGGCGGCGAGGGTGTTGGCGACGGCGCAGCCGGTGTCGTCCTGGGCGTGGATGCCGAGGCGGGCGCCGGTGTCGGCGAGGACGGTGGCGACGACGGCCTGGACCTGGGCCGGGAGCATGCCGCCGTTGGTGTCGCAGAGGATGACGACGTCGGCGCCGGCCTCGTGCGCGGCGCGGACGACGGCCTTGGCGTAGTCGGGGTTGGCCTTGTAGCCGTCGAAGAAGTGCTCACAGTCGACGAAGACGCGGCGGCCCTGGGAGCACAGGTGGGCGACGGTGTCGCGGACCATCTCCAGGTTCTCGTCGAGGGTGGTCCGCAGGGCCAGTTCGACGTGCCGGTCGTGGGACTTGGCGACGAGGGTGACGACCGGGGCGCCGGAGTCCAGGAGGGCCTTGACCTGCGGGTCCTCGGCGGCCTTGCCGCCGGCCCTGCGGGTGGCGCCGAAGGCCACGAGCTGCGCGTTCTTGAACGCGATCTCCTGGGTGGCGCGGGCGAAGAACTCCGTGTCGCGCGGGTTGGCGCCGGGCCAGCCGCCCTCGATGAAGCCCACACCGAACTCGTCGAGGTGCCGGGCGATGGTCAGCTTGTCCGCGACGGTGAGGTTGATGCCTTCACGCTGCGCCCCGTCGCGCAGTGTCGTGTCGAAGACATGGAAGCTGTCGTCGACGTGGCTGTCGCCGAGGCGCGAGCTCTCGCCGTTCTCCGTGGTCATGACTGTGATGGCTCCTGTCGGATGTGGCTCCGGAAGGTCTGGATCCACTTGCCCCCATTCTCACGCGTCGTCCGCTTCCGGCATGGGTGGGGCCGGAAAACGAAAAAACCCCTCGCGGGTGCGAGAGGTCTGCGCGCGGGTCTGAGGCACGGTGTCCACTGCCGCGGGGGTCGTGCCGCGGTTCAGTGGCCACTGCGGACCGGCGCGCTGCTGCCGATAATCATCGTGGTAGCAAGCACGCCGGAAGTCTGACACAGGTGGAACGCGGGCGGGACGCCGGTCTCACGATACGGGCAGCTGGTCCCGCTTCTGCCCCGGCACGGCGGCCTCGCCCGTCCCGACCCGGCCCAGGTCGATGTCCCGGGTCTCCCGCATCGTGAGGTAGACGACCAGGGAGACGGCCGCGCAGCCCGCCACGTACCAGAAGAAGCCCGACTCGATGCCGGCGTCCTTGAACCAGAGGGCCACGTACTCGGCGGTGCCGCCGAAGAGGGCGTTGGCGATCGCGTACGGCAGGGCGACGCCGAGGGCGCGGATGCCGGTGGGGAAGAGCTCGGCCTTCACGCAGGCGTTGATGGAGGTGTAGCCGGTGATGACGACGAGCGCGAGGAGGGAGAGGCCGAGGGCCGGCCAGAAGGAGCCCGCGTGCTTCAGCATCGTCATGATCGGCACGGTGAGGAGGGTGGAGCCGACCGCGAAGGTGATCAGCAGCGGTCGGCGGCCGATCCGGTCCGAGAGGCGCCCGGCCAGCGGCTGGAGGCAGGCGAAGACGATCAGGGCGCAGAAGGAGACCAGGGTCGCGGTCTGCTTGGGCAGCCCGGCGGAGTTGGACAGGTACTTGGTGAGGTAGGTGGTGTACGTGTAGTACGCCACGGTCCCGCCCATGGTGAGCGCGATGACGAGGAAGGCCTCGCGCCTGTGCGCCCAGAGGGCCTTGAGGGTGCCCTTCTGGTCGCCCGCGACGCCGGCGTCGGCGCTCTCCTCGTACACCTCGGTCTCCAGCATGGTGCGGCGGAGGTAGAAGACGACGGCCGCGCCGAGGGCGCCGATGACGAAGGGGATGCGCCAGCCCCAGCTGTGCAGGGCCTCGCTGGACAGGGTCTGCTGGAGGATGAGCAGCAGGCCGAGGCCCAGGATCTGGCCCGCGGTCATCGACACGTACTGGAAGCTGGAGGCGAAGCCGCGGTGCTTCGGGTCCGAGGCCTCGGTGAGGTAGGTGGCGCTGGCGGCGTACTCGCCGCCGACGGAGAGGCCCTGGAGCAGGCGGGCGACCAGGAGGACGGCGGCGCCGCCGTAGCCGGCGACGGAGTAGGTGGGCGCGACCGCGATGAGGAGGGCGGAGGCGGACATCAGGGTGACGGTGAGGGTGAGGGCCGCCTTGCGCCCCCTGCGGTCACCGACCCGGCCGAGGAGCCAGCCGCCGACGGGCCGCATGAAGAAACCGACCGCGAAGATGCCGGCGGTGTTCATGAGTCTGGCGGTGTCGTTGCTCTCGGGGAAGAACGCTCCCGCGAAGTAGGTGGCGAAGCTCGCGTACACGAACCAGTCGAACCACTCGACCATGTTGCCCGCGGATCCGACCCAGATCTTCTTCCACTGATCTCGTCCCATGGTCCAAAACCGTGCCGGAGATCACGCGCCCGCAACAAGGCCGCAGCCCACAACGATCAGGTCTACTTGCGTGCGTTACGGTCGCGGCACCAGATCCTGGTCGATGAACTCCCTTACGTGGCGCAGGACTTGCTCTCTTCCCGTGCCCGGGATGCCGACGGCGACGTGCACGCTGAAGCCGTCGAGCAGGGCGCGCATCCGGGTGGCGAACCGGTCCGGGTCGACCGCCCGGAACTCGCCCCGCGAGACGCCCTCGGCGAGGATCGCGACGAGGTCCCGGTGCCAGGCCCCCTCGATGGCGGCCTGGCGCGCGCGGGCGTCGTCGTCGGCGTTCTGCGACCGGTTCCAGACCTCCAGCCAGAGGGTCCAGTGCGGGTCGCGCGGCCCGTCGGGCACGTACACGTCGACGTAGCCGTCGAGCCGCTCGCGCACGCTCCCCGGCCGGGAGAGCAGCGCGCTGCGCTCGGCCCCGAGGCGCCCCTCGCTCCACTCCAGGGTCTGGAGCAGCAGCTCGTCCTTGGTGCGGAAGTAGTAGAGCAGGTGCCCGCTGCTCATCCCCACCTGCCGCCCGAGCCCGGCCATGGTGAGCCCGTCGAGCCCGCGCTCGGCGATGGTGTCCATGGCCGCGGCGAGAAGCTCCTCGCGGGGCGGTGCGGCCTGGTTGCGGCGGCGGGGATGGGGCGGCGGGCTGCTGCTCTGACTCACTCGTACGTTCTACCGCATGCCCGGCGGGCTCAGACCTTCGGCTGCTGCTGGGTGATGCAGTGGATGCCGCCGCCGCCCGCGAAGATCGTCCGGGCGTCGACGAGGACGACCTCGCGCTCCGGGAAGAGGCGGCGGAAGATCTCGGCCGCCAGTTCGTCGTGGGGGTCGTCGAAGGCGCAGAGGACCACGCCGTCGTTGCACAGGTAGTGGTTGATGTACGAGTAGTCGACCCAGTCGCCCCCCTCGTCCTTGAGGACGGTGGGGGCCGGGATCTCGACGACCTCCAGGGGGCGGCCCTGCGCGTCGGTCTGGCCGCGCAGGATGTTCACGTACATCCGGGACCGCTCGTAGTCGGGGTGGGCCGGGTTCTGCTGGCTGTGGACGAGGACCGTGCCGGGGCGGGCGAAGGCGGCGACGATGTCGACGTGGCCCTGGGTGCCGAAGAGGCCGTAGTCGCCGGAGAGGCCGTTGGGGAGCCAGATCGCCTTGGTGGTGCCGAGCTTGGCGTGGATCTCGTTCTCGACCTGCTCGCGGGTCCACTCGGGGTTGCGGCCCGAGCCGAGCTGCACGGTGTCGGTGAGCAGGACGGTGCCCTCGCCGTCGACGTGGATCGCGCCGCCCTCGTTGACGAGGGAGGAGGCGAGTACGGGGACCTGCGCGAGGTCGGCGACATGGCGGGCGATCTTGGAGTCGTGCTCCCAGCGGGCCCAGTCCTGGGCGCCCCAGCCGTTGAACACCCAGTCCACGGCGGCCAGTTCGGTTCCGTTCGTGACGAACGTCGGGCCGATGTCCCGCATCCAGGCGTCGTCGAGGTCCCGCTCGACGAGCTCGATCTCCGGGCCGAGCAGCGCGGCGGCCGACGCGGCGTCGCCGGGGGCGACCACCATCGTCACCGGCTCGAAGCGGCGTACGGCGCGGGCCACCGACGCCCAGGCGGCGCGGGCCTCGGCGAGTTCGTCCGCGTTGGTGAAGGTGGGGTTGGTGCTGGGCCAGGCCATCCAGGTGCGCTCGTGCGGCATCCACTCGGCGGGCATGCGGTAGCTCATCGACAGGTCCTTAAGCGGGGTCAGAGGAAGTAGAGGCGGTTGAGGGAGACGGACTCGACCGCCTCGGAGCGGATCGGGGAGCCGTCGAGCGAGACGAGTCCCGTGCGGTCGTCGACCTGGACGTCTCCGACCCGGGAGTTGAGCAGCAGGTCGGCGGGGCCGATCCCGCGCGTGCCGCGCACGGGGACGCGGCGGCGCCGGGTGGGCATCCTGTCGGCGCCGAGGTCGACGGCGGCCTGGGCGACGAACGCGACCGAGAGGTCGGCCGCGGTGGCGCCGTGCGCGCCGAACAGCGGTCCGAGGACGAGCGGTTCGCAGGTGTCCGTGGCGGCGTTCGGATCGCCCACGACCCCCCACGCGGGGAAGCCGGACTTGAGCACCAGCTGCGGCTTGGCTCCGAAGAACTCCGGCCGCCACAGCACGATGTCGGCCAGCTTCCCGACCTCGATCGAGCCGATCTCGTGGGCGAGGCCGTGGGCGATCGCCGGGTTGATGGTGAGCTTGGCCAGGTAGCGGAGCACGCGCGCGTTGTCGTCGTGCGGGCCGTCGCCCTCCATGGGGCCCAGCTCGGCCTTCATCTTCCCGGCCATGGCGAAGGTCCGGCGTACGGTCTCGCCGGCCCTTCCCATCCCCTGCGCGTCGGATGAGGTGATGCCGATCGCGCCGAGGTCGTGCAGGACGTCCTCCGCGCCCATCGTCCCGGCCCGGATCCGGTCGCGCGCCATGGCGGCGTCGCCGGGGAGGTCGGTCTTCAGGTCGTGGACGGAGACGATCATCCCGTAGTGCTCGGCGACCGCGTCGCGGCCGAAGGGCAGCGTGGGGTTGGTGGAGGAGCCGATGACGTTCGGCACGCCCGCCATCTTCAGGACGTTGGGGACGTGTCCGCCGCCGCAGCCCTCGATGTGGAAGGCGTGGATCGTACGGCCGTCGAGGACGCGGAGGGTGTCCTCCACGGACAGGCACTCGTTGAGGCCGTCGCTGTGCAGGGCGACCTGCACGTCGTGGCCCTCGGCCACCCGCAGCGCGGTGTCCAGGGCGCGGGTATGGGCGCCCATGTCCTCGTGGACCTTGAAGCCGGACGCGCCGCCCTCCGCGAGCGCCTCGACCAGCGGCGCCGGGTCCGAGGAGGAGCCGCGGGCGAGGAAGCCGATGTTGACCGGCCAGGCGTCGAAGGCGTTGAACGCGTGCCGCAGGGCCCACGGGGAGTTGACGCCGACGCCCCAGACCGGGCCGAACTCCTGCCCGATGACCGTGGTGACGCCGCTCGCGAGCGAGGCCTCCATGATCCGGGGGGAGAGCAGGTGGACATGGGTGTCGACGGCTCCGGCGGTGGCGATGAGGCCCTCGCCGGAGACGATGGAGGTGCCGGTGCCGACGACGACGTCGACGCCGTCGAGGGTGTCGGGGTTGCCGGCCCGCCCGATGGCGTGGATCCGGCCCTCGCGGATGCCGATCGACACCTTCCTGATGCCGAGGACGGCGTCGAGCACGAGGACGTTGCTGATGACGACGTCGCAGGTCTCGCGGACGGCGGCGGCCTTGAGGTGGAGGCCGTCGCGGGCGGTCTTGCCGAAGCCGGCGAGGAACTCGTCGCCGGGCCGCTGGGAGTCCGACTCGACCCGGACGACGAGCCCGGAGTCGCCCAGGACGACACGGTCGCCGGCGCGCGGGCCGTGCACGGATGCGTACTCGTACGGGTCCATCAGACGTCGTCTCCGTTCTCGGTGCCCAGGTAGCCGCAGGCCGCCGCGCGCCGCAGGGCCTCTTCCTTCGCGCCGGGCGCGTCCAGCGGGCCGTCGACCAGGCCCGCGAAGCCGATGGCGACGCGGGCGCCGCCGATCGGTACGAGCGGGACCTCGGCCTCGCCGCCCGGGTCGAAGCGGAAGGAGGCGCCGGCCGGGATGGCGAGCCGCATGCCGTAGGAGGCGGCCCGGTCGAAGTCGAGGCGCGGGTTGGCTTCGAAGAAGTGGAAGTGGGAGGTGACGCTGACCGGGACGGTGGCCGTGTTCCGTACCGGGAGGGTGAGCGCCGGCTCGGTCTCCGGGTGTCCGGGGCCGGGAAGCAGCGCGCCGGGCGCCGCCGGGCCGAGGCCGCCGCCGCCGATCGGGTCGGAGACGACCGCGAGCCGTGAGCCGTCGTCGAAGACGGCTTCGACATGGACCTCGGTGACCACGTCGGCGACGCCGGGAAGGACGTCGTCGGGGCCGAGGACCGAGCGGGCGGCCTCGATCGCCTCGGCGAGTCGCCTGCCGTCGCGGGCCGCCTCGCAGACCGTGTCCGCGATGAGCGCGGTCGCCTCGGGGACATTGAGCCGCAGGCCCCTGGCCCGGCGGGCACGGGCGAGCTCGGCGGCACCGAAGAGCAGCAGCCGGTCGCGTTCCGTGGGGGTCAGTCGCACGTCCGAAACACCTCCTGTTTGAGTGACACTCTAAATGTTGAGACGCAGGGATCCAAGCATTGACTCGCCAGCAAGGGTCAGGTCACATTGAGTGTCACTCTAAATTGTCACCCTCCACCCCGCCGCTCCCTTCCCCAGGAGTCCCCATGCCGATAGAACAGCGCGGAGTCGACACCGTCCCCGAGGCAGAACGCACCAGCGGCCCCCGCGATCTCGTCTCGATCCTGCTCGGATCCAACCTCTGCCTGGGGGTGATCGTCTTCGGCTGGCTCCCCGCCTCCTTCGGCCTCGGCCTCTGGGCCTCGGTCACCTCCGTCGTCGCCGGAACCCTCGTGGGCGTCGCCGTCACCGCCCCGCTCGCGCTCGTCTCGCTCCGTACCGCGACCAACCTCTCCACCTCCTCCGGCGCCTTCTTCGGCGTCCGGGGCCGGCTCGTCGGCTCCGTGGTCGGACTGCTGCTCTCGCTCGGCTACACCGCGCTGACCCTCTGGATCGGCGGCGACGTGATGGTGGGCACGCTCGCCAGGCTCACCGGCCTGCCGACCGGCGACGCCACCCACGCCGTCGTGTACGCGCTGCTCGCCGCCTGCACGGTGGTCGGCGCGGTGTACGGCTACCGGCTGCTGCTCAAGCTGAGCAAGGCCCTCGCCGTCGGCATGACCGCGCTCCTCGCCCTCGGAGTCGTCGCCTACGCCGGTGACTTCACGACGGCGGCGGTGGCGGACACCCCGTACCTGCTCGGCTCGTTCTGGCCCACCTGGCTGCTCTCCGCCGTCGCGGCCGGCCTCAGCGGCCCGGTCGCCTTCATCACGCTGCTCGGCGACTACACCCGGTACGTCTCCCCCGAGCGGCACAGCTCCCGCACGGTCCTGCGGGCCACCTGTCTCGGCCTGGTCGTCGGCCTCCTGATCCCCCAGCTCTTCGGTACGTTCACGGCGCTCGCCGCCCGCGGATCGCTCGACTACGCGGGGCCGCTCGTCGCCGCCTCCCCCGTCTGGTACCTGGTCCCGCTGCTCATCGCGGCCACCGCGGGCTCCGTCGGCAACGCCGGCCTGATGCTGTACTCGATGGGGCTCGACCTGGACGCCATCCTGCCGAAGGCCACCCGGGCCCGCGCCACCCTGGTGGTCGCGGCGGTCGCCACCGGCTTCGTCTTCCTCGGCCACTTCGCCTCGGACGCGCAGACCGCGATGACCTCGTTCGTCCTGCTGCTCACCGCGATCGGCACCCCGTGGGCGGTGATCACCCTGATCGGGCACGCGCGCTGCGGGGGTGCGTACGACCCGGAGGCGCTCCAGGTCTACAACCGCCGTGCGCGCGGCGGGATCTACTGGTTCTCGGCGGGCTGGCACCCGCGCGCCACCGCCTCCTGGGCGATCGGCGCGGCGGCCGGCCTGGCCTCGGTGTCGACGCCCCTCTACGAGGGGCCGCTGCTCGCCCTGACGGGCGGGATCGACTGCAGCTTCGTGGTGTCGGGGATCGTGGGCGGCGCGCTGTACGCCGTACTGACGCCGAACAGGGCTCCCGCGACCGTCACTGCGACGGCCCCGGAAGCCCTGGCGGCTACGGAGTAGCGATCAGCCCAGCTCGTGCATCCAGCCGTGGACGTCCGCGGACTTGCCCGTCTGGATGGCGAGCAGCGCCTCGCGCAGCTTCATCGTGACCTCGCCGGGCTCGCCGCCCGACTGCTGCCACTCGCCCCGCTCGGACTTGACCGTGCCGACCGGGGTGATCACGGCGGCGGTGCCGCAGGCGAAGACCTCGGTCAGGGTGCCGTTCGCGCTGTCGGCCTGCCACTGGTCGATGGAGACGCGGCCCTCCTCCGGCTCCAGACCGAGGTCCGCGGCGAGCTTGAGCAGCGAGTCACGGGTGATGCCGGCGAGCAGCGAACCGGTGAGGGTGGGGGTGACGAGCTTGTTGCCGTACACGAAGTACAGGTTCATGCCGCCGAGTTCCTCGACCCACTTGTGCTCCACGGCGTCGAGGTAGGCGACCTGGTCGCAGCCCTTCGCCGCCGCCTCGGCCTGCGCGAGCAGGGAGGCCGCGTAGTTGCCGCCGGTCTTGGCGTCGCCGACGCCGCCGGGGACGGCGCGGACGCGGTTCTCCGAGAGCCAGATGGAGACGGGCTTCACGCCACCGGGGAAGTACGGTCCTGCCGGGGAGGCGATGACCACGAAGAGGTACTCGTTGGCCGGGCGGACGCCGAGACCGACCTCGGTCGCGATCATGAACGGGCGCAGGTAGAGCGAGGCCTCGCCGCCGTGCGCCGGGACCCACGCCTTGTCCTGCCGGACGAGGGCGTCACAGGCCTCGACGAAGGTCTCGACGGGCAGTTCCGGCATGGCCAGGCGGTGGGCCGAGGCCTGGAAGCGGCGGGCGTTGGCGTCCGGGCGGAAGCTGGCGACCGAGCCGTCGGGGCGGCGGTAGGCCTTGAGGCCCTCGAAGATCTCCTGCGCGTAGTGCAGGACGTTCGTGGCCGGATCCAGGTGCAGCGGGCCGTACGGCACGAGCTGACCGTCATGCCACCCACGGCCTTCGGTCCACCGGATGGTGACCATGTGGTCGGTGAAGTGGCGGCCGAATCCGGGGTTGGCCAGGATCGCCTCGCGCTCCGCGTCGGACAGCGGGCTGGAGGAGGGCTTGAGCTCGATCGTGGGCGTCGTCATGAGTGCGTGTCCTTCACCGGTTGTGTGTGTAGGACCGCGTCACGCCTCCGTCATCGACCGAAGTCCATGACCGTGTGGACGTCCGAGCATGCCCGTATGCCACGGCCCCACGTCCGATTATCGCTCGCGGGGACCGGTGTACGAAACGGGTGAACGCGGTCCAGGGTTCGATGGTGGCACCCTGCGGCCGCACAGGTACAGCCGCCGGGTGCAGGTTTGCGACCCGGCGGCTGCTGTCAGAAGTCAGTCGGCGCGGGTCAGCTCGCTACTCGCGCGGCGAGCGCGTCGCCGATCTCGTCCGTCGTGCGGACGGCGTCGCCACGCTCGGTGAGGTCGGCCGCGACGGCCTTCTCGACCCGGGCGGCCTCGGTCTCGTAGCCGAGGTGGCGCAGCAGGAGGGCGACGGAGAGGACGGTGGCCGTGGGGTCGGCCTTGCCCTGGCCCGCGATGTCCGGCGCGGAGCCGTGGACCGGCTCGAACATGGACGGGAACTCGCCGCTCGGGTTGATGTTGCCGGAGGCGGCGACGCCGATGCCGCCGGAGACGGCCGCGGCGAGGTCGGTGATGATGTCGCCGAAGAGGTTGTCGGTGACGATCACGTCGAAGCGGGCCGGGTCGGTGACGAGGAAGATCGTCGCGGCGTCGACGTGCAGGTAGTCGGTGGTGACCTCGGGGAACTCCTGGGCCACCCGGTTGAAGATGTCCGTCCAGAGGTGGCCGGCGAAGGTCAGCACGTTGTTCTTGTGGACCAGCGTCAGCTTCTTGCGCGGGCGGGCCTGGGCGCGGGCGAAGGCGTCCCTGACGACCCGCTCGACACCGAAGGCGGTGTTGACCGAGACCTCGGTGGCGACCTCGTGCGGGGTGCCCTTGCGGATGGTGCCGCCGTTGCCGGTGTACGGGCCCTCGGTGCCCTCGCGGACCACGACGAAGTCGATCTCGGGCTGCCCGGCGAGCGGGGTGGCGACGCCGGGGAGCAGCTTCGAGGGACGCAGGTTCACGTGGTGGTCGAAGGCGAAGCGGAGCTTCAGGAGGAAGCCGCGCTCCAGGACGCCGGAGGGCACCGACGGGTCGCCGATGGCGCCCAGCAGGATGGCGTCGTGCTTCTTGAGGGAGTCGAGGTCGGCGTCGGTGAGGGTCTCACCGGTGGCGTGGTAGCGCTTGGCGCCGAAGTCGTACTCCTCGGTCTCCAGCTTCACGTCCTGGGGAAGGACGGCCGAGAGGATCTTGAGGCCCTGGGCCACGACCTCCTGGCCGATGCCGTCGCCGGGAATGACTGCGAGATTGATGCTGTGAGACATGTCGGCACCCTACTCTTCGTCCCATCGTCTGACACGCTCCGTCCACCATGTGGACGAACCGCCATGTCGGACGGGTTGCGTCTCAGTGCCCGGTGGAGCCACCGTTGTCACGGCGGTCGAGGGCTCGCTGGAGGGCGGCGGCGGCGTTCTGGCGGGCCTCGTCGCTGGGGCGGTGGGCGGAGTGGCGGACGCGGGGGGCGGTCTGAGCGGCCATGGGGGATCGACTCCTCGAGATCAGTGGTGATCGAAGGCGCCGGAAGGGGCGGGGAGCACGGCCACAGGGGTTGCCTGTTCGGGGCGTCGCGCTCTCGTCCGCCCTGCGCTCGATGGAGCGGGACGTTCGGCTCCTACAAAGCTAGGACAGGAACGCGCTTCTGTCTCACAATTACTCGGACTTCCTACTATCTGAGACGACCCCGAGGTGGGGCGCTGTCACGGCATGTCTATCTAGCTTGCATTGCTACCTAGCTGGTGATGCAATACGGCCATGGCCGCAGACCGCAGATCCAGCTGGCTCAAGGGAGTACTCGACCTGCTCGTCCTCTCCCGCCTGACCGACGCAGAGAGCTACGGGTACGAGATCGCCAAGGCGCTCGCGGAGGCGGGACTCGGCGAGATCAAGGGCGGGACGCTGTACCCCGTACTGAACCGCCTGGAGGAAGCCGGTCTGGTGGAGGCCGAGTTCCGGGCCGCCGAGCGCGGCCCCGGACGCCGCTACTACCGGCTCACCGCACAGGGGCGCGAACACCTCGCCGCCGAGAGCCGCGACTGGCTGCGCTTCCACCGCGCCGTCGAGACCACGCTCCACCCAGGGGGACACACGACATGACCGAGGACTCCGACCGCTACTTCGGCGCGCTCACCGGCACGCTGCACGCCTCGGGCGTGCCGGACGAGCAGATCGCCGCCACCGTGGAGGACCTGCGCGCCCACCTCGCCGAGTCCGGGACGGGCCCCGAGGAGGAGTTCGGCCCCGTCGCCGCCTTCGCCGCCCAGCTCGGCGGGCTCGTGCCGCCGCCGGGCGAGCCGGACGAGGCGGCGGAGAGCTGGACCTGGACGGCCGACCTCTTCAACGACCGGCGGATGCTGGCCGTCCACGGCGACCAGGGCTGGGAGGTGGAGTCGCTCGACGCGATCGGGCGGTTCGTCTGCCGCCGCGCCCCCGGGGCGGCGCTGCGCTGGGAGTACCGCCGCGAGGTCCTCAAGGGCGGGCGCCGCGAGCGGGTCCTCGGCGAGCTGGAGCCCGAGGGGTGGGAGCTGTGCGGCGAGTGGCTGATGTACGGCTACTTCAAGCGCCCGAAGGCCGCGACCGCCGGCCCCGAAGGGGGCCTTGAGGCGCTGCCCGCCCGCCCGCGCGGGTGGCTGTTCCTCGGCGCCCGGGGCAAGGTGGCGCTGGTGATCTGGGTGCTGGCCCTGCTCGGCATGGTGGGGGTGTCCCTGACGGGCCTCGGGCTCCCGGGGTACACGATCGCGCTGCTCGGCGTCGGCTGGGCGATCGGCGCGACGTACACGGCGAAGCTGGAGACGGACAAGGGCCACGTCCACCGGGACCGCGAGGCCGCCCGACGACGCGGCGAGAGCTGACGCTCCCCCACGTCACGCCCCCTCACATCACGTCGCCGTCCCGCCAGTCGAAGACCAGCGGGGCGGCGGGGTCCGGCAGTTCACGGCCGGCCGCGGGACGCAGGAGGACGAAGCCCTCCTCCTCCGCGAGGTGGACGAGCCCCTCGGGGCCGAGCGCTTCGAGGCGCCCCTCCCAGACGCGCCAGCCGCGCGCTCGGTAGAGCGCGGCCCCGTCGTCCGTCGCCCCGAGGGCCCCGAACAGGTACGCCCCGTCGATGACCCGCTCCAGCTCGGCCATGACCGCCCCGCCGAGCCCCTGCCGCCTGAGCCCGGCCCGTACGGCGACCCCTTCGACGTATCCGACGCGGTGCGAGCGGCCCCGGTGGAGCGCCCGCCGCATCACGACGGCGCCGTGGGCGGCGATGCCGTGCTCGTCCTCGACCCAGGCGTGGACGCCTCCGAGAGTGTGGTCCCAGTCGTCGTCACCGAAGTCGCCCACGAAGGCGGCGTCGAGCAGCTCGCGGACGGCGCGGAGCCGGGCGGCCCCGAGTTCATGGGTGTGCGCGGTCCTCACGGTCATGCGCCCAGCCTTCCATACGCACCTAACCTCTAAAAAGTCATTGACAGGTTACAGGCAGGCCTGGTTAGGTCGACCTATAACCAGCGAGCAGCACTTAAGGGGTTAGAACGATGTCCGTACTGCCGACCCGCCACCGCACCGTCACCGTCCGCGGCCACGAGATCGCCTACCGCGAGGCCGGCCCGGCCGACGCCCCCGTGCTGCTGCTCCTGCACGGCTTCCCCACCAGCTCGCACATGTTCCGCGACCTGATCCCGCCGCTCGCCGACCAGGGCTACCGGCTGATCGCCCCCGACCACCTGGGCTTCGGCCGCAGCGCCGCCCCCTCCGCCGCCGAGTTCGACTACACCTTCGCCGAACTCGCCTCCCTCACCGCCGAGTTCACCGAGGCGCTCGGCCTCGACCGGTACGCGCTCTACATCCAGGACTACGGCGCCCCCATCGGCCTCCGCCTCGCGCTCGCCCACCCCGAGCGCGTCACCGCGGTCGTCACCCAGAACGGCAACGCCTACACCGAGGGCCTCGGCGCCGAGGCCTGGGCCCCGGTGCTCGCCCTGATCGAGAACCGCACCCCCGAGACCGAGGAGCCGGTCCGCGCCATCCGCTCCCTCGACGGCATCAGGTGGCAGTACGAGACGGGCGTCCCCGCCGAGTACCGCGAGCTCCTCAGCCCCGACGCCTGGCACCACGACGCCGCCCTGATGGCCCGCGAGGGCCAGGACGGGATCCAGCTCGGCCTGATCGCCGACTACGGCTCCAACTTCGACCTGTACCCCGCCTTCCAGGAGTACTTCCGCACCAGCCGGGTCCCCCTCCTCGCCGTCTGGGGCGAGGGCGACCAGGTCTTCGTCCCGGCGGGGGCCGAGGCCTTCCGCCGCGACCTCCCGGACGCCGAGATCCACCTCCTCCCGACCGGCCACTTCGCCCTGGAGACCCACGCCCCGCGGATCGCGGAGCTGATCGGCGACTTCCTGAAGCGCCACGCCGGGAAATGAGACACGCCGGGAAATGAGAACCGCCCCCGTCCTCAGTTGGGGGACCGAGGAGGGGGGCGGTGATCAGGGGGTGCTACGGGCGTGTCAGCCCATGTGCGGGTAGCCGTACTCGGTCGGCGGGACCAGCGTCTCCTTGATGGCGCGGGTCAGCGTCCAGCGCATCAGGTTCTGCGGGGCGCCGGCCTTGTCGTTCGTGCCCGAGGCACGGCCGCCGCCGAAGGGCTGCTGGCCGACGACGGCGCCGGTCGACTTGTCGTTGATGTAGAAGTTGCCCGCGGCGAAGCGGAGCTTCTCCATCGTGTACGCGGCGGCGGCGCGGTCGCCGGAGATGACCGAGCCGGTGAGGGCGTAGTCCGAGACCGACTCCATCTGGGTCAGCATCTCGTCGTACTTCTCAGGAGAGCTGTCGTCGTACACGTGGATCGCCAGGATGGGGCCGAAGTACTCGGCCTTGAAGACCTCGTTCTCGGGGTCCGTGCAGGCGATGACGGTCGGGCGGACGAAGTAGCCCACCGAGTCGTCGTACGTGCCGCCGGCGATGATCGTGCAGGTCGGGTCGGCCGCGGCACGGTCGATCGCCGCCTTGTTCTTGGCGAACGAGCGCTCGTCGATGACGGCGCCGATGAAGTTCGACAGGTCGGTGACGTCACCCATGGTGATGCCGTCGACCTCGGCCGCGAACTCCTCCTTGAAGCCGTCGTTCCAGATGGACGCCGGGACGTAGGCGCGCGAGGACGCCGAGCACTTCTGGCCCTGGAACTCGAAGGAGCCGCGGGTCAGCGCGGTCTTCAGGATGGCGCGGTCGGCGCTCGGGTGGGCGACGACGAAGTCCTTGCCGCCGGTCTCGCCGACGATCCGCGGGTACGAGCGGTACTTCTCGATGTTGGTGCCGACCGTCTTCCACAGGTGCTGGAAGGTCTTGGTGGAACCGGTGAAGTGGATGCCGGCCAGGTCGCGGTGGTTCAGGGCCACCTCGGAGACGGCGATGCCGTCACCGGTCACCAGGTTGATGACGCCCTTCGGCAGGCCGGCCTCCTCCAGGAGCTCCATGAGGAGCACGGCGGAGTGGGTCTGCGTCGGGGACGGCTTCCAGACCACCACGTTGCCCATGAGGGCGGGGGCGGTGGGCAGGTTGCCCGCGATGGCCGTGAAGTTGAACGGCGTGATCGCGTAGACGAAGCCTTCGAGCGGACGGTGGTCGAGACGGTTCCACACGCCCGGGGAGTTGGCCGGGGGCTGCTCGGCCAGGATCTGGCGGGCGTACGCCACGTTGAAGCGCCAGAAGTCGACGAGCTCGCAGGGGGTGTCGATCTCGGCCTGCTGGGCGGTCTTCGACTGACCGAGCATCGTGGACGCGGCCAGCGTCTCGCGCCACGGACCGGCGAGCAGCTCGGCGGCGCGCAGGATGATCGCGGCACGGTCGTCGAAGGCCATCGCGCGCCAGGCCGGGGCCGCGGCGAGGGCCGCGTCGATCGCGTCCTGGGCGTCCTGGGTGGTGGCGCCGCGGAAGGTGCCGATGACGGCCTTGTGGTTGTGCGGCTGGACGACCTTGAACTCCTCGCCGCCGCCGAGACGCTTCACGCCGCCGATGGTCATCGGCAGCTCGCGCGGGTTCTCGGCCAGCTCCTTGAGCTTGACCTCGAGGCGGGCACGCTCCGGGGAACCGGGGGCGTAGCTGTGCACCGGCTCGTTGACCGGAGCGGGGACCTGGGTGACAGCGTCCATAAGACTCGATACTCCTTGTGAGAGGTGGGCTCAGCCCTTGGTGAGGATGGAGCGGACGAAGAAGAGCAGGTTGGCCGGCTTCTCCGCGAGACGGCGCATGAAGTAGCCGTACCAGTCGGTGCCGTACGCGGTGTAGACGCGCATGCGGTGGCCCTCGGCGGCGAGGCGGTGCTGCTCCTCGGAGCGGATGCCGTACAGCATCTGGAACTCGTACTCGTCCAGCTTGCGCCCGGCACGGCGGGCCAGCTCCTGGGCGACGGCGATCAGACGCGGGTCGTGGGAGCCGATCATCGGGTAGCCCTCGCCGTCCATCAGGATCTTCATGATCCGGACGTACGCCTTGTCGATCTCGGGCTTGTCCTGGATGGCGACGGAGGCGGGCTCCTTGTAGGCGCCCTTCACGATCCGGACGCGGGAGCCGTTCTCGGCGAGGCGGCGGGCGTCGTCCTCGGTGCGGAAGAGGTACGCCTGGATGACGCAGCCGGTCTGCGGGAAGTCCTTCCGCAGCTCCTCGTGGATGGCGAACATCGAGTCGAGGGTGGTGTGGTCCTCGGCGTCCAGGGTGACCGTGGTGCCGATCTCGGCAGCGGCCGCGACGACGGGCCGGACGTTCGCGAGGGCCAGCTCGTGGCCGTTCTCCAGGGACTGGCCGAACATCGACAGCTTCACGGACATCTCGGCGCGGGCGCCGAGGCCCAGCTCCTTGAGGCGGCCGATGAGCTCCAGGTAGGCGTCCCGGGCGGCGTACGACTGCTCGACGGTGGTGATGTCCTCACCGACGACGTCGAGGGTGACCTCCAGGCCGCGGTCGCTCAGCTCCTGGACGATCGGGACGACGTCGTCGACCGACTCGCCGGCGATGAAGCGGGCGACGACCTGCTTGGTCCCGGGGGCGGCCGACACGAAACGGCGCATCTTGTCGCTGCGCGACGCGGCGAGGATCACGGGACCCAGCACGGGGACCTCCAGAAGGACAGGTGACGAAGGATGCCGTACCCGCTCTTTCGTAAGAAACCGGGAACAGCACGAAGAACCACCGTGAAACCTATGGATCGCTCCGATCGTCCGCCATCTACAGCTGTCACGCATCCGTGGACAGCGGCTCATACATTTGTCTGAGAGGGGTGCGAGAATGGCGCTGTGAAAGGCGATTACCAAGAACTGGTGGACGAGATCTCGGCGCTGCTCGGCGCCCCGGCGACGCTGGAGAACCGCGATTTCGGACTGATCGCCTTCGGCGCCCACGACAGCGACGACGACACCGCGATGGACCCGGTCAGGACGCGGTCGATCCTGACCCGGAAGTCGACCCCGGCGGTCCGCGCCTGGTTCGAGGGCTTCGGCATCACCCGGGCGACCGGCCCGGTCCGCATCCCGGCCGCCCCCGACGCCGGGGTGTTCCGGGACCGCCTCTGTCTGCCCGTACGCCACCGGGGCGTCGTCCTCGGATACGTCTGGCTGCTCGACGCGGAGCCCGGCCCCACGCCCGCCCAGCTCGACGCCGCGATGGAGGTCGCCACCCGGATCGGCGACCTCCTCGCCGGCGAGGAGCGCGCGGACGCCGACCTCTCGCGCGAGTTCGCCGCGGTGCTGACCGCCGGGCGCGGCTGGCAGAGCGACATGGCCGTCGCGGCGCTCCGGGCGGCCCTCGGCCCCAGCGCGGACGGTCTGCACACCGTCGTCTGCGTGACCCCCTGGCGGGGCGAGGCACCCTCGATCCGGGCGGTCCCCGGGGCTGCGGCGGTCACCCCCCTCCCCGAGGGCGCGTCCGTCCCCGCGGGAGAAGCCCTCGCCGTCCTCGTACGGCTGCGCACGGCCGAGGACCTCTCCCCCGCCCACACGGCCGCGGGCCGACTGCGTGGCGCCACCCCGGCGGGCATCGCGACCCCCCGCCGGGGCCTCGCGGAACTCCCCGCCGCCTGGCGCGAAGCCAACACGGCGGCCCGCGCCGCCACGGCACAGCCGAAGCTCGGTCCCGTCGCCGAGTGGGCCGGCATCGGCCCGTACCGTCTGCTCGCGGCGCTCTACCACCCCGAGATCGACCCCGCCGTCGCGCCCCTGATCACCCCCGCCCACGCCGAACTCGCCCGCACCGCAGAGGCGTTCCTCGACAACGCGGGCCAGGCGGGCCGCACGGCGGCGGCCCTCGGCATCCACCGCCAGACCCTCTACTACCGGCTGTCCCGGGTCGAACAGCTCACGGGCCTCGACCTGGACGACGGCGAGGACCGCCTGCTCCTCCACATGTCCCTGAAGTCCGCCCGGCTCTGAGGGGCGGCCCCCTCGCGGGCCCATTTATTAGGATCGCCCCATGACCACGGGGACTTGGGCCGCACCGACGTACACCGAGCGGCAGCTGTACGAGGCCGAGGCGTGCGGGGACCGGGCCGCCGTCCTGGACATCCTCGGGCGAACCCGCCTGTACGTGCTCGTCGCCCGGCTGCACGCCGACGTGCCCGGCTTCACCACCCCCCTCCCCTCCCAGCGCGACAAGGCCGCCCGGCGCACCGTCGTACCGGTCCTCACCGAGGGCATGCTGCCGCCGTGGCACCCGGACTGGGTGTTCCGGCAGCTCACCCTCGACGCGCTCGCCGCGGCCTGGCCGCACGACAGGTGGTGGCTCGCGGTCAACCCGGAGACCCCGTTCGAGGTCTCCCTGCCCGGCCGGCCGGCCGACCGGCGGGCCTGGCAGGAGGCGGCCGGACGGGGCGGCGGCCCCGCGCGGCTGCGGCTGCTCACCCACGCCGGCGAGCACCTGCACGGTCCTGTCGCGCACGCCCTCGCGCTCGGCGCGCACCTCTCCGTGCTCAACGGCCTGGTGTGGAACGGACTTGGGGCCCAGTACGAGGACTACCCCACCGACATCGCCCGGCTGCGCCGACCCTGGGGCGTGTACCACCGGGCGGACTTCCGCGACAAACTGCGGACCCTCATCGACACCCGGCTCGTCGGCCGGGTCCCCGAGTCCGTCCTCGGCGTCCGGCGCCGGCTCGCCGCGCGCCTGGGCGGCACGCCCAGTGCCGAGGCGTGGGCGTCGGCGGTCACGGCCGCGTATGAGCGGAACGACCCCTACGGGGAGGACCGGGCGGAGGCCTCGGAGTTCCTGCGCCGCATCATGCACTACGAGGAGCGGTTCCGCGCCGACGGCCTCCTCCCGCCGGACGGCCGGGTCGACACGCTCGCCGCCTTCGACCACGGCCGGGCCGTGAACGTCGTACGCCTCGCGCTCGGCGCGCGGTACTGCGATCCGCAGGAGGCCCGACAGTCCGTCCTCGCGGTCCTCGAAGCCGCCCGGCCGGCGTACGGCTCCTGGGAGGCGTTCTCCCTCGGCTATCTGCTCGCCCGGCTGATCCACTTCGACGAAGGCGACGCCGAGCCGATGTACCAGGAGTCCGTGGCCCTCCACCGCATCCTCACCCAGGACCCTGCGAGCCCCTACCGGAACATCTCATGGTCATGAACTCCCACCACCGCCCCGAAGCCCACGGCGCCCCGTGGATCCCGCCGTCCGAGACCGAGCAGCTGCTGCACGAGGCGGGGCTCCGCGGCGACGAGGCCGAACAGATCCGGATCCTCGCCGGGTCCGAGCTGTTCATCGGCGCGCCGAGGGCCGAGGTGGACGCCGAACCCGACACGGTCTGTTGGAGGACCCAGCAGGTGGCTAAGGGGCTCGTCGTCCGGCCGGTCCTCACCCGGGGGATGCTGCCTCCCTGGCATCCGGACTGGGTGTTCCACCAGATCACTCTCCGGTGGGCCGCCGAGTTCGGGTGGAGCGACCCCCGGGTGCTCCTCTCCGTGAACGGCGGCACCCCAGGGCAGTTCCTGCTGCCCACCACGCCCGAGCACCGCGCGTGGTGGCTGCGCGTGTACAGCGAGAACGAACGCGGTACGAAGAACCGGTTCGCGGCCCTTCGCCACGGGCCGCTGCACGGCCCGCTCGCCTTCGGCCTCGCCTGCGGCACCCATCTGGCGTTCGGCAACGGCGTCCCGTGGAACGACGTCGGTTCGGCCTACATGGGGTACACCATCATCCTCGACACCCTCCGCGAAGGCTGGGGCGTCACCGACCGCGCGGGCTGGCGCAAGCAGCTGGACGCGCTGCTCGACGGGCGCAACAGCCCGCCGGAGCCGGACTTCGCCCTCAAGGTCCGCGAGGAGCTGCGCAGGGCGCGGGGCGAGGCGCCCTCGGCCGACGAGTGGCGCGAGACGGCCGCCGGGCACGCCCAGGACCTGGGCGCGAGCCCGTCGTCGGTGCGGCACATCGAGGAGCTGGTGCGCCGGATCCTGCGCTACGAGTCGCGGTTCCGGGCCGACGGGCTGCTGCCGCCGCAAGGACGGGTGCTCAAGACGATCGCGTACGACTACGGACGGGCGGTGAACCTGGCCCGCTGGGGCCTGACGGCCCGCTTCTGCGCGCCCCCGGAGGCGGAGCAGGCGATCGTCCACGCCGGGGCCCTCGCCCGGTCGGCCTACGGGTCCTGGCAGGACTATTCGGCGGGATACGCGCTGGGGCGGGCACTGCGTTTCGACGGGGAGGAGTACGGCCGGTACCACGAGGAGAACGTGGCCGCCACCGCGTCCTGACGGAGCACGAGGGCAGCCCCTGGCGGCACATCCCGTGGCGTTGAACCAACCGCCCTACTCCCCCATCAGCACCTTCAGGCCCTCCGTGAGGTCGTCGGCGCTCGGTGCCGTGTCCGGGTCGACCATCCACTGGATCATCACGCCGGTCGCCAGGGCCTGGCAGAGCAGTCCGGCCACCCGGGCCTTCTCGGGGTCCGCCTCCGGGTCGATGCCGAGCATGCCCTCGGCGATGCCGAGCCGGCCCTCCCGCTGAGGTTCCTTGATGGCCTCGCGCAGCTTCTCGTCGTCGTCGAGCCGGGTGACGACCTCGGTCTGCAGCTTCCATACCGGGCGGCTGGCCTCGGCGGCGCCGATGAGCTGCGCCCACATGGCGCGGAAGCGCTCGTACGGATCGGCCGGGGGGCGTACGGCACCCTCGCCCGCTTCCGGGACCGTGACCCGCTCGCCCCACTCCTCCGTGAGGGCGAGGAAGGCCTGCTGGAGCAGGGCGTCCTTGGAGCCGTAGTGGTAGCCGATGGAGGCGAGGTTGGTGCCCGACGCGGCGACGATGTCGCGGGCGGTGGTGCGCCCGTACCCCTTCTCCAGGAGGCAGCGCTTGGCGCCCTCCAGGAGGTCTTCCTTGTGTCCCATGACAGCACTGTACCCGGCCGCTAGACACTTGTGTAAGACGTGTGTCTAGCGACCGGGTACGAGAGGCGTGCGTCAGACCAGGTTGACCGAGCGGGCCGAGGTGGCGCCGATCTCCGACGCGATCTCCGCGAGCACCGGAGCCGGGAGCGTGTCGTCGACGGTGAGCACGACGAGCGCCTCGCCGCCCTCCTCCGCGCGGGAGACCTGCATGCCGGCGATGTTCAGACCGGCCTCGCCGAGGATGCGGCCGACGGTGCCGACGACACCCGGACGGTCCTCGTAGCGCAGCACGACCATGTGGTCGGCGAGCGCCAGGTCCACGTCGTAGTCGCCGACCGCGACGATCTTCTGGAGGTGCTTCGGACCGGCCAGCGTGCCGGAGACCGCGACCTCCTCGCCGCTCGAGAGCGTGCCGCGCACGGTGACCACGTTGCGGTGGTCGGGCGACTCGGAGCTCGTGGTCAGCCGCACCTCGACCCCGCGCTCCTGCGCGAACAGCGGGGCGTTGACGTACGACACGGTCTCGTCGACCACGTCCTCGAACACGCCCTTGAGCGCGGACAGTTCGAGCACCTTCACGTCGTGCTGGGTGATCTCGCCGTACACCTCGACGTCGAGACGGGCCGCGACCTCGCCCGCGAGCGCGGTGAAGATCCGGCCGAGCTTCTCGGCGAGCGGGAGACCCGGCTTGACGTCCTCGGCGATGACGCCGCCCTGGACGTTGACCGCGTCCGGGACCAGCTCACCGGCGAGCGCGAGGCGCACCGAGCGGGCGACCGCGATGCCGGCCTTCTCCTGGGCCTCGTCCGTGGACGCGCCGAGGTGCGGGGTGCAGACGACCTGGTCGAGCTCGAAGAGCGGGGAGTCCGTGCAGGGCTCCTTCGCGTACACGTCGAGGCCGGCGCCGGCGACCCGGCCCTCCTTGAGCGCCGAGTACAGCGCCTCCTCGTCGACGATCCCGCCGCGCGCGGCGTTGACGATCCGGACCGAGGGCTTGACCTTGTGCAGCGCCTCGTCGCCGATGAGACCGAGGGTCTCCGGGGTCTTCGGCAGGTGGACGGTGATGAAGTCGGCGACTTCGAGCAGCTCGTCCAGGGCGAGGAGCTTCACGCCCATCTGGGCGGCGCGGGCCGGCTGCACGTAGGGGTCGTACGCGACGATCTTCATGCCGAAGGCCGACATGCGCTGGGCGACCAGGACGCCGATGCGGCCGAGGCCGACGACGCCGAGGGTCTTCTCGCTCAGCTCGACGCCCGTGTACTTGTTGCGCTTCCACTCGCCGTTCTTCAGGGCGGTGTTGGCCTGCGGAATGTTGCGCGCGGTGGCGACGAGCAGACCGCACGCGAGCTCGGCGGCGGTGACGATGTTCGACGTCGGCGCGTTGACGACCATCACGCCGGCCTTGGTGGCGGCGGAGACGTCGACGTTGTCCAGACCGACACCGGCACGGGCGACGACCCGCAGCTTGTTCGCGGCGGCGAGGGCCTCGGCGTCGACCTTGGTCGCGGAACGGACCAGGATCGCGTCCACGTCCGCGATGGCGGGGATCAGCTCGGCGCGGTCCGCGCCGTTGCAGTGCCGGATCTCGAAGTCCGGGCCCAGCGCGTCGACGGTGGCGGGCGACAGCTCTTCAGCGATGAGTACGACAGGTTTCGAGCTCACGTGAGTCCTCACAGATCCAGTGCGGACGGCCGTCCCGACGGCCGCAGGCGGTGGAGGGGGCTTGCCGCGTGAAAGCGCACGACGCTGTGGGCCTGAACGCGAATGTTGTTGAGAAGTGTAGTGGTGCGTCGGCGCACTTCATGCGCCTCGTTGGAAGGATCACCCGTCCGTGGTTGGACGGGGTGTCCAACGATGCGGGAAGGGGCCGGACACAGTGTCCGGCCCCCGCCCTGAAGGCCTACGCCTCCTCGTCGTTCACCCAGCTCATGAGCTTGCGCAGCTCCTTGCCGGTGGTCTCCAGGAGGTGGTTCTCGTCCTGGGTCTTGTACTCGTTGTACTTCTTCAGACCGCCGTGGTACTCGGCCATCCACTCCTTGGCGAAGGTGCCGTCCTGGATCTCCGCGAGGACCTTCTTCATCTCGGCCTTGGTGGCGTCCGTGATGATCCGCGGGCCGGTGACGTAGTCGCCCCACTCGGCGGTCTCGGAGACCGACCAGCGCATCTTCTCCAGGCCGCCCTCGTACATGAGGTCGACGATGAGCTTCAGCTCGTGCAGGCACTCGAAGTAGGCGATCTCCGGCTGGTAGCCGGCCTCGGTCAGCGTCTCGAAGCCCGCCTTGACCAGCGCCGCGGTACCACCGCAGAGGACGGCCTGCTCACCGAACAGGTCGGTCTCGGTCTCCTCCTTGAACGTCGTCTTGATGACGCCCGCGCGGGTGCCGCCGATGCCCTTGGCGTACGAGAGCGCCAGCGCGAAGGCGTTGCCGGTCGCGTCCTGCTCGACGGCCGCGATGCACGGAACGCCGCGGCCCTCCTCGTACTGACGGCGGACCAGGTGACCCGGGCCCTTCGGGGCGACCAGGGCGACGTCGATGCCCTCGGGGACCTCGATGAAGCCGTAACGGACGTTCAGGCCGTGGCCGAAGAAGAGGGCGTCGCCCGCCTTCAGGTTGTCCTTGATGGACTCCTCGTAGACCTTGGCCTGGATCGGGTCCGGCGTCAGGATCATGATGAGGTCGGCCTCGGCCGCGGCCTCGGCGACGGAGACGACGCGCAGGCCCTGCTCCTCGGCCTTGGCCTTGGACTTCGAGCCCTCCTGGAGACCGACGCGGACGTCGACACCGGAGTCACGGAGCGACAGCGCGTGGGCGTGGCCCTGGCTGCCGTATCCGATCACCGCGACCTTGCGGCCCTGGATGATGGACAGGTCGGCGTCGTCGTCGTAGAACAGCTCGGCCACTGGGAATCTCCTTGAGGTGCTGGTGTTGCGTCCCACCGTACGGCGGGGAGCGGGAGGAACGTTTTCGGGTCTCGTCAGTCGGACCGCCGGATGGACCGGCGGTTGACCTCCGATGACTGTCAGGCGCTGCGGTCGAGGGCCCGCAGGGACCGGTCCGTGATGGACCGGGAGCCGCGCCCTATGGCGATCGTGCCGGACTGCACGAGCTCCTTGACGCCGAACTGCTCGAGCATCTTGAGCATCGCGTCGAGCTTGTCACTCGAACCGGTGGCCTCGATGGTGACCGCCTCGGGCGAGACGTCCACGGTCTTGGCGCGGAACAGCTGGACGATCTCGACGATCTGGGAACGGGTCTCGTTGTCGGCGCGGACCTTCACCAGGACGAGCTCGCGCTGGATCGCGGCGCTGGGCTCGAGTTCGACGATCTTCAGGACGTTGACCAGCTTGTTGAGCTGCTTGGTCACCTGCTCGAGGGGCAGGTCCTCGACATTGACCACGATGGTGATGCGGGAGATGTCGGGGTGCTCGGTGATGCCGACGGCGAGGGAGTCGATGTTGAAGCCGCGGCGCGAGAACAGTGCGGCGATCCGGGCGAGGATGCCGGGCGTGTTCTCGACGAGAACGGAGAGCGTGTGCTTGGTGGACATGGTCTGGGTCTCTTCCTTTTCGCTCTGCTTCGTTCCGCGCTTCAGTCGTCTTCGCCGTCGCCGAAGTCGGGACGCACGCCCCGCGCGGCCATGACCTCGTCGTTGGAGGTGCCGGCGGCGACCATCGGCCACACCTGGGCGTCCTCGTGGACGATGAAGTCGACGACGACCGGACGGTCGTTGATGGCGTTGGCCTCGGCGATGACCTTGTCCAGGTCGGCCGGGTCCTCACAGCGCAGGGCGACACAGCCCATGGCCTCGGAGAGCTTGACGAAGTCGGGGACGCGCGTGCCCTTGTTCGCCTGGACGTCGTCCGGGCCGGAGTGCAGGACGGTGTTCGAGTAGCGCTGGTTGTAGAAGAGGGTCTGCCACTGGCGGACCATCCCGAGGGCGCCGTTGTTGATGATGGCGACCTTGATCGGGATGTTGTTCAGGGCGCAGGTCGTGAGCTCCTGATTGGTCATCTGGAAGCAGCCGTCGCCGTCGACCGCCCAGACCGTGCGGTCCGGCATGCCGGCCTTGGCACCCATGGCGGCGGGGACCGCGTAGCCCATCGTCCCGAGACCACCGGAGTTCAGCCAGGTGGCCGGCTGCTCGTAGTCGATGAAGTGGGCGGCCCACATCTGGTGCTGGCCGACGCCCGCGGCGAAGATCGTGCCCTCGGGGGCGAGCTGCCCGATGCGCTGGATGACCTGCTGCGGCGAGAGGCTGCCGTCCTCCGGCAGGTCGTAGCCGAGCGGGTAGGTCTCGCGCCAGCGGTTCAGGTCGCTCCACCAGGCGGTGTAGTCGCCCTTGTTGCCCTCGCTGTGCTCGGCCTGGACGGCCTGCACCAGGTCGGCGATGACCTCGCGGGCGTCACCGACGATCGGGACGTCGGCGGCGCGGTTCTTGCCGATCTCGGCCGGGTCGATATCCGCGTGGACGATCTTGGCGTACGGGGCGAAGCTGTCGAGCTTGCCGGTGACGCGGTCGTCGAAGCGCGCACCCAGGGCGACGATCAGGTCGGCCTTCTGCAGCGCGGTGACGGCGGTGACGGCGCCGTGCATGCCCGGCATGCCCACGTGCAGCGGGTGGCTGTCGGGGAAGGAGCCGAGGGCCATCAGAGTGGTGGTGACCGGGGCGCCGGTCAGCTCGGCGAGGATCTTCAGCTCGGCGGTGGCACCGGCCTTGATGACGCCGCCGCCGACGTAGAGGACCGGCCGCTTGGCGGCGCTGATCAGCTTGGCGGCCTCGCGGATCTGCTTGGCGTGCGGCTTGGTCACCGGACGGTAGCCGGGCAGGTCCGTCTGCGGCGGCCAGCTGAAGGTGGTCTTCGCCTGGAGGGCGTCCTTGGAGATGTCGACCAGGACCGGGCCCGGGCGGCCGGTGGAGGCGATGTGGAAGGCCTCGGCGATCGTCCGCGGGATGTCCTCGGCCTTGGTGACCAGGAAGTTGTGCTTGGTGATCGGCATCGTGATGCCGCAGATGTCCGCCTCCTGGAAGGCGTCCGTGCCGATCGCCTTCGAGGCGACCTGGCCGGTGATCGCGACGAGCGGGACGGAGTCCATGTGCGCGTCGGCGATCGGGGTGACGAGGTTGGTCGCACCGGGCCCCGAGGTCGCCATGCAGACGCCGACCTTGCCGGTCGCCTGGGCGTAACCCGTGGCGGCGTGGCCCGCGCCCTGCTCGTGACGGACCAGGATGTGACGCACTCGCTTGGAGTCCATCATCGGGTCGTACGCGGGAAGGATCGCGCCGCCGGGGATGCCGAAGACGGTGTCCGCGCCCACTTCCTCGAGAGAACGGATGAGGGACTGCGCACCCGTGACGTGCTCGACGGTGGCGGCGGGCTGCCCGCCGTTACGGGGCCGCGGCTGCGGATGGTGCCCGGTGGCCTGCTCGGTCATCAGCATCTCTTCTCGAAGCAGAGGGTTTTTGCGAGGTGTTTTGCGAGGGTTTGCGGCGACTTGGGGGTGAGCCGGTGCAACAAAAAACCCCTCGTGCCGTGAGGCAAGCGAGGGGAGCGCGTCGGGTGCTTTCTAAGCCGGGCCTACGGTGGGCCCTGCTTCAGCCGACGCGCTTTCCAAGTACGAGAATTCGGGTGCGCATGGCACTGACCCTCCCTCTCGGGCCTCATCACTGTCAAGTGGGTGGGACAGGCGTCTCAGTATTTGAGCGGAACGGGGGACGGTTTCCGACCCGGAGCGGGACCGTGCCGGGCAGCGGGTACTCGTCCCGCACCAGGGCTCTGCGCAGCCGGTACTCGTCGAGCGGGCCCGCGAAGGCCATGCCCTGCGCGTGACCGCAGCCCATCGCCCGCAGCGCGATGACCTGCTCCGGTACGTCGACTCCTTCGGCGACGGTCTGCATCCCGAGCTCGCCGGCGATACGGAGCACCCCACGGGTGATCTTGCGGAGCCGGGCCGACTCGACGACGCCCTCGACCAGGCCCCGGTCGAGCTTCAGTATGTCGACGGGAAGCCTCCGCAGGGCGTTGATCGCCACGTGTCCGCTGCCGAATCCGTCGAGCGCGATCCGCACCCCGAGGCGGCGCAGGGTGATCAGGCGCTGTTCCAGCTCGTCGAGCGGGATCCGGGGGTCGCTGTCGCCCAGTTCGATGATCAGGGAGCCCGACGGCAGACCGTGCCGGGTCAGCAGGGACTCGACGGAGCCGAGGGGGAGCGAGCGGTCCAGGAGGCGGTCGGCCGGGAGCCGGATGGACACCGGCGCGTGGTGGCCGATTCCCGCCCGCTCGGCGGCCTGCTCCACGGCCGATTCGAGCAGCCACCTGGCCAGCTCCGCGGTGCGCTCGCCGTCGTCGGTGACGCGGAGGTACTCGGCGGGGGTGAAGAGGATGCCCTGGGCCGAGCGCCAGCGCGCCTGGGCGCTGACGGCGGAGATCCGTCCGGTGGCGAGGTCGACGACCGGCTGGTGGAGGAGGGCGAACTCGCCGTCGTGGAGTGCGGTGCGCAGCCGGGCGGCCAGCTCCGTCCTGCGCACCACCTCGGCCTGCATCTGGGGCGCGTAGAGCTCGACGCGGTCCTTGCCGGCCGCCTTGGCCCGGTACATGGCGAGGTCGGCGTTGCGCAGGAGGTCGCCGGCCTCTATGCCCGCTTCGGCGAAGGCGACGCCGATCGATGCGGCGACCCGCACCTCGGTGCCCCCGTCGACGCGGTACGGACGGGAGAGCGTGAGCCGGAGCCGGTCGGCGATCTCCTGGACCTGGATCCGGCGGGCGGCCTGGTCACGGCTGCCGTCGCCGAGGATGAGGGCGGCGAACTCGTCGCCGCCGAGCCTGGCGGCCGTGTCCCCGGCCCGTACGGAGTCGTGGAGGCGGCGGGCGGCCTGGACGAGGAGGTCGTCCCCCGCCTGGTGGCCGAGCCGGTCGTTGACGCCCTTGAAGCCGTCGAGATCGATGAAGAGCACGGCGGTGCCGGGGTCGGTGGCGCGCCGGCCGCCGAGCGCCTGCCGGACCCGCCGGGTGAACAGCGCCCGGTTGGGCAGGTCGGTGAGCGGGTCGTGCTCGGCGTTGTGCTGCAGCTGGGCCTGGAGCCGGACGCGTTCGGTGACGTCCCGGCTGTTGAAGATCAGGCCGCCCTGGTGCCGGTTGACGGTGGACTCGACGTTGAGCCAGTCGCCGCGGCCCGAGCGGAAACGGCACTCGATCCGGGTGGTGGGCTCCTCCGCGGGCGAGGCGGCCAGGAAGCGCCGCACCTCGTGGACGACGGCCCCGAGGTCCTCGGGATGGATCAGGGTGGCCAGCTCGGAGCCGATCAGCTCCTCGGCGTCGCGTCCGTACACCCCGGCGGCGGCCGGGCTGACGTAGCGGAGGATCCCGGTCGGCGCGGCGATCATGATGACGTCGCTGGACCCTTGCACGAGTGACCTGAAGTGGTTCTCCTTCTGGGCCAGTTCATGGGTGAGGGCGATGTTGTCGAGGAGCATGATGCCCTGCCGGACGACGAGGGCGAGGACCACCGTGCAGCCGGTGAGGACGACGACGCGGTCGACCCTGCGCCCCTCGACGACGTTGTAGAGGATCCCGAGGGTGCAGACCGCGGCGGCGAGGTACGGGGTGAGGGCGGCGAGCGAGCCGGCGACCGGACGGCTGTGGAGCCACGGTCCGCTCTCCGCGACCGAGGTGTCCGGCAGCCGGCGCACCCCCCAGGGCGCGTAGGCGAGCAGCAGCGAGCCGGCGAACCAGCCCGCGTCGAGCAGCTGGCCGGAGGCGTAGTTCTCGCGGAGCAGCGGCGAGGTGAACAGGGCGTCGCACAGGACGGTCAGGGCGAGGGCGGCGATGGCGGTGTTGGTCGCCGACCGGTTCGCCTGTGAGCGCCGGAAGTGCAGGACGAGGACCATGCTCACGAGGACGATGTCGAGCAGCGGGTACGCGAGCGACAGCGCCGCCTGGGCGACGGGCTCGTCCTGGAAGTGCGCGGTGTGGGCGAGGGCGAGGCTCCAGGAGAGCGTCAGGAGGGAGCCCCCGATGAGCCAGGCGTCGAGACCGAGGCAGACCCAGCCGGCCCGGGTGACGGGCTTCTTGGCCAGGACGAGGAGGCCCACGATGGCGGGCGGCGCGAAGAGTAAGAAGAAGAGGTCGGCGACGGAGGAGTCCGGCACCTCCATGCGCAGCACGACCTCGTACCAGCCCCAGATGGCGTTGCCCACGGCGGCCATGAACGAGGAGAAGGCGAAGAGCAGCCAGGCGGGGCGGGCGCTGCCGCGGTGGGTGCGGCCGTAGAGGAAGCAGGAGACCGCGGCGGTGAAGGCGGCGGCGCTGAGCCCGAAGTCGCCCATGAAGAGCGCGAGTTCGGGCGAGCCCCAGCCGAGCGAGGCGCCGATCGTGTATCCGGCGCAGATGAGCCCGAGGGCGATCTGGGCGAGGATCCCGCCGGCGCCGGGGCGCCCGGGGTCCGGATGTCCGGAGTCGCCGCCTCCGCCGCCGACGGGGCGGCGCTCGAGGACCACTCCGGGCGCGCTCACCGGAGCCTCCGGCACCGCACCACCGCACCCGGCCACGTCGTGCGGGCGCGCCTTCGGCTCGTCGGCACGCCCGGGGGCGTGGCCGTCGCAGTCGTGGGGTCCGGCGGGGTCCCGCAGGACGGGGGCGACGGGGGCGACGGGCTCCGGTACCGCGGCGCCGCAGTCCTCACACGCGCCGCCGTCACCGTCGCCGCCGTCACCGTCACCGTCACCGTCGCCGCCGTCGCCGTGGTCCGGTCGTTCGGCGGCGCGGCCTTCGGCGCCTGGCCCGGACGGGAGCGGCGATGCGGCGCACGGTCCGGGTTCGTCCGGTGGCCCGACGTGCGGCCCGGCGGCCGGTTCGGTGGCCGTCGGCTCGGCGGCGCGGGGCGCGCGGTGGGGCGCGGCCTGGTCCGGCACGGCGTGCGTGAGGCCCGCGGCGAGGCGTGAAAGGCTTGCCGGCGGCGGCGTCGCCGCGTCGGATCGTCGGTCCTCCGGCCGTGCCTCACCCGTCGCCCCCCTCGGAATCTGATGTCCCGTCACTTCGCTCCCCAGCGTCAGCCCGTACTCGACGCAGTCCCCCGTTCCGGGACGATACACCAGGACGGTCACTCAGGGACAGGGTCGCAGTACTCTCCGTGACGACCTGCGGGCTTGTACGCGGCGCGTGTCGGGGGCGCGCTCACCCGACCGGCCCAGGCGCGGCCCCGGCCGGCCGGCCGTACGCCCCGCCCGGCGGCCCGTACGCGCCGTCCGGCCGCCCCAGCGCGCCGCCGCGTTCTGGCGGTGGTTCAGCTCGTGGTTCAGCCGGTGGTTCAGCCGGTGGTGAGGAGTACGTTCGCCAGTTCCTCGCCCGCCGCGAACCGGCGCAGCTGTCCCGCGATCAGCCGCTTCGCACGCGGCATGAAGGCCGAGGTGGAACCTCCCACATGGGGACTGATCAGGACACCGGGAGCGTGCCACAACGGGTGCCCGGCCGGCAGCGGTTCCGGATCGGTGACGTCGAGCGCCGCCGTGATCCGGCCGCTCTCGACCTCCTTGAGCAGCGCCGTCGTGTCCACGACCGGTCCGCGGGAAACGTTCACGAGGAGCGCCCCGTCCTTCATCCGGGACAGGAACCCGGTGTCGGCGAGATGCCTGGTCGCGGGCGTGAGCGGAGTGGAGAGCACGACCACGTCCGCCTCCGGGAGCAGGGTCGGCAGCTCTGTCAGGGCGTGGACGGGACCGCGCGCTGTGGTGCGCGCGGAGCGTGCGACGCGCGCTACCCGCGCGCACTCGAAGGGCGCGAGCCGATCTTCGATGGCGGCGCCGATCGACCCGTACCCCACGATCAGGACGGACTTGTCGGCGAGGGCCGGGTAGAAGCCGTCCCGCCACTCCTCGGCGTCCTGGCCGCGCACGAAGCCGGGGATGCCGCGCAGCGAGGCCAGGATCAGCGCGAGCGTGAGCTCGGCGGTGCTGGCCTCGTGGACGCCCTTCGCGTTGCAGAGGGCGACGCCCGCGGGCAGTGAGCCGATGCCGGGCGTGACGTGGTCGATGCCCGCGGACAGCGTCTGCACCGCCCGGACCGAGGTCATCGCGGCCAGCGGCCGGACGGCGATCTCGCTGCCCTTCATGTACGGGACGACGTAGAAGGCGCAGCGGGCCGGGTCGGCGGGGAACTCCGGTCCGCCGTCCCAGAAGCGGTAGTTCAGGCGCGACGTGCCCGGTTCGGGGAGTCCCTCGATCTCGCCCGCGGGAATCGGAAGCCACACGTCGGTGGTCGTGTCTTCGAAGGTCATGACCGGGAGGCTATGCGAAGAATCCTTTGCGCCATTGGTTACTTTGGGGGACGGCACAGGGAGGGGTACCGGCAGGTGGAGCGCAGGACTATCGGGGCGACGGCGCTCGACGTGGGTGCGATCGGCCTGGGGTGCATGCCGATGAGCTGGGCGTACAGCCGTTCGGAACAGCGGGGGGACCGCTCGCTGCGGACGGTGCACGCGGCGCTCGACGCCGGGGTGAGCCTGCTCGACACCGCCGACATGTACGGGCCGTTCACCAACGAGCTTCTGTTGGGGCGGGTGTTGAAGGAGCGACGGGCGGAGGCGTTCGTCTCGACGAAGTGCGGGCTGCTCGTCGGCGATCAGCACGTGGTCGCCAACGGCAGGCCGGGATACGTGCGTCGGGCCTGCGACGCCTCGCTCCGGAGGCTCCAGACCGATGTGATCGACCTGTACCAGCTGCACCGCGCGGATCCGGAGGTGCCGGTCGAGGAGACCTGGGGCGCGATGGCCGAGCTGGTCTCCGCGGGCAAGGTCCGGGCCCTCGGGCTGTGCGCCGTCGGCTCCCGGTCGGCCCGCAGGGGCGCCACGGGCGTCAGCCGTGACGGTTATGAGGGAACGATCCGCCAACTGGAGCGGGTCCAGCAGGTCTTCCCGGTGGCAGCGGTGGAGGCCGAGCTGTCGGTGTGGTCGCAGGAGGCGCTGGTGCGGCTGCTGCCGTGGTGCGCGGCGCGGGGCGTCGGGTTCCTGGCGGCGATGCCGTTGGGGAACGGTTTCCTCACCGGGACGCTCACCCCGGGCGGCGGCTTCGAGCCGGACGATCCGCGGGCCCGGCATCCCCGGTTCACGGCCGAGATGATGGCGGCCAACCAGCCGCTGGTGGTGGGACTGCGGCGGGTGGCCGCGCGGCACGGCCCGGACGTCACGCCGGCGCAGGTGGCGCTGGCGTGGGTGCTCGGCCGGGGGCCGCACGTCGTGCCGGTGCCGGGGGCGAAGCGGGAGCGCTGGGCGGTGGAGAACGCCCGGGCCGCCGGGCTGCGGCTGACGCCGGTGGACCTGGCGGAGATCGCGTCGCTCCCGGCACCCCGGGGATCGTGGGACTGAGGGCGCCGCCGGAGGGTCGCCGGGCGACACCGGGCGACACCGGGGGGCGGGGCGGGGCGGTCGGGAACCTGATCGGGTCGAGCGGTGTATCAAGAGTGAAGGGATGCAGCTCGACTCGTCGAAGGGGGACCGTGCCATGAGCCGTCCTGCTGTTGTGAAGGCCCTGTGGGGCGCCGCCGTGCTGATCCTGGTGGCGGGCTGCTCCTCGGGAGACACCGAGGACCGCTCGGGTACGGCTCCGCCGACGTCGTCGCCCCCTTCGGCCTCCGCGTCGGCCTCCGCCTCCTCCTCGCCTCCGGCCGCTTCCTCCGCGCCCGCCGGTGGCCGGGTGACGGTGTCGGGCACGCTGACCGAGGGGCTGAAGTCGCCGTGGGGGCTCGCGGAGCTGCCCGGCGGGGACCTCCTCGTCTCCTCGCGGGACGAGCGGACGATCACCCGGGTGGACGGGCGGACCGGGGCGAAGACCTCGCTCGGCGAGGTGCCGGGGGTGGTTCCGGGCGGCGAGGGCGGCCTCATGGGCCTCGCGGTGCGGAACGGCTGGGTGTACGCGTATCTGACGGCGGAGTCGGACAACCGCATCGTGCGCATGCGGTACGGGGGCGGGGACGGGGACCGGCTCGGTGCGCCGCAGCCGGTGCTCACGGGCATCCCGAAGGGGGTCGTGCACAACGGCGGCCGCATCGCGTTCGGGCCGGACCGGATGCTGTACGCGGGGACGGGCGAGACGGGCCGCACGGGCCTCGCCCAGGACCGGGAGTCGCTCGGCGGGAAGATCCTGCGGATGACACCGGAGGGCCGGCCCGCGCCGGGCAATCCCTTCGCCGGTTCGGTGGTCTATTCGTACGGCCACCGCAATGTGCAGGGCATCGCCTGGGACGCGGAGGGCCGCCTGTGGGCGGCGGAGTTCGGGCAGAACACCTGGGACGAGCTGAATCTGGTCGAGCCGGGCAAGAACTACGGCTGGCCGGAGGCCGAGGGGAAGGCCGGGCGGGCGGGGTTCGTGGACCCGGTGGCGCAGTGGCGGACCTCGGAGGCCTCCCCCAGCGCAATCGCCTACGCGAAGGGCGCGATCTGGATGGCCGGGCTCAGAGGCGAGCGCCTGTGGCGGGTCCCGCTCTCCGGCGCGGAACAGTCGGGGAACCCCGAGGCGTTCCTGACAGAGGAGTACGGACGCCTGCGCACGGTCCTCGCCGGGGGCGGCGGGCGGCTCTGGCTGGTGACCAGCGAAACCGACACCCGGGGCACTCCCGGGCCAGGGGACGACAGGATCCTCCGGCTGGAGGTGAACTGAAGGAGGCGGGCGACCGTGTTCGACTCGATGGCGGAGCTGTTCGCGCCGGGACGCAGGCACACCGAGGAGGAGCAGCGCAGGCAGGCTCTGACCAGGGAGGATCCGGGCGACGCCGATCCTTCGCGCGGACCGATAGACCTGACATCGGGCCGGGTGACGATACGGGCGCCCCGCCCGGCCCCGGCGGACTCAGTGGTCTCAGGGGACTCAGTGGACTCCGTCGACTCCGTGGGCTTGAAGGGCTCAGAGGGTGGTGTCGAGGAGATGGAGGCGGTGGGCCAGGGCGGCGGCCTCGCCGCGGCCGGCGACGCCCAGCTTGGCGAGGATGTTGGAGACGTGGACGCTGGCCGTCTTGGGTGAGATGAACAGCTGCTCGGCGATCTGACGGTTGGTGCGGCCGGCCGCGACCAGGCGCAGGACGTCCTGCTCGCGAGGGGTCAGGCCGAAGGTGTCGTCGGCGGCCTCGGCCGGTGCCGCGGCCCGCTTCTCGGGTGACAGGGAGAGGCGGGCGCGGGCCGCGAGGAGTTCCACGTCCTCGCGGAGCGGGCGGGCGCCGAGGCGGGTGGCGGTGGCATGGGCCTCGCGGAGCAGGGCCGCGGCCTCCTCGCGGTGGCCTCCCTCGACGAGGAGGGCGTCGGCGAGGCGGTGGCGGGCGCGGGCCAGCTGGGCGGGGCGTTCAAGCGGTTCGTAGGCGGCGACGGTCTCGGCCCAGCGGGCGGCGGACTCGCGGCCCTCGGCGCGGGCGATCTCCTCGGAGACCTGCTGGGCGTGGGCGGCCCAGACGGGGGCCGGGGTGGCGAGGCGGCGGACGCAGCCGCGGATGGTGTCCAGCGCCTGCGCGCGGCCCTCGTCGGCGGCGGGCAGTCCCCTGCTGTCGGCCTCGGCGGTGGCGGCGGTGAGGACGAGCGGCCAGCCGTAGCGGTGGGTGCCGGGCGGGAAGCCGGCTTGTTCGACGGCGGCGAGCCGGGTCCTGACGTCGGCGAAGCGGCCCTCCGCGGCGGCCACGGCGATCTCGATCTGTCCCATGAGCAGGGTGTACTGCGGGATCGGGTCGCGGGCGCCGTAGGCGGCGCGGGCTTCGGCGAGGTGGCGGCGGGCCGCGTCGAGTTCGCCGCGGGCGACGGCGAGCTGGGCCAGGCGGAGGGAGGCCGAGCCGCGGGGCTTGCTGCTGGACGCCGAGCGGAGGAGTCGCTCGGCGGCCTCCTGGGTCTCGTCCCAGTGCCCGAGGGAGAGGAGGGACTCGGCCCGGTTGGCCTCGATCCAGCTGACGCTGTCGACGAGGCCGTAGGTGCGGGCGAGACGGATTCCGGTGTCGGAGAGTTCGACGGCCTCGCGGGAGCGGCCGAGGGCTTCGAGGGAGGAGGCGATGTTGATGTGGGCGCGGGCGGCCTCGGTGAACTGGCCGAGGGCCGTGGTCCGTTCCCGTACGTCGTGCATCTCGGCGAGGCCCGCCTCGACGTCCCCGGCCGCGGTCATGAGGGTGCCGAGGGTGAGGCGGGCGTTGAGCTCGATCGACTCGGCGTTGACGTGGCGGGCGTATTCGACGGCGCGTTCGGCGGCGGTGAGGGCCTCGGGTCCGGGGTTGCGGAGCATGCCCCAGCCGGCGGCGCCGACGAGGACCGCGGCGTGGACGGCGGACGGCGGCAGGCCCTTGACGAGTTCCTGGGCGCGGGAGATCTCCTCCCAGCCGTCGCCCCGGCCGAGGTTGGACTGGAGGCGGGCCCGCTCGGTCCAGAACCAGGCGGCGCGGAGGGGGTCGTTCTCGTCCGTGCCGTCGAGGAGGCGGAGCGCCGTCCTGCCGATCTTCAGGGCGCGTTCGCGGTCGCCGCTGAGCCGGGCGGCGACGGCTGCCTCGGCGAGCAGGTCGAGGTACCGGAGCGGGGTGGTCTCGGGGTCGCAGCCGCAGGGCGGGTAGGCCTCGGCGTAGTCCATGGGCCGCAGCGAGCGGCGGATCTCGGCCGGGGCCTCGTCCCAGAGTTCCATGGCCCTTTCGAGGAGGCGCAGTTGTTCCGCGTAGGCGTGGCGCTTGCGGGTGGCGACGGAGGCGCGGAGGACGGCGGGCAGGGCCTTGGCCGTGTCGTGCGCGTGGTACCAGTAGGTGGCGAGCCGGGTGGCGCGTTCCTCGGCGCGGACGAGCCCGGGGTCGGCCTCCAGGGCTTCGGCGTAGCGCCGGTTGAGGCGGGAGCGTTCGCCCGGCAGCAGGTCGTCGCTGACGGCCTCGCGGACGAGGGAGTGGCGGAAGCGGTAGCCGTCGCCGTCGGGGACGGCGAGCAGGATGTTGGCGCCGACGCAGGCCCGGAGCGCCTCGATGAGTTCGTCCTCGGTGAGCCGGGCGACGGCGGCGAGCAGTCCGTACTCGACGGTGGAACCGCCCTCGGCGACGATCCTGGCGACCCGCTGGGCGTCTTCGGGGAGCGTCTCGACCCGGACGAGCAGGAGGTCGCGCAGGGAGTCGCTGAGCTGGCCGGGGGCGCAGCCAGCCTCGTGGGAGACGACGAGTTCCTCGACGAAGAAGGCGTTGCCGTCGGAGCGTTCGAAGACCTCCTCGACGAGACCGGGGTCGGGTTCGGCGGCGAGGATGCCGGTGAGCTGGCGGTGCACCTCGGTGCGGGTGAAGCGGGCGAGTTCGATGCGGCGGATGGTGCGGAGCCGGTCGAGTTCGGCGAGGAGGGGGCGCAGCGGGTGGCGGCGGTGGATGTCGTCGGCGCGGTAGCTGGCGAGGACCACGATCCGGCCGCGGCGGAGGGTGCGGAGGAGGTAGGTGAGGAGGTGGCGGGTGGAGGCGTCGGCCCAGTGCAGGTCTTCCAGGACGAGCACGAGCGTACGGTCGGCGGCGAGCCGTTCCAGGAGCCGTACGGTCAGCTCGAAGAGGCGGGCGGTGCTGTCCTCGTCGGAGGGCTCGTGACTGCCGGGTTCGCCGAGTTCGGGAAGGAGGCGGGCGAGTTCGCTCTCCTGTCCCTCGGCGGCCGCGGTGAGTTCGTCGGGGAGCCGGCGGCGCAGCGAGCGCAGTGCGGCGGCGAAGGGCGCGAAGGGCAGTCCGTCGGCGCCGAGTTCGACGCAGCCGCCGAGCGCGACGACGGCGCCCCGGTCGCAGGCCGTGTCGAGGAACTCCTCGATGAGCCGGGTCTTGCCGACCCCCGCCTCGCCGCCGATGAGCAGCGCCTGGGGCTCTCCCGCGGTCGCACGGGAGAGCGCCTCGGTGAGGGCGGTGAGTTCGCCGGCGCGGCCGACGAACACGGGGCTGACTGACCTGGTCTCCACGGCGCCGAGCATCGCACAGCCGTCCGTACCGTCGCTCATACGGGGGTCACGCGGCCCGGGCGAAGCGGCTGCGTCCGCCGTCGCTCACCCGCCCCTCCGCGTCCTGGCCGCCGCTCCGCCGGCCGAGGCGGCGCAGGCCCCGGGCGGTGGAGACGGAGGCGGCGGCCTGGCGGGACAGACGCTGGGCGGCGGCCTCACGGACGAGTTCGGCGTGGTTCATGCGGTGGAGTTCGTACGCGAACATCGGGTGCTCCTGGGTCTCGGTCGAGGTATCGCTCCTTGCGATGCCTCGACTTTCGTCTCCCAGGGGGTGCGGCCGCATCGGGCGAGTGCCGCATGTTCGGGGTACGGGGGGCCTTAGGAGGTACTCAGGGGGGCCTTAGGCGCCGCCCGAGGGATCAGCCGGGGGCCTCAGGACCCGGCGGTCGGGAGGTTCAGGAAGAGGTCGAAGTAGGTACCGACCGACAGGAGCAGGCCGAGGCCGCCCAGGACGGCGCCCGCGACGGCGACCGCGCGGACCCAGGAGGGGCGCCCGGGAAGGACGAGCACGAGGACGGCCACGAGCAGGGCGACGAGCGAAAGGACGCCGTTCACCAGGGCGACGCTGTGCCAGGCGTCGGCGTAGATCTCGGAGATCTGCTGGGCGGGGGTGCCGGATCCGGAGGTCTTGATCTGGCCGATGAGGGTCTCCCGCTCGGCGACGACCTTGCCGGTCCAGGTGCCGGTGAGCGCGACGACGCCGAGGGCGGCGGACACCACGGCCGCTGCGGCGCCGCCGATGCCGGCGGAGGCGGGAGCGGGGGCCTCGTCCGGGAACAGCCCCTCGTCGTCCTCGTCGTCTCCGTCGGCCTCGTCGGCCGGACCGAGATCGTCGGCGTCCAGCGGCTCCGCGGCGGGCGCGGCCTCCGCCGCCTCGGCCGGCTCGGCGGCCTTCGCGGCGCTGCCCGCCCCGGCGCTACCGGCGCCCTCGGGGCTCTCGGCGTTGTCGCCGGTCTCGCCGGTCTTCTCTGTCGTCGTCTTGGTGTCCATGCGGCGCACGCTAGGCGGCGCACATGAGAACCGTCTTAAGACGCCGCCCCGGCCTTCGCCGCCCGCCACTCGGGGGCCAGGACCGCCCAGACCTCCGTGTCCGTACGCGTGCCGCGGTGCGGGTAGTTCTCCCGCAGGACGCCCTCCCGCGTCATGCCCAGACGGCGGGCGACGGCGATGCTCGCCCCGTTCTTCACGGAGGCGTGCCATTCGACGCGGTGGATGCCGCGCTCCTCGACCGCCCAGTCGATGATGACCCGGCAGGCCCGGGTGATCAGGCCCTTCCCGGCGGCGGTGGGCTCCAGCCAGCAGCCCGCCTCCGCGGTGCCGTGCGTGGCGTCGAACGTCCGGAAGAGGACGCCGCCGACGAGGGTGCCGTCGGTCCAGATGCCGTAGATCCGTCCGGTGTCGCTCGCGGCCTTCTCTGCGTACGAGCGGAGGAAGGAGCGGGCGGAGTCCAGGTCGGCGACGAAGTCCGGCAGGGCGATGTGCTCCCCGATGAACTCCCGTCCCCGGTCCATGTGCGCCAGGAACTCCTCGGCCCGCCAGGGCTCCAGGGGCCTCAGCTCCGCGCCGTCGTCACCCAGCGATATCGCGAACATCCTCGATCCTCTCCTCCACGGCCGGAACCGTCACGAACTGCGTGGGGATCTTCGCACGGGCGTCGGCGGCCTCGCGGCACTCGGGCGGTTCGATGCTGATCCGCGGCAGCAGGCGGTCGAGCCATCGGGGCAGCCACCAGTTCGCCCCGCCGAGCAGGTGCATGAGCGCGGGGACGAGGAGGGTGCGCAGCACGAAGGCGTCGAGGGCGACGGCCGCCGCGAGCGCGATGCCGAACATCGCGATGACCCGGTCGCCGGAGAGGACGAAGGCGAGGAAGACGGAGATCATGATGACGGCGGCGGAGTTGATCACCCGGCTGGTCTCGGCCAGGCCGACCCGTACCGCGCGCCGGTTGTCGCCGGTCTCCAGCCATTCCTCGTACATCCGGCTGACCAGGAAGACCTGGTAGTCCATGGAGAGTCCGAAGAGGACGGAGACCATGATCACCGGCAGGAAGGGTTCGATCGGCCCGGCGCTGCCGAGGCCGAGGAGCTCGCTCCCCCAGCCCCACTGGAAGATCGCCACGACGACGCCGAAGGCGGCGCCGACGGCGACGACGTTCATGGCGGCGGCCTTGAGCGGGATGCCGATCGAGCGGAAGGCGAGCAGGAGCAGCAGACAGCCGAGGGCGATGACGACGCCGACGAAGAGCGGCAGCTTGCCGATGATGATCTCGGCGAAGTCGTCGTACGAGGCGGTGACACCGCCGACGTGGACGTCGAGGGAGGTGCCGGCCTCTGCCCGGGGGAGGACGTCCGCGCGGAGCCGGTCGACGAGCTCGCTGGTGGCCTTCGACTGGGGCGAGGACTCGGGGACGACGGTGAGGACGGCGGTGTCGCCGGAGCTGTTGTACGTGACCGGGGAGACGGAGGCGACCCCGCGGGTGGCGGAGAGCGCGGCGGGCAGCTGGTCGAGGGCGACCCGGTCGTCGGCGCCGTCGAGCCCTGCGACGAGGGTGAGCGGACCGTTGACGCCGGGCCCGAAGCCGTCGGCGATCAGGTCGTAGGCCTGCCGCGTGGTCGCGGTCGCCGGGCCGTTGCCCTGGTCGGAGGTGCCGAGGTGGAGCGAGAGGGTCGGCAGGGCCAGGAAGCCCATGACGACGACGGCGACGGCCCCGAGCAGCTTCGGGTGCCGTTCGACGAAGGCGGACCAGCGGGCGGCGAAGCCGGTGGGCAGTTCGGGCTGCGGCCCGTGCTCGGCGAGCGTCCGGCGTTCGCGCCGGGACAGCGCCCGCATGCCGATGAGCGAGAGCAGTGCCGGAAGGAGGGTGACGGAGGCGGCGACGGTGAGGACGACGGTGAGGGAGGCGGCGATGGCGACGCCGTTGAGGAAGCTGAGCCGCAGGATCAGCATGCCGAGCAGCGCGATGCAGACGGTGGCTCCGGCGAAGACGACGGCGCGGCCGGTGGTGGCGACGGCCGTCTCCGCCGCCTCCGCGACGGACAGGCCGCGTTTCAGGCCTCTGCGGTGCCGGGTGACGATGAAGAGGGCGTAGTCGATGCCGACGCCGAGCCCGACGAGCATGCCGAGCATGGGGGCGAAGTCGGCGACGGTCATGAGGTGGCCGAGGAGCACGATCCCGGAGTAGGCGATGCCGACGCTGACGAGCGCGGTCGCGATGGGGAGCGCGGAGGCGGCGAGGGAGCCGAAGGCGAGGAAGAGGACGACGGCGGCGACGGCGACTCCGACGACTTCGGCGATGTGTCCGCCGGGGGCCTCGGTGAGGGCGACGGCGCTGCCGCCCAGCTCGACGGCGACACCGTCGGCCTCGGCGGCCTTCGCGGTGTCGACGAGGGCGCGGGCCTGCCCCTGGGGGATGTCGTCGGCCTGCTCGTGGAAGGTGACGACGGCGTAGGCGGTGTGACCGTCCTCGCTGATCTGTCCCGGGAGGTCGCCGTACGGGGAGGTGACGGCGGCGATGCCGGGCAGTTCGGCGACCTCGTCGAGCATCGCGCTCATGCGCTTCTCGACGGCGTCGGCGCGGACGCTGCCCTGGCCGGTGTGCCAGACGATGGTGTCGCTGTCGCCGCCGAGGCCGTGGAAGCCGCGTTCGAGGAGGGCGGTGGCCCGGCCGGACTCGGTGCCGGGGACCTCGTAGTCGTTGGAGTACGCGCTGCCGGCGACGACGGCCGTGGTGCCGACCCCGCCGAGGGCGAGGAGCCACAGGAGGACGGCGACGAGGCGGTGCTTGATGCACCACCGTGCGATGGCTGCCAAAGGACGTGCTCCCTGGGTGGTTCGTGGATCTTTCGCGGGAACAGCCCGAAAAGAACGCATGACCTACACACATGACTACGTGCGCCCACTGTGGCAGCCAAACGTGATCGTTTGCCCGTTTCGTGTCGATACTCACAGGCATGCCCGGGGATCGGAACAAAGGTCCTGAACCCCGGGCACGGACGCTCACCGCGGACGCTCAGCCGGAGACGCTGGCGCGACCGTTCTCGATGTGCCCCATGAGCCGGCGGCGGAAGCCCCCGGGCGCGGTCACCTCGACGTCGTACCAGCCGTGCGCGTCGGCGGCCGAGTGGACGACGGTACGGGTCTTCCCGGGCTTCACGGTGACGGTGCGGGTCCAGTCGCCGAGGTCGTCGAGGTCTACGTACCCGAGCGGCCTGACCGTGAAGGAGACGGCGGCCGATCCGGTGTTCCGTACGGTGAGGTGCAGGTCGCGGTCGTGGTGGTCGATACGGGAGCCCAGCTCGGCGCCGCCCGTCGCGGGGCCCTCGAACTCGCGGCGGAAACCGTTGGGGCCGGTGATCGTGAAGCGGTAATGATCACCCGGGACGGGGACGGTCCACTCCCCCGTACCCCTGACGTCCTGGTGCTGGGGGAAGGCGAACTCGCCCGCGTACGGGTAGAGGGCGAAGTGCGCGCTCGCCCTGCCCCTGTTGCTGAGCGCGACCTTCACGGCGCCGGTGCCGGTGGTCGCGGCGGCGTCCGGCTGGTACGGCAGCGGGCGGGCGGGGCGGACACCGGGCTCCTGGACGGGCATCCGCTGCACGGCCGGGGGCTGGGGCCGCCAGCGGCCGGTGAAGGGCGGGATCGGGCCCGGCTGCTCGACGGGCGGCTGCCGGCGGCCCCGCCTGAAGTCGAAGGCGGAGGTGAGGTCGCCCGTGACGGCCCGGCGCCAGGGGGTGATGTTGGGCTCCTCGATGCCGGTGAGCTTCTCCAGGAAGCGGATCACCGAGGTGTGGTCGAACGTCTCGGAGCAGACGTAGCCGCCGACCGACCAGGGCGAGACGACGAGCAGCGGGACGCGGATGCCGAGGCCGGTGGGCTGGCCCTTCCAGCGCTCGTCCGTGTCGTCGGTGGGCGGGACCGGCGGCGGCACGTGGTCGAAGAAGCCGTCGTTCTCGTCGTAGTTGATCAGGACGACGGTGTGGCGCCACACGTCAGGGTGCGCGCCGAGGGCGTCGAGCACCTTGTAGACGAGGGTGGCGGAGGCGATCGGCGAGGAGGAGCCGGGGTGCTCGGAGTCGATCGCCGAGGGCACGAGGTAGGAGACCTCGGGGAGGGTGCCGGCGGCGACGTCGGCGCGGAAGGCGTCGGCGAGGGTGCCGCTCTCGACCCGGCGCAGTCCGCGCTCGAAGAGGGAGCGCTCGGCCTCGGTGAGGGTGGCGACGCCCTCCTCCAGGAGGCCGAGCAGGCGGGCGCGCTCGGTGGCGTCGCCGGTGTCGCGGACGGCGGCGTAGAAGGACTCCATGAAGGTGTGCCCGCCGGTCCCGGCGAGGGCCTTGCGGGCGATCTTCTTGAAGCTGGTGAAGAACTCGATGTTGTTGTCGGTGAAGTTCTCCCACTCGGTGTACGTCTTCCAGCTGCGCCCGGCGGCTTCGAGACGCTCGGCGTAGGTGGGCCAGCCGTAGCCGGGGTGGGTGCCCTCGGCGTACGCGGCGTTGGTGACCGCCCGGTTGCCGTCGGCCTCGAAGCCGGTCCAGCCGGACCAGAGGTGGTTGCGGTTGGGGCTCGTCGAGGTGTGGACGGACGAGTGGTAGGCGTCGCAGACGGTGAAGGTGTCGGCCAGCTCGTAGTGCAGGGGGATGTCCTGCCGGTCGTAGTACGCCATGGTGGCGGCGGTCTTGGCCGAGACCCAGCCGTCCATCCAGCCGCCGCGCCAGGCCTTGCCGCCGCCGCTCCAGGAGTGGTCGAGGTCCCCGATGTACTGGAGGTCCTTCTTCTGGGTCTCGGCGGCGCCGCGGATCGGGAAGGGCAGCACGGTCCGGCCGAGGGCGGCGGGCTGCTCGAACACGGAGGTGCCGGAGGGCAGCTCGACGGCGTTGCGGTCGCCGAATCCGCGGACACCGCGGAGGGTGCCGAAGTAGTGGTCGAAGGAACGGTTCTCCTGCATCAGGATCACCACGTGCCGGACCGCCGACATCCCCCCGGCCGGGGGCTCCGCGGCCATCGCGGCCTGCAGCGACGGCGGCAGCAGCGACCCGGCGGCAGCGACACCGAAGGCGCCTCCACCCAGCGCGAGGAGCCTTCTGCGGGACAGCTCGGGGGACTTCTCGGGGGACCTCTCGGGGGGCAAGACCGACCTCCAGTCGACGGCCAATGGTTCGCCTTCGAGCCATTGGGTGGTACGCCGGGGACGGTAGTGAGACGGGATGACGACGAGAAGACCCGACGGGGGCGCGGTGGTGAACGTCCAAGGGAACGCGACGGGAGTCCAAGCGATTTCCGGCCACAGCCGGGCGCCCCCGCGGACCGCACGCGCACCCCCGGACGCCCCGCACGCATGTCCTTTACCGGCCCGCAACCCCACCCTCGTTGACCCCGAACCCGACCGAGCGGCAAGCTGATGACCAGTCAATCGCTGTGCCCAGGGGGAAATTTGAGCAACACGGCACATCACATCGGCCCCGACTCCACACCCGACCGGTACCGGCTCCTCCGGTCCATCGGCCGGGGCGGCGAGGCCGTGCTCTACCTCGCGGAGATCGAACTGGCCGGCGGCACGGAGCCCGTCGTCGTCAAGGTCCTCGACTCGAAGACCACGATCACGCCCGAGGTGTTCGAGCGCATCAGCCAGAAGTGGAACGAGCAGGCCGAGCTGCTGCGCTTCGTCCACCGGCCCGGAGTCGTCGGCGTACGGGAGCACTTCCAGGGGCCGCCGATCCACCGGCCCGGCGAGTCCGGGACCATCACCGGCCGCGCCCTGGTGCTCGTCATGAACCACGTCGACGGCCTCGACCTGCGCGACTGGCGGGCCGAACGCACCCTCGCCACACCCGGTGAGCGGCGCGAGGTGATGCGAACCCTGGAACAGCTCGCCGACGTCCTGGACTGGCTGCACTCCGGCAAGGCCACCCCGTCCGGGCGGACCGTCGTCCACGGCGACCTCTCCCCCGGCAACGTGATGGTCGACGAGCACGGACAGGCGACCCTCGTCGACTTCGGCCTGAGCAAGCTCACCGCCGACCACCAGACCGCCGAGGTGTGGTTCACCCCCGGCTACGCGGCCCCCGAGATCTTCGAGGGCAAGCGCACCCCGGGCACCGACCGCTACGCCTTCGGCGCCATCGCCTACTTCCTGCTCAGCGGGCAGTCCCCGCCGGCCGCGCCCGAGCAGCTGGTCTCCGCGTTCCGCGCGCTGCCGCAGATCGCGGGGCTCCCGGAGGACCAGCGGGAACGGGTCCTGAGCATCGCCGCGGCCGACGCGGACCGGCGTCCGCTGTCGCTGTCCGGGTGGGTGAAGGACGTACGGCACGGGGTGGTCTCCACGACGACCTCGCGCCCGGTGACGGTCGCGGACGCGGTCCCGCCGGCGCCGTCGGTCCCGCCGCCGCTCCCGCCGTCGCCTGCCGGGACACCGCCGCAGCCCGCGACGCCGCCCCCACCGGCGGCCGTGCCGGTCGTGGCCGCACCGGTGGTGACCCCCCGGCCGGCCGCCGAGTCCCAGCCGGTGACCGCCCCTCCCACCGTCGCCACACCCGTCCCCGCGCCGCCCGGTGGCTTCGGCCCCCCGGCGCCGGATCCCGCCCCGACCACCGCGGGCCCCCCGCCGGGGCGGCGGCGCAAGGGCCCGCTCATCGGCGCCGTGGCCGGCGTCGTCCTCATCGCCGTCCTCGCCGTGATCGGCGTCCAGCTCCTCGGCGACAAGGACAAGGAAGGGAAGGGGAGCGAAGCCGGTCCGCCCGCCACGAGCACCACTGCGGCACAGGTGACGGAGGAGCCCCCCAGCGACGCCCCGACGGAACCGACCGACCAGCCGACGGCCGAGGAGCCGACCGACCCGGCCACCACACCTGACGAGTCGGCGAGCCCCACCGACGACCCCGGGACCGTACCGGACGCGCCCACCGCCGATCTGACCACCCTCGCCTCCGTCAGCGACCCCGACAGCTTCTCCGTCGGCACCGCGAAGATCGACACCAAGGAGTACGGGGCCGCCCTCATCGGCGACTGCTACAACGGCGCCTACGTCGAGTACGACCTCAACCGCGAATGGTCCTGGTTCGACTTCACCGCCGGCATCGACGACGGCTCGAACATCGAGACCGCCCGGATCATCGTCTCCGTGGACGACCAGCCCGCCCTCTTCAACGAGACCGTGGACCTGGGCAAGCCGATCACGAAGTCACTGAAGATCGAGGGCGCGCTGCGGCTGCGCCTCAAGGTGGAGGAGACCTGCACCGACGAGGGCAGCGGTGTGATCGCCGCCCCGCTCCTCAGGCGCTGACCCCACCCGCGTACGCGAAACGACCCCGCACCGGAACTCCGGTGCGGGGCCGTCCCCTTGAGCTGTACGAGAAGCAGCTCAGCCCTCGCTGACGCCGAGCTTCTCCAGGATCAGGTCCTTGACCTTCGCCGCGTCCGCCTGGCCCCTGGTGGCCTTCATGACCGCGCCGACCAGGGCGCCGACCGCCGCGACCTTGCCGCCGCGGATCTTGTCCGCGATGGCCGCGTTGCCCGCGATGGCCTCGTCGACCGCCGTGCCGAGCGCGCCGTCGTCGGAGACGACCTTCAGACCGCGCTTCTCGACGACCGCGTCAGGGGTGCCCTCGCCGGCGAGAACGCCCTCGATGACCTGGCGGGCCAGCTTGTCGTTGAGGTCGCCGGAGGCGACCAGGGCCGAGACCCGGGCCACGTCCGCCGGCGTGATCGCCAGCTCCTCCAGGGAGACGCCCTGCTCGTTGGCGTTACGGGCCAGCTCGCCCATCCACCACTTGCGGGCCGATGCCGCGTCGGCGCCCGCCTCGATCGTGGCGACGATCGCGTCGACCGCGCCCGCGTTGAGGATGGACTGCATGTCCAGCTCGGACACGCCCCACTCCTCGCGCAGCCGGTTGCGGCGCACGCGCGGCAGCTCGGGGAGGCCCTTGCGGAGCTCCTCGACCCACTCGCGGGCCGGGGCCACCGGGACGAGGTCGGGCTCCGGGAAGTACCGGTAGTCCTCGGCGTTGTCCTTGATGCGGCCGGAGGTGGTGGAGCCGTCGTCCTCGTGGAAGTGACGGGTCTCCTGCACGATCGTGCCACCGGAGGTGAGCACGGCCGCGTGGCGCTGGATCTCGAAGCGCGCCGCACGCTCCACCGAACGGAGCGAGTTGACGTTCTTCGTCTCCGAGCGGGTACCGAAGGTCTTGGTGCCGTGGGGGCGCAGCGACAGGTTCACGTCGCAGCGCATCTGGCCCTTGTCCATGCGCGCGTCGGACACACCGAGGGCGCGGATCAGCTCGCGCAGCTCGGCGACGTACGCCTTGGCGACCTCGGGGGCCCGCTCGCCCGCGCCCTCGATCGGCTTGGTGACGATCTCGATGAGCGGGATGCCGGCCCGGTTGTAGTCGAGCAGCGAGTGCGAGGCGCCGTGGATGCGACCGGTGGCGCCGCCGACGTGCAGCGACTTGCCGGTGTCCTCCTCCATGTGGGCGCGCTCGATCTCCACGCGGAAGATCTCGCCGTCCTCCAGCTGGACGTCCAGGTAGCCGTTGAAGGCGATCGGCTCGTCGTACTGGGAGGTCTGGAAGTTCTTCGGCATGTCCGGATAGAAGTAGTTCTTCCGGGCGAAGCGGCACCACTCGGCGATCTCGCAGTGCAGCGCGAGGCCGATCTTGATGGCGGACTCGACGCCGATCGCGTTGACGACCGGCAGCGAGCCGGGCATGCCGAGGCACGTCGGGCAGGTCTGCGAGTTCGGCTCCGCGCCCAGCTCGGTCGAGCAGCCGCAGAACATCTTCGTCCGGGTGCCGAGCTCGACATGGACCTCCAGGCCCATGACGGGGTCGTACTCGGCAAGCGCCGCTTCGTACGACAGCAGTTCAGTGACAGTCACGGTGAGACTTTCCCTCTCAGCCCAGCAGGACGTCGTCGTCGCCCAGGCGCTTCAGCTCCCGGTAGAGGATCGCCAGGCCGGTAACGATGGCGGCGGCGGACACCGCGGCGTCGACGAGCCGCAGCATGTCGTCGTCGTTGCGGGCCATCTTGGCCTGCTTGGCGACGCTGACCGCGCCGAACGCGGTGGTGGCCAGCGAGACGTAGACGCCGGTCTTCGACTTCTTGAAGTTCTTGGCCTTCTTTGCCATGGCACTCACAGCGACGGAGCCTCCTCAAGCAGCGGATGCCCCCACTTTTCCACGAACGCGGCCTCGACGGCGGCGCCGACCTTGTACAGCCGGTCGTCCTTCATGGCGGGAGCGATGATCTGCAGGCCGACCGGCAGACCGTCCTCGGGCGCCAGGCCGCAGGGCAGCGACATGGCGGCGTTGCCGGCCAGGTTGGTCGGGATGGTGCACAGGTCCGCGAGGTACATCGCCATCGGGTCGTCGGCGCGCTCGCCGATCGGGAAGGCGGTGGTGGGCGTCGTCGGGGAGACGATCACGTCCACCTGTTCGAAGGCCTGCTCGAACTCGCGGGTGATGAGGGTGCGGACCTTCTGGGCCGAGCCGTAGTACGCGTCGTAGTAGCCGGAGCTGAGCGCGTACGTGCCGAGGATGATGCGGCGCTTGACCTCGTCGCCGAAGCCGGCCTCACGGGTGAGGGCGGTGACGTCCTCGGCCGAACGGGTGCCGTCGTCGCCGACCCGCAGGCCGTAGCGCATGGCGTCGAAGCGGGCCAGGTTCGAGGAGCACTCGGACGGCGCGATCAGGTAGTACGCCGAAAGGGCGAGGTCGAAGGTCGGGCAGTCCAGCTCGACGATCTCGGCGCCCAGCTCCTTGAGCAGTTCGACGGACTCGTCGAAGCGCTGCACGACGCCGGCCTGGTAGCCCTCGCCGCGGAACTGCTTGACGACGCCGACGCGCATGCCGCCGACGGAGCCGCTCAGGGCCGCCTCGACGACCGGCGGGACCGGGGCGTCGATGGAGGTCGAGTCGAGCGGGTCGTGCCCGGCGATGGCCTCGTGGAGGAGGGCCGCGTCCAGGACCGTACGGGCGCAGGGGCCGCCCTGGTCGAGGGAGGACGAGAAGGCCACCATGCCGTAGCGGGAGACGCCGCCGTAGGTCGGCTTGACGCCGACGGTGCCGGTGACGGCGGCGGGCTGGCGGATGGAGCCGCCGGTGTCCGTGCCGATGGCGAGGGGGGCCTCGTACGCGGCGAGCGCGGCGGAGGAGCCGCCGCCGGAGCCGCCGGGGATCCGGGTCAGGTCCCAGGGGTTTCCGGTGGGGCCGTACGCGCTGTTCTCCGTGGAGGAGCCCATCGCGAACTCGTCCATGTTGGTCTTGCCGAGGATGACGACGTCGGCGGCCTTGAGGTTCTTGACCAGGGTCGCGTCGTACGGCGGGATCCAGCCCTCAAGGATCTTCGAGCCCACGGTCGTCGGCATGCCGACGGTGGTGAAGATGTCCTTGAGCGCGAGGGGCACACCGGCGAGCGGGCCGAGCTTCTCGCCGCGGGCGCGCTTCTCGTCCACGGCGCGGGCCTGGGCGAGGGCGCCCTCACGGTCGACGTGCAGGAAGGCGTGGACCTTCTCGTCGACGGCCTCGATGCGGGCGAGGTGCGCCTCGGTGACCTCGACGGCCGTCAGGTCGCCGGCGGCGATCCTGCGGGCGATCTCGGCCGCGGTGAGCTTGATGATGTTGTCCGTCATGACTGTTAGTCCTCCCCCAGGATCTGCGGCACCTTGAAACGCTGCTGCTCCTGGGCCGGGGCGCCGGAGAGCGCCTGCTCGGGGGTGAGCGACGGACGGACCTCGTCCGCGCGCATGACATTGGTCAGCGGCAGCGGGTGGGAGGTCGGCGGTACGTCTTGGTCGGCGACCTCGGAGACGCGGGCGACCGCGCCGATGATGTCGTCGAGCTGGCCGGCGAAGTGATCGAGTTCTTCGCCCTTCAGCTCCAGACGCGCCAGCCGTGCGAGGTGGGCGACCTCCTCGCGCGTGATGCCAGGCATGCGGATCCTCACGGGGTGAGCTTGATGGTGTGGCCCCATCCTATGGGGCCGGTGCCGCTGCCCGTGAAACGGTTTGCCCGGCGTCTCCGTGCCGGGCGGGGCCGTCCTACGGGACGACCTGGCCCGAGGGGTGGTCGAGCCGGCCCGCGGCCTGGTCGAGCTCGGCCTGGAGGGCGATGTCGGCGGGGCGGCGCCAGCCGTGCTCGCTGCGGGCCAGGAGCCAGGCGGTCGCCTCGACGGGCGGCATCGCGGCGGCGACCAGCCAGCCCTGGACGGCGTCGCAGCCCAGGTCACGCAGGCGTTCCCAGGTCTCGTCGTCCTCCACGCCCTCGGCGACGACGAGGAGGCCGAGGGAGTGGGCGAGGTCGACGGTGCAGCGGACGATCTCGGCGTCCTCGGTGTCGACGGCGAGCCGGGCGACGAAGGAGCGGTCGATCTTCAGTTCGCTGACGGGGAGCCTGCGCAGATGGACGAGCGAGGAGTATCCGGTGCCGAAGTCGTCGAGGGACATCTTGACGCCGTGGCCGGTGAGGCCGTTGAGCGTGTCGGCGGCCCGCTGGGGGTCCTCCAGGAGCACGTGCTCCGTTATCTCCAGCTGGAGCGCGCCGGCCGGGACGCCGTGGCGGGCCAGCCGGGCTGCGACGGCGCCCGCGAACCCGGGGGTGTGCACGTCGCGCGGCGAGACGTTGACGGCGACCGGGACGTTGAGCCCCTGGGCGCGCCAGCGGGCGACCTGGGCGAGGGCGGTCTCCAGGACGTACTCGGTGAGGTGGGGCATCAGTCCCGAGGACTCGGCGATGGCGATGAACTCGTCGGGCGGGACCTTTCCGCGCTCGGGGTGCACCCAGCGGACGAGGGCTTCGAGGCCCGCGACCTGGCCGTCGAAGCGGACCTTGGGCTGGTAGTGCAGTTCGACCTCGCCCGCGTCGAGGGCGCGGCGCAGGTCGCCGAGGAGGCCGAGCCGGTCCGGCGTGTTGGAGTCGCGCTTGGACTCGTAGACCTCGACGCCGGTGCGGTCCCGCTTGGCCTGGTACATGGCGACGTCGGCGCGGCGCAGCAGGCCCTCGGCGTCGAGGGCGTGGTCGGGGAAGACGGCGACGCCCGCGCTGGCCTCCAGGACGAGGGTGAGCCCGTCGAGGTCGAGCGGCGAGGAGAGCTCGGCGACGAGGTGGCGGGCGACGCGCTGGGCGCTGGTGGTGGAGTCGGCGGTGGGCAGCAGGACGGCGAACTCGTCGCCGCCGAGCCGGGCGGCCTCTGCGCCGCGGGGCAGGGCGAGGCGGAGCCGGTCGGCGATCTGAAGGAGCAGTCGGTCGCCCGCGAGGTGTCCGAGCGTGTCGTTGACCGATCGGAAGCGATCGAGGTCGATCAGGACGAGGGCTGCGCGGGCTCCCTGGCCCTCGGCCTCCTCCAGGGCGGTCCAGGCGCGCTCCAGGAGCCACTGCCGGTTGGGCAGCCCGGTCAGCGGGTCCCGAAGCTGTTCCTCCGCGCGGGCGCGGGCGATCCACAGGGTGGAGTCGAGGGCGATGAGGGGGACGGCGAAGAGCGGCAGCAGGACCGGTCTGCTGACGGCGACGACGCAGATCAGCGGGGTGATGCCGAGGAGGGCGACGGCGACGAGGCCCTGGCGGAGGAGGGCGGTGCGGGCGACCGTGGGCAGTCCGCGGCCCTGGGGCGCGAGCGTGTACCACAGGAGGAGTCGGGTCACCACGAGGTAGGTGGCCGCGGCGAGCACGACTTCCGGGAGGTCCCCGATCGTCCAGTCGAGGGGCTGCCAGGGCTGTTCGACGCTGGGTACGTCTCCGAAGAGGGCGAGGACGAGGGCGGCGGCCGCGACTCCGATGACGTCGGCGGCGCCGTGCAGCAGGCCCTGGCGCCAGCGGTGCCGGCGGGCGGCGCCGACGAGGGCGACGACGGTCAGCGAGACGAGTCCGGCGGGGACCCAGCCGTACAGCAGCAGGACGGCGAGGGTGAGCGCGGCGCCGGAGCCCGTGCCGCCCCACCAGCGGTCCCGGCCGAGGGCCACCAGATGGCCGACGATCAGGCCGGTGAGGACGGCGAGGGACCAGCCGACGACCCCACTGGGGAAGAGTCCGTGGCCCGTGCTCAGGGCCCGCTGGAGCCCCGCGACGAGCACGACGGCGGCGATGCCCACCACGGCTGCGGGCAGCCGGGAGGTGAAGCCCAGGGAGACCACACGGCCGTACGGCCGTGCGACCGGGGCGGCGCTCTCGGTCGGTTCCATTCCCGTCCCTCTCACAGGCGGCGGTGCCGTCGGTGTGCGATGGGCCGCGGTCACGCGGCCGTCCGGCCGTCCGCCGCACGCCGGCCGGCCGGCCGAGGGCTCAGCCGGTCGTTCCTCGTGCCACGGGGCCGTCGTCCTGACGCCACGACCGGCAGAGCCCTCGCGCGGCCGTGCAGGACGAGACGCACGGTCACCACACTAGGCCGCCGAGGGCTTCGACGGGCAGCGCTCTCCCTGTCTTGCCCGAATGCGGCCCGCCCACCCGTAACGATCTGGTATGCGCCGAACGGGTGAGCTTCGCGAGAGGTCCCAGGTCCCTAGCCGGTGACCGGGACGGCGGCTTCCCTGGCGGCCTCGGGCCCTTGTTCGAGCAGGACCGCGAAGCCGTCCTCGTCCAGAACCGGAACCTTCAGCTGCATCGCCTTGTCGTACTTCGAACCAGGGTTTTCACCGACCACCACGAAGGCGGTCTTCTTCGAAACGGAACCGGTCACCTTCGCTCCGAGTCTCTGGAGGGACTCTTTTGCGCCATCTCTGGTGAAGTTCTCCAGCGTGCCGGTCACCACGACCGTGAGCCCTTCCAGCGGACGCGGACCCTCGTCCTCGCCTGCGCCCTCGTCCTCCAGGCTGACCCCGGCCGCGCGCCACTTGCGCACGATCTCCCGGTGCCACTCCTCGGCGAACCACTGCTTCACCGCGGTCGCGATGATCCCGCCGACCCCGTCGACGGCCGCCAGCTCCTCCTCGCTCGCCTGCTCGATCCGCTCCAGGGAGCGGAACTCGCGGGCCAGCGCCTCGGCCGCGACCGGCCCCACGTGCCGGATCGAGAGCCCGTTGATGAACCGGGCCAGCGGCCGGGTCTTCGCCGCCGCGATGTTCTCCAGCATCGCGAGCGCGTTCTTCTTCGGCTCGCCCTTCTGGTTGGCGAAGACCGCGACGATCTTCTCCTCGCCGGTCTTCGGGTCCCGGCGCGGCAGCCCGCTGTCCGGGTCGAGGACGTACGCCCTGATCGGCAGCAGCTTCTCGATGGTGAGGTCGAAGAGGTCGCCCTCGTCGGTGAGCGGCGGCTCGGCGGGCTCCAGGGGCTGGGTCAGGGCGGCGGCGGCCACCGCGCCGAAGTTCTCGATGTCCAGGCACTGGCGACCGGCGAGGAATTCGACGCGCTCGCGCAGCTGGGCCGGGCAGGTGCGGGCGTTCGGGCAGCGGAGGTCGATGTCGCCCTCCTTCATCGGCTTCAGCGGGGTGCCGCACTCGGGGCACTCCGCCGGCATGACGAACTCCCGCTCGCTGCCGTCCCGCAGGTCGGCGACCGGCCCGAGGATCTCCGGGATGACGTCACCGGCCTTGCGCAGCACGACCGTGTCGCCGATCAGCACGCCCTTGGCCTTCACCACCTCCTGGTTGTGGAGGGTGGCGAACTCGACCTCGGACCCGGCCACCGTCACCGGCTCCACCTGCGCGTACGGGGTGACGCGCCCGGTCCTGCCGACGCCGACCTTGATGTCGATCAGCTTGGTGTTGACCTCTTCCGGCGCGTACTTCCAGGCGATCGCCCAGCGCGGGGCGCGCGCGGTGGAGCCCAGCCGGCCCTGGAGCGGGATCTCGTCGAGCTTGACGACGACCCCGTCGATCTCGTGCTCCACCGAGTGGCGGTTCTCCCCGAAGTACGCGATGAACTCCCGCACCTCGTCGAGCGAACCGACCACCTTGTTGTGCCGGGCGGTGGGCAGGCCCCACTCGCGGAGCAGGTCGTACGTCTCCGAGAGCCGGGAGATCTCGAAGCCCTCGCGGGCGCCGATGCCGTGCACGACCATGTGGAGCGGGCGGGAGGCGGTGACCTTGGGGTCCTTCTGGCGGAGCGAACCCGCCGCCGCGTTCCGCGGGTTGGCGAAGGGCTTGTCGCCGGCCTCCACCAGGCGGGCGTTGAGCCCCTCGAAGGCCTCCATCGGGAAGTAGACCTCGCCGCGGATCTCCACCAGGCCGGGGACGCGGTCCCCGTGGAGCCGGTCCGGGATGTCGGCGATCGTCCGGACGTTGGGCGTGATGTCCTCGCCGGCGCGGCCGTCGCCGCGGGTGGCGGCCCGGGTCAGCCGCCCGCGCTCGTACGTGAGGTTGACCGCGAGGCCGTCGACCTTCAGCTCGCACAGGTAGTGGAAGTCGGGGGTGCCGACGTCCCGGGCGACCCGCTCGGACCAGGCCGCCAACTCCTCGTCGTCGAAGGCGTTGTCCAGGGAGAGCATGCGCTCCCGGTGCTCGACGGCGGAGAACACCGAAGACACCGCCTCGTACTGCCCCGCCACCTTCTGGGTCGGCGAGTCCGGCGTACGCAGCTCCGGGTACTCCTCCTCCAGCGCCTCCAGGGCGCGCAGGAGCTTGTCGAACTCGCCGTCGCTGATGACCGGCTGGTCCTTCACGTAGTACCGGAAGCGGTGCTCCTCGACCTGCTCGGCCAGATCGGCGTGCTTCTCCCGTGCCTCGGCGGGCAGGGCCCCCTGTTCGACTGCCACCTTCGTCCGTCCTCCCGTGCCTCGAAACCCGGTCACTCTGGGTTGTCCGCGAGCGATCTCGCCGCCCGGGCGCAGTGGGCGAGCGCCGCGCGGGCGTAGGCGGGCGAAGCGCCCGCGAGCCCGCACGTGGGGGTGACGACCACGGACTCCGCGAGAGTCCCCGGATTCAGCCCCAACCTGCGCCACAGTGTCCTGACACCCATGACGCTACCGCCCGGGTCCGACAATGCCGTGTCGGTGGACGGGACCACACCGGCGAAGAGCTTCGTACCGGACTCCACGGCCTCGCCGATCTGCTCGTCGTCACGCTCGGTGAGCAGTCCGAAGTCGAACGAGATCCCGGCGGCGCCGGCGCGACGCAGCAGCGCGAACGGGACGTCGGGTGCGCAGGAGTGGACGGTCACCGGTCCGTCGTGGACGGCGATCACGTCCCGCAGCGCGCTCTCGACGACCTGCCGGTCGACGGCCCGGTAGGTGCGGTAGCCGCTGGCGGTGCGGACGTGGCCGCGCAGGACGGCGGTGAGCGAGGGTTCGTCGAGCTGGAGCACGACCTTGGCCCCGGGGATCCGCTTGCGCAGGTCCGCGAGGTGCCCGTGGAGTCCCTCGGCGAGCGAGCCGACCAGGTCGCGGCAGGCGCCCGCGTCCCCGAGCGCCGACTCGCCGCCGCGCAGCTCCAGCCCCGCGGCGAGCGTCCACGGGCCCACGGCCTGGACCTTGAGCGCACCCTCGTACCCCTGGGTGAACTCCTCCAGGGCGTCCAGGTCCTCGCCGAGCCAGGAACGGGCCCGCCTGGTGTCCCGGCCGGGCCGGTCGCTGATCCGCCAGCCGCTCGGCTCCACGTGCGCGTACAGGTCGACGAGCATCCCGAGGGTCCGGCCGATCATGTCGGCGCCGGGGCCCCGGGCGGGCAGCTCGGCCAGGAACGGGAAGTCCTCGAAGGAGCCGGTGGCCGCCCTCGCGGCCTCGCGGGCGTCGCCGCCGGGCAGGGAGCCGACCCCGGTGGCGGGCCCCCAGAGCTTCGTGTCACTCATGTCCGATGTGCTCATGTCTACCGCCCCGGACGGACGGTGAGGTCGTTGATCTCGGCGTCGCGCGGCAGGTCGATCGCCGTGAGGATCGCCGTCGCGACCGACTCGGGGTCGATCCAGCGCGACGGGTCGTACTCCTTGCCCTCCTGCTGGTGCACCTTCGCCTGCATCGGGCTCGCGGTACGGCCCGGGTAGACCGAGGTGACCCGCACTCCGTTGGCGTGCTCCTCGTGCCGCAGGGAGTCCGCGAGGGCCTTGAGGCCGTGCTTGGAAGCGGCGTAGGCGCCCCACTCGGCGTGCGCGTTGAGCCCGGCGCCGGAGTTCACGAAGACCACGTGGCCCTGCGAGACCCGGAGCTGGGGCAGGAGGTGCCGGGTCAGCTCCGCGGGTGCGATGAGGTTGACGTTGAGCTGGTGGTGCCAGGTCTTCGGGGTGAGGTCGCCGATGGGCCCGAGGTCGACGACGCCCGCGATGTGCAGCAGGCTGTCCACCCGCTCGGGCATGGTCTGGTGCGAGAACGCCCAGGAGAGCCGGTCCGGGTCCGCGAGATCCCCCACGAGCGTCCGGGCCCCGGGGAACTCCGCGGCGAGCTCCTTGGCCCGCCCCGCGTCGCGCGCGTGGAGCACGAGTTCGTCCCCGCGCGCGTGGAGGCGGCGCGCGACGGCCGCGCCGATGCCGGAACCGGCTCCGGTGATCACATGTGTAGCCATGGGAGCCATGCTCGCATCAGCGGGAGGCGATGTTCTCCTCCAGGTGGGCGAGTGCCGTCGGGGCGTCGTCCGCGAAGAAGACGAGGTCGGTGAGGGGGATCGGCAGGAAGCCCTCCTCGTTCATGCGGTGGAACTGGGTCTTCAGTCCGTCGTAGAAGCCCGCCGTGTTCAGCAGGACCACCGGCTTCGCGTGCTTGCCGTGCTTCTTCAGTTCCAGGATCTCGGTCGCCTCGTCGAGGGTTCCGGTGCCGCCGACCATGATCACGATGGCGTCGGACTTCGCGAGGAGCAGCGCCTTGCGCTCGGCCAGGTCGCCTGCGACGACCATCTGGTCCGCCTGCGGGCGGGCCTTGTGGGCGAGGAAGTCGACGGAGACGCCGACGAGCCGGCCGCCGGCCTCCTCCACGCCGTCCGCGACGACCTTCATCAGACCGGTGTCGGATCCGCCCCAGACCAGGGTGTGGCCGGCCTTGCCGAGGAGGCGGGCGAAATCCCGTGCGGGAGCCGTGTAGCGCTCGTCGAGATCGGCCGCGGAGAGGAAGACACAGATGTTCATCGCCCCACCGTAGGCCCTGACCAGCGGCTTCCAAGATTCTTCCGGAAATACCGGTACGTGGCGATGAGTTACGGCGACGGGCCGGGTCTGCCATGGCATGAACGAGGTGGACATCGCGCTGCGCAGGCTCAGGGGGCGGGTCACGTCACAGGACGGGACGCCGATCGCGTACGAGAGGTACGGGGACGGGCCGCCGCTCGTCCTGGTGAGCGGCGCCCTGGGGACGGCCGCGACGGAGCGGCCGCTCGGCCTGCTGCTGGCCCGGCGCTTCTCGGTGCTCGCGTACGACCGGAGGGGCCGCGGCGGGAGCGGTGACACCGGGCCGTACGCGGTGGAGCGGGAGTTCGAGGACCTGGCGGCGGTGGTCGCGGAGGCCGGGGACGGGGTGGCCCTGCACGGGACGGGGACGGGGGGCGCCCTGGTGCTCGGCGCGCTGGCGGCCGGTCTGTCGGCCGGGCCCGTGTCGGTGTACGAGCCGCCCTACTCGGCGGAGGCCGCGGCGCGGCACCACGGAGCGGTGGCGCTGCTCGACCGGGGGCGGCGGGGGGCGGCGCTCGACCTGTTCCTCGCGGACTCGGCCGTGCCGGCGGAGCTGCGGCCGGGCGTCGTGGAACTCGCGCACACCCTGGCGTACGACCGTGCCGTCCTCGGCGACGGGTCGGCGCGGCACCTCGCCCGGGTCCACGCGCGCGTACTGGTGGTCGACGGGGGCGCGAGCCCGGCGGGTTCCCGTAGCGCGGCCCGTGCCCTGACGGCCGCCCTCCCCCGGGCCCGCCACCGCACCCTGACGGGCCAGACGCACGAGGTGGCCCCGCACGTCCTGGCCCCGGTCCTGGAGGAGTTCCTGGTGGAGGAGCGGGAGACGAGCGAGGCCGCCTAGGGGTCTTGCCGATCAGGCCGGATCAGGGAGCGGGGTCTGGTGCCGTGGATCGCAAGGCGGAGGAGGGCGCCATGGCGGAGCCATGGCAACCGACGACAACGCGGCGAGGTGCGGCACCAGACCCCGCGAGCCCGGCCTGATCGACAAGACACTCCCTTAGGCGGTCGCGCCCTCCACCGTGCGGCGGGTCGTCGTCGCGATCGTGGCCGAGCCCACCACGCGCGTGCCGTCGTAGAGGACGATCGCCTGGCCGGGGGCCACGCCCCGCACCGGCTCGGCGAAGGCGACCGTGAGCTCGCCGTCCGTCAGGGACGCCGTCACCTCGGTCTCGCCGCCGTGGGCGCGGAGCTGGGCCGTGTAGCGGCCCTCGCCCTCCGGGGCGGTGCCGCACCAGCGGGGCTTGATCGCCGTCAGGCCGGTGACGTCCAGGGCCTCGACGGGGCCGACCGTCACCGTGTTGTCCACCGGCGAGATGTCGAGGACGTAGCGGGGCTTGCCGTCCGCCGCCGGGTGCCCGATCCGCAGGCCCTTGCGCTGGCCGATGGTGAAGCCGTACGCGCCCTCGTGGGTGCCGACCTTCGTACCGGCCTCGTCGACGATGTCGCCCTCGGCCTTGCCCAGGCGGGAGGCCAGGAAGCCCTGGGTGTCGCCGTCGGCGATGAAGCAGATGTCGTGACTGTCGGGCTTCTTCGCGACCGCGAGCCCGCGCCGCTCGGCCTCGGCCCGGATCTCGTCCTTGGTGGTGAGGGTGTCGCCCAGCGGGAACATCGCGTGCGCCAGCTGCTTCTCGTCGAGCACCCCGAGGACGTACGACTGGTCCTTCGCCATGTCGGAGGCCCGGTGCAGCTCGCGGGTGCCGTCCTCGTTCAGGACGACCGTCGCGTAGTGGCCGGTGCAGACCGCGTCGAAGCCGAGGGCGAGCGCCTTGTCGAGCAGCGCCGCGAACTTGATCTTCTCGTTGCAGCGCAGGCACGGGTTGGGGGTGCGACCGGCCTCGTACTCCGCGACGAAGTCGTCGACGACGTCCTCACGGAACCGCTCGGCCAGGTCCCACACGTAGAAGGGGATGCCGATGACGTCGGCGGCCCTGCGCGCGTCACGGGAGTCCTCGATCGTGCAGCAGCCGCGCGCTCCGGTCCTGAAGGACTGCGGGTTCGCGGAGAGGGCGAGGTGCACGCCGGTGACGTCGTGGCCCGCTTCTGCGGCACGGGCGGCGGCGACGGCGGAGTCCACTCCACCCGACATGGCGGCGAGTACCCGGAGGGGCTGGGTGCGGGGGCGCTGGGGCGGGGTCTGAGTCATAGCCCTACCAGGGTACGGGGCGCCGGGAACCACAGTCGCGGTAGTAAGCGTTCTGGGTGGCATGGGGAGCGAGTCGAGCGGGGCGGGCCAGTCGGACGGGTCGAGCAGGCGGGTGGGGCGGCGCGCGGTGCTGCTCGGCGGCGGGGCCGCGGTGATCGGCGCCGGCGTGCTGGCCAGGGACGAGCTGGCGCGCGCCTGGTGGCGGCTGCCGGGGATGGAGAAGAAGCGGGTCGAGGGGGAGCTCGACCACCGGGCGGCCGAGTGGACCTCGGCCGCGCGGGCGAACTGGCGGCGGGCCGACCGGCCGGACGACTACCGGATCGACCGGGTCGTGATCCATGTCGTCCAGGGCAGTTACGCGACCGCGCTGAAGGTCTTCAAGAATCCGGGGCACGGCGCCGCCACGCACTACGTCGTCCGCAAGGACGGTCATGTGGCGCAGATGATCCGCGAGCTCGACGTCGCCTTCCACGCCGGCAACCGCGACATGAACGAGCGCAGCATCGGCATCGAGCACGAGGGCTTCGTCCACCGGGCGCAGGACTTCACGGCGGCGATGTACGCGGGGTCGGCGCGGCTCACGGCCGACATATGCGCCCGCCACGGGATACCCGTGGACCGGGAGCACATCATCGGGCACGTGGAGGTCGAGGGCACCGACCACACCGACCCGGGGCCGCACTGGGACTGGGACCGCTACATGAAGCTGGTGCGTGAGGCGTCCAAGGCACGCGTGTGAGGCGCACGGCCCTGGACGGCGCTCACGTGCTCACGTGAGGCCGGCCGCTCACGTGAGGCCGGCGGTCCTGGCGCGTTCGACGGCCGGGCCGATCGCCCCGGCGACCGCCGCGACGTCCTCCTTGGTGGAGGTGTGGCCGAGGGAGAAGCGCAGGGTGCCCCGGGCCAGGTCCGGGTCGGTGCCGGTGGCCAGCAGGACGTGGCTCGGCTGGGCGATGCCGGCGGTGCAGGCCGAGCCGGTGGAGCAGGCGATCCCGGCGGCGTCGAGCAGCAGGAGCAGGGAGTCGCCCTCGCAGCCGGGGAAGGTGAAGTGGGCGTTGGCGGGGAGCCGCTCGACCGGGTCGCCGCCGAGGATCGCGTCGGGGACGACGGCACGGACGGCGGCGACGAGCTCGTCGCGCAGCGCGCCGACCTCGCGGGCGAACTCCTCGCGCCGTTCGGCGGCGAGCCGGGCGGCGACGGCGAACGCGGCGACGGCCGGCACGTCGAGGGTGCCGGAGCGGACGTGCCGCTCCTGGCCTCCGCCGTGCAGTACGGGCACGGGGGTGTGCTCGCGGCCCAGGAGCAGGGCGCCGATGCCGTAGGGACCGCCGATCTTGTGGCCGGACATGGTCATCGCGGCGAGCCCTGAGGCGGCGAAGTCGACGGGGATCTGACCGACCGCCTGGACCGCGTCGGCGTGCAGGGGAACGCCGAACTCGGCTGCGACATCGGCGAGTTCACGGACCGGCATGATCGTGCCGATCTCGTTGTTCGCCCACATGACGGTGGCCAGGGCGACCGAGTCGGGGTCCCGGGCGATGGCCTCGCGCAGGGCGTCGGGGTGGACGCGGCCGTGGCGGTCGACGGGGAGGTACTCGACGGTGGCGCCCTCGTGGGTGGCGAGCCAGTCGACGGCGTCGAGCACGGCGTGGTGCTCCACCGGGCTGGCCAGGACGCGGGTGCGGTGGGGGTCGGCGTCGCGGCGGGCCCAGTAGAGGCCCTTCACGGCGAGGTTGTCGGCCTCGGTGCCGCCGGAGGTGAAGACGACCTCGCTCGGCCGCGCGCCGAGCGCGGCGGCGAGCGTCTCGCGCCCCTCCTCGACGGTCCGCCGGGCGCGCCGTCCGGCGGCGTGCAGGGAGGAGGCGTTGCCCGTGACGGCGAGGTGGGCGGTCATCGCCTCGATCGCCTCGGGGAGCATGGGCGTGGTCGCGGCGTGGTCGAGGTAAGCCATGGTGGGTCGATTCTACGAGCCTGCGGCGGCGGGCTCGGCGCCCGGCCCGTCCGGGACGGGTGGCGCAGGCGCTTATCGGCCGCGGGGCACGGGCGTCCCGTACCGTGCACCCCGCGACGGCGCGGCCCGTCGCGGGGTCGGGCGCGGGGGCACGGGGTCAGTCGCGCGGGGCACGGGCCAGCTGTCGGGACTGGGCCACCAGGCGGTCCGCGCTGTCCCAGACCTCCGCGTCCTCCTCCAGGAAGCCGCCCGCCAGGTTGCGGGTGGTGATGGAGACCCGCAGCGGACCGGGGGCCGGGCGGCAGCGGACGTGGGTCGTCAGCTCGACGGTGGGGGTCCAGCCCTTGAGGCCCAGCTCGAAGGAGGTCGGCGGCAGGGCGTCGACCGTCAGGAGCAGGGTCAGCGCGTCGGGCTCGCGGCCGTCGGCGAGGCCGAACCAGGCCCGCATCTCGCCCCTGCCGGAGGGCGCGCCGACCGCCCAGCCGACGCAGGCCGGGTCGAGGCGGAGGTCGAGCCGGTCGGCGATGGCGGAGGAGCCGGGGATCCTCGGGGCCGGGTTGTCGGCGGCGCTGAAGCAGTTCTCGATCGGGGCCATCGCCGGGGGCGTCGCGGTGGTGCGGACGTCGTCGGCGAGGGCGTCGAGGTCTCCGTACGAGGCGAGGACCCGGATGCGCTCGACCTCGGTGCCGTCCTCGGCGTACTGGAAGAGGGAGGCCTGCCCGGTGGACAGCGTCCGGCCCGTACGGACCGTCTCCGTCCTGATCACCGCGGGGCCCGGCACGGACGGCGTGAGGTAGTGCGCCGAGATCGTGAACGGGTCGGGGTGCGGGAGGTGCTCGCCGAGCGCGCGGCCGAGGAGAGCGAGGAGGTAGCCGCCGTTGACCGCGTGGATGATCGTCCAGCCGGCGGACAGGTCGGCGTCGTAGACGCCGGGCTCCCGCAGGGTGACGGCCGTGTCGCGGTCGAACTCGCTCGACGCGGGGCCGGTCGCGGTCTCCGTCGTGGTGTCCGTCGCGGCCTCCGGCGCGGGGCTCGCTTCGGTGCTCGTCTCGGTGCTCGTGCTCATGGTTTCGACGGTACCGCAGCTACCTACTGAGCGGTAGCTTTTTCCGGCTCCTCGCGGGCGGAGGAGCGCCGGTTCCAGGCGCGGGGGGCGCGCCAGTGGTAGCGCATCGCGAGCAGACGGAGGAGGAAGGCGGTCAGGACGGCGGCGCCACTGGTGAACGCGTTCAGCGCGTCGAACCGGATGAACAGCACCACCATCGCCGCCCCGACGATCGCCGGGACCGCGTACAGGTCCCGGTCCCAGCGCAGCAGCGACGGCACCTCGTTGGCGAGCACGTCGCGCAGGACGCCGCCGCCGACGGCGGTCGCGAGACCCAGCGCGGCGGAGGAGGTGAGGCCGAGACCGTACTCGTACGCCTTCGTCGTACCGGTCACGCAGAACAGGCCCAGGCCGGCCGCGTCGAAGACGTTGACGGCGGTCTGGGTCCGCTCGACCTCCGGGTGGAGGAAGAAGACGAGGACCGTCGCGACCAGGGGCATGACGAAGTAGCCGAGATCGGTGAAGGCGGCCGGGGGTACGGCGCCGATGATCAGGTCGCGCAGGAGACCGCCGCCGAGGGCGGTGACCTCGGCTAGGACGGCGATGCCGAAGACGTCGAAGTTCTTCCGGACGGCGAGGAGGGCGCCGGAGATGGCGAAGACGAAGATGCCGACGAGATCGAGGGCGTGTTGGACGGAGGGGGTGAACAGGTCGTGGAGCACCGCCCAATTGTGCCGGTCGCGCCCGTGGGGGCCGGGACCCCTCCCCCCGACCGCCCCTCCCCCGAACCCCGACGGGACCGGGGGGCTCCACCCCCGAACCCCCGTCGGCCCGGCGGGTACGCCGGAGGCCCCCGTCGCCGGTGCGGCGGCGGGGGCCTCCAAGGGTGTTGCGGTGCGGCTACGCCTTCGGCGCGTCGCCGCCCTCGGCCGACGCGTCCGCGTCCACCGGCGCCTCGACCTCGACGTCAGCCTCGGGCGAGGCCTCCGCCTCGGTCGACGCCTCGACCTCGGCCGGCGCCGTCTCCGCCTTCGTGATCTCCACCGACTCCCTCGCTCCCGGGATCGTCAGCAGCTCCGCGTTCTCCGGGTGGTGGCATGCCACGCGCTGGCCCGGGCGGAGTTCCACGAGCGGGGGCTCCTGGGTCTTGCAGAGGTCCGTGGCCTTCCAGCAGCGGGTGTGGAAGCGGCAGCCCGGCGGCGGGGCGATCGGGGACGGCACGTCTCCGGTGAGGAGGATGCGGTCGCTCTTGGCGCCCCGACGGCGCGGGTCCGGGATCGGGACCGCGGACATCAGGGCCCGGGTGTACGGGTGCATCGGGTTCTCGTACAGGGACTTGCGGTCCGCGAGTTCCACGATCTTGCCCAGGTACATGACCGCGATGCGGTCCGAGACGTGCCGGATGACCGACAGGTCGTGGGCGATGATCACGTACGTGAGGCCGAGCTCCTGCTGGAGGTCGTCCAGGAGGTTGACCACCTGCGCCTGGATGGAGACGTCCAGGGCCGACACCGGCTCGTCCGCGACGACCAGCTTCGGCTTCAGGGCCAGCGCGCGGGCGATGCCGATGCGCTGGCGCTGGCCGCCCGAGAACTCGTGCGGGTAGCGGTTGTAGTGCTCGGGGTTGAGGCCCACCAGGCCGAGGAGCCGCTGGACCTCCTTCTTGACGCCGCCCTCGGGCTCGACGCCCTGGAGCTTGAAGGGCGCCGAGACGATCGAGCCGACCGTGTGGCGCGGGTTCAGCGACCCGTACGGGTCCTGGAAGATCATCTGGATGTCCCGGCGGAACGGGCGCATGCCCGACACCCCGAGGTGGGAGATGTCCTTGCCCTGGAACTCGACCCGCCCGTCGGTCGGTTCGAGCAGCCGGGTGATGAGCCGGCCCATGGTGGACTTGCCGCAGCCGGACTCGCCGACGACGCCGAGGGTCTCACCGGGCAGGACCTCGAAGTCGATCCCGTCGACCGCCTTGACGGCGCCGGTCTGGCGCTGGAGCAGCCCCTTCTTGATGGGGAAGTGCTTCTTCAGGCCGGTGACCTTGAGCAGAGGTTCCATGTTGTCGCTCACAGTTTCGGCGCAATCTCTTCGGTCCAGATGCGGGTCCGCTCCTCCTGCGGCATGTGGCACGCCGAGAAATGGCGGTCCCCGGCCGGCGCCAGCTCCGGCCGCTGGGTACGCGTGATGCCGCCCTTGGGGACGTCCGCGTACGGGCAGCGGGGGTTGAAGGCGCAGCCGCTCGGGATGTTGATGAGGCTGGGCGGGTTGCCCTTGACCGGGATGAGCCGCTCGGTCTGCTCACGGTCGATCCTCGGCATCGAGCCGAGCAGGCCCCAGGTGTAGGGGTGCTGCGGCTCGTAGAAGACGGACTCGGCCGGTCCGCGTTCGACGCAGCGCCCGCCGTACATGACGAGGATGTCGTCGGCGAGCTCGGCGACGACGCCGAGGTCGTGGGTGATGATGACGACCGCCGAGCCGAACTCCTTCTGGAGGTCCCGCATCAGGTCCAGGATCTGGGCCTGGACCGTCACGTCGAGCGCCGTCGTCGGCTCGTCGGCGATGAGCAGCGACGGGTTGTTGACGAGCGACATGGCGATCATCGCGCGCTGGCGCATGCCGCCGGAGAACTCGTGCGGGTAGTTGTCGAACCGCTTGGCGGGCTCGGGGATGCCGACCCGGTCGAGGAGTTCGACGGCCCGCTTGCGCGCCGTCTTCTTGTCGACGTCGTTGTGGACGCGGTACGCCTCCACGATCTGGTTGCCGACCGTGTAGTACGGGTGCATCGCGGACAGCGGGTCCTGGAAGATCATCGCCATCTCGCGGCCGCGCATCCGGCGGACCTCGTCCGGGTCTGCCGTGAGCAGCTCGCGGCCGTCGAGCCAGATCTCGCCGGAGATCCGCGCCTTCTGCCGCCCGTACTGGCCGACCGTGTGCAGGCCCATGATACCGAGCGAGGTGACCGACTTGCCGGAGCCGGACTCGCCCACGATGCCGAGGGTCTTGCCCTTCTCCAGCTGGAAGCTGAGGCCGTCGACCGACTTGACCAGACCGTCGTCGGTCGGGAAGTGGATCTTCAGGTCGCGTACGTCGAGGAAGGCGTCCGAGGGGGCCGACTTCCCGGCGGACTTCCCGGTGGCGACGGGTTCTCCCACCGCCGCGCCGGTCTTCGTCAGCTTGTCCGTCATGCGAGCCTCACTCGGGGGTCGATCACCGCGTACAGCAGGTCCACCACGAGGTTCGCGATGACGACGCAGGCGGCGGTGATGAGGGTGACCGCCAGGATCAGCGGCAGGTCACGCTCGTTCACGCCCTTGATGGCGAGGCCGCCGAGGCCGTGGAGGCTGAACGCGGTCTCGGTCAGGATCGCGCCGCCGACGAGGGCGCCGAGGTCCATGCCGAAGATGGTCAGGATGGGGGTCATGGTGGAGCGCATGGCGTGCTTGCCGAGCACGACCGACTCCGGAAGGCCCTTGGCCCGTGCGGTACGGATGTAGTCCTCGCCGAGGACCTCCAGCATGGTGGCGCGGGTGAGCCGCGCGTACATCGCCGCGTACAGGAAGGCGAGGGTGACCCAGGGCAGCAGCAGCCCGCCGAACCAGCCGCCGAAGGACTCGGTGATCGGCGTGTACGAGGCGTTGACCCAGCCCAGCTGGGTCCGGAAGACCAGCATCGCCAGCATGGCGGTGAAGAAGATGGGCAGCGAGACGCCGGCGAGCGCCGTGATCATCGCCGCGCGGTCGATGACCGTGCCCCGCTTGAGGGCGGAGACCACGCCGGTGGAGACGCCCAGGACCAGCCAGAGCAGGGCCGCGCCGATGACCATGGAGAGGGTGACCGGGAAGGCGTCGACCAGCATCGACCAGACGTCCTGCTCGGTGCGGAACGAGTAGCCGAAGCACGGCGCGGCACAGTGGATCGTGTCGCCACCGCCCGTGTAGTCACGGCCGACGAAGATGCCGGAGACGAAGTGCCAGAACTGCACCAGGATCGGCTCGTCCAGACCCAGCTTCTGCCGGACTGCCTCGATGGAAGCCGGATCCGCCTGCTTGCCGACGAACATCGCGGCAGGGTCGCTGCCGGTCATCTTGGGGATGAGGAAGAAGATGCTGAGCGTCACCAGAGTGACGACGAGCAGCATCACGACGACTGAGAAGAGCCGTCGGATTATGTATGCAAGCATGCGGTCGGCCGGTCGGCGGCCGGGGGGCCCGATCGGGTCCCCCGGCCGCCGCCCTCGGCCATCACCTGCCCTTCGGACCTGGCGGCGGGTGGTGCGCCGGTGGAGCGGGTCGGATTACTTGACGACGCCGAGCGACGCGTAGTCGTAGCGGCCGTTGTAGGCGTCCGCGGTGTAGACGTTGGTCAGCCGGGAGCTGCGCCAGATGATGTTCTTCTCGTGGGTGAAGGGCAGGTAGACCGCGGCCTCGGAGACCTTGGTGTTGATCTGCTTGTAGAGCTCGCCGGCCTTCGCCGGGTCGGTCTCCTTCAGCGCCTGGTCGAACAGGCCGTTGACGGCCTTGTCGTTCAGCTCCGAGAAGTTGTTGTTACCGCTCTGGAGGATGAAGCGGCCGTCGACCAGCGGCTGGAGGAAGCCCTGACCGGTCGGGAAGTCGGCGCCCCAGCCCATGATGATGATGCCGTAGCCCTTGTCCTTGACGACCTTCGGCGAACCGATGATGCCGGAGGTCTGGGCGCCGTCGAACTGGTCGATCTGGGCGTCGATGCCGACGGCCTTCAGCGACTGCTGGAGGGACTCGGCGGTCGCGATCTCGATCTTCTTGTTGTTGCGGACCGCGATGGTGGTCTTGAAGCCCTCCGGCTTACCGCACTTCTTCAGGGCCTCCTTCGCCTTGGCGAGGTCCGGCGTGCCGGCGAGCTTGCCGTACGGGTCGGCCTGCGGGTCGGCACCCTTGATCGCCGGCGGCAGCATGTTGGTGGCGATGTCGCCACCGGCCTGCGGGCCGCCACGCGCGGTCTGGAGGGACTTGGAGTCGGCCGCGTAGATGATGGCCTTGCGGCACTCGATGTTGGGGATGACCGTCTGCGGGAAGACCGCGTAGCGGATGAAGCCCGTCTGCGGGTTGTCGACGTTGCCCTTGTGCTGCTGGAGCGCCTTCTGGCGGGCGGCGGAGCCGATTCCCGTGGCGTTGAGGTCGAGGTCGTACTCGCCCTCCATCAGACGGTTGTCCATGTCGTCGGCGTTCGTGGTGAACGTGACGCTGATCTTGTCCGGGAGCGCCTTGCGGATGGTGTCCGTCTTCGCGTCCCACTTGTCGTTGCGGACGAGCTTCATGGACTTGTTCGGGGTGTACGACTCCCACTTGTACGGGCCCGAGGAGAAGGGCTTCAGGCCGTACTTGGCCTTGGTGTCCTTGTCCTGGCGGACCGGGGAGGCGGCGGGCATGGCCAGCATCTGCAGGAAGTCACCGTTGGCGACCGGCAGCTTGAAGATGATGGTCTTGTCGTCCGGGGTCTCGATGGCCTTCAGACCGAGCTTGTCCGCGGAGGTGTCCTTGTACGGGCCCTTGTACTCGCCCTTGGGGTCGAGGACCTGCTGCAGGTAGATCGGGCCGCCGGAGATGACGTCCTGGGCCCAGATGCGCTCGATGCCGTACTTGATGTCCTTGGAGGTGATCGGCTTGCCGTCCTCCCAGGTCACCCCGTCCTTCAGCGTGAAGGTGTAGGTGAGGCCGTCGGGCGAGACCTTGCCGGCGTCGGTGGCGAGGTCCGGGACGAGCTCGGTGGAGGCGGCGCCCGGCTCGGCCTTGTAGGTGACCAGCTGGCGGGTGTAGTACCGGGCGAAGTCCCACACGAAGCCGTAGTAGCCGCGCTGCGGGTCCCACGAGTCGGCCTCCTGCGAGCCGATGAACTTCAGCTCGCCGCCCTTCTTGTCGGAGGCGTTGGCGACCTTGTTCACGGCGGCGTTGAAGCCGGCCGCGCCGGTCTTGCCCTTGTCGCCACCGGTCTCGGTGCCGCCGCCGCAGGCGGTGGTGACGACCATCGTGGCCGCCGCGAGCAGCGCGCCTGCGGCGATTCTGCGCCTCTGAGAGCTCATCATGGGTCTCGCAACCTCCGGGTAGTGGCGGCCGATACGGCGGTCCGCCGATTTGGGGTGGGCCTCCTGTCGCCAGCGGCAGGGGCGGGTCTTGCGTGTCGGCGAACGGTCAGCGGGAGCCCTTCGGGTCGAGCGCGTCACGCACGCCGTCGCCGAAGAGGTTGAACGCCAGAACGGTGATGAAGATCGCGAGGCCCGGGATCACCATGAAGAGCGGGTCCGCCTCGTAGGTGGTGATGGCCGTCGACAGCATCTGCCCCCACGATGCGGTGGGGGGCTTCACGCCCGCGCCGAGGAAGCTGAGCGCCGCTTCGGTGAGGATGTTGGTGGGGATCATGAGGGTCGCGTAGACCGTGATCGGGGCGATCAGGTTGGGCAGCAGCTCGCGGCGCAGGATGTAGATCCGGCCGGCGCCCAGGCTCTGGGCGGCCTCGACGTACTCGCGGTTGCGCAGCGACAGGGTCTGGCCGCGGACGATACGGCCGACGTACGGCCAGCCGAAGAAGCCGATGACAACGATCAGGGCGGCGATGCGGACGCCCGAGCCGTCGAGTCCGAGGAGTTCGTTCGGCAGGACCGAGACCAGGGCGATCGTGAAGAGCAGCTGCGGGAACGCGAGCATGACGTCCATGACCCTGCTGAGGACCGCGTCGATCCAGCCGCCGAAGTAGCCCGCGACGATGCCGAGGACGGTGCCGAGGACGACGGCGAAGACCGCCGCCGCGACGGCGACGAGCAGCGAGATCCGGGTGCCGTAGACGATGCGGCTGAAGACGTCGCGGCCGTTGACGGGCTCGACGCCGAAGAGGAACTCGGAGCTGACACCGCCCCAGGAGCCGATCGGGGTGCCGAAGAGGGGGTCGATCTGGTCCTCGTGGAACTCGTCCGGCGGGTGGCCGAGGAGGCCGACGATGACCGGGGCGAAGAGCGCGACCAGGACGAGGAAGAGAACGACGAAGGCGCCCGCGAGGGCCAGTTTGTCGCGCTTGAGGCGGGTCCAGGCGATCTTCCAGGGCGAGCGGCCCTCGATCGCCTTGGCGGAGCCGCCGGACTTGTCCGGTGTGCCGGGTGCGTCGGGCGCGGCGACGACGGTGGCGGTCGACTCGCCCGCACTCGTCTCGTGCAGTGGTGCCGTCATCGTGGTGAGGACCCCTCTCGGCCGCCGGTAGCCGGCCCTTGCCCGCCGCGGGTAGCGGCTCGGTGGAACAACCTGCTGGGCACCTGCTCGAAAGGAGCCGAACGCCCGGTGTTCCGGGGAGTCTTCAATGCGTTCACGATCACCCGCCAGCCCTGACGGGGAATGTTTGCTCAAACGTGATGCGGTGCTGCGACTTCCGTTATCCGGACGTCGCGATCACGTGAGCGGACCATCTCGGGGCCTCTTCCCCCCAATCGGACATGTCGCTCAAGCAGGCGTTCGCCGTGATGAATTGGGGTGAACGACGGCCTCCGGAGCGAACTCCGGAGGCCGGTGGGACACGATGGAGAAGGGAGGCGTCTCAGTATCCGGACGGTGCCGGTGGCGGGTAGCCGTACCCGGGGGCGGGCGCCGAGCCGCGCCCGGCGTGCGCCTCGCGGTCGTAGAAGGGCCGCCCGTTCGCCCTCAGCCAGAGGGCCACCGGGTCGTACGCGTCGGAGAGCGCGACCGTCGAGACGGGCAGTCCCTCGGGTACGGCGCCGATCGACTGGCGCATCATCGCGCGGACCGTGTCCACGGCCGCCGCGGAGCTGTCGTACAGATCGAGACCGATGGCGAGGTACGGGGAGCCCAGCGCGGGCTGCACCCAGCCGCGGCGCAGCGCCCGGACGGCCGGGGTGCGGTGCGCGTTCTGCGTGAGCAGGGCGTAGAACTGCGGCATCTCCAGGGCGGGCTCGGTGACCCGCAGCGGCCCTGCGGGCATCCGGTCGAGGCCGGTGGCGATCCGGCGCAGATCGGCCCAGGGGACGCCGACGCCGCCGCCGGGGGCGTGCGGATTCAGCCATACGCCCCAGCGGTCGGGGTAGAGGGCGCGCGCGATCTCGCGGCCGGTGACGAGCTCGTGGGCGCGGTTCCAGCCGGAGGCGGCGAGCTCCTGGGCGGAGGTGACGCAGGGCGCGTAGCCGAAGCCGTCGACCTCCATGTTCCCGTACTGGGCCTCGGGCGAGCCGGGAGAGCCCTGCCAGAGCAGCATCCAGAGTTCGCCGTCGGCGAGGGCGTGCAGCAGCTGCTCGTACGCGTCGTAGCGTCCGGGTGCCACCTGGCGCAGCATGTGCTCGACCCTCCCGGCCGCAGCCGTGCCTGACGCGCTCACCCTGGTCCCGCCCCTCTTCCGTCCACCACGTTCGTCCCGCTACCGATGCAGTTCAGCTTAGACAGGCCCTCTGTCACACGGCGGCGCGCTGGTAGAAGGGGCGCACCCGCTCCAGCATCCAGTCGCCGACCGGGTCCTGCGCCATGTCGAGCAGGATGAGGTTGACCGGCCAGGCGACCTCGACGCGGCCGAGGGCGCGGCCGAGGGCGTCCAGGGGCGCGTTGCGGTCGACGCCGTCCCAGCCGGCGAGCTGGACGCCGATGAAGAGGGCGGGTTCGGTGCCCTCGACGCTGGCGAGGGCCCGGCGGGCGGTGGTCACCACGCCGGTCGCCTCGAACTCGGCGGAGGCGGCGGCGAGGAAGTCGACCGGGTCGTCCTGCCAGTCGGGCTCGAAGAGGCGGACGCGACCGCCGCTGGCGGGGCCGTCGAGCGGGGTGCGGCCCACCCGGCACAGCTCGGCGACGGCGGGCGGGGGCAGCGGGACGCCGACGGTGCCGCCGGGGTTCACCGCGATGCCGAGCTGCGGGGGCAGGCCGCGCGCGAAGTCACGGGCGGGGGCGACGGTGAAGGACATGTGGCTGCCGACGCAGGCGAGGAACTGCTGCTCGGAGCTGAAGACGGGCACGTAGGCCGCGCCCTCGATCTCCATGGTGGGCAGGTCGAGGTCGGGGCTGTCGGGCCCGCCGCCGTTGGGCAGGGGCACCCAGATCGGGCTGCGCCCGAGCACCTCGACCAGCCGGCCGCCGGCCGCGGGGTTGCCGAGTGAGGCGACAAGGACCTCTTCGAGCTCGTTGCCCGGCCACGTCACGTCCACGGTCGCGTTTCTCCTTCTCGCACGGCCTGCCGCACCGGCCGCCCCGGGCAGCACCCTAACGCCGCCCCGGGGGCGGCGTGGCCAAAAGGGTACGGAACCGGGAGGGTGCGGAAGCCGGCGCCCGTCAGGCGGCCGCCCGGAAGCCGATTCTCCGCAGGGTGTCCGCCGCGTCCCGGTCGAGCAGGGTGGCGGAGGCGCAGCCGTGCGGAAGGCGGCCGGACTCGGCGGCGCCGACGAGCCGTGCGACGGCCCGCCGGTGCCGGGCGAAGGCGTAGGCGGAGACGCCGCGGCCGCGGGCGCGCTGGCCCTCGCGGGCGGTGTCCGGACTGACGTCGAGGAGGACCAGATGCAGGGCACGGCCGCGGCGCCGGGCCTCGCGGGCGAGCCAGCCGCGCACCCAGGACTGGGTGCCGCAGTCGTGCACGACCACGCCGGCGCCGGAGCGCAGGGCGCGGCGCAGGCCCGCGTAGTGCGCGAGCCGGACCAGGGGGCGGTAGAGCGCGTACGGCAGGAGGCGGGGCATCCGGGCCTCCCACCGCTCGCGGGCGTCCTGGGAGTCGATGCCGGTGCCCTCGGCGGCGCGCTTCATGAGGGTCGACTTGCCGCTTCCGGGCAGGCCGGAGATCACCACGAGGTCGCCGGCCGCGAAGGTGAGGGCGCGGGGGCCGCGGCCGCCGCGCTCGCGGAGGTCGCGCAGGAGTCTGCCGCGCCGGCGGGTCCTCGCGCGGGCTCGCTGGGACGGTATGCCGGTACTCGGCGCGTACGCGCCGGTGTGCTGGATCCTCATCGCTTCTCCCCCTGCCGGGCCTTGGGAGACCCTTGCCCACAAAGTGTAAAGAAACGGTAATGAGACACAAGCGATGTGCCCCGCGTGGCTCGCGTGCAATGATGTCCGCGCCAGGCGCGCACAGTCGCCACACAATCGCATACCGGCCGCTCGAATCCGCGCGGGAGAGTTCCGGACCGCCCAGCGCGTCCGGACGCCGAAGGAGCAAGACCCTCCCTTGAATCTCTCAGGCCCCGTACCGCGCGGATGAGGCAGATCTGAAAAGCGGGACACCCTGTTGTGTCCCCACCCAAGGTGCAAGCCGATCTCTCGTGTGACGAGATGCTCTCGGTGAACCTCTCAGGTTCCATGACAGATGGGGAGGACGTCCTCGCCCGTCATGTGTTTCGTCACCGAACCGCCCTTGGGATCCGGGAGCCACCCCATGAGCACTGCCCCCCGTCTGACCGCCCTCGATGCGCTGCATCGTTCGCTGGGCGCGACCATGACCGACTTCGCGGGCTGGGACATGCCGCTCCGCTACGCCAGCGAGCGCGACGAGCACGTCGCCGTCCGCACCAAGGCGGGTCTCTTCGACCTGTCCCACATGGGCGAGATCACGGTGACGGGCCCGCAGGCCGTCGACCTGCTCGACTTCGCGCTCGTCGGCAACATCTCCACGGTGGGCAACGGCCGCGCCCGCTACACGATGATCTGCCAGGAGGACGGCGGCATCCTCGACGACCTGATCGTCTACCGCCTCGGCGAGACGGAGTACATGGTCGTCGCCAACGCCTCCAACGCGCAGATCGTCCTGGACGCCCTCGTGGCCCGCTCCGGCGGCTTCGACGCCGAGGTCCGCGACGACCGTGACGCGTACGCCCTGATCGCCGTCCAGGGCCCCGAGTCCCCCGGCATCCTGAAGTCGATCACCGACGCCGACCTGGACGGGCTCAAGTACTACGCGGGACTGCCCGGCACGGTCGCGGGCGTGCCCGCGCTGATCGCCCGTACCGGCTACACCGGCGAGGACGGCTTCGAGCTGTTCCTGAAGCCCGAGCACGCCGAGGGCGTGTGGAAGGCGCTCACCGAGGCGGGCGAGGGCGTCGGCCTGATCCCCTGCGGCCTGTCCTGCCGCGACACGCTCCGCCTGGAGGCGGGCATGCCGCTGTACGGCCACGAGCTGACCACCGCGCTCACCCCCTTCGACGCCGGCCTCGGCCGGGTCGTGAAGTTCGAGAAGCCGGGCGACTTCGTCGGCCGCAAGGCCCTGGAGGCCGCCGCCGAGCGTGCCGAGACCGCCCCGCCGCGCAAGCTCGTCGGCCTGGTCGCCGAGGGCCGCCGCGTCCCGCGCGCCGGCTTCTCCGTCGTCAAGGACGGCGTGGTGATCGGCGAGGTGACCTCCGGTGCCCCGTCCCCGACCCTCGGAAAGCCGATCGCCATCGCGTACGTGGACGCGGCGCACGCCGCGCCCGGCACCGAGGGTGTAGGGGTGGACATCCGCGGTACGCACGAGCCGTACGAGGTCGTGGCGCTGCCGTTCTACAAGCGCCGGAAGTAGACGTCCGGCAAGCGCCGGAAGTGACGCAGTCGTCTCATCCCGGGTCTCACCCCGCGAGACCCACGTTCACCAGCACTCCCCCGATCCAGGAGAATCAGGTCATGAGCAACCCCCAGCAGCTGCGGTACACCAAGGAGCACGAGTGGCTGTCGACCGCCGAGGACGGCGTCGCGACGGTCGGCATCACGGAGTTCGCGGCCAACGCGCTCGGTGACGTCGTCTACGCCCAGCTCCCCGCCGTCGGCGACACCGTCACCGCGGGTGAGACCTGCGGCGAGCTGGAGTCGACGAAGTCCGTGAGCGACCTGTACTCCCCCGTCACGGGCGAGGTCGTCGCCTCCAACCAGGACGTGGTGGACGACCCGTCCCTGGTGAACTCGGCTCCGTTCGAGGGTGGCTGGCTGTTCAAGGTGCGCGTCACGGGTGAGCCGGAAGAGCTGCTCTCCGCCGACGAGTACACCGCGTTCGCCGGGAACTGAGACCGGGCCCGAGACCCCTTAGGGATCGATTCATGTCGCTTCTGAACACCCCTCTCCACGAGCTGGACCCGGACGTCGCCGCCGCCGTCGACGCCGAGCTCCGCCGTCAGCAGTCCACCCTCGAGATGATCGCCTCGGAGAACTTCGCTCCGGTCGCCGTCATGGAGGCGCAGGGCTCCGTCCTCACCAACAAGTACGCCGAGGGCTACCCGGGCCGCCGCTACTACGGCGGCTGCGAGCACGTCGACGTGGCCGAGCAGATCGCCATCGACCGGGTCAAGGACCTGTTCGGCGCCGAGTACGCCAACGTCCAGCCGCACTCCGGCGCCTCCGCGAACCAGGCCGCCCTCTTCGCGATCGCCCAGCCCGGCGACACGATCCTGGGTCTGGACCTGGCGCACGGCGGTCACCTCACCCACGGCATGCGCCTGAACTTCTCGGGCAAGCAGTTCAACGTGGTCGCGTACCACGTGGACGAGGCCGGTCTGGTCGACATGGCCGAGGTCGAGCGCCTCGCCAAGGAGCACCGCCCGAAGGTGATCATCGCGGGCTGGTCCGCCTACCCGCGTCAGCTGGACTTCGCCGAGTTCCGCCGGATCGCCGACGAGGTCGAGGCCAAGCTGTGGGTCGACATGGCCCACTTCGCCGGCCTGGTCGCCGCCGGTCTGCACCCGAACCCGGTCCCGTACGCGGACGTGGTGACCTCCACCACGCACAAGACGCTCGGCGGCCCCCGCGGCGGCATCATCCTGGCGAAGAAGGAGTTCGCCAAGAAGCTGAACTCCTCGGTCTTCCCCGGTTTCCAGGGCGGCCCGCTGGAGCACGTGATCGCGGCCAAGGCCGTCTCCTTCAAGGTCGCGGCCTCGGAGGAGTTCAAGGAGCGCCAGCAGCGCACCCTGGACGGCGCCCGCATCATCGCCGAGCGCCTGGTCCAGGACGACGTCACCGCCCACGGTGTCTCCGTCCTGTCCGGCGGCACGGACGTCCACCTGCTCCTCGTCGACCTGCGCGACAGCGAGCTGGACGGCCAGCAGGCCGAGGACCGTCTCCACGAGGTCGGCATCACGGTCAACCGGAACGCCGTTCCGAACGACCCGCGCCCGCCGATGGTCACCTCGGGTCTGCGCATCGGTACGCCGGCGCTCGCCACCCGCGGTTTCCAGGCCGAGGACTTCACCGAGGTCGGCGACATCATCGCGGAGACCCTGAAGCCCGGCTTCGACGCCGACAAGGCCGCGTCGCTGAAGGCCCGGGTGACGGCCCTCGCCGACAAGCACCCGCTGTACCCCGGCCTGAAGTAGTTTCGTACGATTTAGTTCCGGTTTAGTTCGTACGACACGTCCGGGGCATCGCGCACACTGAAAGGTGGGCGCGGTGCCCCACCCCATGTCGTGCCCCGTTCCGATCTTCCTGCTTTGTTCTGCACCACCCCGGCAGACAACGGCGTCTAGCCCCCACAAGGAGTCCCCCCGTGGCCATCTCGGTCTTCGACCTGTTCTCGATCGGCATCGGCCCGTCCAGCTCCCACACGGTGGGCCCGATGCGCGCCGCCCGGATGTTCGCCCGCAGGCTGAAGAACGAGGGCCTGCTCGCCCACACCGCGAAGGTACGGGCGGAGCTGTACGGCTCGCTCGGCGCCACCGGCCACGGCCACGGCACCCCCAAGGCGGTGCTCCTCGGCCTGGAGGGCAACTCGCCCCGCACGGTGAACGTGGAGACGGCGGACGAGGAGTTCGAGCGGATCAAGGCGAGCGGCCGGATCAACCTGCTCGGCGCGCACGAGATCCCCTTCGACTTCGACGAGGACCTGATCCTGCACCGCCGCAAGGCGCTGCCGTACCACGCCAACGGCATGACGGTCTTCGCGTACGACGCCGAGGGTGCCCTCGTCCTGCAGAAGACGTACTACTCGGTCGGCGGCGGCTTCGTCGTCGACGAGGACGCAGTCGAGGGCGAGAACCCGATCGTCCCCGAGGACACCGTCCTGAAGTACCCCTTCCGCACCGGCGACGAGCTGCTGCGCCTCGCCAAGGAGACCGGTCTCTCGATCTCCGCGATGATGCTGGAGAACGAGAAGGCCTGGCGCACGGAGGAGGAGATCCGCGAGGGCCTCCTGGAGATCTGGCGGGTCATGCAGGCCTGCGTCTCGCGCGGCATGTCCCGCGAGGGCATTCTGCCCGGCGGCCTGAAGGTGCGCCGCCGCGCCGCGAACACGGCCCGCAAGCTGCGCTCCGAGGGCGACCCCGCGGCCCACTCGATGGAGTGGATCACCCTGTACGCGATGGCCGTGAACGAGGAGAACGCGGCGGGCGGCCGGGTGGTCACCGCCCCGACGAACGGCGCGGCCGGCATCATCCCTGCGGTCCTGCACTACTACATGAACTTCGTGCCCGGCGCCGACGACGAGGGCGTCGTCCGCTTCATGCTCGCGGCGGGCGCGGTCGGCATGCTCTTCAAGGAGAACGCCTCGATCTCCGGCGCCGAGGTCGGCTGCCAGGGCGAGGTCGGCTCGGCCTGCTCGATGGCGGCGGGCGCCCTCGCCGAGGTCCTCGGCGGCACGCCCGAGCAGGTGGAGAACGCGGCCGAGATCGGCATGGAGCACAACCTGGGCCTGACCTGCGACCCGGTCGGCGGCCTGGTCCAGATCCCCTGCATCGAGCGCAACGGCATGGCGGCGGTCAAGGCCGTCACGGCGGCGAAGATGTCGATGCGCGGCGACGGCAGCCACCTGGTCTCCCTCGACAAGGTCATCAAGACCATGAAGGAGACCGGCGCGGACATGAGCGTCAAGTACAAGGAGACCGCGCGCGGCGGGCTCGCGGTGAACATCATCGAGTGCTGAGGCCGTAGGCCCTGACCAGCGCGTTTCCATCTTTCAGCGCTGCCAGGGCCTTCCCTGCTTGCACGGCGGAAAGTCCCTGGAATCTCCCTGGGACAGACATGAAAGTATGTCCCTCGGGCACAGCGGATCGAACAATCGCCTGCCTAATAACAAGAGTCTTGTTAAACTGGCGCTCATGGCTACCTCCCCGGCGCCCGGCGAAGGACCCGTCCGGCCCGTATCGGTCTCGCTCCACGAAGGCACCATCGCTGCCCTCAAGGCACGTACGGGCAAGCGAGGCATGTCTGCCTACGTCGAGTCCCTCATCCAGCGCCAACTGGAGCGGGACCGACTGCGCGAACTCATCGAGGACGCGGAAGCCGCGCATGGCCCGGTCGACCAGTCGGCTGTCGACGCCAAACGTGCGGTCCTCCGCGGCGAGACTGCCAGCTCGGCGGACGCCGCGTGAGCGGCACGCTCGTCCTGGACTGCGAAGGCCTGTCCAAACTGGTACGACGCACACCTGAGATCACCGAGTGGCTTACGGCAGCCGAAGCCGAAGACATCCGCGTCGTCACCAGCTCCGTCACCCTCGTCGAAGCACGCGACCCCAAGGTCAACCAAGCCCGCTTCGACTACGCCGTCTCCCGCGTGAACATCATCCCGCCCAACGAAGCCATCGCCCGCCATGCGAGCGAACTCCTGGCTGCGGCCGGACTGCACGGCCACAAGTACGCCCTCGACGCCATCGTGGCCGCCACCGCGCTCACCTCGCCGGCCCCGGTGACCGTCCTGACATCGGACCCCGAAGACCTCCTGATGCTCTGCGGCCCCAGCGTCCGCATCGTCAAGGTCTGACCACGAGGCCTCGTCTCGACCCAGGCGCGGAAACCCGGTCCCCCTTCACCGGCCGGATCGAGGTCCCCGTCGGGGCGTCCTCCTGAGGACGCAGGACGCCCTGAGGACGCCCCGGGGCGGCCCCGAGGACACCGGCGTCAGGGCGTGAGCCAGTGCGGGTCCGGGACGACCGTGAGGAGCGCCGAGACGACCACGACCACCGCCAGCACCGCCACCTCGATCCGTGCCGGGGCATCCGCGTCGCCGCCGGAGAGCATCCGGCTCCTGGCAGCCAGGGCCAGCAGGCTGACCATCCCGAACAGCACCAGCTTGACCAGCAGGATCCGGCCGTAGGCCGTGGTCAGGACGGCGTCCAGCGGCAGCCTGCGCAGGGTGGAGACGGTGCCGGTGACCGCGAGGGCGGCGTACACGCAGGCGGCCATCCGGGCGTAGCGGACGAGGACCTCGCGTCCGCCGCGCCGCAGCCGCATGGTGCGCAGCACGTACAGGAGCGTTCCGAACCAGAGCGAGGCGCCCGTGAGGTGGACGACGGTGAGCGCGATGCCGAGGGCGGGGGCGGACGTCTCGGGGTGGGCCCGCATGGCCTCGGCGAGAACCGCGACGGCGAGCGGGGCGACCGCGAGGGCCGGGCGCCGGGAGGCGGCGCACAGGGCGGCGAGGGCGAAGGCGTTGGCGGTGACGAGCAGGAGGCGGCCCTCGCGGAGCCCGTACGCGACGGGCGGGCTCAGTCCGCTGACGGCGGTGAGGAGGAGCAGGAGTCCGGCGGAGGCTGCCGTGGCGAGCAGGGCGGCGGGCACGGAGAGGGCGCGGGGCCGTGGCCCCTCCCCGGCGAGACGGCGGCCGGCGAGTTCGCCGACGTGCACGGCCAGACCGGCGAGGACGAGGAACCGCAGCAGCGCGGTGGTGCCCGCCGCGGGTATTCGGAGCTCGCCGGTGCCCGTCTGGGCCAGGCCCGTGCCCAGGAGGGCGAGGACGATCACAGCGCTGACGACGACCGCGGCGAGGACCGCCGCCATCAGACGGCTCGGGGTACCGAAGGGTCCGGGAAGCGTCACCGGACGATCGTCACCGAGCCCCGGGCGGGCGGCAACTCAGGCCGGCGCCGCCCGCCGGGGCCGACGGATCAGGCCTTGCTGAGGTGCGCCCAGAACTCGTCCCAGGACAGGACGCCGTCGCCGTTGTCGTCACGCTGCTTGATGAGGGCCTCGGCGACCGTCTCGGTGACGTTGAAGTCGCCCAGCTGCGCCATGAGGCTCTTGTACTCCGCGGCGGTGATGAAGCCGTCCCCGTTCGCGTCGAACTTGTTGAATGCCGTGCGTGCCGACTCGATGTCCGCCACTGCTTCCGCCCCTTCTCGGTACTTCTCTGACGGTGGTCAGATTAGCTGGCCCGGTGACGGCGGCGGACCGAGCCCTCACCGGAAGACGCCGGTGTGGCCGAGGGAGTACCGGCCGGGCTGGGGGTAGACGGCGAGGCCGTGGGGGCCGCCGCCGACGGGGATGCGGGCGAGCTGCTTCCCGGTCGTGGTGTCGATGGCGTAGACCTCGGAGTCGTAGCGGCCGGAGAGCCACAGGACCTTGCCGTCGGCGGAGACGCCTCCCATGTCGGGGGAGCCGCCGTCCGGCAGCCACCACTTCTTGGTGAGCTTGTTCTTCGCGAAGTCGAAGACGGAGACGGAGCCCTCGCCGCGGTTGGGGACGTACATCTCGCGCGAGTCCCGGCTGATGTAGAGGCCGTGGCAGCCCTTGCCGGTGGGCAGGAGCGTCGGGGTGGTGAACTTCTCGCCGTCGAGGACCCACATGCCGTGGGCCATCATGTCGGCGATGTAGAAGGTCTTGCCGTCGGGCGAGATCTTCACGTCCTGCGGCATGGCGCCCTCGAAGGGCAGTCTCTGCTGGCCGATCACCTCCATCTTCTCGGTGTCGACCTTGAGGAGTTCGCCGGAGAACTCGCAGGAGACGACGAAGTAGCGCCCGTCGGCGGAGAAGTCGGCGTGGTTGACGCCGTAGCAGCTGACCGGGACGGTCTTCTTCCGTTCCATGGTGTGGGGGTCGCGGAAGACGAGTTCGCGGTCGAGGGAGGCCATCACGACGGCGTACTTGCCGTTGGGCGTGAAGTAGAGGTTGTACGGGTCGTGGACCTCGACGGGCTTGCCCGCGACGCCGGTGGCGGGGTCGATGGGGGTGAGGGTGTGGCCCCGGTTGTTGTTGACCCAGAGGGTCTTCATGTCCCAGGAGGGGACGACGTGCTGGGGCTGGATGCCGACCGGGATGGTCTCGATGACCTGGTACGTGGCCGGATCGATGACCGAGACGGTGTTGGAGTTGGTGTTGGGGACGTAGACCCGGGAGGGGAAGTCCTTGACGACCGGGGAGAGCCGGTTCGGCCGGTCGGCGGCGTAGACGTCGTTCGGGTCGAGGACGGGCGGCATGCCGGGGAGTCCCTCGGGGGCGGCGGCCGGCTTGCGCGCGGCGGGGGCGGCCGCCTTCTTCACGGGGGCGGCGCCGTCGCCGGGGTCTCCGGTGCCGCAGGCGGTGAGGGTGGCGAGGACGGCGGCGGCGAGGACGGTCCTGGTGCGCCGGGAGAGGTGTGCCATCAGGTCAGCAGCTCCGTGGTGGTGACCGCGCGCAGTCCGCGGCGGTCGAGGTCGGCGAGGAGGAGGGGCAGCGCGGCGGCGGTGTCCGGGTGGCCGAAGTGGAGGCTGACGACGGATCCGGCGCGGACCGTGCCGGTGACGTTGCGGACGACGGCGGTGGCGCCGGGCGAGGTGAAGTCGAGGGAGTCGACGTCGTACGAGAGGACGTGCGGGTATCCGGCGCGGTGTGCGGCGCGCAGGACGGCGGGGGCGGCGTGCCGGGTGCGGGAGGGCCGGAACCAGGTGCCGATGGAGCCGGTGAGCCGGCGCAGCCGCGTGGCGCAGGCCTCGATCTCGGCGTGGGCCCGGGCCTCGGTCATGGCGTTGACGTCGGTGTGGTGCTGGGTGTGGTTGCCGAGGTCGTGGCCGCCGTCGAGGACGCGGCGGGCCATGCCGGGGTGGGCGTCGAGCCAGCTGCCGACGGCGAGGACGGTGACGCGGGCGCCGGCCTTCTCGGCCTGGGCGAGGAGCGTCCTGGCGAGGGCGGGGTCGCCCTGGCCGTGGAAGGTGAGGGCGACCAGGGGCCGGCCGCGGGGGCCGTGGGTGATCTCGGCGGGCTGTCCGGGGAGGCGCCGTGGGGCGGGGGCGGCGGCGGGCGCGGGGGCGGGGCCGGAGGGGCGGGGGCCCGGGGAGGGGGAGCCGGTGCCGCAGGCGGTGGCGAGGGCTCCCGCGAGGGCGGTGGCGGCACCTGCCCTGAGGGCGCCGCGGCGGTCGGTCGGCTTCACCCGACCATTCAAAGCCGCCGATGCCCGATTTATTACGATTAGGCCAATTCAGGACGTTTACGGACGCCTTATCGATCGTCCAGTATGCGGACGACCCGGGGAAACAAGCAGTGAACCGCATAGCCATTCACTGTTTGCAAGGCGAGTGCTCCACGTCACCAACGATTCACTATCGAACTGTCCGCTTTCATCCATGATTGCCCCGCTAGGGGCTTTTGGCGGCAAGGCCGCCTGTCTGCCATAGTCGGAGACACGACCCCCATTGACCCGGGCCAGGTCGACATAGCAGCCGTGGATACACCCCCCCGTCCACGGCGCACCACACGGAAGCCCCCAGCTGCCTCACCACGGCGCACGGGGGCTTCCGTGCGTTCAGGGCCGGTCGGCGACCCGCATCTCGAACCAGGTCGTCTTGCCGCGCGGGGCCAGATCCACACCCCAGCGGTCCGAGAGCTTGTCGACGAGGAAGAGCCCCCGGCCGCTGACGTCGAGCTCGTGCACCGGCATCAGACAGGGCAGTCCGCGCGAGGGGTCCCGGACCTCGACGCGGATCCAGCCGCGCCGCCGCTGTAACCGCAAGGCGAAGACCCGGGCGCCGGTATGCCGGACCGCGTTCCCCACGAGTTCGGAGACGAGGAGGACCGCGTGCTCGGCGATCTGCGGGCCGAGGCCCCACTGCCGCAGCACCACGTGATGGGTGAGCCTGCGGGCCAGCCACGCGGACTCCGGACGGGACGGCAGCCGGACGTCCTCCTCTGCCGGATTACCGTACAACTCCACTGCCTCGGCGGCCTGTTCGTCATCCGCGGCCGGTGACCACCGCGCTGCGGCGGCGCTGCCGCGCTGCCACGGTTGTTCCCTACCCTCCAGGCCCGCCATGCCCCCATCATGGCCGCACGGAGACGTCCGCGGGGGCCGTTCCGGTGGAATCGGCCCCCTGGAACATCCGTCAGGCGAACTTCGCCTTCCCGGGGCCCTCCTCGACGAAGCTGCGCATGCCGCGCTCGCGGTCCTCCGTCGCGAACAGACCCGCGAACCAGGTGCGCTCGATGGCCAGACCGGTGTCGATGTCCGCCTCCAGACCCTGGTCGATCGCCTCCTTGGCGGCCCGCAGGGCGACCGCGGGGCCCTGCGCCAGCTTCGCGGCCCAGGCGTGCGCCTGCTCGTACACCTCGGCGGCCGGCACGACCCGGTCGACCAGGCCCAGCGTCAGGGCCTCGTCCGCCCTGACCATCCGGCCGGTGAAGATGAGGTCCTTCGCCTTGGAGGGGCCGACCAGGCGGGAGAGGCGCTGGGTGCCGCCCGCTCCCGGGATCAGGCCGAGCAGGATCTCCGGCTGGCCCAGCTTCGCGTTGTCGGCGGCGATCCGGTAGTCGGCGCAGAGCGCGAGCTCACAGCCGCCGCCGAGGGCGTAGCCGGTGATGGCGGCGACGACCGGCTTGGGGATGCGGGCGACGGCGGTGAAGGAGTCCTGGAGGGCGCGGGAGCGCTTGACCATGGCCACGTGGTCCATGACCTGCATCTCCTTGATGTCCGCGCCGGCCGCGAACACCTTCTCGCCGCCGTACAGGATCACGGCCCGTACGTCGTCGCGGTCGGTCGCCTCCTGGGCCAGCTCGCGCAGCCGGTCCTGGGTGGCGACGTCCAGGGCGTTCATCGGGGGGCGGTCGAGGCGGATCGTGCCGACGCCTTCGGCGACTTCGAGGTTCACAGTCATGAGGGAAGGTTAGTGGCGGGGGGTCTGGGGGTGTCCCCCAGAGGGCACAGCACGCGAAGGGGCCCGGTGCTGTTGCTCACAGCACCGGGCCCGCACTCCGTCGCGTACGGCTACGCGATCCACTCCGACCAGGGCATGTTCCAGCCGTTCAGGCCGTTCTCCGGCTTGATCTGCTTGTCCTTGGAGTTCTTCACGACGACGACGTCGCCGATGATCGAGCGGTCGTAGAACCAGGCGGCCGGCATGGAGCTGTCGCCCGCGCCCCGCGCGTCCTGGAGGCCGACGCAGCCGTGGCTGACGTTGGAGGAGCCGAAGGTGCCCGCCGAGGCCCAGTAGTTGCCGTGGACGAAGGTGCCGGACTGGGACAGGCGCATCGCGTGCGGCACGTCCTTGATGTCGTACTCGCCGCCGAAGCCGACGGTGGCCCCGTTCATGCGGGTCACCTTGAACTTCTCGCTGATGACCATCTGACCGTTGTACGTGGTCGTCGACGGGGCGCCCGCGGTGATCGGGATCGTCTTGATGATCTTGCCGTCGCGCTCGACCTTCATCGTCTTGGCGCTCGCGTCGACCGTGGAGACCTGACGGCGGCCGATGGTGAAGGAGACCTTCTTCTTCTGCTTGCCGTAGACGCCCGGGCGGCCCTCGACGCCGTCAAGGTTGAGCTCGACGGTCACCTTGGTGCCCGCGGCCCAGTAGTTCTCCGGGCGGAAGTCGAGGCGGTCGTTGCCGAACCAGTGGCCCTCGATCTCGACGGCGGGGACGGCCGTCACCTTGATGGCCTTCTCGACGGCCTCGGGGTCGGTGATGCCCCGGGTGAAGTTGATGGACACCGGCATGCCGACGCCGACGGTCGAACCGTCCTCCGGCGTGTAGTGGCCGATGAAGGTGTTCTTCGGGACCAGGGTGGTGAAGGTGGTGTCCTTCGCCGACTCACGTCCCTCGGCGTCCTTGGCGACCGCGTGCACCTTGTACTGGGTGGCCGCGGCCAGGTGGGCGGTGGGCGTCCAGCTGGCGCCGTCCGCCGCGATCTCGCCCTCGACCTCGGTGCCCTTGGAGTCGGCGACCGTGACCGTGGTCAGCTTGCCCTGGGCCGCGGTGACCTTGAGGGCCCCGCTGGTGGCGACCGCGTCGGCGCCGTCCTTCGGAAGGATCGTCACGACCGCCTGCGAGGCGGCGTTGTCCTGCTTGCCGCCGCCCTGGGCCGAACCCTGTCCCCCCGTACCGCCGCCGGCGGGCGTCTCGCCGCCGCCGCAGGCGGTGAGCACCAGGAGCATCGCCCCCGCCGCGAGGGCCTGCAGCCGGACGCCCCCGCGTCGTCGGCCGCGTCGCCCGGTCGTCCCTACCGATGTCCCCGATATCGGCTGCCCGTTCACTGTGGTGTTCTCCCCTCACACGGCCCGGCACCGCCAGGGCCCCACCCCCGTGCGCATTCACTCGCGCACACGGCGCTAGATAATCACACCGCAGGACACGAAAGATCCTCGTGAATGTCACCGTTCCGTCCCGATCGATCTGGTAGGGCGACGGGCGTTGCAGGGGGGGTACGAGAGGGACTGGGGCCGCCTTCCGGATCAGTGCAGGGCGGAGCCGGCCTTCCACCGGTCCCACTCCATGTTCCAGCCCCCGAGGCCGTTGTCGGGAGCCACCTTCCGGTCCCGGGAGTTGACCACCTCCACCACGTCGCCGATGAGCGTCCGGTCGAAGAACCAGCCCGCGGGCGAGTCCGCGCTGCCGCCCTTCTCGTCCCTCAGCCCGACGCAGCCGTGGCTGACGTTGGCGGAGCCGAAGGTGCCGGGCGAGGCCCAGTAGTTGCCATGCAGGAAGGTCCCCGACTCGGTGAGGCGCATCGCGTGCGGGACGTCCTTGATGTCGTACTCGCCGCCGAAGCCGACCGTGCGCCCGTCCATCCGCGTCACGTCGTACAGCTCGGTGACGACCATCTTCCCGTTGTACGTGGTGGTCTTCGGCGCCCCGGCCGTGATCGGCAGGGTGGCCAGGACCTCGCCGTTCCTCCTGACCTCCATGGTGTGCGCCGCGGCGTCCACCAGGGACACCTGGGAGCGGCCGACGGTGAAGCCGACCGTCTTGCGCTGGATCCCGTACACGCCGGGCGCCCCCTCGACGTCCCGCAGGCCGAGCTCGACGGTGACGCGGGTGCCCGGCTGCCAGTACGCGGCGGGGCGGAAGTCGAGCCGCTCCTTGCCGAACCAGTGGCCGACGACCTCCACCGGTGGCTCCGAGGTGATCCTGATGGCCCGTTCGACCTCGGCCCGGTTCTCGATCGGCCGGTTGAAGCCGAAGGAGACGATCATGCCGGTGCCGACCGTGGAACGATTCTCCGGTTTGAAGTAACCGATGAAACGGCTCTCCGGTACGACGGTGGTGAAGGTGGTGTGCCGGGCGGAACGGCGCCCGTGCGCGTCGAGCGCGACCGCGTCCACGCTGTACTTCGCGGCCAGCGCGAGCCGGGTGTCCGGCCGGGGCCGCCAGCGCAGCCCGTCCGCGGAGATCTCCCCCGCGACCTGGGTCCGCTGGGCGTCCTCCACCTGGACCACGGTCACCCGTTCGAGCCGCCCGCTGTCCACCCCCACCTCGACCGGTCCCCCGGCGGGCACCCCCCTGCTGCCGTCCTCGGGGCTGATCCGGATGACGTCACCCGGGGCCCGCGCCTTGCCCGGCAGGGAGACGTCGACGCCCCGTCCGCCGCCGTCTCCCGTGCAGCCCACGAGGCCCGCCATCAGTCCCGCCACCGCGAGGGCGTACCCCGCCCGCTTCCATACAAGTGTCACGCTCGGCCCAACGACGGCCACCCTCCAGGGGAAACGTGCGTACGGGTCATGTTGGGAGCGGGCCCGTGCGGGCAGAACAGGAGGAGGACCACGCGCGGAAGCGGCGGCCGGGACGCCGCCGCTCCCCCGTGTGCGGGCCCGACGAGCCGCGGGAGGCCGGAACGGTGGCGAGCACAACCGAGCAGGAGGCGGTACCGGAGCATGCCCCGGAGCGGGCCGGCGGTCCACCCGTGTGGCCCGGCGCCCCGACACCCCTGGGCGCCCGCTGCCGGGTCGGCCCCGACGGGATCGCGGGCACCAACTTCGCCCTGTGGGCGGGCGGGGCGGAGGCCGTCGAACTGTGCCTCTTCGACCCCGACGGGACGGAGCGGCGGCTGCCGCTGACCGAGCTGACCCATGAGATCTGGCACGGCTTCGTGCCCGGGATCGGGGCGGGACAGCGGTACGGCTACCGGGTGCACGGCCGCTGGGACCCGTGGACGGGCGCCCGGTGGAACCCGGCGAAACTGCTCCTCGACCCGTACGCGCGGGCCGTCGACGGCGACTTCACGCTGCCGCCCGAGGTGTACGGGCACGTCAGGGACTGGCCGCAGCAGCACGTGGCCGACACCGTCCGCGACGAGCGGGACTCCGCACCGTTCGTACCGAAGGGGGTCGTCGTCCAGGACGACGACGACTGGTCCGACGACCGCAGACCCAAGACGCCCTGGCAGGACTCGGTCATCTACGAGATGCACGTCAAGGGCTTCACCCGGCTCCACCCGGGCATCCCCGAGCACCTGCGGGGCACCTACGCGGGCCTGGCCCACCCGGCGGCGATCGAGCACCTCGTAGGGCTCGGGGTGACGGCGGTGGAGCTGCTGCCGGTGCACCAGTTCGCGCACGAGGACCACCTCCTCCGGCGCGGCCTGCGCAACCACTGGGGCTACAACTCCATCGGCTACTTCGCCCCGCACGCCGGCTACTCCTCCTCGGGGACGACCGGGCAGCAGGTCGGCGAGTTCAAGCGGATGGTGCGGGCGCTGCACGCGGCCGGGATCGAGGTCATCCTCGACGTCGTCTACAACCACACCGCGGAGGCGGGCGAGTTCGGCCCCACCCTGTCCCTGAAGGGCATCGACAACCGGGGCTACTACCGGCTCCAGTCCGACGCCCGCCGGTACGCCGACTACACGGGCTGCGGCAACACCCTGCACGTCGTCCAGCCGCAGGTGCTGCGGCTCATCACCGACTCCCTGCGCTACTGGGTCACGGAGATGGGCGTCGACGGCTTCCGCTTCGACCTGGCGGCGGCGCTCGCCCGCTCCATGCACGACGTCGACATGCTCTCCCCCTTCCTCGCGGTCATCGCCCAGGACCCCGTCCTGCGCCGGGTCAAGCTGATCGCCGAACCGTGGGACGTGGGCAACGGCGGCTACCAGGTCGGCGCCTTCCCGCCCCTCTGGACCGAGTGGAACGACCGCTACCGGGACGCCGTACGGGACTTCTGGCGCGGCGCGCTGCCCGACGTGCGGGACCTCGGCTACCGGCTCTCCGGCTCCAGCGACCTGTACGCCTGGGGCGGGCGCCGGCCGTACGCCTCCGTCAACTTCGTCACCGCGCACGACGGCTTCACCCTGCGGGACCTCGTCACGTACGAGCGCAAGCACAACGAGGCCAACGGCGAGGGCAACAGGGACGGCACCCACGACAACCGCTCCTGGAACTGCGGGACGGAGGGCGAGACCGACGACCCCGAGATCACCGCCCTGCGCCTGCGCCAGCAGCGCAACCTCCTCACGACCCTCCTCCTCTCCACCGGCGTCCCGATGCTCGTCGCGGGCGACGAGATGGGCCGCACCCAGGGCGGCAACAACAACGCCTACTGCCAGGACAACGAGACGGGCTGGGTCGACTGGACCCTCCCCGACGACCCGGGGAGGTCCCACCTCCTCACCCTCACCCGCCGCCTGCTCGACCTGCGCCACCGCCACCCGGTACTGCGCCGCAGGGCCTTCTTCTCCGGCCGGGGCGCCGACGGGCTGCGGGACCTGGCCTGGTTCGGGGCCGACGGCACCGAGATGACCGAGCGGGACTGGTACGCGCCCACGGCCACGATCGCCCTCTACCTGTCGGGCCGCGACATACCGGGCCGGGACGAGCGCGGCGAGCAGATCACCGACGACAGCTTCCTCGCCGTCCTCCACGCGGGCCCGCAGCCCCTCGACTTCCGCCTCCCGGGCCCGCCCTGGGCGGAGACGTACGAACTGACCGTCGACACCGCCCGCGAGGACCAGTCCGCCGCCCCCGGCACGGAGCACCGGGGCGGGGAGACGATCACGGTGGGGGCACGGTCGGTGGTGCTGCTGCGGGTCAGGGGGTGAGGCCGCGCGCCGACCGGAAAACCGGATGAGACGCGTCAGGGGCGAACCGTAAGGTCGCACCTGATGCCCGAGATACCTGTCGCCCCAGAGCCCCCCGCGCCCGCCGCCGCGCCCGACCGCTCGGCGGTACGGGCGCTGCTCCGTCTCTGGCCGTACGTACGGCCCGTGCGGAGGCGCCTGTTCACGGCCGCGTTCGTCGCCGTCGTCGCCTCCTGCCTGTCCCTCGTCATCCCCCTCGTCCTGAAGTGGCTGGTGGACGGGCCCGTCGCGGAGCGGGACCCCGGCGGGGTGTGGCTCGGAGCCCTCTACCTCCTGCTGCTCGGGATCACCGAGGCGGTGCTCTTCGGGTTCCGGCGCTGGCTGGTGGCCCGGCCGCTGGCCGGGGTCGAGGCGCGGATGCGGGCCGACCTGTACGGCAGGCTCCAGCGGCTGCCGATCGCCTTCCACGACCGGTGGGCGTCGGGCCAACTGCTCTCGCGCGGCACGACCGACCTCATGCTGGTCCGCATGTTCCTGGCCTTCCCGCTGACGTTCCTCCTGGTCAACGGCGTGACGATCCTCGCGGGTTACGTCCTGCTGCTCGCCCAGGACTGGTCGCTCGGCCTGGTGCTGCTGACCCCGGTCATCCCCCTGGTGATCGTCTGCTCGGTGTTCGAGGGCCGGTACGGGGCGGTGGCGCGCCGCGCACAGGACCAGGTGGGCGACCTGACGACCGTCGTCGAGGAGAGCGTCCTCGGCATCCGGATCGTGAAGGGCTTCGGCCGGCACCGCAGCCAGGCCCTGGCCTTCCGGGACCTCGCGAGCACCCTGCGCGGCACGGAACTGGTCAAGGCCCGGCTGCTCGCCATGATCTGGGCCGTCATCACCGTCGTACCGGAACTGGCCATCGGCGCGGCCCTGGTGCTCGGCACCGTGCAGGTGGCGGACGGCGACCTGTCGGCGGGGACGCTCGTCGCGTTCCTGTCGACGGCCATGGCGCTGCGCTGGCCGGTGGAGTCGATCGGCTTCCTGCTCGCGATGAGCCAGGAGGCGGCGACCGCGACGGAGCGGTACTTCGAGGTGATGGACGCCGACGAGGAACCCGACGCACCCGCCCGCACGGCCACCACGACGGACGGTCCCGGCGGGGTGCGCTTCGAGGGCGTGTCGTTCCGCTACCCGGACGCGCCGCGGGACGCCCCACCGGTCCTGGACGGGATCGACCTGCACATCCGCCCCGGGGAGACCCTGGCCCTGGTCGGCGGCACGGGCTCCGGCAAGACCACCCTGACCGCGCTCGTACCGAGGCTGCACGAGGCGTCCGCCGGCCGCATCCTCCTTGACGGCGAGGACATCGCCCTGATGGAGCGGGAGCGCCTGCGGTCCCTGGTGTCGATGGCCTTCGAGGAGCCGACGCTGTTCTCGGCGAGCGTCGGGGAGAACGTCCTGATGGGCGCAGGCGACGAGGCGGGCGAGCCGGAGCTGCGACGCGCCCTCGGCGTGGCGCAGGCCGACGGGTTCGTCGACCGGCTGCCCGAGGGCGCGGGGACCCAGGTCGGCGAACAGGGCCTGAGCCTGTCCGGCGGCCAGCGGCAGCGCCTCGCCCTCGCCCGCGCGGTCGTCGGCCGCCCCCGCTTCCTGATCCTTGACGACCCGCTCTCGGCACTCGACGTCCACACGGAGGCCCGCGTCGAGGCGGCCCTCCGGGAGGTGCTGCGGGAGACGACGGCACTGGTCGTGGCACACCGCCCGTCGACGGTGATGCTGGCCGACCGGGTGGCGCTGCTGTCCCGGGGCCGGATCGCGGCCGTGGGCACGCACCAGGAACTGCTGCGGACCAGTGAGGAGTACGCCTGGCTGATGTCGGGCGAGGACAAGGGGACCGAGGACCGATGACGGACACCACGACCGACCGCACCGACCCCTTCGACCGCGACGACCTGCCGTCGCCCCCGGGAGCGACGGCCGCGCTGCTCCGCTCGCTCCTCGCGACCCACCGCACGCGCGTCGCCTTCGCCGCACTGGTGATCCTGGTCAAGGAGGGGGCGATCCAGGCGGGCCCGCTGCTCGTCGCGTACGCCATCGACCGGGGCGTCCCCGCCTTCCGCGCCGGCGACCACGGCCCCGTCATCGCGGTGGCACTGGGCTACCTCCTCTGCGCGACGCTCTCGGGCGTCCTGCAGTACGTCTTCGTCCGTGGCGCGGCCCGCATCAACCAGGACGTCCTGCTCGATCTGCGCGGCCGGATCTTCCGCCACGCCCAGGTCCTCAGCGTCGACTTCCACGAGCGCTACACCTCGGGCCGGCTGATCTCCCGCTCGACCACGGACGTCGAATCCCTCCAGGAACTCCTCTCCGAGGGCCTCCAGGAACTGATCGGCGTGGTCCTCTCCTTCGTCTCGATCTCCCTCATCCTCCTCTGGCTGGACCTGGGCATCGGAGCGGTGGCGATAGCGAGTTTCCTCCCCCTCCTCCTCCTCGTACGCCTCTACCGAAGGCGGGCAGGGGCGGTCTACGCCGAACGCTCCACGGCGATAGCGGGCGTGATCGTGAAGTTCGCGGAGACGATGAACGGCATCCGCCCGGTCCGGGCGTTCCGCCGGGAACCGGTCAACGACAAGGAGTTCGCGACCCTCAACCGCCGCCACGAGCGGTCGAACGGCGACGCGCTCCTGGAGATGGCCCGCTACGTCGTCGGCTCGCGCCTCGTGGCGAACACGGCCGTCGCGGGCATGTGCCTGTGGGGCGCCTACCGGGTGGCCTCGGGCTCCCTCGAACTGGGCGTCCTGGCGGCGGCGGTCCTGTACATGCGGCGCCTGTACGACCCCATCGACCGCCTGGGCATGTTCCTCAACTCGTACGAGTCGGCGGCGGCGTCCCTCACCAAGATCGCGGGCCTGCTGGCCCAGGAGCCGGGCGTGCCGGAGACGACGACACCCAGGAGCCTCCCGGCCCGCTCGGGCACTCCGGGCCGCGAGGTGACCTTCGACAAGGTCTCCTTCGCCTACCGGACGGGCGGCGAGATCCTGCCGGCCTTCGACCTGACGATCCCCCCGGGCCAGACGGTGGCGGTCGTGGGGGCGACGGGCGCGGGCAAGTCGACCCTGGCGAAGCTCCTGGCCCGCTTCTACGACCCCACCGACGGGGCCGTGCGTCTCGACGGCGTGGACCTGCGCGACCTGGCCACCCCGGAACTCCGCCGCGGCGTCGTCATGGTCACGCAGGAGGCCTTCCTCTTCTCCGGCACGGTCGCGGAGAACATCGCGATCGGCAGCCCGGACGCGACCCGGCAGGAGATCGAGGCGGCGGCCAGGGCCATCGGGGCGCACGAGTTCATCGAGAACCTCCCGGACGGCTACGACACGGACGTACGCAAGCGCGGCGGCCGGATCTCGGCGGGCCAGCGCCAACTCGTCGCCTTCGCCCGCGCCCTCCTCGCGGACCCGGCGGTCCTGATCCTGGACGAGGCGACCAGCTCCCTCGACGTACCGGGCGAGCGGGCGGTGCAGCGGGCGATGGACACGGTCCTCGCGGGCCGTACGGCGGTGGTCATCGCCCACCGGCTCTCCACGGTGGAGGTCGCGGACCGGGTCCTCGTGATGGAGTCGGGCCGGATCGTCGAGGACGGCACGCCGTCGGACCTGATCACGCACGAGGGCCGCTACGCGGGCCTGCACCAGGCATGGCGCGAGAGCCTGGTGAGCTGACGACGAGACCGCAGTGGGGGCCCGGAACGGCCCCCACGGCCCACGACCGTCAGGCACGCACCCCCCGCAACAAGGCGACCGACACCCCAGCCGCGACAAGCATCAGCAGGGAGGCGGCGACGGCGGCTCCACCCATGGCCTCGACGAAGGCGCTCCGCGCAGCGTCCAACACAGGCCCGGGAAACCCGAGCGCACCCCCGAGCGTCTCCCGCGCGACGGCAGGCGCGGACGAGGGCATCGCGGCGCTGTAGACGGCGGCACCCACGGACCCGAGGACGGCCATCCCGAGCGCCCCGCCCAGCTCCTGCCCCGATTCGAGGACGGCGGCGGCGGAACCGGCGCGCTCGGGCGGCGCGGCGCCGAGGGCGAGTTCGTTGGCGAGGGTCATCGCGGAGACGAGCCCGGAGGCATAGACGGCGCCGCCGACGAGCACGACCCACAGCGGCGTGGCGCGGTCGACCCCGGCGAGCCAGGCGAAGCCGCCCGCCGCGGCGAGGAACCCGCCGCCCATGACGTACGCGCGGTCGACCCGCCGGGCGAGCGCCGCGGCCACCGGCGCGGCGACGAGGACGCCGCCGGTGGGGACGAGGCTCCAGAGCGCGGCCTCGAAGGGGCTCTGGCCGAGGACGGACTGCAGGTACTGGGTGAGGAAGACGGCGAAGCCGACGGTCGCGACCATGGCGAGCAGGTTGACGAGAACGGAGCCGCCGTAGGCGCGGGTCCGGACGAGGCCGAGGTCGACCATCGGATGGGCGAGACGGGCCTGCCGGCGCACGAACACGAGAACAAGGACAAGCCCCCCGGTGACACCGAGGGCGGGCACCGGCGCCCACCCGTCCTGGGCGAGCTCCTTGACGCCGTGGATGAGGGGCAGCAGCGCGGCCAGGGAGAGCAGCGCACTGAGCAGGTCGAAGCGCCCGCCGCCGGGGGCCCCCTTGGACTCGGGAAGCAGTATCGGCCCCAGGACGAGGAGCAGGGCCATGGCGGGGAGGTTGAGCAGGAAGACGGACCCCCACCAGAAGTGTTCGAGGAGGGCCCCGCTGACGACGGGTCCGAACGAGATGCCGCTCGCCATGACGGCGGTCCACAGGGTGACGGCCTTGGCGCGCTGGGCCGGGTCGTGGAACAGGGTGCGGATGAGGGCGAGCGTGGACGGCATGAGGCAGGCGCCGGCGACGCCGAGGAGCGCGCGGGCGGCGATGAGGGTGCCGGGACTGTGGGCGTAGGCGGCGGCGACGGAGGCGAGACCGAAGAGGGCGGCGCCGCCGAGGAGGAGCCTGCGGCGGCCGATGCGGTCGCCGAGGGCGCCCATGGTGATGAGGAGTCCGGCGAGGACGAAGCCGTACATGTCGAGGATCCACAGCTGCTCGGTGGCGCCGGGGCGCAGGTCGGCGGCGATGGAGGGGATCGCGAAGTAGAGGACGGAGATGTCCATGGAGACGAGGAGGAGGGGCAGCATGAGGACGCCGAGGGCGGTCCATTCGCGGCGGCCGGCACGGGCGGCTGGTCCGGGGCCGGATCCGGCTCCGGGGTTCGTCGTGAGTGAGGTCATGCGGGGAGAGAAGCAGGGACGTGCGTACGCCGCCACGCCCGCCCTAGTACGCCGTCGTGGCAGCGCACAATTCCCCACGACTCCGCGGTGTACGACGTCATAGCGCACTAGTACACTCCGCCCCGTGACGACCGAACCGCCCTACCTGGCCATCGCCGCGGAACTCCGCCGCCGCGTCCGGTCCGGCGAGCTGTCCCCGGGCGACCGGGTGCCGTCGACGCGGGCCATCACCCGCGAGTGGGGCGTGGCGATGGCGACGGCCACGAAGGCGCTGGGGGTGCTGCGCCAGGAGGGCCTGGTGCGGCCGGAACCGGGCGTGGGCACGGTGGTGGTGACCCCGGCGGCCCCGAACGCGCACCTCAAGGGGGACCCGGGCACCGAGCCGCTGTCGAGGGAGCGGCTGGTCGAGGCGGCACTCGCGCTGGCCGACGCCGAGGGGCTGCACGCCCTGACGATGCGCCGGCTGGCGACGGCGCTCGGGGTGTCGACGATGGCGTTGTACCGCCATGTGCCGGGAAAGGCGGAGCTGGTGCGCCTGATGACGGACGCGGCGTGCGGGGAGGTGCCGTTGGGGCCCGCGCCGAAGGAGTGGCGGACGGGCCTCGAACAGGGCGCGCGCTGGCTGCGCGGGATGTACCGCCGGCACCGCTGGATGGCCCACGCGATGGCCTCGTTCACGCGGCCGGTGGCGACGCCGAACGCGCTGGCGTACCTGGAGTGGGTGCTGAAGTCGCTGCGGGGGACTCCGCTGACGTCCACGGAGAAGCTGCACACGCATCTGCTGGTCTTCGCGTACGTGCAGGGCCTGGCGATGGCCGACGACCTGGAGGAGCAGGCGCGCCAGGACACGGGGATCTCCGACGGCGAGTGGATGGAACAGAATGAGCCACGGCACGACGCGATCCAGGCGAGCGGCTCGTACCCCGAGCTGGAAGCGGTGACCAGCGGTGGCGACTTCGGTCTGGACCTGGAGTCGCTCTTCGAATTCGGGCTTCGGCGAACGCTGGACGGCATCGCGGCCATGATCGACGAAACGTCCGGTTAACGAACACGGGCGTACGGGCAGCGGACGAATTTTGGCCAACTTCCCGCCGCACTCCTGACAGGTCCCCGTCAGCCCTGCCACTCTCTCCCCAACTCGCACCAACGTTCGGCGCTTCACCCGAACGGCTTCCGCGTCACCTGAACGTGCTCCACAGCTCTGCTTGCTCCGCCCGGACGGACCCCACCCAGTCCGCCGGTACCCCCCTCGCAAGAAGGAGTCTGCGTGAGATCCACGCCCAGCCGTCGCGCCACCGCGACCGGCGCTCTGATCGCTGCCGCCGCCATGCTCGCCGTGAGCGTCCAGACCGGATCCGCCACCGCGGCCGACGATTCCTGGACCATCGCCCCCAAGGCCCAGCAGGGCACCTCGGCGAACCCCGGCAAGCTCCCGGCCGACCTCACCCCCGCCGAGCGCACCGCGCTCATCAAGGCGGCCGACGCCGACAAGGCCGCCACGGCCAAGTCCCTCGGCCTCGGCGCCCAGGAGAAGCTGGTCGTCCGCGACGTCGTACAGGACCGCGACGGCACGACCCACACGCGCTACGAGCGGACCTACGCCGGGCTGCCCGTCCTCGGCGGTGACCTGATCGTCGCCGAGACCAAGGCCGGCGCGACCGCCTCGGTCACCAAGTCCTCCCGCGCCGAGCTGAAGAACGTCGACCTCACGGCCACGGTCGCCCCGGCCGCCGCCGAGAAGCAGGCCGTCGGCCTCGCCACGGCGGAGGGCTCGAAGGAGACGGACGCCGAGCGCGCCCCGCGCAAGGTCGTCTGGATGGCCTCGGGCGCCCCCGTCCTCGCGTACGAGACCGTCGTCGGCGGCCTCCAGCACGACGGCACCCCGAACGAGCTGCACGTCGTGACGGACGCGAAGACCGGCGCGAAGCTGTACGAGTGGCAGGCCGTGCACAACGGCACCGGCAACACGCAGTACAGCGGCTCGGTCACCCTCGGCACCGCGCCCTCGTACACGCTCACCGACACGACCCGCGGCAACCACAAGACGTACAACCTCAACCGGGGTACGTCCGGCACCGGGACGCTGTTCTCCGGCTCCGACGACGTCTGGGGCGACGGCACCCCGTCGAACCTGGAGACCGCGGGCGCCGACGCGCACTACGGCGCCGCCCTCACCTGGGACTACTACAAGAACGTGCACGGCCGCTCCGGCATCCGCGGTGACGGCGTCGGCGCGTACTCCCGGGTCCACTACGGCAACGCGTACGTCAACGCCTTCTGGCAGGACTCCTGCTTCTGCATGACGTACGGCGACGGCGCTGCCAACGCCAAGCCGCTCACCTCGATCGACGTGGCCGCGCACGAGATGACGCACGGCCTGACCTCCGTCACCGCCGGTCTGGTCTACAGCGGCGAGTCCGGCGGCCTCAACGAGGCCACCTCGGACATCTTCGCGGCGGCCGTCGAGTTCTACGCCAACAACGCCCAGGACAAGGGCGACTACCTCGTCGGCGAGAAGATCGACATCCGCGGCAACGGCACCCCGCTGCGCTACATGGACAAGCCCAGCAAGGACGGCTCGTCCAAGGACTACTGGTACTCCGGCATAGGCAGCGTCGACGTCCACTACTCGTCGGGCCCGGCCAACCACTGGTACTACCTGCTCTCCGAGGGCAGCGGCGTCAAGACCGTCAACGGCGTGAACTACGACTCGCCGACCTCCGACGGCCTGCCCGTCACCGGCATCGGCCGTGACAAGGCCTCGCTGATCTGGTTCAAGGCGCTCACCACCAAGTTCAACTCCTCCACCAACTACGCCGGCGCCCGCACCGGCACCGTCGCGGTGGCCACGGAGCTGTACGGCGCCGGAAGCCCCGAGGTGCTCGCGGTCCAGCACGCCTGGGCCGGCGTCAACGTCGGTACCCGCCCCGGCGGCACCGAGCCGCCGGTCGGCAAGGTCTTCGAGAACGCGGCCGACGTGTCCATCCCGGACAACGGCGCCGCGGTGACCTCCACGGTCAACGTCACCGGCATCACCGGCAACGCGCCCTCCACCCTCAAGGTCGACGTGGACATCGTCCACACCTACCGCGGTGACCTGGTCGTCGACCTCGTCGCCCCGGACGGTTCGGCCTACAGCCTGAGCAACCGCTCCGGCGGCAGCGCCGACAACATCGTCGCCACCTACACCGTGAACGCCTCCTCCGAGGTCGCCAACGGTGCCTGGAAGCTCCGCGTCCAGGACAAGGCCTCGATCGACACCGGCTACATCAACAACTTCAAGCTGACCTTCCCGTAACCCCGGAAGCGATGCCGCGGACGCCCGGAGGGAACGTTCCCTCCGGGCGTCCGCACGTCCGGACGGCGGCTGCACACCCTGGACCGGGCCGAGGTGCCGTGACGGATCGCGGGCGCCCTCAGGGGGCTACCTCAGCAGTACCCCCGCCCCCTCCCCCGTCGACTCTCCCGGCACGGCCACCAGGCCGAGTTCGGACGGGTGGGCGAGCAGCGGGTGGGTCGGGCGGACGCGGACCGTGCAGCCGAAGGAGCCGGTGCGGTCGAGTTCCAGGGTGCCGGCGTAGGTCAGCCTGCCCTCCAGATCCGGGCCGCCCGCCGGCTTCAGCGGGACGGCACGGGTGTCGGTGAGGGTGTCGTCGGCATCGACCCGGCCGGTGACGGCCTGCACCTCGACGTCGTCGGGGCCGAGCGCGCCGAGCGCCACCCGGACCCGGACGACCGGGGTGGCGCCAAGCTCCGCGTCCGCGAGGTCGTCGGCGAGGCCGTCGCCGACCTCGACGTGGTCGACGGTCACCTTGGGCCAGGCCTCCCGGACCCGGGCCTTCCAGGCGGCGAGGTCCCGGGCGCGGGCCGGGGTGAGGGCCCGGCGGGCGGTGGCGGCGGGCACGTAGAGCCTCTCGACGTACTCGCGGACCATCCGGTCGGCGAGCACCTTCGGGCCGAGATCGGCGAGGGTGCGCCGGACCATCGCCGTCCATCCCGCGGGCACCCCCTCGGGGCCCCGGTCGTAGAAGCGGGGGGCGACCCGGCGTTCGATCAGCTCGTAGAGGGCGGCGGCCTCCAGGTCGTCGCGTCGGTCCTCGTCGGAGGCCGCGGCGCCGTCGGCGGTGGGGATGGCCCAGCCGAAGTCGGGCTCGAACCACTCGTCCCACCAGCCGTCGAGCACGGACAGGTTGAGGCAGCCGTTGAGGGCGGCCTTCATGCCGCTGGTGCCGCAGGCCTCCAGGGGGCGCAGCGGGTTGTTGAGCCAGACGTCGCAGCCGGGGTAGAGGTCGCGGGCCATCGCCATGCCGTAGTCGGGCAGGAAGACGATCCGGTGCCTGACCCTGGGGTCGTCGGCGAACCGGACGAGTTCCTGCACGAGCCGCTTCCCGCCGTCGTCGGCGGGGTGCGCCTTCCCGGCGACGACGAGCTGCACCGGACGCTCGGGGTGGAGAAGGAGCGCCCGCAGCCGGTCCTTGTCGCGGAGCATCAGGGTGAGCCGCTTGTAGGAGGGGACGCGGCGGGCGAAGCCGATGGTGAGGACGTCGGGGTCGAGGACGGAGTCGGTCCAGCCGAGTTCCGCGGCGGCGGCCCCGCGCTGCCGCCAGGAGGCGCGAAGGCGTTCCCGTACGTCGGTCACGAGCCGTTCGCGCAGCGTGCGGCGCAGCTCCCACAGCTCGCTGTCGCTCGCGTCGGGGCCGAGCCGGCCGACCTCGGGGGCGACCCAGGTGGGGGCGTGGACACCGTTGGTGATCGAGGTGATCGGCACCTCCTCGGCGTCGAAGCCCGGCCACAGCCCGGCGAACATGGCGCGGCTGACGGCTCCGTGGAGGGTGGAGACGCCGTTGGCGCGCTGGGCGAGGCGCAGGCCCATGGCGGCCATGTTGAAGACGCCGGGCTCGCCGCCGAGCGGGATCTCGTCGCCGAGGGCGAGGATCCGCCCGGTGTCGACCCCGGGGAGCGCGCCGTCCTCGCCGAGGTGGCGGGCGACCAGGCCCCGGTCGAAGCGGTCGATGCCTGCGGGGACGGGGGTGTGGGTGGTGAAGACCGTCCCGGCCCTGACGGTCTCCAGGGCGCTGTCGAAGTCGAGCCCCTCGCCCTGGAGTTCTCGGATCCGTTCGAGGCCGAGGAAGCCGGCGTGGCCCTCGTTGGTGTGGAAGACCTCGGGGTCCGGGGTGCCGGTGAGCCGGGTGTACGTGCGGACGGCGCGGACTCCGCCGATGCCGAGCAGCATCTCCTGGAGCAGCCGGTGCTCGCTGCCGCCGCCGTACAGCCGGTCGGTGACGCCGCGTTCGCCGGGGGCGTTCTCCTCGACGTCGGAGTCGAGCATGAGGAGCGGGACGCGGCCGACCTGGGCGATCCACAGGTGCGCGTGCAGGCGGCGCCCGCCGGGCAGGTCGAGGGTGATCCGGGCGGGGGTGCCGTCGGCCTCGCGGAGCAGGGTGACGGGCAGTTCGCCGGGGTCGAGGACGGGGTACTGCTCCTGCTGCCAGCCGTCCCGGGCGAGGGACTGGCGGAAGTAGCCGTGCCGGTAGAGCAGTCCGACGCCGATCAGGGGGACGCCGAGGTCGCTCGCGGACTTGAGGTGGTCGCCGGCGAGGATGCCGAGGCCGCCGGAGTACTGGGGCAGGGCGGCGGTGACGCCGAACTCGGGCGAGAAGTAGGCCAGGGCCGCGGGCGCGCCGGACTGCTCCTGGTACCAGCGGGGGGCGTGGAGATAGGCGTCGAGGTCGTCGGCGGCGGCGCGCAGCCGGGCCAGGAAGTCCTGGTCGGCGGCGAGCGCGGTGAGCCGGGCGGCTTCGAGGGTGCCGAGGATCCGGACGGGGTCGGCGCCCGGCGGGCTCTGCGGGGAGAGCGCGGCGAAGAGCGCGCGGGTGGGTTCGTGCCAGGACCAGCGCAGGTTGTGCGCGAGGTCGGCGAGGGGTCGAAGGGTGTCGGGGAGGACGGGACGCACGGTGAATCGACGGATTGCCTTCACGCTGTCCACCTTCGCAGGCGAGTACGGAGCGGAGTGGACGCACCACGCTGTGCGTCCGTCGTTCCGCTCCGACGTTAGGGCACGGGCCGCCGCGGGACCACGGCGCGTGGGGGGCGCGGCGGCGCGGTCAGCCGGTGGCGGGGAGCGGCACCTCGTACGGGGAGCCCTGGTTGACGGTCGTCGGGTCGAAGGCGCCCGTGGCGGCGTACCGGCCGGCGATGGCGGCGAGTTCGTCGGCGGGGATGACCTCGTGGATGTCGGTGAAGCCGTGCGGGGCGCGCGCGTGCGCGAGGTCGATGACGACCTCGGGGCCGCGTTCCCGGTTGGCGCGCTGGAGCGCGGTGGTGACCGGCCGGCGTTCGCGCTCGTACGCGGCGAGGCCCTCGGCGGGGTCGTCGGAGTGCCGGGCGAGGGCGTGGGCGAGGGCGCGCGCGTCGACGATCGACTGGGTGGCCCCGTTGGAGCCGACGGGGTACATGGCGTGGGCGGCGTCGCCCACGAGGGTGGTGCGGCCGTGGGTCCAGCGGTCGAGCGGGTCGCGGTCGACCATCGGGTACTCGTGCGCGGAGTCGGCGGCGCGCAGCACGTCGGGGACGCTGACGCCGTCGAACTCCCAGCCCTCGTAGAACGGCAGGAACGTCTCCACGGGGACGGTGCGGTCCCAGTCCCCGCGCAGCCGTTCCTCCGGCGGGGCGCCGTCGGGCTCCGCGGGCCTGGCGAGCGCCCAGTTCACCAGGACCTCCCGGCTCTGACCGGCCGGCCGGCTCATCGGGTACACCACGGCCTTCTGCCGGTCGTCGCCCGCGATGAGCATGAACGAGCCCACCGCCCGCGCCGGCATCCGGGAGACTCCCCGCCACACCAGCATCCCGTTCCACTGCGGTCCGCCCTCCGCCGGGTGCAGGGCCGCCCGCACCGCCGAGCGGATGCCGTCGGCGCCCACGAGGACGTCGGGGACGAGCGAGGCCCGGCCCCGGACGGCGCCCTCCCGGTGTTCGAGCCGCAGCCGGGGCCTGCCGTCCGGCAGCGGCTCCACCCCGCACACCCGGACCCCGGTGACGAGCGCCGCCGCCCCGAGCCTGGCCCGTACGGCGCCTGCCAGGACCTGCTGGAGGTGCCCGCGGTGGACGGAGAGCTGCGGCCAGCGGTAGCCCGCGCCGAGGCCGCGCGGCTCCCGGGATATCAGCCCGCCGGAGCGGTGGTAGTAGCGCAGCTCGCGGGTGCGCACGGCGCCCGCCTCCAGGGCGTCGAGCAGGCCGAGTGCGGCCAGTTCGCGGACCGCGTTCGGCATCAGGTTGAGCCCGGCGCCGAGCGGGCGGATCGCGGGCGCCGCCTCGACGACGGTCACCCGCTCGAAACCGGCGGCGTGCAGGGCGAGGGCGGCGGTGAGGCCCGCGATGCCGCCGCCGGCGATCACGATGTGCGGGCTCTGACCATAGGTGTGGGGGGACATCTCGACTGCTCCTTCGGCGCCGCTACGCGGCCGACGGCCCGACTGGGGCCCCTGCGGGACGGCGCCGCACGGTCGCGCGGCGCACCATGGTCTCGTTCTCCCTGGTCAGGTCCAGGACCGAGCGCAGCAGCGCGACCGGGGCCCCGCCGCTGCCCTCCTCGTACAGGCGTACGTCCTCGCTGTACGCCTTGCGGGCGATGCCGAGGTGCCGGGCGCGGAAGGTCTTCAGGACGCGCAGCACCCGGCCCAGTGCCTCCGCGGAGGCGGTGAGCGAGGGCGGCAGCCGGTCCGCGCCCTCCCAGCTCACCGCGGCGGACAGCTTGCTCACGGCGGACACCCCGCCCCGGTGCCGGGTGTGGAACGCGCGCCAGGCCGGCAGCGCGTACGGCACCGCCTCGGCGAGGAAGGCGTCGTAGGCGGGGTCCGGCCGGTCGCACTGCCAGAGCGTCAGGTCGACCAGCCAGAGCGGCACCTGGGCGGCGGCCGGGCCCAGGTAGTCGCGGCCCGCGATCTCGATCTCCTCGTAGTACGGGCGCAGGGTGAGGGCGAAGTACTCGGGCGGGACCCGGGCCACGGTCAGGTCGATCGAGTCGACCATCGCCCGCACGTGGCGGGCCACCCGGTCGAGGGCCGCCGCGAACCCCGGGTCGTACGGTTCGAGGCGGGCGATCCGGCCGCAGTCGTCGAGCGCGGCGACGAGGCCGGGGAGCACCATCCGCACGGATTCCTGGAGGAGGGCCTCCGTGGGATGGCCGGTGTAGGAGCGGCGGCGGGGGCCGACCGGGTTCCAGGTCGTGTAGTGGTGGACGGTGTCCCGGGGCACCATGTCGGTCCGGCGGCCGAGGAGTTCGAGGACGGGGAGCGCCTCGGGGACGGCGGTGAGCGGCTGCACACCGTGCCGTTTCAGGGAGCCCAGCAGGATGCCGAGGTCCCGCATGGCCGCGAGGGCGCCGTCGACGCTCCATTCGGCGGCCCGGTCCAGGTCCGGCAGCAGGGCGCGCAGCGCGACGGTCAGCGCGGGCACGTCGGCCGCCGCGTTCATCGCCGGCACGGCGGCGAGCAGGGCGTCGGCGCCGAGGGGGTCGGCGGCGCGTATGTCCTCGGTCGTGTGAAGCAGATCGCCGAACACGGCGACGCTCCTTTCCTCTTGGAGGCTCGTTCGCCTGTGGTCAGGGGACGGGGGTCGGGGCCGGTTTCGGCAGGTGGAGGCGGACGGAGAGCAGGGCGGCCAGGGCGGCGGCCGCGGCGCCCGTGAGGAGGGCGGCGCGGTGGCCCGCCGTCTCGGCGGTGGCGCGGGCCGCGTCCACGGCGTCGGTACGGGCGGCGGCGACGGCGACGAGGACGGCGAGGCCGAGGACGGAGCCGAACTGCTGGCTGGTGTTGACGAGTCCGGAGGCGAGTCCGGTCTCCTCGGCCGCGGCCTCCGCCGTGGCCGCCACGTTCGTGGTGACCATGACGAGGGGCAGCGCGGCGCCGATCAGGAGGCTGGGGGCGAGGACGGTGCTCGGATACGTGCCGTCCGGGGTGAGCGCGAGGGCGAGCCAGAGGGTGCCGGCGCACAGCAGGACGAAGCCGAGGGTCATGGCCCGGTGCAGCCCTATCCGGAAGATGATCCGGCCGGTCTGCGGGGCGACCGCGACGACGACGAGCGACAGCGGCAGCAGGCCGAGGCCGCCGCCGAGGGGCCCGTACCCGAGGACGCTCTGCAGGTGGAGGCTGACCAGGAAGAACATCGGGAACAGCGTCGTCTGGGCGAGCGCGGCAAGCACGTTGGCGCTCCGGAGCGCGGGGCGGGTGAGGACCGCGGGCGGGACGAGCGGCGCGGCGGCCCGGGTCTCGACGGCGGCGAAGGCGAGCAGCAGGGCGACGCCCGCTCCTCCGGCGGTGAGGGTGCGGGCGGACAGCCAGCCGGTCTCCGCCGCGCCGACGAGCGCGTAGGCGAGGAGACCGAGTCCCGCGGTCGCGGTGGCCGCCCCCGCGAGGTCGAGTCCGCCGGGGCGGAGGCGGCCGGGGCGGCCGTCGAGGACCCGGAGGGCGAGAAGGGCGAGCACGGCGGCGAGCGGCACGTTCAGCCAGAACGTGGAGCGCCAGCCGAGGAGGTCGGTGAGGACGCCGCCGAGGACCGTGCCGAGGACTCCGCCGAGGCCGCCCATGGCGGCGAACGCGCCGAGGGCCCGGTGGCGGGCGGGGCCGTCGGGGAACAGCAGGAGCAGCAGGGCGAAGGCGGCGGACGCGGCGAGGGCGGCGCCGGCGCCCTGGGCGGCGCGGGCGGCGACGAGGGCGCCGGCGCCGGGCGCGAGACCACCGGCGGCGGAGGCGACGGCGAGGACGCCGAGGCCGCCGAGGAAGACGCGCCGGTGGCCGAGGAGGTCGGCGGCGCGGCCTCCGAGGAGGAGCAGTCCGCCGAAGGTGATGAGGTAGGCGTTGGCGACCCAGGAGAGGCCCGCGGAGCCGGAGCCGAGGTCCTCGCCGACGGAGGGCAGGGCGACGTTGACGATCGCGGTGTCCGTGATCAGGAGCAGCTGGGTGGCGGCGAGCAGGAGGAGCGCCCCGCGCCGGGGCGCCGCGTGCGGTGTCGTCACCGGGTCGTCCCCAGGCCGTACCCGTCGAGGCAGGCCTGCGCGAGGCTCTCGCACCTCTCGGCGGCCCCGGCCCTGGCCTGCATGGTCAGGTAGACGTGCGGGGCGCCGTGGTAGAAGCGCTCGTACTGCTCGTGGCGGCCCGCGAACTCCGAACCGAGGGCGTCCCAGGCGAGTTTGAGGAGTTTGAGGCGGTCCTCCGCGGGGTGGCCGGGGGTGCCGAAGTACTGGCGGACCAGCGGCCCGAGTTCGGGGTGGAGGAGGTCGCGGCCGCTCGCGGGGAGCTGGACGAGGGCTCCGCCCGCGAGGAGCTTGATGTCCTGGACGGCGCGGGGGTAGAGCTCGCCGGCCATGATCCGCTGGGCGTGGGAGATCTCCTGCCCGGGCCGGACGCCGCCGCGGCCGCCGTCGACCTCCTCGTACGAGGCCTCGGCGGCGAGGACGAACGCCTTGGCCTGGGCGACCATGCCGAGGAGGCGGCCGACGGCCTGGACGACGGGCGGCAGCTGCTCGGTCCCGTGGGAGCGGGTGATGAGGATCGCCAGGCCGGTGAGGAACTCCAGCTTCGTCCAGAAGCGGGTGGCGGCCTGGTGGACGAAGTTGAGGTAGGCGGGGGTCTGCCACCAGATCGCGCCGGTGGTGGCCGGGTCGCGGTAGGTGAGGACCCGTTCCCAGGGCACGAAGACGTCCTCGCAGACCAGCATGGCGTCGTTCTCGTCGTACCGGGAGGAGAGCGGGTGGTCGAAGACGGACCGGGAGCGTTCCTCGTAGGAGGTGCGGGAGATCAGTCTCAGGCCGGGGGCGTCGGGGCGTACGGAGAAGGTCAGCGCGTGCGCGGTGTCGTCGGGGGCGAGGGGTTCGATGGTGCCGACGAGGATCTCGTCGGCGAAGACGGCGCCGGTGCCGACGGTCTTGGCGCCCCGGACGACGATCCCGCCGTCCCGTTCGGCGACGACCCGCAGGGTCCGGTCGTCCTCGCCCCCGCCGGGGTTGCCGAGGGTGAAGGCGGCGTGCAGGTCGCCCTCGGCGAGCCGGCGGTGGAAGGCGAGGGCGTGTTCGGCGCCGTCGAAGGTCCCGCCGGTGAAGACGTCGGGCGCGGCGGCGAACCCGGCCGCGCCGGCCGCCATGTAGTCGGGGGTACGGCCCAGGTAGCCGTAGCTCGCCTCGGCGGTCGTGCGGAAGGCCTGGCGGCGGGCGACGAGGTCCTCGTACGAGCGGGGCACGGCGTAGGCGCGGCGCACTCCGCCCTGGACGAGGACGGGGCGGTGCGCGGGGTCGTCGGCGAGGTCGTGGAGGCCGGCGAAGGAGGCCGCGGCGGACCGGAAGGCGGGGTGGGCGGTGACGTCCTTGACCCGTTCCCCGTCGAGCCAGACCTCGCGCCCGTCGCGCAGCCCCTCCAGATACTCCTGCCCGCACCTCGTCACCGGTGTATCGCCTCTCCTCGGGTGTCACGGCTCTGCCGGTCCCGAGACTGTCCGGCGGACCCCGCCCGGACAATGAACGACCGTCCAGGGGTCCTTAAGAACCGTCCAGGCGGCCCCGAAGATGTCAGGTCGGCCCGGCGGGAGGGGGTGTCCGGCGCATCAGGCCGCCCGGACGGCTCCCGCGCGGTGCTCCCCGGGGGTCACTCCGAACCACTTGCGGAAGGCGAGGTGGAAGCCGACGGCGCTCTGGTATCCGACGCGGGCGGGCACGGCGGACTGCGGGAGCGAGGTCTCGGTGAGCAGCCGGCAGGCCTCCTGCATCCGGCGGGCGGCGAGGTACCGGGCCGGTGACTCCCCGACCAGTTCGCGGAAGGCGGCGGTGAACGCGGAGCGGGACATGCCGACCTCCCGGGCGAGGGAGTCGATCGTCCAGGGCTCGGCGAACCGGGTCGCCATCATGACGACCGCCCGGCTGATCCCCGGGTGCCTGAGCAGGGGCAGGGAGGCCGCGCTTCCCGCGAGTTCGCGCAGCACCGGGCGGAGGGCGAGGACGAGCGCCATCTCGAAGGCGCGCAGGGTGATGAGCCGGTCGCCGGGCCGGACGGGCCGGTCGGGGTCGGCGAGCAGCCGCAGGGTGTCGCGGAGCAGCGGCTCGCGGTCGACCTGGGCGCCGTCGAGGACGAGGGCCCAGGGCAGGCAGCCGTAGAGACCGGTGGCGGCGCTGGCGTCGTAGTGGAGCCCGGCGCAGAGCAGCCGGCTCTCGGGTCCGCTGCCGCCGATGACGATCTCGCCCGAGGTGCCGGGCTGCCGCTCGGGCAGCACGGCCTTGAGCGGGACGCCCTGGCGTTCGGGCCGGTCGGAGAGGCGGTGCGCGGTGCCGGTGGGGAAGACGACGAGGTCTCCCGCGTGCAGGGCGACGGGGGTCTCGCCGTCCGCGGTGATCCAGCAGTCGCCCTCGACGACGTAGTGGAGGACGGCGCAGCTGCGTTCGGCGTCGCCCTCGATGGCCCAGGGGGCGCGGACGTGCCAGCGGCTGTCGAAGACGCCGGTGAGGCGGAGGGGTTTGAGCAGTTCGCTCAGCAGGTCGTCGTGCTCTTCGTCGTGTTCTTCGTCGTGACGGTCGGTTCCCACGGTGTCCATGGACGATCCTTCAACTTCCGCCCCGGTTTGTTAATTGAACGGCCGAAGCCGCCCCGGCGAGCCTGGAGGAACGCCGACACGGCAGCGGCGACAGCCTATCGAAGGGCCTCAGACACACATGTCCAGTGAGATTCCGATGCGGGTGGCGGTGGTGGGAGCGACCGGGTTCCAGGGCGGTGCGGTGGCCCGGCTGCTCGCCGGGCGGCGCCACCGGGTGCGGACCCTGACGCGGCGCCCCGCGGCCGACCGTCCGCCGCTGCCAGGGGCCTTCTTCCTGGCGGGCGATCTGGGGCGGCGGGACGACGTGCGGCGGCTCTTCGAGGGCACGACGCACGCGTTCGTCACGATGCCGCTGGTGTACGGGAGCGAGCGGGTGGAGGCGTACGCGAGGAACGTCGCGGCGGCGGCCCTGGAGGCGGGGACGGAACGGCTGGTCCTCAACGCCAACACCCGGGTGCCGCTCGGCCCGACGGAGGTCGCCGCGTTCGAGACGCGACGGCTCGCGGAGCGGGTGCTGCGGGACAGCGGGGTGCCGCTGGTGGTGATCCGGCCGCCGGTGTACCTGGACAACCTGTTCTCGCCGTGGAACGGTCCGGCTTTGGTCGACGAGGGCGTGCTCGCCTATCCGCTGCCGGAGTCCACGCGGACGGCGTGGCTCTCGCACCGGGACCTCGCGCAGGCGGCGCTCGCGGCGCTGACGCTGGAGGGCATGGAGGGGCGGACCTTCGACATCGGCGGCGCGCGTGCGCTGACGGGCGGTGAGCTGGCGGCGGCCTTCGGCCGGGGTCTCGGTCGCGCGGTGCGGTACGAGGAGCTGGATCCGGCCGCTTTCGAACGGGGTCTGGCCCGGTTGCTCGGTCCGGAGACGGCGGCGGGGGTGGCCGGGATCTACCACTACATGGCGAGCGGCGCAGATCCGCTTCTGATGGCGGACGACGACGGGGTGTCGGCGGAGGTCCTCGCCCTCGAACCGGCCCCGGTGGAGGAGTGGGTGGCCCGTCAGCCCTGGCAGATCTGGTCGACGGACGCGGAAGAACCGGACCCGTCGCAGGACCCGTCACCCCACCGCTGACCACCGCCCCCCGCACGCCCCGACCGCCGGAAACAGACCCCGCCCCACACGGGCGGGGTCTGTTCGCGCCCGGCGAGTGAGCCGAAGGGGCGCCCCTGTGAGCCCGGCTCCAGCGCCCCGGAGGCGAACCGAGCCCCAAAAAGAGGGGGGCGGGGCGTTTCTTTGTCCGGCTCCCGGCCTTGCCTGGGGGGCTACGCCCTAGTAGTTAACAAAGCGCCGGGATTGCCCACCCGTGAACCGGGGGAAGGCTCCTCCGGTACACCCCCGAAACCCGTCTCCCCGTGACTTCTGTTCATCCCTGTGCACCCGCCATTCGAGTGAACGCGGACAGGAGCGGCCATGCCCGCAACCCGCCGGCCGTCGACGGAGCTAGAAAGAGCGAACCACCACCCGCACCCCCGTAACCCTTCAGGTGATGCCGTGAATCCGCTCATGGGACGCATTCCCGTACTGGACGTCCGCCCACTGGTCGACTGCGGTCGGCGCCCCGCGAAGGCGGTGGCCGGAGAGTCCTTCGAGGTGACGGCGACCGTCTTCCGCGAAGGCCACGACGCCGTCGCCGCCAATGTCGTACTGCGCGGCCCTTCGGGCCGGCCCGGACCCTGGACCCCGATGCGGGAACTGGCCCCGGGCACCGACCGGTGGGGTGCCGAGGTCACCCCGAACGCCGAGGGCCTCTGGACGTACACCGTCGAGGCGTGGAGCGACCCGGTGGCGACCTGGCGCCACACCGCGAAGATCAAGATCCCGGCCGGCATCGACTCCGAACTCGTCCTCGCCGAGGGCGCCGAGCTGCACGAGCGGGCCGCCAAGGGCGTCCCGAAGAAGGGCGGCGGCCGGGAGGCGGTGCTCGCGGCGGCGGACGCGCTGCGGGACGTGTCCCGGCCGGCCGCCGTCCGGCTCGCGGCGGCGCTCGCCCCGCGCGTGGTCGAGTCCCTCGACCGCTACCCGCTGCGTGAACTGCTCTCCTCCTCGCCCGCGTTGCCGCTGCGGGTGGAGCGGGAGCGCGCCCTGTTCGGCTCCTGGTACGAGTTCTTCCCGCGTTCGGAGGGCGTGCGGAAGGTCAAGGGCCGTACGGTTCCGGGGAACTTCCGCACCGCGGCCGAGCGGCTTCCGGCGGTCGCCGCGATGGGCTTCGACGTGGTGTACCTGCCGCCGGTGCACCCGATCGGCGAGACACACCGCAAGGGCCCGAACAACTCCCTCTCGGCGTCGCCGAACGACGTGGGCGTGCCGTGGGCGATCGGTTCGCCCGAGGGCGGGCACGACGCGCTCCACCCGGATCTCGGCACCTTCGAGGACTTCGACGCCTTCGTGGCGCGGGCAAGGGAGCTGCGTCTGGAGATCGCGCTCGACTTCGCGCTGCAGTGCTCCCCGGACCATCCGTGGGTGGAGAAGCACCCGGAGTGGTTCCACCACCGGCCGGACGGTTCGATCGCGTACGCGGAGAACCCGCCGAAGAAGTACCAGGACATCTACCCGATCGCGTTCGACAAGGACATGAACGGGATCGTCGCCGAGACGGTGCGGGTGCTCCGCTTCTGGATGGACCACGGGATCCGGATCTTCCGCGTCGACAACCCGCACACCAAGCCGGTGGTGTTCTGGGAGCGGGTGATCGGCGAGATCAACGGGGCCGACCCGGACGTGATCTTCCTGGCGGAGGCCTTCACGCGGCCGGCGATGATGCGGACGCTCGGCGCGATCGGCTTCCAGCAGTCGTACACGTACTTCACCTGGCGGAACACCAAGGAGGAGCTGACGGAGTACCTGACGGAGCTGTCCGGGGAGACGGCGGCGCAGATGCGGCCGAACTTCTTCGTGAACACCCCGGACATCCTGCACGCCTACCTGCAGAAGGGCGGGCGGCCCGCGTTCGAGGTGCGGGCGGTGCTCGCGGCGACGCTCTCGCCGTCCTGGGGCATGTACGCCGGGTACGAGCTGTGCGAGGGCACCGCGCTGCGGGACGGCAGCGAGGAGTACCTCGACTCGGAGAAGTACCAACTCCGGCCGCGGGACTGGGAGTCGGCGGAGCGTGCCGGGGAGACGATCACTCCGCTGATCACCGCCCTGAACCGGATCAGGCGCCGTCACCCGGCGCTGCGCCGGCTGCGGAACCTGACCTTCCACGACACCGACAACGCTCAGGTGATCGCGTACAGCAAGCGCTCCGGTTCGAACACCGTTCTGGTGGTCGTCAACCTCGACCCGCACCACACCCAGGAGGCGACGGTCTCGTTGAACATGCCGGAACTCGGCCTGGACTGGCACGAGACCGTGCCGGTGCGCGACGAGCTCACCGGCGATACCTATCACTGGGGCAGGGCCAGCTACGTGCGCCTAGAGCCGGGTGTCACACCCGCGCACGTCCTCGCCCTGCGACCGTCCCCGCAGACCGGAGGGTCACCCACATCATGACTGTCAACGAGCCCGTCCCCGACACCTTCGAGGACACCCCCGCCAAGGACCGTGATCCCGACTGGTTCAAGCGGGCCGTCTTCTACGAGGTCCTCGTCCGGTCCTTCCAGGACAGCAACGGGGACGGCGTCGGGGACCTGAGGGGCATCACGGCCAAGCTGGACTACCTCCAGTGGCTGGGCGTGGACTGCCTCTGGCTGCCGCCGTTCTTCAAGTCCCCCCTACGGGACGGCGGTTACGACGTCGCCGACTACACGTCCGTGCTGCCCGAGTTCGGCGACCTCGCCGACTTCGTCGAGTTCGTCGACTCGGCGCACCAGCGCGGGATGCGCGTGGTCATCGACTTCGTCATGAACCACACGAGCGACCAGCACCCCTGGTTCCAGGAGTCGCGGCGCGACCCGGACGGACCGTACGGCGACTACTACGTCTGGGCCGACGACGACAAGCAGTACGCGGACGCCCGGATCATCTTCGTCGACACCGAGTCGTCCAACTGGACCTTCGACCCGGTACGCAAGCAGTACTACTGGCACCGCTTCTTCTCGCACCAGCCCGACCTCAACTACGAGAACCCGGCGGTGCAGGAGGAGATCCTCTCCGCACTGAAGTTCTGGCTGGACCTGGGGATCGACGGCTTCCGGCTGGACGCGGTGCCGTACCTGTACCAGCAGGAGGGCACCAACTGCGAGAACCTGCCCGCCACCCACGCCTTCCTGAAGCGGGTCCGCAAGGAGATCGACGACCACTACCCGGACACGGTGCTGCTCGCCGAGGCGAACCAGTGGCCGGAGGACGTCGTCGACTACTTCGGCGACTTCCGCTCGGGCGGCGACGAGTGCCACATGGCCTTCCACTTCCCGGTCATGCCGCGCATCTTCATGGCGGTGCGGCGCGAGTCGCGCTACCCGGTCTCGGAAATCCTGGCGAAGACCCCGGAGATCCCCTCCGGCTGCCAGTGGGGCATCTTCCTCCGCAACCACGACGAGCTCACCCTCGAGATGGTCACGGACGAGGAACGCGACTACATGTACGCCGAGTACGCCAAGGACCCGCGGATGCGGGCCAACATCGGCATCCGGCGGCGCCTTGCCCCGCTCCTCGACAACGACCGCAACCAGATGGAGCTGTTCACCGCGCTGCTCTTCTCGCTGCCCGGTTCGCCGGTGCTGTACTACGGCGACGAGATCGGCATGGGCGACAACATCTGGCTGGGCGACCGGGACGGGGTCAGGACTCCCATGCAGTGGACGCCCGACCGCAACGCGGGCTTCTCCTCCTGCGACCCCGGGCGGCTCTACCTGCCGACCATCATGGACCCGGTCCACGGCTACCAGGTGACCAACGTGGAGGCGGGGATGGCCTCGCCGTCCTCGCTGCTGCACTGGACGAAGCGGATGATCGAGATCCGTAAGCAGAACCGGGCCTTCGGGACGGGCACGTACACCGAACTCCCGGCGTCCAACCCGGCGGTGCTCGCGTTCCTCCGCGAGGACGGCGACGATCTGGTCCTCTGCGTGAACAACTTCTCGCGGTTCGCGCAGCCGACCGAACTCGATCTGCGCCGCTTCGACGGCACGCGCCCGGTCGAGCTGATCGGCGGCGTGCAGTTCCCGGCCATCGGCCAGTTGCCGTACCTCCTGACCCTTGCGGGACACGGCTTCTACTGGTTCCGTCTCAAGAAGGGCTGACCGCAGGTCAGTTCGAATACGTCCGGGGTGGGACGGTTTTCCCCCGTCCCACTCTGGGCACTGTGACCCACACACGTTCATCGTCACGATTCAGGTCCATACGGGCCTTCTTGTCGGGCCCGTACGGATCTTCCCCTTCCGACACGTCCCGCACATCCGGACAGTCCAAGCCGTCATCCGGGACACTCTGCGCATTTGAACGCATACGAAAGCCAACTGCGCGCCCCGGGGAAAGGACGCGATGCCATGCCGGAGACCGCATCCACCACCCGGGCCCCGGACGCCCTCCTTCCGTCACTCACCCCCCTGCTCCACGAATGGCTGCCCCGGCAGCGCTGGTTCGCGGGCAAGGGCCGCCGGGTCACCGGATTCACACTGGAAGCGGCCACCGAGCTGCTGCCCCTCGACGGTCCGGGCCCCGGCCTCCTCCATCTGCTCGTGCGGGTCGAACAGCCGAGCCGCCAGACCGGCACGCCCGCCGACTGTTATCAACTGCTCCTGGGCGTACGGACCCAGCTGCCGCCCCGCCTCGCCCCCGCCCTGATCGGGCGGATCCGGCAGGGGCCGCTCGCCGGACGGGCCGTGTACGAGGGGCTGCGCGACCCGCGGCTCGCCGGCCTCCTCTACGAGCGGCTGCGCACCCCGGGCCGGACCGGCCCCCTGCGCTTCCATGCGACGACGGCGCTGCCTCCCGCCCTGGCCCCCCGGGTTCTGGACGCGGAGCAGTCCAACTCCTCTTTGGTGTACGGGGATTCGTTCATTCTGAAAATCTTCCGCCGGGTCAGTCCGGGGGCAAATCCGGACCTGGAGCTGCCGCTCGCCCTCGCCGGGGCCGGCTGCGCGCGGGTCCCGGCCCCGGTCGCCTGGTTCGAGTCCGGGGCCGCCACTCTCGGCGTCCTCCAGCCTTATCTGCGGGACTCCCGCGACGGCTGGCGGCTCGCGCTCGACGCGCTCGCCGACGGACGCGAGTTCACCGCGGAGGCGCGCGACCTCGGCCGCGCGACGGCAGAGGTCCACCTCGCCCTCGCCGAGGCGCTGCCCACCCGGCGCCTCGCCCTGGCCGAGACCGAGCAGCTGGCGGCGGCGATGGACCGGCGGCTGCACGCGGCCGCGCAGGCCGTGCCCGCGCTCCTTCCGCACGTGCCCGGCCTGCGGGCCGTCTTCGCGGCGGCGAGCGGAGCGGCGGGCGGCAGCGCGGTCCAGCGCATCCACGGCGACCTTCACCTGGGGCAGACCCTGCGGGGGTCCGACGGCGGCTGGGCCGTCATCGACTTCGAGGGCGAGCCGGCGAAGACGCTCGACGAGCGGCGCAGCCCGCAGCCCACCGTCCGCGACGTGGCAGGGATGCTCCGCTCCTTCGACTACGCGGCCCGCACCCACCGCCCGTGGAACGCGGACTGGGCGACGCGGTGCCGGGCGGCGTTCTGCACGGGCTACGCCGAGGCGGCCGGGGCCGATCCCCGCGCGGACCCGGCGCTCCTGCGGGCCTACGAGACCGACAAGGCGGTCTACGAGGTCGTGTACGAGGCCCGGCACCGCCCGGACTGGCTCCCGGTCCCGATGTCCGCGATCGAACGTCTGGCCACCGCCCGGTGAGCCGACGCCCCGCTCCCTCCCACCCCCCGTTCGGAGCAGTCCCCCGCTCCGCCCCGGCCGTCCCGCCTGCGGCAACCGCCACGCGCCCCGTTCGGCCGAGTGTCCCTCTCCCGCGCCCCACCGTTGCGCATCCGTACCCCGTACCCCTTAGGAGGCACCCCGGTGACCGCCCGCCCCGCAGGCAAGACGGCCCGCAGCACCACCCCCGCCAAGTCCCCCGCGCCCCGGAAGGCGCCACCGCTCGATCCGGGTGACCGGGGCCGGCTGCTCGCCGGGGAGCACCACGACCCGCACGGCGTGCTCGGCGCGCACCCGGTACGCGGCGGGGTGGTGGTCCGGGTGCTGCGCCCGTGGGCGAAGGAGGTCACCGTCGTCACCAAGAGCGGGCGGATCCCGCTGCACGACGAAGGCGACGGCCTCTTCTCGGGGCTCCTGCCGCGGCTGCGCAAGGTGCCGGCGTACGAGCTGCGGGTCCGCTACGACGGCGACGAGCTCGCCGTCCACGACCCGTACCGCTTCCTGCCGTCCCTCGGCGAGCTGGATCTGCACCTCATCGGCGAGGGCCGGCACGAGGAGCTGTGGACGGCGCTCGGCTCCCACCCCATGACCCACGGCGGTGTGGCCGGGACCCGCTTCGCTGTCTGGGCGCCGAACGCGCGCGGGGTCCGGGTCACCGGTGACTTCACGCACTGGGACGGCACGGGGCTTCCGATGCGCTCGCTGGGTTCGACGGGCGTGTGGGAGCTCTTCGTGCCGGGGATCGGCGAGGGCGCGGTCTACAAGTACGACATCACGCGCCCCGACGGTACGCACACCCTGCGCGCGGACCCGATGGCCCGCCGTACCGAGTGCCCGCCGAACACCGCGTCGATCGTCACGGCCTCGCACTACACCTGGGACGACCAGGAGTGGATGGCGCGGCGCGGGGCGCGTCCGCACCACGAGGCGCCCCTCTCGGTCTACGAGGTCCACCTGCCTTCCTGGCGACCGGGGCTGACGTACCGCCAGCTCGCCGAGCAGCTGCCCGCGTACGTCCGCGACCTCGGCTTCACGCACGTGGAGCTGATGCCGGTCACCGAGCACCCCTTCGGCGGCTCGTGGGGCTACCAGGTCACCGGCTTCTACGCCCCGACGGCCCGCATGGGCACCCCCGACGACTTCAGGTTCCTGGTCGACTCGCTGCACCGGGCGGGGATCGGGGTCCTGATGGACTGGGTGCCCGCGCACTTCCCGAAGGACGACTGGGCGCTCGCGGAGTTCGACGGGCGGCCGCTGTACGAGCACGAGGATCCGCGCCGCTCGCACCACCCGGACTGGGGCACCCTGGAGTTCGACTACGGGCGCAAGGAGGTGCGGAACTTCCTGGTGGCGAACGCCGTGTACTGGTGCCAGGAGTTCCACATCGACGGTCTGCGGGTCGACGCGGTGGCCTCGATGCTCTACTTGGACTACTCGCGGGAGCACGGCGACTGGCTGCCGAACGAGCACGGCGGCCGGGAGAACCTGGACGCGGTGGCGTTCCTGCAGGAGATGAACGCGACCGTGTACCGGCGCTGCCCGGGGATCGTGACCTTCGCGGAGGAGTCCACGGCCTGGGACGGGGTGACGCGGGCGACGGACCAGGTGGGGCCCGGCGGCTTCGGCGGTCTCGGCTTCGGCATGAAGTGGAACATGGGCTGGATGCACGACTCCCTGGAGTACGTGCAGAAGGAGCCGGTGCACCGCAAGTACCACCACCACGAGATGACCTTCTCGATGGTGTACGCGTACAGCGAGAACTACATCCTGCCGATCTCCCACGACGAGGTCGTGCACGGCAAGCGGTCCCTGGTGTCGAAGATGCCGGGCGACTGGTGGCAGCAGCGGGCCAACCACCGCGCCTACCTGGGCTTCATGTGGGCCCACCCCGGAAAGCAACTCCTCTACATGGGCCAGGAGTTCGCCCAGGGCGGGGAGTGGTCGGCGGACCACGGGCCCGACTGGTGGCTGCTCGACCCGGCGTACGGGGCGGAGGCCGACCACCGGGGCGTGCGGGATCTCGTACGCGACCTGAACACGGTCTACGCGGCGACGCCCTCGCTCTGGGAGCGGGACACCTCCCCCGAGGGCTTCCAGTGGGTCGTCGGGGACGCGGCCGAGGACAACGTCTTCGCCTTCCTGCGCTTCGACGCGTCCGGCTCGCCGCTGCTCGCCGTCTGCAACTTCTCCCCGGTCGTCCGGCACGACTACCGGCTCGGCGTGCCGGACGACGTGGTCGCCTGGGCGGAGGTCCTGAACACGGACGCCGGCCGGTACGGCGGCGGGGACGTGGTGGCACGTGACCCGCTGAAGACGGAGTCGGTGCCGCACCACGGGCGTGCGGCGAGCGTCCGGATGACGCTGCCGCCGCTCGCGACGGTCTGGCTGCGGCCGGCCTAGCGGGGGGTCCGCGCCGCCCGGACGCCCCGCCACCGGATGCCTCCGCCCTCGGGCGGAGGCATCCGGGTTTCTAGGTTCGGTCCGCCGCGCGGATGATCCCGAGCCGCTGGGTCGCCCGGGTCAGCGCCACGTACAGGTCGTTGGTCCCGTGCGCGGCCCCGGCCACGATGCCCTCCGGGTCGACGACCAGGACCGTGTCGAACTCCAGGCCCTTCGCCTGCCGGGGGTCGAGCAGGACCACCGGCCGGGTGAGGTCGGGCTCCTGGCCGTGCGCGGCGTCCGGCAGGGCCGCGACCAGGCCGGGGAGCAGCTCCGGCGGGGCGATCACGGCGGTCCTGCCCTCGTCGCGCGCCACGGCGGCGACCGCGTCCGCGGCCTCCTTGACCGGGTCGTCGACCGTACGGTCCCAGGGCTCCACCCCGGTGGAGCGCACCGAGCTCGGCGGCTCGAACCCCGGGTCCTCGGCCCGCCGCACCTCGGCCGCGACGGCCATGATCTCGGCCGGCGTGCGGTAGTTGACCCCGAGCCGCACGAGCTCCCAGCGGTCGTCCACGTACGGGGCGAGGATCCGCTCCCAGGCGCCGACGCCCGCCGGGTCGCCGGTCTGGGCCGGGTCGCCGACCAGGGTCATCGAGCGGTTCGGGCTGCGGCGCATGAGCAGCCGCCAGGCCATCGCGGAGAGTTCCTGGGCCTCGTCGACGATGATGTGCCCGAAGGCCCAGGTGCGGTCGGCGGCGGCCCGTTCGGCGGCGGTCCTGTGGTCGGCCTCCTCGTGCCGCTCTGCGAAGCGTTCGGCGTCGATGATGTCGTGGGCCGAGAGGACCTCGGAGGCGTCCTTGTCCTGCTCCTCCTTGTCCTCGAACTCGTAGGTGCGCGAGGCGTAGGAGACGTCGAGGACGCCCTGCGCGTACTGGATCTGCTTCTGCCGTTCGGCCTCCTCGGCGGCGCGGGCGGCCGAGTCGTCCTCGCCGAGGAGTTCGGCGGCCTCGTCGAGCAGCGGAACGTCGGCGGGGGTCCAGGGCCCGTGCCCGCGCCGGATCGCGGCGGCGTCCGCTTCGGGGAGGTGAGTGGGCTCGGTCAGGTAGTCGGCGAGGAAGTCCCGCGGGGTGAGATCCGGCCAGAGGGTGTCGATCGCCGCGTGGACGTCGGGGTTGGCGGCGACGCCCTTGGCGAGCAGCGCGATGTCGTCGGGGCCGAGGAAGTTGGGGCCGCCGTAGGGGTCGGCGCCGATGCGGTCGGCGAGCTGTTCGGCGAGCGCGTCCAGGATGCGGAAGACGAAGTAGGGGCGGGCCAGGTTGTGCGGGAGGGCCGTCTCGCGGGCCTTGTGCCGGGCCTCCAGGGCCATGTCCCAGTCGATGACCAGGTCGCCGTCATCGTGCGGGACGATCAGCGGTTCGCCGCGCTCGGGGACCTGCTGACGGTCCCGTACGGCCGCGGCGAGCGCCTCCGCCATGGCGGCGGAGCCCTTGACGGCGGCGGCGCGAGGGGTGTCGGTGCCGGTGGCGCGGACGCCGGGGAACAGCTCGGCGGGGGTGGCGAGGAGGACGCCGGTCTCGCCGAGGGAGGGCAGGACGTTGCCGATGTAACCGAGGAAGGCGGGGTTGGGGCCGACGATGAGCACGGCGCGCTTGGCGAGTTGCTCGCGGTGCGCGTAGAGGAGGTACGCGGCCCGGTGCAGGGCGACCGCCGTCTTGCCGGTGCCGGGGCCGCCCTCGACGACGAGGACCCCTCGGTGCGGGGAACGGATGATGGCGTCCTGCTCGGCCTGGATGGTCTGCACGATGTCGTGCATCCGCCCGGTGCGGGCGGCGTCGAGCGCGGCGAGCAGCACCTCGTCGGCGTCGCGGCTCTCGTGCCCGGTGCGGGTGGCGTCGGCGAGGTCGAGCACCTCGTCGTGGAGCGCGGTGACCGTGCGGCCGAGGGTGCTGATGTGCCGGCGGCGGGAGAGCCCCATCGGCTCGTACCCGGTGGCGAGATAGAAGGGGCGGGCGATCTCGGCGCGCCAGTCGACGACGAGCGGGGTGCGGTTCGGGTCGTCCTCGCGGATACCGAGCCGACCGATGTGGTGGTCGCGCCCGTCCTTGAAGACGAGACGGCCGAAACAGAGCCCGCTCTCCCCCGCGTTGAACGCGGCGAGCAGCCCCGACTGCTCGGCGACCATGACGTCCCGTTCGAGCCGGCCCTGGTTGCCGCCGACCCCCGGGGTGCGCAGGGCCCGCCCCACGGCGGCCTCGGCCTCGGCCCTCAGGTCGTCGAGTCGCGAGTAGAGATCGGTGATGAATTGCTGCTCGTTCCGAAATTCCTCGGTTGACAATTCGACTCCCGGCGCGATACAGTGCGTTTATTGAACTTCTTTGTGTCCGTGCTGATTCCGGACACGGAATCCACCAATATACGCGATGAAATACCCCGACTGTCAATTGTAGTCGGGGTATTTCCGTATGCCCTGCCGGACAGGCCCTAGGCGCACAGGTGCTTGACGGCGGTCGCGCCGGGTCTGGCGCGGAACCGCACCTCGTGCCCCGCGTCGTCGGTGAAGACGGCCTCCGTCGCGGACTTCAGGGTCATCGTGCCGCGCTGGTAGGGGTTGCCCCATCCGTCGGGCGGGTTCCCCGAGCCGTCGGAGAGCGGGGTCTCCGCCTCGAAGTACGTCGAGCCGATGCGGGCCTCGTCGATTCCGCAATGGGTGTACAGATCGAAGGGGATCGTCCGGACCGCGGGTGTCGCCCGGTCGGACGGTGCCGCCGGGTCGGCCGGGTCGGCCGGCGCGGCCGATGTCGCGCGGACGGGCGGGGTCGCGCGGACGGCCTCCGTGCCCCGGCCGGTCGTGGCACAGCCCGTGAGCACCCCGGCGGCCAGTGCGAAGGCGAGGACGACGTGTCCGGTTCTCCGAGTCACGGCCCTTCGACGCTCCGCCCGTGCCGCCGGTTCCCCGCCGCACGGCCGGGCGCCGGGATCACCCGGCGAGCACGTCCTCCAGCTCCTCCAGGAGGCGGCGCTTCGGCCGGGCGCCCACGAGCGACTTCACCGGCTCGCCCGCACGGAACACCATGAGCGTCGGGGTCGCGAGCACCCCGTACCGCAGGGTGGTCTCCGGGTTCCGGTCCACGTCGATCTCGACGATCCGGAGCCGTTCCGCCTGCTCCGCGGCGAGCGCGCGCAGCACCGGCTTCAGCTGCCGGCACGGCCCGCACCACTCCGCCGTGAACTGCACCAGGACGGGCAGCCCCGCGCCGAGCACCTCCGTCCCGAAGTCCGCGTCCGTGACCTCGGCCAGCGCCTGCGTCTGTGTCGTCATCTCCGTCATCCCTCCCGCTCCGTGTCCCACTCCGTACCGAGTTCGCACCGGGGCTCGGGGCCGTGCGGCAGCTCCGCCTCGGCCCGCAGCAGCTCGGCGCCCACCTGGGCGCGTACCGCCTGGAGCCGGCCGATCAGTCCGTCGAGCTCGGCGATCTTCCGCCGGTAGACGGCGATCGACGCGGGACAGGAGTCCCCCGCCGGGTGCCCGGCGCGCAGGCAGTCGACGAACGGCCGCGTCTCCTCGAGGTCGAACCCGAAGTCCTGGAGGGTCCTGATCTGCTGGAGGAGCCGCAGGTCGTCCTCGTCGTACGTGCGGTGCCCCCGCTCCGTGCGCCGGGCGGTCAGGAGACCACGGGACTCGTAGTACCGCAGGGTCCGCGTGGTGGTCCCGACCCGCTCGGCCAGCTCTCCGATGCGCATGTCCCCGACCGTAAGCGTTGACGCCGACGTCAAGGCAAGGCGTCGGGGGTGCGGGGTCAGGTGCGCGGGGTCAGGCGCGGTCGGCCGGCAGCAGGGGTTTGCGCACCACCGGGGACGACAGGACGATCGAGGTCGTGGTCCTGCCGAGCGCCGAGGTCTGTTCCAGGACCTCTTCCAGGTGGACGGTGTCGGTGACGGCGACCTTGAGGATCCAGCAGTCCTCGCCCACCACGTGGTGGACCTCCAGGATCTCGGGGCGCGCGGTCAGTTCCAGGGTCCGCGGGTGCTTCAGGGTGTAGCCGCCGTGCGGGTTCACCCGGATGAAGGCCTGGATGCCGTAGCCGAGCCGGGCCGGGGAGACGTGGGCGCCGTAGCCGGTGACGGCGCCGCTCGCCTCCAGGCGGCGGACCCGCTCCGTGACCGCCGCGGGGCTGAGCCGGACGCGGCGGCCCAGCTCGCTGAGCTTGATGCGGCCGTCGCTCTGCAGGAGGTCCAGGATCTGCCGGTCGACCGGGTCGAAAGCGGCGGCCGACGTTTCGACGGCGGCGGGGCGCGCAGGCCGTGGTTCTTTCGGTGCGGCGGCCAGGACTCCCATTTCTCCCCCTTCAGGCGGCGACGGATCAACGTAACACTTGGGCGGCGAGACAAGGGAGTTGGGATTGATGGACGTTCTGGTCATCGGCGGTAACCGCTATTTCGGAAAGCGACTGATCGCCCTGCTGCGGGAATCCGGCCACCGGGTCACCCTCCTCAACCGGGGTTCTTCCGGCGCCCCGGAGGGAATCGGGCATCTCGTCGCCGACCGCGACGACGAGGCCGCCCTGGAATCCGTTCTGGCGGGCCGCTCCTTCGACGTCGTCGTGGACCAGGTCTGCTACACGCCGCGCCAGGCCGAGATCGCCCTGCGCGTCTTCGGCCCGCGCACCGGACGCTATGTGATGACGTCGACCGTGGAGGTGTACGGGTACGAGGACTCGGCCGCACCGCTCGCCGAGGACGTCCTCGACCTGGACGCGGTCACCGTCGACACCGCCCTCGCCTGGGAGGACCCAGAGTTCCGCGAGGCGCACTACGGGGAGGGCAAGCGCCAGGCCGAGGCGGTCTTCGCGGCGGGTGCGCCCTTCGCCTGGACCTCGGTGCGGGTGGCCCATGTGCTCGGTGGCGCCGACGAGTTCACCGGCCGGCTCGACCACTACGTGCGGCGCATCCGGGCCGGGGAGCCGATCGCCGTCCCGGCGGTGAACCGTCCGGCGACCTATGTGTACGTGGAGGAGATCGCCGCCTTCCTCGCCTGGGCGGTCGAGGCCGGCTTCACCGGCCCGGTGAACGCCCACTCCCACGGCCCGCTCACCACCGCCGACCTCTGCGCGGAGATCGAGAAGAGGGTCGGCGGCCGGACCGTCTTCCAGGAGGTGGAGGTCGGCGAGGTGTCGCCGTTCTCCTTCGCCCGCTCGTACGGGATGGACAACTCCCGCGCCACCGGACTCGGTTACGCCTTCTCGCACTCCTCCGAGTGGCTGGCACGGGCCGTGGCCGAGACGGTCGGAGAGGTGCGCTGATGCGGTTCAGGAAGCTGGGCGACGTACGGGTCGGGGCGGTCGGGTTCGGCACCATGCCGCTCTCCATCGAGGGCCGGCCGGACGAGGCACGGGCCCTCGCCACCGTGCACGCGGCGCTCGACGCGGGGGTGACCCTGCTCGACACCGCCGACTCCTACCACCCGCCGGGCGGCGTGCCCGGCGAGGGCGAGCTGCTCGTGGCCCGCGCCCTGGCCGCGTACGGGGGCCGCACGGACGACGTCCTCGTGGCCACGAAGGGCGGCCGGGGACGGACGGCCGACGGCGGCTGGACCGTGGACGGGCGGCCCGAGCACCTGCGGAGGGCGGCGGAGGACTCGGCCCGGCGGCTCGGGACCACCCCGATCGGCCTGTACCAGCTGCACAAGCCGGACCCGGCCGTCCCGTACGCCGAATCCCTCGGCGCGATACGGGAGTTGCTGGACGCGGGCACGGTCCGGCTCGCCGGCGTCTCCAACGTGGACACGGCGCAGATCCTGCTGGCCCGCGAGATCCTCGGCGACCGGCTCGTCTCCGTACAGAACCGCTACTCGCCGGCCGTCCGGGACAGCGAGCCCGAGCTGCGGCTCTGCGCGGAACTCGGTCTGGCGTTCCTGCCGTGGAGCCCGCTGGGCGGGATCTCGCGCAGCTCGCTCGACGGGGCGTCCGCCCTGGAGGAGGACCCCGGCTTCGGAGGCTTCCACCGGGTGGCGCGGGAGCGCGGGGTCAGCCCGCAGCGGGTGGCGCTCGCCTGGCTGCTCGCCCGCTCGGAGACGGCGCTGCCGATCCCGGGGGCGAGCCGGCCGGAGACGGTACGGGACTCGGCGGGAGCGTCGTCGCTCGTGCTGACGGGTGAGGAGTTGGCGGTGCTGAACGGCCGCTGAGGATTCGGGTCACGAGAAGGGCGCCCCCGGCGGGGACGCCCTTCCCCCGGGCCCCGGATCCGGCTCAAGGCCCGGGACCTGGCACTGGTGGGGGGTGGGGTGCCGCCGCGCTGAGCCGTTCCCCACCCCGCCCCTTCCCGAAACTGGGGGCAAGCCCCCAGACCCCGTACGGCCTGCGGCCGTGCCCTCGAACGCCGGGCGGGCTGAGGTTTCCGCCGCATCCCAGCCCCGCCGGCGTTTGAGGCGCGGGGGTCCGGGAGCGGAGCCCCCGGTTCGGGAAGGGGCGCGGTGGGGAGGAGCCCCGCGCGGCGGCACCCCCTCCCCCGGTCCTCACACGCCCGCCCGCGCCTTCTCCTCGCCGTCCTCGGCCCGCTGGTCCGGGACCGGGGAGGGGGCGGCGGGGGCGTGGTCGTCGACCAGGGTCTTCTCGTCGAACGGGACCCGGCCGGCGAGGACCTCGGCGACCCGCGCCTTGTCGATCTCCTTCGTCCAGGTGCCGACAAGCACCGTCGCGACGGCGTTGCCCGCGAAGTTGGTGAGGGCGCGGGCCTCGCTCATGAAGCGGTCGATGCCGACGATGAGGCCCACGCCGTCGACCAGCTCGGGCCGGTGCGACTGGAGGCCGCCCGCGAGGGTGGCGAGACCGGCGCCGGTGACGCCCGCGGCCCCCTTCGAGGCGATGATCATGAACACGAGGAGCGAGATCTGCTCGCCGAGCGAGAGCGGGTCGCCCATCGCCTCGGCGACGAAGAGCGAGGCCATCGTCAGGTAGATCGCGGTGCCGTCGAGGTTGAAGGAGTAGCCGGTCGGCACGGTGATGCCGACGACGGGCTTGCTGACGCCCAGGTGCTCCATCTTCGCGATGAGCCGCGGGAGCGCGGACTCCGAGGACGAGGTGGAGAGGATCAGCAGGAACTCGCGGCCCAGGTACTTCAGGAGGGTCCAGATGTTGAGCCCGGCGACCAGCTTGAGGAGCGCGCCGAGCACCACGAAGACGAAGATCGCGCAGGTCGCGTAGAAGCCGATCATGATGACGGCGAGGGACTTGAGTGCATCGACGCCGGTCGCGCCGACGACGGCGGCGATCGCGCCGAACGCGCCGACGGGTGCCGCCCACATGATCATTCCGAGGATGCGGAAGACGAGCCGCTGGATGTGCCCGATCCCGCGCAGGACCGGCTCCCCCGCCGCGCCCATGGCCTGGAGCGCGAACCCGGCGAGCAGGGCGACCAGGAGGGTCTGGAGGACCTCTCCCTCGGTGAAGGCGGAGACGAGGGTCTTCGGGATGATCCCGAGCAGGAAGTCCGGCGTGGACTCGCTCGCCCCCTCGGCCTGCTTGGCGCCGGCCTCGGCCAGCTCCTTGGTGAGGTGGAGCCCGGAGCCGGGCTCCAGGAGGTTGCCGACGACCAGGCCGATGGCGAGGGCGACGGTCGACATGACCATGAAGTAGCCCAGGGCGAGGCCGCCGACGGCGCCGACCTTCGCGGCCTTCCGGACCGATCCGACGCCGAGCACGATCGTGCAGAAGATGATCGGCGAGATCATCATCTTGATCAGATTGACGAAGCCGGTGCCCAGCGGCTTGAGCTCGACGGCGACGCCGGGCGCCAGGAAGCCGACCGCGATGCCGAGCACCACGGCTCCGATGACGGCCAGATACAGATAGTGGGTACGGTCCCGTCGTGCGGCCACGGGGTCCTCCTCGTGCTGATGGGTGTCCACGTCCCGGTGGACTCCGCGACTATCCATCAGCCTGTGACCGGGGTCACCCTTGCGTACGTTTCGTTCACGCCGAGACCGTTGAGGGCCGCTCCGGAGAAAAGAACGATTCGGGAACGCAATGCGTCGGCGCAAACCCCGACGTGCACACTTACCCGCATGCGCCTCCCGCTCCCCCGCCCCCGCAGCCTGGCCGGCCAGCTCTTCGCGATGCAGGTCGTGCTCGTGGCCGTCGTCGTGGCGGGGTGCGCGGTCTTCGCGTACGTCACGGACCGGGCGCAGGCGGAGGAGACCGCGCGGCGCCAGGCGACCGCGACCGCCGCGGCCGTCGCCGACTCCCCTTCGGTGGTCGCCGCGGCCCGCTCCGCCGACCCGTCGGCGGCGCTCCAGCCGTACGCCGAGTCCCTGCGCCGCCACGCGGGCGTCGCGTTCGTGGTGATCATGGCGCCGGACGGCACCCGCTGGACCCACCCCGAGCCCGCGCAGATCGGCCGCACGTACCTCGGCCACATCGAGGAGGCCGTGGCGGGCCGTACGTACTCGGAGACGCATCTGGGGATACTCGGTCCCTCCGTACGGACCGTGGCGCCCGTCTTCGACGACGGCCGGGTCGTCGCCCTGGTCAGCGCGGGCATCACGATCGAGAGGATCAGCCAGCAGGTACGGGAGCAGGTGACCGCGCTGCTCGGCATGGCGGGCGCGGCGCTCGCGCTCGGCGGCGCCGGGACGTACGTCATCAACGCGCGCCTCCGGCGCCACACGCACGGCATGAACGCGACGGAGCTGAGCCGGCTGCACGACTACCACGAGGCCGCGCTGCACGCGGTCCGCGAAGGTCTCGTGATGCTCGACGGACGGCGGCGGATCGCCCTCATCAACGACGGGGCGCGCGAGCTGCTCGGCCTGGACGAGGGGGTCGTCGGCCGGCCGGCGGCGGAGCTCGGGCTGCCGGCGCCGCTGACGGGCGCCCTGCTGTCCTCGGAGCCGCGCGTGGACGAGACGCACCTGACGGCCGACCGGGTCCTCGTGGTCAACACCCGGCCGGTGGTGGGCGGGGAGCGGCGCGGCACGGTCGTCACGCTCCGGGACCGTACGGAACTCCAGGCGCTTTCCGGTGAGTTGGACTCCGAGCGCGGGTTCACGGAGGCCCTGCGCTCACAGGCCCACGAGGCGGCGAACCGGCTGCACACGGTCGTGTCGCTCATCGAACTGGGCCGCGTGGCCGAGGCGGTGGAGTTCGCGACGGCGGAACTGGAGCTCGCGCAGGCGCTGACCGACCGGGTCGTGGACGCCGTCGGGGAGCCCGTCCTCGCGGCGCTGCTCCTCGGCAAGGCGGCGCAGGCGAACGAGCGGGGTGTGGAGCTGGTCCTCACCGAGGACAGCCGCATCGACGACGGGCTCGTGCCGGCCGCCCTGCCGGCCCGGGACCTGGTGACGATCCTGGGCAACCTGATCGACAACGCGGTGGAGGCGGTGGGCGGCACCCCGCACGCGCGCGTGACGGTGACGGTCGCGGCCCGTTCGGGCGACGGCGAGCTGCTGCTCCGGGTCGGCGACAGCGGGCCCGGCGTGCGCGCGGCCGACCGGGACGCGGTCCTGGGCCGCGGCTGGTCGACCCGGGGTCCGGGCCGCGGCATCGGCCTGGCCCTGGTGGGCCAGGCGGTCACCCGCGCGTCGGGCACGCTCGACCTCGCGGACGCGGCGGAGGGCGGGGCGCAGTTCACCGTACGGCTGCCCCTGCCCCGAGCGTCCGGATCGCCCGAGCCCGCGCCGGACCCCGGCACCCGGAAGGCCGCGGAGCCGCCGTCGTCCCGCCTCCGCCGGCCCGGCGCCCGGCGAGAGCAGCCGACGCCGGCCGTCGGCGACGCGCGCGCCCCGGGCCTGCCCTCCCAGCCGGCGCCGGCCACCGGCGACACACCCCTGCCCCGCGTGCCTTCGCAGCCCGCGCAGGCCACCGGCGACGTCCCCGGAGCGGAGGTGTCCGCGTGAGCGCGCCTCCCCTGCGGGTGCTCGTCGTCGAGGACGATCCCGTCGCCGCCGACGCCCACGCCCTCTACGCCGGGCGGGTCGAGGGCTTCACCGTCGTCGGGGTCGCGCACTCCCGGGCCGCCGCCCTGCGACTGCTCGACCGGACGCCGGTCGACCTGATCCTGCTCGACCTCTACCTGCCCGACGGTCACGGCCTCCAGCTGCTGCGCGCGCTGCGCGCCGCCGGGCACTCGGCCGACGTCATCGCCGTGACCTCGGCCCGCGACCTGGCGATCGTCCGCGAGGGCGTGTCGCTCGGCGTCGTCCAGTACGTCCTGAAGCCCTTCGCCTTCGCGACCCTGCGGGACCGGCTCGCCCGGTACGCCGAGTTCCGGGCGACCGCCGGGGAGGCCTCCGGCCAGGACGAGGTGGACCGGGCGCTTGCCACGCTCCGGGCCCCGCACCCCGCCACGCTCCCCAAGGGCCTGAGCGCCCCTACCCTGGAGGCCGTCACCCGTACCCTCCGGGCCACCCCGGCGGGTCTGACCGCCGCCGAGGCGGGCGCGGCGGTCGGCATCTCCCGGATCACCGCGCGCCGCTACCTGGAGCACCTGGTCACCGGGGGCCGGGCCGTACGCGCACCGCAGTACGGGCAGATCGGGCGGCCCGAACTCCAGTACCGCTGGCTGGACGGCCCGGCCCGGGGGCACTGACGGTTTCCAAGGCGACCACGGTCCGTCACTGATCGTTTCCATGGTTTCGACACCCAGTTACTGATCGGTTCCCACGTTCCTACGACGGCGGACCTTGGTGGAACGCACCGTAGCCATCCGTCACCCTCCGCACCTACCGTGGCCGGGTGCACCAACCCTCCCCACCCTTCAACGCCCTGGCCGCCCGCCGTCTGCGCGAGGGCCTCGGCATGGCCCCCGATCACGTCGCCTACGGCCTGCGCGCCCAGTACGGCCTGTTCGTCACCCCCGACACCGTCGTCGCCTGGGAACGCGGCCGGGCCGCTCCCGACGACCAGGAACTCACCGCCCTCGCGGGCGTCCTCTGGTGCTCCCCCGCCGAGCTGATCGCCGCCGCCTCCAGCCTGCGCGAGCACCGGATGGCCCGCGGGCTCGCCGCCGAGGACCTGGCCAGGATGGTGGGCATGGCGGCCCACGCGTACCAGCGGATGGAGGACGAGGGCAGCTGGCGCGGCACCGAACGCCAGACGGCGGCCCTCGCCGACGTCCTCGGCCTCGGTCCGCGCGCCCTGATCACCGCGACGGGCGGCGACGAACGCCTCGCCGAGCTGCTGCGCGACGCCGCCACCACCCGCTGGCAGGCGTACGTGAAACCGGCGGTGAAGATGGTCCCGCTGCCCAAGCGGATCCTGGAGTCCGCCCTCCAGCGGCTCCACACCGAGTACCACGCCCGGATGGCGGCGACCAGCAGCTGGGGCGCCTCGGGCGCGACCGGCGACGAGGGGCGCGCGTATCTGGACGGGATCACCGGCCACTTCTGGACGGCCGTGGGTTCCTAGCGCCTGTCCTCGGGTTCCTGGATCATCGGAGGTCGCGGCCGTAGGTTGGCGCCGTGAGACGACACATACCCTTCGAACGACTCCACAACTTCCGCGACCTGGGCGGCTATCGGACCGCCGACGGCGGAACCGTGCGGTGGGAGACCCTCTACCGCTCCGACTCCCTCGCCAAGCTGGCGGACGCCGACCCCGCCGACCTGCAACGCTTCCGCGCACTGCGCGTGGCCACGGTGATCGACCTGCGCTACCCGTGGGAGATCGCCGCCAAGGGCCGCCTGCCGGAGACCGAGGGCGTCTCCTGGCACAACCTCTCCATCGAGCACCGCCCCTACGACCAGGCGGAGATCGACCCGGACCTCGATCCCTGGCGCTACCTCGCCGACCGGTTCGCGGAGGTCGCGGAGGACGGGGCCGAGGAACTCCGTACGGCCCTCGAACTCATCGCCTCGGCCGAGGGACCGCTCGTCTTCCACTGCGCGTCGGGCAAGGACCGTACGGGCCTGCTCGCGGCCGTCGTCCTCGCCCTCATCGGGGTCCCCGACGACGAGATCCTCGCGGACTTCGCGCTCACCGAGCTCGCCACGGAGCGGCTGATCGCCGACTGGCGGGCCTCCCACCCGGGCCGCGAGCTCCGCTGGCCGGGCTACGGCCGGGCCCCCGCCGACGTCATCCGGCTGTTCCTCGCGGACCTGCGCGCGCGGTACGGCTCGGTGGACGCGTACGTCACGGGGCACGTCGGGCTCGACCCGTCGGTGGTGAGGACGCTCAGGGACCGGCTGGTGGAAAGCCCTCGCTAGCCGCCCGGGGCCTGCCGTCTCTCGAAGACGAAGAGCTGGCCGGCGGCGTCCGGCGCGCACGGCGCCTGGGCGAGACGCGCCCCGGCGGCCATGCGGTCTCCGGTGACGGTGACGCAGCTGCCGGGCGTCGCGGAGCCCACCGGGACGATCCGGTGGCCCCGGACGGGGGTGCCGTACGGCTGGAGTGCGAACGTCTCGACCCGGCTCGGGTCACCGCACTCGGAGTCCTCGTACGCGGCTCCGGGTATCCGCCCGCCGGAGGGTATGCCGGAGCAGCCGGGGCCGTAGTCGGGGTGGTCCGAAACGATCCTCCACCGGCCGCCGGCCACCGCCGCGAGGGAGTACAGCGGAACGCCCGCCTCGGCGCACGGCAGCTGGTGGATCTGGCCGGACCGGGTGCCGCGCCGCTCGCCGAGGCAGAAGTCGGTGCCGGTCACGCGGATGCGTACGTCCCCGGCGGCCGGGGCGGCGGGGACGGCCGGGGCGGCAGGCGTGCGGGGCGGCTGCCCGCCCTGTCCCGGGTGCCCGGCGTGCCCGGTGCGGCCGTCCCGGAAGGCGGCGACGGCGCTGACCCCGGCGAGGACGAGGCCGGCGACCGCGACCGTGGCGACGACCGCCCGACGTAACCGGAACCGGGCCCCCGGGGGCGGCGACGCCGGAGGTTCGGCGGCCTGCGGCCAGGAGGAGGGCGGCGCGGGAGATCCGGACACCTGGTCCGCCTCGCTCGCTGACTCCTCCGTCCCCGCCTGCTCCGTCCCCGCCTGCTCCGTCCCCGCCTCCTCCGTCCCCGCCTCCTCCGTCCCGGCTGCCTCCGTCCCCGCCTCCTCCGTCCCGGCTGCCTCCGTCCCGGCCTCCTCTGTCGGCGCGTACGTCCCCCGCCCCGCGAGTTCGCTTCGTACCTTCCGCCAGCTCTCCAGCTCCGCCGGCGCGACCCCGCACGCGCGGACGAACGCCGTCAGCAGTTCCTCGCGGGGCAGGGTGGTGCGGGACAGCATGTTCGCCACGGTGGAGCGGGGCAGCAGGTCGCCGCGGGCCTCCGCCCGCGCCGCGAGCTCGCGGTAGGTGAGGCCGGACCGGTCCTTGAGGGCCTGGAGGCGCGCGAGGAACTCGGCGGGGGTCCGGGCCCCCAGCGGGTCAGGGGTGTACTCCCCCGGTGCCATCCGCGGCTCTCCCTTCCCCCGGACAGGGTTGGGACATGTCCGGGACAGGCCCCCACCCTTGTTGATCCCGCGCTCCGGCTCAAGAGTGGAATCCGGCATTTCCGGGGGATGCCGGAAACGGCGAAGTGGCCCCGACCGTCCACGGGGGGACGGTCGGGGCCACTTCGGCCGGTGTCAGAAGACGGACTCCGCCTCGCGCATGCGGTCCGCGGGGACCGTCTTGAGCTGGGTGACGGCCTCGGCGAGCGGCACCATCTCGACGCCCGTGCCGCGCAGCGCCGTCATGCGGCCGAAATCGCCGCGGTGCGCGGCCTCCACCGCGTGCCAGCCGAAGCGGGTGGCGAGCACCCGGTCGTACGCGGTCGGCGTGCCGCCGCGCTGGACGTGGCCGAGGATGACCGGGCGGGCCTCCTTGCCGAGGCGCCGCTCCAGCTCGACGGCGAGCTGGTTGCCGATGCCCTGGAAGCGCTCGTGACCGAACTGGTCGATCTCGCCCTTCTTGTAGTCCATCGAGCCCTCGGCCGGATGGGCGCCCTCGGCGACGCAGATGACGGCGAACTTCTTGCCGCGGGCGAAGCGCTCCTCGACCATCTTGACGAGGTCGTCGATCTGGAAGGGCCGCTCGGGCAGGCAGATGCCGTGCGCGCCGCCGGCCATGCCGGACTCCAGGGCGATCCAGCCGGCGTGGCGGCCCATCACCTCGACGACCATCACCCGCTGGTGGGACTCGGCGGTGGTCTTCAGGCGGTCCATGGCCTCGGTGGCGACGCCGACGGCGGTGTCGAAGCCGAAGGTGCGGTCCGTGGAGGAGATGTCGTTGTCGATCGTCTTCGGGACTCCGACGACGGGCATGCCGGCGTCGGAGAGCATCCGGGCGGCGGTCAGGGTGCCTTCGCCGCCGATGGGGATGAGGACGTCGATGCCGTACTCGCGGGCGAGGTCGGGGGCGGACTCGGCGGCCTCGGCCAGCCGGTTCCGCTCCAGGCGGGCCGAGCCGAGGATGGTGCCGCCGCGGGCCAGGATGCCGCTGACGGCGTTCAGGTCGAGGGGGCGGTAGTGGCCGTCGAGGAGGCCCTTGAACCCGTCCTCGAAGCCGATGACTTCGTCGCCGTGACCGGTGAGCGCCCGGTGCACGACCGACCGGATCACTGCGTTCAGGCCGGGGCAGTCTCCGCCTGCGGTGAGAACTCCGATGCGCATCGTGCTGTGTCTCCTGCTCGGTCGCGGTCCGTGGTGAGCCATAGCGATTCTCACACGCCGGGCCTGAGGGGCGCGCTCGCCGCTGTTCCGCGCGTCCCTCCGGCGGGCCCGCGGAGGCCTTTCGTCCCGGGCTTCCGGGCCCTTTGTCCGGCGGGCGACCTAACTATCGGCGGGGGTATTGTCAAGGGGGTAATGCCGCCCTATCGGGGCTTTTTGAGGGCAGTGGATTGACGGGCAGCGGAGGACACCGGCAGGGGACCGACCGGCGGCTGACCGGCCGGGGACCGGCCAGGGACCGGCCACGGACCGGCGAGGGACCGGCCGGCGGTGGACTGAGGCAGACCCCGAGTTCCGCAGGACTGGACAGGAGACCACGGCGTGACGCGCAGCGTGTACGTGACCGGGATCGACCGCGGTGACGGCCGCCAGGTCGTCGAGCTGGGAGTCATGGAACTCCTCACCCGCCAGGTGGACCGGGTGGGGGTGTTCCGGCCGCTGGTGCACGACGGTCCCGACCGGCTCTTCGACCTGCTGCGGGCCCGCTACCGGCTCTCGCAGGACGCCTCGACGGTCTACGGCATGGACTACCACGAGGCCTCCGCGCTCCAGGCCGAGCGGGGCACCGACGAGCTGGTCTCGCAGCTCGTCGACCGCTTCCACGCCGTCGCCCGCGAGTACGAGGTCGTCCTCGTCCTCGGCACCGACTTCGCGGCCACCCAGCTCCCCGACGAGCTGGCGCTCAACGCACGGCTCGCCAACGAGTTCGGCGCCTCCGTCATCCCCGTCGTCGGCGGCAAGGGCCAGCCGGCGGAGTCCGTACGGGCCGAGACCCGCAACGCGTTCCGGGCGTACGACGGACTCGGCTGCGACGTGCTCGCGGTGATCGTCAACCGGGTGGCGGGCGAGGACCGGGACGCCCTCGCCGAGCGGCTCACCGCCCGGCTTCCGGTGCCCTGCTACGTCCTGCCGGACGAGCCGGCGCTGGCCGCGCCCACCGTCGCCCAGATCACCCACGCGCTCGGCGCCTCCGTCGTCCTCGGCGACGACGCGGGCCTCGCGCGCGACGCCCTCGACTTCGTCTTCGGCGGCGCCATGCTGCCGAACTTCCTCAACGCGCTGACCCCCGGCTGTCTGGTCGTCACCCCCGGGGACCGGGCCGACCTCGTCGTCGGCGCGATGGCCGCGCACTCGGCCGGCACCCCGCCGATCGCGGGGGTGCTGCTCACCCTCGACGAGCGGCCTCGCAAGGAGATCCTGACCCTGGCGGCCCGCCTCGCGCCGGGCACCCCGGTCATCTCCGTACCGGGCAACAGCTTCCCGACCGCCACCGAGCTCTTCGCCCTCGAAGGCAAGCTGAACGCGGCCACCCCGCGCAAGGCGGAGACGGCCCTCGGCCTCTTCGAGCGGCACGTGGACACGGCCGACCTGCTGAAGCGGGTCTCGGTCGCGCGCAGCGGCCGGGTCACCCCGATGATGTTCGAGCACGAGCTGATCGAGCAGGCCCGCGCCGACCGGCGCCGGGTGGTGCTCCCCGAGGGCACCGAGGAGCGGGTGCTGCGCGCCGCCGACGTGCTGCTGCGGCGTGACGTCTGCGACCTGACGCTGCTCGGCGACGTCGAGACCATCCGCAAGAAGGCAGCCGACCTGAGCGTGGACCTGCGCGGTACGCAGCTGATCGACCCGCAGACCTCGGAGCTGCGGGACTCGTTCGCGGAGAAGTACGCGGCGCTGCGCGCCCACAAGGGCGTCACCGTGGAGCTGGCGTACGACGTCGTCTCCGACGTCAACTACTTCGGCACGCTGATGGTCCAGGAGGGCCTGGCCGACGGCATGGTGTCGGGCTCGGTGCACTCGACGGCGGCGACGATCCGTCCGGCCTTCGAGATCATCAAGACCAAGCCGGACGCCTCGATCGTCTCCTCGGTGTTCTTCATGTGCCTCGCCGACAAGGTCCTCGTGTACGGCGACTGCGCGGTCAATCCGGACCCGAACGCCGAGCAGCTCGCGGACATCGCCGTCCAGTCGGCGGCCACCGCCGCCCGTTTCGGCGTGGAGCCGCGGATCGCGATGCTCTCGTACTCCACCGGCACCTCGGGTTCGGGCGCGGACGTCGACAAGGTGCGGGAGGCGACCAAGCTGGTGCGCGAGGCGCGTCCGGAGCTGCGGATCGAGGGTCCGATCCAGTACGACGCGGCCGTGGAGCCCTCGGTCGCGGCGACGAAGCTGCCGGACTCGGAGGTGGCGGGGCAGGCGTCCGTCCTGATCTTCCCTGACCTCAACACCGGCAACAACACGTACAAGGCCGTGCAGCGTTCGGCCGGCGCCGTGGCCGTCGGCCCGGTGCTCCAGGGGCTGCGCAAGCCCGTGAACGACCTCTCGCGCGGCGCGCTCGTCAGCGACATCGTCAACACGGTCGCCATCACGGCGATCCAGTCCCAGACCCAGACCCAGGAGTTCCCGGCATGACCACCCCCACCCGTGTGCTCGTCCTCAACTCCGGGTCCTCCTCGGTGAAGTACCAGCTGCTCGACATGCGCGACGACAGCCGTCTCGCCCAGGGGCTCGTGGAGCGCATCGGCGAGGAGTCCTCGCGGCTCGTGCACACCCCGCCGCAGGGCGGCGCGAAGCGCGAGACGACCGGCCCGATCGCCGACCACGCGGCCGCCCTGAAGGCGGTCGCCGCGGAGCTGGCGGCGGACGGTCTCGGTCTGGACTCGCCCGAGCTGGCGGCGATCGGCCACCGGGTGGTGCACGGCGGGCTGCGGTTCACCGCGCCGACCGTGATCGACGACGAGGTGCTCGCGGAGATCGAACGGCTGGTGCCGGTGGCGCCGCTGCACAATCCGGCGAACCTCGTCGGCATCCGTACGGCGATGGCGATGCGGCCCGACCTGCCGCAGGTGGCGGTCTTCGACACGGCGTTCCACACGACGATGCCGGAGTCGGCGGCACGGTACGCGATCGACGTGGAGACCGCGGACGCGCACCGGATCCGGCGGTACGGCTTCCACGGCACCTCGCACGCGTACGTCTCGCGCGAGACGGCGAGGCTGCTCGGCAAGGAGCCGGAGGAGGTGAACGTGATCGTGCTGCACCTGGGCAACGGCGCCTCCGCCTCGGCCGTGCGGGGCGGCCGGTGCGTGGACACCTCGATGGGCCTGACCCCGCTGGAGGGCCTGGTCATGGGCACCCGCTCGGGCGACATCGACCCGGCGGTCACCTTCCACCTGAAGCGGGTGGCGGGCATGGACGAGGACGAGGTCGACGTCCTGCTGAACAAGAAGTCCGGCCTCGTCGGGCTGTGCGGCGACAACGACATGCGGGAGATCAGGCGCCGGATCGACGAGGGCGACGAGCGTGCGGCGCTCGCCTTCGACATCTACGTCCACCGGCTGAAGAAGTACATCGGGGCGTACTACGCGGTGCTCGGCCGGGTGGACGCGGTGGCGTTCACGGCGGGGGTCGGTGAGAACGCGGCCCCGGTGCGGGAGGCTGCCATCGCGGGCCTGGAGGAGCTGGGGCTCGCGGTGGACGCGGACCTCAACTCCGTGCGTTCCGACGAGGCCCGGGTGATCTCGCCGGTCTACGCGCGGGTGGCGGTGGCCGTGGTGCCGACGGACGAGGAGCTGGAGATCGCGCGCCAGAGTCACGCGCTCGTTCAGAGCACCGCGGGCTCGAACGAGTGAACGCCTGAGCGGCCTCGCGCCCATTTGTACTTTCCGCCAGTCGGAATATTCCGCAGTGAAACAAACCGATAGGATCCGCCTCATGCGCCGTTCCAAAATCGTCTGCACGCTGGGCCCCGCCGTCGACTCGTATGAGCAGCTGAAGGCTCTCATCGAGGCCGGCATGAACGTGGCCCGATTCAACTTCAGCCACGGATCCCAGGCAGAGCACCAGGAGCGGTACGACCGCGTCCGACAGGTCTCCGCGGACACCGGGCACGCCGTCGGCGTCCTCGCCGACCTCCAGGGTCCCAAGATCCGCCTCGAGACCTTCGCCGAGGGACCGGTCGAGCTGGTGCGCGGTGACGAGTTCACCATCACCACCGACGACGTCCCCGGCGACAAGTCGATCTGCGGCACCACCTACAAGGGTCTGCCCGGCGACGTCTCCAAGGGCGACCAGGTCCTCATCAACGACGGCAACGTCGAGCTGCGGGTCGTCGAGGTCGTGGGCTCCCGGGTCAAGACCATCGTCGTCGAGGGCGGTGTCATCTCCGACCACAAGGGCATCAACCTGCCCGGCGCGGCCGTCAACGTCCCCGCCCTGTCGGAGAAGGACGTCGACGACCTCCGCTTCGCGCTCCGCATGGGCTGCGACATGGTCGCGCTCTCCTTCGTCCGCGACGCCAACGACGTCAAGGACGTCCACAAGGTGATGGACGAGGAGGGCCGCCGGGTCCCCGTCATCGCCAAGGTCGAGAAGCCGCAGGCCGTCGAGAACATGGAGGCCGTCGTCGCGGCCTTCGACGCGGTCATGGTGGCCCGCGGCGACCTCGCCGTCGAGTACCCGCTGGAGAAGGTCCCGATGGTGCAGAAGCGCCTCGTGGAGCTCTGCCGCCGCAACGCCAAGCCGGTCATCGTCGCCACCCAGATGATGGAGTCGATGATCACCAACGCGCGGCCGACCCGCGCCGAGGCGAGCGACGTCGCCAACGCGATCCTGGACGGCGCGGACGCGGTCATGCTGTCCGCCGAGTCCTCGGTCGGCGCGTACCCGATCGAGACCGTGAAGACGATGTCGAAGATCGTCGCCGCGGCCGAGGAGGAGCTGCTCTCCAAGGGCCTGCAGCCCCTGGTCCCGGGCAAGAAGCCGCGCACCCAGGGCGGCTCCGTCGCCCGCGCGGCCTGCGAGATCGCCGACTTCCTCGGCGGCAAGGCGCTGATCGCCTTCACGCAGTCCGGCGACACCGCCCGCCGCCTGTCCCGCTACCGGACGCAGCAGCCGATCCTCGCCTTCACGACCGACGAGAACACCCGCAACCAGCTCACCCTGAGCTGGGGCGTGGAGTCCTTCCTCGTCCCGTTCGTGGAGACCACGGACGCGATGGTCGACCTCGTGGACGCCGAGCTCCTGAAGCTCCAGCGCCACAACGAGGGCGACACCATGATCATCACCGCCGGCTCGCCCCCCGGCGTCCCCGGCACCACGAACATGGTCCGGGTCCACCACCTGGGCGGCAGCGAGCGCGTCTGATCGCGCGCGCCTGACGCACGGCGAAGCCCCCGTCCGATGGACGGGGGCTTCCCCTTGTGCGGCTCCCGGAGTGGTACGGGGGTCAGCTGGGCTCGATCGTGTTGCGGAGGCCCGGAACCCTGAGGGTGCCGCCGAACTGACCGGCCTGCTTGAGCTTCACGTGGGTGAAGAAGACCTCGGGGAGGTCGAGCGGCGGCGGGGACTCCGCGCTGAAGGTGATCGGGATCAGGCCGAGGAGGTTGCCCTTCAGCTCCTCCGTGTACATCGTCACCGTGCCCTCGGTGATGGTCGACGTCTTGCCCTGCGCGGAGCGGACGTGGCCCGTGTACCCCTCGGAGTGCTCCGTCAGCTGGTGCAGGTCCCTGATGCCCACCTCGGTCGCGGTGAACTTCAGCACCTTCTTGATCTTGCCGCTGTAGGTCTTCACCTCGACGATGCCGTGGTACTTCAGGCCGCTGAGGCTGAGCTTCGTGCTCTCAAGGCGCCACGGCTCGTCCGGGAGCAGCGGGATCCCCGGCTCCAGTTCGGCCGCCGCGAGCGCCGCGTCGTCGCGCTCGGGGCACGGGAAGCGGGGCTTCGCGCCGTCGGGTATGTCCTCGTCCTTCTTGGCGTCGAGGCCCTTGGCGCTCTCGGGCAGTTCCTCGACCGGGAGACCCGCCTTCTCGGCGGCCTTCTCGATCGCGGCCTTCGTGTCCTCGGCGGCCTGGTCGGCGGCCGTGTCGGCGGTCGCCTCCGGCTCGGCGGTCGTCGCCTTCCGGGCGGGAGCCGCGGTCGTGGGAGCCGTGGTGGTGGGGGCCGCCGTCGGGGCCGCCGTCGTCGGCGTCGCCGTCGGCTCCGGGTCCGGGCCGTCGAAGAGGTCCCTGAGCGCGTCGCCCACGCCCAGCGGGTCCAGCGGGTTCACGGACTTCGTCGGGGTGGGCGTGGCCGTCGGCGTCGCGGTCGGCGCGGCGGTGGCCTTCGCCTGCTCCTGGGTCTGCTGGGTCGTCGCCTGCCCGGTCTCCGTCGCGGTCGGCGTCGGCGTGGCGGTGGCGTCCGGGGTCGCGGTGGCGCCCGGCGTGGCCGACGCGGTCGCCGAAGGAGTCGCGGACGGGGTCGGCTTCGCCGTCTCGGCGGGCTTCGTCGGCTCCTCGGTCACCGGCTCGTCCGAGCGGGTCACGCAGGGGCCGGGTGCGAAGGGGAGGTCCCCCTCGTCGGCGAGGGCGAGCTTGGGCGTGAGGCCCATGCCCACGAACACCGCGGTCGGCATGGCGGCGAGCGCCATCGCCTTGCCGGCGGGGCCCTGGATCATGTTCAGCAGCGACTTGCGCGGGGCCGCGTGCCGCGGGCCACCTTTCGCGAGCGCCGACTGAGTCTCGTCACCCCGCACTGTTCCTCCCGCCGTTGGCGTCGATCGTCGTTTCGGTCATCTGCTGCTCGGCCTCGCGCTGCTCCGGGACACCGGTCGCCACGACGGCCTCGGTTTCGCCGGTTGACTCCGGCTGACCGTCGTGCTCTGCGTCGAAGGTCTCCTCGATCGGGGGCGCGGGGGCCCACGAGGCGGACATGGCGCCGCCGATGAGGGAGAGCAGGAACCCGATGACGAGGCCACCGAAGTTCGACACCGGGAGGGAGACGAGTGCCAGGACGATCGCCGCGACGCCCGCGAACACTCTGACGATGGGCTGGAACCACATCGTCAGACCGAGTGTGATGAGCAGGACGCCGATGATCAGGGCGCCGGCCCCGGCGGTCGTCGCCATGGCAAGGGTGATGTTCCCGAGCCGCATGTCGCCGTACGGGAGGTAGGCGATCGGTACGCCGCCCAGCATGGTGAACAGCCCCGCCCAGAAGGGACGGTCGCCCCGCCAGGTGCGGAAACGCTGCCGGATCTGGGCTCCGCGGGAAGCAGTGGACTCGGCGCTCATGGAAACAGCTCCCTGGAAGCGGTCTTGCTGTGAAATGTTGCTCAGAAGGATGGGGTCGAGCCGTGCGGGCGGGGCCGTGCGCGACGGCCCGCGCCCGCCGGACGGGCCACTAGCCCGCGAAGCACTCCTTGGTGCCCCGGTGCAGCGACAGCTTCAGGTCGGGAAGCTTGAAGGTGGCGGCGGTGGTCGCCCACGCCTTCTGCTCCACGTTCGACAGCACTGCCTCCTCGGCACGCTGCGAGAAGCCGAACGGGTTCGCCTTGCCGGCGGTGCCGGGCTGAATGCCGGGCTTGCCCTCGATCGGCTTGCCGTCAGGTCCCGTGTTGAGGTTCCCGGCCGCGACACCGATGTCGATCTTCTTGAACTCGGCGTCCGACTTCAGGTCCGAGACATCCAGGTAGATGTCCTTCGCGTAGACCTTGTCTTCCTTCTTGCCGGTCTTCTCGGCCTCGGTACCGGCCGTCAGCTGAAGGGAGACGGTGCCGATGAGCGGCACGTGAGGGGTCACGACGGACTGGCACATGCTGGTGATGTACGCCTCGGAGAAGCCCGAGACGGCGACCGGCGCGGCGAAGTCCTCACCCTTGAGGTTCTTGCCGTTGACATAGCTGCCGTACTGGACGAAGTCGTAGCCCTCGAGCTGCTTCGCCTTAACCTTGAACTCCTGGCCGGAGATGCTGAAGGACGCGGCCAGCGCGCCCTGGGCCAGGCCGACGCCGATCGCGGCCGTCGCGGCCACGCTCGGGACCATGACGACGGCGAACCGCTTCCATCGGGTCCCGCCACGAACCTGGGACTTCATGAGAATTCCTCCTTCTCGGACGTACATCTCCGGAGGGGCCGGGGCCCGCCCTGGGATGGGAGAAGAGCTACGTCCTCGGGAAGGAGAGCGCCGAGGCATCAGGCGGCGCGACGCGCGTCCGAATCACCGGCGATCACCCCCGAGCGACAACCTGGACCGCGCTTCGGCGCGCGGCCTGATGGACAGGCCCCGTTCGGTGAGAGCGGGAACCCCCCTGTCCACGACCGGTGCGTGCACCGGTCCGCCCGGTGGGGACCTTCGCCGCGGTTCCCGGTTGATTGCCGGGGACGTGCGGTTCGGACCGAGCGTCGCCGATCGTGGTCCATTCCGGGCCCGGGCACAAGGGGGTTCGTTACCGGCTAGTAACGGGTGGATAACCGCGCCATGGCGGGGCGGCGCCGGACGGCCACACAGGGTACGTCCGCGCGACCGGGAATATCGGCAGATCGCCGCATGAATCCAGACAGAAGGCCGCGTTCGACTTACTGCAAGTAACAGCGGCCGCGATTACCAAGTTTTGGTAAAGCGCGGCCGCCATTTGTCACCCTGTTGCCAAATCGTCAGAACAGCACGCGGGCCAGCGCCTGACGGCCCGCCGTGACCCGCGGGTCCTCGGCGCCAATCACCTCGAACAGTTCCAGGAGCCGCAGCCGCGCCGCGTCCCGGTCCTCGCCGACCGTACGCCGCACGGTCTCCACGAGGCGCCCGAAGGCGTCCTGCACATGACCGCCCACCAGATCGAGGTCGGCGGCGGCGATCTGCGCGGTCACGTCGGCCGGGTTCTCCGCGGCGTTCTTGCGGACGGCACCCGGGTCCAGGTCCTGCACCCGGGCGAGGAGTTCGGCCTGGGCCAGGCCGAGCTTCGCCTCGGGGTGGGCCGGGTCGTCGGCGAGCACGTTCTTGTACGCCTGGACCGCGCCGGCCAGGTCACCCGCGTCGAGCGCGGACAGGGCCGCTTCGAGGAGGGCGTCGTACGGGCCGACGACCTGACGCTCGACCGCGGGACCGCCCTCGGACGCGCCCGCGTCGACGGCGATGCCGGTGAGGCCGAAGCGCTCCTCGCCGATCTGGATCAGCTGGTCGAGGGTCTCGCGGATCTGGGCCTCGGGCACGGCGCCCTGGAAGAGCGGCAGCGCCTGACCGGCGACCACCGCGAAAACGGCCGGAATTCCCTGGATGCCGAACTGCTGCATCAGCATCTGGTTGGCGTCGACGTCGATCTTCGCGAGCAGGAAGCGGCCGTTGTACTCGACGGCGAGCCGCTCCAGGAGGGGGCCGAGCTGCTTGCAGGGCTCACACCACTCGGCCCAGAAGTCGAGGACGACCGGGACCTCGGCGGAACGCTGGAGCACATCGCGCTCGAAGCCGGCCTCGTCGACGTCGATCACCAGGGCGGACGGGGGCACCGCGGCGGAGCCACCCTGCCGGGCGGCTTCGGCGCGCGCCTGCTCCGCCTTCGCCTTGGCCTCTCCGGCCGCCTTCACCGCGGCGAGGTCGACGACGCCGCTCATGGACATGTTTCGGGGCTGCATGCGTACATCCTCCCCCTTCCGCGCACGTAACCGGTAAGCCATGGCTGAACCGTGCCGTCCGCACGTCTCCCGCCGGTGTGCGAGACATGGGGCGACACGGTTCTTCGTCTTCGGTTTCGCGCCGGGTCCCCACCCGGCGCCAGGTTGTCGCTCGGGCCGCTCAAAGCCTTTCGCTACAGGTCGTAGCGTAACTCTCCCGGGGGATCCGCGGGGAGGGCGCGGAAGCGATCGGGCCGGTGAACTGCCTCACATCACGCGCCTCTGGCGTCGTACCTACCGGCGGGTATGGTCGACGTCCATGTGTAGCCGCACCAACCCCCGCAGCAGCCGTACCGGGCGTCCCCGCTCCACCGAGGCCGACGCGGCCATCCTGGAGGCGACCCGCGCGGCCCTGGTGGAGCTGGGCTGGTCCAAGCTCACGATGGGGGACGTCGCCGGCCGCGCGGGGGTGGCGAAGACGACCCTGTACCGCCGCTGGGCCAACAAGAACGAACTCGTCGTGGACGCCGTCGCCGTCCTCTTCGATGAACTCGAACTGCCCGACCTGGGTTCCCTCCAGGCCGACATCGAGCACGTCGTCCTGCAGTTCGCGGCCCTCCTCGAACGCCCCGAGACCAAGACGGCCCTGATGGCGGTGGTCGCCGAGTCGACCCGGGACGCGCCGCTGCGCGAGCGCATCCGCATTTCGATCGTCGACCGCCAGAAGCGGCTCGTCCTGACGGGCCGGCGGCGGGCGCAGCAGCGCGGCGAACTCCCCGCGGACCGCGATCCGGACGCCGTGGACGCCACGGACGACCTGATCTTCGACGTCATCGCGGGCGCGGTCGTCCATCGCGCCCTGGTCAGCGCCGAACCGGTCGACGAGGCATGGGTGGCCCGCCTCTCCGCCCTCCTGGTGGGCGGCCTGGGAGCGGTGGCGGCTCTCGGCTGAGCGCCGTCGGCCGGGACCCCCTACGGTGACGGCCATGATCATTCATCTGCCGGACCCCGTCCGGGCACTGCTCGACGACACCAACCCGGCCGTGCTGGCCACGATCCAGCCCGACGGCTCCCCGCAGACCTCGGTCGTGTGGGTGGGCCGCGACGGCGACGACGTGCTGATCTCCAGCCAGGAGGGCCGTCGCAAGATCAAGAACATCCGGGCCGACGCCCGGGTCAGCCTCACCGTCCACGACCGCCACGATGCGGACGTCTACGCGGAGATACGGGGTACGGCGACGGTCACCGAGGACACCGGCCGCGCGCTGGCCGTGGCGCTCGCGGAGAGCTACGAGGGCGAGGGCGCCGGCCAGGAGTACCTGGACCTGCCGCCGGAGGAGGTCCGGGTGACCGTCCGGATCACCCCGACGAAGATCGTGGGCACGGCCACGAAGTAAGTCACCTCGCGGTCCGTCCGCGTACGACAGGGGCGGTACGGGAGTCCCGTACCGCCCCTTCCGAATCAGGCGTGTCGGTCAGAAGCCCGGGGGTTCCGTGTAGACGCCCCACTCGTCGCGCAGCGCGTCGCAGATCTCGCCGAGCGTGGCCTCGGCCCGTACGGCCTCCAGCATCGGGACGATCATGTTCGAGCCGTCGCGGGCGGCCTTCAGCATCGCGTCGATCGAGGCGCGGACCCTGGCGTCGTCCCGGCGCTCCCTGCGCTCGCCGAGGGTCTGCACCTGGTCCCGCTCGACCTCGTGGCTGACCCGCAGGATCTCCAGGTCGCCGGTGACCGAGCCGTGGTGGACGTTGACGCCGACGACCCGCTTGTCGCCCTTCTCCAGGGACCGCTGGTACTGGAAGGCGGACTCGGCGATCTCGCCGGTGAACCAGCCGTCCTCGATGCCGCGCAGGATGCCGGAGGTGATCGGGCCGATCGGGTGCTGCCCGTCCGGGTGGGCGCGGCGGCCGCGCTCCTTGATCTGGTCGAAGATCTTCTCGGCGTCGGCCTCGATGCGGTCGGTGAGCTGCTCGACGTACCAGGAGCCGCCCAGCGGGTCGGCGACGTTGGCGACGCCGGTCTCCTCCATCAGCACCTGCTGGGTGCGCAGCGCGATCTCGGCGGCCTGCGCGCTGGGGAGCGCGAGGGTCTCGTCGAGGGCGTTGGTGTGGAGGGAGTTGGTGCCGCCGAGGACGGCGGAGAGGGCCTCGACGGCGGTGCGTACGACGTTGTTGTACGGCTGCTGGGCGGTGAGGGAGACGCCGGCGGTCTGGGTGTGGAAGCGGAGCCACTGCGCCTTGTCGGTCTTGGCGCCGTAGACCTCCTTCATCCAGCGCGCCCAGATGCGGCGGGCGGCGCGGAACTTGGCGATCTCCTCGAAGAAGTCGAGGTGGGCGTCGAAGAAGAACGAGAGGCCGGGGGCGAAGACGTCCACGTCGAGGCCGCGGCTGAGGCCGAGCTCGACGTAGCCGAAGCCGTCGGCGAGGGTGTACGCGAGCTCCTGCGCGGCCGTCGCTCCGGCCTCGCGGATGTGGTAGCCGGAGACGGAGAGCGGCTTGTACGCGGGGATGCCCTGCGCGCAGTGCTCCATGAGGTCGCCGATGAGACGCAGATGGGGCTCGGGCTCGAAGAGCCACTCCTTCTGCGCGATGTACTCCTTGAAGATGTCGGTCTGCAGCGTGCCGTTGAGCAGGGCCGGGTCGACGCCCTGGCGCTCGGCGGCGACCAGGTACATGCAGAAGACCGGGACGGCGGGCCCGGAGATCGTCATGGAGGTCGTGACGTCGCCGAGCGGGATGTCCTTGAAGAGGACCTCCATGTCGGCGGCGGAGTCGATGGCGACTCCGCAGTGGCCGACCTCGCCGAGGGAGCGGGGGTCGTCGGAGTCGCGGCCCATGAGGGTCGGCATGTCGAAGGCGACGGAGAGGCCGCCGCCGCCGGCCTCCAGGATCATCTTGTAGCGCTCGTTGGTCTGCTCGGCGTTGCCGAAGCCGGCGAACTGCCGGATGGTCCAGGTCCGGCCCCGGTAGCCGGTCGCGTGGAGTCCCCGGGTGAAGGGGTACTCGCCGGGCCAGCCGATGCGCTCGAACCCCTCGTAGGTGTCGCCGGGCCGGGGCCCGTAGACGGGCTCGACGTCGTCACCGGAGAGCGTGGTGAAGTCGGCGTCCCGCTTGCGGGCCTTGTCGTAACGGGCCTGCCAGCGTCGGCGGCCTTCCTCGATCGCGTCAGCGTCCATGCTTCGAATTTACTAGGACGTCCTAGTAAATGTCGATGGCAAACCTCCGCACATACGTGCGGAGGCAGGGGGTCAGGCCTTGGCCGGCTGCGGCTGCGCGCCGCTGACCAGCGGAAGCGTCTCGGCGACGATCTTGCGCTCGACGAAGAACGCGGCGAAGGGAATCGTCCCGGACAGCAGCACCCAGAGCAGCTTGCCGAACGGCCAGCGCGCCTTGGAGCCCAGGTCGAAGGCGAAGACGAGGTAGATGATGTAGAGAACGCCGTGGGCCTGGGAGACCGCGAAGGTCACGTCCTCGCCCATGTCGAACCCGTACTTGAAGACCATGCACGTGCAGAGCACGAGGAGCATGACGGCGGTGATGTACGCCATGACGCGGTAGCGGGTCAGCACGCTGGATTTCATGCCGTCGAGCGTAACCGCACGATCCGGGCGATCTTCGCGCGGGTCGGGACTCGGTACGGACGCCGGTCGGGACCCGGTACGGACGCGGGCCAGGACCCGGGAGACGCGCGGGTCAGGACTCGTCGAAATCGTGCGCCGCGACCCGCAGCGGCCGCAGCATCGCGAAGATCTCCGCACACTCCTCCGCGTCGTACGCCCCGAGCCCGAACTCCATCTCCATCAGGTCGCGGGTCGCGGCCTCGACCACCTCGCGACCCTTCTCCGTGATGGTGGCGAGGGTGCCCCGGCCGTCGTTGGGGTTGGGGCGCTTGGCCACCAGGCCGGACTTCACGAGGCGGTCCACCGTGTTCGTCACCGAGGTGGGGTGGACCATCAGCCGCTCGCCGATCTTCGACATCGGCAGCTCGCCCGCCTTCGAGAAGGTGAGCAGCACCAGGGCCTCGTAGCGCGCGAAGGTCAGCCCGTACGGCTTGACGACGGCGTCGACCTCCGCGAGCAGGATCTGGTGGGCGCGCATGATCGAGGTGATCGCGGCCATCGAGGGGACCGGGCCCCAGCGCTTCTGCCAGAGTTCGTCGGCTCGGGCGATGGGGTCGAAGGGGAGACTGAGCGGCTTCGGCACCCGTCGACCTTACCGACTGGCCATATGCCGGTCAGCCCCGTCTCGCCTTTCGGTCGGCGCTCCGGCGACCGCGTACGACCGGCGGGTGCCGTGGGTCCCGGATCGCGGTGTCGCAGCCCGGCGCGGACCTGCCCTCATGCCACGATGGCCCGGAATGCTGCATAAGACACGGTTTCGTACCGTCTCGTACCCGACCCTGGGGGCCGGATGTCCCGCCGCACCGTCACCGCCGTCGCCCTGACCCTGCTCTCCGCGCTGCTCCTGACCGGCTGCGGCGAGGACGCGCCCCCGAAGGGTCCCGTCGGCCCGCCGTCCTCGCGCGGTGAGACCGTGGCCCCGGCGAGCGGCTCGCCGTTCTGGGTCGACCCGGAGAGCGACGCTGCGAAGCAGGTCCGCCAGTACGAGGCGCAGGGCAGGACCGAGGACGCCGAGGTCCTGAAGCGGATCGCGGAGCGGCCGGTGGCGGACTGGCCGGACGGAGACGATCCCGTGCCGGACGTCACGCGGGCGGTGCGGGGAGCGGCGGCGGAGAACCGTACGGCCGTCTTCGTCGCGTACAACATCCCGCACCGCGACTGCGGGATGTACTCGGCGGGCGGCTCGCACGACGCGCAGGCCTACCGGAACTGGATCGACTCCTTCGCGACCGCGCTCGGGGAGACCTCGGCGATCGTCGTCCTGGAGCCGGACGCGGTGCCGCACATCGTGGACGGCTGCACCCCCGCGCAGTACCACGACGAGCGGTACGAGCTGCTCGCCGGGGCGATCGAACGGCTCAAGCGGCAGCCGCGCACCCGGGTGTATCTGGACGCGGGCAACCCGGCCTGGATCGACGATCCGGGCAAGCTGGTGGAGCCGCTGCGCCGGGCGGGGGTCGCCCGCGCGGACGGCTTCTCGCTGAACGTCTCCAACTTCCAGACGAACGACTCGGTACGGAGCTTCGGCGCGACGCTCTCCGGGCTGCTCGGCGGCACCCACTTCACGGTGGACACCAGCCGCAACGGCGACGGCCCCCTCCCGGGCGACCGGGCGGAGGCCTGGTGCAATCCGCCGGGCCGGGCCCTCGGCGTACCCCCGACGGACCGGACCGGGGACGAGCTGGTCGACGCGTATCTGTGGATCAAGCGGCCGGGCGACTCGGACGGCCAGTGCAGGGGTGGCCCGGCGGCCGGGACCTGGTGGCCGGACTACGCCCTGGGCCTGGCGCGCAGGGCGAAGTCCTAGCCGACCACGCTCAGTTCACCTGGATCCACTTCGCCTCGGACGGGATGCCCTTGTCGTCGGTGACGAAGAGCATGTACCAGCCGGGCGGGACGAGGGTCCGGTCCTGCGGTACGTCGACGGTGACGGTCATCCCGTCGCGGCTCTTCGTCAGGCCGAGCGCCACCGAGCGCTGTTCGACGTCCGTGGTGTGGGTGACGGCGCTGGGCCGCATCAGCCGGGCCTTCGCGATCCGGCCGGCGTCCTTGGTCTTGAAGGTGGCGCGGCCGTTCTGGTCGAGTTCCCGTGAGCCCTCGCCGAGGACGGGCCGGTCGTCGCCCGCCTTGTGGAGGTAGGGCGGGGTGAAGACCTCGATGCGCTGCTCGAAGGTGCCGAGCCGGGTGTTGTCCTTGTCGTCGAAGAGCGGGTCGGAGCCGAAGGTGGCGACCCGGCCGTCGGGCAGCAGCAGTGCCTCGGAGTGGTAGTTGCGGCCGACGGTGGGTTCGGCGGCCTCGGCGAAGGCGTTGGCCTTCGGGTCGTAGAACTGCGCCTTGAGGATGTCGCTGCCGCTGCGGCCCCGGTAGTCCTCGGAGCCGCCGGTCGTGAAGACGGTGTCGTCGGGCAGCAGGACGCTGCTGAGGTAGCGGGTGCCCTGCGGGAGCGCCGGCCCGTCGGTGAAGACGGGGCTCTCCTTGGAGAGGTCGATGATGGAGGTGCGGGCGGTGGACTTGGACGACTCGCCGACGCCGCCGCCGCCGAGGACCATGACCTTCTGGTTCTGGACGGGCGGCAGCAGCAGGGAGGCGGAGGTCTCCAGCTGGTCGGGGTCGGTGAGCCCGCCGAGCTTGGTGAAGGAGTTCTTCTTCAGGTCCCACAGGCCCGGTTCGCGGCCCTTCTCGGCGGGTCCGTAGCCGGCGTTGGAGCCGCTGTAGAGGAGCTTGCCGCCCTTGGTGAGGAAGAGGGAGGGGTAGGTGGGGAAGTACCGGAAGGGGCCCTTGGACCACTTCTTGGTCTCGGGGTCGTAGATCTCGTTGTCGCCGGGGACGACGTCGCCGACGTCGTTGAGCCCGGAGACGGCGAGGACCTTGCCGTCCTCCAGGGTGACGAGGGTGGGGTACCAGCGGGCGTCCTTCATGGGGGCGACCGGGATGTACTTCTCGGCCTTCGGGTCGAACTCGTAGGCGCTCTTGATGCCCTGGAAGTCCTGCTTCTCGGTGGTGAGCTTCTGCGCGAGACCGTAGACGTCGTCGGCCGCGTCGCCCTTGAGGCCGACGACCTCGTACTGGGCGGCCTCGGTGGTGAGGGCCTGCGGGCCCTCCTTGCGGGCCTCGACGAACACGCGCACCTCGGCGGCGGTGACCTTCGTCTTCCACGGCTTCATCTGGCCGCTCTTGAAGTACGAGATCTCGAACTCGCGCTTGGCCTTGGGGACGGTCACGTCGAACTTGGAGACGTACTCGACGCCGGAAGGGGAGCGGAAGACGGTGCCCTTCTTGAGGGTGACCGCCTTGTCGGGGCTCTCGTTCTTGACCCGCATGCCGCCGCCGGCCTTCTTGACCTCGCCGTTGAGGATCTCGTACCGGGCGGTGCCGCCGGCGACGAGCAGCCGGCCGTCGGGCAGCTGGGTGTGGCCGGCGCAGAAGAAGTCCTCGGGAGTGGGGATCTTCTTGAAGGTGTTCTTCACCGGGTCCCACAGGACGGTCGTGAAGGTGCCGGCGTCGAAGTTCTTCTGGCTGTTGCCCGAGCCGGCGATGAGCAGCACCTTGCCGGTGTGCAGGAGGGCCGCGTGGATGGCGTTGACGCTGTACGGGGAGGGGACGTTCACCGGCGCCCAGGAGCCGAAGGCCCGCTTGTATCCGGGCTGGGCGATCTTGTACGCGTGGTATTTCTCCTCGGCGAAGGAGACCGCGGCGGGGGCGTTGAGCGCGGCGAGGACCAGGACCGCGCCGCTGCCGAGCAGGGTCTTCTTGAACTTCTTGGACGGCCGGTAGGCCATGGCTCAGTTCCCTCCGGTGGTCGTGGGGGCGGGCGCGGGCGCGGCCGGCGGGAGCGCGGCGGGAAGGACCCCGACCCCTTCGCGGGCGTCGGCGAGGCCGCGCTTGCGGGCGCGGTCCCTGGCGCGGTCGCGGACCCGCTGCAGGCGGCGGGCCCGTACCGTCGTCCAGGCCCAGAGGGAGACCGGGGCGAGGGCGATGACGAGCGCGAGGGCGGCCCAGGTGCGCATGGCGGCGTGGGTGTGGCCGAAGTGCACGGAGGCGGCGAGGGAGGCGATGAGGATCGCCGCCCAGTAGAGGTGGATGCGGAAGGTGAGGACGCGGTCGGGGCTGGCCTCGCCGCCCTTGGGGGTGACGACGAAGCGGCCGCGGGTGCGCAGGACGGCCGAGCCGAGGGACTTCAGGTAGATGGGCGCGGAGATCGCGGACATCGCCATGCCGGCCAGGCCGCCGGAGCCCTCGGGTTCGTGGGGCGAGACGTTGTGCCGCCGGTTCCAGAGGTAGAGGCCGATCTGGAGGGCGACGGCGTCGCTGTAGATCATCAGCCACACGGAGGTGGCGACCTGGGTGCCGGAGGCGCCGAGCCACAGGTAGAGGACGCCGCTGAGGATGCCGAGCAGCCAGTTGACCGCCGTCATCGGGTAGTAGACGAGCATCAGGGTGTAGTTGAGGAAGCGGCCGGGAGGGGTGCGGAAGGGCGCCTTCCAGTACTGCTTGACGATCGTCTCGTACGTGCCCCGGGACCAGCGCAGCTGCTGGGTGAAGAAGTCCGTCCAGGAGGCGGGGCCCTCGCCGACCGCGAGGACGTCCGGGGTGTAGACGGAGCGCCAGTAGCGGCCGGTGCGCGGGTTCTTCCTGCGGTGCAGTTCGAAGCCGGTGGCCATGTCCTCGGTGATCGAGTCGCACAGGCCGCCGATCTGCTTGAGGGCGGAGATCCGGACGACGTTGTTCGTACCGACGAACATGGGCGCGTGGTAGCGGTTGCCGGCCCGCTGGATGAGGGCGTGGAACAGGAACTGCTGGGACTCGGCGGCCTTGGTGACGATGTTGGTGTAGTTGCCGTACACCTGCGGTCCGACGACGAAGGCGATGTCGGGGTCGCGGAAGTAGCCGAGCATCCGCTCCAGGAAGTCGGGGAGCGGGACGTGGTCGGTGTCCACGGAGGCGAAGTAGTCGTAGTCGTCTCCGTGCATGGCGAGCCAGGCGTTGTAGTTGCCGTGCTTGGTCTTCGCCTTGTGCACGCCCTTCTTCCGGTTCCACTCGGGGACCCCGGCGCGGGTGAAGTGGCGTACCCCGAGTTCGGCGCAGAGCGCCTTGGCCTCGTCGGCGTCGCCCTCGTCGAGGAGCCAGACGTCGAGCGTGCCCTCGTGGCGCAGCCGGGTGGCGCCTTCGAGGGTGCCGCGGACCATGGAGAGCGGTTCCTTGCCCGGGACGTACGTGGTGAGGAAGGCGACGCGGGTGCCCTTCTCGGCGTACACGGGTATCGGGTCGCGGGCGACCATGGTGGCGTGGGCGATCGACGTGACGTTCACCAGCATGAAGAGGCAGATGAGCCCGATCGACACGAGCATCACGGTGTCGAGGTGGACGAGCCAGCGTGCGTCGCCCTCGCGTACGGTCCAGTGGCTGGGCCAGACGAGGTAGGCGAGGAGCAGCGCCGAGAGGACCGGCGCGAGGCTCATCAGCAGGACGGCTCGTATTCGGTGCGGCTCCTTCGCGAGCAGACTTCGGTACTGCACCGTGTAGGCGGCCGGGTCCGGCTCCGTGAGCGGACCGGCGAGTCGGCTGTAGGTGTCGTAGTCGTAGCCTCCCGGCCGCACGGTGCCTCCAGCTGTCGTCGAACGGGTCGATACCCCAACAAAAGGGGACATCGTTCGGCGTGTCGACTGGAGTAGTCCGAGTGAGCGGTTTTACCGGGCGCGGCCGCTCTGCCGCCGCAGCGTGTAGGTGACGGCCTTTCGGGCGACCGGGTTCAGCAACTCGACGGCCGCCATCAGGGCACCGAGCTGCTCGAGGGCGGCGAAGGCCGCCTCCGCGCCGGCGGGGTCGACGCCCTCGTACAGTTCGAGGCCGATGAACGAGGCGGCGACCGCCCGGGCGAGCCCGGCGGGGTCGGTGAACTCGGCGAGCGGGGTCCCCGCGAGGACCCGGACGAGCACCTGTTCGATCTCGGCGATCCACAGGTCGAGCCCGGCGGCGGTGGCCGGCCCGAGCCGCGGGTGCGCCCGTGACCCGGCGAGCAGCTGCCCGAGGAAGTCGACGTGCCCGGCCTCCCGCTCCTCGGCGTGCAGCGCGCGCCCGAAGGCGAGCAGCTCGGTGAGGCTGCCCACGGAGCGGAGCCGCTCGCGGTGCCGGGCGACCCGCTGCTCGGCACCGTGGCGGCAGGCGGCGGCGAGCAGCTCGTCGACGGACCCGAAGTGGTAGAAGACCAGAGCCTGGTTGACCCCGGCGGTGGTCGCGATGGCGCGCGCGGAGGCCTTGGCGATGCCCTGCTCGACGAGGGTGCGCAGGGCCCCTTCGAGCAGCTTCTCCCGGGTCTCCCGGGTGCGGGCGTCCTGCGCCTTCACACTCCCCGCGGTCTTCCCGCTCACACCCGTACCTCCTCGCGCACCGGGCGCAGCCCGGCGCGCACCCCCAGCGAGCGTACGTCGGCGTATGCGGCGGTGAACGACCCCTCGTAGCCGAAGAGGGGCCCGAAGTACCGGTTGACCACGCGGACGTTGATCTGGAAGCGGCCGGTGCGCTCGTCGAAGGACTCGCGGACCTCGGCCCTGCCCCCGAGGAGTTCGGGGACGCGCACGTCCAACGGGCCTTCACGGAAGCGGTGTTCGCCGGAGGTGATGAGGAGCGAGCCGTCGGCCTCGGCGGACAGGTGGAGGTCGCTGGCGAGGTGCTGGTGGGTGCCGAGGTAGTCGAGGACGCAGTTCCGCTCCTGGCTGTGGACCATGGTCGCGTCGAAGCGCCGGGGTCCGCCGGGCAGCGCGAAGGTCCGGACGAAGGTGACGGTCTCCCGCCCGTACGAGTCGGCGTAGGGCACGTTCTCGATGACGAAGGGGACGTCCCGGCCGGTGCGGGGCAGCAGGATGTTCCGCAGCCCGCCGACGGCGAGGAACGGTTTCACGAACGCCCGGCCGTGCCACACGCGGTCCATGACGCCCCGCCCGACGCACAGCTCGCCGCTCGCGAGCCCCACCGAGAAGCGCCGCTGGAGCTCCGGGTGCAGCCGCCCGAAGGCGTCGTCCCCCATGACGGTGCGGAAGATCGAGGTCACGGCTGCTCCAGGGCGGCGAGGAGCCGGGGCTCCCGGGTGCGGGCGGGCGGGACGCGCAGACAGCGCCGGGCGGCGGGGGTCCGCGACGACGGCGGTACGAGGACGGCGGCGGCCACCCCGACGACGGTGAGCGGCACGGCGGCGAGCGACGGCGCGCCCAGCGGCAGGGAGGCGACGGCCCAGGGGACGACCACGAGCAGCAGCCGGGCGGCGCCTTCGAGGAGCCAGCGGTCCCGGGAGCGCTCCGGGGTGACGCCCTGTTCGCACCAGAGCCGCAGCCGGTCGAAGGACCAGGCGGTGGCCCAGCCCATGAGGGGCCGGAAGAGGAGCCGGTCGGCGGCGCGGCCGAGGCGCCCCCAGCGCGGCCGGTAGTCGTAGCCGGTGAGGAAGCGGATGCCGTCGGGGGTGGGGACGTACCGCCAGTAGCCGCTGCCCTCGGCGAGGAGCGAGAGGGGATGGCCGGAGAAGAAGCGGAGGGCGGAGACCCGGTCGCCGCCGGTCCGGTGGCGCTCCCCCGCGGAGACACCGGTGCCGGCGACGGTCAGGAAGGGCAGGACGCGGGTCGCGTACCGGAAGCGCCGGGGCTCGCCCTCGGCGCCCGGCAGGTAGGCGATCTCGGTGAACCGCAGGTCCCACCGCTGGTGCCGGTCGGGTTCCTGGGTGCGTGCCCAGAGCGTCTCGAGGTCCGTGCGGACGGTCGTCTCGACGTAGAGACCCATGGACGTCCCCCTCATCCAGGCCTTTTGAGCGAGTGCTCAAAACATGCCCCGCCGCCGACGGTAGACGATTTTGAGCAGTCGCTCAACCACTTGACGCCACCCCCTCCGTACGAGAAGCCCCCGGCCCTGATCAAGGGCCGGGGGCTTCTCGTACGGAGGGGGTGGCGTCAGGCGCCGAGGTGGCGCTCCACCGTCTCGACCTTCGAGGTCAGACCGTCCGTCACACCGGGGCGGATGTCGGCCTTGAGGACCAGGGAGACGCGGGGCGCCCGCGCCTCCACGGCGGCGACGGCACGCTTCACGACGTCCATCACCTCGTCCCACTCGCCCTCGATCGAGGTGAACATGGCGTCGGTACGGTTCGGGAGGCCGGATTCGCGGACCACCCGGACGGCGTCGGCGACGTACTCGCCGACCTCCTCCCCCACACCCAGCGGGGTCACCGAGAACGCGACGATCACGCCTTCACACCCTCGGCGCGGGCGCGGGAGGCGATGACGGCGTCTGCGGCCTCGCGCTTCAGCTTCCGGTCGGCGTAGAAGCCGCCGAAGGGCAGCACCGAGAGGACGAAGTAGAGCGCGGCGGTGCCGAAGCCCCACTTGGTGCGGTTCCAGGCGTCCAGCCAGAAGAGGACGTAGAGGACGAACAGCACGCCGTGGATCGCGCCCATGACCGGCACCGCGTTGAAGTCGGTCGTCCGCTTGAGCACCGAGCAGACCAGCAGGAGCAGGAAGGAGACGGCCTCCGGCGCGGAGACGAGCCGGAGCCGGTGGAGGGAGGAAGCGGTCTTGATGTCCACGGAGGGGGTCACCTTCGATCAATCGAGCGACGGGATCTGCGACGGGATCTTGTGAACGGATGCACAAGGGCCTGCTCATTGTGCACGGCGACTTTGCTGTCTCTTTATCCGGGTCCCCAGTACCTTCTACCGGTGGCAATGTTCCGGCTCCAAGGCAGCAAAGTGCTCGCCGTCTCCCTGACAGGCGACGCCGTCAAGGCGAAGAACGGCTCGATGGTCGCCTACGACGGCCAGATGGCGTTCAAGAAGTTGAGTGGCGGCGGTGAGGGCCTGCGCGGCATGGTCACCCGTCGGCTCACCGGCGAGCAGATGGAGGTGATGGAGGTGCGCGGCCAGGGGACCTGCTGGTTCGCCGACCGGGCCTCCGAGATCAACCTCGTGTCCCTGCACGGCGACAAGCTCTGGGTCGAGGCGAGCAATCTGCTCTGCACCGACGCGGGCCTGCGCACCGGGACGACCTTCACCGGCATGCGCGGCGGCGCCACCGGCAACGGGCTGTTCACGACCACGGTCGAGGGCACGGGCCAGGCGGCGATCATGTCGGACGGCCCGGCGGTCGTGCTGCGGGTGACCCCGCAGTACCCGCTCCAGGTCGACCCCGGCGCGTACATCGCCCACCAGGGCAACCTGCAGCAGCACTTCCAGTCGGGTGTGACCTTCCGCACGTTCATGGGTGAGGGCGGCGGCGAGGCCTTCCAGATCCGCTTCGAGGGCGACGGCCTCGTGTACGTCCAGCCCAGCGAGCGGAACACGATCGGGGGCGACGTCTGATGCCGTTCCGCGAAGTCAACTCCAAGATGGTCGAGGCGACCGTCATCCCCGGGCAGCGGATGTTCAGCCAGCGCGGCGCGATGCTCGCGTACCGCGGCGACGTCACGTTCACGCCGAACATGGCGGGCGGCCAGGGCGGTCTGATGTCGATGATCGGCCGCCGGGTGGCCGGCGAGGCGACCCCCCTGATGACCGTCGAGGGCAACGGCACGGTGATGTTCGGGCACGGCGGCCACCACATCCAGGTGATCGGCCTGACGGGCGACACCCTGTACGTGGAGGCCGACCGGCTGCTCGCCTTCGACGGCACCCTGGAGCAGGGCACGATGTTCATGGGCTCGCAGGGCGGGGTCATGGGCATGGTCCGCGGCCAGGTGACCGGGCAGGGCCTCTTCACCACGACCCTGAAGGGCCACGGCGCGGTGGCCGTCATGGCGCACGGCGGGGTCATCGAACTGCCGATCACCCCGGGCCGCCCGGTGCACGTCGACCCGCAGGCGTACGTGGCCCACCACGGCGACGTGCGGAACAAGCTCTCCACCGCGCTCGGCTGGCGCGACATGGTGGGGCGCGGCTCGGGCGAGGCGTTCCAGCTGGAGCTGAGCGGCAGCGGAGCGGTGTACGTCCAGGCCTCGGAGGAGAAGCTGTGAGCACCCCGGTGATCCACGACCCGACGACCCTTCCGTCGGACGACAACGTGAACCCGTACACCTTCTGCGTGGAGCTGAAGGGATCCCAGTGGTTCCTGCAGAAGGGCAAGATGATCGCCTACTACGGGCGGATCGAGTTCAACGGCATCGGGCACGGGCGGCTCGACCGTCTGGTCCGTACGTCCTTCCACTCGCCGCTGCACGCGAGCGACTGGGTGGTCGCGGAGGGCAGCGGGAAGATGCTGCTCGCGGACCGGGCGTTCGACGTGAACTCGTTCGACCTGGACCAGGGGAACCTGACGATCCGTTCGGGCAATCTCCTCGCCTACGAGCCGACCCTCGCGCTGAAGCAGTCGATCGTGCCGGGCTTCGTGACGCTGATCGGCACGGGCAAGTTCGTGGCCGCGTCGAACGGTCCCGTGGTCTTCATGGAGCCGCCGATGCGCGTGGACCCGCAGGCGCTGGTCGGCTGGGCGGACTGCCCGTCCCCCTGCCACCATTACGACCACGGCTACATGACGGGCGTGATGGGCGGCGTACGAGCCCTCACGGGCATCGGCGGCACGTCGGGCGAGGAGCACCAGTTCGAGTTCGTGGGCGCGGGCACGGTCCTGCTCCAGTCGACGGAGCTGCTGATGGCGGAGCGGGCGATCGGCGGGCCGCCGGCGCAGGCGGGCGTCCCGGGCGGTCATGGATCGCACGGTTCAGGCCAGGCGGTCCAGGGCTCGGCACCGCGCCTTCCCGGCCAGCTGGGAGACCTTCAGCGTCGCTTCGGTCTGTGAGCGGTAGTCTGCGGAGGGTGACGCCTTCGAACGCGCGCTCCCAGACTTCGTCAAGTATTCAACTTCTTAGGTAGAATCCATATATGGAGACCGAGACCGCCACCCCGTGGCTCACCGATGGCGAGCAGTGCGCCTGGCGCACCTTCCTGGACGTACAGAGAATGCTGACGTACCAGCTGGAGAGGGACCTCCAGCCGTTCGGTCTGACGATGAACGACTACGAGATCCTGGTGAACCTCTCGGAGTCGGCGGAGCGGCGGCTGCGCATGAGCGACCTGGCCGCGGCCACCCTCCAGTCGAAGAGCCGCCTCTCCCACCAGATCACCCGCATGGAGAACGCCGGACTCGTCCGGCGCGAGAACTGCGAGTCCGACCGGCGCGGGCTGTACGCCGTCCTCACCGACGACGGCATGGAGACCATGCGCAAGGTCGCCCCGCACCACGTCGAGTCGGTGCGCAAGCACTTCATCGACCAGATCGGCCCGGAGGCCCTCGGCGACCTCCACGAGTCCCTGAAGCCGGTCGCGGAGCAGCTCCGCGGACGGCGCGGGAAGCCGTGACCTGACAGAGAACGGAAGAAAGGGCCTCCCCGGTGCACCCCGGGGAGGCCCTTTCCGTACCGATCAGTTTCCGGTCAGACTCGCGACCAGTTCGTCCGAGGCCGCGTACGGGTCGAGGTCGCCGGCCACGATCCGCTCGGCGAGCGCGTCCAGGCGCCGGTCGCCGTGCAGGTCCCCGATCTTCTCGCGCAGGGCCGTGACCGCGATGGTCTCGACCTCGCGCGCGGCACGGGAGCGGCGGCGCTCCGCCAGGACCCCGTGCTCCTCCATCCAGGCGCGGTGCTTCTCCAGGGCCTCCACGACCTCGTCGATGCCCTCGCCGCGCGCAGCGACCGTCTTGACGATCGGCGGCCGCCAGTCGCCGGGCCCGCGCGCCTCGCCCAGGCCCAGCATGTGGTTGAGCTCGCGGGCGGTGGCGTCCGCGCCGTCCCGGTCGGCCTTGTTCACCACGTACACGTCGCCGATCTCCAGGATGCCCGCCTTCGCGGCCTGGATCCCGTCGCCCATGCCAGGCGCGAGGAGGACCACCGAGGTGTCGGCCTGGGAGGCGATCTCGACCTCCGACTGACCGACGCCGACGGTCTCCACGAGGATCACCTCGCAGCCGGCCGCGTCCAGCACGCGGATGGCCTGCGGGGCGGACCAGGCGAGGCCGCCCAGATGGCCGCGGGTCGCCATGGAGCGGATGTAGACGCCCGGGTCGGAGGCGTGCTCCGACATCCGGACGCGGTCACCGAGGAGCGCTCCCCCGCTGAACGGCGAGGAAGGGTCGACGGCCAGTACGCCGACCCTCTTGCCCGCCCGCCGGTAGGCGGAGACGAGGGCGGACGTCGACGTCGACTTGCCGACGCCGGGCGAACCCGTCAGGCCGACCACGTACGCGCCGCCGGTGAGCGGCGCGAGGGCCGCCATCACCTCGCGCAGCTGCGGGGACGCCCCCTCCACGAGCGAGATCAGCCGGGCCACGGCCCGTGGCCTGCCCTCCCGTGCCTGGGCGACGAGTTCGGGGACGTCCACCATCTGCGCTGCTCCTCGGTTGGGTGACTTACTTGCCTGCGACGCGGATGATCAGCGCGTCGCCCTGACCGCCGCCGCCGCAGAGGGCCGCGGCGCCGATGCCGCCGCCGCGCCGCTTGAGCTCCAGGGCCAGGTGCAGCACCACGCGGGCGCCGGACATGCCGATCGGGTGGCCGAGGGCGATGGCGCCGCCGTTGACGTTCACCTTCTCGGGGGTAACGCCGAGGTCCTTCATTGACTGGACGGCGACCGCGGCGAAGGCCTCGTTGATCTCGATCAGGTCGAGGTCGTCGACGGTCAGACCGTCCTTCTTCAGGGCGTGCTGGATCGCGTTGGACGGCTGCGACTGGAGCGAGTTGTCCGGACCCGCCACGTTGCCGTGGGCGCCGATCTCGGCGATCCACTCCAGGCCCAGCTCCTCGGCCTTGGCCTTGCTCATGACGACGACGGCGGCGGCGCCGTCGGAGATCTGCGAGGAGGTGCCGGCGGTGATCGTGCCGTCCTTCGCGAAGGCGGGACGGAGCTTGCCGAGGGACTCGGCGGTGGTCTCCGCGCGGATGCCCTCGTCCTGGGAGAAGACGACCGGCTCGCCCTTGCGCTGCGGGATCTCGACCGGGGTGATCTCGGCCTCGAAGATGCCGTTCTTCTGGGCGGCGGCGGCGCGCTGGTGCGAGAGCGCGGCGATCTCGTCCTGCTCGGGCCGCTTGATGCCCAGACGGGTGTTGTGCTTCTCCGTGGACTCGCCCATGGCGATGCCCTCGAAGGAGTCGGTGAGGCCGTCGTACGCCATGGAGTCGAGCATCTCGATGGCGCCGTACTTGAAGCCCTCGCGGGACTTCGGGAGCAGGTGCGGGGCGTTGGTCATCGACTCCTGGCCGCCGGCGACGACGATGTCGAACTCGCCGGCGCGGATCAGCTGGTCGGCCAGGGCGATGGCGTCCAGGCCCGACAGACACACCTTGTTGATGGTGAGCGCGGGGACGTTCATGGGGATGCCGGCCTTGACGGCGGCCTGGCGGGCCGGAATCTGGCCGGCACCCGCCTGGAGCACCTGGCCCATGATCACGTACTGGACCTGACGGCCGTCGATGCCGGCCCGGTCGAGGGCCGCCTTGATGGCGAAGCCGCCGAGGTCCGCGCCCGAGAAGGACTTGAGCGAACCGAGCAGGCGACCCATGGGCGTGCGGGCGCCCGCGACGATCACTGAGGTGGTACCGGTCGTTCCAGACATGAGGCACGGCCCCTAGGGATGAGAAGTGAACGAGGGTTTACCGCCAATGTACTGAGGGGCGCCGCGCGCGGTCACCGGCCAGCCGGTGTGACGGCGCGCACGTTGCGTAACCACCCTCCCGGCGCTGCACTGGAGGCATGCTGACGCGAATCGACCACATCGGGATCGCCTGTTTCGACCTGGACAAGACTGTCGAGTTCTACCGTGCGACGTACGGGTTCGAGGTCTTCCACTCCGAGGTCAACGAGGAGCAGGGCGTCCGCGAGGCCATGCTCAAGATCAACGACACCTCGGACGGCGGGGCCTCCTACCTCCAGCTCCTGGAGCCGACCCGGGAGGACTCGGCGGTGGGCAAGTGGCTCGCCAAGAACGGCGAGGGCGTGCACCACATCGCCTTCGGGACGGCAGACGTGGACGGCGCTGCCGGGGACATCCGTTCCAAGGGCGTACGGGTCCTCTACGACCAGCCCCGGATCGGCTCGATGGGCTCCCGGATCACCTTCCTGCACCCCAAGGACTGCCACGGAGTACTCACCGAACTGGTCACCTCGGCCGAGCCGTCCGCTGACCACTCCTCAGTGGAGCACTGACCTCCGGATTCCTGGCCCGGTAGAGTGGGCGGCTCCGGGCCGGGGCCGGTCGGGGCCGCTCCGTGCGGCACCGAAGTCGGGATGTCGGGGTCGTCCGATCTGTCACGATCCCCCGGGGGTCCGTCCTCGGCCGTGAGGGCGGTGCTCGTTGGAGTGTTGCGACCAGGGGACGGATGGACCGCGCAGTGCGGGGCTACGAACGCCAGGAGAGCCACCGAGCTGAAGACGACCATCTCGCCAGGTTCGAAGCCGAGATGGACCGGCTGAAGACCGAGCGCGAGAAGGCCGTCCAGCACGCCGAGGACCTCGGATACCAGGTCGAGGTCTTGCGCGCCAAGCTCCACGAGGCGCGCCGCACCATCGCGTCCCGGCCCGCGTACGACAGCGCGGACATCGGCTACCAGGCCGAGCAGCTGCTGCGGAACGCCCAGGCGCAGGCCGAGCAGCTGCGCCAGGACGCCGAGCGCGAGCTGCGCGAGGCCCGCGCCCAGACCCAGCGCATCCTCCAGGAGCACGCCGAGCACCAGGCCCGGCTCCAGGCCGAGCTGCACAACGAGGCCGTCCAGCGGCGCCAGCAGCTGGACCAGGAGCTCAACGAGCGCCGGCAGACCGTCGAGGCGCACGTCAACGAGAACGTCGCCTGGGCCGAGCAGCTCCGCGCCCGTACGGAGTCCCAGGCCCGCCGCCTGATGGAGGAGTCCCGCGCGGAGGCCGAGCAGTCGCTCGCCGCCGCCCGCGCCGAGGCCACCCGCCTCGCCGAGGAGACCAGCCGCCGGGTCGGCGCGGAGGCCGAGGCGGCCCGTGCCGAGGCCGAAGCGATTCTGCTGCGTGCCCGCAAGGACGCCGAGCGACTCCTGAGCGCCGCCTCCAGCCAGGCGCAGGAGGCCACCAGCCACGCCGAGCAGCTCCGCTCGACCACCACCGCGGAGACCGACCAGGCCCGCCGCCAGGCCACCGAGCTGTCCCGCGCCGCCGAGCAGCGCATGCAGGAGGCCGAGGAGAAGCTCCGGCTCGCCCGCGCCGAGGCCGAGAAGGCCCTCTCCGAGGCCAAGGACGCCGCCGCCCGCCAGCTCGCCTCCGCCGAGTCGGTCAACGAGCAGCGCACCCGCACCGCCAAGACCGAGATCGCCCGGCTCGTCGGCGAGGCCACCAAGGACGCCGAAGCCCTCAAGGCCGAGGCCGAGGAGAAGCTCCGCGAGGCGACCGCCCACGCGGAGAAGCTCGTCACCGAGGCCTCCGAGAAGGCCCGTACCGCCGCCGCGGAGGACTCCGCCGCCGCCCTCGCCAAGGCCGCGCGCAACGCCGAGGAGATCCTCACCAAGGCGTCCGAGGACGCCCGCGAGACCACCCGCAAGGCCTCCGAGGAGGCCGAGCGGGTCCGCCGCGAGGCCGAGACCGAGGCCGACCGGCTCCGCGCCCAGGCCGAGGAGCAGGCCGACGAACTGCTCGGCTCGGCCAAGGACGACACCAAGGAGTACCGCGCCAAGACCGTCGAACTCCAGGAGGAGGCGCGGCGGCTGCGCGGCGAGGCCGAGCAGCTGCGCGCCGAGGCCATCGACGAGGGCGAGCGGATCCGCGGCGAGGCCCGCCGCGAGGCCGTCCAGCAGATCGAGGAGGCGGCGAAGACCGCCGAGGAGCTCCTCACCAAGGCCCGTACGGACGCCGACGGGCTGCGCACCAAGGCCGGCGCCGAGAGCGAGCGGGTCAAGTCGGAGGCGATGGAGCGCGCCCAGACGCTCCGCACGCAGGCCGAGGAGACCCTTGAGCGGACCCGCGCCGAGGCCGAGCGGCTGCGCGCCGAGGCCGAGGAGCAGGCCGAGTCGGTCAGGGACGCGGCCGAGAAGGCCGCCGCGGCTCTGCGCGCGGACGCCGAGCGGGCCGCCGAGGCGCGCCGCGCGGAGGCCGCGGAGGAGCTGACCCGGCTGCACACCGACGCCGAGGCGAAGGTGGCGGCGGCCGGCGAGGAGCTCACCGACGCGCGTGCCGAGGGCGAGCGGATGCGGCGCGAGGCCGCCGAGGAGACGGAGCGGCTGCGGACCGAGGCCGCCGAGCGCATCCGTACCCTCCAGGAACAGGCGGAGCAGGAGGCCGAGCGGCTGCGCGCCGAGGCCTCGTCGGACGCTTCCACGACGCGTACGGAGGCGGAGACCGCGGCGGTACGGCTCCGCACGGAGGCCGCAGAGGAGGCCGAGCGGCTGCGGTCGGAGGCCCAGGAGACCGCCGACCGGATGCGGGCGGAGGCCGCCGCGGCCGCCGAGCGGGTGGCCGCCGAGGCCGCCGAAGCGCTCGCCGCCGCGCAGGAGGAGGCCGTCCGGCGCCGCCGGGAGGCCGAGGAGACCCTCGAGTCGGCCCGTTCCGAGGCGGGACGGGAGCGCGAGCACGCCCGCGAGCAGTCCGAGGAGCTCCTCGCCGCCGCCCGCAAGCGGGTCGAGGACGCGCAGGTCGAGGCGCAGCGCCTGGTCGAGGAGGCGGACGCGCGGGCGACCGAGGTGGTCACCGCCGCCTCGCGAGCCGCCCAGGAGGTACGGGACTCGGTGGCGGGTCTGCGGGAGCAGGCCGAGGAGGAGATCGCCGGGCTGCGCAGCGCCGCCGAGCACGCGGCCGAGCGGACGCGTACCGAGGCGCAGGAGGAGGCGGACCGGGTCCGCGCCGACGCGCACGAGGAGCGGGAGCGGGCCACCGAGGACGCCGGCCGGGTCAGGGCGCGCGCCCACGAGGAGACGGAGGCCGCGAAGGCGCTGGCCGAGCGGACCGTCACGGACGCGATCGCCGAGGCGGAGAAGCTGCGGTCGGACACCGCGGAGTACGCCCAGCGGGTACGGACGGAGGCGACGGACTCCCTCGCCTCCGCCGAGCAGGACGCGGCCCGGACCCGGGCGGACGCCCGGGAGGACGCGAACCGGATCCGTTCGGAGGCCGCGGAGCGCGCCGAGTCGCTGGTCGGCGAGGCGCGTACGGAGGCGGAGCGGATCGCCGCCGAGGCGGAGCAGGTCCTCGACGAGGCGCGCAAGGCCGCCGACAAGCGGCGCAGCGACGCCGCCGAGCAGGCCGACGCGCTCCTCGCCCAGGCGACGGGCGAGGCCGAGCGGCTCACCGCCGAGGCGGTCGAGCTCATGGAGACCGCCGAACAGGACGCCCTGCGGCTGCGTGCCGAGGCCGAGCAGGTCAAGGCCGACGGGGAGGCGCACGCGGAGGCGCTGCGGGCCGCGGCCCTGGCCGACGGCGAGCAGGTCCTCGACGAGGCGCGCAAGGCCGCCGACAAGCGGCGCAGCGACGCCGCCGAGCAGGCCGACGCGCTCCTCGCCCAGGCGACGAGCGAGGCCGAGCGGCTCACCGCCGAGGCGGTCGAGCTCATGGACACCACGGAACAGGACGCCGAGCGCCTCCGTGCCGAGGCCGAACAGGTCAAGATCGACGGGGAGGCGCACGCCCAGGCCCTGCGGGCCGCGGCCCTGGCCGACGGCGAGCAGGTCCTCGACGAGGCGCGCAAGGCCGCCGACAAGCGGCGCAGCGACGCCGCCGAGCAGGCCGACGCGCTCCTCGCCCAGGCGACGAGCGAGGCCGAGCGGCTCACCCGTGAGGCGAACGCCGAGGCGGAGCGCGTCACCCGTGAGGCCGGCGAACTCGCCGACGCCGTCACGGCGGACGCGCGCGCCGAGGCCGAGGCGACGGTGGGTTCCGCGCGGCAGGACGCCGAGCGGATCCGTGCCGAGTCGGAGCGGCTGCGGGCCGACGCGGAGGCGGCGGCCGAGCGGATGCGGTCGGAGGCCCGCGAGGAGGCGGACCGCACGCTCGACGAGGCGCGCGAGGCCGGCGCCCGGAAGCGTTCCGACGCGGCCGAGCAGGCGGACCAGCTCATCGCCAAGGCCCAGGAGGAGGCGCTGCGCGCCACCACGGAGGCCGAGACGCAGGCGGACACGATGGTCGGCGCGGCCCGCAAGGAGGCCGAGCGGATCGTCGCCGAGGCGACCGTCGAGGGCAACTCGCTGGTCGAGAAGGCCCGTACGGACGCGGACGAGCTCCTGGTCGGGGCGCGCGGTGACGCGACGGCCATAAGGGACCGGGCCGAGGAGCTGCGCAGCCGGGTCGAGGGCGAGATCGAGGAACTGCACGAGCGGGCGCGCCGTGAGAGCGCCGAGCAGATGCGGACGGCCGGCGAGCGGGTCGACAACCTCGTGAAGGCCGCGACGGAGCAGCGCGCCGAGGCCGAGGAGAAGGCCAAGGAGCTGGTCTCCGAGGCGAGTTCGGAGGCGAGCAAGGTCCGTATCGCCGCGGTCCGCAAGGCTGAGGCGCTCCTCAAGGAGGCCTCGCAGAAGAAGGCCTCGCTCATCGCGGAGGCCGAGGAGATCAAGGCGGAGGCCGAACGCATCAGGGCCGAGGCGCAGGCGGAGGCCGAGCGGACGGTCGAGGAGGGTCAGCGGGAGCTGGAGGTGCTGGTGCGCCGCCGCAAGGACATCAATGCCGAGATCTCCCGTGTCCAGGACGTCCTGGAGGCGTTGGAGTCTTTCGAGACGCCTTCCGCCGGGACCAAGTCGGCCGGGGCGGTGGGAGCCAAGGCGGGTGCGTCGGCGGGCTCCACTCGTTCGGGTGGCAAGCCCCAGGACGGCTAGCCACTCAAAAGGCTGGACATTCTCCAGATCAAACGGGCATACGCTCGATGACACGCCGCTTCGGCCCCTAGGATTCCCTCTAACACCTCACCGGTCTCATTCGACAGGAAACCCATGAGCGACACATCCTCCCCCTTCGGCTTCGAGCTCGTGCGGCGCGGTTACGACCGCGGTCAGGTGGACGACCGCATTACCAAGCTCGTGTCCGACCGTGACAGTGCTCTGTCCCGCATCACCTCTCTGGAGAAGCGCATCGAGGAACTCCACCTCGAGACGCAGAACGCCCAGGCGCAGGTCACCGACGCCGAGCCGTCGTACGCGGGACTCGGCGCCCGGGTCGAGAAGATCCTGCGGCTCGCCGAGGAGGAGGCGAAGGACCTGCGTGAGGAGGCCCGTCGCGCCGCCGAGCAGCACCGCGAGCTGGCCGAGTCGGCCGCCCAGCAGGTGCGCAACGACGCGGAGTCCTTCGCGGCCGAGCGCAAGTCGAAGGCCGAGGACGAGGGCGTCCGGATCGTCGAGAAGGCGCAGGGCGAGGCCAACACGCTGCGCGCCGAGGCGCAGAAGGACGCGCAGTCGAAGCGTGAGGAGGCGGACGCCCTCTTCGAGGAGACCCGCGCCAAGGCCGCCCAGGCCGCCGCGGACTTCGAGACCAACCTGGCGAAGCGCCGCGAGCAGTCGGAGCGGGACCTGGCCTCGCGTCAGGCGAAGGCCGAGAAGCGCCTCGCGGAGATCGAGCACCGCGCCGAGCAGCTGCGCCTGGAGGCCGAGAAGCTGCGGACGGACGCGGAGCGCCGGGCCCGTCAGACGGTGGAGACCGCGCAGCGCCAGGCCGAGGACATCGTGGCCGACGCGAACGCCAAGGCCGACCGGATCCGTTCGGAGTCGGAGCGCGAGCTCGCGGCCCTGACGAACCGCCGCGACTCGATCAACGCCCAGCTGACCAACGTCCGCGAGATGCTGGCGACGCTGACCGGTGCCGCGGTGGCGGCGGCCGGCTCCCCGATCGACGACGAGCGCCCGGCGGGCGTGCCGGCCCAGCAGACCCGCTGACACTCCCGACGGCTCCCCCAGCGTCGCCCGAAGCCCCCCGTCACTCCGGTGGCGGGGGGTTTTGCGCGCCCTTAGGTTGGTACGCATGATCGAGCTTGAGGGCCTGACCAAGCGGTACGGGCCGAAGACGGCGGTCGACCACCTCTCCTTCCAGGTGCGTCCCGGCGTGATCACCGGTTTCCTCGGGCCGAACGGGGCGGGCAAGTCGACGACCATGCGGATGATGCTCGACCTGGACAACCCGACGAGCGGGACGGTCCGGATCGACGGCCGGCACTACCGGGAGCTGGACGAGCCGCTGAAGTACATCGGGGCGCTCCTCGACGCCAAGGCGATGCACGGCGGCCGGTCGGCGTACAACAACCTGCTGTGCCTGGCGCAGTCCAACCGCATCCCGGAGCGCCGGGTGGGCGAGGTGCTTGACCTGGTGGGTCTGACGCCGGTGGCGCGGAAGAAGTCGAAGGGTTTCTCCCTCGGGATGGGGCAGCGGCTCGGGATCGCGTCCGCGCTGCTCGGTGATCCCGAGATCCTGATGTTCGACGAACCCGTCAACGGTCTGGATCCAGAGGGAATTCACTGGATCCGCAATCTCATGAAGGCGTTGGCGGCCGAGGGCAGAACGATCTTCGTTTCCAGCCATCTGATGAGTGAAATGGCGCTGACGGCAGATCATCTGATCGTGATCGGGCAGGGAAAGCTGCTGGCCGACACGTCGATGGCGGATTTCATCCAGCAGAATTCCCGCAGTTATGTGAGGCTCCGTTCACCGCAGCAGGAACGGCTCAGGGACCTGCTGCACGCCAACGGGTTCATCGCGGTCGAGGCCGGCAACGGCACCCTCGAGGTGGACGGGGTGGCGATCGAGAAGCTGGGCGAACTGGCGGCGGCGAACGGTCTCGTACTGCACGAGCTGAGCTCCCAGCGCGCCTCGCTCGAAGAGGCGTTCATGCAGATGACGGCCGGTGCGGTGGAGTACCACGCGCACGGCACGGACGTCCACGGCGCCGGACCGCCACCCGGCCCGCGGTGGGGCACGCCCTCGGGCCCGGCCTCCCCTCCGGCCTCCGACCCGACCTCCCAGGGAGCCTGACGATGGCAGCGGCATCCGCGGTCCTGCAGTCCGAGTGGACCAAGATCCGGACGGTGTCGTCGACCGTCTGGACGCTGGCGAGCGCCCTCCTCGTCACGGTGGCGATGAGCGCGGCGCTGTGCGCCCTGATGAGTTCCACCTTCGACGACCTGAGCGACCTGGAGCGGGCCACCTTCGACCCGACCCTGATCAGCTTCTCCGGGATGATCCTGGGGCAGCTGGCGATGGTGGTCTTCGGTGTCCTGGTGGTGGGGACCGAGTACTCCTCCGGCATGATCCGCACCTCGCTCGCCGCCGTGCCGCAGCGCGCGACGTTCCTCTTCTCGAAGATCGCGGTGGCGGGCGCCCTCGCGCTGGTGGTGGGTCTGGCGACGAGCTTCCTCTCCTTCTTCCTCGGGCAGGCGCTGCTCGGCGAGCACCGGACCTCGATCGGCGCGGACAACGTGCTGCGGGCGGTGATCGGCGGCGGGCTCTACATGGGCCTGATCGCCCTGTTCTCCATGGGCGTGGCGGCGATGCTGCGCTCGTCGATGCTGTCGCTCGGCATCCTGGTGCCGTTCTTCTTCCTGGTCTCGCAGATCCTGTCGGCGGTGCCGAAGGCGAAGGAGGTCGCCGCGTACTTCCCCGACCAGGCCGGGGCGAAGATCATGCAGGTCGTGCCGAACGCGATGAACTCGGAGGAGGCTCCGTACGGCCCCTGGGGCGGGCTCGGGATCATGCTGATCTGGGTGGCGGCCGCGCTGATCGGCGGCTACCTGGTGCTGAGGAAGCGGGACGCCTGACCCCGTGGAACAAGGCGACTGCCTGACCCCGTAGGGGATGACCAGGGATTCTCCCGGAGGTTCCCCTCCGCTTCGCCGGAACCGTCAATGGCTGGATAAGCTCCTAGCTCATACGGGGGGCTCCGGCCGAAGGCCGCCACGCCCCGACATGGATGCGACCGACCTGTCGATGGGGCTGCAGAATGATCGAGGCAGTCGGCCTGACGAAGCGCTACGGCGCCAAGACGGCCGTGTACAACCTTTCCTTCCAGGTGAGGCCCGGAGTCGTCACCGGCTTCCTGGGGCCCAACGGATCCGGCAAGTCGACCACGATGCGCATGATCCTGGGCCTCGACCAGCCCACCGCCGGACACGTGACGATCGGCGGCCACCCCTTCCGGCAGCTGCCGAACGCTCCCCGGCAGGTCGGCGCGCTCCTCGACGCCAAGGCCGTGCACGGCGGGCGGAGCGCGCGCAACCACCTGCTGTCGCTCGCGCAGCTCGCCGGCATCCCGGCGCAGCGCGTCGACGAGGTCCTCGGCGTGGTCGGCCTCCAGGACGTGGCCAGGCGGCGCTCCAACGGCTTCTCGCTCGGCATGGGCCAGCGGCTCGGCATCGCGGCGGCGCTCCTCGGCGACCCGCAGGTGCTGCTCTTCGACGAGCCGGTCAACGGTCTGGACCCCGAGGGCATCCTCTGGGTCAGGAACCTGATGAAGAAGCTGGCCTCCGAGGGCCGGACGGTCTTCGTCTCCAGCCACCTCATGAGCGAGATGGCGCTGACGGCGGACCACCTGATCGTGATCGGCCGGGGCCAGCTGCTCGCGGACATGAGCGTCACGGACTTCATCTCGGCGAACTCCGCCGACTTCGCCCGGGTGCGGACCCCGCAGACGGAGCCGGGGCAGCGCGAGAAGCTGACGGCGGCGCTGATGGAGGCCGGCGGCCAGGTGATGTCCGAGCCGGACGGCGCGCTGCGCGTGACGGGCCTGCCGCTGCCGAGGATCAGCGACCTGGCGCACGACGCGGACGTACGGCTCTGGGAGCTGTCCCCGCACCAGGCCTCCCTGGAGGAGGCGTACATGCGTCTGACGCAGGGCGCCGTGGACTACCGCTCCACCGACGACAAGCTCGCGCACCTCCAGCCGCCCGTGCAGCAGCCGCACCCGGGGCAGCCGGGGTACGGGATGCCGCCCCAGCCGCCGGTGGTCCAGGAAGTGCCGCAGCAGGGCTGGTACGCCCCGCCGCCGCCCGGACAGAACCCGTACACCTCCCCGCAGCAGCAGCCTCAGCCGAGCGACACCCCCAAGGACGCCCGATGACCGCCCCCGCTCCGTACCACCACGCCCCGCAGGGCTATGTCTCCCCCATCCCGGTGCGCCGCGCGCACCTCGGTGACGCGCTGGCCTCCGAGTGGACGAAGATCCGCTCGGTGCGGTCGACGATGTGGACGCTGGGAGTGACGATTCTGCTCATGGTCGGCATCGGCCTGGGCGTGGCGGCGATCGCCGCGGCCTCCGAGGCGCCGATGGGCGACGAGGCCGCGCTCGGCTTCGGCTTCTTCGGGATGCTGCCCGCCTCGATCTGCGTGATCACCCTCGGGGTGCTGACGATCTCATCCGAGTACGGCACGGGCATGATCCGTACGACCCTGACGGCCTGCCCCAGCCGGGCCCGGGTGCTCACGGCGAAGGCCGTCGTCTTCTTCCTGCTGGTCTTCTCGCTGACCACGGTGATCGCCGCGCTCGTGGCCGTGGCGCAGGTCTCCATCGTCGACGCGGCGGAGCCGACCGCCATGGAGTGGCTGCGGGCCACGGTGGGCGCGGGCGCCTATCTGGCGCTGCTCGGACTGCTGTCGATGGCGATCGGCACCCTCGTCCGGCACTCGGCGGGCGCGATCACCGTGATGATCGGCGTGCTGCTGCTGCCGCTGGTGGCGGCGATGTTCATGTTCTCCGAGTCGCTCAGGTCGGTGCAGGAGTTCCTGCTGACCTACTCGATCCCCTCGCAGATGATCTCCCTGTACAGCGACGCCGCGCCGTTCGGCGAGGACGGCCCGGCGGGCTGGGAGCCGCTGCTGATCATGTTCGCGGTCACGGCCGTGGTGTTCGGCGGCGCGTTCGCCCTGCTGAACAAGCGGGACGTGTAGCCGCCCTCTAGTACTTAGGCGCGTTCCGGGACCGCTGCACCCTGCTGGTGCGGCGGTCCTTCGCGCTCCAGCAGGCCTTGTGCCAGTGGCGCCGGTCGTCCACCCCGCCGTACTCGGGCCAGGCGACGACGTGCGGGGCTCCGCCGGGGATCTCCTGGTCGCAGCCGGGGCAGCGGTAGCGCTTCCCGGGTGAGCTCGCCCCGGCGACGAGGCGTACGTACCATTCCTCGCCCTGCCAGGTCTCGGTGCGCTGTACGCCGCCGTACCGGTCGCCGTGGTCGCCCGGTTGCTGCTGTTCGGGCTTCTCGCCGCCTCGGGAGCGGTTGTGGCGCGGGGACACGGGCACACCTCACTGGGTCTGGGAACACGGACCGTTCTTCCAAGCCTACGGGCCGCGACGCGGTGCCCCGGGCCCCGTCCGCGACGGCTTAGCCGAAAATCGCAAGAACTTCATGAACGGCCGTTGCCTTTGGCACGTGTCAGACGTTGTTGCCAGTGCGAGGGGAGATACGCGTCGGCCGCAAGGAGGCAGAAGGCGATGCGCGTGGGTACGTTCGTTCTGGCCGCCCAGTTCCCGGGCCAGGGACAGGGTGAGGCGCTGCACCGGGCGGTGCGGACCGCCGAGGTCGCCGAGGAGGCGGGCCTCGACTCGGTCTGGCTGGCCGAGCACCATTTCGTGCCGTACGGGGTCTGCCCGTCGGCCGTGACACTGGCCGCGCTGCTCCTGGGCCGCACCCGGCGGCTGCGGGTGGGCACGGCGGTGAGCGTGCTGCCGACCGTCCACCCGGTCTCCCTGGGCGAGCAGGCGGCGCTGCTGCACCTCACCTCGGGCGGCAGGTTCACCCTGGGGGTGGGCAGGGGCGGTCCCTGGGTCGACCTGGAGGTGTTCGGCGCGGGTCTCGACGCGTACGAGAACGGGTTCCCCGAATCGCTCGATCTGCTGCTGCGCTGGCTCACCGAGCCGCGCGTGGGCGCCGAGAGCGAACGATTCTCCTTCCGCGAGGTCGCGGTGGTGCCCCGTCCCGACGAGCTGATCGGCGGGGACCCGTCCCCCGAGGTCGTGGTGGCCTGCACCTCGCCGAAGAGCGTGCGACTCGCCGCGGAGCGCGGCCTCCCGATGCTGCTCGGCATGCACTGCGGTGACGAGGACAAGGCCGAGATGGTCGCGGCCTGGGCGCGGTACGCACGGGAGGCCGGACGTGATCCCGACGAGATCGCGCGGATCGGGTCCCGCCACGTCTCGGCGGGGGTGGCACAGCTCGCGGACCGGGGCGCGGACGCGGCGGAGGCGCTGGTGAAGGCGATGCCGGGCTGGCTGAGGCAGGGGCTCGACGCGCATGTCACGGTCGACGGCCGCCACCGGTCGATGCGGGACCCCGTGGCGTACACGGAGCTGCTGTGCGGTCTGCATCCGGTGGGCACGCCCCGGCGGGCCGCGGACCGGCTGGCGGCGACTGCGGAGCGTACGGGCATCACGCGCTTCGCCCTGCTCGCCGAGGGCTCGGGCGACCTCGCGGCGACCGAGGAGAACGTCCGGCGGCTCGGCGCGGAGGTCCTGCCGCTCCTGGTGTGAGGCCGACGGTGAGGCCATCTGTGAGGCCCGTCCGTGCGGGCTGTCGGGGCAGGGACCGTGCCGCCGCTCCGGCATCGCTCCGGGGTCGACGCGTGTCGGCACGCGTCGGCCACGTCTCCCGCGACGCGGGGCGGCGGCACCATGTCTCAGCAGTCGCGCAGTGTCGGCGACTGGTTCAGCAGCTGCCCCCGTACGGACGTGAAGCGGGCGAGCCGCTCGTCCACCGCCGGGTCCAGCGGGAACACCGCCACGCGGTGGCAGTTCTGGAAGGCGAGACGCACCCCGAAATGCCGCTGCAGCGCACCACGAATGGCGTCGCTGGCGAGCGCGCGCAGCAGCTGACCACGTGCCTGCTCATTCGGCGGCGGCGTCTGGTTGTCGGCGAACTCTCCGCCGTCGACCTTCAGCTGGGCCACCAGAGAACTGATCATCTCCCATGCGTAGGGCAGGGAGGTCCGGACGCAGTCGACGAAGTCGGCTTCGTCGACCTCGCCTCGCTCGGCCTGTTCCAACAGTGCCGGTGAGACGTCGAGCGACATGGGTTCTCCTCTCGCGACCCCGCGGACGGGGTCTTGCGGGCAGGGCGAGGACCGGTCGGCCGAACACGCAGCGTGCGCGGACGACGACCTCCAGCTTCCACGGTAAGCGCGCGGTCCTGCCCGCACCAGGAGATTGGGAACACAACCGGCTGATAACCGACGGGTGTTCGGCTCAGGATCATGCCCCGGCGTCCTCCGGCCGATGCCCGAATCGCGCGGAAGAGCGCCCGTCTTGTAGCGTTGCGGACCATGCGTCTCGTCATCGCCCGTTGCTCCGTGGACTACGCGGGCCGGCTCACGGCCCACCTGCCCTCCGCGCCCCGTCTGATCCTCGTCAAGGCAGACGGCAGCGTCTCCATCCACGCGGACGACCGGGCGTACAAACCGCTCAACTGGATGTCGCCGCCGTGCACGCTCAAGGAGGGTGTCGACGGTGAGGCGGGCATCTGGACCGTGATCAACAAAGCGGGCGAGAAACTGATCATCACGATGGAGGAGATCCTCCACGACTCCTCGCACGAGCTGGGTGTGGACCCGGGTCTGATCAAGGACGGCGTCGAGGCGCACCTGCAGGAGCTCCTCGCCGACCGCATCGAGACCCTGGGCGAGGGCTACACCCTGATCCGCCGCGAGTACCCGACCGCCATCGGCCCGGTGGACATCCTGTGCCGGGACTCGGACGGTGCGACGGTCGCCGTGGAGATCAAGCGGCGCGGTGAGATCGACGGCGTCGAGCAGCTGACCCGCTACCTGGAGCTGCTCAACCGCGATCCGCACCTGGCGCCGGTGCGGGGCGTCTTCGCGGCGCAGGAGATCAAGCCGCAGGCGCGGGTGCTCGCGACGGACCGCGGCATCGGCTGCGTGGTCCTGGACTACAACGCGATGCGCGGCATCGAGGACGACAAGCTGCGCCTGTTCTGAGCGGTGCACGACGACGGCCCCGGGTGCGTTCCACCGCACCCGGGGCCGTCGTCGTACACCTCGGTCGTACGCCGTCGGGGTACGTCCGTCAGGCGGGCGTCTCCGCGCTCGTGGAGTCGCCGGGGGCGGGCGAGGCGCCGAGGGTCGCGGAGGCGGAGTTGCTCGGGGCGTCCGTCGTCGGCGGGCTGGTGGTGACCGGCGGTGTCGTCGCGGGCGGTGTCGTCGACGGCGACGGCGAGGTGGTGGTCGTCGGCGGTTTCGGCGAGGCGGTCGTCGGCGCCGGGCGCGTGGTCGTCGGGCGCGGCCCGCTCGTCGTGGTGGGAGCCGTCGTCGGCTCCGTGGTCCCCGTGGGGGACGTCGTCGCCGTCGGGGAGTCCGACGGCGACGACGAGCCCGTGGTGCCGGGGCTCGTGGAGGAGGACGGCGACGCGCTGCCGGAGCCGGACGGGCTCGGGGAGCCGGAGTGGGTGGGGTCGCCGGTCTCGCCCGGCTCCCCCGCCTCGCCCTCGGCCGGCGGCTCCTCGCCGTCCGCGCCGTCCGCCCCGCCGTCGGTGGGGTCCTCGGTCGCGGTGCTGTCGGAGGTGACGCGGTTGACGGCCGGGTCGTCGCCGCTGCCGGAGGTCGCCCCGAGGGTCACGACGGTGCCGAGGACGGCGACGAGGAGGGCGCCCGCGCCGACGGCGGCGAGGTTGCGGCGCGCGCCGGTGAGGATGCCGCTCTTGAGGCTGCGGCGGCCGTCGCCGTGGTCGGTGTCGGGCCGGGTGACGAGCGTCGGGCCCTTGTCCGCGAAGTCCGGAAACGCGAACGCCGGGGCCGCGGCGGGCTTGTTCTGCCCCACCGGGCCGACCGGCGGAGCCGGCTGTACCGGGCCGAGCGGCAGGGCGGCCGTGGCGGCCTCCCTGGCCGGGCGTGCGGCCGGGCCGCGCAGGGCCGGGGTGCCGCGGGGCGGCGAGACGGGCCCCGCGGCCGGGGCGCCGTGGTCTCCGGCGAGGTCGGCGACGAGGGCGAGCGCCCGGCGGCCGGCGACGGTGCCGCGCTTGTCGGCGAGCACCCCGCGCATGCCGATGGAGGCCTCCAGTTCGGCGCGGGCCCGCTCCAGGTTTCCGGTGCAGAGGGCCAGGACACCGAGCTCGTGGTGGAAGTAGGCCTCCTCCGCGACCTCTCCGGTGAGCCGGGCGGCCTCCTGTCCGGCGCGCAGGGCGCGTTCCCAGGCGCCCCAGTGCAGTCCCGCGGCGAAGGCGGGGGCGGCGGCACGGGCGAGCCGGACGGCGGTGGCGCGGTGTTCGGCGGTCACCTCGGCGTCGACCGGGGTGGCGGTCCCCGTACCGACGCAGACGGCCAGGGCTGCGAGGAGGGCGTCGGACTCGGCGGCGGCCCGCTCCGGGGTGACGGAGGGATGGGTCGTCCACCAGACGTAGTGCTGGGCGACGGTGTGGGCGCGGTCGGCGGCCTCGGTCCCGTACCCCTGGGCGAGCAGCTGGGTGAGGACGCCGACGGCGAGACGGTAGCGGGGGCCGACCGGCGAGAGCAGGCCGCAGGCCATGAGTTCGCCGAGGGCGGCGTCGGCGTGGGTGTCGCCGACCAGGGCCGGCAGGTGGGCCTGGTGCGGGACCTCGCCGCCGAGGGCGACGGCGAACCGCAGGGTGGTCTGGGCGGAGCGGCTGAGCCGGGAGGCCAGCAGGGCGGCGGGCGCGGCGCCCTCGCCGAGACTGGGCAGGGGTATCTCGCGCAGTTCGACGTCGTGGTCGTCGACTCCGTCGAAGGCGGCCGCGGCGACGGCGGCCGCCGCGGCGGGGTCGGTGGGCCCGAAGGCCTCTTCGAGGGCGCCGAAGGCGTCGAACTCTGCCGGGGTGACGCGGAGCCGGTCACGCTGCCGGAGCAGTGCCCCTGCCTGGACGAACCGCAGCGGCAGGCCCTCGGACTCGAACCACAGGTCGCCGGCCCAGTTGGCCTCGTCGTCGGTGAGGGTGCGTCCGGCGGCGCTCTCCAGGAGCTTCAGGGCGGAGCCGCGGCCGAGGCCGGCGAGGTGGAGCTCCTCGACGTGGGCTTCGGGCGAGGGCGCGGGGACGTCCGGTCCTGCGGCGAGGAGGAAGGCGCATTCGGGGGCGGCGGCGAGGAGCTCGTCGAGGGCGGCGCCGCCGAACTCCAGGTCGTCGACGACGACGACGGCCCCGACGTCGCGGAGCCGGTCGGGGAGTTCGGCGCGGCCGGGCCGGTGTTCGGGGGCGTACCGGACGGCGGCGAAGAGCTCGTGGAGGAGTTCGGCCGGGGTGCGGTGGTGGCCGGACAGCCGGACGACCCCGTCGGGGGCGAGGTCCGCGCAGTCGGCGGCGACCGCGTCGAGGAGCGCGGTGCGGCCGGATCCGGCGGGGCCGGTCAGGCGCGCGGAGCGGCCGCGGCCGAGGATCCCGGCGAGGCGCTCGCGCTCCTCCTGGCGTTCGAGGAGAGGCAGCGCGGGCGCGGGCGGGCCCGGCGGGACGGCCGGGGCGGCGGCGCGGGCGGCCTCGGCGCGCTCCTCGGGGGTACGGGGACGGGGGGCGGCGGATTCCCGGCCGGGCGGGCAGGGCTCGATCTCGCTGCCGTCGACGGGGTTGACGGTGACGAGCAGGTCGCCGGAGAGGATCCGGACGACGCGGGCACGCACGGGTGCGGGCGCGGGTACGGGCGTGCCTCGTCCCTGGCGGGCGCCGTCGCCCTCGGAGTCGTGTCCGTACTCCTCCGGCCCCCGGTTGATCGGGTCCATGGTCCAAGCCCCCAAGAAGCGGTGTCCGGTGCCCGCCGGGTGGTTCCGTCAATGTGCAGGCGACCGAACCCTAGACCGTGGTCAGGCGGCCGGGAACAGGTGGGGTGCCCCGGAGACCAAGACGTCACGGTCTTGTGAGGATTGAGCGTGACGCCTGGATCACACAGCTGCTTCACACGCCCGTACCCGTGCGGCCGCCGCCGGGACGGCCGCCACCCCGGTGTCCGTCGGACCCGGGGCGGGGATCAGACCCGGGGCAGGGACTCCAGGGCGAGGCCGCCCTCGATGGCGAGGATGCGGTGCAGCCGGGTGGCGACGAGCAGCCGCTGCATCTGGGGTGGCACCCCGCGCAGCACGAGGCGCCTGCCGCAGCGGCCGGCCCGTCGGTGGGCGCCCATGATCACGCCGAGTCCGGTCGCGTCCCAGGAGTCGAGGCCGGTCAGGTCGAGCACGAGATCGCCGACACCGTCGTCGACGGCCGAGTGCAGGACCGTACGGGCGTCCGCCGCGCTGCGGACGTCGAGGCGGCCCCCGACGACCAGCTCGACGTGGTCGCCCCTGATATGCATATGTGCTCCCCGAGAGTGCTCCGTCTTCGCAACAACTGACTGCCGTGACAGCAGAAGCGTTGCGCCTTGTCAGCGAACCGGTACCTGAATTCACCCCACGGGGTGAGGCGGGGTGGCGGGTCCGGCTCAGTACTTGTAGAAGCCCTGCCCGCTCTTGCGTCCGATGTCACCCGCGTCCACCATCCGGCGCATCAGCTCCGGCGGCGCGAACTTCTCGTCCTGGGACTCCGTGTAGATGTTGTTGGCGGCGTTCACCAGGATGTCGATGCCGGTGAGGTCGGCCGTGGCGAGCGGGCCCATGGCGTGGCCGAAGCCGAGCTTGCAGGCGATGTCGATGTCCTCGGCGGTGGCGACGCCCGACTCGTGGAGCTTGGCGGCCTCGACGACGAGGGCGGAGATGAGCCGGGTGGTGACGAAGCCGGCGACGTCGCGGTTGACGACGATGCAGGTCTTGCCGACGGACTCGGCGAACTCCCGGGCGGCGGCGAGGGTCTCGTCGCTGGTCTTGTAGCCGCGGACGAGCTCGACGAGCTGCATCATCGGCACCGGCGAGAAGAAGTGGACGCCGACGACTGCCTCGGGACGCTCCGTCACCGCGGCGATCTTGGTGATCGGGATCGCGGAGGTGTTGGAGGCGAGGACGGCGCCGTCCTTGACGATCTTGTCGAGCGAGCGGAAGATCTCGTGCTTGACGTCGAGGTTCTCGAAGACGGCCTCGACGACGATGTCCGCGTCGGCGACGGCTTCGAGCTCGGTCGTGGCGGTGATCCGGCCGAGCGCCGCCTCGGCGTCGGCGGCGTCCAGCTTGCCCTTGGCGACGAACCGCTCGTACGACGCCTTGATGCCGTCGGTGCCGCGGGTGAGGGCGGCGTCGGTGACGTCACGCAGGACGACGTCCCAGCCCGCCTGTGCCGAGACCTGCGCGATGCCGGACCCCATGAGTCCGGCCCCGATGACGGCGAGCTTCCTGGCCACGATGTTCCACCCCTTAACGCCTGTTCACTTCTGGCTCTCCGGCGGAGATTAGCGGTACGGAGCCGCCATGTGACCGTGAAGTAATGCGCGTCACGCCCTCTTTGACGGACGTCACACTCACGACACCCCGTTCGGGCGTCCCGGCGGCCGCCGGGTGCCCGGCGTGCGTGCGCGAGGGTCGTCACCGCTCGCGTACGGCGTAGCCCAGGACCCTCTCGCTCAGCAGCTCCTCGATCTCGTCGAGGAGCACGAGTGCCTTGCGCGAGACGGCTGTCGCCTTGCCTCCCGTGGTCATCTCGCGGGTGATGAAGCCGACGGCGGTGTTCTCGATCCAGGCGAGCTGCCCGCCGACGAGGAACGGCAGCGGGTCGTCGGCGGGCGCGCCGGTCTCCTCCCGGAGCACGGCGACCACGGCGTCCTGCACCTGCTCCTGGACGTGGAAGAGCCGGGCCTTGAGGGTGGGGGCGTGCTCGATGACGTTCATGAAGGCGTCGAAGCCGTCCATGAGTCCGTACGCGGGTGAGACGGCGCCGATGTCCTGACGCAGTCCGCGCAGCACGGCACGGGCGGCGGACTCCCCCCGGTCGCGTCCCCGGATCATCCGGGCGAGGCGCTGGGTGACGCCGTCCATCCGGTCGAGGAAGAGGTCCTCCTTGGCCGGGAAGTAGTTGTACACGGTGTTGACGGAGACGTCCGCCGCCTCGGCGACGTCCGCGACGGTCACGTGGGCGAAGCCCCGTTCCAGGAACAGCCCGGTCGCGATGTCCGAGATCCGCTGCTTCGTCTCGCGCTTCTTGCGTTCCCTGAGTCCCTCGGCCATGCGCCCATCCTAGGCTCCCTGAAACTTCAGTGACGCTCTATTTTTGGTGACATTGCAAAATTTCAGTGACTCTGTTTTCGTAGTCGCCATGCCCATCATCAGTACGGCCGGGCTCGCCCGGACCTTCACTACCAGGAACGGCACCGTCGAGGCCGTCCGCGGGATCGACCTGACCGTCCGGCCCGGCGAGATCGTCGGACTGCTCGGACCCAACGGCGCCGGGAAGACCACCACGCTCCGGATGCTCACCACGCTCCTCCCGCCCACGGCAGGCGCCGCCACCGTCGCCGGCCACGACCTCGTACGGGACCCCGCCGCCGTACGCCGGCGCATCGGGTACGTCGCCCAGTCCGGCGGCCTCGACCCCCAGGAGACCGTCCGGTCGGAACTCGTCACCCAAGGCCGGCTCTACGGCATGAGCCGTGCCCGCGCTGCGGCCCGCGCCGAGGAACTCGCCGCCGACCTGGGCCTCACCGAATTCCTCGACCGCGCGACCCCGGCGCTCTCCGGCGGCCAGCGGCGACGGCTCGACCTCGCGATGGGGCTCACCCACCGGCCGGAGCTCCTCCTCCTCGACGAGCCGACGACGGGGCTCGACCCCGGCAGCCGCGCCGACCTGTGGGCCCTGGTGCGAAGGCTGCGCGACGAGTACGGCACCACCGTCGTCCTCACCACCCACTACCTGGACGAGGCCGACGCACTCGCCGACCGGCTGGTGATCGTGGACAAGGGCACGGTCGTCGCCGAGGGCAGCCCCGCCGCGCTCAAGGCCGCTCACGGCGCGACGACGCTCCAGGACGCCTTCCTCGCCATCACCGGCCGGGGCCCGGCCCCCGTCGACACCACTCCTGTAGCCGTCTAGGGGGGTGTCGTGCCGATCAGGCCGGGCTCGCGGCGTCTGACACCGCGCCTCGCCGCGTTGCCGTCGGTTGCCATGGCTCCGCCATGGCGCCCTCCTCCGCCTTGCGATCCACGGCACCAGACCCCGCTCCCTGATCCGGCCTGACCGACAAGACACCCCCTAGGACCACTGATGCTTCTCCACGACACCGCGCTCCTCTTCGGGCGCTACGCCCGCCAGACCCTGCGCTCCCCCTTCCAGATCTTCTTCGGCGTCCTGATGCCGCTGCTCTACCTCTTCTTCTTCGGGCCGCTGCTCACCGGCCTCCCGCTCGGCCGCGAGGGCGATTCCTGGCAGGTCCTCGTCCCCGGCCTGCTGCTCCAATTGGGGCTCTTCGGCGCCTCGTTCGCCGGTTTCTCGATCATCATGGAGAAGAACTGGGGCGTGTTCGACCGGATGCGGGTCACCCCCGTCAGCCGTCTCGCCCTGCTCCTCGGCCGGGTCCTGCGGGACGCCGCGCTCTTCGTCTTCCAGGCGGTCCTGCTCGTCCTGGTGGCGCTGCCGATGGGCCTGCGGGCTCCGCTCGCCGGGATCCTGATCGGCTTCGGCTTCGTGGCCCTGCTGTCGGTGGCGCTCGCCTCGCTCTCGTACGCGCTCGCCCTCAGGCTGCGCACCCCCCAGTCGTTCGGCCCCGCGATCAACACGCTCGCGATGCCGGCGATGCTGCTGTCGGGCCTGATGCTGCCGATGACGCTCGCCCCCGGCTGGCTCGACGCGCTCTCGCACGTCATGCCGTTCCGCTACCTGGTGGACGCGGTCCGCGAGGCGTACGTCGGCCACTACACGACACCGGCCCTGCTCCACGGGGTGCTCGTCGCCCTGGGAGTGGCGGCACTGGCAGTGACGGTGGGCACACGGACGTTCCGAAGCTCCGGCGCGTAACTACGCTTGGCCCCATGGTCAATCTGACGCGCATCTACACCCGTACCGGCGACCAGGGCACCACCGCCCTCGGCGACATGAGCCGGACCGCAAAGACGGATCCGCGGATCTCGGCGTACGCCGACGCCAACGAGGCCAACGCCGCCATCGGTACGGCGATCGCCCTCGGGCAGCTCGACGAGGAGGTCGTGAAGGTCCTCGTCCGGGTCCAGAACGACCTGTTCGACGTGGGAGCGGACCTCTGCACGCCGGTGGTGGAGGACCCGAAGTACCCCCCGCTCCGCGTCGAGCAGAGCTACGTCGACAAGCTGGAGGCCGACTGCGACCGCTTCCTCGAGGAGCTGGAGAAGCTGCGCTCCTTCATCCTGCCGGGCGGCACGCCCGGCGCTGCCCTGCTGCACCAGGCGTGCACGGTGGTCCGGCGGGCCGAGCGCTCCACCTGGGCGGCCCTGGAGATCCACGGGGAGACGATGAACACCCTGACCGCGACCTACCTCAACCGCCTCTCAGACCTTCTCTTCATCCTTGCCCGTACGGCGAACAAGGAGGTCGGGGACGTGCTCTGGGTCCCGGGCGGGGACCGCTGAGCCGTCTTCCGAGATCCCCTCCGGGGCCTTCTTCGGCCAGATCGCGTAGCTGAGCGCGATCAGGCCGTGGATGCCCGCCGCCCGCCAGGCGAAGAAGATCCAGCTCCGCAGCCCGTCCGTGTTCCCGTCGTCGCCGACGTACCAGATCGCCAGGAGCAGCAGGCCGGACGCGACGGCCGCGGCGACCACCGAACCCAGCCAGACCGCGCCCTCGTGCCGGGCGCGCGCCATGCCGTACCGCGGCGGCTTCACGGGCGGCGGCGCGCCGCCGAAGCGGTGGGCGGCGTGGCCGTCGAGCCACTTCACGGTCCGGTGACCGTGGCCGACGGTATAGCCGATGTAGACGGCGGCGAGGCCGTGCTTCCAGCTGGGATCGGCGCCGTTCTTCAGGTCGATCGCGGTGACGACGAGGAGCAGCACCTCCAGGAGCGGCTCGCACAGCAGCAGCGCGGCACCCGTCCGGGGCATCTTCAGGAGGTAGCGGGCGGCGAGGCCCGCGGCCAGCAGGACCCAGAAACCGATCTCACAGACGACGATCAGCGTGACGATCACGACGGTTCCCCTTTCGGTTCCCCTTCAGCGTCCCGTGGGATCCGGCCGCGTTCGTCGTCGCCGGTGACGAAGTGCGTCTACATCCTTCGGCGGAGGGCCGGATCGGCCCGGACGAGGAGGTCGCCCGGCGGGCGGCCGTGTTGGATGAGTACGTGACGCTCCCCCGCCCCGCACTCCCCCGCCCGCACCGCGTCGACCTGCTCATCGCGGCCTGCGGACTCGCCGGCGGACTGCTCCTGTGGTCGTTCGGGCTGTACGTGACGTTCGACCACGTCTTCGGGCAGCGCTGGGCGACGCTGATCCCGCTGACCGTGATGGCCGCGACGGAGACCGTGCGCCGTACCGCTCCCCGGTTCGCCCTGATCGTCGCCACCCTCGCGATCGTCGGCGACCAGCTCACCAACGGCAATCTCGCCACGGTCCTGATGTTCACGGACGTGGTCTACGCGGCGGTGCTGTACGGCACACCCGCCCAGGCCCGGCGCATCCCGTACGTCATGGGGCTGATCACCGTCGCGACGACGGGCGCCTTCCTGGTCTGGTGGCAGAACGCGATCGCGCTGCTCGTGGGCGCGCTGACCGGCATGGTCTCCTTCCTGCCCGCGGTGACGGGCTCGATCGTGCGCAACCACAGGAACGCGGCGGAGGCCGCCCGGCTACGGGCCGAGCAGACGGCGCTGCTCGCCGAGATGGACCGGGCGCAGGCGGTGGTGGCGGAGCGGGCCCGGATGGCGCGGGAGCTGCACGACATGGTGGCGAACCATCTCTCGGCGATCGCGATCCACTCGACGGCGGCGCTCTCCCTCGACGATCCGGGGACGACCCGGCAGGCCCTGACGGTGATCCGGGAGAACAGCGTGGCGGGCCTGGCCGAGATGCGGCGGCTCATCGGGCTGCTCAGGGACAGCGGCGCGGAGACGGAGCCGGCCGCCGCGCCCACCCTGGCCGCCCTCGACGCGCTGGTCGCGCAGGCGGGGCCGAACGGCGACCCCGCCGGGCTGACCTTCGTCCTGGACGACACCCGGGAGTCGGCGGGAACGCCGCCGGCTCCGGTGGAGCTCGCCGCGTACCGGATCGTGCAGGAGGCGCTGACGAACGCCCTCAAGCACGCGGCCCCCGGCGAGGTGCGGATCACGCTCGCGCAGGGCCCGGACGCGCTCTCCGTGGAGGTGTCGAGTCCGTACGGGGAGCGCCCGGGGCCGACCGCCCCGGGTTCGGGCGCGGGTCTGGTGGGGATGCGGGAACGGGTGGCCCTGCTCGACGGGGTCTTCGAGGCCGGTCCGGTGTCGGACGGCGAGGGGCGGAAGCGATGGCGGGTACGGGCGGAGCTGCCCATGGACAGGAACGACGAGGACCGGACATGACGGTGCGGGTGGTGGTCGCGGAGGACCAGAACGCGGTGCGGGCGGGGCTCGTCCTCATCCTGGGCAGCGCGCCGGACATCGAGGTGGTCGGGGAGGCCCCGGACGGCGAGCGCGCGGTGGAGCTGGCCCGCGAACTCCGTCCGGATCTGGTCCTGATGGACGTGCAGATGCCGAGGATGGACGGGGTGACGGCGACGGGCATCGTGGTCGCGGAGGGCCTCGCGGACGTCCTCGTCCTGACCACCTTCGATCTGGACGAGTACGTGTTCGGGGCGCTGCGGGCGGGCGCGGCGGGTTTCCTGCTGAAGAACGCGGACGCGCGGGAGCTGATCGAGGCCGTACGGACGGTGGCGCGCGGCGAGGGCCTGATCGCCCCCGCGGTGACCCGGCGCCTCATCGCCGAGTTCGCGGCGACGGGCCGTCCCGTACGGACGTCGGATCCAGGGATCCTCACCTCGCTCACTCCCCGGGAGCGCGAGGTGCTCTCCGCGCTCGGGCGGGGCCTGTCGAACGCGGAGATCGCGGTACGGCTCGACATGGCGGAGGCGACGGTGAAGACGCACGTCAGCAAGGTGCTGGGGAAGCTGGAGCTGCGGAGCAGGGTCCAAGCGGCGGTGCTCGCGCAGGAGTTGGGGGTCTGAGGGGGCGGCGGTGACGTTGGTCTGGACCTCTTGACGATTGGTACAGACCTTCCTACGCTCGCGGGGCGCGCGCATCTTCACGGACCACCCCCACCCATGTCCGTCCGCAACTTGAGGAGCACCGTTGAGCACTCAAGCACCGACGCGCAGAACAGGGTTCAGACACCGGGCCGCCGCCGGTCTGACCGCCCTGATCCTGCCGCTGGCCGCCATGGTCGGCCTCGCCACCCCCGCCGAGGCCGCCGCATCGGCCACCGCCACCTACACCAAGGCCTCCGACTGGGGCACCGGCTTCGAGGGCAAGTGGACGGTGAAGAACACCGGCACCACCACCCTCTCCTCCTGGACCGTCGAGTGGGACTACCCCGCCGGCACGGCCGTCACCTCCGCCTGGGACGCCACCGTCACCGGCTCGGGCACCCACTGGACCGCCAAGAACGTCGGCTGGAACGGCACCCTCGCCCCCGGCGCCAGCATCTCCTTCGGCTTCAACGGCACGGGGACCGGCTCCCCGACCGGCTGCAAGGTCAACGGGGGCCCCTGCGACGGCACCAGCCAGCCGGGCGACAACGCCCCCTCGGCCCCCGGCACCCCCGTCGCCTCCGCCGTCACCGACACCTCGGTGAAGCTCACCTGGACGGCCGCCACCGACGACAAGGGCATCAAGAACTACGACGTCAAGCGTGACGGCGCCACGATCGCCACGGTCACCGGGCTCACGTACACCAACACCGGCCTGACCGCCGGCACCGACTACAGCTACACGGTCGTCGCCCGCGACACCATCGACCAGACCGGCCCGGCGAGCGGTGCTGCCTCCGTCCGCACGACGGGCGGCGGGACCAACCCGCCGGTCGGCAACACCGTGAAGATGGGCTACTTCACCAACTGGGGCGTCTACGGCCGCAACTACCACGTGAAGAACATCGTGACCTCGGGCTCCGCGTCCAAGATCACCCACATCAACTACGCCTTCGGCAACGTCACGGGCGGCAAGTGCACCATCGGCGACGCCTACGCCGACTACGACAAGGCCTACACCGCCGACCAGTCCGTCGACGGCGTCGCCGACACCTGGGACCAGCCGCTGCGCGGCAACTTCAACCAGCTGCGCAAGCTGAAGAAGGCCTACCCGAACATCAAGATCCTCTGGTCCTTCGGCGGCTGGACCTGGTCCGGCGGCTTCGGCCAGGCCGTCCAGAACCCGGCCGCCTTCGCCCAGTCCTGCTACGACCTCGTCGAGGACCCGCGCTGGGCCGACGTCTTCGACGGCATCGACCTCGACTGGGAGTACCCCAACGCCTGCGGTCTGTCCTGTGACACCAGCGGCGCCGCGTCCTTCAAGAACATGATGCAGGCCATGCGCGCCAAGTTCGGAGCCAACAACCTGGTCACCGCGGCCGTCACCGCCGACGCCTCCGCCGGCGGCAAGATCGAAGCCGCCGACTACGCGGGCGCCGCGCAGTACATGAACTGGTTCAACGTGATGACGTACGACTTCTTCGGCGCCTGGGCGGCCAAGGGCCCGACGGCCCCGCACTCCCCGCTCACCTCGTACGCCGGCATCCCGCAGGCCGGCTTCAACTCCGCCGAGGCCATCGCCAAGTTCAAGGCGAAGGGCATCCCCGCCAACAAGCTGCTCCTCGGCATCGGCTTCTACGGCCGCGGCTGGACCGGCGTCACCCAGTCCGCCCCCGGCGGCACGGCGACCGGCCCCGCGGCCGGCACCTACGAGCAGGGCATCGAGGACTACAAGGTCCTCAAGGCCTCCTGCCCGGCCACCGGCACCGTCGCGGGCACCGCGTACGCCCACTGCGGCACCAACTGGTGGAGCTACGACACCCCGGCCACGGTCACGTCCAAGATGAGCTGGGCGAAGAACCAGGGCCTGGGCGGCGCCTTCTTCTGGGAGTTCAGCGGTGACACCGGCAACGGTGAACTCGTCGGAGCCATCAACAACGGCCTGAACTAGCACGTACGACAGGCCGCGAACGACGAAGCGGGGGTCGGCGCAGCACGCCGACCCCCGCTTCCTCACGTCTCTTACGCGACGTTCACCCGTTGCCCGGGAGGCGCCGCCTCCAGCCAGGCCATGAAACCGGTCCGCGCGTCCTCGCTCATCGCCAGCTCCAGCCGCACGCCCTCGTACATACAGGGCTGGATCACCGCGTCGGAGAGCAGCGCGAGCTCCTCCTCGCCCTCCGGCATCCGGCGCTCCAGGGCCACGATGGACGAGCGCTCGAGGACCCGGCGCGGCCGGGGAGCGTACGAGAAGACGCGGAACCAGGCGATCTCGTCACCGCTGTAGCGGGCGACACCGTAGACCCAGCCCTTGCCGGTCGGGTCCGGCTCGTCGGGGACGTTCCAGTGCAGGGAGCAGTCGAAGGTGCCGCCGGCACGCTGGATCAGCCTGCGGCGCAAGCCGAAGACGAAGAGCCCGATCACCACCAGTGCGACGACCAGGCCGCACACGAGCAGAGCGAGGAACATCTTCACCGACCTCCTCGCTGCGTCCCGTAGCCGGCACCGCCGGCACAACCGAATACAACCTGCATCTGCATCGCCTCAGCCGCGACACGGTCTGGAAAATTCCGACCGTGCCGCGGCTGAGGGCACTACTACTCGGCGCGGACCGTCAGCGGACCGCTACCGCGCGCAGCCGGACATCGGCGCGCCGCTCGGCGGCAGCGTCGGAATCCGCCTTCGCACGCTCCAGCGCGCGCTCGGCGCGCTGGGCGTCGATCTCGTCCGCCAGCTCGCAGATCTCCGCGAGCAGAGACAGCTTGTCGTCGGCGAAGGAGATGAATCCGCCGTGGACGGCCGCGACGACGGTCGCGCCCTCACTGGTACGGATGGTCACCGGGCCCGACTCCAGCACACCGAGCAGCGGCTGGTGGCCGGGCATGACGCCGATGTCGCCGGAGGTGGTACGCGCGATGACCAGGGTGGCCTCGCCGGACCAGACACTCCGGTCCGCGGCGACCAGCTCGACGTGCAGCTCAGCAGCCAAGGGTGGCTCCTCGGGTCACCACCCGGCGGTCGTGCCGGGTGTTGGGGTCAATTCTAGTGGGCGTGGTGAGGGGGGCGGGACGGACCCGCCCCCCTCGGGAGAGCACGGGGCTCAGGAGACGCCGAGCTCCTTGGCGTTGGCCTTGAGGTCCTCGAGGCCACCACACATGAAGAACGCCTGCTCGGGGAAGTGGTCGTACTCACCGTCGCAGATCGCGTTGAACGCGGCGATCGACTCGTCGAGCGGAACGTCCGAACCGTCCACACCGGTGAACTGCTTCGCCGCGTGGGTGTTCTGGGACAGGAAGCGCTCGACACGCCGGGCGCGGTGGACAACGAGCTTGTCCTCCTCGCTCAGCTCGTCGATACCGAGGATCGCGATGATGTCCTGGAGGTCCTTGTACTTCTGCAGGATTCCCTTGACGCGCGTGGCGGCGTCGTAGTGGTCCTGCGCGATGTAGCGCGGGTCCAGGATCCGGGACGTGGAGTCCAGCGGGTCCACGGCCGGGTAGATGCCCTTCTCGGAGATCGGACGGGAGAGAACCGTCGTCGCGTCGAGGTGGGCGAAGGTGGTGGCCGGAGCCGGGTCGGTCAGGTCGTCCGCGGGGACGTAGATCGCCTGCATCGAGGTGATCGAGTGACCACGGGTCGAGGTGATGCGCTCCTGGAGGAGACCCATCTCGTCGGCCAGGTTCGGCTGGTAACCCACCGCGGAGGGCATACGGCCGAGCAGGGTCGACACCTCGGAACCGGCCTGGGTGAAGCGGAAGATGTTGTCGATGAAGAACAGCACGTCCTGCTTCTGCACATCGCGGAAGTACTCCGCCATGGTCAGACCGGCGAGGGCCACGCGCAGACGGGTGCCCGGGGGCTCGTCCATCTGGCCGAAGACCAGCGCGGTCTTGTCCAGAACGCCGGCCTCCTCCATCTCCACCATGAGGTCGTTGCCCTCACGGGTGCGCTCGCCGACGCCCGCGAAGACCGACACACCGTCGTGCAGCTTGGCCACACGGACGATCATTTCCTGGATCAGAACGGTCTTGCCGACACCGGCACCACCGAACAGACCGATCTTTCCACCCTTGACGTACGGGGTGAGAAGGTCGACGACCTTCAGGCCGGTCTCGAACATCTCGGTCTTGGACTCGAGCTGGTCGAAGGCCGGGGCCTTGCGGTGGATGGTCCAGCGCGGCGCGTCGGCCACGGTGGACTCGTCGTCGTTCAGCACCTGGCCGAGCGTGTTGAACACACGACCCTTGGTGACGTCACCGACCGGGACGGTGATGCCCGTGCCCGTGTCGGTCACCGGGGCCTGGCGGACCAGACCGTCGGTGGGCTGCATGGAGATGGCGCGGACGACGCCGTCACCGAGGTGCTGGGCGACCTCGAGGGTCAGCGTCTTGGTCGCGCCCTCCTCGGTCGGGTCCATGACCTCGACGTGCAGGGCGTTGTAGATCGCCGGCATCGCGTCGACGGGGAACTCCACGTCGACGACCGGGCCGATGACCCGGGCGACGCGGCCCGTGGCGGCGGCCGTCTCAACAGTGGTCGTCATTACTTGTCACTCCCCGCGGTCGCGTCGGCCAGGGCTGCGGTGCCACCGACGATCTCGCTGATTTCCTGGGTGATTTCGGCCTGGCGGGCCGCGTTGGCAAGTCGGGAGAGATTGTTGATCAAGTCTCCCGCGTTGTCGGTGGCCGACTTCATCGCGCGGCGCGTGGCGGCGTGCTTGGAGGCAGCCGACTGGAGCAGCGCGTTGTAGATCCGGCTCTCGACGTACCGGGGCAGCAGGGCGTCGAGGACGTCCTCCGCCGACGGCTCGAAGTCGTACAGCGGACGGAGCGTGTCCGTGTCGCCTGCTTCCTTCGCCACCTCATCGAGGCTGAGGGGCAGCAGCCGGGCCTCGACCGCCGTCTGCGTCATCATCGAGACGAACTCGGTGTAGACGATGTGGAGCTCGTCCACACCACCCTCGGCCGTGTCCTTCTCGATCGCCTCGATCAGCGGTGCCGCGATCGTCTTGGCGTCGCCGTACGACGGCTGGTCCGTGAACCCGGTCCACGTACCGGCCAGCTTCCGCTCGCGGAAGTTGTAGTGCGCGATGCCACGACGGCCGACGACGTAGACGGTGACCTCGCGGCCCTCGCCCTCCAGCTTCGCCGTCAGCTTTTCCGCCGCCTTGATGGCGTTGGAGTTGAAGGCGCCGGCCAGACCGCGGTCGCTCGAGAGGAGCAGGACCGCGGCACGGATCGGGTTCTCCGCCTCGGTGGTCAGCGGGTGCTTGTCATTGGCACCCGTGGCCACCGCCGTGACCGCGCGGGTCAGCTCGGTCGCGTACGGAGTCGACGCCTGTACCTTGCGCTGCGCCTTGACGACACGCGAGGCGGCGATCATCTCCATCGCCTTGGTGATCTTCTTCGTCGCGGTGACGGATTTGATGCGACGCTTGTAGACCCGGAGCTGCGCTCCCATGAGTCAGGTCCCTTCCGTCGTCACTTCGAGACGTTGACGGCGGCAGGAGCGTCCTCGCCCAGCAGCTTGCCGTCAGAGGTCTCGAACTGCTTCTTGAACTCCGCGATGGCGTCGCCCACGGCCTGCAGGGTGTCGTCCGACATCTTGCCGCCCTCACGAATGGAGGTCATGAGGCCCGAGTGGCTCTGGCGGAGGTACGCCAGCATCTCGGCCTCGAAGCGACGGATGTCGACGACCGGGACGTCGTCCATCTTGCCGGTGGTACCGGCCCAGACGGAGACGACCTGGTTCTCGGTGGGCATCGGCTGGTACTGAGCCTGCTTGAGCAGCTCGACCATGCGCTGTCCACGCTCCAGCTGCGCCTTGGAGGCGGCGTCCAGGTCGGAACCGAAGGCGGCGAACGCCTCCAGCTCACGGAACTGGGCCAGGTCCACGCGAAGGCGGCCGGAGATCTGCTTCATCGCCTTGTGCTGGGCGGAGCCACCGACACGCGAGACCGAGATACCGACGTTCAGGGCCGGACGCTGGCCGGCGTTGAACAGGTCGGACTCCAGGAAGCACTGGCCGTCGGTGATGGAGATGACGTTGGTCGGGATGAACGCCGACACGTCGTTCGCCTTGGTCTCGACGATCGGGAGACCGGTCATCGAACCGGCACCCAGCTCGTCCGAGAGCTTCGCGCAGCGCTCGAGGAGACGCGAGTGCAGGTAGAAGACGTCACCCGGGTAGGCCTCACGGCCCGGCGGGCGGCGCAGCAGCAGCGACACGGCGCGGTAGGCGTCGGCCTGCTTCGACAGGTCGTCGAAGACGATCAGGACGTGCTTGCCCTGGTACATCCAGTGCTGACCGATGGCGGAACCGGTGTACGGCGCCAGGTACTTGAAGCCGGCCGGGTCGGACGCCGGGGCGGCGACGATCGTCGTGTACTCGAGCGCACCGGCCTCTTCCAGGGCGCCGCGAACGGACGCGATGGTCGAGCCCTTCTGGCCGACGGCGACGTAGATGCAGCGGACCTGCTTGTTCACGTCGCCCGAGCGCCAGTTGTCACGCTGGTTGATGATCGTGTCGACGCACAGCGCGGTCTTGCCGGTCTGACGGTCACCGATGATCAGCTGACGCTGACCACGGCCGACCGGCGTCATGGCGTCGACGGCCTTGTAGCCGGTCTCCATCGGCTCGTGCACCGACTTACGGGCCATAACGCCCGGGGCCTGCAGCTCGAGGGCGCGGCGGCCCTCGGTCGCGATCTCGCCGAGACCGTCGATCGGGTTGCCGAGCGGGTCGACGACGCGACCCAGGTAACCCTCACCGACGCCGACGGAGAGGACCTCGCCGGTGCGCTGCACCGACTGCCCCTCCTCGATGCCGTTGAACTCGCCGAGGACGATCGCGCCGATCTCGCGCTCTTCGAGGTTCAGCGCGAGACCCAGGGTCCCGTCCTCGAACTTCAGCAGCTCGTTCGCCATGGCCGAGGGAAGACCCTCGACCTTCGCGATACCGTCACCGGCCAGGCTGACCGTGCCGACCTCCTCGCGCGAGGCCGCGTCCGGCTGGTACGACTGGACGAAGTTCTCCAGTGCGTCCCGGATCTCCTCCGGCCGGATCGTGAGCTCCGCCATCTGGGTTCCCTGCTCTCCTTGTTGGGCCCGAAGTTTCTTAAGGGGTCTGGGGGCCGACCCCCAGGAATCTTCTGCAATCTCTGCACGGCCCAACCGGGCCGCTGGTGATGCTGTGATGCTGTGTTCTGTGGCTGCCGTCAGCCGGCCAGTCGACGGGTCGCCTCGTCGAGGCGCTCCGCGATGGAACCGTTGATGACCTCGTCGCCGACCTGCACGGTGATCCCGCCGAGGACCGTCGGGTCCACGTCCAGGTTCAGGTGCATCGCACGGCCGTACAGCTTGGCCAGGACGGCACCGAGGCGCTGCTTCTGCTGGTCGGACAGCGGCACCGCCGAGGTGACGACGGCGACCATCCGGTTCCGGCGCGCCGCGGCGAGCTTGGACAGGGACTCGAGTCCCGCTTCCAGGCTACGTCCACGGGGCTGGGTCACCAGACGGACGACCAGGCGCTCGGTGGTGGCGTGGGCCTTGCCGCCGAGCAGGCTGCGGAGCAGCTCGCCCTTGGCGGTGGCCTTGGCGGCCTTGTCCGTCAGCGCCGAGCGGAGCTCGGGGCTGGAGGACACGATCCGGCCGAACCGGAACAGCTCGTCCTCGACGTCGTCGAGCGCGCCCGCCTTCTGCGCCGCGGTGAGGTCGGCGATGTTCGCCAGTTCCTCGGCCGCGTCGACCAGGTCACGCGAGCGCGACCAGCGGGAACGCACCATGCCGGAGACCAGGTCGACGGTCTCGCCGCCCACCTGACCGCTCAGGAGTCGCTGCGCGAGCTCGGCCTTGGCCTCACCCGACTGAGCGGGGTCGGTCAGGACCCGGCGCAGCGACACCTCGCGGTCGAGCAGCGCGGTGACGGACGTCAGCTCGTCCGCGAGCTTCGTCGCGTCGACCGAGGTGTTGTCGGTCAGCGCGTCGAGGGACTCACGGGCGGCGGACAGTGCCTCGCGGCTCGCTCCGTTCATCGGACGGCCTCGGCCTTCTCCTCGAGCTCGTCGAGGAAGCGGTCGATCGTGCGGCTCTGGCGGGCGGTGTCCTCGAGGGACTCGCCGACCAGCTTGCCGGCCAGGTCGGTGGCGAGCTTGCCCACGTCCTGGCGCAGCGACGCGGAGGCGGCCTTGCGGTCGGCCTCGATCTGCGCGTGACCGGCCGCGATGATCTCCTCGCGCTGGCGCTGGCCCTCCGCCTTCATCTCCTGGATGATCGCGGTGCCCTGCTCCGTCGCCTCCTGGCGAAGACGCGCGGCCTCGTGGCGGGCCTCGGCGAGCTGGGCCTTGTACTGCTCCAGCACACTCTGAGCCTCGATCTGGGCCGACTCGGCCTTCTCGATGCCACCCTCGATGGCCTCGCGACGCTGCTCCAGAACCTTGTTGATGTTCGGGAGGAGCTTCTTGGCGAGGAAGCCGAAGACGATGACGAAGGCGATCAGGCCGATGACGAGCTCGTCGAGATGCGGGATCAGAGGAGGCTGGGGCTCCTCCGCTGCCGCAAGAAGCAGAGCGTTCACATCAGTGCCTTCCGTGAAAAAGTCGGGCTGTCAATTCCGTCTTAGGCAGACGGGTAGACGAAGCCCATGACGATGCCGATGAGGGCGAGCGCCTCACAGAAGGCGAAACCCATGATCTGGTTGGTGCGGATCAGGCCGGCCGCCTCGGGCTGACGGGCGAGGGCCTGGGTGCCGTTACCGAAGATGATGCCGACGCCGACGCCGGGGCCGATGGCCGCGAGGCCGTAGCCGATGGAGGCGACGTTGCCGGTCACAGCGGCGAGGGTCTGGGACATGCCGGTTCTTCCTTCTCTTTCAAGGACCCGGTGGGGGTTGGCCACCGGACGACTGTTGGTTCAGGGGGTGCTGCCGGTCAGGACCGGACTCAGTGGTGCTCGGAGAGAGCGCCCTGGATGTAGCTGCAGGCAAGGAGGACGAAGACGTACGCCTGGACAGCCTGGATGAAGAGCTCGAAGCCGGTCATCACCACGACCATCACGAACGACGTACCGGCGTAGACGATGCCGATGCCGTTCAGCAGGTACCAGGAGGCCAGCGAGAACATCACGATGAGCAGGTGACCGGCGAACATGTTCGCGAACAGTCGGACCGCGTGCGTGAAAGGCCGGATGATCAGGTTCGAGAAGAATTCGAGGACCACGATGAGCGGCAGGATCGGGCCGAGGGACTTGTCCCAGCCGACGATGTTCTTCCAGCCGCCGACGAACCCGTGCTTCTTGAAGGTCAGGGAGACCCAGAGCACGTAGACGATCAGTGCGAGCGCCGCCGGGAACGCGATCAGCGAGGTGACCGGGAACTGGGCGAGCGGAACGATCGACCAGAGGTTCATGATCCAGACGAAGAAGAACAGCGACACCATGAAGGGGACGTACTTCTCGCCGTCCTTCTTGCCGATGATCTCGTAGACGATGCCGCGGCGCACGAAGTCGTAGCCGGCCTCACCGACCATCTGCATCTTGCCGGGGATCAGCTTGGGCTTGTTGAAGGCGGCCCAGAAGAACCCGACGACCACGAGCGAACCCAGGATGGCGAGCAGCATCGGCTTGGAGAAGTCGAAGCCACCCACGGAGAACATGGGCTCGTACATGAACGTGTGCAGGCCCGGCGCCGGGAAGCCACATCCGGTGAAGATGTGGCAATCCGGGTCGAAGGCAAGCGTCTGGTCAGCACTCACCGCGGGCTCCTTCAGCGTGGCGCATAGGTACGGCAACCTCGTTGTGTCGGCGCGGCACGCAGCCGCGGGTCGGCACTGGACTGGTCTTACGGATAAGGGGGCGGCGGTTCGGCATCGAGCCTCGCGCTGGGACAGGCGTCTCGGATGCCCGCGCCCGCAGTGCCGCAGTTGGCACCGGACGATAGCAGGAAGCCGAACGCGGCTTTATCCCGGCCCTACCCTTCACGACTTGGACCCCGTGTTTCCGGGGTCGATGTACGCGATCTTGGCCTTCATGTAGGCCCGAGCCTGTGCGGCGACCCACACCACGGTCGTCGCGAGCAACGTGAGGGCGAAGGCCTTGAAGTCGAACAGCGTGGTCTTCTTGAGCAAGGCCAGGAAGATGAAGAGCACCAGCAGCTGGGCCGTGTAGAGCATCAGCCCCATGGCCTGGAAGAGGTGCGGGAGAGACTTCGCCGTCCGCTGGAGAACCACCTGCCCGATCCCCATGAAGAGAATCACCACCAGGGTGCCGACGACGGCGCCGATCGCGCCCTTCCCACCGGCGACCACCCCGCTGATGACTGCGGCGACGGCGCCGACAGCTGCGGTGGGTACGGCGATGTGCAGAAGAAGGCGTGCGTCGTTGGACGGCATGGCGGTGTCTCCGCTTGATGGAGGGGGCGATGGTGTCGTCATGGACGAGCGTAAGCCCGGTCCGAGGTGGGTCTCGGGGCCAACGGACCGTCGCACTACGGTCTTTCGGCTCTGTCGCCGGGTCTCGTGAACGGTATCACAAACTATTTGAGTAGTTCTTTACCCAGAAGGTGTGCCAACTGTCACACATGAGAGTTACTCCGCGCGTGTGTGCGCGACAGGAGGGCGTCTTGTCTGGTAGTGGCCGCAGATGCGGCATTCGTCAACTCGGCGTTCCGGCCTTCCGCCGGTCGGTGAAGCGCGCGCGGTTGCCGATGGCCGTGGAGCCGTGGAGACCCGCCGGCACCGGAATCCGCTCCTCCTCGTCCACGACGGGCTCCTGAACCGCCTCCGCGGCGACAACCCTCTTGCGGCGGCGGTAGCGGGGCGGTACGACCGACTCGGCCCAGCGGGGCGCGCGCGGGGTGAAGCGCGGCAGCAGGAGCAGCACCAGGCCGATCGCGCTCAGCGCGACGACGCAGAGGACGATCCACATCGAGGCCGAGTGGACCGAGTACGCCAGCGTCCCGAAGGCGATCAGCGCCGACCAGAAGTACATGATCAGCACCGCGCGGCTGTGCGAGTGGCCGATCTCCAGGAGACGGTGGTGCAGGTGCCCGCGGTCGGCCGCGAACGGCGACTGGCCCTTCCAGGTGCGGCGCACGATCGCCAGGACCAGGTCCGCCATCGGGATCGCGATGATCGTCAGTGGCAGCAGCAGCGGGATGAAGACCGGCAGGGCGGCGTGGGTGGCCTCGCGGGTCGAGCCCTCGAAGATCTTCAGCGCGTCCGGGTCGACCTGGCCGGTGATCGAGATGGCGGAGGCCGCCAGGATCAGGCCGATCAGCATCGAGCCGGAGTCGCCCATGAAGATCCGCGCCGGATGCATGTTGTGCGGCAGGAAGCCCAGGCACATGCCCATGAGGATGACCGTGAAGAGCGTCGCGGGGGCGGCGGCCTCGATCGTGTAGCCGTACCAGAGGCGGTACGCGTACAGGAAGAAGGCGGCGGCGGCGATGCAGACCATGCCGGCGGCGAGGCCGTCGAGTCCGTCCACGAAGTTGACGGCGTTGATGGTGAGGACGACCAGGGCGACGGTCAGGAGCGTGCCCTGCGCCGGGGTCAGGAGGACCACGCCGACGCCCGGGATCGGCAGCCACAGGATCGTCAGACCCTGGGCGACCATCACACCCGCCGAGATCATCTGCGCGCCCAGCTTGATCAGCGCGTCCAGCTCGAACTTGTCGTCGAGGACGCCGATCAGCCAGATCAGGGCCGCGCCGGAGAGCAGCGCGCGCGGCTCGTTGGACAGCTCGAAGACGCTGTTCAGGTTCTGCAGGTGGTCGGCGACGAGGAGTCCCGCGCACAGCCCGAAGAACATGGCGATGCCACCGAGCCTCGGTGTCGGTTCTCGGTGTACGTCGCGGGCACGGATCTCCGGCATCGCCCCGGTCGCGATGGCGAACTTCCGCACCGGACCGGTGAGCAGATAGGTCACCGCGGCCGTGACACAGAGCGTCAGCAGGTAATCACGCACGGGCTGCCCCACAGGAATCGCTGGCCATCTCAGCCCCACACCCTAGCCGTGCCGTCCATGTGCTTTGAGACACCGGGGGCACCCGAACGGTTGCGCTCGGTCTTTCCCCGGTCTTTCCTCAGCGTCCATACGGGGGAAAACGCCCCGTCAGTGCCCGTACCTCCGCCCGGACCCGCGCGGTCTCGCCGGCGTCGTCGCGCAGCGCCGCGGTGAACAGGGTGGCGATCCGGGCCATCTCCACCGCGCCCATCCCCTGGGTGGTGACGGCCGCGGTGCCGAGCCGGATGCCGCGCGCCTCCCCGTGGGGCAGGGCGCAGGTGTCGAGCACCAGGCCGGCGGCGGCCAGCCTGGCCCGGGCCGTGCGGCCGTCGACGCCGAGGGGCGCCGGGTCGGCGGTGATGAGGTGGGTGTCGGTGCCGCCGGTGGTCAGGGCGAAGCCCTCGTCGGCGAGCGCGGCGGCCAGCACCCGTGCGTTCTCGACCACCTGATGGGCGTACCCGGTGAACGCCGGGGTGGACGCCTCCCCGAAGGCCACCGCCTTGGCCGCGATGGTGTGCATCTGGGCGCCGCCCTGCGTGAACGGGAAAACCGCCCGGTCGATCCGCCCCGCGAGGTCGTCACCGCAGAGGATCATTCCGCCCCGCGGGCCCCGCAGCACCTTGTGGGTGGTCGCGCAGACCACGTCGGCGTACGGCACCGGGTTGGGGGCCGCTCCCCCGGCGACCAGGCCGATGGGGTGGGCCGCGTCGGCGATGAGGTAGGCGCCGACCTCGTCGGCGATCTCACGGAAGATCGCGTGGTCGAGGTGGCGGGGGTAGGAGATGGAGCCGCACACGATCGCCTTGGGGCGGTGGTGGCGGGCGAGCGCGGCGACCTGTTCGTAGTCGACGAGCCCGGTCTCGGCGTCCACGCCGTAGGGGACGAAGTCGAACCAGCGCCCGGAGAAGTTGGCGGGTGAACCGTGGGTGAGGTGCCCGCCGTGGTTCAGTCCCATGGCCAGGACCGTGTCACCGGGCCTCAGAAGGGCCGCGTACGCCGCCAGGACGGCCGAGGAGCCCGAGTGCGCCTGGACGTTCGCGTGGTCGGCTCCGAAGAGCGCGGTGGCCCGTTCCACGGCGATCCGCTCGGCGGCGTCGGCGTACTCGCAGCCGCCGTGGTGACGGGCGCCGGGGTAGCCCTCGGCGTACTTGTTGGCGAGCGGGGAGCCGAGGGCCGCGAGGACGGCGGCCGAGGTGAAGTTCTCGGCCGCGATCAGCTGCAGGCTGTCGGTCTGCCGGCGCACCTCGCCGAGCAGCACGTCGGCGATCTCGGGGTCCTGGCGGCGCAGGACGTCGAGGTCCTCATGGAGGGGCACGGTGACCGACATGTCACCAATGTAGGCACCGGCCCCCCGGCCCGCCCGTCGACTCCTCCAGACGCGCCCCTCGCACCACTCGGCCCGAGGGGCCTCCTGGGCGTCGGACCGCTGCGGCGGCCTCCGACCGCCCGACGTGGCCACGCAGTCAATCCCGCGCCGACACACCCGTCAGCGCCGTCACCACGGGTTCCAGCGCCTGGTTGATCTCGTCGCCGATCGAGCGGAAGAACGTGATGGGTGCCCCGTACGGGTCGTTGACCTCGTCCGCGTCGACCGACGGGGCCAGGAGCCACCCGCGTAGAGCCGCTGCCGCGCGGACCAGGGCACGCGCGCGTTCCACCATGCCCTCGTCGTGGGCGTCCGGGAGCGTGGCGGGGTCGATCGCGCGGACCAGGCGGGTGAACTCCTTCAGGGTGAAGGTGCGCAGGCCCGCCGAATGGCCCATCGAGATGACCTGGGCCCGGTGGTCGCGGGTCGCGGTCAGGACCAGGTCTGCGCGGATGACGTGCTCGTCGAGGAGCTCTCGCCCCACGAAGCCGCTGTAGTCCGCGCCGAAGTCCGCGAGGACCAGTTCGGCGTTGGCTTCCATCGGGGCGCCCTCGTGGCCCCAGGTGCCCGCGCTCTCCACGATCAGGCCGCCCCCGAGGGGGTCGCCGAGGCGGTCGCACAGGGCATGGCGGGTCAGCCGCTCGGTGATGGGCGAGCGGCAGACGTTGCCGGTGCTGACGTGGAGGATGCGGAAGGTGTTGCTGTCGTCGAACCCCGCTATGCCACGCCCCTCAGGGGCGGTCAATTCGCCACCTCGAGGTCGGGTACGACCTTCCGGAGCTCCTCCGGGGACAGCGCGCCCTGGCGCAGCAGCACCGGGACCTTGCCCGTGACGTCGACGATGGACGAGGGGACGATGCCGGGCGTGGGCCCGCCGTCGAGGTAGACGGAGACGGAGTCCCCCAGCATCTGCTGGGCCGCGTCGCAGTCCTCGGGGGACGGGTGGCCCGTCAGGTTGGCCGAGGACACGGCCATCGGGCCGACCTCGGTGAGCAGCTCGATGGCGACCGGGTGCAGGGGCATGCGGATGGCGACCGTGCCGCGGGTGTCGCCGAGGTCCCACTGGAGGGACGGCTGGTGCCGGGCGACGAGGGTGAGGGCGCCGGGCCAGAAGGCGTCGACGAGCTCCCAGGCCTGCTCGGAGAAGTCCGTGACCAGGCCGTGGAGGGTGTTCGGGGAGCCGATGAGCACGGGCGTGGGCATGTTGCGGCCACGGCCCTTGGCGGCCAGCAGGTCCGCCACGGCCTCGCTGCTGAAGGCGTCCGCCCCGATCCCGTACACGGTGTCGGTGGGCAGCACGACCAGCTCGCCCCGGCGGACGGCGGACGCGGCCTCGCGCAGACCGGTCACACGGTCGGTCGCCTCGTTGCAGTCGTATCGCCGTGCCATCAGTTCCCGGCCTCCTCGTACGCGTGGTTCGTCATCGCAGTCATGCCAGTGGTGCCAGTCATGCCAGTCGTCGCCGTCATGCCGGTCATGGCATGGCCTTGCGGGCGGTCGCGAAGCGCGGCCGGTTGTTCAGGTCCGGGTGGTCGGCGGCGTCGGCCCAGCCGGCCTCTTCGTTGAAGATCCACGGCACCTGCCCGCCCTGGGTGTCCGCGTGCTCGATGACGACGAGGCCGCCGGGGCGCAGGAGCCGGTGGGCGGTGCGCTCGATGCCGCGGATGGTGTCGAGGCCGTCCTCGCCGGAGAAGAGGGCCATCTCCGGGTCGTGGTCGCGGGCCTCGGGCGCCACGTACTCCCACTCGGTGAGGGGGATGTACGGCGGGTTGGAGATGACCAGGTCGACCTGGCCGTCCAGCTCCGGGAGGGCGCTGAGCGCGTCGCCCTGGTGGACGCTGACGCGGGAGCCCTCGGCGTTCTTGCGGGTCCAGACGAGGGCGTCGTCGGAGAGTTCGACGGCGTGCACGCGCGAGCGCGGCACCTCCTGGGCCATGGCGAGGGCGATGGCCCCTGAGCCGGTGCAGAGGTCGACGATGAGGGGTTCGACGACGTCCATGGCGCGTACGGCGTCTATGGCCCAGCCGACGACCGACTCGGTCTCCGGGCGGGGCACGAAGACGCCGGGTCCCACCTGGAGCTCCAGGTAGCGGAAGAACGCCCGCCCTGTGATGTGCTGGAGCGGCTCGCGGGCCTCGCGGCGGGCGACGGTCTCCCAGTAGCGGGCGTCGAAGTCGACGTCCTTGACGTTGTGCAGCTCCCCCCGCTTGACGCCGTGGACGAACGCGGCGAGCTCCTCCGCGTCGAAACGCGGAGAGGGGACGCCGGCGTCGGCCAGCCGCTGGGTGGCCTGGGCCACCTCGGCGAGCAGCAGACTTCGGGGGCCTGGGGGTCGCCCCCCAGAAAGTGACTGCACGCTGGTCCTCCGTGGTGCGGGGTGGGACTTGGGGAACTTACGCCGCCGCTTACGCCGCTGCGAGCTTGGCGGCCGAGTCGGCGTCGACGCATGCCTGGATCATCGGGTCGAGCTCGCCGTCGAGCACCTGGTCCAGGTTGTACGCCTTGAAGCCGACGCGGTGGTCCGAGATCCGGTTCTCCGGGAAGTTGTACGTACGGATCTTCTCGGACCGGTCGACGGTGCGGACCTGGCTGCGGCGGGCGTCGGCGGCCTTGGACTCGGCCTCCTCCTGCGCGGCGGCGAGCAGCCGGGAGCGCAGGATGCGCATGGCCTGCTCCTTGTTCTGGAGCTGGCTCTTCTCGTTCTGGCAGGAGGCGACGATCCCGGTCGGCAGGTGCGTGATGCGGACGGCGGAGTCGGTGGTGTTGACCGACTGGCCGCCGGGGCCCGACGAGCGGTAGACGTCGATGCGCAGGTCGTTGGCGTGGACCTCGACCTCGACCTCCTCGGCCTCGGGCGTGACGAGCACGCCGGCGGCGGAGGTGTGGATGCGGCCGGCCGACTCGGTCGCGGGGACGCGCTGGACGCGGTGCACCCCGCCCTCGTACTTGAGGCGGGCCCAGACGCCCTGGCCGGGCTCGGTGGCGCCGTTGCCGCCCTTGGTCTTCACGGCGACCTGGACGTCCTTGTAGCCGCCCAGCTCGGACTCGGTGGCGTCGATGATCTCGGTCTTCCAGCCGACGCGCTCGGCGTACCGGAGGTACATGCGGAGCAGGTCGCCGGCGAAGAGCGCGGACTCGTCGCCGCCCGCGCCCGCCTTGATCTCCAGGATGACGTCCTTGTCGTCGCTCGGGTCGCGCGGGACGAGGAGCAGGCGGAGCTTCTCGGTGAGCTCCTCCCGGTCCTTCTCCAGCTGCTTGACCTCGGCGGCGAAGTCGGGGTCGTCGTGCGCGAACTCGCGGGCGGTCTCGATGTCGTCACCGGTCCGCTTCCAGGCCCGGTAGGTGGCGACGATCGGGGTCAGCTCGGCGTAGCGCTTGTTGAGCTTGCGCGCGTTCGCCTGGTCGGCGTGGACCGAGGGGTCCGCGAGCTTCGTCTCCAGGCCGGCGTGCTCGCCGACCAGTTCCTCGACCGCCTCGAACATCGGGGGGCTCCTGGTCTTTTCGTCAGTTGCTACGGGGACGGCAAAGCGCCGGTCCCGGCCACCCGCGCGGGGCGACCGTGGACCGGCGCAGGGGCTCGCTACTTCGCGGCGGAGCCGGCCTTGCCGAAGCGGGCCTCGAAGCGGGCCACGCGGCCGCCGGTGTCGAGGATCTTCTGCTTGCCCGTGTAGAACGGGTGGCACTCGGAGCAGACCTCGGCACGGATGGTGCCTTCGGTGAGGGTGCTACGGGTGGTGAACGACGCGCCACAGGTGCAGCTGACCTGGGTCTCGACGTACTCGGGGTGAATCTCGCGCTTCAAGGTGTCTCCTAGTTTCGGGAGGGCTCCGGGTCGCTTCCGCGGGTTGCGACGAGCGTGAACCGGGGCCGACGTACCAGTCTGCCAGGACTGGCCGCATCTGCCCAAACCGGGGTCCGGGCGGAAGTATTCCCCGGCTACCTCACGACGCCGTCGGCCTTGCCGGTGGCCGCGTCGCGCGTCGCCGACGCGGGGATCGGCCGGTCGTTCTTCAGGGCCGTCCAGACCTGCCGCGACTGGGCTTCGAGGGGGATGACCCGGTTGAGGTCCCGCGGGTCGTACTCGACGGGCAGGGTGACCATGTGGACGTTCTGGGCGCCTATGCCGGAGAGGCCCTTCGCGAAGCCCATGAGTTCCTTGACCGAGTCGAGTTCGGAGTCGGGGGTGATGGCCTTGGTGGCGGCGTCGGCGAGGCCGAGGAGCTTGGTCGGGTTGCTGAGGACGCCGATGTCCTTGACCTGGTCGATGAAGGCCTTCACGAAGGCCTGCTGGAGCTGGATGCGGCCGAGGTCGCTGCCGTCGCCGACGCTCTTGCGGGTACGGACGAGGCCGAGGGACTGCTCGCCGTCGAGGGTGTGGGTGCCCGGCGGGAGGTCGAGGTGGCTCTTGTCGTCCTTGATGGCCGTGGTGGTGGTGATCTCCACCCCGCCGAGTTCGTCTATGAGCTTCTTGAAGCCGGTGAAGTCGACCTCGATGTAGTGGTCCATGCGGATGCCGGACATCGACTCGACCGTCTTGACGGCGCAGGCGGGGCCGCCGGCCTCGTACGCGGTGTTGAACATGGCCCGCTGCTCGCCGGCGACGGTGCCGCCGCGGCCGTCGGTGCAGGAGGGCCGGTCGACGAGGGTGTCGCGGGGTATCGAGACGACGCTCGCCTTCTTGTGGCCCTCGTAGACGTGGACGACCATCGCGGTGTCGGAGCGGGCGCCGCCCTCGTCCTCGCCGTAGGCGCCGTTGTCGCCGGCGCGCGAGTCGGAGCCGAGGACGAGGATGTCCATGGAGCCGTCGTCGACGTCGTCGGGGCGGTCGCTGCCCAGCTGGGCGTTGATGTCGACGCCCTGGAGGTTGCCGTCGAGCTTGACGTACACGTATCCGAGTCCGGCGCCGCCGAGGGCGAGGATCGCGACGGCACCCGAGACGAGGACCGCCGTTCTTCGGCTGCGCGGGGCGGGCGGCTTGCGGCGGCGGCCGCTTCCCGCGCCGCCTGTTCGGGCGCTCTTGCTCTGCTCGGTCATCGTCATCCCTCGGGCCCTCGGTTCACCGTATGTGACGGCGAAGCACCCGAAAGGGTTGCATACGGACCTGTGAGGTTTCGGTGAGCGCCGACGGGAACAGCACTGCGCCCACCGTGCGGGGCACGGTGGGCGCAGTGGTTCACGCAGGTCACGGCGGGGTTACGGGCACGGGGCCCGGTACTCGTCGTGTGACGCGGGTCTCGCGTCAGTCGTCGTTCTTGCCGCCAGGCGTCGTCTTCTGGATCTGCAGCAGGAACTCGCCGTTCGACTTCGTCTGCTTCATCTTGTCGAGGAGCAGCTCGATCGCCTGCTGCTGGTCGAGCGCGTGCAGCACGCGACGCAGCTTCCAGGTGACGGCGAGCTCGTCGGCGCCGAGCAGGATCTCTTCCTTACGGGTACCGGACGCGTCGACGTCCACCGCCGGGAAGATGCGCTTGTCGGCGAGCTTCCGGTCGAGCTTGAGCTCCATGTTGCCGGTGCCCTTGAACTCCTCGAAGATCACCTCGTCCATGCGCGAACCGGTGTCGACCAGCGCGGTCGCGAGGATGGTCAGCGAGCCGCCGTCCTCGATGTTGCGCGCGGCACCGAAGAAGCGCTTCGGCGGGTAGAGGGCGGTCGAGTCGACACCACCGGACAGGATGCGGCCGGAGGCCGGCGCCGCGAGGTTGTACGCGCGGCCCAGGCGGGTGATCGAGTCGAGCAGGACGACCACGTCGTGGCCCAGCTCCACGAGACGCTTGGCGCGCTCGATGGCCAGCTCGGCGACGGTGGTGTGGTCCTCGGCCGGACGGTCGAAGGTCGAGGAGATGACCTCGCCCTTGACCGACCGCTGCATGTCGGTGACCTCTTCCGGACGCTCGTCGACCAGGACGACCATCAGGTGGCACTCGGGGTTGTTCGTGGTGATCGCGTTGGCGATCGCCTGCATGATCATGGTCTTGCCGGTCTTCGGCGGGGCCACGATCAGACCGCGCTGGCCCTTGCCGATCGGCGACACGAGGTCGATGATCCGGGTGGTCAGCACGCCCGGGTCGGTCTCCAGACGGAGCCGGTCCTGCGGGTACAGCGGGGTCAGCTTGTTGAACTCGGGGCGGCCACGGCCGGAGTCGGCGGCCATGCCGTTGGCCGAGTCCAGGCGGACCAGCGCGTTGAACTTCTCGCGGCGCTCGCCGTCCTTCGGCTGCCGGACGGCGCCGGTGACGTGGTCACCCTTGCGCAGACCGTTCTTGCGGACCTGGGCGAGGGAGACGTACACGTCGTTCGGACCGGGCAGGTAGCCGGAGGTCCGGATGAACGCGTAGTTGTCGAGGATGTCGAGGATGCCCGCGACGGGGATCAGGACGTCGTCGTCCGCGACCTGCGGCTCGCCGGCCTGGAAGTCGTCACGCCCACGGCGCCCACGACGGTCGCGGTAACGACCGCGGCGTCCGCGGCGGCCGCCGGCCTCGTCGTCGTAGTCGTCCTGCGGACCGGCCTGCGGGCCACCCTGCTGGCTCTGGCTCTGGCTCTGGACCTGCTGGCCCTGGCCCTGGCCGCCCTGGCGCTGACGCTGGCCGCCCTGGCCACCGCCCTGCTGCTCGTCACCCTTGCCGCGGTCGCGCTGACGGTCACGGCGGTCACGGCGCTCGCCGCGCTCCCCGCGCTCGCCCCGCTCGCCGCGGTCACGGCGGCCACGGCCCTCGGCGCCGTCGACGGCGGCGTCGGCCTTGGTGTCGGTCTGCGTGTCGGCCTTGACCTCGGTACGGGTCTCGGCGCGGGCCTCGGTCTTGACGGCCTGCGGGGCCTCGGCCTTGGCCTCGCCCTCCGGCGAACCGGCGGGGGCGGTGGCCCGACGACGACGGCGCTCACCGGCCGGCTGGTCGTCCGACGCCGGCTGGCCCGGGATGTCGATCTGCTGCTGGGCGACGGCCTTCTCGGCCTTCTCCGCCTTGGGCGCGGGGGCCTCGGTGGCGGTCTCGCCCGTCCGGGCCTTGGTGGTGGCGCGGCGCTTCGGCTTGGTCTCGGTGGCGTCGGCGGCCTTGGCGGGGGCGGCGGAGCCTCCACCGGCCTGGGCCTCCTTGATGACCTCGATCAGCTGGCTCTTGCGCATCCGCGCGGTGCCCCTGATACCGAGGCCGGACGCGACCTGCTGCAGCTCGGCCAGGACCATGCCGTCGAGGCCGGTGCCGGAGCGGCGGCGCCGGGCGGTGCCGCCGGTGGCAGCACCTGCGGCGGGCGCGGCGTCGACACTGCTGTCGGCAGTCACGCCCATCAGATCGGTGGTGTCGCTCACGAAGGGTCCTTCCCTGGAGCGGACGTCGGCCATCTGGCTCGGCGACCGGTTGTGCTGTCCGGCAGCGGTCCCGTGTGGGTGGACCGTGTCCGGGGCGGTGGTCCCGCCGGGTACGGCGGAGAGAGAACGTGCTGTGGGTCCGGCCCGAGCGCCCCCTGCTCGGCCCTCACTGCAGAAGAGCGAGGGGTGTCGTGCCGGTTCCGGAGCGTGCTCGAAACTGCTCAGGCAGGCTGCTCAGGCAGTTGGGGAGGCTCCCGGAAGAATCGGTGGTCCCTGATGGGGACACTCAGCACCGCGCCACAAAGGCGCCGGGTGCTGACTTGAGGTTAACACTACCGGCTCCAACAAACATTCCCCCTCTCCCTCACCGGCAATCTCCTGGCACGGACGCTGCCCGGCGTCCGTACCGCCGCGCCCTAGGGCGCCAGCGGCAGGACGCACGCTCCGTGCGCGTCGAGGTCGAGCCGGTTGGCGGCCCAGCCCTCGCCCGCCAGTCGGGCGACCTTGTCGGCCGTACCGTGTTCGGCCAGCGCGAGCACCGTGGGGCCCGCGCCGGAGATGACCGCGGGGACGCCGTCCGCCCGCAGCCGGTTCACCAGGGCGATGCTCTCCGGCATCGCGGGAGCCCGGTACTCCTGGTGCAGCCTGTCCTCGGTGGCCGCGAGCAGCAGCTCGGGGCGGCGGGTCAGGGCCTCGACGAGGAGGGCGGCGCGTCCGGCGTTGGCGGCGGCGTCCACGTGCGGGACGGTGCGCGGGAGGAGGCCGCGGGCGGTCTCCGTCAGCACCGGCTTCCCGGGGACGAAAACCACCGGAACGATGGAATCCGAGGGATCCATCCTGATCGCCCGCGCGGCACCGGACTCGGTCCAGGCGAGCGTGAATCCGCCGAGCAGACAGGCGGCGACGTTGTCGGGGTGACCCTCGATCTCGGTGGCCAGCTCCAGGAGGGCGGCCTCGTCGAGCCGGGCGTCCCCGCCTATGGTCACGGCGCGGGCGGCGACGATGCCGGCACAGATGGCGGCGGAGGAGGAGCCGAGGCCGCGGCCGTGCGGGATGCGGTTGGCGCAGACGACCTCGAGGCCGCGCGGCTGCCCGCCGAGCAGGTCGAAGGCCGTGCGCAGGGAGCGTACGAGCAGGTGGCTCTCGTCGCGCGGGAGCGTCTCGGCACCCTCACCGGCGATGTCGACGTGCAGCCCGGAGTCGGCGACACGGACGACGACGTCGTCGTAGAGGCCCAGCGACAGGCCGAAGGCGTCGAAGCCCGGACCGAGATTGGCGCTGGTGGCGGGGACGCGCACCCGTACGGCGGCGGCGCGGAACGCTGGACCGGCCATCGCTCGATGACTCTCCTTGATTGCGACAACGGTGTTTCAGAACAGCGGGTACTCAGAACAGCGGGTGTTTCAGGGGAAGTACACGAGAACCCGGGGGCCGTTTCGGCCACGAAGGCGACAACGGCAACGACACCGCGCATATGCGTCGGGGCGGGTTCGGTACAGCCTATCGAAGGAAGGTTCTGCCGCGACATAGGGCGCACAGGAGGCGCACGATGCGTGTCGCGAGCCAACCTGTGCGCCTATGTACGTTCCTGATCGGGTTTCGATCAGTACTGCTGCCCCACTCAGGGGATCGGGATCAGGCCAGACCGAGGCGCTCGGCGGCGGCGGCCGCGTCGACCGGGACGGTGACCGGCTGCGGCGCGCCGGCGACGGCCCAGTCGGGGTCCTTGAGGCCGTTGCCGGTGACCGTGCAGACGATCCGCTGGCCGGGGTCGACCTTGCCCTGCTCCGCGGCCTTCAGCAGACCGGCGACGGACGCGGCCGACGCGGGCTCGACGAAGACGCCCTCCTGAGCGGCCAACAGGCGGTAGGCGCGCAGGATCTCACGGTCCGTCACCTCGTCGATGAAGCCGCCCGACTCGTCGCGCGCGGCGATCGCGTAGTCCCACGAGGCCGGGTTGCCGATACGGATCGCGGTGGCGATCGTCGACGGGTCCTTGACGACCTCGCCGCGCACCAGAGGGGCGGAACCGGAGGCCTGGAAGCCCCACATGCGCGGCCGGTGCGTCGCGAGACCGTCGGCGGCGTACTCGCGGTACCCCTTCCAGTACGCCGTGATGTTGCCGGCGTTGCCGACGGGCAGCACGTGGATGTCGGGAGCGTCGCCCAGCATGTCCACGATCTCGAACGCGGCGGTCTTCTGGCCCTCGATGCGGACCGGGTTGACCGAATTGACCAGCGCCACCGGGTAGTTCTCGGAGAGCGCGCGGGCCAGCGTCAGGCAGTCGTCGAAGTTGCCGTCGACCTGGAGGATCTTCGCGCCGTGCACGAGGGCCTGGCCCATCTTGCCGAGCGCGATCTTGCCCTGCGGCACGAGGACGGCCGACACCATGCCGGCGCGCACCGCGTAGGCGGCGGCGGAGGCGGAGGTGTTGCCGGTGGAGGCGCAGATGACGGCCTGCGCGCCCTCCTCCTTGGCCTTCGAGATGGCCATGGTCATGCCCCGGTCCTTGAAGGAGCCGGTGGGGTTGGCGCCCTCGACCTTGAGGTGCACCTCGCAGCCCGTGCGCTCGGAGAGGACCTGAGCGGGAACGAGCGGCGTACCGCCCTCACGGAGCGTGACGACCGGCGTCGTGTCCGTGACCGGAAGGCGGTCCCGGTACTCCTCGATGATGCCGCGCCACTGGTGGGTGCCCTTGCTGGTCATGGGTCCTTACTCCCCTTCAACACGCATGATGCTGGCGACACCGCGCACGGTGTCGAGCTTGCGCAGTGCCTCGACGGTCCCGGAGAGGGCGGCGTCGGGCGCGCGGTGGGTGACGACGACGAGGGAGGCCTCGCCGTCTCCGTCCTGTCGGCCGTGCTGGCGGACGGTGTCGATGGATACACCGTGCTCGGCGAAGACCGTCGCGACCTGGGCGAGGACGCCCGGCTTGTCGGCCACGTCGAGGCTGATGTGGTAGCGCGTGACGACCTCGCCCATGGAGCTGACGGGCAGCTGGGTGTACGCGGACTCGCCGGGGCCGTTGGCCTCGTTGAGCTTGTTGCGGCACACGGCGACGAGGTCGCCGAGGACGGCGGAGGCGGTCGGAGAGCCGCCGGCGCCGGGGCCGTAGAACATGAGCTGCCCGGCCGCGTCCGCCTCGACGAACACCGCGTTGTACGCCTCACGGACGGAGGCCAGCGGGTGGCTGAGCGGGATCATCGCGGGGTGCACGCGCGCGGTGACGGAGCCGCCGTCGGCGGCCCGCTCGCAGATGGCGAGCAGCTTGATGGTGCAGCCCATCTGCCGGGCGGAGGCGAAGTCGGCGGCGGTGACCTCGGTCATGCCCTCCCGGTACACGTCGTCGAGGCGCACGCGCGTGTGGAAGGCGATCCCGGCGAGGATGGCGGCCTTGGCGGCGGCGTCGAAGCCCTCGACGTCGGCGGTCGGGTCGGCCTCGGCGTACCCGAGGGCGGTGGCCTCGTCGAGCGCCTCGGAGTAGCCGGCGCCGGACGTGTCCATCTTGTCGAGGATGAAGTTCGTGGTGCCGTTGACGATGCCCATGACCCGGTTGATCTTGTCGCCGGCGAGGGACTCGCGCAGCGGCCGGACCAGCGGGATGGCGCCGGCGACGGCGGCCTCGTAGTAGAGGTCCTGGCCGTGCTTCTCGGCGGCGGCGTAGAGGCTCGCGCCGTCCTGGGCGAGCAGGGCCTTGTTCGCCGAGACGACGGAGGCGCCGTGCTCGAAGGCGGTGGTGATGAGGGTGCGGGCCGGCTCGACCCCGCCGATGACCTCGACGACGACGTCGATGTCGTCCCGTTCGACCAGGGCCGTGGCGTCGGTGGTGATCAGCTCCGCGGGGATGCCCTCGCGGACCTTGTCCGGGCGGCGGACGGCCACGCCGGCGAGCTCGACCGGGGCGCCGATGCGCGCGGCGAGGTCGTCGGCGTGCGTCGTCATGATGCGCGCCACCTCTGAGCCGACCACTCCACAGCCCAGCAGCGCCACCTTCAGCGGACGCGTACGCATCATCCGACCTCTTTCCCGTCCTGCTTCGTATCTCTACGTTTCGTGTCTCTGCGGTTCGTGTCTCCGCGGTTCCGCGGTGGAACCAGTCTCACTCACCGGACGGGGGTTTCCGCCCCCTGTCCGGATCCTGAGACATCTATTTCATCACTCGGCCATCACTCGACTATTTCATCATCCGACGTCGAGACGCAGGAGATCTTCCTCCGTCTCGCGCCGGACGATCACCCGCGCCTCGCCCTCCCGGACGGCGACGACGGGCGGCCGGAGCGCGTGGTTGTAGTTGCTGGCCATGGACCGGCAGTACGCGCCGGTGGCCGGCACGGCGATGAGGTCGCCGGGCGCCACGTCGGCGGGGAGGAAGGCGTCCCGTACGACGATGTCACCGCTCTCGCAGTGCTTGCCGACGACCCGGGAGAGCATCGGCGCGGCGTCGCTGGTCCGCGAGACCAGGCTCACGCTGTACTCGGCGTCGTACAGGGCCGTACGGATGTTGTCCGACATGCCGCCGTCGACGCTCACGTACGTGCGCAGCCCTTCGAGCGGCTTGACCGTGCCGACCCGGTAGAGCGTGAAGGCCGTCGGGCCGACGATCGCGCGGCCGGGCTCGACGGAGATGCGCGGGGTGGTGAGCCCGGCGGCCTCGCACTCGCGCGTCACGATCTCGCCGAGCGCCTTGGCGATCTCGTGGGGCTCGCGCGGGTCGTCCTCGGAGGTGTACGCGATGCCGAGGCCGCCGCCGAGGTCGATCTCGGGCAGTTCGACGCCGTGCTCGTCGCGGACCTCGGCGAGCAGCTGCACGACGCGGCGGGCGGAGACCTCGAAGCCGGCCATGTCGAAGATCTGGGACCCGATGTGCGAGTGGATGCCGATGAGCTCCAGGCCGTCGAGCTTCAGCGCACGCCGTACGGCCTCCGCGGCCTGCCCGCCGGCGAGCGCGATGCCGAACTTCTGGTCCTCGTGCGCGGTGGCGATGAACTCGTGGGTGTGGGCCTCGACGCCGACCGTCACCCGGATCTGCACGCGCTGCCGCTTGCCGAGGGACTGTGCGATGTGGGCGACGCGCACGATCTCCTGGAAGGAGTCGAGGACGATCCGGCCGACGCCGGCCTCGACGGCGGTACGGATCTCCTCCTCGCTCTTGTTGTTGCCGTGGAAGGCGATCCGCTCGGCGGGCATCCCTGCGGAGAGGGCGGTGGCGAGTTCGCCGCCGGAGCACACGTCGAGGTTCAGCCCCTCCTCCTTGAGCCACCGCACGATGGCACGCGAGAGGAACGCCTTTCCGGCGTAGAAGACGTCCGCGTCCTTGCCGAAGGCGTCGGCCCAGGCGCGGCAGCGGGCGCGGAAGTCGGTCTCGTCGAGGAAGTAGGCGGGCGTGCCGAACTCCTCGGCGAGCGCGTCGACGCCGATGCCGCCGACGGTGAGGACCCCCCGCTCGTCCCTGTCGACGGTCCGGGACCAGACCTTCGGGTCGAGGACGTTGAGGTCGGCCGCGGGTGCGGTGTAGTGCCCCTCGGGGAGGACGTCGGCGTGGCGGGGCCCTGCGGGGTGGGCGGAACGGCTCATGTCTGTTCTTCTGCTCTCTCAGATCCGGTCGGGTGCGCTGATGCCGAGCACGGAGAGGCCACCGGCGAGCACCGTCCCGGCGGCTTCGGCGAGCGCGAGCCGGGAGCGGTGGGCGGCCGAGGGTTTCTCGTCGCCGAGCGGCAGAACGGTGTGCTGGAACGCGAGCAGCGCGTCGGCGGTCGCTTCCACGTGCCGTGCGACCCGGTCGGGGGCGCGGTGGCGGGCGGCGGCGAGGAGGACGGCGGGGTGGTCGCCGAGGAGACCGAGGAGTTCGGGCGCGTCGACGGGCGCCTCCTCCTCGTACAAGGGGGTGACGCCGAGCTGCGCGCCGTTGACGAGCAGCCGGCGCACCCGGGAGTGCGCGTACCGGACGCGGAAGAGGGAGTTGCGCTCGTGCTGGACGAGGAGGGGCGGCCCGTCGAGCGGCCGGTCCTGCGGCGCGGGCCGCAGCAGGGCCCAGCGGGCGGCGTCGACGCCGAGGACGTCGGGCTCGTAGGTCCCGGGCCGTACGTGGATCCGCTCGGCACCGCCGAACGCGGCGTCGGCCCCGTGCGCCCGCAGGAGCAGGACGACGGTCTCGGTGACGAGGACGGCCCGCGGTTCGGCGGGGCGGGCGAAGCGGACGGTCGTCCCTGCGAGGGCGCTGCCGCTCCCGTACGAGGAACCCTGCCCGGTCCCGGCGGCGAGGATCTCGCGCACCAGCGTGCCACCGGCGTCCCGCCTGAGGGTGAAGTTCAGGAACCCGGGCCCGGTGATCTCGACGCCCCGCAGCCCGGGCGCGTCACGGAGCCGCTCCTCCAGGATCCCGGCGACGACGAGGGCGCTGCGCCCGGCGGGCCGGGCGAGAGTGAGCGCGATGTTGCTGGCGTACTCCCCTGTACCACCGGGCCGGGCCCGCTCGACCTTCACCCGCGGGGGCACGTCGACCCGCAGCGCACCGTCGTCGACCGCACGGCGCACGGCGTGCAGCACGGTGAGGGAGAGGTCCGCGGGGGTCACGGGTCAAGCCTAGGGGAGGAGGGGGGTCGAAACGCGAACGGGTTTCGCCATGCGGGCACCTGGGGGGCGGAAGGGGACGCGGGGACGCCGGGAACGTGATTCCGGACCCGTGATTCCGGAATCGTGAATCCGGACCCGTGATGGCGGAACCGTGCTCAGTGCATCCCGGGGGTGCTGCCGGCACGTCGGGTCCCCGGCTCCTGCCGCCCCTCCACTGCGGCAGGCTCTTCTCCCCCGTCGGACCCGCCCGACTCCGGCCGCTCGCGCCGCTCACGGGGCTCCCGCTGCATCAGCTGATGCACGACGCGGACGAGCTCGGCAGGCTCGAAGGGCTTGGCGAGGAAGGCGTCGGCACCGGAACCGGCCACGCCGGCGACCTCGTGCTCACCGCAGGCACTGATGATCGCGACCGGCAGATGACTGGTGCGGGGATCGGCCCGCAGCCGCTCGGCCGTCTTGATCCCGTCGAGTCGGGGCATGACGACGTCCAGGGTGACGACATCAGGACGAACCTGATGTACGACATCCAGACACTCGGCACCATCGGCCGCGGTCACGACCTCGAACCCCTCGAGTTCGAGATTGACCCTGATCAACTGCCGGATCACCTTGTTGTCATCGACAACGAGCACCCGACCGGACACGCCTGACACACGAACGAGAGTAGGGCGCCCCCAACGGCCGCGTCCGGGTTTTACCCACTTCTGACCCGCGCGGGGGACCCACCCCCTGGTGACGCCCCGGAAATACCTGTTCACAGCCACTCCCGGAGAGCTGGTAGGGTTCTACCCGTCGCCGCTGAACGCGGCAGCGCCCCCGTAGCTCAGGGGATAGAGCAACGGCCTCCGGAGCCGTGTGCGCAGGTTCGAATCCTGCCGGGGGCACTTCGCAGGAAGTGCCACACAGACCCCGTGATCAGTGGAAACGCTGAGTGCGGGGTCTTGTTGTGTGTGCGGGCGGGTGTGCTGGGCCGAACGGCTGTCACGCGAACGGGCCGCGCGCGGGGGTCGGCGGTGAGGCGGGGCGTTCAGGTGGGCGGGGATGTCGGACGCTCGTCCGGTGCCCGACACCCTGTGCCTGTGGATGCGACACGAGACCCGGCGGAACGAGCAGCGTGCGGCGCTCGCCCCGGCGGATGCCCGCAGATTGGTCGAGCACGGGGTTCGGCTGACCGTCGAGGAGTCCACGCAGCGCGTCTTCCAGGTCGACGAGTACGCCGCCGCCGGCTGCGAGATCGCGCCGCAGGACAGCTGGACGAGCCTCTGCCCCGCGGGGAGTTACGTCCTCGGACTCAAAGAACTGCCCGACCGGCCCGGCCCGTTGCGGCACCGGCACATCTACTTCGGGCACGCCTACAAGGGACAGGCGGGGGCGCGGGCCCTGCTCCGGCGGTTCGAGGCCGGCGGGGGTCTGCTGCTCGACCTGGAGTACCTGGTGGACGCCGGCGGCCATCGTCTCGCCGCGTTCGGCCATTGGGCCGGATACGCGGGCGCGGCCCTCGCCGTTCTGCACCGGAGGGGCCTCCTGACCGCGCCCCTCGCCTCGCTGCCCCAGCGCGAGCTGGACGAGAGGCTGCGTCCGCCCTCCGGCGGCGAACCGCTCACCGCCGTGGTGATCGGCGCCCACGGACGCAGCGGCCGCGGGGCCTGTGACGCGCTCACGACCGCGGGTGTCGCGCCGAGCCGCTGGAACAGTGCCGAGACCCGGGCGCTGGACCGCGACGCGCTGCTCGCGCACGACATCCTCGTGAACACCATCGCCACCGACCACCCGGTGGCCCCGTTCCTGACGAAGGACGATCTGGACGGCCCCCGGCGGCGGTTGTCGGTGATCGGTGACGTCACCTGCGACGTCGGCTCACCCCTCCACGCGCTCCCGGTCTACGACAGGGCCACGGACTGGGACCGACCGGTGGAGCGGCTGCGCGCCCGCCCCCGGCCGCTCGACGTCATCGCCATCGACAACCTGCCCTCCCTGCTTCCCGCCGAGTCCAGCAGGGCCTTCTCCGCGGACCTGTGGCCCCTCCTCCTCGCGCTGCGGGAGGGCTCACCGGAGTGGGGGCGCTGCCTGCGGGCCTTCCGGCGAGCCGTCGGCACGCCGGACGGCGGGTGACCGGCCCAGGGTGCGTTCCGGGTGGATGCCGGGGAACGCGGCCCGCCACAGGGCGTAGAACGCAGCCTCCTCCTGGGCGTCCGAAGGCGAGGAGACAGAGACGGAGGTCGACAACGCGGCGGTCAAGGCGTTCTTGGAACCGGAACCGTGGCCGAACTGGAGCTTGCCGCGGCGCAGGATCTCCTCCGGAAGCCAGCCGGCGAAGGCGTCCCTCAGCAGCTTCTTCTCCTCGACGCCCGGACCGGTCATCTTGTGCTCCGGCGGGATCGAGAGCGCCAGCTCGATGACGTCCCGGTCGAGGAACGGCACCCGTGCCTCCATCCCGTACGCCATCGTGGTCCGGTCACAGCGCTGCAGGTTCTCCCTGTGCAGTCCCTCCACCGTCTCCACCAGCCGGGCCTGGAGGGCGTCCGGGTGCAGGTACGGCTCGCGATGGCAGTCCGGGTACCCGGCGAACAGCTCGTCCGCGCCCTCGCCGGTGAGCACGGCGCGCACGTGCCGGGAGGCGTATTCGGCGAGGAGCAGGTTCGGTACGGCGCTGCGCACCAGGTGCACGTCGAAGTGCTCGATCGCCCGGACCGCCCTCGGCAGCGCGGCCACGGCGTCCTCGGGCGTCATCACCACCTCGTGGTGATCGGTGCCGAGATGCTCCGCGACCACCCGCGCGGCCAGCAGGTCGGGGCTGCCGGGGGCGCCGACCGCGAACGTGGGGAGCGGGCGGCGGTCTCCGTGCCGTCGCGCGTACTCCGCGGCCACGGCGGTGACGATCGCCGAGTCGAGGCCACCGGAGAGGAACACGCCGATGCCGACGTCGCTCATCATCCGGGCTTCGACGGCGCCGGTGATCGTCTCCCGCACCGACTTGAGCAGCGTCTCGGCCGGTTCCCCCGCCTGGGCGCGCCTGGCCGGGCGGACGTGAGGCGGGACTGCGTCGGCGAAGCGGACGAGGCCGCCCCGCGGGCTCCAGGAGCATCCCGGCGGGAAGCTCTCCACCATCGGCCGGTCGGCGGGGTCGAAGGCCCGGAGTTCGCTGGCGAAGAGCACGCAGCCGTCCTTGCGGGCCCAGTAGAGAGGCTTCACGCCCAGGGCGTCGCGGGCCACGAGGAGGGAGCCCGCCTCGTCGGCGTACGCCAGGGCGAACATGCCTCGCAGCCGGGTGAGTCCGGCCGGGCCGTCCGCGAGCAGTGCGTGCAGTGCCGCCTCGCTGTCGGAGCCGGTGGTGAACCGCTCGACGCCGAGTTCCTCCCTGAGCCGAAGGTGGTTGTAGATCTCGCCGTTGGCGACGAGGAGGGAACGGCCGTCCGGACCCACGAGCGGCTGATGCCCGCCGGCGGGGTCCATGATGGACAGGCGCCGGTGGCCGAGCCAGACGTCACCGCGGTGGATCTCTCCCGTGCCGTCGGGACCGCGGTGCGCGATCCGGGCGAGCATCTCGCGGCAGAGCGGCACATCGACCCGGCCGGTCGCGGCGACGATTCCGCACATGTGCGTACTCCTAGATCGGCAGGGGCGCGTACGGGTGGATCAGCAGGGGGTGGATCCGTCCCTGGCTAGGGCCACTGCCGGGGTGAACCATCTTCCGCGGGACGGTCGTGGGCCGCGTCGGCCAGGTCGCTGACCAGCAGGGCTTTGATCGCGTGCATCCGGTTCTCCGCCTGGTCGACGACGAGCGAGGCGGGGCCGCGGAACACCTCGGTGGTGACCTCCGCGCCCTCCCGGCCCGTCTCTGCCAGCACCGCCGCGCCGACCGAGGTACTGCTGTCGTGCACCGCGGGCATGCAGTGCAGGAACCGCACCTCCGGGTTCTTCGCCGCCGAGAGGACCCGGTCGTCGATCCGGTACGGGGCGAGGGCGACCATCCTGGGTCGCCAGGAGTCGACCGGCTCACCGAGATGGATCCACGTGTCGGCGTACACGAAGTCGGCGTCGCGCACTCCCGCCTCGATGTCGTCCGTGTCCTCCACACGGCCGCCCGTGCGCAGGGCGATCCGCTCGGCCCGTTCGCGTACGTCCGCCGCGCCGGTCATCGACCCGGGGGCCACGACACGGACCGTCATGCCCAGCAGCGCGCCGGTGATCCGCAGCGAGTTGGCCACGTTCGACCTGCCGTCGCCGACGAAGGTCAGGCAGATGTCCGTCCAGGGTCTGCGGCAGTGCTCCTTGACGGTGAGGACGTCGGCCAGGGCCTGGGTGGGGTGCCACGGCGGCGTCAGCGCGTTCCAGACCGGGACTCCTGCGTGCCGGCCGAGCGTTTCGACGGTGTCGTGACTCGGGCCCCGGTAGGCGATCCCGTCGTACAGCCGTCCCAGCACCATGGCGGTGTCGACGGCCGATTCGTGCACGCCCAGATGGCTCGCGCCGGGCCCGAAGCAGGAGACACGCGCGCCCTGCCCGAGGGCGGCCAGCTCGAAGGCGGAGCGGGTACGGGTGGATGACTTGGCGAAGAGCAGCGCGATGGTCCTGCCCGCCAGGGCCGGCCGGTCGGCCGAGGTCCGGTGTACGCGTTTGAGGTGCGCCGCCCGGGCGATCAGTTCCTCGACCCGGTCGGACGTCAGGTCGGGGTCCTTGAGGAGGCCCCGCGCCCGGTGGTCGTCGCCCATGTCGTGTGTCCCTTCCCCGCACTGGCGTGAGGCTCTCGCAATGCGTCTCCCCTCGCCCAGCCGTTGAAACGAGCCGATCGGGTGGGGACGGAGGGAGGAAGGGAGGAAGGGGAGGGCGGCGGGCCGGTCTTCTCGACGTCGGTGAAACATTTCCGGGGGCTCGGCGCATCGAACGTATCGAGAGCAAGCACGTCACATCGATCACGTCGATCACATCGATCACATCGGTCATGTCGTTCACTCCGAGCCGAGGATGCCCTTTCATGCTTCGTTCCCTGCCCCGGGCGGCGACCGCCCTTGCCGTCGGACTGACGGCGGTCGTCGCCACCGCCGTCTCACCCGCCGCCGCCGACACCCGGACCTGGCGGGACGTCAGCCCGCCCGACAGCAACGGCAGCGTCCTGTTCGACATCGAGACCGCGGGAGGTGCCACCTGGGCGGTCGGCTCGCGCAGCGACGCGACCACCCGTCCCTTCGCGCCGGTGGCGTTGCGCTGGACCGGTACGGGGTGGCAGGCGCCCCCGCAGCCCGCCGAACACGGCCGCCTGGACGACCTCGCCGTCGGCGCGCCCGACCAGGTCTGGGCCGTCGGCTCGCGCAACGAACTCGTGGGCGAGTCGGACTGGGACCGCGGGCGCGCACTGCTCCAGCACTGGAACGGCACCGCGTGGAGCGAGGCCGCCCTGCCGTTCCCCGAGGGCGCCGACGCGACCTCGCTGTCGGCCGTCGACGTGGACGCGGGCGGCTCGGTCTGGGTGTACGGCGGCTACGCCGACACGGCCGGGGATTACGTGCCGGTCATGTTCCGCGGGGACGCGGACGGGGGCGGCGGCTGGACCCGGCTGCCCGCGAACACGGGGCTCAACTGGGTCTCCCAGCTGGAGGCGCGGGCCGGCGGCGTCCTCCTCGCCCTCGGCGACGGCGTCTCCCGCTTCGACGGCACGTCGTGGACCAGGCAGAGCCTGCCGCCCGCGCTCGACGGGGCGATCTTCGACGGGATCGAGGAGCGGGCGGCGAACGACATCTGGGCCGTCGGCCACATCAGGGACGAGAGGCTGTGGCGGCGTCCCGTGATCGTGCGTTACGACGGTCGCGCGTGGCGCACGGTCCGTACCCCCGCCGAGACGGGCCAGCTGTTCGACATCGCCTTCGACGGCTCGGGCCGTCCGGTGGCGGTGGGCGAGACCATGGACCCCGCCGTCAACCCGGCCGGGAACTACGTCCTGACCCCCGGTCCCCAGGGCTTCCTCACCCGGACCGAGGACCCGGCCGGCGCCGGCTACCTGTACGGGGCCGCCGCCGACGCGGCGGGCCGGGTGTGGACCGTGGGCGGCACGGCGGGAGCGGAGGGTGGCGTCTCCCCGTCGGCGTACGCGGGCATCCGCCGCTGAGCCGGACGCGCCGTGGTCACGCCGTGAGCACGCCGTGAGCACGCCGTCGTCAGCCCGTCGGCACCGCGGCGCATCCCGCCTTCGTCCGCCACGACTTCGGACGTCCCCGACCCGGAAAGGTGCCGCATGACGAAGCCCACCACCGTGAACCTGACCAAGGCTTCGCCCACGGTCTCTCTGGACAAGCACGGTGTGACGTCCGGACTGATCAAGGTCAATCTCAACTGGACCTCGCCGCAGGCCGTCGCGCAGCGGGCGGCAGGCGAGGCCCGTGGTCTGTTCGGGCGGGTCCGGGCGTCGCTGCGGTCTGCCGCGGCCAGGAAGGTGGATCTCGACCTCGGCTGCATGATCCGCTGCACCGACGGTTCCAAGACCGTGGTCCAGGCCCTGGGCAACGCGTTCGGTTCGGTGGACCGCTTCCCGTACGTCGCCCTCGACAGGGACGACAGGACCGGCGCCCACGCGACGGGCGAGAACCTCGTCATCAACCTGGACCACCAGGCCGAGTTCCAGAAGCTCCTCCTCTTCGTCTACATCTACGAGGGGTCCGGCGACTTCCGCGGCCTCGACGCGGTGGTGACCCTGACGTCCGATCGCGGCGACCGCTTCCAGGTGACTCTGGACGACTGCCCGCCCCAGGCGCACGCCTGCGCCATCGCCCTCATCAAGCGGCAGAAGGGCGAACTCGTCGTCGGACGCGAGGTGCGCTGGTTCACCCCGCAGGACGGACCCGGTGTGCAGGACGTGATCTCCCGCGCGTACCGGCTCGGCATGAAATGGACTCCGGGCCGGAAGTAGCGTCGCCGGCCGCTCCGCGCCGACGACGGCCGGACACCCCACGCGTGACCCGCACCGTGGCGGGTAGCCGGTGGGTGCCAAGGCCGAAGGAGGCGGATCACGATGATGAGCACGATGGCAATGATGAGCACCAAGAGCGGGCCACCCACCCGTCCGTTCCCCCACGACCCCCCGGAACCGCCCCCCGCGCCCCCGACACGCCCCTTCCCGGCCGACCCGCGGTCCCCGAAGCCGACGCCAGGTCCGGGGCCGAAGCCAGGTCCGGGGTCGGGGCCGGGGTCGGGGCCGGGGTCGGGGTCGGGGTCGGGGTCGGGGCATCCGCCCAGCGATCCGGTTCCGCCGAGTCCCACCCCGGCGCCGGGTCCCGGGCCCGGACCGCAGCCCGGGCCCGTTCCCGGCCCGGTGCCCGGGCCCGGCGGGCCGGATCCGGTGCCTCCCGCGCCGCCGCAACCTGAACCGGATCCTCAGCCGGGCGGCCCTTCCCCGGAGCCGGGACCGCATCCGGGGCCTCTGCCCGGTCCGGTGCCCCCGCCGGAGCCGGTCACCTGACCGCGGTCACGGCCTGTCGCCGTGTCCGTCAGCGGCTCACGGGCTCCCAGTACCGGGCGAGCGCGCCCTCCTGGTACGGGGCGGGGCTCACGCTCAGTTCGCCGGCGAAGGGACGGTCGAGCACCAGGACGAGGAGCAGGCTGAAACCGATGAGGGCGGCGACGGAGGCGACGAAGAGGAGCTGGATCCGCAGCCTGCGCATGCCGTACAGGAAGGTGAGCGGGATCAGGACGAGCGCGCCGCCGAAGGCCAGGACCTGGAGCAGCGGCGGAAGTTCCTGCTCGGCCATGGTCAGGCGGGAGCGGCGCTGACCGGCGACGTCGTTGAGGCGGGCGACGGCCTCCTCGTAGAAGACCTCCTCGCGGGTGGTCTTCGGCTCGTACGCCTGGAGGACGCCGAAGGCGGTCTGGAGGTGCTGTTCCGTGGCCCCGTAGGTGGGCTGCCCGTCGCGCATGCGGGGCCACTGGTCCTCGACGACCGCGTGGACGTAGCCGCTGAGGGCCGCGTCGAGGTCGGCGCGGACCGGTGGCGGGAAGGCGCCGGCGTCGCGCGCGATGAGGGCGACGTCGGTGGCCTCGGTGGCCACGATGGTCTGGGTGCTGTCCAGTTGGGTCCAGAGGGTGACGATGACGAAGGCGAGGATGATCCCGTAGATGGCGCCGAACATCCCCAGCGTCACCCCGACCATGTCGTTGTGCTCGCCCTCGGCCAGCGACGGGTACTTACGGCGGGCCACCACGCTGCCGGCGGCGGCCAGGGCGACCGTCCCGCCGACGGTGATCAGGGCCAGGGTGAAGGTGCTGAAGTGATTGAGCAGCCAGAGCGACATGTGCGGGAAGTCTAGGGACGCGGTGATCACGGCGGCGCCGCCGCGACGGCGCGCTCAGGCTTGTCCCAGCCCCGCGCTCAGGCGTGTCCCCAGCCGCGCTCAGGCCTGTTCAGCCCCGCGCTCAGGCGTGTCTCGCCCATGTCCCCGGTGGTCGGCCGTCCCCCGGGCGAGACGGTGCTCGCGCGTCGCGAGGTTGACGCCGGCTGCCCGCCGAAGCCCGGAAGGGGCCGCCCGGCAGGCTTTCGCCGGGCGGCCCCTGGGTGGTGGGGGTGGTTACTTGACGTTGATCGCCGTCCAGGCCTTGGCCACGGCGGTGTGCTCCGGGCTGCCCGCGCCGTAGAGGTCGGCGGCCGCCGAGAGGGTGGCCACGCGGGCGCCGGCGTAGTTGGTGGAGGAGGTCATGTAGGTGGAGAGGGCCTTGTACCAGATCTTGTAGGCGGCGGCGCGGCCGATGCCCGTGACGGTGGAGCCGTCGGAGGTCGGGGAGTTGTAGGAGACGCCGTTGATCGTCTTGGCTCCGCTGCCCTCGGCCAGCAGGTAGAAGAAGTGGTTGGCCGGGCCCGAGGAGTAGTGGACGTCGAGGCGGCCGAGGCTGCTGGACCAGTAGTCGGCGGAGTTGCCGTCGCGGCTCGGCTTGTCCATGTAGCGGAGCGGGGTGCCGTTGCCGCGGATGTCGATCTTCTCGCCGACGAGGTAGTCGCCGGCGTCCGAGGCGTTGGCCGCGTAGAACTCGACCGAGGTGCCGAGGATGTCGGAGGTGGCTTCGTTGAGGCCGCCCGACTCCTTGCTGTAGCGCAGGTTGGCGGTGGCGGCGGTCAGGCCGTGGGTCATCTCGTGGCCGGCCACGTCGATGGAGGTCAGCGGCTTGGCGTTGCCCGCGCCGTCGCCGTACGTCATGCAGAAGCAGGAGTCGGACCAGAAGGCGTTGACGTACGCGTTGCCGTAGTGGACGCGGGAGTAGGCGGCGACGCCGTCACCGCGGATGCCGTTGCGGCCCAGCTCGTTCTTGTAGAAGTCCCAGGTGAGGGCCGCGCCGTAGTGGGCGTCCGCGGCGGCGGTCTCGCGGTTCGTCGCCAGGCCGTTGCCCCAGGTGTCGGTGCTGTTGGTGAAGAGGGTGCCGGTGCCGCTGGTGCCGCCCTTCAGGTCGTACGTCTTGTGGCCGCCGCGGGCCGTGTCCGTGAGGGTGTACGAGGGGGCCGTGCCGAGCGTGACCGTGCCCGCGTACTGGGTGTGACCGGTGCCCGTCTCGATCGCCTCGTACGCGTACAGCTCCTTGCCCGTGGCGGCGTCGGTGATGACGTGGCGCTCGCTCGGGGTGCCGTCGGCCTGGACGCCCGTGACGGTCGTCTCCCAGGCGAGGGCCGGCTTGCCGGTGGCCGCCCAGATCACCTTGCGGGACGAGGCGGGGGCGGCGGACTTCGCGTCGGAGGAGGCCGCGGCGGCCTTGCCCGCGGTCGCGGCGGTGACCTTCGCGGCCGTGCTCGCCACCGATATACGGGCCTCGGTCGCCTTCGTGGTGGCGCGCGAGCCGTTCTTCTTCTGGTGGACGACGAGGTCGCCACCGAGGACGGGCAGGCCCTCGTACGTGCGCTCGTACCGCGTGTGGACGGTGCCGTCGGCGTCCTTGACAACGTCCCTGACGACGAGCTTCTCCTGGCCGGAGAGGCCGATGGCCCTGGCCGTGGCGGCCGCTCCGGCCTGCGCCTCCTGGACGGCGGCGGCGCGCTCGGAGCCGGTGAGCACGAGCGCGGTGGCGCCGGCCTCCCGCTGGACGTCGGCGCTGGCGGATCCGGTCTGGACTCCGACGACGACCATCGCGGCGGATGCGATCAGGGCGGCGGCGGTGGTGGCGGTGCGGCGGTGCGAGGACTGCTGGCGGGTCACGCGGGCTCCTTCGCTGAAAAGCGTGGGGGTTGTGGGGGGGGTGGTGGCGCGGGTGAGAGCGTGCCAGCGAATGAGCCTGTTTGACAGGTCTGCAACAAGAATTTGACCATGTGTTGTCCGAAGGACAGTGAAGTGTGTTCGGTATGCGGGGTGTTGGGCGGGGTCGAGGGTGACATTTGCCCGGAAGCGGGCAACGGAAAGCCCCCCGGCGGGAGAGCCGGGGGGCTTCGTGTGCGGGTGGGGCGGTGGGGGGCCGGTGGGGCTGGCGGGGTTCAGGCCGTGCGCTTGCGCGGGGTCGCCTTCTTGGCCGGGGCGGACTTCTTGGCCGTCGCCTTCTTCGCCGCCGTCTTCTTCGCCGTGGCCTTCGGCTCCTCCTTCGCCGTCGCCTTCTTCGCCGCCGTCTTCGCCGTGCTCTTCGCCGCCGTCTTCTTCGCCGCCTGGCCCGTGGCCGTCGACGTCGACTTGCGGGCCGGAGCCGCCGTCCCCTTCACCGGCGCCCTGGACGTGGACTTCTTGCCGCCCGTCTCCTTCGGCGTACCGCGCGGCTTGAACTCCGTCACCACGGCGTCCCCCTCGCCGCGCGCCTCCTTCGCCGCCCTGACGCTGCTCTCCAGGGCCGCCATCAGGTCGATGACCTGACCACCGGCCGGCTCCCCCGGCTCCGGGGCCGCGACACCCTCGCCGCCCTCCGCCTTCGCCGCGATCATCTCCTCGACCGCGGCGCGGTAGTCATCGTGCAGGGTGCTGATGTCGACCTCGCCGAGCGTGGCCATCAGGGCGTCCGCCAGGTCGAGTTCGGCCTCCCGTACGGCGACCGGGGTCTCCGGGGCCACCCCTTCCGGGGCGCGGATCTCGTCCGGCCACAGCAGGCCGTGCATCGCGATCACGTCGTCCACGACCCTGAGCATGCCGAGGCGCTCGCGCCCCCTGAGGGCGAACTTGGCCACGGCCACCTTGTCGCTGCGCTTGAGCGCCTCCCGGAGCAGCGTGTACGGCTTGGCGGCGGGTACGCCGTTCGCCGAGAGGTAGTACGCGGCGTCCATCTGGAGCGGGTCGATCTCACCGGCCGGCACGAAGGAGACGATCTCGATCGTCCTCGCCGTGGGCAGCGGCAGGGCGGCCAGATCCTCGTCGGTGATCGGGATCATGGTCCCGTCCGCGTCCTCGTACGCCTTGCCGATCTCCGCGGCCGAGAGCTCCTCGCCGTCGACCTCGCACACCTTCTTGTAGCGGACGCGTCCGCCGTCCTCGGTGTGGATCTGGCGGAACGAGACGGACCGGCTCTCCGTGGCGTTCACGAGCTTGATCGGGATGCTGACCAGCCCGAAGGATATGGCACCGTTCCAGATGGATCTCACGGTTCTCCCTTTCGAGCCGAATTGTCCCAAAACGTGCGATTCTCATCGTATGACGCCCCTCACAGAGGTGGACGGACGGCGCCTGGCGCTCAGCAACCTGCACAAGGTGCTCCACCCGGTCACCGGCACCACCAAGGGGGAGGTGCTCCACTACTACGCGACCGTCGGGGCCGCGATCCTGCCGCATCTGCGGGACCGGCCCGTGTCCTTCCTGCGCTATCCGGACGGTCCCGAGGGGCAGCTCTTCTTCACGAAGAATCCCCCGCCCGGCACACCCTCCTGGGTGACGACCACCCCCGTACCCCGCTCCGAGGACCCGGGCGCCCGGCAGGTGGTGATCCAGGACCTGGCCTCCCTGATGTGGGCGGCGAACCTCGTCGTGGAGTTCCACACGCCCCAGTGGCGGACCTCCTCCCCCGCCGTCGCCGACCGGCTCGTCTTCGACCTCGACCCCGGGCCGCCCGCGACGGTCGTCGAGTGCTGCCGGGTCGCGCTGCACCTGCGCGAGCGGCTCGCCGCCGACGGCCTGGAGGCCTTCGCCAAGACCTCCGGGTCCAAGGGGCTGCACCTGCTCGTACCCGTGGCGCCGACGCCGTCCGCCCAGGTCTCGGCGTACGCGAGGCAGCTCGCCGTCGAGGCGGAGGCGGCGCTGCCCAAGCTGGTCGTGCACCGGATGGCGAAGGCGCTGCGGCCCGGGAAGGTCTTCGTCGACCACAGCCAGAACGCCGCCGCCAAGACCACCGCCACCCCCTACACCCTGCGGGCCAGGGCCCGGCCCGCCGTCTCCGCCCCCGTCACCTGGGAGGAGGTGGAGGACGGCGCCCACCGCGCCGCGACCCCGGAGGCCCTCGTTTTCCTGATGGACGACATCACGCCACGTCTTGAGCGGTACGGGGACCTCCTGGCGCCCCTTTTCGAGCCCGAACGGGCCGGGAGACTGCCGTGAGGGGCGCCGGGGGCGCGGGAGGCGTGGCGGGCGCCGGGGGCCGGGGCGCTTGGGGCGGGAGTGCCATGGGCGGGGGCGCCGGGGATGGGGATGCCAGGGGCGGGGGTGCCGGGGAGTCCGCGGCCGTCGTGCTGTTCCCGCCCGTCGACGTCATGCGGCCGCGGCCCGCCGACGAGATCCCCGTACAGGCCCGGCCGCCCCGGGAGCTGCAGTACTCGCTCAAGCTGGACGGGTTCCGCGCGCTCGCCTTCGTCCTCGGCGACGGGCGGGTCGTCCTCCAGTCCCGCTCCCGCCGCGACCTCGCCCCCGAGTTCCCCGACATCGCCGCCCACCTGCGCGACCAGCTGCCGCCCGGGATCGTCCTCGACGGGGAGCTGTGCGCCTACCGGGAGGGGCGGCTCAGCTTCACCGACCTGCTGCGCTCGCACCCGGACCGGGTAAGGGCCGGGGTTCCCGTCTCGTACATCGCCTTCGACCTCCTCGCCGTCCCCGGCCGGGACGTACGGAGCCTGCCGCTCCGCGACCGGTGGGAGCTGCTCGGAACGGCCCTGGGGGAGGCGCGTCCGCCGATCCAGCGCGTCCTGGCCACCCTCGACGAGGAGACCGCGCGCAGCTGGTTCCACGACCTGCGGGAAGCGGGCGTCGAGGGCATCGTCGCGAAGCTCCTCGGCTCGCCCTACCGCGCCGGGCCCACCTGGGCATGGCGGAAGATCCGGCACGCGGACACCAGCGACGGCGTCCTCCTCGGCGTCCTCGGCCCCGCCGACCGGCCCCGGACCCTGGTCGTACGGCTCCCCGACGGCCGCACCGTGACCACCTCGCCCCGGCTCACCCCGGCCCAGTCGCGCGAGGTCGGGTCCCTGGTGGGCGACCGCGCCGGGCCGCTCGTCCAGGAACCGGACCACGGGCCCGTGCGGTGGGTGGACCCCCCGGTACCCGTCGAACTGCGGCAGATCGCGGGGCGGCAGCGGCAGGAGAACCCGACCTTCGTACGCGTACGGGGCGAAGGTTGAGCCGCCCGCCGCCGGCACCGCGCGGGGCCGTGCGGAACCGTCTTCGAGTCGTATACGCAGAGCAACTGCCTTGCTGCGTACCGTACATGGCGCAAAGAGAACGCAACGGAAGCCTCCCGCGCGGCCGGTGTCGCCGCTACCGCCTCGTCACCCCTCCCGTGGTGCACACTTGCTGCCTGGTACAGCGCTCACGGGGAAGGCGGCCTGGTACATGCTGACGGGGATCGAGGAGGTCGACTGGGCCTCACTGGGGCACGCGTACGGCCCCGCGGACGACGTGCCAGAGCTGCTCCGCGGACTCGCCTCCGCCGACCCCGCGGAGCGGGAGACCGCCCTCGACGGCATGTACGGGGCCGTGCACCACCAGGGCGACGTCTACGACTCCACCCTCGCCTGCATCCCCTTCCTCCTCGAACTCGTCGCCGACCCCGCCGTCCAGGACCGCGGCTGCATCGTCGAACTGCTCACCAGCATCGGCGGGATCGAACTCGACGACGACGACGAGCTGGACGAACTCGGCGCCGACGACGAGGAGTTCATCCCCGCCGCCAACTACGCGATGGCCGCGGCCGCCATCGCCGCAGGCTCCGACGTCTTCCTCGGGCTCGTCTGCGACCCCGACCCCGAGGTGCGGCTCACCGCGCCCTGCGCACTCGCCTCCCTCCACCCCGAGCCCGCCCGGGTCCTCACCCTCCTGCGGGAGCGGCTCACCGTCGAGCGGGACACCGAGGTACGGCTCGCCCTCGTCGCCGCCGTCGGGCGCATCGCCCTGCGGCACGCCTCCCTGCGCACCGAGACCGTCGACTGGCTCGGCTGGCTCGCCCGCGCCGCCCAGGACCCCGGCCTCCGCCTCGCCGCCCTCGCCCAGCGGGCCCGGTGCGCCCCCGGCGACATCCCCGACGACGTCGTGCCCTGCGTGACCGGGCTCCTTGAGGAGATCAGGACCACGGCGCACCGGCCCGAACCCGCGGCGCCGGAGCGGCCGGCCACCTCGACGCTGATCGGACAGTTCCGGGAGCTCCTGGAGGAACACGCCGCCGGACGGCCCGCCCCCTGGACCGAGGAACTGCTCCGGACCCTGCACACGGCCCTCGACGACCGGGTCGACGACCGCATCGCCCTCATCCTCGCGCAGCTGCGCAGCCCCGACTGGGGGCAGCGCTCCGACGCGATCTGGCTGTGCGGCGGGTTGATACGGGTCTGGCGCGGGCGGTACGAGGAAGTCGTCCGGCTCGTCGGCGCGCAGCTCCAGGACCCCGAGCCGCGGCTCCGCGAGGCCGCCGCCACCTTCCTCGAGCGGCTCTTCGAGCTGGGCGCGCCCGCCGCGGACGCGCTCGTCGCGCGGCTCGCCGCCGGGCCAGTGGCGGGGGCGGCGGCGGGGGCGGGGCCTGGGCTCGGGGGTTCGCGTCGGCCCGGGGGTGCCGGTCAGGTCGGGGCCGGTGGGGCCGGTTCGCGTGGCGGCGGGCGGTCCGGGCGGGACGGGGTGCTCCTCGCGCTGGCCCGCGCCGGGGACAGCCGCGCCGTTCCGCTGCTCGCGCGCGCCCTGGAGGAGGGCGAGGTGCGGCGGGAGCTGCTGTACGCCGTGGACGGGCTCGGGCCCTCCGCCGCCATGCTCGCCCCGCTGCTGCGGCGCCGGCTCTCCGAGGTCGATCTCGACGAGCGGCTCCACGACCGGGCCGCGCCCCTGCTGTTCGCCCTCGGGGCCGTACGGGGCGGGCAGGCCCTGCCGGAGGTCCTGCGGGTCCTGCGCGGGGCGCCGCCCAACCGGCGCGACTGGGTGCGCGAGGCCGCCCTGCGGACCCTGGCGGCCTTCGGGCCCGCCGCCCGGGAAGCCGTACCGGACATGCGAAGACTCATGGCCTCCGAATCGGCCGCCGTCGCCACCGCCGCGGCACGTGCCCTGTGGTCGGCCGAGGGCGACCTTGCGGAGGTCCTGCCGGCCCTCGAACGGTGGCTGCGGCCGGGCGTCTCGGGCGCCGACCGGTGCGTCGCCGCCCAGGCCCTCGGCGAGATAGGCCCGGCCGCCGCCGCGGCCGCTCCCGCCCTCCGGCCCGGGCTCGCCTCGCGGGACCTGTGGGTGCGGGTCCGCAGTGCCGCGGCCCTGTGGCGGGTGTCCGGGGACACTGCGGCGGCCCTGCCGGTGCTGCTCGCCGCCTGGGAGGAGAACCGGCACGCGCGCGTGGACGTCGCCGAATGTCTGGCGGAGATGGGGCCCGCGGCGGCGTCCGCGCAGCTGGTGGTCCTCACGGAGCTGACCCGTCGGCGGCGGCACAACGCCCGCGAAGGGGCCTCGGGCAGTCATGACGTCCACCTCGACGAGAAGCTGCTGACCTTGTGCCGGGCCGCGTTGGCCCGGATGGAGCGGGGGGTTTTCTAGGGGCGTTCCAGGGTTGCGCTCGGTGGTCGGGGCTTGGCTTGGTGGGTTCGCATCGGTTGGTGCGCCCTCCGTGGGGGACGTTCCGGGGGTCGCGTTCGGGCCTCGTCGGGCGTCTGCGGCTCGTCATTTCAGCGGTGGGCAGACGGGGCTTTCCTGCGAATAAGGTCTCCCTGTGGATAAGCCTCGTCGGGTGTTTGCCGCCGTCTGTGGTCTGCTGCTCGTCGCGGGGTGTGGTGAGGGTGCCCTGGAGAGTGCCGGTGCCACTCCTGCCGCCGTGGGGCCCGTACGGCTCTGGCCCGATCTTCCGCCCGCGACCGATCCGCCGTTCGACTACGGCGAGTCGGAGACCTCGCGCGTACCCGGCCTCAGGGTTTCCGGCGACGACGTCCGTTCGGTCGATGCCGTGGCGGTCGTCCGCGCCGAGGTGCGGGCCCGGCCCGGCGTGTACAGCGGTCCCGACGGGATGTACGAGGAGACCGCCCGTGCCATCGCGGCCTGCGGCAGCGCGCCTGCCGGCTGTCCCGTCATGCGGCCGTACTACCGGGATCTCACCGGCAACGGGCGGGACGAGCTCATCGTGGGGATCCGCATGCCCGAGCAGCAGGTCGGGATCCGGGTCTACCTCGCCGAGAAGGGCGGGCTCACCCGGATCATGTCCACCGTCGACCAGGTCGTCAGCGTCGAGCTGGCCGGACGGGATCTGATCATGCGGGTCGCTTCGGCCGGCATCCCCGGGTACGAGTACCGCACCGCCTGGTCCTGGGACGAGCAGCAGCACAGCATGCTGCCCACCCGGGACGAGATCGTGCGGGTGAAGCCCTCGGCCGGGGCCGTTCCCCGTCCTGTCGGTCCGACCGTCCCCTCGCCCGTCGAGACCCGCCCGTGAGGGCGCCCCGGCTGCCCGCCTGGACCGCGACCCTCACGTGGAAGGCCGCCGTCTTCATCGGAGTGATGTGTTGCGCCCTCGCGGCTCTGCTCGGTGTTCTCGTGCATGTCTCCGTCGCCGGGCAGACGGTTGCCGACTCCCGGGAGAAGGCGCTCGCGCGGCTCGACGACGTCACCCGGCTGTACGAGTCGGGCGAGCCGATCCCCCGGTTCTCCGGGATCGATCCGGTGGGGCTTCCGGCGTCCTTGCGGGCGCTCGCGGTCCGGGGCGAGCGGGGCACGGTGGTCGGTGACCACGAGGGCCGGCCGACGATGTGGGCGGCGGGACCCGCCGACGGGCGCGCCCTCGCCGTCCGCGTCGACTACACCCAGAGCGCCGAGACCATCGACGCGCTCGACCGTTCGATCCTCGGCTCCTCCGTCCTCGCGATCGGGGCGACGCTGCTGGTGGGCGCCTTCGCCGTCACCCGGGTCACCCGGCGGCTGCACCTGACCGCCCAGGTGGCCCGCCGGATCAGCGCCGGTGATCTCGACGCGCGCGTGGACGATCCCCGGACCAAGGACCCCTCGCGTCCGCAGGACGAGGTGGCGACGGTCTCCGGGGCGCTCGACACCATGGCCTCCTCGCTGCAGCGCAAGCTGCAGAGCGAGCAGCGGTTCACCGCCGACGTGGCCCATGAGCTGCGCACGCCGTTGACCGGGCTCTCGGCCGCCGCCGAACTGCTGCCGGAGGGGCGGCCCTCGGAGCTCGTGCGGGACCGGGTGCGGGCCATGCGGGGACTGACCGAGGATCTCCTGGAGATCTCGCGGCTCGACGCGGGCAACGAGACCGTGGATCTGGCCGTGCACCCGCTCGGTGAGCTCGTCGAGCGGCTGGTTCGGGCCTCGGGCACGGAGACAGAGGTACGGGTCGTGCGGGACGCCATGGTGGAGACGGACCGGCGGCGGCTCGAGCGGGTCCTCGGCAATCTGGTGGCCAACGCCCACAAGCACGGGGGCCCGCCCGTGGTCGTCACCGTCGACGGGTCCGTGGTGTCCGTGCGGGACCATGGGAGTGGGTATCCCCGCTATCTGATCGAGTCGGGGCCACAGCGCTTTCGGACCGAGGGCGGGGGCAAGGGGCACGGCCTGGGGTTGACGATCGCCGCGGGGCAGACCGAGGTGATCGGCGCCGGGCTCGTGTTCGCCGACGCGGAAGGAGGGGGCGCCGTCGCCCGGCTGCGGCTTCCCGAGTACGTATCCCTCGAAGAGGACGGGCCGGCCGACTGAGCGGACGGCACACCGTCACACAAAAGGGACATAGGGCATACCGCTTGCTACGTTGCGGCCATGACCGCACCGCGCACGGACGCTCCCCCGCCCGGGGTACGCATCCCGAAGCGCCGCGGCGTGGAACTCTCCCTCCTCGTCTGCGCCGTCCTCATCTCCGTCTACGGCTACGCCGAGGTCGGCCTCGCCCGCAGCGGCGCCGTACCGCCGGACGCCGCCCGCTACGGGGCCGGGCTCGGCCTGCTCGCGCTCGTCGCCCATCTCGCGGTCCGGTTCCGAGCCCCGTACGCCGATCCGCTGCTGCTGCCGATCGCGGTCCTGCTCAACGGGCTCGGCCTGGTGCTCATCTACCGCCTCGACCTGGAGACGCCCCACGACCAGGCGGCGGCGACCCAGCTGGTGTGGTCGACGCTCGGCGTCGCGCTCTTCATCGTGGTCGTGCTGCTGCTTCGCGACCATCGCGTCCTTCAGGGCTACGCGTACGTGTCCGTGGCCGCCGCGCTCGGGCTGATGATCCTGCCGATCTTCTTCCCCGCCGTGAACGGCGCCAGGATCTGGATCCGGATCGGCGGTCTCTCCTTCCAGCCGGGCGAGTTCGCCAAGATCCTGCTCGCCGTCTTCTTCGCCGCGTACCTCGCCGCCAACCGCAACGCGCTCGCGTACACCGGCCGCCGGATCTGGAAGTTCCAGTTCCCGGCCGGGCGGGTGCTCGGGCCCATCGTCGCCATCTGGCTGCTCAGCGTCGGCGTGCTGGTCCTGGAACGGGACCTGGGTACCTCGCTGCTCTTCTTCGGGCTCTTCGTGATCATGCTGTACGTGGCCACCGGCCGGATCGGCTGGATCGCCGTCGGTCTCGTACTCGCCTCCGCCGGAGCCTTCCTCGTCGGCTCGCTCGAACCCCACGTCCACAGCAGGGTGCAGGACTGGCTCGACCCGTACGCCTCCATCCGGGCGGGCGACGGCCCGGGGCAGCTCGCGCAGTCGCTGTTCTCCTTCGCCGCCGGGGGCATGCTCGGCAGCGGGCTCGGACTCGGCCATTCCGTCCTCATCGGGTTCGCCGTCAAGTCCGACTTCATCCTGGCCACGGCGGGCGAGGAACTGGGACTCGTCGGCCTGACGGCGCTCTTCCTGCTGTACGCGCTGCTCGTCGCCCGGGGATACCGCGCCGGGCTCTCGCTGCGCGACCCCTTCGGGCGGCTCCTCGCCATCGGGCTCGCGTCGATCGTGGCGCTCCAGGTCTTCGTGATCGCGGGCGGGGTGATGGGGCTCATCCCGCTGACCGGCATGGCCATGCCGTTCCTCGCCCAGGGAGGTTCGTCGGTGGTCACCAACTGGGTGATCGTGGCGCTGCTCATCCGCGTCAGCGACTCGGCGCGCGCACCTCAGCCCGACTCCGCCGACACCGGGACGCTCGCCCCGGTGAAGGAGGGCGCCTCGTGATCCGGCCGTACGCCACCGGGAAGGGCGGCGCCTCGTGATCCGGTACGCCCGGCGGGCCGCCGCGCTGTGTCTCGTCCTGCTCGCGGCCCTCCTCGTCAACTCCGCGCGCGTGATGGTCTTCGAGGCCGAGTCCCTCGACGACAACCCGGCCAACCGGCGGATCGCCATCAACCGGTACGCGCAGCCGCGCGGCGAGATCGTCGTCGACGGGAAGCCGGTGACGGGCTCCCGGGACAGCGGGCAGCAGCTGCGCTGGGAACGCACCTACCGCCAGGGGCCGTTGTACGCGCCGCTGACCGGCTACTCCTCGCAGACCTATGGCACGACCCTCGTCGAGCACGCCGAGGACGCGGTCCTGGCCGGCACCGAACCGATGCTGGCGCCGCTGCCGCTCTGGAACGACCTCACGCGGGGCCGGCAGGCGGGCGGTGACGTCGTGACGACGATCCGGTCCCCGATGCAGGAAGCGGCCTACCGGGGGCTCGCCGGGAAGCGCGGGGCGGTCGTGGCGGTCGAGCCGTACAGCGGCCGGATCCTGGCGCTCGTCAGCTCGCCCTCGTACGACCCGGGCGTCCTCTCCGGTACGGGCCGGGGGGTCAAGGACGCCTGGAAGCGGCTGAACACCTCGCCGAACCAGCCGATGCTGAACCGCGCGCTGCGCCAGACGTACCCGCCGGGCTCCGCGTTCAAGATCGTGACGGCCGCGGCGGCCCTCGACGCGGGGGCGGTACGGGACGTGGACGCGCCGACGGACACGCCCGACCCGTTCGTCCTGCCCGGCACCCGGCAGGTGCTGCCGAACGAGGCGCGGGGGTGCGCGGACGCGTCCCTCGCGTACGCGATCCAGTGGTCCTGCAACACCGTGATGGCCGGGCTCGGGGTGGAGGTCGGCCTGACGGGCATGGTCGACGCCGTGGAACGCTTCGGCTTCAACGACACCGGGCTCCGGGTCCCCTCCTGGGTCGCGAAGTCCAACTTCGACCGGGAGATGAGCCCGGACCAGCTCGCGCTCTCGTCGATCGGGCAGTTCGACACGACGGCGACCCCGCTCCAGATGGCCCTGGTGGCGGCGGCCGTCGCCAACAACGGGGAGATCGCCCACCCCTACCTCGTCGACCGCACGACCACCGCCGGCGGCACCACGGTCGACCGCACCGGCCGCCGCAGCTACCGGCAGGCGATGAACCCCTCGACCGCCCTCCAGCTCCAGCGCCTGATGGTGAAGGCCGTGGAGGAGGGCACGGGCTCCAAGGCGGCGATCCCCGGCGCCCGGGTCGGCGGCAAGACCGGCACCGCACAGCACGGCTTCGGCAACACCGGCACCCCGTACGCCTGGTTCATCGCCTGGGCCCAGGCCGACGACACGGCCCAGCCGGCCGTCGCCGTGGCCGTGGTCGTCGAGGACGCCGAGGCCTCCCGTACGGACATCAGCGGGGGCGGCAGCGCGGCGCCGATCGCCCGGGCGGTGATGGGGGAGGCGCTGCGGCTGGAGGCGGAGAGGCGGAATCCGTAGGTCGGGGCTTGGTGGATCCGATGTCCTTTCAGGACGTCTTTCCCCCCTCGGCGATCGCCTCCGCCACCTCCGCTACCCGCTCCCGCTCCTCCGCCGCGAACCGTTCGCGGTCCAGCGCCTCCGCGATCTCCTCGTCCTGGGTCATGAGCAGGTCGAGGTTGGAGTCGCCGAGGTCGAAGACGCCCATGTCGAGGTAGGCCTTCTGGAGGCGTTCGCCCCAGAGGCCGATGTCCTTGACGCAGGGGACGATGCGGCTGAAGAGGAGCTTGCGGAAGAGGTGCAGGAACTCGCTCTGCTCGCTGAGTTCCTCCGCCTCCTTCCTCGGGATGCCGAAGTTCTCCAGGACCTCGACACCGCGCAGCCGGTCCCGCATCAGGTGGCAGCCCTCGATGACGAACTCCTCGCGTTCGCGCAGTTCGGCGTCGGACAGCTGCCGGTAGTAGTCGCGCAGGGCCATCCGGCCGAAGGCCACGTGCCGGGCCTCGTCCTGCATGACGTACGCGAGGATCTGCTTGGGGAGCGGCTTGTCGGTGGTGTCGCGGATCATGCCGAAGGCGGCGAGGGCGAGGCCTTCGATGAGGACCTGCATGCCGAGGTAGGGCATGTCCCAGCGGGAGTCGCGCAGGGTGTCGTCGAGGAGGCCCTTGAGGTTGTCGTTGATCGGGTAGAGCATGCCGATCTTGTCGTGGAGGAAGCGGCCGTAGATCTCGGCGTGCCGTGCCTCGTCCATGGTCTGGGTGGCCGAGTAGAACTTGGCGTCGAGGTCGGGGACGGACTCGACGATCCGGGCGGCGCAGATCATGGCGCCCTGCTCGCCGTGGAGGAACTGGCTGAACTGCCAGGAGGCGTAGTGCCGGCGCAGGTCGCCCTTGTCCTTCTCGGTCATCCTCGCCCAGTGGCGGGTGCCGTGGAGGGTGAGGACCTCGTCGGGGGTGCCGAGCGGGTCGTACGGGTCGACCTCCAGGTCCCAGTCGATCCGGGTGGCGCCGTCCCACTGCTTGTCCTTGCCCTTCTGGTAGAGGGCGAGGAGGCGTTCGCGGCCTTCCTCGTACTCCCAGGAGAAGCGGGCGGCGCCCGTGGCGGGCACCTGCCAGGTGAGGGCGGGCGGGGCCGTGGTGTAGAGGTCGCGCGTCGACACTGACGCCTCCTTGGGGGTCGGATGGCCGTTCCCGTGGTGCGAGTCGTTCGTACGATTCCTTCGTACGCGCCTCCGGCCAGGCTCACACGCTGCTAGACGGGTCGTCAACAAGTCGCGCACGGGGGATTGACGGTGCTGCTGACGGGCAGTCTCATAAGGGTGAAGGACAGGTACGCGACGGCGAACGCAGCGAGGTGCCTCCACCATGACCCCTTTCACCGAGCCCGACTTCAGCCTCCTGCGGGACGCCCTGGGGCCGCTGCGCGACCGTGAGCAGGTCGCCGAGCGCCTCCTGGAGTCCTCCCGCAAGCACTCCTACGACCCGGACACCGAACTGGACTGGGATGCGCCGTTCGAGGACGGCAAGTGGTTCTGGCCGCCCGAGCTGGTCTCGCTCTACGACACCCCGCTGTGGCGGCGGATGTCCGAGGAGCAGCGGATCGCGCTCTCGCGCCACGAGGCGGCCTCGCTCGCCTCGCTGGGCGTCTGGTTCGAGATCATCCTCATGCAGCTGCTCGTCCGCCACATCTACGACAAGTCGCTGACCAGCCATCACGTGCGGTACGCGCTCACCGAGATCGCCGACGAGTGCCGGCACTCGATGATGTTCGCCCGGATGATCCAGCGGGGCGGCACGCCCGCGTACCCGGTGCCGCGGATCTACCACAATCTCGCCCGGATCCTGAAGACCGTCTCCACCACCCCCGGGTCCTTCGCCTCGACCCTGCTCGGCGAGGAGATCCTCGACTGGATGCAGCGGCTGACCTTCCCCGACGAGCGGGTGCAGGCCCTCGTGCGCGGTGTGACCCGCATCCACGTGGTGGAGGAGGCCCGCCACGTGCGGTACGCCCGGGAGGAGCTGCGGCGCCAGATGGTGACGGCGCCGCGCTGGGAGCAGGAGTTCACCCGGCTCAGCTGCGGCGAGGCCGCCCGGGTCTTCTCCACCTGCTTCGTCAACCCCCAGGTGTACGAGGCGGTGGGCCTGGACCGGCGGGAGGCCGTGGCCCAGGTGCGGGCGAGCGGGCACCGGCGCGAGGTCATGCAGTCCGGGGCGCGGCGGCTCACGGACTTCCTCGACGACATCGGCGTGCTGCGCGGGGCGGGGCGCCGGCTCTGGAAGTCGTCCGGGCTGCTGGCCTGACCCGAGCGGGTGCGGGACCCGTTCCGAGCCGGTTCGCGGCCGGTTGGGGGCTGGTTCGCGGCTGGTTGGGGGCCGGTTCGCGGCCGGTTCCTCCGTGGCGGAGGAGTTCCAGGCCACCTTCCCGCCCTCGGCGCCCGGAAGGGGCTGGTTCCGGACCGGCCGCCTGACCGGCGCGTTCCGCGGTTACGCTGCGGACCATGACGAGCGCCGCCACTCCCGCGTACCGCAGGCTCAGTGTCGAGGAGCGGCGCGGGCAGCTCCTCGACGCCGCCCAGGAGCTCTTCGCCCACCGGACGCCCGAGGACGTCTCGCTCGACGACGTCGCCGAGGCGGCCGGCGTCTCGCGGCCCCTCGTCTACCGCTACTTCCCCGGCGGCAAGCAGCAGCTGTACGAGGCCGCCCTGCGCTCCTCCGCCGACGCGCTGAACCGCTGCTTCACCGAGCCGCCGGACGGTCCGCCGACGGAGCGGCTCGGCCGGGTGCTCGACCGGTATCTCGCCTTCGTCGACGAGCACGACGCGGGGTTCAGCGCCCTGCTGCGCGGCGGCAGCGTCGCCGAGACCTCCCGGACCACCGCGATCGTCGACGAGGTGCGTCGGGCCGCCGCCGAGCAGATCCTCGTCCACCTGGGGGTGGAACACCCGGGGCCACGGCTGGGCATGCTGGTCAGGACGTGGATCGCCGCCGTGGAGGCGGCTTCGCTCATCTGGCTCGACGAGGACGCGCGGTCCCCGGCCGGGGAGCTGCGGGACTGGCTCGTCGACCATCTCGTCGCCCTCCTCGCGGCGACGGCGGCGAGCGACGAGGAGACGGCACGGGTCGTCGGCCGGCTGCTCGCCCAGGAGACGCCGGAGGGACCGGTGGCGAGGCTGGCCCGGCGGGTGATTCCGGTGGTGGGCGAGGCGGCCCGCCTGCTGTGAGCCCCCGGGCCTGCCCTGGGCGGGAGAGACTGTCGGGGTGAGAAGCGAGAACACCCCCTTCCGCGGCGGCCCGCTCGACGGCCGGGTCCTGCCGATCCTGCTCGGCCCGACCGGCCACCCGCCGAAGTGGTACGAGGTCCCGGTCCCGGCACACGACGGTCGCCCGCCGGCCCTGTACACGTACCGGCGCGAGCCCTCGGGCTACACGAAGCGGCTCGGACTCCAGCGGGGCTGGGTCTACCAGTACGCGCCGGAGGGCCGCGAGCGGCGCGAGCTGAAGTGGCCGTGGTCCAAGCCGACGCCGAAGCCGACGCCGACGGATGCTGAGCCGAACGGGTGAGCACGCCGGGCGCGCCACCATTCGTACGGTAATCAGATGAAGTGAGACGTCATCATCCCCGTGGAGGTGGTGACGTGTCGCGGAGGCTGTTGCTGCGTACGGTCTGCACGGGGGCGCTCGCCGCGGCGACGGCGTTCACCGGGGTGACGGGTCCCACGGGCGCCGCCGGCGCGCCGGAGCCGCCGGGGGAACCTCCGGCGGAGGCCCCGATCGCCTGGGCCGACCCGGCGGCGGAGCCGGTGGAGCCCGTCGATCCGGAGGCCGGGCCGGTGGATCCCGCCGAAGGCGAGGCCGAGGCTGAGGGCGGGGGTGGGGGTGATGCCGAGGCCGAGGGCGAGGTCCAGCCCGCCGGACCCGACGCGCCCGACGACCCCGACGTCCCCGAGAGCCCCGCCGCACTCGACGACGGCGCCGCTCTCCCTCCCCCCGGTGGCGACTCCGTCACCGCCCTGCTGACGCGCATGCGGACGCTGTACCGGCAGGCCGAGGAGGCCACCGAGCGGTTCAACGCCGCCGAGGAGGCGCTGAAGCTCCAGACCGCCGACACCAAGAAGCTCACCGCCCGGCTCACCGCCGCCCGTACCGCCCTGGAGAAGGGGCGCGCCGCCGCCGGGCGGATCGCCCGGGACCAGTACCAGGGCAGGTCCGAACTCTCCTCCTACCTGCGGCTGCTCTTCGCGCCGAGCCCCCGGTCCGCCCTGGACCAGGGGCACCTGATGGCCCGGGCCGCACGCGACCGTGCCGCGGCCCTGCCACGGCTCGAAGGGGCCGAGCGGCAGGCGGCCGCCCTGGCGAGCGCATCCCGGAAGGCCCTGGACCGGCAGCAGACCCTCGCCGCCGCGCAGCGCACCCGCCGCGACGAGGTGCGGGCCCGTCTCGCGGAGGTCGAGAAGCTGCTCGCCGGGCTCTCGCCGGAGCAGCTGGCCAGACTCACCGAGCTTGAGCGGACCCAGACGGCGGGCGCGCAGCGCGAACTCCTCGGCTCCGGCGTCCTGGACGGCCGGCGGACCCCGTCCCGGGCGGGCGCGGAGGCGCTGCGGTTCGCGGTGGGCCAGATCGGCAAACCGTACGAGTGGGGGGCGGAGGGCCCGGAGACGTACGACTGCTCGGGCCTCACCCAGCGGGCGTGGGCGGCGGCGGGCCGGGAGGTGCCGCGCACCAGCCAGGAGCAGTGGGCGACCCTGCCCCGGGTGCCGCTGTCCGAGCTGCGCCCCGGGGACCTGGTGGTCTACTTCCCTGGCGCCACTCATGTGGCGGTCTACCTGGGCGAGGGCCTCGTGGTGCAGGCCCCGCGGCCCGGCGGGAAGGTGAAGGTCTCCCCCATCGCGGCGAACCCGCTGCTCGGTGCCGTGCGCCCCGACCCGGGCGGCGAGCCCCTGGCCGCGTACAGCCCGCCCGCGCTTCCGGCGGGGGCCAGGGACGGCGAGGACGAGGGGTACGACCACACCTGAGCCCTTGGCCTCAACTCTTTGAATTGGCATGCCTCTTACTCTTGCGTGTGAGGCCCACCACCGCCCCGCACCGACTCGTCCCGGGCGCGATGCTCGCCAACACCGTGCTCGTCGTCGCCCTCCAGGTGCGCGCGAGCCGCGGCATCGACATCCCGCGCGCGGGCGGGCGCGCGTACCGCCGGGCCGCAGCGGCCTTCCTCGTCTCCTGCGCGCTCGTCGCGCGCTCGGCGGGGATGCCGGGGGTGGTGGCGGTCGGGCTGCTGCTGACCGCTGTGGTGGTCCACACCGTCGGCGAACTGTGGCACTCGGCGGGCGGCTTCGAGGTGTCGTACGCACTCGCCCCGCCTCACGCCACCGGCCAGTACCTAAGCGCCTTCGGTCTCGGCGCCGGGCTGGCAGAGGCGGTGGGACCCGCCTGCTCATCGCGCTGTGCGTCGGCTGGGGCCGCCCCGGCCGGCTCGCCGTGGGCGCTCTCTTCGCGCTCACGGGCCTGCTGACTCCGCTCGCGGTCCGCCGGGCGGAGGCGGGCCGCGCCGGGGCCGCGAGCCGTGTCTCTCAGTCGAAGAGGGCGATGACGCCGATGATCCAGACCGCCACGAAGGCGCCGACCGCCACCAGGCAGCCGAGGCCCGCGAGTACGCCGCCGACCGTCCAGGGCTCGGAGGGCGCCTCGTACGCCTCGTCCTCGTCGTCCTCGTAGGAGGCGGGGTCGTCCCAGGCGACCGGGCGCCGGGTCTCCTCGTCGCGGGCCGTCCTCAGTGCCGCGAGCTGTCCCTCCGCGAACGCGGTGGCGGCGAGCGCCTCGGGACCGCGCCACGCGAGGGCCTTCATCCGCCGGCCCGTAGACCGGTAGCGCGCCTCGAAGGCGGCGGTCTCGTCCTCGCTCCGGTCCTCTTCGAGGTACATCCAGCGCCCCGCCTCCGCGGCGTCGCCGTAGAGGCGGTACACCTCGGCGAGACGGCGGCGGAGGGCCAGGTCGGACGGGAAGGACGAGACGAGCCCGCGCAGGCGCTGGCGCGCCATCGGCACACGGCCGGCGGCCAGGTCCGCGTCCACGCGGTCCAGGGTGTTCGAGAGGGACATGCGCACATCATCGAACACGGCGGCCGGATGGTTCGAACCCTTTGCGCGGGCTCCGCCGAGGCGGCCCGGAGGGTGAGTCGCGGCGGCCCGGAGGGTGAGTCGCGGCGGGCCGGAGGGGTGCCGGTGGTCGGATAGGACCACCAGCACCCTTCCGGACCCACTCCTGCGAGCGGTCAGTTTCCGGTGAGGGAGGCCAGGTACGCGTTCGTCTTCTCCGGGTCGAAGAAGAAGTTCTCGAAGTCCGACGGGTCGTTGAAGCCGTTCGCGAAGCGGTCGGCGACCGGCTGGAGCCGGCCGGCCGCGCCGAGCAGGTTGAGGACGTGCTCCGGCGGCGGGGCGAGCATCGCGTTCGTCCACTTGGTGACGTGCTGGGCCGTCTGCCAGTAGCGGTCGAAGGCGCCCTGCATCCACTCCTCGTCGAAGGGCTTCTCGCCGTGCTCGACGATGGCGGCGAGGTACGCGGCGGCGCACTTGGACGCCGAGTTGGAGCCCTGTCCGGTGATCGGGTCGTTGGCGACGACCACGTCGGCGACGCCCAGGACCAGTCCGCCGCCGGGGAGGCGGCCGATCGGGTTGCGGACGGTCGGCGCGTACCGGCCGGCGAGGGTGCCGCCGGCGTCGGTCAGTTCGACCTTGGTGGCCCGCGCGTACTCCCAGGGCGTGAACTGCTCCATCAGCTCCAGGGTCAGCGACAGGTGCTCCGCCGGGTCCTTCACGCCCTGGAACGCGTCGAGCGGGCCGCCCGGGACGCCCTCCCAGAAGAGGATGTCGGCACGGCCGCCGGTGGTCAGGGTCGGCATGACGAAGAGTTCGCCGACGCCCGGGACGATGTTGCAGCGGACCGCGTCGAAGTCCGGGTGCTCGGGACGCGGGCCGAGGCCGTGGACGTACGCGACGGCCAGCGCGCGCTGCGGCTCGCTGTACGGGGAGCGGGAGGCGTCCCGGCCGAACATCGACACCAGTTCGCCCTTGCCCGCCGCGACGAGCACCAGGTCGTAGCTGCGGGAGAAGTAGTCCAGGTCGCCGACGGCCGCGCCGTGTATCACCAGCTGGCCGCCGCGCTGGGCGAAGGTCTCCATCCAGCCGGCCATCTTGACCCGCTGGTCGACGGACTGGGCGTAGCCGTCGAGCTTCCCGACCCAGTCGATCACCCGGCCCGAGTCGGGGCCCGCGACGGAGACGCCGAGGCCCTCGATGCGCGGCGCCTGGGACTCCCAGAAGTCGAGGCCGAGGTCCCGCTCGTGCTGGAGCGCGGTGTCGAACATGCACTGGGTGGACATGACCCGGCCGGACCGGATCTCGTCCGCCGTCCGGTTCGACATGAGGGTGACCTCGTACCCCCGCGACTGGAGTCCGAGGGCGAGCTGCAGGCCGGACTGGCCCGCGCCGACTATGAGTATCTTCCGCATGGATGGTGCTCCTGGCGTGACGGTCGTGTCAGTCGTGACGGGGGAGGGCTATTCGGGGGTGGCTTCGAGCGCGTGCGCGACCATCGCGAGCAGGCTCTCGACGACGCTGTACCGCTTGCGCGCGTCCATGATCACCACGGGTACGTGCGGCGGCACGGTCAAAGCTTCCCTGACGTCCTCCGCCTCGAACACCTCGGTGCCCTCGAAGTGGTTGACGGCCACGATGTACGGAAGTCCACAGCTCTCGAAGTAGTCGAGGGCGGGGAAGCAGTCCGTGAGCCTGCGGGTGTCGGCGAGGACTATCGCGCCGATCGCCCCGCGCACCAGGTCGTCCCACATGAACCAGAAGCGCTGCTGTCCCGGCGTGCCGAAGACGTACAGCACCAGGTCGTTGTCGAGCGTGATCCGGCCGAAGTCCATCGCCACCGTGGTGGTGAGCTTGTCCGGGGTGGCGCTGAGGTCGTCGGTGTCCTCGCTCGCCCGCGTCATCAGCGCCTCGGTCTGGAGCGGGGTGATCTCCGAGACCGCGCGGACGAAGGTGGTCTTGCCCACGCCGAAGCCGCCCGCGACGACGATCTTCGTCGCGATCGGTGCGCGGGTGTGGTCGAGCTGCCAGTCCTGCGCCCCGTCGTCGGCGTCCGGGACGGGGGCCTGGGCGGGCGCCGGGGTGTGCGAGCCGGCGGTATCCCGTCCGAACGGATCGGCCTCGGGCTGCGCGGGGATGCCGGCGACCGACGGTGAATCGGAGACGGCGGAGGCGTCAGAGACGACGGAGTCCACTCAGCACCCTTTCGAGGAGCGCGCGGTCGGGCTGGCCGGTGCCGTGACCGGTCCCGTACACACGGATCTTTCCCTGGTCGGCCAGGTCGCTGAGGAGCACCCGGACGACCCCCAACGGCATCTTCAACAGCGCCGAGATCTCCGCGACCGTCCGCATCCGGCGGCAGATCTCGACGATCGCCCGCATCTCCGGCATCAGACCGCGGGCGCCGGGCCCGCCGTCCGTCAGGACCTTGCGGGCGGCGGGCGCTTCGAGCGCCGCCACGAAGGTCTCGACGAGCAGGACGTGGCCGAAGCGGGTACGCCCGCCGGTCAGCGAGTACGGGCGTACGCGCGCGGGGCGCCGGCCGTCTCCGCGTACCGGCAGCCGGTGGGCGTAAGGCCCCGGGTAGGCCGAAGAAGCTGAGGTCACTGGGGGCTCTCCATCGATTTGCGCAGCTCGCTGCGGACTTCGGGGGTGAGTACGTGACCGGCGCGGCCCACGAAGAGCGCCATGTGGTACGCCACGACGCTCATGTCGCAGTCGGGCGTGGCGTGTACGCCGAGCAGCGAACCGTCGCTGATCGACATCACGAAGACGCTGCCCTCCTCCATCGCCACCATGGTCTGCTTGACCCCGCCGCCGTCCATCAGGCGCGCGGCGCCGATGGTCAGGCTGCCGATGCCGGAGACGATGGTGGCCAGGTCGGCGCTGGAGCCGCGCGGCCCGTCAGGACGGCCGGCTTCGGCGGCGGCCGTCGTGCTCTGCTGGGCGGCCGGGTCGGACGAGAGCAGCAGGAGGCCGTCGGAGGAGACGACGGCGACCGAGCGGACGCCGGGTACCTCCTCCACCAGATTCCCCAGCAGCCATTGCAGGTTGCGGGCTTCCGTGCTCAGTCCGAACGTTCCCGTCGCAGTCAACTGCGTGCCTCCTCGACTGTGTCCCCCGTCAACTCCTCTTTACGTGCGGTCCTCGCGGCATCTATCCGCGCCGTGTCGATCTCCGCCTCCACGTCGCGGCGCCCGGCCTTGGCTCCCTGGTGGAAGCCGCCGAGGCGGCGGCGCAGGGCCTCCGCGTCCACGCCGCCCTGCCGGGGCGTGGTGGCGCCGCCGGCCGGGCGGACCACCTGCGGGGTGCGCTTGGGCAGGCCCTTGTCGGTGATCCGCTCCCACTGGGCGGGGCGCGGGCCGGGAACCTGCTCGTCGGTGGCGTGCTCGTCGGTGGCCTGTTCGCCGGTGGCCTGTTCGCCGGTGACCGGCTGGTCGGTGACGGGCTGGTCGGTGACGGGGGTGGCCGCGACCGGCTGGGCCGTGAGCGGCTCGTCGGCGGCGCGTCCGTGGGCGTCCGGCTCCGGCGGCGGGGCGGGCAGCCGGACCTGGAGCGTGGTCTCGGAGACCGACGCGCCCGGGGCGGTCGGCTCGGGCTCCTCGTAGGCCGGCTCCACGTCCTGGTGAGGGGCCGGCTCCGGGGTCGGCCCGGGAGCCGGCTCCGGGGGCGTCTCCGCGCCCCTCGCCGCGTTCACCTCCGCCTCCAGGAACGCGCGCTCCGCCGCCTCCACGAGCGGGTCGCGGTTCCGGGACGGCAGCGTGTTGGAGTTGGCCTCCGCGGCCGAGCCGGGCAGCTGGATCACGGGCGCCGCGCCCGCCACCCGTACCGGCTCCGTCACGGTGGCCGGCGGAGCGGTGGGAAGCAGGGCCTGCGGCAGGACCACGACGGCCGCCGTGCCGCCCGGCTTCTGCTCGCGCAGCTCGACGCGGACGCCGTGGCGGGCGGCGAGCATGGCGATGACGCGCATGCCGAGGCCCTCGCCGTCGAAGGCGGCCGGATCGGCCTCGGCCAGGCGCTCGTTGAGCTCGGCGAGGCGGGACGGGGTCACGCCGATGCCCGCGTCCTGCACGGAGAGCATCACCTCGCCGGACTCCAGGAGCCAGCCGGAGAGCTGGACCTCCGCGTCGGGCGGCGAGAACGACGTGGCGTTCTCCAGGAGTTCCGCGATCAGGTGGCTCAGGTCGTCCGCGGCGAACCCGGCGATCTGGGCGTGCGGCGGCAGCGACTGGATCGTGACCCGCTCGTACCGCTCGATCTCGCTGACGGCGGCGCGCAGCACGTCGACGAGCGGGACGGGCCCGGCGTGGCCGTGGACGTGCTCGTGCCCGGCGAGGACGAGCAGGTTCTCGCTGTGGCGGCGCATCACGGTCGCCATGTGGTCGAGCTTGAAGAGGGTCGCGAGGCGGTCCGGGTCCTGCTCGCGCTCCTCCAGCTTCTCGATGACGCCGAGCTGCCGCTCGACGAGCCCGAGGCTGCGCAGCGAGAGGTTGACGAAGGTGTGGTGGACGGTGCTCCTGAGCCGTTCGAGGTCGGCGGTGAGGAGGGCGACCCGGCCCTGGAGTTCGGCGCGCTGGGTGGCCAGCTCGGCGCCGAGGGCGTCCTTGGCCGAGGCGAGGTCGGCCTGCCCCGCGGTGAGTCGCTCGGTGTGCGCGGCGAGGCCGTGGAGCTTGCCGTGCAGGGTGTTGAGGGAGCGGACGACCTGGGCGAACTCGTCGTTGCGGCCGGTGAAGCGGACCGGCTCCTCCGTCTGCGGCGCGGGGGCGGCGGCGAGCCTGGCGGCGCCGATACGGAGGACCGCGAGCGGCCGGGTGAGGGTGCGGGCGACGTAGGTGGAGATGCCGATCGCGACGAGCAGGCAGCCGCCGAGGAAGGCGATGCGCAGTTCGAGGGCGGTGACGTCGTCGTTGCGGAGCGCGCCGAGGTGCTCGACCCGGTCGGCGGCGAGACGGGACTCGAGGCCGCGCATCTGCTCGATGCGGGCGGAGAGGGCGGACTCCAGGCCGGCCCGGTCGGTCTCGCGCTCGGTCTCCGTGAGGCGGGGCTGGTCGGTGAGGGAGGCGAGGGAGCGTTCGGCGCTCTTGACGTCCGGTCCGGCGACGGTCGCGGCCATGGCGTCCCGGGCCGCGGAGCCGGCGGCCTGGTCGAAGTCGCCCAGGGCGGCGAGTTCGCGGACCCTGGCCTGCTGGGCGGCGGCCGTGAGGGCGTCGCGGGCCCGCTCCGCCTCCGCGGTGCCTTCGGGGACGTCGGGGACGTAGGTGCCGGTCTCGGGGTCGTAGTGGACGTCCCCGGTGGGCTCGGGCTGTGCCACGGAGAGCGCGGCGAGGAGCAGGCCGCGGGTGGCCGAGGCCTGTTCGACGGCGCGGCCGAGGGCGGCGGGGGCGCGGGTGGTCTCGGTGAGCGCGGTGTCGGAGGCGCGGGGCGGCGTCTCGTCGGCCAGTTCGTCGGCGAGGGCCTGGAGCTTGGCGATGACCTCGGAGTACGCCCGGTGGGCCTCAAGGGCCGTGCCCTTGCCGGTGAGGGCGGCGCGGCGGACGGAGGGGACTCCGGCGAGGTCGCGGCGGAGTTCGGCGGAGGCCGCGGGCCGGATCTCGTCGATCTGCCGGTCGACCCGCGTCGACCGGACGCTGGTGACCTGGCGCTTGTCCTTGGCGTCGCCGCTCTGGGCGTCCCGGCCCGCGGCGATGTACGCGACGACCTCGTCGCGCTCGTCGGCGAGGGAGTGGGCCAGGGTGACGGCCTGCCGGTCGAGTTCGGCGAGGGTGACCAGGCGCTGGGAGTCGGTGAGCTGGGTGGAGGCGGCGAGGACCGCGGGGGCTCCGGCGGCGAGGACGGTGACGCCGACGAGGGCGACGCCGGCGACCAGCCGGTTGCGGACGCGCTTGGAACGGCCGGCGGGGGCCTGCCCGGCGGGCGCGCTGCCCGGGGTGGTGGCGCTGCCGGAAACGGAGTCCCCGGAGACGGGGTTGCCGGAGACGACGTTTCCGGAGCCGGGGTTGCCGTGGGGCGCCGTGGCGGCGCCCGCGTCCGGGGTCGGGATCACACCGGGGGTCTGGCTCCGCGCGCCGTTCTTGCTCCGAGGCCGCTTCATCTGCACCGGTGCTCGCATTCTTGACTCGTCCAGCCACAAAGCAGAGGTGACGGCCGGTCACATGGAGCGCCCCCACCCCTGGTACGGCTTCCGACCATTCCAGCGCTTCTGGGAAGGGGGCGTGCATCGGCCGCTCCGCCACCCGAACGAGTGAACAACACTCATGAGTTGGCGAACAACTTCTCCGGGCGGGCCCCGAGGGCCCCGCGGGGCCCCCGGTTGGATCTTCCGCGCGGGCTTTGGCAAGATGCCCGCCCGCAGCTCCACGGAAGTGCCCGTTCCGCCTCTCGAACCGCCCCCGCCGGGTTGGTACAGGCCATTTACGGTCATTTGCAGGTCTCGTGAAGGAGCGCACCTGGCCGGGCACACTGGACGCCATGCGCAGTGAAGCCGCCTCCCTCCCCGGCAGCCCCGAACGCCCCAACGAGGACTGGGTGGCCACCGCGCTGCCCGCCTCGGGCAGCGGCGGGGTCGTCGTCCTACTCGACGGCGTCACACCGCCCGTGGGTGATGACGGTTGTGTGCACACCGTGCCGTGGTTCACCGCACGACTGGGCGGGGCTTTGACCGAACTGTCCGCTTCCCGGCCGGACATGACCCTGCCGGAGATCCTCTCCGTCGCAATCCGGCGCACCGCGGACGCCCACCGGAACACCTGTGACCTTTCTCACGTACGTACGCCCCAGGCGACCGTGGTGCTCGCCCGCTGGGACGGGACCCGGGTCGAGCACCTCGTCCTCTCGGACTCCGTCCTCCTCCTGGAGTCCCCGGACGGGTCGGTGCGGGCCGTGCTCGACGACCGCCTCGACCGGGTGCCGGTGGAGGTCCTGCGCTCCCTGGCGGCGACGGACCGGCTGCGGAACCGGGAGGGCGGCTTCTTCACCGCGGCGGCCGATCCGGCGGTCGCGGGGCGGGCGGTGACGGGGACGACCCCGCGCGCGGAGGTACGGTCCCTGGCCGCGCTCACGGACGGGGCGAGCCGCTGGGTGGACCTGTTCCGCGAGGGCGACTGGACGGACTGCCACCGCGTCCTGCGCAAGGAGGGGCCGCTCGGCCTGCTCCACCGGGTGCGGGCCCTGGAGGCGGCGGACGGGGAGGCGGGCGGGGTGCGCCGCTGGAAGCGGCACGACGACGCCACGGCCGCCTACGTGGAACTGCCCGCCCCCTGAGGGGTCACCCCTCGAAGCGGACGTTGAAGTGGTTCAGCAGCCGGGCGAGTTCGGCGACCTCGGCGCGGTCCCAGTCGGTGAGCTTGCGGACGTACCGCTCGCGCCGGGCGTCTCGTACGCGCCGGAACCGCTGCCGGCCCTCCTCGGTGAGCCGGACCAGCGAGGCGCGCCCGTCGGCGGGGTCGGGGTCGCGGGCGACGAGCCCGAGGTCCTCGAGGGCACGGAGCTGGCGGCTCATGGTGGCCTTGCCGACCCCGAAGTACCCGGCGAGTTCGGTGGCCCGCTGGGGGCCGGCGTCGTCGAGGCGCACGAAGAGGCCGTAGGCGGCGGGCTCCAGCTCCGGGTGGACCTCCCTGGCCATCTCGCCGGACTGGGCGCGGGCCCGCCGCAGGAAGACCGCCAGCTCGCGTTCGAGCGCGAGGAACTCCCGGTCGACGGCGCCGGCGGGCGGGGTGCCGGGCTCGGCGGGCACTGCGGACGGGGTGCCCGGCTCGACCGCCGGCTCGACCGCCGGCTCGACCGCTCCCGCGGGCGGCTCTCCCGGGCGCACGCCGGCGGGCGGTGCGACCCGGTCTTCGCTTCCCGTACCGCTTCCGTGCACGTCAGCACCTCCCACGCGTTCTCCGGTGACTCCCGGCGGCTTTCCGGCCGCTGAAAGTTTCTGCCGGCCGAGGCCATCGCCGCAGCTCCTCCAGTATTTCGCAGGAGTAGACCAACGGCGGTATCCGGTCCCCCTTCCGCCGCCCGGGTCTACGTGCGTAGCGTCATCCCCGGCCTCGTCGATGACATGTCCACACCAGAGGCTCTCGACCTCGCTCCCCCACCGATCCTTTCGGAGGCACGGAATGCGTGTGCACAGATCCGGAACGACCCTCGCCGGTGCCGCCCTCGCGGCCCTGGCCCTCCTTCTCCCCCTCGCCGGACCCGCCGGCGCCGCCCAGGACCCGGGCGTCCGCCAGGTGCCCGAGCGGGGGTCCGCCAGCATGGGCATGGGCGTCCTCGAACACGACGGGCGCGACGGCGCGCCTGGCGGCATCTCGATCCAGGCCGTCCAGACGGAAGGCGTGGACGTCTCCAGCCACCAGGGCAACGTCGCCTGGTCCACACTGTGGAACAGCGGCGTCAAGTGGGCCTACGTCAAGGCGACGGAGGGCACCTACTACAAGAACACCTACTTCGCGCAGCAGTACAACGGCTCGTACAACGTCGGCATGATCCGCGGCTCGTACCACTTCGCGACCCCGGACACGACGACCGGCGCCGCCCAGGCCGACTACTTCGTGAACAACGGCGGCGGCTGGTCGAAGGACGGCAGGACGCTGCCGGGCGTGCTCGACATCGAATGGAACCCGTACGGGGCGACCTGTTACGGCAAGACCCAGGCCGGGATGGTGGCCTGGATCCGCGACTTCGTGAACCGCTACAAGTACCGGACCGGCCGGGACGCGGTGATCTACACGGCGACGAGCTGGTGGACCCAGTGCACCGGCAACTACTCCGGCTTCGGCTCGACCAACCCGCTGTGGGTCGCGCGGTACGCCTCCACGGTGGGCGAACTCCCGGCCGGCTGGCTGTACTACACGATGTGGCAGTACACCTCCTCCGGCCCGACGGTCGGCGACCACAACCACTTCAACGGCGACCTCTCGCGCGTGCAGGCGCTCGCGAACGGCTGACGCCCCCGCTGCTCCGAAGCGGTCCCCGGGTGGGCGGCACCCCGGGGGCCGCTTCGGCTTTCCCGGTCCACCCCCTTGCCTATTGGTATGGACCAATGCGAGGCTCTTCGACGATCGCACGGAGTTCAACTTCCCTGCGGTCAGCGCGCGTTGCTCGTCCCGTCCTCCCCCACGCACGAGAGAGAGCCCCCGCATGCCGTCCTCCCGCCGTACCGCCACCGGCGTCGCCGCCCTGTCCGCCGCGGCCGCACTCGTCAGCCTCACCCCCACCACCGCGAGCGCCCACGGGGCCGTCTTCAACCCCGTCAGCCGGGTGGCCGCCTGCTACGCGGAGGGGCCCGAGACGCCCAGGTCGCAGGTCTGCAAGGACCTCGTCGCCGACTCCGGCACCCAGCCGCTCTACGACTGGAACGAGGTCAACATCGCGAACGCCGCAGGACAGCACCAGGCCGTCATCCCGGACGGCAAGCTCTGCTCGGCCAACCGCGAGAAGTACCGCGCCCTGGACTGGGCGCGCACCGACTGGCCCGCGACGGCGGTCACCGCGGGCTCCTTCGACTTCAAGGTCCGGGTGACGGCCGCCCACTCCGGCACCATGACCGTCTACCTCACCAAGCCCGGCTTCGACCCCACGCAGCCGCTGAAGTGGTCGGACCTGGACGCGACCCCCGTCGCCGTGTACGCCACGCCCCGTACCGCCACCGACGGCTACTACGCCTTCACGGGCAACCTGCCCGCCCGTACGGGACGGCACATCGTCTACAAGGTGTGGCAGCGCAACGACAGCCCCGAGGCCTTCTACAGCTGCTCGGACGTCACCTTCGGGAGCGGGACGGCGGCGCAGGCCCCGGCCCAGCCCTCGTCACAGGCCCAGGCCCCGACCGAGGCGAAGATCGCGGCCGGCGCGGAGCTGTCCACCGTGAGCCACGCGGGCCACGGCGGCGACGAGCAGGCACCGGCCCTCTCCGCCGGGACGGCCGAGGCCCCCTCCTCGCCGCTCCCCCTGGCCCTCGCGGGCGCGGGCGCCCTCACCGCCTTCGCGGCGGGGAGCCTGCTGATCGGCCGCCGCCGGAACCCGTCCGCCTCCTGAGCCCTCCGGGCGATCAGGGGCCGGACGTCCCGAGCGGGAAGAGGGCGGTGAGCCGGGGGATCGCCACCCCCTCCTGACGAGCCCCCCGGAGCTCGTCGTCCTCTTCCCACTCCCCCGCGGCCTCGGCCGCCGCCTCGGCCTCCTCCACCGCGTCGAGGAACTCCTCGCCGTCGTCGTCCTCCTGGCCGGTCAGCTCGTCGTACGCGTCCTGGGCGACGTAGTCGAGCTCCTCCCACTCCGGCCACTCGTCGTCGTGCCACTCGTCACGGGGCCGCCCCACCAGGAGGCGGATCCCCGGCACGTCGGCCAGCGCGTCGGGGTCGGCGAGGACCGACTCGTACACCTTGCGGCCCTGCCCCACCAGCCAGAGCGTGAAGTAGTGGAAGCCGTCGTCGGTGCAGGAGCCGCTCTCGACGCGGTTCGCCGCGGTCCACACCCCCTTGGTGTCGGCGGCCTCGCACGCCCGCTCCAGCCGTACCTGGAACTCCGCGCTCTCGGTGGCCGGCCGCAGCAGCAGCTGCCCACCCAGCCACTCCAGCCGCTCGTCCCGGTCACCGGGACGGCGGCTCAACTCGTCGATGAGAGCCCAGAAGGCGTCGTCGTTCATGCGTACGAGCATGACACTTCGCACCGACAACCCGGTACGGCGGAGCGGGGTGCCCACCGGGGACACCCCGCTCCGCCGTACCAAGCCCTTCGAGAAGCCGCGTGCCGATGCGTACGGGGTTACGCCGCCACGCCCACCGGCACCGCCGCCGGCGCCAGCGCGATCTCCAGTACCTGCCGGACGTCCGTCACCGGGTGGACCTCCAGCTTCTCCAGGATCTCGGCCGGGACGTCGTCCAGGTCGGCCTCGTTCCGCTTGGGGATCACGACCGTCGTGATGCCCGCCCGGTGCGCGGCGAGCAGCTTCTGCTTCACGCCGCCGATCGGCAGGACCCGGCCGGTGAGGGAGACCTCGCCGGTCATGGCCACGTCCGTGCGGACCTGTCGGCCGCTCAGGAGCGAGGCGAGTGCGGTCGTCATGGTGACGCCCGCGCTCGGCCCGTCCTTGGGGACCGCGCCCGCCGGGAAGTGGATGTGCACGCCCCGGTCCTTCAGGCCGGTGACGGGCAGCTCCAGTTCGGCGCCGTGCGAGCGGAGGAAGGAGAGCGCGATCTGCGCCGACTCCTTCATCACGTCGCCCAGCTGGCCGGTGAGGGTGAGGCCGGCGGCGCCGGTCTCCGGGTCGGCGAGGGACGCCTCGACGAAGAGGACGTCCCCGCCCGCCCCCGTCACGGCGAGCCCGGTGGCGACACCCGGCACGGCGGTGCGGCGCTCCGCCGGGTCCTGCGCGGACTCCGGCACGTGGTGCGGCCGCCCGATGAGTTCCCGCAGGTTGTCCGGTGCGACCGTGAAGGGCAGTTCGCGGTCGCCCAGTTCGTGCTGGGCCGCGACCTTGCGGAGCAGCCGGGAGATGGACCGCTCCAGGGTGCGGACGCCCGCCTCGCGGGTGTACTCGCCGGCCAGCTTGCGCAGGCTCGCGTCCGTCAGGACGACCTCGCCGGGCTCCAGGCCGGCCCGCTCCAGCTGCCGGGGCAGCAGGTGGTCGCGGGCGATGACGACCTTCTCGTCCTCGGTGTAGCCGTCGAGCCTGACCAGTTCCATGCGGTCGAGGAGGGCCTCGGGGATGGCTTCGAGGACGTTGGCGGTGGCGAGGAAGACGACGTCGGAGAGGTCGAGTTCGACTTCCAGGTAGTGGTCGCGGAAGGTGTGGTTCTGCGCCGGGTCGAGGACTTCGAGGAGGGCCGCCGCGGGGTCGCCGCGGAAGTCGGAGCCGACCTTGTCGATCTCGTCGAGGAGGACGACCGGGTTCATGGAGCCGGCCTCCTTGATGGCCCGTACGATCCGGCCGGGCAGCGCGCCGACGTACGTGCGCCGGTGGCCTCGGATCTCCGCCTCGTCCCGTACGCCGCCGAGGGCGACCCGGACGAACTCGCGTCCCATCGCGTGCGCGACGGACTCGCCGAGGGAGGTCTTGCCGACGCCGGGCGGGCCGACGAGGGCGAGTACGGCTCCGCCGCGACGGCCGCCGACGACGCCGAGGCCCCGCTCGGAGCGGCGCTTGCGCACGGCCAGGTACTCGGTGATCCGTTCCTTCACGTCGTCCAGGCCCGCGTGCTCGGCGTCGAGGACGGCGCGGGCGCCGCGGATGTCGTACCGGTCCTCCGTGCGCTCGTTCCAGGGCAGTTCGAGGACGGTGTCGAGCCAGGTGCGGATCCAGGAGCCCTCGGGGGACTGGTCGCTGGACCGCTCCAGCTTCTCGACCTCCTTGAGGGCGGCCTCCCTGACCTTCTCGGGCAGGTCGGCGGCCTCCACGCGGGCGCGGTAGTCGTCGGACTCGTCCCCCTCCGCCTCGCCGTTGAGGTCGCGGAGTTCCTTGCGGACGGCTTCGAGCTGTCGGCGCAGCAGGAACTCGCGCTGCTGCTTGTCGACGCCCTCCTGGACGTCCTTGGCGATGGTCTCGGCGACGTCCTGCTCGGCGAGGTGCTCGCGGAGCTGGGCCGTGGCGAGCTTGAGGCGGGCGACCGGGTCGGCGGTCTCCAGGAGCGCGACCTTCTGCTCGACGGTGAGGAAGGGCGAGTAGCCGGCGTTGTCGGCGAGGGCGCCGACGCCGTCGATCTGCTGGACGCGGTCGACGACCTGCCAGGCGCCGCGCTTCTTGAGCCAGCTGGTGGCGAGTGCCTTGTACTCCTTGACCAGGTCGGTGACCTGGCCGGGCAGCGGGTCGGGCAGGGTCTCCTCGACGGTGCCGCCCTCGACCCACAGGGCCGCGCCGGGCCCGGTCGTGCCGGCGCCGATGCGCACCCGGCCGAGGGCACGGATGAGCGCGCCGGGGTCGCCGTCGGAGAGGCGGCCGACCTGCTCGACGGTGCCGAGGGCGCCGGTGGCGGCGTAGGTCCCGTCGACGCGGGGCACGAGCAGCACCCTGGGCTTGCCGGTGCCGGAGCGGGCGGCGGCCTGGGCGGCTTCGACGGCGGCGCGTACGTCGTTGTCGGAGAGGTCCAGGGGCACCACCATTCCGGGCAGCACGACCTCGTCGTCGAGCGGCAGTACGGGCAGTGTGAGCAGCACGGACGGCTTGGACTCAGAAGCCATGATCTCCCCTTCGGCAGTCAAGTTGAGCTATGTGGACTCAATGCACCTGAGCCGATGAATGTTCCCGGACGCGCGTTCGCTCTGAGCGATCACTCTCCCACCAGGAGCATTCAGGACCTGTAATACCTCTATGGATATCGCATCTATTACATCGGCGTGGGTGGCGGGCTGGACGGTGTCCCGGGGCACCCCGGCCGCCGTCCCCGAGCCCTGGGGCTACCGGATCGACGTGGGCCTCACCCGGCACGTCGTGCGGCACGTCCTGCCCGCCCCCGACGCGGCCTCCGTCGGCGCGCTCTGCACCCGGCTCACCGCCCCGTACAGCTGGCTCAAGATCATGGCGGGCCCCGAGGAGGCGGCCTCGTGGATCACCGAGGGATGGACGGTCCCCGACGACCCGGGCTTCATGATGGTCAAGCCGCTCGACCCCGGCGCCCGGCCCGCGCCGCCGGAGGGGTACGCACGGACCACCGAGGTCAGGGACGGCGTCATACGGGTCCGCGTCCTCGCCCCCGACGGCACCCTCGCCGCGCGCGGCCAGATCGCCCCGACGGGCTCCACCGCCGTCGCCGACCAGATCGAGACCGACCCCGCGCACCGGCGGCGCGGCCTCGGCGCCAACGTCATGCGCACCCTGGAGGCCGCCGCCGCCCAGGCGGGCGCCGAGACCGGGGTGCTCTCCGCGACCACGGACGGCCTCGCGCTCTACGACTCGCTGGACTGGCGCTACCGGGGGCCGCTCACGGGCATCGTCCGGGCGGAGGAGATCTGACCGCCCGGACGCGGACTCCTCCCTTCCGGCTGCGGGGGCGCGGCCGCCCGTGCATGCTCGGTCCATGACACGAGCCGGACGAGCCGTACGAGCCCTTCCCGCTGTACGGGCGAGGCGGCGCGGCGCCCTGCTCCTCGCGGCGGCCCTGACCCTCGGCGGCGCTCTCGGCGCGAGCGGCTGCGGTGCCGGGACCCCGCCCGCACCAGGCGGACCCGCGTCGAGCGCCGCCACGCCGCCCGCGCCGACCACCGCGGCCGGGACGGTGGCGCCTCCCGAAGGGACGGAGGAGCCGCAGGGGCAGGAGGTCCTCGTCGAGGTGGTCGTCAACGGCGGCCTCGCCGGGGTCCGCAACCAGCTGGTCGTCCACTACGACGGCACCTGGACGAGCCGCTCCGGCACGAAGCCGCCCCGCACCGGCCGCATGACCCCCGCCGAGGCCGCGGAACTGCGGGCCGCGCTCGAAGACCCCGCCTACGCGCGCGTGCCGGACCGGCCGACCGGCGGCCCGATCCCGGACGGCTTCCAGTACTTCGTCACCTACCGCCACCGCCTCGTCGTCGCGGACGACGGCGAACGCCCGCCGGCCCTCCGCCGCGTCTTCGACGCGCTCCCCGGGGGCGGGCCGCCCACCGGCCCGTGAACCGTTCGGGGCCCGCCCTGCGATAGAGAGGGCGTGAGACTGTCGCGCCCCACAGGGGGAGGCCCCTCGGGGGGCGAGGAAGACGATGCCGGCGCCGCCGACGACGCGGCGCTGCTGCGCGCGGTCGCGCGGGGGGACACCGAGGCACTCGCCGTCCTCTACGACCGGCACGCCGGCTGGCTGCACGCGCGCCTGGCCCGCCGCTGCCCCGACGAGGAGACCGTGAGGGAGGTCCTCCAGGACACCTTCGTCACCGTCTGGCGCTCGGCCGGCGGCCACCGCGGCCGGGGCGAGGCCGGCGGCTGGCTGTGGGTGATCGCCGCCCGGCGCCTGGTGGACGCCCAGCGGGCCCGCGCCCGCGCCGAACGGGCCGCCGCGCACGCCGCCGCACACGTCACCGCGCAGGCCGGTGCACACGCCTCCGCGCACCCCGCCCACCCCGCGCCGCCGGCCGTCGCGCCCTCCGCGGAGGACCGGGTCCTCGCGGGCCTGGAGTACGCGGAGGTCGGCGCCGCCCTCGACCGGATCTCGCCCGAACTCGCCGAGGTCCTCCGGGCCACCGTCGTCGACGGCCTGACGACGCGTGAGACGGCCCGGCTCCTCGGCATACCCGAGGGCACCGTCAAGACCCGCGCCCTGCGCGCCCGCCGCGAGCTGCGCGCCGCCCTCGCCGCCGGGCACCCCGGGGGCCCGCACGCCCTGGGAGGCACCGCATGACGACACCGCGCCCCGAAGCCCACCCGTCGCCCGCACCCGCACCCGCACCCGCACCCGGACGCGACCCCGAATCCGCACCCCGACCCGGCTCCGGCCCCGCACCCCGACCCGGACGCGGCCCCGTACCCCGTCCCGGCCCCGGCTCCCCCCGACCGCCCTGGCACGTCACCGACGCCATGGCGCTGCGGTACGCGGAGGGCAGCGCCCCCGAGACGGACGCCTGGTCCCTGGAGAAGCACGTCGAGTCCTGTACGGCCTGCGCGGCCCGTGTGTCGGCCGCCGTCCGCGCGAGCGCCGCCGGTCCCGTACTCGCGGCCGTCCGCGCCGAGCTCCTGACCTCGCTGGGCCACCGGCCCGCCCCCGCGCCCGCCCCTGTGCCTGTCTCGCCCGTCTCCGCGCCCGCCCCTGTGCCTGTCTCGCCCGTCTCCGTGCCCGCGTCCGTGCCCGTCTCCGCCGGAAGCCCCCTCGGAAGGTGGGCACGGCTCTGGTGGGCCGTCGGGCCCGCCCTCCGGGGGTCCTGGGCGGTGGCCGTGGTCCTCGTCGTCGGCGGTGCCTTCGGTCTCGCCCACGGCGCCGGGTTCCAGGGCGCGGGCAGCCTGCTCCTCGCGATCTCCCCGATCCTTCCGCTCGCCGGTGTCGCCGTCTCGTACGGACGGCACGCCGACCCCCTGTACGAGATCACCGCCGCCACGCCCTCGGGCGGACTGCGGCTGCTGCTCACCCGTACCGCCGCCGTGCTCGCCGGCTGCGTACCGCTGCTGACGGCGGGCGCCGCCCTGCTGCCGCGGGTGGCCGGGTTCCCGGGGGCCGCCGCGTGGCTGCTTCCGGGTCTGGCGCTGACCCTGGCCGCCCTCGCGCTGGGCTCGTTCGTCGGCTGCCGGGCGGCGGCCGCGACGCTCGGCGGCGGATGGCTGCTCGCCGTGACGGGCCCGCTCCTCGCGGGACCCGAGGCGGGCGCGGGGGCGGGGGCGCTCGCCCCGTACTTCTCCGGCTCCGCCGCGCAAGGGGGCTGGGCCGCCGCCGCGCTGGCCTGTGCGGCGCTCCTCGTCCTGCGGCGCCGTTCCTTCGACCACCTGGAGCCCCGATGAACCCCTCGCCCGCCGTCGCGGTGACCGGACTGACCGTCCGCCACCGCCGTACCGTCGCCCTCGACGGGCTCGACCTGACCCTGGGGCCCGGCGTGCACGGGCTGCTCGGCCCGAACGGAGCCGGGAAGACCTCCCTCATCCGGGTCCTCGCGACCGTCGCCGCGCCCTCCTCCGGCCGGGTGGAGCTGCTCGGCGAGGATGTCGCGAGCCATCGCGACCGCACCGGCGTGCGGCGCAGGCTCGGCTATCTGCCCCAGGAGTTCGGCTACTACCCGTCCTTCACGGTGCGCGAGTTCGTCGCGTACGTGGCCTGGCTCAAGGAGCTGCCCGCCGACCGGGCCCCGGCGGCGGTGGAGCGCGCGGTGCGGCGGGTCGGGCTGGGCGACCGGATCGACGCGAGGATGAAGACGCTGTCCGGCGGCATGGTCCGGCGTGCCGGGATCGCCCAGGCCATCGTGAACGAGCCCGACCTCCTGCTGCTCGACGAGCCGACCGCCGGCCTCGACCCGGAACAGCGGGTCGACTTCCGTGAGCTGCTGCGCGAGTTGGGCGGGGAGACGACGGTGGTGGTCTCCACGCACCTGGTGGAGGACGTGGCCGCCGCCTGCACCGATGTCGCCCTCATCGAGGCGGGGCGGCTCGCCTTCCAGGGCACCACGGTCGAGCTGACCGCGCTCGGAGGGGAGTCCGGCGCGCCGGACGACTCCGCGAGCCAAGCCGTCGAACGCGGCTACACGGCGGCCCTGCACGCCCACCGGGCGTCCGGCGTCCACCGGGCGTCCGGCACCCACCCGAAGGAGGCGCTCCGGTGACCACCACCCTCGTCCCCCCGCCCCGTACCGACGGAGCCACGCCCGCACGGGCCCCCTCCCCGCTCCGCACCGAGCTGCGGCGCGGCCTCGGCCCCTGGACCGGGGCCGCCGTCGCCGTCACCGTCCTCGTCACGATGTACGGCAAGGCTCCCGACTGGCAGGGCCGCTGGGCCGACGCCACGAACATGCTGCACGTCGTCGCCGGGCTGCTCGCCGGGCCGCTCGCGCTCGCGGCGGGCGGCTGGCAGGGCGGCCGGGACCGGCGGCGCGGGACGACGGACCTCTGGGAGTCCGTGCCCCGCTCCCCCTTGCGGCGCCTGTTCGTCGCCGTCGCGCCGTCCGCGCTCTGGCCGGCCGCCGGGCTGCTCCTCGCCGACGCCGTCTGTCTCCTCGTGACCTGGCCGTACGTCTCCGCGGGCCGCCCCTACCTGGAACTCGTCGCCGCCGACGCGGTCGCCGTCGCCGCCCTCGGGGCGCTCGGCCATGTCGTCGGGCGGGTCGTGCGCTGGCGGCTGACCGCCCCGCTCGTGGGGATCGTCGGGGTACGTCGGCCTGGCCTTGAGCGCCTACCAGGAGGGCCCGGTGCGCTGGCTCGGTCCGGCCGGCGAGCACCAGTTCTTCTGGGACCGGCCGGTGTGGTGGTTCGGTCCCGTGTCGATGGTATGGACGGCGGGGATCGCGCTCGCCGTGCTCCTCGCGTACGGGCTGCGCGGGAACCGGCTGCTCCCGCTCGCCCTCGTGCCGCCGGCCGTGGCCGTCGCCGCGGCGGGCCTGATCCTGCGGCTGCCGGGGGACGAGGGGCCGTGGCGCCATGACCCCGCCCTGGCCCGGTGGGTGTGCGACGACGGCGCCCCGCAGGTGTGTCTGACGGCCGTGGACGAGAGCCTGCTGCCGGACGTGTCGGCGGCCCTCGCCCCGCTGAACGCCCGCCTCAAGGGGCTGCCCGGCGCCCCGGTGCGCTGGGTGGGCGGCCCGGGCGGTCCCGCCCGCCCCGGTGACGTCGCCCTTCCCGACACCGAGGGGGAGGCGGTGCGCGGCCGGCTCGTGCGCGCCGATCTGTATCTGAACTCGGCCGTGAACTGGCTGTTTTCGGACACCTGCCAACCCGGCGACGGCACCGGCCCGAACGCCGAGCGGGCGAGCGTCATCCACCTCGCCGTCAGCGAGTGGCTGGCGCCCACCCCCGACGGCTACGGCCCCGATCCCACCGCCGCCCGGCCGTACATCGACCGGCTCACCGCCAAGTCCCCCGCCGAGCAGCGCGATTACCTCGCCCGCTATCTGGCCGCGGACAGCTGCGACCCTGACGAGGTGCCGGTCCCGTGAGGCTCTATCTGCGCTCCCGCGCGCTGTCCGGCACGCTCGCCGCCCTCGCCGGCGCGGCCGCGGCCGCCTTCTCGGCGGCCTGGTGGCTGGTCTCCCTGCCCGGCTTCGACCACACGGCCCGCCTCCCGGTCGTCGTCTTCGGCCCGCTGTTCGCCGCGGCGGCGGTCGGGGCGAGCCTGCACGCCCCGAGCGACGAGCTGGACCGTACGGCGGTCCGCGCGTGGTGGCCCCGTCGGCTCGCCCATGTCCTCGCCGCGACCGGGCTCGCCGTCGCCCTGCTCGCCCTCGCTCTGCCGGGGCACGCGGAGGCGTACGGGGCGCCCGCCGCCGTACGGAACACGCTCGGGCTCGTGGGGCTGACGGCGGGCGCCGCCGCCGTCGTCGGTGCCCGGCTGAGCTGGCTCCCGCCGGTCTTCCTCGTCGGCGTGGTCTACCTCGCGGCCCCCTCGGAGCCGGGCGGTGCGGCGCAGTGGTGGGCGTGGGTGATGCAGCCGGGCCCGCAGGGCGGCGCGTGGACGGTGGCGGTTGCCGTCTTCGTGGCGGGTACGTGTGCGTACGGGTGGCGGGGCGCCCGGTACATGACCGGGGAATCCTGAGGATATCCAGGATTCGTGACCCCGTGGCTTCGTAACGTGTCGGTGGACGACCACGACATGACGAGAAACGGACGGAGTGACGAACGATGTCGGAAACCGTGACCCTCGACCGCCGGGAAGGGCCGTACGGAGAAGTGGTGCTGCGCCGCCGCGACGAGCACTACGAGATCATCGCCAACGGCACCTTCCTGATGGACACCTCCGACGGGCGCTCCGAGCGGCTGCTGATCGACGCGGCCCTGGCCGCCCTGCCCGAGCAGTCGCGGGCCGGCGCCTCAGTCCTGGTCGGCGGCCTGGGGGTGGGCTTCTCGCTCGCGCATGCCGCCGCCGAGCCCCGCTGGGGGCGGATCGCCGTCGCCGAGCGTGAGGAGGCGATCATCGACTGGCACCGGCAGGGGCCGCTCGCCGCGATCTCCGGGAGGGCGCTCGGCGATCCGAGGACGGTGATCCTGCACACGGACCTCGTGGAGTACCTCCGTACCTCGTCGGACACCTACGACGCCCTCTGTCTGGACATCGACAACGGCCCGGACTGGACGGTCACCGACGACAACGAATCCCTGTACTCCACCGAGGGGTTGGCCACCTGCGCGGCCCGCCTGAACCCGGGCGGAGTGCTCGCCGTGTGGTCCGCCCAGCCGTCCGGCGATTTCGAAGAGTCGTTGCGGAATGCCGGATTCAACGGGGTACGGACGGAAGAGATCCCCGTTGCCCGGGGCGTCCCCGACGTGGTGCACCTCGCCGTCCGTCCCGGATAGCCGCAGGACAGCTCCTGGATAGCCGGGACGCCGCCGGTACCTCTAGGCTGCTGAGCCGACATCGGCGACGCGAGGCGGGGCAATGGAGCAGACACACACCACTCACCACGGTGCGGCGGCCACTCCGGGGGCTCAGCGACGTGTCCTGGTGGTCGAGGACGACGCGACGATCGTGGAGGCGATCTCGGCGCGGCTGCGCGCCGAGGGCTTCCTCGTGCAGACCGCGACCGACGGCCCGGCCGCCGTGGACGCGGCCGAGGCCTGGCAGCCGGACCTGATGGTCCTGGACGTGATGCTGCCCGGCTTCGACGGCCTGGAGGTGTGCCGCCGGGTCCAGGCCCAGCGCCCCGTCCCGGTCCTCATGCTGACCGCCCGCGACGACGAGACCGACATGCTGGTCGGCCTCGGCGTCGGGGCGGACGACTACATGACCAAGCCGTTCTCGATGCGCGAGCTGGCCGCCCGGGTGCACGTCCTGCTGCGCCGGGTGGAACGGGCCGCGCTCGCGGCGGTCACCCCGCGCAGCGGCATCCTGCGGCTCGGCGAGCTGGAGATCGACCACGCGCAGCGCCGGGTCCGGGTGCGTTCCGAGGACGTGCACCTGACGCCGACCGAGTTCGACCTGCTCGTCTGCCTGGCGAGCACGCCCCGGGCGGTGCTCTCCCGCGAGCAGCTCCTCGCCGAGGTGTGGGACTGGGCGGACGCCTCGGGCACCAGGACCGTGGACAGCCACATCAAGGCGCTGCGCCGGAAGATCGGGGCCGAGCGGATCCGTACGGTCCACGGTGTCGGTTACGCCCTGGAGACCCCGGCGCTGTGAGCCGGCGGGGGCCCAGGGGGCCGCGGGGGCGGCAGGGACCGCGAGGAGCGGGCAGCGGGGCCGCCCCCGGGCCGCGCCGGATCGTGATCTCGATCAAGACCAAGCTCGGCGCGCTGGTCGTCGGGGCGGTCCTGCTGACCTCGTGCCTGGCCCTGGTGGCGATCCGGACGTCGACGGAGTTCCGGTACATCACGATCTTCGCGATGATCGCGACCCTGCTGATCACCCAGTTCGTGGCCCAGTCCCTGACGGCTCCCCTCGACGAGATGACGACGGTGGCCGGGACGATCTCGCGCGGCGACTTCAGCCGCCGGGTGCGGGGCGCGGACCGGCGGGACGAGCTGGGCGACCTGGCCTCGACGATCAACCGGATGGCGGACGACCTGGAGGCCGTCGACCGGCACCGCAAGGAGCTGGTCGCGAACGTGTCGCACGAGCTGCGCACACCGATCGCCGCGCTCAGGGCCGTACTGGAGAACGTCGTGGACGGGGTGTCCGAGGCGGATCCGGAGACCATGCGGTCGGCGCTCAAACAGACCGAACGCCTTGGCCGGCTGGTGGAGACACTGCTCGACCTGTCACGTCTCGACAACGGTGTCGTCGCGCTGAGGGCGAGCCGTTTCGAGGTGTGGCCGTATCTGTCGGGGGTGCTGCGGGAGGCGAACCTGGCCGCGTCGCAGCGCGGCCTCTCGTCCACCTCCGGGCTGCACAACCGTACGGACGTGCATCTTCACCTGGACGTGTCGCCGCCCGAGCTGGTCGCGGTCGCGGACGCGGAGCGGCTGCACCAGGTGATGGCGAACCTGATCGACAACGCGGTGAAGCACTCGCCGCCGCACGGCCGGGTCACGGTCAGGGCGCGGCGCGGCCCGTATCCGGACTCGCTGGAGCTGGAGGTCGAGGACGAGGGTCCCGGCATCCCGGAGTCGGAGCGGCACAAGGTCTTCGAGCGCTTCAACCGGGGCACGGCGCCGCTGCGGCAGGGGCCGGGCAGCGACGGCGGCACGGGGCTCGGGCTCGCGATCGCCCGCTGGGCGGTGGATCTGCACGGCGGCGGGATCGGTGTGGCCGAATCCTCACGTGGGTGCCGCATCAGGGTCACCCTTCCGGGCAGTCTTCCTCCGAGAGATTGACGTAGGGTTCGAACCGGAAGAGCGCGTTCTGCGTGTACGTGAGCAGGACCTGCGTGCACGTGAGCGGGACGCGATCAGGGGTGCGGCCGAAGAGGGCCGTGCCTGCGCTTTTCCGTACCCTCACAGCAGCGGAACCACGCTTGTTTCCCGCCATTCACGGCTCCGAAACACCTCGTCAAGTGTGACTTGCGCGACGTTGGAGCGCCCGGCCTGCACCTCTCGGCCGGACAGGCGTAGCCTTTATTTCCGCTGTCCATCACCTTGTGAAGCGGAAGAGGGCGGTTGCCGCCGTGTCGTCTCAGTCCCCCAGTACCCCGAGCTCCCCGACCGACCAAGACGGGCAGGGCCAGAACCCTGCGACCGCCTTCGGTGCCAATGAGTGGCTCGTCGACGAGATCTACCAGCAGTACCTCCAGGACCCGAATTCGGTCGATCGTGCCTGGTGGGACTTCTTCGCCGACTACAAGCCCGGAGCGTCGGACACCCCGGCCGCCCCGGCACCCACCACGCAGAGCGCCGGCCAGGCCGTGCCCGCCGCGACGCAGACGGGCCCCGCACAGGCCGCGCCTGCCGCTCCGGTAGCCGCCCCGGCCACCGTGCCCGCTCCGGCCGCTCCGGCCCCGGTCGCCCCGAAGCCCGCCGTGGCTCCGGCCGCTCCGGTCGCCCCTGCCGCCGCGAAGCCCGCCGCCGCTCCGGCCCCGGCCAAGCCCGCTGCCGCCGCTCCGGCGACCGCGGCACCCGCCGGCCCCGAGCTGGTCACGCTGCGCGGTCCCGCCGCCGCGGTCGCGAAGAACATGAACGCCTCCCTGGAGGTGCCGACGGCCACGTCCGTCCGCGCCGTCCCGGTGAAGCTGCTCTTCGACAACCGGATCGTGATCAACAACCACCTGAAGCGCGCCCGGGGCGGGAAGATCTCCTTCACGCACCTCATCGGCTACGCGATGGTGCAGGCGATCAAGGCCATGCCGTCGATGAACTACTCCTTCGCGGAGAAGGACGGCAAGCCGACCCTGGTCAAGCCGGAGCACGTGAACTTCGGTCTCGCGATCGACCTGGTGAAGCCCAACGGCGACCGCCAGCTCGTCGTCGCGGGCATCAAGAAGGCGGAGACGCTCAACTTCTTCGAGTTCTGGCAGGCGTACGAGGACATCGTCAAGCGGGCCCGCGTGGGCAAGCTGACGATGGAGGACTTCACGGGCGTCACGGTCTCCCTGACCAACCCCGGCGGCCTCGGCACCGTCCACTCCGTGCCGCGTCTGATGCCCGGACAGTCGGTCATCATGGGCGTCGGCTCGATGGACTACCCGGCCGAGTTCCAGGGCACCTCCCAGGACACCCTGAACAAGCTGGGCATCTCGAAGGTCATGACCCTGACCTCGACGTACGACCACCGGGTCATCCAGGGTGCCGCCTCCGGCGAGTTCCTGCGCGTCGTCGCGAACTACCTCCTCGGCGAGCAGGGCTTCTACGACGACATCTTCAAGGCCCTGCGCATCCCCTACGAGCCGGTCCGCTGGCTCAAGGACATCGACGCGTCGCACGACGACGACGTCACCAAGGCCGCGCGGGTCTTCGAGCTCATCCACTCCTACCGGGTCCGCGGCCACGTCATGGCCGACACCGACCCGCTGGAGTACAAGCAGCGCAAGCACCCCGACCTGGACATCACCGAGCACGGCCTCACCCTGTGGGACCTGGAGCGGGAGTTCGCGGTCGGCGGCTTCGCCGGCAAGTCGATGATGAAGCTCCGCGACATCCTCGGCGTGCTCCGCGACTCGTACTGCCGCACCACCGGCGTCGAGTTCATGCACATCCAGGACCCGAAGCAGCGCAAGTGGATCCAGGACCGCGTCGAGCGCCCGCACTCCCGTGTGGAGCGCGAGGAGCAGCTGCGGATCCTGCGCCGGCTGAACGCGGCGGAGGCCTTCGAGACCTTCCTGCAGACCAAGTACGTCGGCCAGAAGCGCTTCTCCCTGGAGGGCGGCGAGTCCGTCATCCCGCTGCTCGACGCGGTCATCGACTCGGCCGCCGAGTCGCGCCTCGACGAGGTCGTCATCGGCATGGCCCACCGCGGCCGCCTGAACGTCCTCGCGAACATCGTCGGCAAGTCGTACGCGCAGATCTTCCGCGAGTTCGAGGGCAACCTCGACCCGAAGTCGATGCACGGCTCCGGCGACGTCAAGTACCACCTGGGCGCCGAGGGCATCTTCACCGGTCTCGACGGCGAGGAGATCACGGTCTCCCTGGCCGCCAACCCCTCGCACCTGGAGGCGGTCGACCCGGTCCTGGAAGGCATCGTCCGCGCCAAGCAGGACGTCATCAACAAGGGCGGCACGGACTTCACCGTCCTGCCCGTCGCCCTGCACGGTGACGCGGCCTTCGCCGGCCAGGGTGTCGTCGCCGAGACGCTCAACATGTCGCAGCTGCGCGGCTACCGCACCGGCGGCACGGTCCACATCGTCATCAACAACCAGGTCGGCTTCACCGCCGCCCCGGAGTCGTCGCGTTCCTCGATGTACGCGACCGACGTGGCCCGCATGATCGAGGCGCCGATCTTCCACGTGAACGGCGACGACCCGGAGGCCGTGGTCCGCGTCGCGCGGCTCGCCTTCGAGTTCCGCCAGACGTTCAACAAGGACGTCGTGATCGACCTCATCTGCTACCGCCGCCGCGGTCACAACGAGGGCGACAACCCCTCGTTCACCAACCCGCAGATGTACAACCTGATCGACAAGAAGCGTTCGGTGCGCAAGCTCTACACCGAGTCGCTCATCGGTCGCGGCGACATCACCCTCGAAGAGGCGGAGCAGTCGCTCCAGGACTTCCAGGGCCAGCTGGAGAAGGTGTTCGCGGAGGTCCGCGAGGCCACCACCGCCCCCGCCGCGACGACCGTGCCGGACGCCAAGGCCGCCTTCCCGGTCGGCGTCACCACCGCGGTCTCCCAGGAGGTCGTGAAGCGGATCGCCGAGTCGCAGGTCAGCATCCCGGAGCGGATCACGGTCCACCCGCGCCTGCTGCCGCAGATGCAGCGCCGCGCCGCGTCCATCGACGACGGCACCATCGACTGGGGCTTCGGCGAGACCCTCGCCATCGGCTCCCTCCTCATGGAGGGCACCCCCGTCCGCCTCTCGGGTCAGGACTCGCGCCGCGGCACCTTCGGCCAGCGCCACGCGGTCCTGGTGGACCAGGAGACCGGCGAGGACTACACCCCGCTGCTCTACCTGACCGAGGACCAGGCCCACTACAACGTCTACGACTCGCTGCTCAGCGAGTACGCGGCGATGGGCTTCGAGTACGGCTACTCGCTGGCCCGTCCGGACTCCCTGGTCATCTGGGAGGCCCAGTTCGGTGACTTCGTCAACGGCGCGCAGACCGTCGTCGACGAGTTCATCTCCTCGGCCGAGCAGAAGTGGGGCCAGACCTCCGGCGTCACGCTGCTCCTGCCGCACGGCTACGAGGGCCAGGGCCCGGACCACTCGTCCGCGCGCCCGGAGCGCTTCCTCCAGATGTGCGCCCAGGACAACATGACGGTCGCCATGCCGACGCTGCCGTCGAACTACTTCCACCTGCTGCGCTGGCAGGTCCACAACCCGCACCACAAGCCGCTGATCGTCTTCACCCCGAAGTCGATGCTGCGTCTGAAGGCCGCGGCGTCCAAGGTGGAGGAGTTCACCACCGGCGGCTTCCGCCCGGTGATCGGCGACACGACGGTGCAGGCCGCCGACGTCCGCAAGGTCGTCTTCTGCGCCGGCAAGGTCTACTACGACCTGGAGGCCGAGCGTCAGAAGCGCGGTGACACGGAGACCGCGATCATCCGTCTGGAGCGTCTGTACCCGCTGCCGGGTGCCGAGCTGCAGGCCGAGATCGCCAAGTACCCGAACGCGGCGAAGTACATCTGGGCGCAGGAGGAGCCGGCGAACCAGGGTGCCTGGCCGTTCATCGCGCTCAACCTGATCGACCACCTGGACCTGGCGGTCGGCGCGGACATCCCGGCGGGCGAGCGCCTGCGCCGGATCTCGCGTCCGCACTCCTCCTCCCCGGCGGTCGGCTCGGCCAAGCGTCACCAGGCGGAGCAGCAGCAGCTGGTCAACGAGGTCTTCGACGCCTGACCTGTCGCTCCGTACACGTACGGAAGGAGGCCCGGCACCCCGAGTGGGTGCCGGGCCTCCGGCGTCTCCCCCGACGGTCAGAGGTTGGCCTCGAAGTCCCAGTAGGGGCGGTTGCGCTGGCGGGCCGAGAGGGTGTGCGGGTGCTGGGCGCCGAGGGTCCTGGTGAGGGTGAGCAGCGCGTCCTCCTCCAGCTTCCCGGCCTCCTCGGTCTCGCGCAGGCCGCGCAGGTCGGTGGCGAGCGCGACCTGGCAGGAGAGGGTCAGCGGGTGCTCGTTGCCGAGGACGTGCCGGGCCCTGCGGAGGGTGTCGCGGCTGAGTTCGGCGGCCTCGACGACCCTGCCGTTGAAGTTGCGTGCGGCGGTGGCGTTGAGGGCGCAGCCGAGGACCCACGGGTGGTCGGAGCCGAGGGTGGCGGTGAGTCCGGCGAGCGCGGACTCCAGCATGGTCAGGGCCGAGGACCGGTCGCCGGAGGCCTGCATGACGAGGGCGGTGTTGGCGAGGACGCCGGTGGAGACGGGGTGGGCGGGTCCGAGGAGGGCGCGGTAGCCGGCCTCGGCCTCCGTGATGAGCTCCCTCGCCAGGTCGAGGTCGCCGTGTTCGCGGAGGAAGTTGGCGTAGTTGGTGACGGCCGACAGCGTCACGTAGTGGTCGCGGCCGTAGGCCTGTTCCAGGTGGTCGAGGACGGAGGCCATCATCGTGCCGATGTCCTCCTTGAAGCCGCCTTCGCGGCGGCGGCAGAGCGCGAGCTGGCTGCGCGCGTACAGGGTGTGGAGGTGCTGGGGGCCGAGGATCTTCACGTGCAGCTTGACGTTGGCCTCCTGGCGGCCGAGCGCCTCGCGGTAGCGGCCGAGCAGCCTCAGGTCCTGGGCGACGGCGTTGTTGGAGTTGAGCGTGGAGGCGTGGTGGGGGCGCAGGACCGTCTCGCAGGTGGCGAGGGTGTCGGTGTCCTGCTCGTACGCCTCCTGGTAGCGGCCCAGCATCCGCAGCACCACGCCGAGGTTGTGGCGGGCGACGAGGGTGAGGAACTGCGTGTCGCCGAGGAGGCTCCTGGCCTCGGCGAGGGCTTCCCGCTGGAGCTGCTCGGATTCCTGGTACTGGCCGAGGAAGCGCAGGTCGCGGGCGATGGAGATCTTGCTCTGGAGCGTGCCGAGCCGGTCGCTGTTGCCCGTGGCGGCGAGGCGCTCGCGCTGGGCGAGGTCGAGGTCGTACGCCTCCCGGAACCGGCCGTAGCGGCGGAGGATGTCCCCTTCGAGGGTGGTGAGTTCCTGCATGTGCGGGGCCAGCGGGTCCATGAAGGACGTCCACTCGTCCCGGATGCGCCCGGCGAGCCGGATGCCCGCCTTGTACTCGCCGCTGCGGTCGCAGAACCGCAGGCAGTTGAGGACGGCGACCTGGATGCGGGGGTCGGTGCTGCGCAGGGCGCCGGACGGTTCCAGGTGGGGCAGGAGTTCGGAGTAGCGGGGCCAGTGCCTGCTGTCCGTGGGGTTGCCCGGGTCGGCCTCGGCGAGCAGGGTGCGGACGGCCTTGCGGTGGGCGTCGCGGTGATCGCCGTCGGTGAGCCGGGCGACGATGTCGTGGACCAGGCGGTGCATGTGGATCGACTCCTGGTGGGGGCCGATCTCGTCGGTGGTCATGGGGCCGCGGGTCTCGCGGGTGAGCACCGAGTAGTTGACGAGGGTGTCGAGCGCGCGCGTCCAGGCGGGCAGGTCGGTGGCCATCCAGCGCAGGTCCTCGGGCAGTTGTGCCTGGGGGTAGGCGCGGACGATGCCGAGCGGGATGCGGCCGGGGGCGAAGGAGGCGCACAGGCTGAGGATGTCGATGGCCTGCGGCTGGGCGCGGCGGAGTCGGTTGATCAGTATCGACCAGGAGGTGAGGGAGGCGTTGGGCATGCCGTCGCCCGCCGTGGGGTCGTCGACGGTGGAGAGCCGTCCGTCGCGGACCATGCGCAGGTATTCGGGGGCGTCCATGCCGGACTCGCCGAGCCAGGCGGCGGCCTGGACGAGCGGCAGGGGTACGTCTCCGAACTCGGCGGCGACCTCGTCGGCCTCGGCCGCGTTGATCTGGGGCGCGCGGCGCATCAGGTAGCCGGTGGACTCCGCCCGGTCGAAGCTGGGGATCTCCAGGAAGTCGGTGTGCTCGCGCCAGCCGCGGTTGCGGGAGGTGATGAGGACGTGGCCGGGTCCCTGCGGCAGCATGACGTCGATGCCGTCGGTGTCGTCCCAGCCGTCGAAGACGACGAGCCAGCGGGCGTGCGGGTCGCCGCGGCGGAGGGCTTCGCGGACGGCGCGGATGCGTTCGCCGGGCTCGCTGCCGGTGGGCAGGGCGAGTTTGACGGCGAGTTCGCCGAGGCGGTCGCGCTGGACGTTGCGGTCGTCGGAGTTGACCCACCAGATGACGTCGTAGTCGGGGCTGAAGCGGTGGGCGTACTCGGCGGCGATCTGGGTCTTGCCGATGCCGGACATGCCGAGCAGGGTGCAGGCGGCGCTGCCGCGCTCGGCGTCCATGAGCCGTTCCTGCAGTTCGGTGAGGAGGTCGTCGCGGCCGGTGAAGCGGGGGTTGCGGCGGGGGATGTCGCCCCAGATCTCCGGCGGGGTGTCCGGGTAGCGGGCGAGGGCGCTCGCCGGGAGGCGCCGGCCCGCGTTCCTGCGGGGCTCGATGGCGAGCCTGCTGAGGAGCCGTACCTCGGCCTCCTCCTCGCCGACGCCCCAGAGGCTGACGGGTTCGAGGACCGCGGTGGACGGCAGCAGGGTGCGGTTGGTGAGGTTGACGGCGGCGAAGCGCTCGGCGTGGGCGGCGACGAAGCCGCGCAGGACGTCGTTCCACTCGCCGGCGGGCCGGGGGCCGAGTTCGAAGAACCAGTCGTTGAGGACGAGGAGCACCTGGCCGCGGGCGAGCAGCAGGTCGCCGAGGGAGTCCTCCAGGGGGACTTCGCGGGGCGGGTCCCAGCGCTGGAGGGTGGCGCGTACGCCGTGGGCTTCGAGGCGCTGGTTGATCCAGGCCGCCCAGGGGCGGTGGTATCCGGGGAAGACCACCAGGACGTGTTCGGGCGCGGCCCTGCCCCCGTGGCTCTCCGCGCCTCCGCCCGACCGCTGTTCCGCCATCTGTACGTCTCCCGTCCCGCTCACGCGCAACGCAGTGTCATGTGCCGTGGGCACAGTGTTACCCACGGGCCCTGGGGCTCGCGCCGAGGCTCGCATGGAGCCGCCTCATTTGCCGTGCGAACTCCCGCCCCTCATTGGTCAGTTCATCGGATTCAAGCAGCATCGCGAGCGCTTCGCCCACCTGATCGTGGACATGGTCGAACTGCTGCACGGCCCGTACGCTCCACGGTCCCGGCACCCCGGGGGCGGCCATCGCCCGCCGCCACAGATCGGCCAAGGCCAGGTGGGCGTAGGCCCCTTGGAAGACGCCTGCGACCGGGCGCGCGTCGGTGCGCCAGCCGACCCGGTACAGCGCGGCACGGCCGGGGCGGTAGAGCGGGACGAGCTCGTGGAGCGTGGAGAGCTTGCTGTGGTGCAGCTCGTGGACGAGCGTCTCCGCCATGTCGAAGGCGCCGGCCGACGGCGTCATCAGGACGGCCCCCGGGGCGACGCTCAGGGTGGCTCCGACGGAGCGCGGCCCGTGCGGGAGCAGCGGCACGAGCGCGCCGACCGTCCGCCCGACCTCCGTCGCCCGCTCCCGGTCGGTCCGCCGCAGCAGCTCCCCGGCGGCCCGCCAGTGCGCGGACCAGGCGGCGTGGTCGATGTCGGGCCGCTCGGCCGCGACCCTGGCGGGAGTCCCGACGCCGCCGGGCGGCACCCGGTACGGATCCAGGTCCTCCAGGCGGGCGGCCCCGCCGGCGAGGCCGCGCAGGCCGCGCCAGCCCGGGCCGCTGCCGGTGACGGCGCCGGTGCGGGCGTCGACCAGCCTGAGGAGCGCCGCGGGCGCCCCTCGGGCGTCGTCGGAGCGGACCCGTACGGCCTGGGCGCGGGAGGTCAGCCGGACCGGGCCCGGGGCCACCAGGACGCTGCCGACGCCCGGGAGCGAGAGCATGCCGCCGGGTGCCTGGACGACGAGGTCGAGCGGCCGGCCCGCCCGCAGGGCGGCGGTGGCGGCGACCAGTTCGAGGCGGGTCAGGTGCCGGTCGAGGGCGGGGCCCGCGGGCTCGGTGAGGGCGGCGGCGAGCCAGGCGCCGGTGGTCGGGTAGTCGAGGACGGCGCGGACCACTCCGGGGGCGGCGCGCTCGGTCCTCTCGAGGAGGCGCCAGGCGGCCTCGAAGCCGCGCAGGGTCTCGGGGGCGACCTCGTCGCGGTGGCGCCGCACCCGGACGAGCAGGGCCTTGAGCAGCAGCAGGCGTCGGGCGTGCACTCCGGACCGCAGGAAGGCGGCGCCCGCCGGGGCGGGCCGGGTGGCCGCCAGGGCGGCGAAGGCCGCGGGGCGCGGGGGCGTGGCGATCACTCCCGGCTCCTGGGGTGGACCGGCCTCGGCCTCGTCGTCGGCGTTGAGGTCGGCTTCGGCTTCGGCTTCGGCCTCGATACGGCCGGAAACGAGTGGTCGGGGCGGGTGCGGGGCGGCCCGGACCGAACGGCTCCGGCCGCTCGTACGTCAGTCGACGAGGGCGTCCTCCGGCCAGGAGACGACCAGGTCCGAGGGGTGGCGCAGCACTCTCTCGACCGCCGCGCCGACGACGGCGTCGTCCGTGACGCGCAAGGTCCGCAGATCAACGGCCGCGAGATCGGGCAGACGCGGGGACCGGCCGGCACTCCGGCCGACACCGGTCGCCCACTCCGTACGCTCGAACACTCTCGGCTCCTCCTCACCGACGCTGTCCCCCACGGTCGTAGCGGCGCAGCGGTTCTTCCCGACCCCGGGAGACCGGAAACCCTTTCGATTCAACTGCGCCCATTCACGCCCCCGTTATCCAGCCGTCCGACGACAAGCTCATCCGGTGGTGCCGCTCCACGCCCACCAGGGCGGTGCGATCCTGCGCCAGTCCTCGTCGGAGACCCTCACCCGGCCCCCTCCCGCCGCGCCCTCGACCTCGCTCAGCAGGGCTCTGGTCCGCTCCACGTCCGTCCAGTCCACCTCCACGAGCCGCCCGGTGAGCCGCCGCCACCGCTCGGTCGCGGCGACCAGCACGGTTCCGGCCCGGGCCGGACGGCCCATCAGCCACAGGACGGCTCCCTGGGCGTGCAGCGCGCGGGCGCCGGTGATCGTTCCCGGGTCGTCTCCGTGGGCGGTACGGGAGTCCTCCCCCGCGTTGCGGTACGCGGTGAGCGCGTCGCCGATCAGCCCGTCCCGCGCCGTCTCGGCCAACTCCAGCCGCACCCGCCCGAGCTGCAGCCACACCTCGGCACGCTCACCCGGGTCGTCGGTGCCACGGAGAGCCTGTTCGAGCAGGTGACGGCTCTCGAAGAGGTCGGGAAGGAATCCGGCGCGGTGGAAGCGGAGCGCGAGGACGCTGCCGATCAGGGTCCGCGCCCTCGCCCGCTCCGGCGCCCCTGCGGGCAGCCGGGTGAGGGCCTCGCGCAGGACGCCCTCGGCCCGGTCCACTGGCGCGGTGCCGGTGCCGGCCGCCGCGCGCCGAAGGAGCGATCCGCCCCAGGTGAGCAGGAGCGGGCCGCGCTGTTCGCTGTCGTCGGGGGCCAGCAGGGTGGCCTCCTCGTACGCCGCGTCGGCGGCGGCCCCGTCGCCCTCGGAGTCGTACAGCCGGGCGCGTGCCGTGGTGAAGCGCAGCCGCAGGGCACGGCCGTGGCTGATGAGGGGTTCGGCGCGGTCGAGCACGAGGCGGATGCGGCCGGGCTCGGCCTCGGCGAGCCGCAGGGCGTCGGCGAGGTCGAGGAGGACGGCGGCGCTCTCGTGGAGGGCGAGGGCGGCGGTGAGTTCGCCGACCGCGGCCTCGCCGTCACCCCGGGCGAGGAGCAGACGGCCGCGGCGCAGATGGAGGGTGTGGCGGGCGGTCCCGGGCCAGCGGTCGGCTTCCTCGTCGAGGGCGGCGAGGGCCGCGTCGAGATGGCCGGTTTCCTCGGTGACGCGCCACAGGGCGTGGTGGACGACGGCGAGTTCGAGCCGGGCCTCGGCCCATGCCTCCTCGCCGGGCGCGGCCAGCTCACCGGCCTGTACGAGGGTGTCGGCGGCCTGGCCGAGGAGTTCCGGGCGGCGGCCGGTACGCCGGGCGGCGGCGGTGCCCGCTTCGGCGTACAGGGCGCCCGCGAGGACGATCCGGGCCTCGACCGGCTCGGCGGGGAGCGCGGCCTCGGCGCGTTCGCGGGCGCCGGCGAGGAGGGCCGGGTCGGACTGGGCCCGGCCCTGGGCGAGGAGCCGGCGGGCCTCCGTGAGCGGGTCGGGGGTGACCAGGTCGGGGTGGTAGAAGCGCAGTACGCGCGCGGGGATGCGGGCGAAGAGCTCGGTCTCGGCTCCGTCCGGCCCGACGGGCTCGTCGGTCGCGTCGGTCTCGTGAGCCCGGTCGGTCCGGTCGCTTCGGTCGGTGCCGTGGGTCGCGTGGGTCGCCTGGGTCGTGTGGCGCTCGCGAGGCAGGCCGGTGTCCCGGTCCGTACCGGTCCCTGCTTCCGCTGCCGCTCCGGCTTCCGCTCCCGCTCCCGCTCCCGGCTCCGCTCCCGCGAGACGCGCGGCGGCGAGCGCCGGGAAGTTGCGCATCCCCTGGCCGAAATTGCGCTCCACATAGGCGGAGCAGTGTTTGAGGACGAGGGCGGCTGCGCTGGGGTCGAGCGAGCCGAGGAGGTGCTGCTGGATGCCGGGCGGATAGCTGTAGCAGGGGTACGGGGTGGGGCCGGGCAGCCGTCGCAGGAGCCCGCTGAGCAGGACCTCCGCCAGTTCCATGGGGCCGGTGTCGGGCAGCATGGCGCGCTGGACGAGTTGCATGACCGGCAGGGTCAGCGGGGCCGCCGCGAGATGGACGGCGAGCAGGAGCGCACCGGGCGAGGCGGCGGCCCGGAAGGCGCGGAGGAGTTCGTCGTCGCTCCGCCGGGCGCGGAGTGTCCTGGGCACGGGCGGCTCCGCCGGTCCTGGGGTGAGCCAGGCGGCCCAGCCGCGTACGGCGTTGCCGCCGTGCCCGGTGTGGAGCCGGGTCCAGGAGGCGAAGGCCTCGGGCGTCGGGGTGAGCACGGGCACGGCCCGGCGGCCGGGCTCCCGCGGTCCCCAGGGCTCGTCGTCGGAGCGGAAGACGGTGTGGCCGCCGGGGGCCGCGGAGCGCTGGAAGGTGCCCGGTTCGGCGGGGAGCGCGGTCCGGGACCAGAGGCGGGGCGGCAGGGGCTGGACGAGGGCGAGCGGGGAGTGGCGGGGCCACCGGCGCAGGAAGCGCTGGGCGGCGCCGGACTGCCACAGGGGGCCCACGCAGTCGCTGACGACGAGGGTGAGGCGGCGGCCGGTCGGGTCGTGGAGCTGGTCGACGGGGCGCAGCCGCGGCCGGCCGTCGGCGCCCGAGGTGGTGGTGACGAGCGGGGGCCCCTCGCCGGTGTCGTACAGGCGGTGCACCTGCACGTCCCGGAAGGCACCGGACTGCTGGCAGGCCTGGCGGAGTTCCTCGACCATCCGGTCCCAGACGACCATGGCGGGGCCGGTGTCCATGAGGAGCTGGATGTCGGGGCGGAGCCCGGTGGCCGGGCGCAGGACGGGGACGAGGAAGCCAGCGGCGGCGCTGCGTTCGGCGGTGGCCTCCTCGTCGAGGGTGCCCTCGCCGGGGCGGTGCGGAGCGAGGGCGTAGCCGCGCAGGGGGCGGAGGGCCTTCTGGAGGCCGAGGAGTCCGGGCAGGGCGTTGGCGCCGGGGGCGCGTACGGGCAGCGTCGCGCTCCGATCCGTACGCCCGCCGCGGCCGTCGGCTCCGTCGGTTCCGGCGGCGCCCACGGCTCCGGCGGCTCCGGCGGCTCCGGTGGCTCCGGTGGTGGTCATGTGGAGGGAGACGGACTCGTGGGCGGCGGACCCCGGTTGGTCCGCCACGCCTGCCGCGCCCCCGCCGTCGCGAACATCACCGCTCTCGCCCTGCTCCCGCTGCCCGGCAGACCGGCGCAGACGGTCGTTTGCGCCCTCCGCCGTCTCCGGAGGCGGGCCGGCCGCCGCCCCGTCCGCCGGGCCCGGATCCCGCGAGTCGGGGCCGGGGAGCCACTGGGACAGCCAGAGGGCGTCCGCGAGGTCCTCGGCGGTGGGGTCCTGGCCACCGGCCCGCAGTCTGCGGGTGATCTCCTCCAGATGCATCCGGTGCATCCGACCGTCACCTCGGCTGATCGAGCGGTTGCATGAGCATGTCGGCGATGCGTTCCCTGGTGACCCGTTCGGCACGGGAGGCGTGCTGGGTCAGGTAGAGCGCGTTCAGGAGCTGGTCGGTGGCGATCACCTCGCCCGGCTCGCGGTTCAGGAAGCGCTGGACGAGACCCTGCTCCCCTTCGCCCGCGGCGGCCTCGGTCCCGAGGTGGGCCTCGATCATGGCGCGGAGCTGCTCCTCGCCGGGCGGTTCGAGCTCCAGCCGGATGCAGCGGCGCAACAGGGCGGCGGGGAAGTCACGTTCGCCGTTGGAGGTGAGCACGATGAAGGGGAAGGTGGTGCAGCGGACCCGGCCGCCGAACACCCGCACCTTGCGGCCGTCGTCGCTGAGCACCTCCACGACGGGCTCACGGTCCGCGAGCCGCTCCAGCTCGGGAATGGCGAACTCGCCCTCCTCCAGGGCGTTCAGGAGGTCGTTCGGCAGGTCGAGGTCGCTCTTGTCCAGCTCGTCGATGAGCAGCACCCGCGGCTGATCGGAGGGAAGCAGCGCGGTGCCGAGCGGCCCGAGCCGGATGTACGAGCCGATGCCCGCCGGGGCCGCGGCGGCGGAGCCGGGCGAACCGGCCTGGGCGCGCTCCAGCTGCACGTCCTGGAGGCGGCCGATGGCGTCGTACCGGTAGAGACCGTCCTGGAGGGTGGTGCGGCTGACGATCGGCCAGCGCAGCACCCGGCCGAGGCCCAGCTCGTGGGCGACGGCGTGCGCGAGGGTGGACTTGCCCGTGCCGGGGTTGCCGGTGACGAGGAGCGGACGCCGGAGGTAGAGGGCGGCGTTGACGGCGTCGGTCTCGGCGGGCCGGGGGTGGTGGTTCTGGACGAGTCTGCGCTTGACGCCGAGCCGCCGGTCGGAACCGGCCAGGGTGTCGTCGGCGCTGCCCGTCGAGAAGTCGCGCCAGGGCGGTGGGGCGGGCAGCCGCTGTATCTCGTCGTGCGGAAGACCGGCACCACGGTAGATCCGCCAATCGTTCACGATGGACTCCTCCTGGCTGTGGTGTCGATGCCGGGTCCGTCGAAGGTACCGCCCGGGGACGGCGCCTGCCGATGGCGTATCCGGACGGATCGCGAGCGGGTCGCCCCGGCGGCCGCTGGGGTCACTGCTCCCCCTCCGCGAGCAGCGGCGGCGGCTCCAGGGGCCCGCCGTACGGCGGTCGGTCGGGCGGGTCGAACAGCACCGCGATGCTTTGGGCCCAGGCGTACCGGGCGCGGGCCTCGGGCCCGGCCGCCGGGTCGGCCGCGCGGGTGCGCAGGGATCGGACGGGCCCGGGCACTCCCCAGGCGGCGGATCCGGCGGCGAGCAGCAGCTCGGCCTGCTCGTGGAACTCCGCGCAGTCGGTGTGGTCGTGGGCGCCGGTCCGCCAGAGGGCGAGCGGGTGGCCGGCGGCGAGGGCCGCGTTCATCGCCATCAGCCCGTCGCCGCCGCCCACGTGGCCGCAGTAGACCGGGACGGCGGCGCCGTCGGCCTCACGGAGCCGGTCGTACGTCTCCGCCCAGGTCTCCCTGCGTACGCGCGCGGTGTGGGTGTCCGGGCCGGTGCCGGGCACCTCGCCGCGCAGCGGGACGGCACGGAGCGGTCCGCGCTCCTCCGCCTCCCAGCGCTCCCGCCACTCGGGCGCCGGTTCCCTGCCGTGGCGGTGGGCGTCACGGATGACCACGATCCTGCGCTGGCCGAGGGTGGTCGCCCAGGCGCCGTCGGGGCCCTGCGGGGGGTCGATCCGCCAGGTGTCCAGGGGCTCGTCGAAGAGCTCACGCGGCAGCACCGCCTGCACGGCGGCCAGGTGCGGTCCGCTGTCGCCGCGCCGCAGGGCGTCCGCGAGCGGTTCGCGGAGGGCCTCGCCGAGGCGGGCCCGCTCGACGCCCCGGTCGTCGAAGTGGAGCGGGCTGACGGTGTGCCCGTCGAGGAGGAGCTTGACCCGCCACGGGTAACGCCGGTCGTAGAGGGGGAGGCCGATCTCCAGGAGGACGTCGGCACGCGCGCGGGGTTCGCGTACGGAGAGGGGCGCGGGCCTGCCGGGGGTGACGAGCCGGTCGATCTCGCGCCGGAGGTGCCGGTCGGCGTCTCCCGACTGGTTGACGATCCAGCCGGTGAGGGCGGCCGTCTCGGCCCGCTCGCCGTACCGCGCGCCGACGTGCCGGACGACATGGGCCGCGTACAGGAGCACCGCGTCCAGGTCGAGGTCGCGGACGCCGTCCCTGCCGGGCGCCCGCAGGCCGCGAAGGAGTCCGGCGCCCTCGCTCCAGGTGCGCGGATCGTCCTCCAGGGCGTCCGGCAGGTCGTCGTCCCTGATCCAGGCCTTGACCTGGTCGATCAGGTCCAGGATCTCGCCGGGTGCGGTGGCCGCGGGCAGCTCGGCGAAGTGCCCGTACAGGCGGGTGCGCAGGCCGGGACTCACACCGCCCTGGGTGCCCGTCAGCTTCCCCTGGACGCGGGTCCAGTCGGGCCGGTCGTCGAGGGACCGGTAGCTGGCGAGGTGGTACCGGTCGTGGGCGCGCAGCGCCTCGCCCATGGCCTCGCCGCCGGGAAGGTCGTGCAGCCGGCGCAGGGCGGTGACGGGGACGACCGCGCCGCCGTCGCGCCCACGGCCTTTGTTGAGGCCGATGACGGCGCCCTGCCGGTGGTCGACGACGGGCCCGCCGGAGCAGCCTTCGACGGGCATGACCCAGTCGGTGATGAGGGCCTTGCCGTCGCTGCCGATCAGGGTGCCGTGGACGTGCCGGATGCCGAGCTCGCCCGTCTCCCGGGACCAGCCGTGCAGTCCGACGGCGGTCGGCGGGACGGGCGGGCGCTCGCTGAGGCGCACGCAGGACGCCTTGTGGGCGCCGGGCACCCGCACGAGCGCGAGGTCGGGGAAGGCCCACCGGTCCGGCGGGTCGTCGGGCCTCTCGGGGCGCGGCAGGGCGAGCACGACGGTGCCGGTGGTCTCCCGGGTGGTCTTGCCGTCCTCCCAGGTGATGCCGATGGCCGGCTCGCTCCTCCACACCGCGCTTCCCCCCTCGGCCACGACATGGGCGCAGGTCAGCACCCAGCCGGGGGCGATGAAGAAGCCGGTGCCCCAGTACCGGTCGCCGTGCGGGTCATACCCGCAGCCGGGAGCCGCGATGCGTACGAGTGCGGGGCGCACGAGAGCGTCGAAGGCGCTCATGCGGGCTCATCGGCCGCCGGGTGCGTCCGAGGGGCTCTGTCGGGTGCGTCCTGGCTGCGGGCGGGCGCCGGGATCGGGCGGGCGGGGTCGGTCGCGGGCACCGTGCCGGACGCCGCCTCCGCCGCGGACGCCGGGGCCGGTCCAGGCTCCGCCGCCGGGGTCCTGCCCGGCTCGGTCCAGGTGAGGGAGACGCTCACGGAGGCCTTGCCCGAGCCGTCCGCGAGAACGCCGATGACCTTGCCGGACTGTGCCGAGAGCTCGATGCCGAAGCTGACCGCGACCTCCACGGGACCCTGCGGGTCGAGTCCGGCGCGGAGCGAGCCGACCACCCCGCGGACCACGTCCGTGAGCCCGCCGGTCATCGAGACCACCCGGTCCCTGACACCGGTGTCCTGGAACCCGCCGCCCCTGCCCAGTTCCTGCACGTCACTGACCCGTGCCCACACCGGCGTACCGTCGTCCAGCCGAATCCGAGCGATCCCGTGAGTCACAGCGCCCCCGCTCCCCGCAACGATGATGAGGAAGGCTAGTCGGTGGGACTGACGGGCGACAGGGGACGGGAGAGGTACGGCCTATCCTGATCGCATGTACTTCACCGACCGTGGCATCGAGGAACTGGAGAAGCGGCGAGGCGAGGAGGAGGTCACCTTCGAGTGGCTCGCCGAGCAGCTGCGGACGTTCGTCGACCTGAACCCCGACTTCGAGGTGCCCGTCGAGCGCCTCGCGACCTGGCTGGCCCGTCTGGACGACGACGAGGACGACGAGGAGTAGGAGCACGCGCGCGTAGCGAAGCTCGCCGCGCCCCGGGTCATCCCTCTCCGGGGCATCCCGCCCCGGGTCACCCGTCCCGCAGCCGGTCGTAGGCGAGTCCGAGCGCGCCGTGCGCGACGAGCAGTGCCCCGGCCGCCGCCCAGCCGCCACTGCGCCGGCCGATGCCCCAGAGCAGCAGCGGCGCCCCTGCCGCGAGCTGCGCCGCACCCAGTGCGCGCGCCTTGGGGCCGCGCAGGTACGGCCCGAGGGGACTGCCCTCCACCGCGTCGAGTTCGGCGCGCACCGCGTCTTTCCAGCCGGACCATTCGAGCTGTTCCGCGCCCTGCGCCAGGGCGACGGAGCGGAGCCTGTCGGGGTTCTCGCCGGGCAGGAGCCCGGTCGGCAGGGCGAGGCCGGCGCGGGTGAGGACGGCGACGACGCCGACGAGCCGGCTGTGGGCGTCGGCCTCCGGGTCGGGCACGGTGAGCGGTTCCAGGGCCTGCACGTCCAGGACCGGGTCGAGGGCGAGCCGCGCGGCGAAGGTGCGCATGGCCTCGTCCTCGCCGGCGGGCGTGCCGTCCGCGAGCCAGGTGTAGCCGACCGTACGGCGGAAGCCGGCGGCGAGCGTGAGTCCCGCCCTGTCGCGGTCCCACCAGAGCGCGACGACGGGCCAGGTGGCGGCGGAGACGGCGAGGGCGGTGGCCCAGCCCGTGACGACCTGTTCGACGGGTTCCCCGCCGTGGAGCCACGGTTTCCCCTCCGGGACGAGCACGCTCCAGTCGTCGCCCGCCGGGGCGAGGAGCAGTTGTTCCCTGAGCAGCTGGGCGGGCGGCCGGACCGCCGGGGGGTCGGCGCGGCAGAGCAGCAGTGCGCCGACGGGGCGCGGTCCGGAGGTCGCGTTCATGGGCCCTACGCTAGGGCAGTTTGTCCGTGTACGGCGGTGATTGTCATCCCTGTCAGGGAAGAGTCAGGGTTGACTTCCTTTCACCGCGATATAGCGTGTCTCTGGAAAGACGCGATATGTTGCGTTGCCGAACGGGAGGTCAGCACCATGACAGAGTGGTCCGTCACCGAGCCGACGAAGCTGGCACCGGCCGACCCCGTGACCCGCCTGCAGGTCCGCATCGTCAACGGCACGGTGAACGTGGTGGGGACGGAGGAGAGTTCCGCCCGCGTGGAGATCTCGGAGATCGAGGGCCCTCCGCTCATCGTGTCGCAGGACGGCTCCACCCTGACGGTGAGCTACGAGGACCTGCAGTGGAAGAGCATCCTCAAGTGGCTCGACCGCAAGGAGTACCGGCGCCGGGCCGTCGTCTCCGTCGCCGTTCCCGCGGGCGTCGACGTCGAGGTGGGAGTGGTCGGCGCCGAGGCCGTCGTCACCGGCATCAGAGGGCGTACGGAGGTGCGTGGGGTCACCGGCGACACCACCCTCCTCGGCCTCTCGGGACCGGTCCGCGCCGAGAGCGTCTCGGGCAATCTGGAGGCCCAGTCGGTCACCGGCGCCCTCCGGATCAACACCGTGACCGGCGACGTGACGGTGATCGAGGGCGCGGGCGCCTCCGTGAAGGCGGAGACGGTCAGCGGTGACATGGTCATCGACCTCGACCCGGCCGACCTGGACGGGCCGCCCGCCGACATCCGGCTCGCCAGTGTCTCCGGCGAGGTCGCCATCCGGCTCCCGCACCCGGCGGACGCGCGCGTCGAGGCGAGCACCACGAGCGGTTCCGTGGCGAACGCCTTCGAGGACCTGCGCGTGGACGGCCAGTGGGGCACCAAGTCCGTCACCGGCACCCTCGGTTCGGGCCGCGGCACCCTCAAGGCGACCACCGTCTCCGGCTCCATCGCCCTGCTGCGGCGCCCCGAGCCCGACGGGGAAACCGGCCCCACCTCCTCCCCCACCACCTCCGCGACCGGAAAGGTGCTCTGACATGCCGCCCGTCTTCGCGCACGGCCGCCTCCGCCTCTACCTGCTCAAGCTGCTCGACGAGGCCCCGCGCCACGGCTACGAGGTGATCCGCCTCCTGGAGGAGCGCTTCCAGGGGCTCTACGCCCCCTCGGCGGGCACGGTCTACCCGCGGCTCGCCAAACTGGAGGCCGAAGGCCTCGTCACCCATGCCAGCGAGGGCGGCCGGAAGGTCTACTCGATCACCGACGCGGGCCGTGCCGAGCTGGCCGGGCGCGGCACCGAACTGGACGACCTGGAGCGGGAGATCCGCGAGTCGGTGTCGGAGCTGGCGGCGGAGATGCGCGACGACGTGCGCGGCGCGGCCGGCCGGGTGCGCAGCGAGATGCGCGCGGCGGCGGGCCGGACCCGCACGGCGGAGCCGTCCTCGTTCGCCGACGCCAGGGAGGAGCTGCGCCGGGTCGGGCAGGAGTGGAAGGAACAGGCCCGCCAGGCCCGCGCCGAGGCGAAGTCCGCCCGCCACCAGGCGAAGGAGTTCCAGCGGATCGCCCAGCAGGTGCAGGAGGAGGTCCAGGACCGCTTCTCGCGGGGCGACTGGCCGAAGGGGGTCTGGGAGGGCCTCTCGGACATCACGGCCCAGCTCGGCGGCCTGGTGGCGGGTACGACCCACCCGAAGGCGGCCGCCCAGGAGCCGTCGTTCATGACGGCCCCGGTCGGCGAGGTGCCCGAGTGGGCGCGGGACACGGAGGGCTCGGGCGACCCGGCCCGTGACCTCGACCGGCTCCTCGACCGTTTCCGCGACGAGATCCGGGACGCGGCCCGCGACCACGGCGTGAGCCAGGACCAACTGGCCGAGGCCAGAGAACAGCTGTCGGCGGCGGCGATCCGCATCACGGGCCTGCTGCGGTCCCGCCCCACGCCGTAGCCGGACGGGGCGGGGGGCCAAAGCGTGGGCCGGGGGCCGAGACCGGGCCGGGGCCCAGTCCGGTCGACGGCGGGCCTCAGCCCCGGTCGGCGGTCACCGTCACCCGGGCGCCCGGGGCCGCGAGGATCCAGGCCCTGCCCGGCGACGTGCGGAGCACCAGCGCCGCTCCGCCGGCCGCCACCCGCCAGGTGCCGGGCGGCAGGGAGAGTTCGGTGACCCGGGGGCCGCGCCGGGCGGAGTCGTACGAGAGGCGGTAGACGCCTGCCGCCCCGTCGTAGGCGGCGGAGCGGACCGTGCCCGCGACCGCCTCCGCGTACGGCTCGGCGGTGAGCTCCTTGTTCGTACGGAAGGTCCCGGCACCGTCCACCGCGCAGTAGCCGCCGCCGTAGCACCAGACGTAGCCGGCCCAGCCGGAGCCGTAGCGGCCCAGGGAGGCCATCGCCTCGCGGTAGAAGCGGTTCATGTTCGGAAGGGAGTTGTTGAGCGGACCCCACTCGCCCACCACGACGGGCACCTTGTGCTCCTCGGGGTACCGGGTGACGGCCTGCTCGTAGTTCTCGATCCAGCCGGCGGCCGGGTCGTAGTCGGCACCCGCCTCCATGGCGGTGTTGTAGAAGTGGGGGGCGTAGACGACCTTCGGGTCGTCGATCCGCCCGAGCCCGGTGGGCACCCCCTCGCCCACGATCGGGGTCGGCTCGACGAAGACCCACGTGGAGGGGTCGACCGAACGGACGGCGTCCGCGAGGCGGTTGTACATCGGGGTGAGCTGGTCCCGTTCGATGCGGCGGGCCGCCATCGCCAGGTCCTCACCCTCCCGTATCTCGCCCATCGGCTCGTTGATCAGGTCGTAGCCGAGGACGGCCGGGTGGTCCTCGAAGCGGTCGGCGAGCACCCGCCACATGCGGGCCTGGGCGCGCCGCAGGTCTTCGTCCTCGTAGAGGTGGGTGAAGGCCCGCTGGACGGCGGGTTCGAAGTACTCGGAGAACCAGTCGTCCGGGTGCGGGGTGAAGGGCAGCCCGTCGGTCCTGGTCGCCCACGCGGGCACGCCCCGGTGGCCGAACGCGGGGCCGAAGACGTCCTGGTGGGCGTCGACGAGGACCCTGACGTCGTGTTTCTCGGCCCAGTCCAGGATCCGCTCGATCTTCCGGAGGTAGTCCTGGCTGTACTCGCCGGGCCGGGGTTCCAGGTCGTCCCAGAAGACCAGGAGGCGGGCGAAGTTGAAGCCTTTGGCCCGCATGTCGCGGAACTGCCGTTCGGTGATCGCGGAGAGGGCGGCGGCGCCTCGGTTCGTCTTGTCCTCGACGTTCCAGCCGCGCAGGGTGAGGGTGCGGCCGTGCTCGTCGGTGAGGGCGGGGATTCCGGCCGGGACCGGGGCCGGTTCCGCGTGGGCGGCGGTCGGGGCGAGCAGAGCGGCGACGACGGCACCGGCCGTCAGGATGGTGCGCAGCAAGGGAGACCTCCGGCACGACGAGGTGAGGATTGTTCATGTTTCGCGTGCCGGAGATACCATCAGTAGTCCTGACGAGTCATCAAGAGGTCGTCAGAAGGTATTCACGAAGTCGTCGGGGTGTTCACGAGGTCGTCAGGACGATCTTGCCGAAGAGTTCGCCGGAGGCGATCTTCTCGAAGCCCTCCCGCGCCCGGTCCAGCGGCAGGACCTCGTCGATCACCGGACGGACGCCCGTGGCCGCGCAGAAGGACAGCAGGTCCTCCAGTTCGTCCTTGGAGCCCATCGTCGAGCCGACGACCTTGAGCTCCAGGAAGAAGATCCGGGTCAGCTCGGCGTGTGCGGGCCGGTCGCCGCTCGTGGCACCCGAGATGACGAGCGTGCCGCCCGGCCGCAGCGACTTGACCGAGTGGGACCAGGTGGCGGCGCCGACGGTCTCGATGACCGCGTCCACCCGCTGCGGGAGCCGGGCGCCCGGCTCGAAGGCCTCGACGGCACCCAGCTCCACGGCCCGCTTGCGCTTGGCCTCGTCGCGGCTGGTGGCGAAGACCCGGAGGCCGGCCGCCTTGCCGAGAGCGATGGCGGCGGTGGCGACACCGCCGCCCGCGCCCTGCACGAGCACCGAGTCCCCGGGCCTTACCCCGGCGTTGGTGAAGAGCATCCGGTAGGCGGTCAGCCAGGCGGTGGGCAGGCAGGCGGCCTCCTCGAAGGAGAGCTCCTTCGGCTTGGGCAGCACGTTCCAGCGGGGCACGCTCACCCGCTCGGCGAAGGTGCCCTGGTAGCGCTCGGTGAGGATGGACCGGGGCTCGTCCGGCCCGACGCCGTGTCCCGTCTGGCCGATCACGGAGTGCAGGACGACCTCGTTGCCGTCCTCGTCGATGCCGGCGGCATCGCAGCCGAGGATCATCGGCAGCTTCTCCTCGGGCAGCCCGACCCCGCGCAGCGACCACAGGTCGTGGTGGTTGAGCGAGGCGGCCTTGACGGTGACGGTGGTCCAGCCGGGCCGCGCAACCGGTTCGGGGCGTTCGCCCAATTCGAGGCCGTTCAGGGGCTGGTCGCGGTCGATTCGGGCAGCGTAGGCAGCGAACATGGCCCCGACCCTAGGCCGCGGCGGACGGCGAGGGGAACCACACCCCGGTGTGACCCGTGTCGCCCACACGGAAGGGCCCCGTCCCGGCGTACGGAACGGGGCCCTTCGCGTACCCGTGGGCACGACACGCGTACCCGTGGGCACGACGCCAGGTGCGCGCGTCAGCGGCGGGCGACGCCCTCGGCACGGGCGGCGGCGGCGACCGCGGCCGCGACGGCCGGGGCGACCCGCTCGTCGAACGGCGACGGGATGACGCAGTCGGCGGCGAGTTGGTCCTTCACCACGTCCGCGATCGCGTTGGCCGCGGCGATCTTCATGCCCTCGGTGATCCGGGAGGCCCGGACCTGGAGCGCACCGGCGAAGATGCCGGGGAACGCGAGCACGTTGTTGATCTGGTTCGGGTAGTCCGAGCGGCCGGTCGCCACGACGGCCGCGTACTTGTGCGCGACGTCGGGGTGGACCTCGGGGTTCGGGTTGGCCATGGCGAACACGAACGCGTTCGGAGCCATGGCCGCGACGGCGGCCTCGGGGACCGTACCGCCTGAGACGCCGATGAACACGTCCGCGCCGGCCAGGGCGCTCTCCAGGGAGCCGGAGAGACCGGCCTTGTTGGTGAGCTCGGCGATCTCGCGCTTGACGTCCGTGAGGTCCTCGCGGTCGCGGCTGACGATGCCCTTGCGGTCGGCGACGGCGACGTCTCCGAGGCCCGCCTCCAGGAGGAACTTCGCGATGGCGACGCCGGCCGCACCCGCGCCGGAGATGACCGCGCGCAGCTCGCCGAGGGTCCGGCCGGTCAGCTTCGCCGCGTTACGGAGGGCGGCGAGGGTGACGATCGCGGTGCCGTGCTGGTCGTCGTGGAAGACGGGGATGTCGAGGCGCTCCTGGAGCTTGCGCTCGATCTCGAAGCACCTCGGCGCCGAGATGTCCTCCAGGTTCACGCCACCGAAGGACGGGGCGAGCCGGACGACGGTCTCGACGATCTCGTCGGTGTCGGTGGTGGCGAGGGCGATCGGGACCGCGTCCACGCCGCCGAACTGCTTGAAGAGGATGGCCTTCCCCTCCATGACCGGGAGGGAGGCCTCCGGGCCGATGTCGCCGAGGCCGAGCACTGCCGTACCGTCGGTCACGACCGCGACGACCTGGGACTTCCAGGTGTAGTCGTTGACCAGCTCGGGCTGCTCGGCGATCGCGGTGCACACCTTGGCGACGCCGGGCGTGTACGCGAGGGACAGGTCGTCCTTGTCCCGCAGGGGGACGGTGGCCTGCACGGCCATCTTGCCGCCCCTGTGGAGGGCGAAGACAGGATCGAAGAGCTCCTCGGGAGCTCCTTCCGTACCGCTGTCATTGCGAGGATTGACGATCTCCGCTGCCATTGGGTTGACCCCTTAAGTCTTCTTCATTTGAGGGTGGTCCACTCCCGGTTGAGGAGGGGTGGGGAGGCACCGCGCCCGCCGTGTCTGGCAGCCGCGCGGGCGCGCCGCACAACGCGCCCTGAGCCCCGGATGAGGGGTGTAAGGATCCTTCTTACCGGACGGACGGCACCGCAGACGAGTCCATAACGCCTCGGTGACGCGACTCATACCGAGTGCATCCGGACACGGACGGAGAGCGACACGTCACCCCATGTCCCGATAGATATCGTCCCCACCCGATTGGCCGCGTTCCCCTCGTCCGAATGGCGAGATCAACAGGAGATTTTCCGGCGGTGGGGAAGGGATTCAGAAGATGATCCGGCCCGGATGTACCGGCCTGTCGGCATTCGGCCGTCACCCGTTACCCGATTTTGACATCCGTGGCCGTCGGTTTGAGGCGGTCCGAATGGCAAGATGCCGTAATCACACGAGGTCACGACACTCGAAGAGATGTACGTGGCCGCCTGGCAACTCCCTCACACGCCGGAGGAACCCGATCATGACCGCACGCACCACGCGCCGTACGACCGCCAAGACCCGCACCTCCCGTCTTGCCGCGGTCGCCGCCATCGCGGTCGCCGGCTCCGTGCTGCTGACCGCCTGCGGTGACCAGACCGAGGGCGGCTCCGCGACCCCGACGAAGGAAGGCGGCTCGCCGTCGACCAACGCCGCGCCGCTCTTCTCGAAGCTCCCCGCCGACATCCAGAAGGCCGGTGTCATCAAGGTCGGCACCGACGCCTCGTACGCTCCGATGGAGTTCACCGAGGGCGGCAAGATCGTCGGTGTCGACCCCGACATCGCCGCGGCCCTGAGCAAGCAGCTCGGCGTCGAGTTCAAGTTCACGTCCGGCACCTTCGACGGCCTGATCACCTCGATCTACACCGGCCGCCAGGACCTGATCATGTCCTCGATGACGGACAACAAGAAGCGCCAGGAGGGCCTGGACGACAGCGGGAAGAAGATCGGCAAGGGCATCGACTTCGTCGACTACTTCAGCTCCGGCGTCTCCCTGCTGGTCAAGAAGGGCAACCCGCAGGGCATCAACTCCCTCGACGACCTGTGCGGCAAGACCGTGGCCGTCCAGCGCGGCACGATCTACGAGGACACCTTCAAGGCCCAGGCCACGAAGTGCGGCGCCGACAAGCTGACGATCCAGGCGTTCGACACCGACGCCGAGGCACAGACCCGCGTCAAGGCCGGCGGCGCCGTGGCCGACCTGAACGACTACCCGGTGGCCGCGTACATCGCGAAGACCTCGGGCGGCGGCAACGACTTCGAGGTCGTCGGCAGCCAGAGCGACGTCGGCCTCTTCGGCATCGGCGTCTCGAAGGAGAACACCCAGCTGCGCGACGCCGTCAAGGAAGCGCTCGACGCGATCATCAAGGACGGCACGTACGCCGAGGCTCTGAAGAAGTGGAACGTCGAGGGCAGCGCCGTCAAGTCGGCCACCATCAACGCCGGCAAGTGACCTCCCCGACGCCGGCAGAACCTCCCCGCTCCACTGAAGGGCAGTCGTCGTGACTGACAAGATCAGCAAGGACCCGGCCGCCGCTCCGGCCGGGTCCGGCGCCTCGGGCAATCCGTACGAGGCGATCAAGGCCATCCCCGTGCGGCACTACGGGCGCTGGATCAGCGCCGTCGTGGTCGTCGCACTGCTCGGCTGGCTCGTCTTCGCCTTCTCCCAGGGCAACATCCTCTGGGACACGGTGTGGGACAAGGTGTTCGACCCCTCGGTCATCAGCGGCCTGTGGAACACGATCATCATCAGCGTCGCCTCGATGGCCCTGGGCCTGGTCCTGGGCATCGTCTTCGCGGTGATGCGCCTGTCCAAGAACCCGGTGACAGGCGCGGTCGCCTGGCTCTACATCTGGTTCTTCCGCGGCACACCGGTCTACGTCCAGCTCCTTGTCTGGTTCAACCTGTCGCTGATCTTCCAGTACATCGACCTCGGGCCGATCTACAAGAACGAGACCGTGGACGTCATGACGCCGTTCATGGTGGCGCTGCTCGGCCTCGGCCTCAACGAGGGCGCCTACATGGCGGAGATCGTCCGCGCGGGCATCCAGTCGGTCGACGAGGGCCAGACCGAGGCGGCGCACGCGCTCGGCATGTCCCAGACCAAGACCATGGGTCGCATCGTCCTTCCGCAGGCCATGCGGGTGATCGTGCCGCCGACGGGCAACGAGTTCATCAACATGCTGAAGACCTCGTCGCTGGTCTCGGCCGTGCAGTACACCGAGTTGCTGCGGGCCTCGTCGAACATCGGCAACACGGCCGGTGCCGTGATGGAGATGCTCTTCGTCGCCTCCATCTGGTACCTCGCGCTGACCAGCGTCTTCAGCGTCGGCCAGTACTACCTGGAGCGCCGTTTCGCCCGCGGTTCGACCCGTAACCTGCCGCCCACCCCGCTCCAGCGGATCAAGGCGAACCTCACCACGTTCAAGCGTTCCCCGGAGGCATCGGCATGACCGGTCAGCCCATGGTCAAGGCGGAGGGCGTCCACAAGTCCTACGGCGCCGCCCACATCCTCCGCGGCATCGACCTGGAGGTGCAGAACGGCGAGGTCTTCTGCCTCGTCGGCCCCTCCGGCTCCGGCAAGTCGACCTTCCTCCGCTGCATCAACCACCTGGAGCGGATCGACGGCGGCCGGCTGTCGGTCGACGGCCACCTGGTCGGCTACCGGCAGAAGGGCGACAAGCTCTACGAGCTGAAGGACAGCGAGGTCGCGGTCCAGCGCCGTGACATCGGCATGGTCTTCCAGCGCTTCAACCTCTTCCCGCACATGACGGCCCTGGGCAACGTCATGGAGGCCCCGATCCAGGTCAAGGGCGAGTCCAAGGCGGTGGCGCGGGAGCGCGCCGAGCGTCTGCTCGACCGGGTCGGCCTGCGGGACAAGATGGGCAACTACCCGTCGCAGCTCTCCGGCGGCCAGCAGCAGCGCGTCGCCATCGCCCGCGCGCTGGCGATGGAGCCGAAGCTGATGCTCTTCGACGAGCCGACCTCGGCGCTCGACCCGGAGCTGGTCGGTGACGTCCTCGACGTCATGCGGGACCTCGCCGAGTCGGGCATGACGATGATCGTCGTCACCCACGAGATGGGCTTCGCCCGCGAGGTGGGCGATTCGCTGGTCTTCATGGACGGCGGCGTGGTGGTCGAGTCCGGCAACCCGCGGGACGTCCTGGGCAACCCGCAGCACGACCGGACGAAGGCGTTCCTGTCGAAGGTGCTGTAGGCGCACGACACAGGAGAGGGGCGGTACGGGTGGCCCGTACCGCCCCTCTCGCCTGTTCTCGCCCGTCCTGTCTACTTCACGGCGAGGAGGAGGGTGTCGGAGGGCGAGGCCCAGACGGCCCTGGCCTCACCGAAGCCGGCGGCGCGGAGGGTGTCGGCGTGCCAGGCCGGGGAGGGCATGTCGCCGTCGGCGTGCTCGCCGTAGATCTCGAAGCGGCGGGCGGTGGGTTCGGCGAGGACGGGGTCCTTGGCGGCGAGGGCCCACCAGTCGGCCCAGTCGAGGACCCCGGCGGCCTTCTCCAGGTCCATGCGGGCGTGCCGCTGGGCGCGCTCGGCGGCGTTGATACGGGGCGTGGTCCCGTCGATCATGTGGTCGGCGTTCATGAAGACGCCACCGTCCCGGACGAGACCGGCGAGCTGACCGTAGAGGGCGGTCAGGGGCCCGCTGTGGAGCCAGTGGAGGGCCGTGGCGGTGAGGACGGCGTCGTACGAGCCGTGGGGCAGCCGCGCGGGCCAGGCGGGGTCCTTGAGGTCGGCGGTCACGAAGGTCACGCGCTCGTCGCCGGCGAAGTACCCCTCGGCGATGGCGAGCAGGGCGGGGTCGAGGTCGACGCCGACGCTTCTCGCCTCGGGGAACCTCTTGAGGACGCGATCCGTGATACTTCCCGTACCGCACGCGAGGTCGAGGATGCGGGGCTTCGGCCCCACCACGGCCTCGACCATGTCGAGCATCACCCGGAACCGCTCCTCACGGTCCGGCATGTACCACTCCTGCTGACGGTCCCAGCTCTGCTGCCAGCCCGCCCAGTCGGTCCCGGTCATCGCCGATCCTCCCCCTCGCGTAATACCCTGACAGGGGAAACAGTCGTTACCCCTTCCGACCAAGACACTAGACCGCCAGAGTAAGGACTACAAGTGGAACTGGCCTATTACTCGGATTACGCCGTGCGTCTGGTCAACACCGAGGAGCCGGTCCGCAACAAGGACGCCCTCACCTCCGTCGAGGTCATCCGCGAACTCTTCGGGCCCGCCACCCAGATGGCCCGCCGGGCCACCGACTCCGACGTGACCCGCTTCCGCGCGGTCCGGGCCCGGCTGCGGGCGGTCTTCACCGCGGCCGACGAGGGCGACCACACGGGCGCGGTGGACCTGCTGAACTCCCTGCTCCTGGAGTACCCGGTCAGCCCCCAGATCTCCGGCCACGACACCCTCGACGAGGACGGCCGGCCGCGGTGGCACATGCACCTCGCCGACCACCCGTCGAACGCGACCGCGGGATACGCGGCCATCGCGGCGATGGGCCTCGCCTTTCACCTGACGGAGTTCGGTGCCGACCGGCTCGGTCTGTGCCAGGCCCCGCCCTGCCGCAACGCCTACCTGGACACCTCCACCAACCGCTCCCGCCGCTATTGCTCGGACCGCTGCGCGACCCGTGCCAACGTGGCCGCCTACCGGGCCCGCAAACGCCTGGAGGCCGACCGGCCGGACGACACGGGCCTGACCGCCGAGAGCAGCCAGGAGAGCACCACACCGGCCGACCGCTGACGCCCCGGCGTCACCGGCCGGTAGCGCGCCCGCACCCGCCCGAGAACCAGCTCGGGCGGTACGGCTCCGAAGACCCGGCTGTCACCCTCGGCGTCGGGGTTGTCCCCCAGCACCCACCAGCCGCCGTCGCGTCGCTCGATCAGCCGCTTCACGATGAGCAGATCCTGCTGGAGCGGATGCCGCAGCACGGCCACGCAGCCGGCGCGCAGCCGCGCCCCGTAGTGCACCAGCAGCTGATCGCCGTGCAGCAGCGTGGGCACCATCGACACCCCCGTCACCTCGGCGATCCCGAACGGAGCCCCGGCCTCCGCCACCCGCTCCGACCCCGGTCCCCTCATCCGGCACCTCCCGATCCGCTCCCGGTCCGCTCGCGCGTCCGCTCGTCCACTCGTACACGAGTCCCATGGTGACCCTGGACTTTTGACCTAAGCCCCAGGGGGCGCCCGCGAAATCGCCCTTCTCACCGAGTAATGTCCCACCTGAGAAGACGATCACGAGGAAGGACGGCACAATGCTCTCCCGCCTGTTTGCCCCCAAGGTGAAGGTCAGCGCCCACTGCGACCTCCCGTGCGGCGTGTACGACCCCGCCCAGGCCCGCATCGAGGCCGAGTCGGTCAAGGCTGTCCAGGAGAAGTACCTGGCGAACGAGGACGCGCACTTCCGCGCCCGCGCCACGGTCATCAAGGAGCAGCGCGCGGAGCTCGCCAAGCACCACGTGTCGGTGCTCTGGAGCGACTACTTCAAGGCCCCGCACTTCGAGAAGTACCCCGAGCTCAACCAGCTGGTCAACGACACCCTGAAGGCCCTCTCGGCCGCCAAGGCGTCGACCGACCCGAAGACGGGCGAGAAGGCGCTGGAACTCATCGCCGAGATCGACCGCATCTTCTGGGAGACGAAGAAGGCCTGACCTTCTCGTCCCCGGTGGACACGACGGCCCGCCCGGTCACCCGGGCGGGCCGTCGGCCTTTTCGGGCCGGTCACGGACGGCAGACGAGGATGCCCGCGCGGCAGGTGATCTCGAAGGCCCCGTGCCGGGAGATGTGTGCGGCCACAAGGACGCGGGCCCGGTCGATGGTCGCGTCGAAGGGGGCGTCCTGCTGGTCCGCCCAGGCGCGGTACGAGGCCATGTGGGCGATGACGGGTTCGGGGTCGCGGACCGTGACGGTCGCGGGCAGTTCGACGACCTCCACGCGGCCGAACTCCTCGCCGAGGACGGCCGGAGCCCTCTCCAGGGCGAAGCGGGAACCGAGTGCGATCCGTGCCGGGCCGCGGTCGACGCCGAGGACGTCGCCGGCGGCCAGCCGCCACAGCTCGTCGAGCTCGGCCTTGTCGCGGTCGCTGTTGGTGGAGGCGATGACCACCCCCTCCCGGGTCACGACCCGCGCCAGCTCCCTGACCGCCTGGGGGATGTCGGGCACGTGGTAGAGCATGTGGAGTGCGAGCGCGCCGTCGACGCTCCCCGCCGCCAGCGGCAGGCTCGTGGCGTCCGCAACGGCGACCGGCCCCGGGACATGCGCGAGGATGCCGGGGGCGATGTCGAGGCCGAGCAGGGACAGGTCCGGACGGTCCTGGCGCAGCCGCTGGACGAACGTGCCGTTGCCGCAGCCGATGTCGACGACCCGGCCGCGTACGTCGCCCAGCCGCTCGGTGACGAGGCCGGGGAGGTCGTACCGGGGCGTCTGCCAGAGGTAGAGCGACTGCCGGGCCGCAAGGTCCCGGTCTCCGTCGTACGCGCTCCCCGCCAGGCGGGCCCGGTCGGTGGCGGCGGCGTCGTGGGCGGCGGACATCTCGGTCATGTCGGCAACTCCGGAGGGTCGGCAGCGGGCAGCACGCACGGACGGCCTTGTACAGGAGTCGTTCACGCAGAAGCACCGCCTGCGCGGATCCACCGTACTGCGGGCGCCCCGACTGCGGCCCGGAACGCGGTCAGAGGGCGGTGACCGGGTCCACGGGGAGGGTGTAGCGGCGCTTCTCCTTGGAGGTGGCGCCGAGGCGGTCGTAGAAGCGGATCGCGTTCTCGTTCCACGCCGGGGTCTGCCACTGGATCTCGGAGAGGCCCAGGGCGCGGGCCTCGGCCGTGACCGCGGCCATCAGGAGGGGGCCCAGGCCGTGGCCGCGGGAGGTCTCCGTGAGGTAGAGGCAGTCCATGTGGAGGTACTCCGTGCCGTCCCAGGTGGAGAGTTCCGGGGCGCAGGTGGCGTAGCCCGCCAGGGTGCCGTCGGGGAGGGCCGCGACGAGGCAGCGGAGGCGGGGCTGCCCGGGGCCGAAGAGGAGGCGGCTCAGGCGGTCCGCGAGGCCCGGGGCCGGGGGTGACGCCTTCTCGTACGCCGCGTGCTCGGCGATGAGTTCGACGATCCGGGTCATGTCCCCGGGGCGCGCGTGACGTACCACTGACGGGGCGGCGCTCCTCGGCTCGTCCCCTGCCCTCGTCCGGCCCGTGCCGTCCTCGCGTGCGTTCATGCCGTCATCATGCACGGTCCCACCGACAGCGCCGCCGCCGTCCCCTGGCGGTGGAGCCACTCCCGGTACGGGGCCGCCCTCAGGGCCACCTCCCGGTAGGCCGTGGCGAGTTCCGCGTACAGGGTGTCCAGGGGCGCTCCGGGCCGCGCGTACAGGAGGAGCCGGACCGCCAGGGGGTCGCCGCGCAGGGGGCGGACGGCCATGTCCTCGCGCGGGACCGAGGTGGGCTGGCAGGGCGCCACGGCCTCGCCGAGGACGATGAGGGAGGCGGCCGTGTGGTAGTCGCCGTGCAGCAGGGGCGGGTCGATGCCGGCGGCGGCCAGGACGCGGCGGAGTCCGTCCCATTCGCCGTCCACGGTCGGGTCGACCATCCAGTGGTCACCGGCCAGTTCGGCGAGGTCGACCACGGGCCTGCCGGCGGCCGGGTGGTCGCGGGCCATCGAGACGAACTGCGGTTCGCGGGCGACCAGGACCCGTCGCTCCAGGCCTTCGGGGACCCGTAAGGGGCAGCCCTCCACCTCGTGCACGAAGGCCACGTCGAGCCGGCCCGCGGCGACGGCGCGCAGCAGCGCGTTCGCGGAGACGTCCATCCGGAGGGCGATGTCGGTGCCGGGCAGCCGCTGGCGGAGCCGGCGGAGCCAGCCGGGGAGGGCCCGGCTCGCGGTGGAGCCGACGCGGAGCCCTGGTCCTTCGGTGCGGGCGGCCGCGGCGCGGGTCTCGGTGACGAGTGCGGCCATGTCGGCGACGAGCGGGCGGGCCCGGCTGAGCAGCGAGCGGCCGAGCGGGGTGGGGCGGCAGCCGGTGCGGCCGCGGGAGAAGAGCTCGGCGCCCAGGGAGTTCTCGATGCGGCGCAGCTGGGTGGTCAGCGAGGGCTGGCTCATGCCCAGTTGACGCGCCGCCTTGTGCAGGCTGCCCGTGTCCGCGATGGCGCAGAGCACGCGCAGGTGTCTGACCTCCAGCTCCATGCCCCGAGGGTAGGGCGGCCCCCCGGGTCGCACCAGACGTCAGGAACACGTCAATCGCCTTTGATTGCAAGGCAGTTGGGGCAGGTCACTGCGGTGATGTCGTGGGGTTATCGGCGGTTGGCATCATCCCCGCGCGCCCCGCCTCCCCCGAGACTCTCTCCAGTCCCCTAGAGGAGGAGCCCCCCATGCGTCACCCCAAGGTCCTCACCTCCGTCCTGACCGCCACCCTCGGTCTCGGTCTCGCCGTCTCGCTCGGTACGGCGCCGGCGGCGGCCGTGAGCGCCGACCGCCAGGCCGGCGCCGCCGTGGCGTACGCCGGTTCGGCCGAGGAGGCCAAGGCCAATCAGGCCTTCTTCGAGGCCGTCGTGAAGTCGGTCGCGAAGAAGCGGGCCGCCAACCCCGGCGCGCTGGCCGTCACCGTCGTCTACAGCGCCGCCAACGCGCCGACCTTCCGCACCCAGATCGCCCGCTCCACCCAGATATGGAACAGCTCGGTGGTGAACGTCCGGCTCGTCGAGGGCAGCAACCCCGACTTCCGCTACTACGAGGGCAACGACTCCCGTGGCTCGTACGCGAGCACCGACGGTCACGGCAGCGGCTACATCTTCCTCGACTACCGGCAGAACCAGCAGTACAACTCCACCCGGGTGACCGCCCACGAGACCGGGCACGTCCTGGGGCTCCCGGACCACTACAGCGGTCCGTGCAGCGAGCTGATGTCGGGCGGCGGACCCGGTACGTCCTGCCAGAACGCCCAGCCGAACACCCAGGAGCGTTCCCGCGTCGACCAGCTGTGGCGCTACGGTCTCGCGTCCGCCTTCAAGAGCTGACGAGCGGCCGGAGCCCGAGCGGTCTCCGGAGCCGGGCGGCCGTCGGAGCCGGGCGGCCGGCCCGGGAAACACGGCGGCGGCGCCCCCTCGGGGCGCCGCCGTCCTCGTTCTCAGGCCGTCTGGAGCAGGCGGCGGGCGAAGTCCGCGCCCGGCGGGAGCTGCCGCCGGACCCGCTCAAGAGCCCCGTCGAAGTCACCTCCGGCGACGCACGATTCGAAGGCGGCGCCCCCGTAGTGCAGCGTCAGGCTGAGGTCCGCGCGCTCGCCGAGCGTCAGGAGGCAGCCCAACGTGGCCGGCTGGGTGGCGCCGTCCACGACGACCGGGAGCGGGAGGTCCCACTCCAGGACGCAGCCGGTGAGGGCCTGCCCGCCCTCGTCGGCCGCGCTGAGCGCGGCGAAGCTCTCGCCCGTGTACTCGATCCCCCTGATCCGGGTGGCGACGTGCCGCCCGTCGGCCGTGATGACGATCGCTTCCGCGCCGCTGCGGTCCCGGTACCAGCCGGTCCAGACTTCTGTCGACTCCGATGACATGCGCGGACTGTAGCGGTATGACCGGCTCCGGCGCGCGTCCGGTCACCCAGAGGCCGGACTTCTCCCGATCTCGTCGTTCTTGCCGGTCACGTGCGCGCTCGAGGCTTCCGCGCTCTCGTGGAGCGGGCAGTCGGGGTTGCGGCAGGGCTGCACTTCCCACTCCGGCACCCAGGCCCCGAGGACCTTGTGCCGGGTGGCCAGCATGGCAAGCGGACGACCGCAGGCCGGGCACTTGTGCTCGCCCAGGGGGTCCCGCGTCGTGTGATGCGCCTCGTCACCCATACGTCCAGGGTAGGACGCCCCGCACGGGAGCGCTTCCCGCCGGCGTACGGCTACCGCTTCCGGGTGTACGTACGGACGAGCACGCCGTTGTCGAAGGTGCGCACCGCGCCGAGCTCGAAGTCGCGGGGCTCGAAGCCGGCGCCGAACATCGGCATGCCGGAGCCGTAGACCTGCGGATACGTCTTGATGATCAGCTCGTCGATCTCGTCGATGAGCTCACCCGCGATGGTGGAGCCGCCGCAGAGCCAGACGTCCAGGGGGCTGTCCTCGGCCTTGAGCTCGCGGATGCGGCCGACGAGGTCGTCGGCGATCAGCTCGACGTTCGGGTGGGGCGACTCCGTGAGCGAGCGCGTGGCGACGAACTCGCGGAGGTGGTTGTACGGGCTGGTGATGCCGATGTCCAGGGCGAGCCGGTACGACGCCACCCCCTGGACGACCGTGTCGAAGTGCCTGTTCTCGCCTTCGACCCCGAGGATCTCCCGGGCGTGCGTCGGGAAGGTCTCGGGGTACTCGGCGGCCATGGTCGCCGCGTACGAGCCCTCCGTGTACTTGAACATGGAGCTGGCATCGCCGTCGGGGTCACCGATGAATCCGTCGATGGTGCAGGCGATGTAGTACGTGAGCTTGCGCAAGCCGGTCCTCTTCCAGTGGGAACGTGGCCGCTGCCGCAACCACGACGGCTATAGTGCTTCACTTGTAGTGGTTACGCAAGCCCTCTTCCGAAAGAGATCGACATGGCGAGAAATCCGGAGCGGCGTACGGCACTGCTCGACGCCGCGATCGAGGTCCTGGCGGACGAAGGCGCCCGCGGGCTGACCTTCCGGGCGGTCGACGCCCGGGCGGCGGTCCCCACGGGCACCTCGTCCAACTACTTCCGTGACCGCGACCAGGTGCTCTCGCAGGTCGCCGACCGGATCTTCGTACGGCTCACCCCGGAGCCCGGCGTCATCGACACCGCCCTGCTGCCGCCGCCGAGCCGCCCCCTGGTCGTCGAGCTGATGAGGCAGCTCGCCCGGCGGCTCGCGGCCGAACGCACCTGCTACCTCGGCCTCTTCGAGCTGCGGCTCGAAGCCGCACGCCGCCCGGAGCTGCGGACCCAGCTCACCAAGGTGCTCCGCGCCGACCTGGACGAGAACGTCCGGCTGCACCTCGACTCCGGAATGCCGGGGGACGCGGACACGGTCCGGCTGCTCTACTTCGCCCTGACCGGGCTGCTGTTCGACCACTTCACCGTGCCCGGCCTGCACGGCGACCGGGACCTGGACGAGCTGATCGAGACGGTGGTCCACCGCCTCGTGCCCGAGCGGTGAGACCGGGGGCCGTCAGCACGGACGCCGGGTGACGGCCTTCGGCCTCAGCGCGAGCGCCGCGTGACGAACTCCGCGAGGGCGAGCAGGTCGCCCGCCGCCGCCAGGTCGGGAACCGCCTGTGCCAGGTGCTCGACGGCACGGCCCATGCGCTCGGCCGCCTGGGCCTGGGCCCAGTCGCGCCCGCCGGCCCGCTCGACCGCGTCCGCCGCCGCCCGAACCGCCGCCGCGTCGAGCGCCGGAAGCGCGTACAGCTCGGCCAGCTCCTCGCCCGCCGGGGTACCCGACGCGAGCGCCGCCACGACCGGCAGCGACTTCTTGCGGGCGACGAGATCGGCTCCGGCCGGCTTGCCCGTCCGGTCGGGGTCGCCCCAGATCCCGATGAGGTCGTCGATCAGCTGGAAGGCGAGGCCTGCCTCCCGGCCGAACGCGTCCATCGCCGCGACCTCCTCCTCTCCCGCGCCCGCGTAGAGCGCGCCGAGGGCGCAGGAACAGCCCAGCAGGGCGCCGGTCTTGGCGGTGGCCATGGCCACGCACTCGTCGAGGGAGACCTCGCGGGGGCCGCGCCCCTCGAAGGCGCAGTCCGCCTGCTGCCCGGCGCACAGCTCGATGATGCAGGCCGCCAGGCGCGCGGAGGCCGCCGCCGAGACGGGATGCGGGTCCTCGGCGAGCATCCGCAGGGCGAGCGCGCACATCGCGTCGCCGGCGATCAGCGCGTCCGGGATCCCGAAGACCGTCCAGGCGGTGGGCCGGTGTCTGCGGGTCACGTCCTCGTCGACGATGTCGTCGTGGAGCAGGGTGAAGTTGTGCGCCAGCTCCACCGCCGCCGCGGCCTTCACGGCCCCGGCCTCCTCGGCGCCCAGCGCACGGGCCGCCGCGAGGACGAGGGCGGGCCTGATCGCCTTGCCCGCCTGCTCGGCGGCCGGGCTGCCGTCGGCGTGCTCCCAGCCGAAGTGGTACATCGCGACCCGCCGCATGGAACCCGGCAGGGTCTCGACGGTCGAGCGCAGTTGTGGATCGACAGCGGTGCGCGTCCGCTCCAGGAGCACCACGGCCCCCTGGCCGTCGGCGACGGCATCCGCGCTGGCTATGGTCACGGTCACTTCCTTCGTATCCCTCCGTGGCAGTCGTGTCGGTGCTGCGGCGACGAGCCGGGAACGCCCGGGGGCGGGAGGGTTCGGTTCCCGCCCCCGGGCGCGTCGTCGGCTCAGCGCCAGCGGCTGACCTCGACGTTCTCCAGGACACCGAGCGCGTCCGGGACGAGGATCGCCGCCGAGTAGTAGGCCGTGACGAGGTAGGAGATGATCGCCTGCTCGTCGATGCCCATGAAGCGGACGGAGAGGCTGGGCTCGATCTCGTCGGGGATGCCGGTCTGGTGCAGACCGATCACGCCCTGGTCGGCCTCGCCGGTACGCATGCAGATGATCGACGTGGTGCGGGCGTCCGAGACCGGGATCTTGTTGCACGGGTAGATCGGAACGCCGCGCCAGGTCGGGATGCGGTTGCCGTTGACGTCGATCGTCTCGGGCACGAGGCCGCGCTTGTTGAGCTCGCGGCCGAAGGCGGCGATGGCCCGCGGGTGGGCGAGGAACATCTTGGAGCCCCGGCGGCGGGAGAGCAGCTCGTCCATGTCGTCGGGGCTGGGGGCGCCGTCGTGGGGCTGGAGCCGCTGCCCGTAGTCGCAGTTGGAGAGGAGGCCGAACTCCTTGTTGTTGACGAGCTCGTACTCCTGGCGCTCGCGGAGCGCCTCGACCGTGAGCCGCAACTGCTGCTCGGTCTGGTTCATCGGCTGGTTGTAGAGGTCGGCTACCCGGCTGTGCACCTTCAGCACGGTCTGGGCGACGCTCAGCTCGTACTCGCGGGGCGAGGCGTCGTAGTCGACGTACGTGTGCGGGACGACGGCCTCGCCGACGTGACCGGCGGAGAGGTCGATCTCGGCCTCGCCGTACTTGTTGGTCCGCTGGTGGGGCAGCGCCGCCACGGTCGCGAGGTGGGCGGCGAGCGAACCGGCCCGCTCCGCGAGGTTGCGGACGTCGTCCCGGGTGAGTTCGAGGACCGTACAGGCCGTGGCGGCGCGGGCGCTCCACTCCCAGGTGGCGTCCGGGTCGACGAGGGCGACGTCGCCGAAGTGGGCGCCGTCGGCGAGGACCCCGAGGACGGCCTCGTCGCCGTACGGTCCCTCACCGACCTGCTCGATCCTGCCGTGCGCGAGGAGGTGGACCCGGTCGGTCGGCTCGCCCGCGACGGCGATCACCTCGCCGGCCGCGTACTCCCGCTGGCGGCAGCGGGACGCCAGCTCGGCCAGGGCCTCCTCGTCCTCGTAGCCGCGCAGGACGGAGAGTTCGCCGAGTTCGGCGGGGATGACCGCGACGCGCTCTCCGGTCTGGACGAAGGTGACCTTGCCGTCACCGACGGAGTAGCTGAGCCTCCGGTTCACCCGGTACGTACCGCCCTGCACCTGGACCCACGGCAGCGCCCGCAGCAGCCACCGTGAGGTGATCTCCTGCATCTGCGGTGCCGACTTGGTGGTCGTGGCGAGGTTCCGCGCGGCGGCGGTGCCGAGACTCTGCTGCGGCGCCTGCTGCTCCGCGCGTACGTCGTCGCCAACCGAACCAACGGACATGGAACTCCCTCTCGTATGACTGACTTGCGACACCAAGCCTTTCAGCACGGAGCGTGTCGACGCCATTACACATTCGAGTGGGACTGTTCGACGATCTTCGGGGCATGTCACGCGATTTCCATCCGAACAGCGGAGCCCCACCCGCCCCGGCGGCCCCTGTCCGGATCGAGTCGCACACGGTTCGAGGGGATGGCGGCGGAGTAGCGGACTCCGGTACTCCGGAAGCTCACCCCGTCCCCCGAAGGGAGTCGGTCATGTCCACACCCATGTCGGCGAGCAGGTTCCTCGACGCGCTGCGCGACCAGGGCCTCACGGTCGTCCAGGTCGGCGACTGGTCCACCCACAACCGCAACCACAAGGGCCCCTGGGGCCCGGTGCACGGCGTGATGATCCACCACACCGTGACCCGCGGCACCGCGAACACCGTCCGGATCTGCCGGGACGGCTACCAGGCCCTGCCGGGGCCGCTCTGTCACGGCGTCATCGCCAAGGACGGCACGGTGCACCTCGTCGGCTACGGGCGCGCGAACCACGCCGGGCTCGGCGACGACGAGGTGCTCCGGGCGGTGATCGCCGAGCAGGGCCTGCCGCCGGACAACGAGGCCACCACGGACGGCAACCGGCACTTCTACGGCTTCGAGTGCGAGAACCTCGGGGACGGCGAGGACCCGTGGCCCAAGGTCCAGCTGGAGGCCATCGCGAAGGCGGCGGCCGCGCTGTGCCGCGTGCACGGCTGGACGCACCGCTCGGTCATCGGGCACCGGGAGTGGAAGCCCGGAAAGGTCGACCCGCGCGGCTTCACGATGGCCTCGATGCGGGACCGGGTGGCCGACCTGCTGCGCTGACCGCCGCCGGCGCGGGACCGGCCGCGCCCCGCGCGCGCGTGGCCGGGACAATGGCCGGGTGAACGCGTTCGACCTCTCCCACCTGCGGCCCCGGCTCCCCTCGCCCCTGGAACCGGTGGAGGACGAGCGCTTCGCCCGGCGCGGGCTCACGCTGCTGCTCAAGCGCGAGGACCTCATCCACCCCGACCTGCCGGGCAACAAGTGGCGCAAGCTCGCCCTCAACCTGGCGGCGGCGGACGGGCGTCCCGTGCTCACCTTCGGCGGCGCTTACTCCAACCACCTGCGGGCCACGGCGGCCGCCGGGCGGCTGCTCGGCTTCCCCACGGTCGGCGTCGTCCGCGGCGACGAGCTGGCGGGGCGCCCGCTCAACCCCTCCCTCGCGCGGTGCGCGGCCGACGGCATGCGTCTGGAGTTCGTGGACCGGACCACGTACCGCGCGAAGAACGACCCCGCGGTCCTGGCGGCGCTCCTGGAACGGGCACCCGCGGGCGCGTACGTGGTCCCGGAGGGCGGCAGCAACACACTCGCCGTCCGCGGGTGTGTGGAGCTGGGCCGCGAGCTCGCCGGGGCGGCGGACACGGTGGCCGTCGCCTGCGGCACGGGCGGCACCCTCGCGGGCATGGCGGCCGGCCTCTCGCCCGGGCAGCGCGCGCTCGGCGTCCCGGTCCTCAAGGGCGGCTTCCTGGGCGCGGAGGTCCGCGCCCTCCAGGAGGCGGCGTTCGGCGGGCCCCGGGGCGACTGGACCCTGGACGAGCGTTTTCATCTCGGGGGGTACGCGCGCGTGTCCCCCGCTCTGGAGGCGTTCGCACGCGACTTCGAGGCGCGGCACGGACTCGCCATCGAGCGACTGTATGTGGCCAAAATGCTCCACGGCCTCACGACCCTGGCGCAGGAGGGCGCGTTCCCGGCGGGCACCCGGCTCGTGGCGGTGGTGACGGGCGCTCCCGACGGCCCGTGACGTCCCGGGAAACGAACCGACGGAGGTCGGCTGCTCAGCCGTCCGCCTCCTCGCGGAAGGCGGCGGCCTCCTCCAGGTCGAGCCGGCGGAGCAGGGTCCGCATCATCTCGTCGTCGATCCGGCGGGCGTCGCGCAGTCGCACGAAGACCTCCCGCTCGGCGTCGATCATCTCGCGCGAGAGGCGCCGGTAGGTGTCGTCCGCTGTCTCCCCGGTGGCCTCGTTGACGGCCCCGAGGCGCTCCCAGACCGCGTTGCGCCGCCGTTCCAGGACCGTGCGGAGCCGGTCCGCGAGGGGCTGTGGCAGCGCGTTGCGCTCGTCGGCGAGGAGCGCGTCGAGGCGTTCCTCGGCGGCCCGCGAGGCCTCACTCTGGGCCTGCGCCTCGGCCAGGGTCTCGGCGTACCTGTCCCGCCCGGGGAGCTTCAGGAACCGGATGAGGGGCGGCAGGGTGAGGCCCTGGACCACCAGGGTGCCGATGACCGTGGTGAAGGTGAGGAAGAGGACGAGGTTGCGGGCGGGGAACTCCTCGCCGTCGGTGACGACGGGGATGGAGAAGGCGATGGCGAGGGAGACCACACCGCGCATGCCGGCCCAGCCGACGACGAGCGGCGCCTTCCAGTCGACTCCGGGTTCCCGTTCCCTGACGCCGGCGGAGAGCCACCGTGGCAGGAAGGTCGCCGGGTAGACCCAGACGAACCGGACGACGACCACGGCGACGAACACTCCGACCGCGTACCAGATCGCCTCGCCGATGCCGTACCGCCCGAGGCCCTGGACGACGTACGGAAGCTGAAGACCGATCAGGGCGAAGACGGCGGATTCCAGGATGAAGGCGACCATCTTCCAGACGGCCTCCTCCTGGAGCCGGGTCGCGAAGTCGACCTGCCAGGCCCGGTGCCCGAGGAAGAGGCCGACCACGACGACGGCGAGGACTCCTGAGGCATGGACCTCCTCGGCCGCCGCGTAGGCGACGAAGGGGATGAGGAGGGAGAGCGTGTTCTGGAGGAGGGAGTCACCGAGGCACCGGCGCAGCCAGTGGATGGGAACCATGAGGACCAGGCCGACGCCGATGCCGCCGAGCGCCGCGAGCGCGAACTCCCCGATGCCGCCGGCCCAGCTCACGCCCTCGCCGACGGCCGCGGCGAGGGCGACCTTGAAGGCGGTGATGGCGGTGGCGTCGTTCACGAGGGACTCGCCCTGGAGGATCGTGGTGATCCGGTGGGGCAGGCCGAGCTTGCGGGCGATCGCGGTGGCGGCGACCGCGTCCGGCGGGGCGACGACCGCGCCGAGCACGAGCGCCGCGGTCAGCGGGAGGTCGGGCACGAGGACGTACGCGAGCCAGCCCACCGCCACGGTGGCGAAGAGGACGTACCCGACGGAGAGCAGGGCGACGGGCCGGATGTTGGCCCGCAGATCGAGGTACGAGGAGTCGACCGCCGCCGTGTAGAGGAGGGGCGGCAGGATCAGCGGCAGCACGATGTGCGGGTCGAGGGTGTAGTCGGGTACCCCGGGGACGTACGAGGCGACGAGGCCCACGGCGACCAGGAGCAGCGGAGCGGGCACCGGGGTCCTGCGGGCGAGTCCCGCGATGGCGGCGCTCGCCGCCACCAGTGCCACCAGCTGCAGTGCGTTCATGCCCGTCCCTGTCCTGATCCGCCACGTAACCTGGCCATCATGAGTGAGTGCCCGCACGTTGCCGAAATGCCGCGCCCCGAACCGGCGCCGGCGGCCGACACCTGCCCCGAGTGTCTGGCGGACGGCACGCACCCCGTCCAACTGCGCCTCTGCCTGACGTGTGGCCACGTCGGCTGCTGCGACTCCTCGGCGGGGCGGCACGCGACGGGGCACTTCAGCTCGACCGGGCACCCGGTGATGCGGACGTTCGAGCCGGGCGAGGCCTGGCGCTGGTGCTTCGTGGACGGCTCGATCGTCTGAGCTCCGGAGGTCGGGCCGGGGCGGCCGAAAAGCCCCCCTTCACCCCCTTTGCGGGACCGGTTCGATCCTCCGACCGTACGACCGTCCGGCGATTCGGCCGTCGGGTGGTTCGCCCGCTCTCCGGTTGGGTACGTCACCCCTCCGCCGGTCGCACGTTTCCGGCCCCGGCGGACCCCCGACCACCATCCGCATCCATGGCCCTACCATGGGTGATGATCGATGGCGGGGGGTCGACAGGGGCTGGGAACTCGCGGCGACACGGCGGGACGGATCGCGATAGCGTCACGGCGGACCGCGCAGCCCCCTGCGCACCGCCCGGTTCGGGGCCTCTCCCCCCGAGCCCCGAATGAGCTTGTGCCACCTTGGAGGTGAGGGTGTCCCAGATCGCAGGCGAGCCCGGGACCCAGGACTTCGTGGAAGTCCGGCTGCCCGCTGCGGGTGCCTATCTGTCCGTGCTGCGTACGGCCACGGCCGGCCTCGCGGCGCGCTTGGACTTCACCCTCGACGAGATCGAGGACTTGCGGATCGCGGTCGACGAGGCCTGCGCCATCCTGCTCCAGCAGGCCGTGCCCGGATCCGTCCTCAGCTGTGTGTTCCGGCTGGTCGACGACTCCCTCGACGTGACCGTCTCCGCCCCGACGACCGACGGCCGGGCGCCCGAGCGGGACACCTTCGCCTGGACGGTGCTGTCGGCACTGGCCGGGAAGGTGGAATCGTCGGTGGCCGACGACCGTACGGTCTCGATCAGCCTGTACAAACAGCGCGGCGCGGGGCCAGGCCCGGCGTGAGGAGCGGGGACGCGACGGCCGGCATCCCTGAGCAGCAGGCGCGGCCGCACGAGGTCGCTACGGAGCAGGCGGACCAGATGAGCGAGCACGAGCAGCACCACGATGTTCCGGGGGCACCAGGGGTCTCCGAGGCGGCGCAGGAGCCCGGGCCCGAGGCGGAGGCCTCAGCGGCCAAGGCCGAGGACGGTGACCGTGACGGCGAAGGAGCCGACGAGGCTCCGGACGTCGCCCCCACCGTCCCGGATCCGCACGACCGGAGCGCCGCCCGCGCTCTCTTCGTCACGCTGCGTGAGCTGCCCGAGGGCTCCCCGGAGAAGGCGGAGCTGCGCAACCGGCTGGTGCGGATGCACCTGCCGCTGGTGGAGCACCTGGCCCGGCGCTTCCGCAACCGCGGCGAGCCGCTGGACGACCTGACCCAGGTGGCGACCATCGGCCTGATCAAGTCGGTGGACCGGTTCGACCCGGAGCGCGGTGTCGAGTTCTCGACGTACGCGACCCCGACGGTGGTCGGCGAGATCAAGCGCCACTTCCGCGACAAGGGGTGGGCGGTGCGGGTTCCGCGCCGGCTCCAGGAGCTGCGGCTCTCGCTGACCACGGCGACGGCGGAGCTGTCCCAGCAGCACGGCCGCTCACCCACGGTCCACGAGCTGGCCGAGCGGCTCGGGATCTCGGAGGAGGAGGTCTTGGAGGGTCTGGAGTCGGCGAACGCCTACTCGACGCTCTCCCTGGACGTTCCCGACACGGACGACGAGTCCCCCGCGGTGGCGGACACGCTGGGCGCGGAGGACGAGGCCCTGGAGGGGGTCGAGTACCGCGAGTCGCTCAAGCCGCTCCTGGAGGACCTGCCGCCCCGGGAGAAGCGGATTCTGCTGCTCCGGTTCTTCGGGAACATGACCCAGTCGCAGATCGCGCAGGAGGTGGGCATCTCGCAGATGCACGTCTCCCGGCTGCTCGCCCGGACGCTCGCGCAGCTGCGGGAGAAGCTGCTGGTGGAGGAGTAGGACCGGTTACGCGGTGTCCTGACCGGGGCGCCGGATGCCGAGCGCCTCGGTCGTGGCCGGGTTCACCAGGAGGACGAGCCCGGTGACGGCCAGGACGCCGAGGACGACACCGGCCGGGATCATCGCGCTGTTCGCCTGGAGCATCTGCCAGGCGACCGGCAGCGCCAGGATCTGGGTGATCACGGCCGGGCCCCGGCTCCAGGAGCGGCGCAGCCACAGGCCCCGGGCCGCGGCGAGCGGAATCAGCCCGAGTGCGACGAGCGTCACGGCGCCGGTCATGGCACCGGTGAGGTCGCCGGACTTCCCGGTCAGGGCGTCCACCAGCATGTAGACGCCCCCGGCGACGAGCCCGAGGGCCTCGATGCCGGCCACGGCCGCGGCGGCGGCGAGGCGGGCGGGGCGGGGGGTCTGCTCCGTACTGCTCATGGAAGGCAGGGTATCCGGGGCCCGGCAGGCTCTGCGGGGTCGCCCTGGGCTGGGCCCCGGTACCGCCGGGTAGGTACGCTGGCGCCCATGCGCGCACTTCTCGTGGTCAACCCGGCAGCCACCACCACCAGTGCCCGCACCCGCGACGTGCTCATCCACGCGCTCGCGAGCGAGATGAAGCTCGAGGCGGTCACGACCGAGTACCGCGGGCATGCCCGGGACCTGGGCCGGCGCGCCGCCGACGCCGGCAACATCGACCTCGTCGTGGCCCTCGGCGGCGACGGCACGGTGAACGAGGTCGTCAACGGACTGCTGCACGACGGGCCCGACCCCGACCGGCTGCCCAGCCTCGCGGTGGTGCCCGGCGGGTCGACGAACGTGTTCGCCCGCGCCCTCGGGCTGCCGAACGACGCGGTGGAGGCGACCGGCGCCCTGCTCGACGCACTGCGTGAGCGCCGGACACGCACGGTGAGCCTCGGGCTGGCGTCCGGGGCGCCGGGTACGGAGGACGAATCGGTGCCGTCGCGCTGGTTCACTTTCTGCGCCGGGCTCGGTTTCGACGCCAGCGTCATCGGCCGGGTCGAACAGCAGAGGGAGCGCGGGAAGCGGTCCACGCACGCCCTCTATCTGCGCCAGGTGTTCCGCCAGTTCCTGGAGGAACCGAACCGCCGGCACGGCACGATCACCCTGGAGCGCCCCGGCTCCGAGCCGGTCGAGGACCTGGTCCTCTCCATAATCTGCAACACCTCCCCCTGGACCTACCTGGGCAATCGTCCGGTGTACGCGTCCCCGGAGGCTTCCTTCGAGACCGCGCTCGACGTGCTCGGACTGCGCCGTCTCTCCACTCCGGCGGTGGCCCGTTACGCCACTCAGTTGCTCACCTCGACCCCCGAGCGGGGACCGCGCGGCAAGCATGCGACGACTCTGCACGACCTGACCGACTTCACCTTGCATTCGAAGGTTCCCCTCCCCCTGCAGATGGACGGAGACCACCTCGGACTGCGTACGAGCGTCGCGTTCACAGGCGTACGCCGTGCACTGCGTGTGATTGTGTGAGTGGAAGGGCCCAAAGTCCTTTCACTCGAACGTTTAGGCGCGCATCCACCCCTACGAAGTACGGCTGTGACCTAGCCGACACCGAGGAATCAAAAAAAACTTTCCGGAAGGGGTTGTATCCGTTGCTGGGGTTTGGGAGTCTCTTCTTGGCGATCGGGACGGCCCGCAACACCGGCCTCCACTGAGAGCCAGAACCCCTCCTCAGTAACAAGGACCACACCAGTTCACCTGGCAGTCGGCCCTTCCCTTGCGGGGGGATTCGTGAAAGCGTTCACATTCACAAGCAACTCGCACGAAACACTGAGAGAGGTAGCAGCCATGGACTGGCGTCACAACGCCGTTTGTCGTGAGGAAGACCCCGAGCTGTTCTTCCCCATCGGCAACACCGGTCCTGCGCTGCTGCAGATCGAGGAAGCCAAGGCCGTCTGCCGCCGCTGCCCCGTCATGGAGCAGTGCCTGCAGTGGGCGCTCGAGTCCGGCCAGGACTCCGGCGTCTGGGGTGGCCTCAGCGAGGACGAGCGCCGCGCGATGAAGCGCCGCGCCGCTCGCAACCGGGCGCGTAACGCCAGCGCCTGACGCCCACCGACAGCCTGAGGCCGACGGCGCATACATCGCGTATGCAATCACCGCCCTTGAGCCGCAGCGCGCAGCAGTAACCCACAGCATTCGAGCCCCGGACCGATTCCCTTCGGTCCGGGGCTCGCTGCTGTTCTCCGTCGCGTCCTACTTCTGCGGCTGCACGGGGATGTCGAGAACCACCTTCGTACCGCGCTCCGCGCCGGGGAGCATGTCGAAGGAACCGCCCAACTCCCCCTCCACCAGGGTCCGTACGATCTGGAGGCCGAGGTTGCCGGCCCGCTGCGGGTCGAAGCCCTCGGGCAGACCGCGGCCGTCGTCCTGCACCGTGATCAGGAGCCGGGCGTCCGCCCTCGGCTCGCCGCGTACGGCGGTGACCTCGACGGCGCCCTCGTCGCCCGGGGCGAACGCGTGCTCCAGCGCGTTCTGCAGGACTTCGGTGAGGACCATGGAGAGCGGGGTCGCGACCTGGGCGTCGAGAATGCCGAAGCGGCCGTTGCGCCGGCAGGTGACCTTGCCCGGGGAGATCTCGGCGACCATCGCGATCACCCGGTCGGCGATCTCGTCGAACTCCACCCGCTCGTCCAGGTTCTGGGACAGCGTCTCATGGACGATGGCGATCGAACCGACGCGCCGGACGGCCTCGTTGAGCGCCTCGCGACCCTGGTCGGAATCCATCCGGCGGGCCTGGAGACGCAACAGGGCGGCCACCGTCTGGAGGTTGTTCTTCACCCGGTGGTGGATCTCCCGGATGGTGGCGTCCTTGGTGATCAACTCGCGCTCGCGGCGACGCAGTTCGGTGACGTCCCTGAGCAGGACCAGCGAACCGATGCGGGTGCCCTTGGGCTTGAGCGGGATGGCCCGCAGCTGGATCACCCCGCTGTTGCCCTCGACCTCGAACTCGCGCGGCGCGTAGCCGGAGGCCAGCGTGACCAGGGCCTCGTCCACCGGGCCGCGGGAGGGGGCCAGTTCGGCGGTGATCTGACCGAGGTGCTGACCGACGAGGTCGGCGGCGAGGCCGAGCCGGTGGTACGCGGAGAGGGCGTTGGGCGAGGCGTACTGGACGACACCCTCGGCGTCCAGGCGCACGAGGCCGTCGCCGGCCCGGGGCGAGGAGTCCATGTCGACCTGCTCGCCGGGGAAGGGGAACGTTCCGGCGGCGATCATCTGGGCCAGGTCCGACGCCGACTGGAGGTAGGTGAGCTCCAGGCGGGAGGGGGTGCGGACGGTGAGCAGGTTGGTGTTGCGCGCGATGACGCCGAGGACCCGGCCCTCGCGGCGCACGGGGATGGACTCGACCCGTACCGGGACCTCCTCGCGCCACTCCGGGTCGCCCTCGCGGACGATCCTGCCCTCGTCGAGCGCGGCGTCGAGCAGCGGGCGGCGCCCGCGCGGCACGAGGTGGCCGACCATGTCGTCCTGGTAGGAGGTGGGGCCGGTGTTGGGCCGCATCTGGGCGACGGACACGTACCGCGTGCCGTCGAGGGTCGGGACCCAGAGGACGAGGTCGGCGAAGGAGAGGTCGGAGAGCAGCTGCCACTCCGACACCAGCAGGTGGAGCCACTCGAGGTCCGAGTCGCTCAGGGCGGTGTGCTGGCGCACGAGGTCGTTCATGGAGGGCACGGTGCGAGCGTACCCGCGGAATAAAGGGGCGGTGAACCTGGATCTATCCGGCTCCGTGCTGGAGGATGGGCCAGGAAGCACCGCGTTCCTGTGGATGGACAGACAAGAATGGTCTAGTCCACAATGAATGCAATAGACCTCCATCCTCCCCGCACAGGAGGATGGACCGAGGTACCCGACGCTCTCTGCCCTGACTGCGTCGAGACCTCCCACAACGGCCGAGGGACCGCACACCCCCGGCCGGAGAAACTCCGGGCTGCGGTGCCGGGCGGGCTGAGGGTCCCGTCAGGCGCCGCGGCCCGCGGGTGTTTCCGGGGGCTTTTCGGGTGTTTCCGGGGCCTCTGCGGCGGCCGGCGGCCAGGCCCGCATCGCCGTCTCGGCCACGGCCGTGAGCTCCTCCGCCGTCGCGCCGTCCCTGGCCTGCTGGGACAGGCCCTGGAGGACGGCGCCGCTGAAGCGGGCGAGCGCGCGGGCGTCCACGTCGGGGGGCAGGTCGCCCGACTCGACGTCCCGGCGGATCCTGGCCTCGAAGGTCGACAGGTTCTCGTTCCGGCGCGCTCTGAGGGCCTCCTCGACCTCGGGGGTCGAGCAGTTCGTCGCCGCCGAGATCATCAGGCAGCCGCGGGGGTGACCCGGTTCCGTGAAGAGCGTGGCGGCCTCGCGCAGCATGCGCCCGATGGCCTCGCGCGCACTCCTCTCCTCCGCCAGGGCCCGGCCGCCGTAGGCGCCGTAGGACCCGGCGTATGCCTCGACGACCTCCTCGAACAGGGTCTTCTTGTCGCCGAAGGCGGCATAGAGGCTGGGGGCGCTGATGCCCATGGCGCGCGTGAGGTCGGAGACGGAGGTCGTCTCGTAGCCGTGCTCCCAGAAGGCCATCGTGGCCTGTTCGAGGGCCGTGAGCCGGTCGAAGGAGCGGGGGCGGCCGCGCTGTCTCGTCACCATGGAGTGAATTCTATAGCGCTCGATACGAAAGGTGGGGTACGGTCTTTTCGTAACGACCACTACACAAGTGAGGGGGGCGTCGCCATGGGCGTGCTCGCGGGGAAGACGGCACTGGTCACGGGCGGAAGCCGGGGCATCGGGCGGGGGATCGCCGAGCGGCTCGGCCGCGAGGGGGCGCGGGTCGCGGTGCACTACGGGAGCAATGAGACGGCGGCCAAGGAGACGGTCGCGGCGATCGAGGAGGCCGGCGGCGAGGCCTTCGCGCTCGGCCAGGAGCTGGGGGTGCCGGGGGACGCGGCGGCCCTGTGGGAGTCGTTCGACGCGGCCGTCGGCGGCGAGGGCGGTCTGGACATCCTGGTGAACAACGCGGGGATCGCGGCGTCGAAGCCGTTCGCGACACTCGACGAGGAGGAGTACGACCGGGTCTTCGCCGTCAACGCCAGGGCGCCGTTCTTCCTCGCCCAGCTGGGCGCGGGTCGACTGCGGGACGGCGGCCGGATCATCAACATCTCGACCGGCCTGACCAAGACGGCGGCCATGCCGGACCTGATCGCCTACTCGATGTCGAAAGCCGCGCTCGACGTGTTCACCCGGGACCTGTCCAAGGTCCTCGGCCCCCGGCGCATCACGGTCAACGCGGTGGCGCCGGGAATCATCGACACCGACATCAACGCGGACTGGCTGCGGGGCGACGAGCAGGCCTGGGCCGGGGCGGCGGCGATGTCGGCGCTCGGCGGGGTCGGCACCCCGGCGGAGATAGCGGACGTGGTGGCCTTCCTCGCCTCCGAGGACGCGCGCTGGGTGACGGGCCACTGGATCGACGCCACGGGCGGCTCGCTGGCCTGAACGGGGGCAGGAGGGCTCCGAGTGGCTGGTGCGGCGGGGGCGGCCGACGATGGAGTCGGTGGCCGTCCGTGGGGTGGAACGGCATGAGGAGACGGCCTCTCCTCTGCTAGATTTGGCCTTGGATTGGTCTATACCACACGGCCCTTCACCAGCCCCTCACCAGATCGGCAGGCACAGCGTGGAAGTTGTCATCGTCAAGGACGCCAAGGCGGGCGGCGAACTCATCGCGGACGGCATCGCCGACCTCCTGCGCCGTAAGCCGGACGCGCTGCTCGGCGTGGCCACCGGATCGACTCCGATCCCGATCTACGACGCCCTGATCGCCCAGGTCAAGGCCGGCGGCGTGGACGCCTCCCGGGCCCGGATCGCCCAGCTGGACGAGTACGTCGGGCTGCCGGCCGGGCACCCGGAGTCGTACCGCTCGACCGTGCTCCGCCAGGTCGTCGAGCCGCTCGGGCTCTCCCCCGAGGCGTTCATGGGCCCGGACGGCTCCGCCGAGGACGTCCTGGCCGCCTGCGAGGCGTACGACAGGGCGCTGGCCGAGGCCGGTGGCGTGGACCTGCAGATCCTCGGCATCGGCACCGACGGGCACATCGGCTTCAACGAGCCGTGCTCCTCGCTCGCCTCCCGCACCCGGATCAAGACGCTGACCGAGCAGACCCGCGTGGACAACGCACGGTTCTTCGACAACGACATAGAGCAGGTGCCGCACCACGTCATCACCCAGGGCATCGGCACCATCCTGGAGGCCCGCCACCTGGTGCTGCTCGCCACCGGCGAGGGCAAGGCCGAGGCCGTGGCGCAGACCGTCGAGGGCCCCGTGGCGGCGCTCGTGCCGGCCTCCGCGCTCCAGCTGCACCCGCACGCCACGGTCGTGGTGGACGAGGCCGCCGCCTCCAAGCTGAAGCTCGCGGACTACTTCCGCCACACCTTCGCCAACAAGCCCGCCTGGCAGGGCATCTAGACCCGCACGCACTCCACACGCGCTCCCCGTACGTGAAGGGGCCCGGCACCTTGATCCAGGTGCCGGGCCCCTCCGCGTACGGGAGTCGCTCAGGAAGCGGTACCGACCACGGCCTCCGCGGCCGCGCGGCCGCAGACCCGGGCAGCGCCGTGGGTGGCGATGTGCAGGGCCCCACGGGGCTCGGCCTCGTTGAGGCCCATCTCCACCACCACGGTGTCGGGGCGGGCCGCGACGAGGCTGTCCAGGGCCTCCGTCATCCACGGGTGCCGGTGGGCGTCGCGTACCACCGCCACGATCCGCCGGTCCCCCGCGGCGGCGAGGACCGCGTCCACGGAGGAGTCGGCGTAGGAGCCGGTCTCCGTGCCGGGCAGCAGTCGCCCGAGTTCGGCGGCGATGCCCCAGGGCGTCTCGTCGCCGACCGCGAAGTTGGCGACGGGCGTGAAGGAGGCCACGTACGGAGCGCTGGTCATCGGCGTGTACGGCCGCTCCCCCCGGGTCACCTTGAGCGCCCGGCGGGCGGCGACGAGTCCGATGTCGGCGCCGGGCGCGGTCCCCTCCTGCACTGCCGCGCCCGGCACCGTCTCAGCCCCGCCCCTCGCCCGGTGCGACTGGGTCCAGGCCGCCAGGGCGCGCACGCGCGCCGCGGCGTCGGCCAGCCGCTCCTCGGGCAGTTCACCGGTCCGTACCGCGTTCACGAGCGCGTCGCGCAGCCGCAGTACGGTGCCCTCGTCGCACAGCCCGCCGCCGACGCAGATGGCGTCGGCGCCCGCGGCGATGGCGAGGACGGATCCGCGCTCGATGCCGTACGTCGCCGCGACGGCCTGCATCTCCATGCCGTCGGTGACGATCAGCCCCTCGAAGCCCAGTTCCTGGCGGAGCAGACCGGTGAGGATCTGCGGGCTCAGGGTGGCCGGGCGGTGCGGGTCGAGCGCGGAGAGCAGAATATGCGCGCTCATGACCGCTTTGGTACCCGCGGCGACGGCGGCGCGGAAAGGTACCAGCTCACGGGCGTGCAGTGTGGCGAGGTCCACATCGATCCGGGGCAGCGCGTCGTGGGAGTCCACGTTCGTGTCGCCGTGTCCGGGGAAGTGCTTCGTGCAGGCCGCGACCCCGACTCCCTGGAGGCCGTCGACGTACGCCACGGTGTGCCGGGCGACCAGGTCCGGGTCCGGCCCGAAGGACCGGACGCCGATGACCGGGTTCTCGGCGTTGGAGTTGACGTCCGCCGAGGGCGCCCAGTTGAGGTCGACCCCGCACCGGGCGAGCCGGCGGCCGAGCTCGCGGGCCACGGCCCGGGTGAGTTCGACGTCGTCCACGCTGCCGAGCGCGTAGTTGCCGGGGAACGACGAGCCCTGCTTGACCTCCAGGCGGGTGACGTCCCCGCCCTCCTCGTCGATGGCGACGAGGACGTCGTCCCGCTCGGCCCTCAGCTGCGCGGTGAGCGCGGCGAGCTGCTCGGGTCCTGCGATGTTCCGGCCGAACAGGCCGACCGACGACAGGCCCTCGCCGATGCGGCGGAGCAGCCAGTCGGGGGCGGTGGTGCCGACGAAGCCCGGCTGGAGCACCGTGAGCGCGTCACGGGTCAGGGTGTCCGTGCCGTGTACGAGTGTGGTCATGGGGCCCTTATCCCTTCACCGCGCCGGCGGTCATGCCGCCGACGGCCTTGCGCTGGAGGAAGAGGAAGACGACGAGCACGGGAAGTGCGAAGAGCGTGGAGGCGGCCATGGTGGCGCCCCAGTCGCTGCCGAACGCGGTCTGGAACTGGGTCAGCCAGAGCGTCAGGGTCTGCGACTCCTTGTCCTTGTTCAGCATGAGGATCATGGCGAACTCGTTCCAGGCCGTGATGAAGCCGAAGAGCGAGGTCGACATCAGGCCGGGGGCCAGGAGCGGGAAGATCACCTTGCGGAAGGCCTGGCCACGGGTGCAGCCGTCGATCTGCGCGGCCTCCTCCAACTCGACCGGGACGGCGGCGATGAAGCCGCGCAGGGTCCAGATCGTGAACGGGAGGACCATGACGAAGTAGACGAGCGTGAGCATCGGAATGCTGTTCAGCATGTCGTTCTCACGGGAGATCATGTACATCGCGATGACCATGACCTCCCAGGGGGCCATCTGGGCCAGCATCACGATGAGGACGATGCCCTTGCGGCCCTTGAACCTCATCCGGGCGATGGCGAAGCTCGCGGCCAGGGCGACGAGGAGGGCGAGCAGCACGGCCCCGATGGTGACCATGAGGCTGTTGGTGACGTACGTCCAGAAGAGGTCGACACCGGTCGCCGTCGTGTAGTTCTCCAGCGTCGGCGTGAAGACGAAGACGGGGTCCTTCGTCATGATCTCGTGCTGCGGCTTCAGCGAGGACGAGAACATCCAGTAGACGGGGAAGACGAACACCACCGCGAGGACGAGGGCGCTGACGTTCTTGGCGACAGTGCCGACCGTGAGCGGCTTCCTGGTGCGCAGTTTCTGCGGAGTCTGGGTGGTGGCGCTCACAGCTCCTCCTCCTGCTTCAGGATCAGGCGGAAGTAGAAGGACATGACCGCGATGAGCATCACGATCGTCAGGATGGAGATGGCGGCGGCGACACCGTAGTGGAACTGGCCGACGCCCTCGATGTAGGCGTAGACCGGGAGGGTCTCGGAACCGCGGTCGGGGCCGCCCTGGTTCATGGCGTAGACCTGGGCGAACGCCTTGAAGATCCAGATGATCTCCAGGAAGGTCGTGATCATGAAGAAGGACTTCAGGTTCGGGAAGACCACGGCCCAGAAGGTCCGCCAGCCGCTGGCGCCGTCCATCTTGGCGGCCTCGTACAGCTCGGTCCCGACGGTGGTCAGGCCGGCGTACATGTTGAGGGCGACGAAGGGGACGGAGCCCCAGACGAGCAGGAGCAGGATGATGACCAGGGTGGAGAAGCCGGTCTCGAACCAGTTGTGCTGCTCGTAGCCGGAGAAGCCGAGCGTGCGCATCACCCAGTTGGCGACGCCGAACTGCTCGTCGAAGAGCCAGCGGAAGACCGTGACGGAGGCGACGATCGGCATGGCCCAGGCGAACATCAGGGACAGCGAGAGGACCAGGCGCATCTTCTTGCCGAGCCGGTTCAGGAGCAGTCCGATGCCGGTGCCGATCGCCATGATGAGGGCGACGTTGACGGCCGTGAAGACGACGCTTCGGACGACGACGGTCCAGAAGTGCGAGTCGCCGAGGAGCTCGGTGTAGTTGTCGAAGCCGGTCCACACCGTCTCGCGGGTGATGAACTCCTTCCGGTTGAGCTGCTGGAAGGAGAGGATCACATTGCGGATCAGCGGGTAGAGCAGGAGCGCCGCCATCGACAGCAGGGCCGGCGCGACGAGCAGGTACGGCAGCAGCCCGCTGGGCAGGGAGCGTCTGCCGCGTGGAGGCTGAAGGACTTCCTTCGGGCCCGAAGAAGGTGGCGGAGTCTGGGACTTTCCTGCCGCCCTTCCGGGCGCGTCCTGAGGATCGGCGGTCGCCGTCCCCTGGGAGTCCACGGTCATGGTCTTATTCCTCGCGGTTCTGGGGCTCCCGCGCCCACCGGGGCGCGGCCCGGGGGAGCGGGCCGCTGATCACTGCATCACTGCACAACGCCCGGTGGTGGGGGGGGGGGGGGGGGGGGGGGGCGCCCGGGGGGGGGGGGGGGCGCGGGGGGGGGGGGGGGGGGGGGTGTTGGGTTTTGTGCACGCTCGCCGCCGGGGGGGGCCCCCCCCGGCGGGGGGGGGGGGGGGGGGGGGGGGGGGGGCGGCGCCCCCCCCCCCCCCCCCCCCCGGGGGGGGGGGGGGCCCGGGCCCCCCCCCCCCCCACCACCGGGCTACGGGTTACTGCTGGTTGATGCGCTCGTTGATGACCTTGTCGGCCGCCTCGCCGGCCGCCTTGGCGTCCTCACCCTTGAGGACCTTGGTCATGTAGTCCTTGATCGGGTTCGGGGCGGTCTCGACGTTCGCCCAGCCCGGGGTCACCGGGGTGACCTTGCCGGAGGCGGAGGAGAGGGCCATGGCCTCGGCGAAGGAGCCGGCGGCGGGCTTGAACTGCGCGGCGTCGGTGTTCGGAAGCAGCGCACCCTCGGTGGCGGCGGCGTACTTCGTCATGAAGTCCTTGCCGGCGGCGAGGGCCAGCCACTCCTTCGCGAGCTCCTTGTTCTGGGAGCGCTCGGCGATGGCGAGGTTCGAGCCGCCGAGGAAGACGGAGCCGGGCTTGTCGGCGGTCTTGCCCGGGATCGGGAAGTAGCCGAAGTCGGCGGTCTTGCCGGCCTTCTTCATGGCGTCGATCGCGCCGCCGGCCTCCCAGCCGAGGCCGATCCAGGACGCCACGCCGCCCTTGGGGACGACGTCGGTGGACTGCTGCGGGGTCGCCTCGTCCTTGTCCTTGGGAGCGGTCGAGTAGGACGCCAGCTCCTTGTAGAAGTTCATGGCGGCGGCGGCCTCGGGGGAGGACAGGTTGCCCTTCCACTTGTCGCCGTCCTTGACCGCGAGGTCGCTGCCCTCGTCCCAGATGAGACCCGCGAGGACGTACCAGCTCTGGCCGGGCAGGTAGATCGCCTGGCTCTTGGGGTCGGAGGCCTTGAGCTTCTTCAGGCCCTCGATCCACTCGGCGCGGGTCTTCGGCGGGGTGACGCCGGCCTTCTTGTAGGCCGCCTTGTCGTAGACGACGACGCGGTTGGCGGCGTACCACGGGGCGGAGTAGAGCTTGCCGTCCAGCTCGTTGGAGGCGACCATGCCCTTGTTCCAGGCGTCGTAGCCGAGCGTGGCCTTGTCGCCCGTCAGGTCGGCGAGACCGCCGGTGACCGCGTAGCCGGCGGTCTGGGTGTTGCCAAGCTCCAGGACGTCCGGCGGGGTGTCCTCGGAGAGGGCGGTGGTGACCTTCTCCTGGATGCCGTTCCAGATCTGCTTCTCGACCTTGACCTTGACGCCCGGGTGCTTGGCCTCGAAGGCCTTGTTCACCTCGGCCATCCACGCGTCCGGAGCGGAACCGTCCATGACCCAGACGGTCAGGGTCTTGTCGCCGCCGGCGGACGCCTTGCCGCCGTCCTTGCCCTTGTCACTGTCCGAACCGCACGCAGCGATAGAGACCATCATGCCTGCGACGCCGATCGCCGCGATGAGCTTGCGCTTCACGCCACCCTCCTCAGGGATGCCTGCAACCCCTGCCCACCGCGCGAAGACATACGTCAGGTAGTGCTCGTGGGGCTGGGACCTGGTCTTTAATGGTTTAGACCAGTACCCGGAGCTTGGCCTAGACCTTTAGGGGTGTCAAGGGTGTATAAGAAGGGCAGTCGGGTCCGTTATCGGACCGACACCTGAGGGAGGGCGACGACCCGTGACCGGTCCGTGCCACCATGTGAGCCGCGACAGACGGAGGAGCCGGTGACGGCAGCAGCACAGGAGTCGGGAAGGCAGGCCATGGCCACGGACGCGGGCAGCACGGAGACGGAGGGTGGGGCACCCACCCGCACCGCGCGCGTGCCCAAGTACTACCGACTGAAGCGGCATTTGCTCGACATGACGGACACCCTGCCGCCCGGCACGCCGGTCCCGCCCGAGCGCACCCTCGCCGCCGAGTTCGACACCTCGCGCACCACCGTGCGCCAGGCCCTCCAGGAGCTGGTCGTCGAGGGCCGCCTGGAGCGCATCCAGGGCAAGGGCACCTTCGTGGCCAAGCCCAAGGTCTCCCAGGCCCTGCAACTCACCTCCTACACGGAGGACATGCGCGCCCAAGGCCTCGAACCGACCTCGCAACTCCTCGACATCGGTTACGTCACCGCCGACGACACGCTCGCCGGACTGCTCGACATCTCCACCGGCGGCCGGGTGCTCCGCATCGAGCGCCTGCGGCTCGCGAGCGGCGAGCCGATGGCGATCGAGACCACCCATCTGTCGGCGAAGCGCTTCCCCGCGCTGCGCCGGTCGCTGGTCAAGTACACCTCGCTGTACACCGCGCTCGCCGAGGTCTACGACGTGCACCTCGCCGAGGCCGAGGAGACCATCGAGACCTCCCTCGCCACCCCGCGCGAGGCCGGGCTGCTCGGCACGGACGTGGGCCTGCCGATGCTGATGCTCTCCCGCCACTCCCTCGACGGCCAGGGCGAGCCGGTGGAGTGGGTGCGGTCCGTCTACCGCGGCGACCGGTACAAGTTCGTGGCGCGTCTGAAGCGCCCCAACGGCTGAGCGGGTCCGCGGCTGAGCGGATCCGCACACCGGACGAGGGGGTCGCCGAGAATTCGGCGGCCCCCTCGTTTCGCATTTCCGGAACTTCCGTATGGCAATCACATCCGTTATACGGGCGGGGGTTCCGCGGAGCTGAAGCGTCCCCTAGATTTCCCCACCATTACCAAGGTGATCAGCGAGGGGACGAGGCACGATGCCAGAAGTGACACAAGGGAATCAAGGGAATCAAGGGACCATCACGCCCCTGCGGGTGGTTATCGCACTCTGCCTGTTCGCGCCGTTCGTGGCGATGCTCTGGGTGAGCTCCTACGCGAAGACCGAGCCGCTCTTCGCAGGCATTCCGTTCTTCTACTGGTACCAGATGCTCTGGGTGCTGATCTCCACCGCGCTCACCATGGTCGCGTACAAGCTGTGGCAGCTGGACCAGCGCGCCCGCAAGGGAGGTGACGCGCGATGAAGGACGGCGTGAACGGCGTCGCACTCGCCGTCTTCATCTTCTTCTTCCTGGCCGTCACGGTCATGGGCTTCCTCGCCTCGCGCTGGCGCAGGGCCGAGAACGAGAACAGCCTCGACGAATGGGGCCTGGGCGGCCGGTCGTTCGGCACCTGGGTGACCTGGTTCCTGCTCGGCGGCGACCTCTACACCGCGTACACCTTCGTCGCCGTCCCGGCGCTCATCTACACGGCGGGCGCGGCCGGCTTCTTCGCCGTGCCGTACACGATCCTGGTCTACCCGCTGATCTTCACGTTCCTGCCCCGCCTCTGGTCGGTCTCGCACAAGCACGGATACGTCACCACCTCCGACTTCGTACGCGGCCGCTTCGGCTCCAAGGGCCTCTCCCTCGCGGTGGCGGTCACCGGCATCCTCGCCACCATGCCGTACATCGCGCTCCAGCTCGTCGGCATCCAGGCCGTCCTGGACGTGATGGGCGTCGGCGGCGGCGAGGACACCCACTGGTTCATCAAGGACCTGCCGCTGCTCATCGCCTTCGGCGTCCTCGCGGCGTACACGTACTCCTCGGGTCTGCGCGCTCCCGCGCTCATCGCCTTCGTCAAGGACACGCTGATCTACATCGTCATCGTGGTGGCGATCATCTACATCCCGATCAAGCTGGGCGGCTTCGACGAGATCTTCTCCAAGGCGGGCGAGGCGTACGCGCAGACCAACGAGGCGACCGGAAAGCCGCGCGGCTCGCTCGTGCCCGGTGACGCCGGCCAGTGGACGTACGCGACGCTCGCGCTCGGCTCGGCGCTCGCGCTGTTCATGTACCCGCACTCCATCACGGCGACCCTGTCGTCCCGGAGCCGTGAGGTCATCCGCCGCAACACCACGATCCTGCCGCTGTACTCGCTGATGCTGGGCCTGCTCGCGCTGCTCGGCTTCATGGCGATCGCCGCCGGGATCCAGGTGAAGAACGGACAGCTCGCCATCCCGCAGCTCTTCGAGACGATGTTCCCGGACTGGTTCGCGGGCGTCGCGTTCGCCGCGATCGGCATCGGCGCGCTCGTGCCCGCCGCGATCATGTCGATCGCCGCGGCCAACCTCTTCACCCGCAACATCTACAAGGACTTCATCAAGAAGGACGCCACCCCGGCGCAGGAGACGAAGGTCTCCAAGCTGGTCTCGCTCCTCGTGAAGGTCGGCGCGCTCGCCTTCGTCCTCACCATGGACAAGACGGTAGCGATCAACTTCCAGCTGCTCGGCGGCATCTGGATCCTGCAGACCTTCCCCGCCCTCGTCGGCGGCCTGTTCACCCGCTGGATGCACCGCTGGGCGCTGCTCGCCGGCTGGGCCGTCGGCATGATCTACGGCACGGTCGCCGCGTACGGCGTCGCCAGCCCGACCCAGAAGCACTTCGGCGGCCACTCCACCGAGATCCCGGGCATCGGCGAGATCGGCTACATCGGTCTCACCGCCTTCGTCCTGAACCTCGTCGTCACGGTCGTCCTCACCTTCGTCCTCAAGGCCGTCAAGGCCCCCGAGGGCGTCGACGAGACCTCCCCTTCGGACTACACGGCGGACGCCGGCGACAAGGGCGTGCAGACCGAGATGCCGAAGCTCGGCGCCGACACCCACTGACCGCCCGCCCACGACCTGACGAAGGCCGTCCCGCCTCCCTCCGGGGGCAGGACGGCCTTCGCCGTTCTGGGAGCCGGCGGCCGGTCGGAGGCACACTGCCCTCATGGACTTCACGATCAGGGCGGTACGGCCCGAGGAGTACGAGGCGCTCGGCGAGCTGACCGCAGGGACCTATCTGAACGACGGGCTGCTGAAGTACGGGGCGGAGGACTTCTATCTGGAGGTGCTCAGGGACACGGCACGCCGGGCGCGCGAGGCCGAGGTGCTCGTCGCCGAGGAGGCCGACGGGCACCTCATCGGCGGGGTGACCTTCGCCACCGGGGGCACCCCCTGGGCGGACATCGCGGTCGCCGGCGAGGCCGAGTTCCGGATGCTCGCGGTCACCCCCGACGCCCGCGGCAGGGGCGTCGGAGAAGCCCTCGTACGGGCGTGCGTGGAGCGCGCACGGGCCCTCCCCGGGTGCGCGCGCCTCGTGCTCTCCACGGACGCGAAGATGGTCTCGGCGCACCGGATATACGAGCGCCTCGGCTTCGTCCGCACCCCGCACCGCGACTGGGAGCCCATCCCCGACCACACACTCAGGACTTACGCGCTGGAGTTCTGAGTCGCCGGGCGACACAACATGTGGGGGGCGCCAAGAGCGGCGCCCCCCACATGTATGCTCGACCTCGCTGTCGACGCAGGGGAATCCGGCGCGAATCCGGAACTGTCCCGCAACGGTGTGCTTCGTACGGATACGACGAGTTTCGTACGACGTGAGTCCGAGGACCTGCCGACAGCGCACCCGGTCCGTCCGTTCCGGGTGCCACTGACGTCCGGGCCTCGCGGAGTGGGCCGGTGGAAGCGTCGCGTCCGGCGTTACGGATGCCCGCCTGCCCGCCTTCCCCCGCCGCGGCCCCGAGCCGAGCGAGGGAGAGCCCCCACGTGACCATCGCGCCCGCCGATCCGGCTTCCGCCGAGGTTTCCGCGGTCGAGAGCGACGGCCCCGGGACCGTACTGCTGCGGACCCTGACCGACCTCACCGCCGATCTCCCCGACACCGACCCCGGCAAGGTCGCCGCCGCCGCGCTCCGCGGCCGCAGCGCCGCGTCGGACGAGGCGGAGCTGCGCGAGCTGGCCACCGAGGCGGCCGCCGGCCTGATCGCCGAGGACCCCGCGTACTCCCGGCTCGCCGCCCGGCTCCTGACGGTCACTATCGCCGACGAGGCGGCCGGCCAGGGCGCGGTCTCCTTCTCCGCCTCCGTCGCCACAGGTCACCGCGAGGGCCTGATCGCCGACCGCACCGCCGAGTTCGTCGCCCTGCACGCGGCCCGGCTCGACGCGACGATCGACCCGGCGGGCGACGACCGCTTCGGCTACTTCGGTCTGCGCACCCTCTACTCGCGCTATCTGCTGCGCCACCCGATCACCCGCAAGGTCATCGAGACGCCGCAGCACTTCATGCTGCGCGTGGCCTGCGGCCTGGCCGAGGACGAGAGCGTCCGCGCGCTCGACGAGGTGGCGGCCCTGTACGGCCTCATGAGCCGTCTGGACTACCTCCCCTCCTCCCCCACGCTCTTCAACTCCGGCACCCGCCACCCGCAGATGTCCTCCTGCTACCTGCTCGACTCCCCGCAGGACGAGCTGGACTCCATCTACGACCGCTACCACCAGGTGGCGCGCCTCTCGAAGCACGCGGGCGGCATCGGCCTCTCGTACTCCCGCATCCGCGCCCGCGGTTCGCTGATCCGCGGCACCAACGGGCACTCCAACGGCATCGTGCCGTTCCTGAAGACCCTCGACGCCTCCGTCGCCGCCGTGAACCAGGGCGGCCGCCGCAAGGGCGCCGCCGCCGTCTACCTGGAGACCTGGCACGCGGACATCGAGGAGTTCCTGGAGCTCCGCGACAACACGGGCGAGGACCAGCGCCGTACGCACAACCTGAATCTGGCGCACTGGATCCCGGACGAGTTCATGCGCCGGGTCAACGCGGACGCCGACTGGTCGCTGTTCTCCCCCGCCGACGTGCCCGAGCTCGTCGACCTGTGGGGCGAGGAGTTCGACGCCGCCTACCGCGCCGCCGAGGCGAAGGGCCTGGCCCGCAAGACCATGCCGGCCCGTGACCTCTACGGCCGGATGATGCGGACCCTGGCCCAGACCGGCAACGGCTGGATGACCTTCAAGGACGCCTCGAACCGGACGGCCAACCAGACCGCCGAGCCCGGCACGGTCGTCCACTCCTCGAACCTCTGCACCGAGATCATCGAGGTCACGAACGACGGCGAGACGGCCGTCTGCAACCTCGGCTCGGTCAACCTCGGCTCGTTCGTGGACGCCTCGACCCAGGACATCGACTGGGAGCGGCTCGACGCCACCGTCGGCACGGCCGTCACCTTCCTCGACCGGGTCGTCGACATCAACTTCTACCCGACCGAGCAGGCGGGCCGCTCCAACGCCCGCTGGCGGCCGGTCGGCCTGGGCGCCATGGGCCTCCAGGACGTCTTCTTCCAGCTGAAGCTGCCGTTCGACTCGGCGGAGGCCCGCGCCCTGTCGACGAAGATCGCCGAGCGCATCATGCTGGCGGCCTACGAGGCCTCCGCCGACCTCGCCGAGCGCAGCGGCCCGCTGCCGGCCTGGGACAAGACCCGTACGGCCCGTGGTGTCCTGCACCCCGACCACTACGACGTCGAGCTGAACTGGCCGGAGCGGTGGGCGGCGCTGCGCGCCCGCATCGCGTCGACCGGCATGCGCAACTCCCTGCTCCTCGCCATCGCGCCGACGGCGACGATCGCCTCGATCGCGGGCGTCTACGAGTGCATCGAGCCGCAGGTCTCCAACCTGTTCAAGCGCGAGACGCTGTCCGGCGAGTTCCTCCAGGTCAACTCCTACCTGGTCGACGAGCTGAAGCGGCTCGGCGTGTGGGACGCGCAGACCCGTGAGGCGCTGCGCGACGCCAACGGCTCCGTGGCCGGCTTCACCTGGGTCCCGGCCGAGGTGCGCGAGCTGTACCGCACGGCGTGGGAGATCCCGCAGCGCGGTCTGATCGACATGGCCGCCGCCCGTACGCCGTTCCTGGACCAGTCGCAGTCGCTGAACCTGTTCCTGGAGACGCCGACGATCGGCAAGCTGTCGTCGATGTACGCGTACGCCTGGAAGCAGGGTCTGAAGACGACGTACTACCTGCGCTCCCGCCCGGCGACCCGGATCGCCCGCGCCGCGCAGGCGTCGACGGCCGCCGCCACCATTCCCGTACAGCAGGCGACGCCCGACGCGGACGCCCTCGCCTGCTCCCTCGAAAACCCCGAGTCCTGCGAGGCCTGCCAGTAATGAGCACCAGCGACAACAAGAACCTCCTCGACCCGGGCTTCGAGCTGACCCTGCGTCCGATGCGCTACCCGGACTTCTACGAGCGCTACCGGGACGCCATCAAGAACACCTGGACCGTGGAGGAGGTCGACCTCCACTCGGACGTCGCCGACCTCGCCAAGCTCACGCCCGGTGAGCAGCACATGATCGGCCGTCTGGTCGCGTTCTTCGCGACGGGCGACTCGATCGTCTCGAACAACCTGGTCCTGACGCTCTACAAGCACATCAACTCCCCGGAGGCGCGCCTGTACCTGTCGCGCCAGCTGTTCGAGGAGGCCGTGCACGTCCAGTTCTATCTGACGCTGCTCGACACCTATCTGCCCGACCCGGCCGACCGCGCCGCCGCGTTCGACGCGGTCGAGGAGATCCCCTCCATCCGCGAGAAGGCGCAGTTCTGCTTCAAGTGGATGGATTCGGTCGAGAAGATCGAGAAGCTGGAGACGGCCGCCGACCGCCGCCGCTTCCTGCTGAACCTGATCTGCTTCGCCGCGTGCATCGAGGGCCTGTTCTTCTACGGCGCCTTCGCGTACGTCTACTGGTTCCGGTCCCGCGGCCTGCTGCACGGTCTCGCGACCGGCACCAACTGGGTGTTCCGCGACGAGACGATGCACATGAACTTCGCCTTCGAGGTCGTGGACACCGTCCGCAAGGAGGAGCCGGAGCTCTTCGACGACGCGCTCCAGCAGCAGGTCACCGACATGCTGCGGGAGGCCGTCGAGGCGGAGCTCCAGTTCGGCCGCGACCTGTGCGGCGACGGCCTGCCGGGCATGAACACCGAGTCGATGCGCGAGTACCTCCAGTGCGTCGCCGACCAGCGCCTCCAGCGCCTCGGCTTCCCCCCGGTGTACGGCTCGGAGAACCCGTTCGCGTTCATGGAGCTCCAGGGCGTCCAGGAGCTCACGAACTTCTTCGAGCGCCGCCCGTCCGCCTACCAGGTGGCGGTCGAGGGCTCGGTGGACCTGGACGAGGACTTCTGAGTTTTCGGATCAGAAGGCGAGGAACCAGTTCGTCCGCCCGGGCGCTGCCGTAAAGTCGCATGTCTCGTGGGCACTTGCCGCAGGGCGAACCCACGGGGCATGTCCCAGTGGCACACACCCTTGGGGGGATTCTCATGACCCGCATCGCTCGCACGCTCACGACGGCCGTCTTCACCGTTCTGCTGGTCGGCGGGACGGCCGCCGTCGCCGCCGCCGACATGGGCTGGCAGTAGTCGTACGAAAGCCGGGCCCCGCTCCTTCGTGAAGGAGCGGGGCCCGGCCATGTCCACGGCGATCAGGCGTTCGGCACCGTCTCGTACCTCGGGGTGCCCTCTTCCATCTGGCGCAGGGCGTCCTTGCGGTCGCGCTTGGAGAGGCGGTCGATGTACAGGTAGCCGTACAGGTGGTCCGTCTCGTGCTGGAGGCAGCGGGCGAAGTAGCCGGTGCCGCGCACCTTGATCGGGTTGCCCTGGGCGTCCTGGCCGTGGACCTCCGCGTAGTCGGGGCGGGCCAGCTCGGCGTACGCGGTCGGCACGGAGAGGCAGCCCTCGTTGGACTCGTCGAGGACGCGCCGGTCGGCCGGGAGCTCCTGGAGGACCGGGTTGACCACGACGCCGGTGTGCCGGACGCCCTCGTCGTCGGGGCAGTCGTAGACGAAGACCTTGAGGTCCACGCCGATCTGGTTGGCGGCCAGGCCCACGCCCTCGGCGGCCTTCTGGCTGGCGAACATGTCGTCGATGAGGGACGCGAGCTTGTCGTCGAACTCGGTGACGTCCTTGCACTCCCGGTGGAGCACGGGGTTGCCGACGACGGTGATCGGGCGGGCCGTGCCACGCTCGCGGTACGCGAGCTCGCGCGCCTCGCAGTCCTCGGTGTCCACGACGAATCCGTCGTTTCCGTCGTTGAGCTGCTCGTCAGTGTCCTGCTGCGTCATGTCCGGCGCGTGCCTTCCTCGGAACCCCAGTAAACGATCCCGTACAGCCTACGGGCAGGGTCAGCAGACCTCTTCCAGATCGCGCCACTCACGGCTGTCCGGGCTGTCCGCCACCCAGCCGTCGAGGAGTCCGCGCACCAGGCCGGCCGGGGCCGCGAGGCCGCACTCCCGCTCCGGCACCCACAGCTCGCCGGGCGAGCGGTGGCCGAGCGGCCCGGGGTGTCCCGGCTCGCTGTGGTCGTGCGGGTCGGAGTGCTCGCCCTCGCCCTCGGCGCTGGGCATGGTCGACTCGGAGCAGGCACGGCAGAGCAGCCGCACGGAGGACGACCAGTCCTCGGCGGCGAAGCCCGCCTCCGCGGCGAGCTGCTCCAGGGCGTCCCGGTCGGCCTCGGTGGCGGCCTCCAGGAGGACGACCCAGGTGGGTACGGGTGAGGGCGCCCACAGCTCGATCTCGTCGAAGACCGGGTAGGAGGGGCCCGCGGTGGTGGTCCGCTCGCCGTTCGGCACGCCGTCGTGGAGGACGACCTCGCCCCAGCGGCGTCCGGAGGACGGCAGCGGGATGGAGAGGACCTCGATCCGGGCCGGGTCGAGCCTGCGGCCCCACACGACCTCGGCCTCGCCCTCGGGCGAGAGGCGGACGGCGGCGCTGCCAAGCTCCATCCCGGCGGGCTCGCCGGTGCCCGCGGCGGCGCCCGGGACCTTGAGGCCGTACGCCTGCCAGGCGCGGCGTGCCAGCGGCCAGTCCTGGAGGGCGGTGGCGGCGATGCCGACGTTCCACCAGTCGGGGGCGCCGGTCTCCTTGTCGAGCAGCGCGACCGCGCGGAGCCCGGCGGCCCGCGCCTGCTCCCAGTCGTGCCGGAACTTGTGCAGCAGCGCCAGGTTGAACCAGGACTCCGAGAGCCAGGGTTCCAGGTCCGCCGCGCGCGTGAGGAGCGCGCCCGCGTCCTCGTACCGGCCGTCGCCGATCAGCGTGAACGCGCGGTCGGTGGCCTGCCGCCACGAGGCGGAGGGCCGATGCCGTACCTTCCCGAAGATCTTCACGATTCCCGCCTGCCGGTCGCTTCACCCTCTTGTTCGCATCCAACCATGCCCGGTCGGACGCGCGCTCATTACCCATGGGTTACCCAGTGGGGGCCGAGGTCACCCCAGCAGCTCCGCCCCGTGCCAGGACCCTGGCCAGGCACTCGACGACATCCGGGTGAAAGTCGCGGGCCGTGGCGAGCCGGAGCCGCTCCAGGGCGTCGAGGGCGGCGACAGGGCCCTCGCCGCCCGCGAGGTCGTCGTAGGCGTTCACGGCCCGGACGATCCGGGCGGGCAGCGGCTGCTCGCGGTACGGGTCGGCCTGCCGCTCCACGACGAGGGCGACGGCCTCGGGGACGCCGGTCCTGCGGACGACCTCGCCGCCCAGGAGGGCGATCCGGCGCTGTTCGCGGGACGGGAGGAGGGCGGTGGCGCCGCCCGCGACCGGGTCGACGAGGGAGAGCTGTCCGATGTCGTGCATGAGGGCCGCGTGTTCCAGGACGGTCAGCTCGGTCCCGGAGAGGCCCAGCTCGCGTCCGACGGCCGCGCTGAGGGCCGCGACCCGGCGGGCGTGGCCGGGCGGGGTGCAGCCGGCGATCTCGGTGGCACGGGCGAGGGAGGCGATGGTCTGCCGGTTGACGGTGCGCACGGCGGCGTACCGCCGGAAGGAGACCTGGGTGAGGAGGAGCGGTACCGCGAGTACGGGCAGGGCCCAGAGGCCGGCGGCGGCCACGCCGAGCGCCATGACGGTGCCGGTGGCGCAGACGGCGGAGCCGATGCCGAGGAGGGCGCGGAGTTCGTCGCGCAGGAGGGGGCCGTACGGGAATCCGGTGCGGGCGCGGAGCAGGAGGGCGGCGAGGACCGCGTCGCAGAGGGCGGTGAGGACGAGCAGGAGCAGCAGGAAGAGGGCGTACGGCGGGCCCTGGCCGAGGTGCTCGACGAGGATGCCGGAGTTGAAGAGGGGCTGGAAGCAGAGCGCGGCGAAGCCGACGGTGAGGACGCGGCGGGCGAGGTGGTCGCGGCCGGGTCCGCGGCCCCGGGCGACGTGGGGGACGATCCCGGCGAGCCCCGCGGCGATGACGACGGCGACGATCTGGAGGACGCCGTGGGTGGTGGCGGTGCCTCCGCTCGTTCCGAGCAGGGCGTAGGCGAGGGCTCCGGCGGCGGCGAGCGGTGCCGGTTCCCTCTCGTCCGGGGAGGCGCCCCACCGGGCGAGTTCGCCGAGGGCGACGAGGGTGCCGAAGGCGAGGGCGTTGCCGGGTTCGGCGACGCCGTACCAGAGGGTGGCGCCGAGGCCGGTGAGGCTGAGGAGCAGCGCGGCGCCGTGGACGGCGCCGACGGTGGCGGCGCCGGGTTTCACGCGTGTTCCTTCGGGTGGGCGGGCAGGGGTTCGCGGGGCGGCGGAACGTGCTCGGCCGACGGGGCCTGGCCCTCGGCGGTGACGGTGGTGTCGCTGGTGTCGGCGGTGACGGCGGGCTGCCAGCCGTGCCGGTCCAGGGCGCTGACGAGGGCGGCGACCATCCGGGGGTCGAAGTGGGTGCCCGCGCACCGCTCCAGTTCGGCGACGGCGGTCGGCACCGGGCGGGCCCGGCTGTAGGAGCGGGTGGAGGTCATGGCGTCGAAGGCGTCGGCGACGGCGACCACCCGGGCGAATTCGGGGATCTCGTCGCCGTGCAGGCCGTAGGGGTAGCCGCTGCCGTCCATGCGTTCGTGGTGGTGGAGGATCGCGGCCCGCGCGTCGCCGAGGAAGCCGATGCCCCGGACCATCTCGTGGCCGTACTCCGGGTGCAGTTCGATGATCCGGCGTTCCTCGGGGGTGAGGGGCCCGTCCTTGCGGAGGACGCGGGTGGGCACGCCCAGCTTGCCGACGTCGTGGAGGATGCCGGCGAACCGTACGACGTCGAGGCGGTCCTCCGGCATGCCCAGCTCACGGGCGATCAGGACGGAGGCGTGCCCGACGCGTTCGCTGTGGCCGCGGGTGTAGCGGTCCTTGATGTCGACGGCCTGGACGAGGGCGCGGATGGTGGCCTGGTGCGCGGCCCTTTCCCGGTGGTACTGGGCGAAGACCCAGCAGGAGATGTACATCGGGAGGAGCACGAAGAGCGCCGAGACCGGGCCGTGGGCGCTGCGCCAGAGGACGGCCATCATGAGTCCGGCGAGCCCGTGCACGGTGTGCGGGGCGAGCGCGCGGCCGAGGAGGCCGCGCCAGGCGGCCCGTGGGGGCAGTCCGTCGGCGGCGGCCCTGATGCCGCCGTCGAGGGCGGTCAGGACGAGGCAGAAGGTGAGCGCGGCGGCGCCGGCGGGGAGCAGGGCGTACGGGAAGTCGGGGACGTCGGGACCGTGTCCGAGGGCTTCGCCGATGCCGAGTGCCCCGGCGGTGTGGGCGGCGGCCCAGACGGCGAGGGCCGTGGCGGCGGCCCGCCAGGCGCGGCGGGGTGCGGCGGGTGGTTCGTCGACGCGGGCGAGGAGGCTGCCGGGCAGGGCGGTGAGCGCGGCGGCGGAGGGCGGCAGGATCAGGGCGGCGGCGAGGAGGACGGGGAAGAAGGAGCCGGCTCCCATGGGGACGGAGCCGCCGAGGGCGCGGCCGAGGAGCCGGCAGCGGGCGGGCAGCTCGCAGAGCGCGTACAGGGCGGCGAGGAGCGCGACCGTGCTCCAGGGGGTGGCCGCGCCGGGGCGCAGCGCGGGCAGGGCGCAGGCCCCGGCGCCGAGCAGGGCGCAGCCGATGTACACGCGGGCCGCTCGCGGAATGACCTTCACGCCCATCACGCCTGTCACGCTAGCGAGTTGGGCTGCTGGGGGCGGCGTTGCGGCGCAGGTTCGCACCATCGGGTGATACAAGCTGATATACGAAGAGGGCCGTCGCGTGTCGTGCCGCGACGGCCCCCGTTCCCGCTTCCGCGTTTCCGGCGTCTACTCCTGCGGCGCCGGAGTGGGCGTCGTCGGGAGGATCGCCGTGACCTCCTGTTCGGGCACCAGATGCCCCGAGCGGATCAGGTCGATCCGGCCCATCACCTTGGACCGCAGGTCGGTGGGCACGTCGTCGCTGCCGCAGCAGCGCTTGACGAGCTTCTTCACCGCCTGCTCGAGCCCGTACTTCTCCAGGCACGGGGAGCACTCCTCGAAGTGCACCTCGAACTTCGTGCAGTCACTGTCGGGCATCTCGTTGTCGAGGAACTCGTAGAGATGATCCAGGACCTCTGAGCAATCCGTCTCGTGCGGCTCTCCGCAGCTCATGAGCCCGAGCCTTTCAGATCGTTCGACGACTCTCCGGCGCCCGCGGGTACCAGCCCGCGGTCGCGGGCGTAGTCCTCGAGCATGCCGCGCAGCTGGCGGCGGCCCCGGTGCAGCCGGGACATCACCGTACCGATGGGTGTCCCCATGATGTCCGCGATCTCCTTGTACGCAAAGCCCTCGACATCGGCGAGATAGACGGCGATGCGGAACTCCTCGGGAATCGCCTGGAGCGCTTCCTTCACGTCGGAGTCCGGGAGGTGGTCGAGCGCCTGGGACTCGGCGGAGCGCAGACCGGTCGACATGTGCGACTCGGCGCGGGCGAGCTGCCAGTCCTCGATCTCCTCGGCGGCGCTGCGCTGGGGCTCACGCTGCTTCTTGCGGTACGAGTTGATGAAGGTGTTCGTGAGGATGCGGTACATCCACGCCTTCAGGTTCGTCCCCTCGCGGAACTGGTGGAAGGATCCGTACGCCTTGGCGTAGGTCTCCTGCACCAGGTCCTCCGCGTCCGCGGGGTTGCGCGTCATGCGCAGCGCGGCCGAGTACATCTGGTCGAGGAATCCGAGGGCGTCCCGCTCGAAGCGCGCGTTGCGCTCCTCGGTCGTCTCCTCGGGGCCGTCGTCGGTCCCTGTGTCGGTCCCAGTGACCGGACCCACCTCCTCCAGCGCGGCGGCGAGCCCGAAGGCGGACCCGCTCGTTTCGGAGGATAGACGAGGAACCGCTCCGCCCGCCGCCCGAATCGGGGCGCCCTTGGGCGCGGCCAGCACTGTCCAGTCGAGGTCAGCGGCCTGCGCACGCTCCGGGCAGATGGTCGAACCCATGCGACGGACTCCCTCTTCCTTGCTCTCACACCGACGCACGGAACAACAGTGGTCCCCCGCTCCACATTCCCGGTGCGGCGGCGGAGATCAGCGCAGGGCGGTGATCCACCGGACGACGCCGTCCACGAGCGCGGCGAGGGCCTCGTCCTGGCCGAGGGGCGCCCGCTTGGGCAGGGCGAAGCCGTGGTCCCCGTACGGGATCCCGACGAGCTCGTACGGGCCTTCCGGGAACTCCTCCGGCCGTCCGAAGGGGTCGTTGCCGCCCTGGACGACGAGGGTCGGGAGCCCGGTGCCGAGGAGTTCCTCGGCGCGGGACTTCTCGGGCCTGCCCGGCGGGTGCAGCGGGAAGCTCAGGGCGAGGACGGCGCGTGCGCCCAGGTCACGGCCGGTACGGCAGGCGACCCGGGCGCCCGCGCTGCGGCCGCCCGCGATCACCGGGAGGCCGGGCCCGGCGAGGGCGGGCCAGAGGCCGCGCCATCCGGTGTCGAGGGTCTTCGGCGCGGGCGCGACCTTCTTGCCCGCTACCCGCCAGGGCTGCTCGACGAGGGCGACGGTCACGCCGTGCGCGGGCAGCGCGCCGGCCAGGGCCTGGAGGTCGCGGGCCTCGACGCCGCCGCCGGCTCCGTGGCCGAGGGCGAGCACGGCCCACGGCCCGTCCGCCTCGCGCCAGGTGACGCGGGCTTCACCGGCGCCGGTGGGAACGGTCTCGTACTGTGTCACGTCGGTCACGGGCCCATCCTGCCCCCGCAGGCACCCGAAACGCGCGCATCGGAGACGCGTCCGCCCGAGCCGTCAGAACAGCGTGATGATCTCCGGTCCCGCCAGTTCCTCGAGAAGTTCGGGTCCGTTGTTCCGGACGTTGCTGACCGCTGTCGCCACCGGATAGGCCCGCATGAGCCCCCCGGGCGGCGCGGCGAGCAACCCGCGCAGCTCCTCCGGGTCGGTGCGCGCCGGGTCGAGCCAGGCGTCCCAGCGGTCCTCGGTGAGCATCAGCGGCATCCGGGGGTGGATGTCGGCGAGCGAGTGCGGGCCCTCGGCCGGGGCGACGCCCAGCGGCCCGGTCTCCGCCTCGGTGGTGATCACCGAGCAGGTCACCCACCACGCGGAAGGGTGCTCCGCGGGCAGGGTCCGGTCGCGCCAGAACTCGTAGAGCCCGGCCATCGCGAAGACCGAGCCGTCGGCCGGCGTCACGAAGTACGGCTGCTTGCGGGGCCGCTTCCTCTTCCCCTCGACCTCCAGTTCGCGCTCCCCCGCGCCGGTGACCCATTCGTAGTAGCCGTCGGCGGGCAGGATGCAGCGGCGGGAGGTGAAGGCCTTCTTGAAGGAGGGCTTCTCGTCCAGGGTCTCGGCCCGCGCGTTGATCATCCGGGCGGCGCCCTCGGGCGACTTCGCCCAGGAGGGGACGAGGCCCCACTTCAACCTGCGCAGCTGGCGAACCGGCCGCGGGGATTCCGCGTCTTTCAGAGGACGCTCCAGAACGGCCCAGACCTCTTTGGTGGGGGCCACGTTCCAGTCGGGGGCCAGAGTCTCCTCCGGCTCCCACTTGTGGACACCGAAGACGTCGACGAGGTCCTCGGGCCGCCGGCTCGCTGCATACCGTCCGCACATACGTGCCAGACTGCCACGATCCCCGACCCCCGAGGAGCGGCCCGAACGATGGACCTCTCGATGGACCTCTTCGGTCCGCAGGACGCCCCGGCCGCGTGGCTGGTGATCGCCACCGGCGTCGCGGCCCTCGCCGTCACCGTGCCCCGCCGCGTCTGGCTCCTCGCCCGCAACGCGATCACCATCGCCCACGAGGGCGGCCACGGGCTGATCGCCCTCGCCACCGGCCGGCGCCTCGAAGCCATCCGGCTGCACTCGGACACCAGCGGACTGACCGTGAGCCGGGGCCGCCCGACCGGTCTCGGCGTGGTCCTCACCCTGGCCGCCGGCTACCCCGCGGCCCCCCTGCTCGGCCTCGGCGGCGCCGCCCTGCTCGGCACCCACCGGGTCACCCTTCTGCTGTGGGCCGCGACCGCCCTGCTGCTCGCCATGCTGGTGATGGTCCGCAACGCGTACGGGGTCCTCACCGTCGTCCTGACGGGCGCCGCCTTCCTCCTCGTCTCCTGGCTGACCGCTCCCGAGGTCCAGTCGGTCTTCGCCTACGCGGTGGTCTGGTTCCTGCTGCTCGGCGGCGTCCGCCCGGCCTTCGAGCTCCAGGCGAAGCGGCGCCACGGCGGCACCCCCGACTCGGACGCCGACCAGCTGGCGAGGCTCACCCATGTGCCCGCGGGCGCGTGGCTGTTCTTCTTCCACGCGGTCGCGATCTCGTCCCTGATCGGCGGCGGGCGCTGGCTCCTCGGCTTCTGACTCCCCCGTACAGTGAGTTCCATGACCGCAGCTGCTTCCGCGCACACCGACCCGCCCACCGACCTCTGGCCCGCCCCGTACGCCCGCGGCGCCGTCGACGCGACCGTCACCGTGCCCGGATCGAAGTCGGTCACCAACCGCGCCCTGGTGCTCGCCGCACTGGCCTCCGAGCCCGGCTGGCTGCGCCGCCCGCTGCGCTCCCGGGACACCCTCCTGATGGCCGAGGCGCTCCGTACCCTCGGCGTGAGGATCGAGGAGGGCGTCGGCCCCGACGGTTCCGGCGAGGCCTGGCGGATCATCCCCTCCCCGCTGCGCGGCGAGGCGACCGTCGACGTCGGCAACGCCGGTACGGTCATGCGCTTCCTGCCCCCGGTCACGGCTCTCGCCGACGGCCCGGTGCGCTTCGACGGCGACCCCCGCTCCCACGAGCGCCCGCTGCACGGCGTGATCGACGCCCTGCGCGCGCTCGGCGCCCGCATCGACGACGAGGGCCGGGGCGCGCTGCCCATGACGGTGCACGGCGCCGGTGGCCTCGACGGGGGCACGGTCGAGATCGACGCCTCCTCGTCCTCCCAGTTCGTGAGCGCCCTGCTGCTGTCCGGGGCCCGCTTCAACCAGGGCGTCGAGGTACGGCACGTGGGCACGCGGCTGCCCTCGCTGCCGCACATCCGGATGACCGTCGACATGCTGCGCGCGGTCGGCGCGCAGGTCGACGAGCCGGAGCACGGCGGTGCGCCGGACGTGTGGCGTGTGGCGCCTTCGGCGCTGCGCGGCCGGGACCTGGTGGTCGAACCGGACCTGTCGAACGCACAGCCGTTCCTTGCTGCCGCCCTGGTGACCGGCGGCCGGGTGACGGTCCGGGACTGGCCGGAGCGGACCACCCAGCCCGGTGACGCGCTGCGGGAGATCTTCACCGAGATGGGTGGATCCTGCGAGCTGACCGAGGCGGGGCTGACCTTCACCGGTACGGGCCGGATCCACGGCATCGACGTGGACCTGGGCGAGGTCGGCGAGCTGACGCCGGGCATCGCGGCGGTCGCGGCGCTCGCCGACTCGCCGTCCACCCTGCGCGGGGTCGCCCATCTGCGGCTGCACGAGACGGACCGGCTGGCGGCGCTCACCAAGGAGATCAACGAGCTGGGCGGCGACGTCACCGAGACCGAGGACGGTCTCCACATCCGCCCGCGCCCGCTGCACGGCGGCGTCTTCCACACGTACCACGACCACCGCATGGCGACGGCGGGCGCGATCATCGGCCTCGCGGTCGAGGGCGTGCAGATCGAGGACGTGGCGACGACGGCGAAGACCTTGCCGGACTTCCCGACGATGTGGACCGAAATGCTCGGGGTCTGAACCATGCGGCGTTACGGCAAGAACACCGACGAGGACGACATCCGCCAGCGGCCCAACCGCAAGGGCACCCGTCCCCGTACGAGCATCCGCCCGAAGCACGAGGACGCCGTCGAGGGCATGGTCCTCACCGTCGACCGCGGCCGGCTCACCTGTCTGGTCGACGACCTGGTCATCACGGCGATGAAGGCGCGCGAGCTGGGCCGCAAGGCCGCCGTGGTGGGCGACCGGGTCTCGATCGTCGGGGACCTGTCCGGCGAGAAGGACACGCTGGCCCGGATCGTGCGGATCAGCCCGCGCACCTCGGTGCTGCGGCGCACGGCCGACGACGACGACCCGTACGAGCGCGTGGTGGTCGCCAACGCCGACCAGCTCGCGATCGTCACCGCGCTCGCCGACCCCGAGCCGCGCCCCCGGCTGATCGACCGCTGCCTGGTCGCCGCCTACGACGGCGGCCTCACCCCGCTGCTCGTCCTCACCAAGTCGGACCTGGCGTCGCCGGACTCGCTCCTGGAGATGTACGGCGCGCTCGGTGTGCCGTACGTCGTGACCACGCGCGACGAGTTCGTCGACGGGGTCGCTGCCGAGCGGGTCCACGAGCACCTCAAGGGGCGCACCACCGCGTTCGTGGGGCACTCGGGCGTCGGCAAGACGACCCTGGTCAACGCCCTGGTGCCGCCGGACCGGCGGCGGAGCACCGGTGTGGTCAACGCGGTCACCGGCCGCGGCCGGCACACCACCACCTCGGCGCTCGCCCTGCCGCTGGACGACAAGGAGGGCGGCTGGGTCATCGACACGCCTGGCGTGCGCTCCTTCGGTCTGCACCACGTCGACCCGTCCCGGGTGATCCTGGCGTTCCCCGACCTCGTACCGGGCACGGAGAACTGCCCGCGCGCGTGCAGCCACGACGAGCAGGACTGCGCGCTCGACGCGTGGGTGGCCGAGGGACACGCCGATCAGGCGCGCCTGGTGTCGCTGCGACGGCTCCTCGCCACCCGGGAGCGACGCGAGGGCGACTGAGCCGTCCGCGTTTAGGGCCGACCGCTCCAGGTAAGTGCATAATCGCACCAAGTGCGACGAAGCAGTCACCGACGGCGTGGGAGGCACTGACGATGGCGTGGCTGCTGGTGGTGGTCGCAGGTTTCCTGGAGACGGGCTTCGCGGTCTGTCTGAAGCTCTCGCACGGATTCACCCGGCTGTGGCCGACGATCGCCTTCGCGATCTTCGCCATGGGAAGCTTCGGTCTCCTCACGCTCGCGCTGCGCAAGCTCGACGTGGGCCCGGCGTACGCGGTGTGGACCGGGATCGGTGCGGCGGGGACGGCGATCTACGGCATGGTCTTCCTCGGCGACCTGGTCTCCACGCTCAAGATCGTCTCGATCACGCTGGTGATCCTCGGGGTCATCGGACTCCAGCTCTCCGGCTCCTCCCACTGACCGGCCGTCCCCCGTCCCCGGTCGTACGGGACGGCGGGCGCCACGACATGGCTGAGGGCGAGCCGGACGGCCAGCTCGCAGCCCGCCGCCCACCGCTCGCCGGCGCAGGCCGCGGTCGCCGCCACCAGCTCGCCCGGCGCGGGCGGCCCCTCGTCGGCGAGGCGCTGGGCGGGGACGGCCGCGGGGCGTGCGCCGTGCCTGGCGGGCCGGGGCGCCGGCAGCCGCGCGTCCCAGGCGCCGGTGAGCAGGGCCCGCAGGACGGGCCGTGCGGCGGCCCTGGCCACGGTCCATTCGGCGACGGCCACCAGGTTCCGTTCGGGCGGGGCGGGGTCGGCGAGCAGTCGCCGTACGCCCTGGAGGTAGGTGTCGGCCTCCCGCCGCACCAGGGCACGGGCGAGCCCCTCCTTGCTGCCGAACTCGTTGTAGAGGGTCTGCCGGGAGACCCGGGCGGCCGCCGCGAGGTCGGCCATCCGCACGGCGGACCACGGCCGGTGCTCCAGCGCGGCGAGCGCGGCGTCGAGCAGGGCCTCGCGGGCGGGCGCCATCGCCACCTCCGGGAGGGAACGGTTCTCCGCCCAGCGTCGGCAGCCGCCCACACCCTGTCAAGGGTGCCCGCGGACGGTTCTCCGTTCGGGGATCACACGGGGATAGAGTGCCGACCATGGCCGATTACCACGATGATCTGCGTCTCGCCCATGTCCTCGCGGATGCCGCCGACGCGGCCACCATGGACCGGTTCCAGGCGCTCGACCTCAAGGTCGAGACGAAGCCGGACATGACCCCGGTGAGCGAGGCCGACAAGGCCGCCGAGGAACTGATCCGGGGGCAGCTCCAGCGGGCCAGGCCGCGCGACGCGATCCTGGGCGAGGAGTACGGCGTGGAGGGCTCGGGCCCCCGCCGCTGGGTGATCGACCCGATCGACGGTACGAAGAACTACGTGCGCGGTGTGCCCGTCTGGGCGACCCTGATCGCGCTGATGGAGGCCGGGGACACCGGGTTCCAGCCGGTGGTGGGCGTGGTGTCGGCCCCGGCGCTCGGCCGCCGCTGGTGGGCGGCGAAGGGCCTGGGGGCGTACACCGGGCGCAGCCTGGCCTCGGCGAGCCGGATCGGGGTGTCGAAGGTGGCGTCCCTCGAGGACGCCTCCTTCGCGTACTCCTCGCTGAGCGGCTGGGAGGAGCAGGGCCGCCTGGAGGGTTTCCTGGACCTCACGCGCGCGTGCTGGCGGACCAGGGCGTACGGCGACTTCTGGCCGTACATGATGGTCGCGGAGGGCTCGGTGGACATCTGCGCGGAGCCGGAGCTGTCGCTGTGGGACATGGCGGCGGTGGCGGTCGTGGTGCAGGAGGCGGGCGGTACGTACACGGGTCTCGACGGTCGGCACGGTCCGCACAGCGGGAACGCGGCGGCGTCGAACGGTCTGCTCCACGGTGAGCTGCTGAGCTACCTGAACCAGGAGAACGCGGAGGGCTGAGCGCCGCATTCACTCCCCGTTCACTCCCCCGGGGCGCCTTGCGCGCCCCCTTGTCGGGTCCCTTCCTCGATGCCACTCTGAGAGTCCCCCCACTTGTGAACTTGTGAATCCCTTCTCTTTGAAGAATTCACCAAGGAGGTGGCTCCGCCCATGCTCGTCCGTGACGCCATGAGCACCGTGGTCCTCACCATCGGCCCCGCCCACACCCTCCGGCAGGCGGCCCGGCTGATGTCGGCGCGCCGCGTCGGCGCGGCCGTCGTCCTCGACACCGACGCCGGCGGCCTCGGCATCCTCACCGAGCGCGACATCCTCAACTCCCTCGCCAGGGACCAGGACCCCGACTGCGAGACCGCGGGGTCCCACACCACCCGCGACGTCGTCTTCGCCGCGCCCACCTGGACCCTGGCGAAGGCGGCCGAGGCCATGACCCATGGCGGCTTCCGCCACCTCGTCGTCCTCGACGACCGGGGCCCCGTCGGCATCGTCTCCGTGCGCGACATCATCCGCTGCTGGATCCCGGTGCACAGCGTCGCCGGCTGAGATTCCCCGTCTCGATACGCGGAGGCGGGCCGGAATCCGTACGGAAATCCGGCCCGCCTCCTCTACGGCAAGCGTCGTCAGCCGCGGAGGGCCTGGACCGCGGCCTCCAGCCGCTTGCCGAAGTCACCGTCCGCCTGGCGGAAGTTGCCGATCGCCCGCTCGGCGATGTCGTCACGCGAGACCTTGGCGATGAAGCCCGCCAGGTTCCCGATCAGACGGCCCTTCTCGTCCTCCGACATCAGGCGGTAGAGGTTGCCCGCCTGCACGAAGTCGTCGTCCTCGGCGTGGACCGGGGCAGCGTGGTTGCCGGTGCCGCCGGTGACCGCCGTCGACCGCCACAGCGGCCGGTCCGTCTGGTGCGGGCCGCCGAAGCTGTTCGGCTCGTAGTTCTTCGCGCCCTTGTGGCGGCCGTCGTACAGGAAGCCGTCACGGGAGTGGGTGCGCGCCTCGGTGGCGTGCGGGCGGTTCACCGGCAGGTGGTCGGCGTTGATGCCGACGCGGTAGCGGTGGGCGTCGCCGTAGGCGAAGAGCCGGCCCTGGAGCATCTTGTCCGGGGACGGTCCGATGCCGGGCACGAAGTGCGCCGGGCTGAAGACGGACTGCTCGACCTCGGCGAAGACGTTCTCGGGGTTGCGGTTGAGCTCCAGCTTGCCGATCTCGATCGGCGGGTAGTCCGCGTGCGGCCACACCTTGGTGAGGTCGAACGGGTTGAAGCGGTAGGTGGCCGCCTCGGCCGCGGGCATGATCTGGACCTGCACGGTCCAGGTCGGGAAGTCACCGCGCTCGATGGCCTCGCGCAGGTCGCGCTGGTGCGAGTCGGGGTCCTCGCCGGCGAGGCGGTTGGCCTCGTCCTGGGTGAGGTTCTTGATGCCCTGGTCGGTCTTGAAGTGGTACTTGACCCAGAAGACCTCGCCGGCCTCGTTGTTCCACTGGAACGTGTGCGAGCCGAATCCGTCCATGTGGCGGTACGAGGCGGGGATGCCGCGGTCACCGAAGAGCCAGGTCACCTGGTGGGTCGACTCCGGGGAGAGCCCCCAGAAGTCCCAGACGTTGTCCGCCTCCTGCGAGCCCGTGTACGGGTCGCGCTTCTGGGTGTGGATGAAGTCGGGGAACTTGATGGCGTCCTTGATGAAGAACACCGGGGTGTTGTTGCCGACGAGGTCGTAGTTGCCCTCCTCGGTGTAGAACTTCAGCGCCCAGCCGCGCGGGTCGCGCACCGCGTCGGCCGAGCCGAGGTTGCCCGCGACGGTGGAGAAGCGCAGGAAGGTCTCGGTCTCCTTGCCGACCTCGGAGAGGAACGCGGCCCGCGTCCACCGCGACACGTCACGGGTGAGCGTGAAGGTGCCGTAGGCGCCCGCACCGCGCGCGTGGACCACGCGCTCCGGGATGCGCTCACGGTTGAAGTGGGCGAGCTTCTCCAGGAGGAGCTGGTCCTGTACGAGGACCGGACCGCCGACGCCCGCCGTCTCGCTGTTCTGGTTGTCGGCGACCGGCGCGCCGGCCTCCGTGGTGAGCGGTCCCTGCGTCACGTGCGCCTCCTGCGTCATTCGCGAGTCCTGTCCTCCGGCCGCGCCCTCGTGGGGCGCTGGCCGGTGCCGCACCCGACTCTACAATGGACATTGTCTAAGTCAAGTGTACTTCTAAAATCACACCTGATCGGATCACGGCACCCGACTGTTAAGCTGGCGCCCATGAGCGACCTGTTGGAACGACTGCGCGGCCGCGGCTGGCGAATGACCGCGCAGCGGCGCGTCGTCGCCGAGGTGCTCGACGGGGACCACGTCCACCTGACCGCCGACGAGGTCCACGCGGCGGCCGTGGCACGACTGCCGGAGATCTCGCGCGCGACCGTCTACAACACGCTGGGCGAGATGGTCACCCTCGGCGAGGTCATCGAGGTCGCGACCGACGGCCGCGCCAAGCGGTACGACCCCAACGCCCACCGGCCGCACCAGCACCTGGTCTGCGGACGCTGCGGCGCGATCCGTGACGTCCACCCGGGCGGCGACCCGCTGGCGGACCTGCCGGACACCGAGCGCTTCGGCTTCACGATCTCGAACGTCGAGGTCACATACCGGGGCATCTGCCCGAGTTGCGCGACGACCGCCTGACAGCAGCAGGAAGCCCCCGCCGAAGCGGGGGCTCTCCCCGTTCCCCCGGCCATGACACACGACGAAGGCCCGGATCCAGTGACTGGATCCGGGCCTTCGTTTCTGCTGAGTAGCGGGGACAGGATTTGAACCTGCGACCTCTGGGTTATGAGCCCAGCGAGCTACCGAGCTGCTCCACCCCGCGTCGGTAGACCCGACTCTACGGGACCGCCCCCGACCAGCGCAAATCCCTTACGCGGTGAGCTCCTGGTGCAGCGCCTCGCTCAGTCGCGCCGCCCGCTCGGCGACCTCCGCGGGGCCCAGCTCCACCGCTCGGGCGCACCAGCGCCGCCCCTCCGTCAGCTCCCCGCGGCGCGCCGCGAGCAGCGCGAGCCGGAGCGCGGCCCGGCCGTGGCCGGCCCGGGCGGCCCGGGTCCACCAGAGGGCGGCCTCGCGCTCGCTGCCCTCACGCGCGAGCAGCAGCCCGAGGTTGAAGGCGCCGTTGCGGCTGCCCGCCTCCGCCGCCTCGCGGTACCAGCGGTCGGCCTCCGCCAGGTCGCCGCGCCCGGCGGCGAGCATGCCGACCCGCACCTGGGCCCGCCGGTGCCCCTGCTGGGCGGCCCGCTCGTACCACTCCTCGCACTCGGTCTTCTCCTCCCGGGGCGCGCCGAGGACGGCGGGGCCGGGGTCGGGGCGACGCGCGTCGAGCACCGAGGCGAGCCGGAAGGCGGCCTCGGCGCTGCCGCCACCGGCCGCGCAGCGCAGGTGCCGCTCGGCGGTCCGCTCGTCACCGTCGCGCAGGGCGGCGATGCCGACCTGGAGGGCGGCCTCGGTGTGCCCGGCGGCGGCGGCCCGCTCGTACCAGACGAGGGCCGTACGGTCGTCGTCGCGGCCTGCGTGGAGGATGCCCAGGTTGAAGGCGGCGTCCACGCTGCCCGCCTCTGCGGCCTTGGAGAACCAGGGCTCGGCGCCGTTGGCGTCACCGGCCTGCAGGAGCAGCACCGCGAGCGCGTTGGCGGCCTCGCGGTGGCCCGCGTAGGCGGCGCGGCGGTACCACTGCTCGGCCTGCGGGATGCGGTCCTGCGCGGCACAGAGCAGACCGAGGTTGTACGCCCCGTTCACGTCGCCCGCGTCCATGGCGGCCCGGTACCAGCGCTCCGCGGTCTGCTGCTCGCCCCGGGCAGCGTGGAGCGCGCCCAGGGCGTTGGCGGCGTTGCCGTCGCCGTCCTGGGCGGCGCGCAGCCACCACACGGCGGCGCTCTCCTCGTCGCCCGCGTCGCGGAGCAGGAAGCCGAGGGCGCAGGCGGCCTTGGCCTCGCCCTCCTTGGCGGAGCTGAGGTACCAGCGGCCGGCCTCCTTGAGCTCGCCGCGGTGCTCCAGGATCGCGCCGAGGTGCAGCGCGGCCCGCCGGTGGCCGCGCGCGGCGGCCTGCCGGAACCACTGCTCGGCCTCAGCGGGCGCGCCGCCGGGCTCGCCGGCGGCGGGTCCTGGCGTGACCGCTCCGGCCGTGGCGGTCGCGCCGGAGGGCACGACCACGCCGGTGCCGGGCGCCCTCAGCCGGGTGCCGGTCTCGTGCGGGCCGCGGGTCGTCTCGGTGGCGCGGCGCTCCAGGGCGAGGGCGAGCCGGTAGGCGGCCTCGCGGTGGCCCTGTTCGGCGGCGGCGCGCAGCCAGCGCTCGGCGCCGACGTCGCTGCGGTGCTCCAGGAGGTCGGCGAGGGCGTACGCGCCGAGGGCGTGGCCCTGCTCGGCGGCCTGGCGCAGCCAGTACTCGGCGGCCGGCTCGTCGCCGCGCTCGCGGTGGTGGCGGCCGAGCGCGTGGGCGGCGGGCGCGGAGCCCGCGACGGCGGCGACGCGCCACCAGCCGGCGGCCTCTTCCGCGTATCCGCGCTGGTGCAGCAGGACGCCGAGGTTGTTGGCGGCGGCCCGGTCACCTTCGGCGGTGGCACCGCGCAGGTAGGGCTCGGCGCCGTCGAGGTCGCCGCGGCGCAGCAGCAGAGCGCCGAGGGCGCTCATCGCGGCGAGGTCGCCGCGCTCGGCGGCGCGCCGGTGACGGGCCTCGGTCTCGGTCTCGTTCTCGGTGTCGGCATCGGTCTCGGCGGTGGTGTCGACGGCCGTATCGACGGCCCCTACTGCCTCGATGATCTCGTCCGCGGCGTTCCTGGCGTGCCGCTGCACAAACCGCCCTGTCTCCAACAGAGTTGCCCTGTCCCCCATAAATACCATCGTCGCACCACCCGCAACCCGAGCACACCTGGTATACCGCAGCCAGTGAGGTCACTCAGCGTTTTGTCGACATGCCCACAGAGAGACAAGTCAAACACGACTCACGCCAACTCGCCCCCTCCCTACCGCTCTTCGGGCCCCCTCCGCACGCCGACACACGACGAGGGCCCGGATCCTTATGGATCCGGGCCCTCATCCTCTGAGTAGCGGGGACAGGATTTGAACCTGCGACCTCTGGGTTATGAGCCCAGCGAGCTACCGAGCTGCTCCACCCCGCGTCGGTGAACCAACAGTATCACGGACGCGGGGTGGAAAACCTCAGGTCAGCCGCTTGATCCGGTCGTCTTGAGCTTCGCTCCGGCCTCCGCGGCCCGCTCGAGTGCCGCCTGCAGGTCCTCCTGGGCCTTGCCGTACGCGGTCCAGTCGCCCTTCGCCAGAGCCGCCTCGCCCGCGTCGTACGCCTTCTGGGCGTCGGCGATGGCCTGCTTGAGCTTGGCGTCGTTCGTCGCCGGCGGCTCGGTGGTGCCCGGCGGGGTCGTGGGCGAGGTGGGCGGCGGTGTGGTCGGTGCGTCGACCCCGAAGACCGCGTTGAGCGCCTCCGTGAGGTTGTCCTCGAACACCGTGGTGTCCTTGGTCGTGTCACCGTCCGGCTGGTCCGCGTCCACGTACGACACGGCCACCTTCTTCAGGAGCGGGTAGAGCGCGTTCCGTCCCTGGGCGTACACCGGTTCCACGTACAGGAAGCCGCCGTCGAGCGGGACGGTCAGCAGGTTGCCGTACTGGATGTCGGAGTCGGCGCCCTTCATGTCCCGGACGAAGGTGGCCACCGACGGCAGACCGTTGAGCTTGCTCTGCACCTGCGCCGGTCCCGGAACGTCCTCGGTGACCCGCAGCAGCCTCAGCCGGCCGTACTCCTTGCTGGTGGCGTCGGCGTCGACCGCCATGAAGCCGCCCAGGTTGGGCCGCCCGTTCGGCGTGAACGTCGTCGTCAGCGAGAAGCGCTGCGCCGTGTCCCCGGGCATCTTCATGCTCAGGTAGTACGGCGGGACCGCGTTGCCGTCCTTGTTGGTCGGGTCGTCCGGCACCTGCCAGGCGTCCGAGCCGCTGTAGAACTGGGCGGGGTCGGTGACGTGGTAGCGGGTCAGCAGCTCGCGCTGGACCTTGAACATGTCCTGCGGGTACCGCAGGTGCTCCATCAGGTCGGCCTTGATCTCGGACTTCGGCTTGACCGTGTCCGGGAACGCCTTCATCCAGGTCTTCAGGACCGGGTCCTGGGTGTCCCACTGGTAGAGGGTCACCGTGCCGTCGTAGGCGTCGACGGTGGCCTTCACCGAGTTGCGGATGTAGTTGACCTGGTTCTGCTGGGCGACGACCGCGCGCTGCTGGTTGCCGACGGTCAGCGAGTCGGCCGTGGTGTCGCCGAGGGTGGTGCGCGACGCGTACGGGTAGCCGTTGGTCGTCGTGTAGGCGTCGATGATCCACTGGATCCGGCCCTCGACGACCGCCGGGTAGGCGTCGCCGTCGATGGTCAGCCAGGGCGCGACCGCCTCGACGCGCTCCTTCGGGGTGCGGTTGTAGAGGATCCGCGAGCCCTCGCCGATGGCCCCCGAGTAGAGGATCTGCGGCTCGCTGAAGGCCACCGCGTACGCGGCGCGGTTGAAGGTGCTGGAGAGGCTTACGCCGCTCTTCTCCTTGTAGCTGGTGGTCTTCTCGCCGTTCTCCTCGTAGTCCAGCTCCTTCTGCGGGCCGCCCACGATCGAGTACTGGTCGGTCTTCTCGCCGTAGTAGATCCGCTGCTGGTACGTGCCGAGCGTCCCCTTGGTCGGCAGGCCGGCCTCGGTGAAGACCGGGGAGCCGTTCGCGTCGGTCTGGGTGCCCGAGGCCATGATGGCGCCGTAGCCGTGGGTGTACGTGAAGTGGTCGTTGATCCAGTTGCGCTTCGGGATGCCCTTGATGTTGAGCTCACGCAGACCGACGACGGTGTCCTTGCCCTGGTAGCGGTCGACGTCCAGGGTCATCGGGAACTGGTAGTACTTCCGCTTCTGCTCCAGCTGCTGGAACGTCGGCGACACGATGTTCGGGTCGAGGACGCGGTAGCTGGCCGCCGAGTCGGAGTCCGCCCGCAGCTGGTCCTTGGCCTTCACCGTCGACTTGCCCGAGTAGTTCTCGGGCTTGGTCCCGTCGATCGCGTACGCCTTGCGGGTCGCGTCGATGTTCTTCTGGATGTACGGCGCTTCCTTGGCCTGCTCGTTCGGCTGGACCTGGAACTTCTGCACGATGGCCGGGTACAGGCCGCCGATCAGGATCGCGGAGAGCACCATCAGGCCGAAGCCGATCACCGGCAGCTGCCAGGTGCGGCGCCAGAGCGTCGCGAAGAACAGCACGGCGCAGATCGCGGCGATGCAGAACAGGATGGTCTTCGCCGGCAGGTACGCGTTGGCGTCGACGTACCGCAGGCCCGTCCAGTTGCCGGTCGCCTTGAAGTCGCTGGACTTCACGGCCAGGCCGTACCGGTCGAGCCAGTAGGCCACGGCCTTCAGCGACACGAAGACGCCGAGCAGCACCGACAGGTGGCCGGTGGCGGCGGCCGTGGCACGCGCGCCGGGGCTGGTGATCCGCAGCCCGCCGTACAGGTAGTGCGTGAGCGCGGCGGCGATCAGCGACAGCACGGCGGCGGCGAAGCCGAAGCCGAGCAGGAAGCGGTACCAGGGCAGGTCGAAGGCGTAGAACGACACGTCGAGCCCGAACTGCGGGTCCTTCTGGCCGAACTTCACGCCGTTGACCCACATGAGCCACGTACGCCACTGTCCCGAGGCGGAGGCGCCGGCGATCAGCGCCACCAGGGCGGTGACCGCGAGCAGCACCCACTTCTTGAACGGGGCGAGGCCCATCCGGTACCGGTCGAGGCTCTGCTGCTCGAGGGACATCGCGCTGAGCGGCGGCCGCAGCCGGTACGCCAGCCAGATGTTGAGGCCGACGGCGAGCCCCATCAGCAGGCCGAAGACCGCGAAGAGGCCGATCTTGGTCCACAGCGTGGTGGTGAACACGGACGAGTACTCGACCGAGCGGTACCAGAGCCAGTCCGTCCAGAACCCGGCGAACATCACGAACGCCATGGCCAGAACGGCCAGCACCCCGAGAGTCATGAGCAAGGTACGGGCCCGCCGGGACGGCCGGCCGACCCTCATCCTTGGCCCGGACGGGCTACCGCCGCGGTCCGGCATCTGGAAAGCCAACGTGCGCCCCTCGATGTTGATGCGTCTGAAAGCAGGCCCCGCGATCGTAGAGCCCACTGATGCAACTTACTGAGGCTTTACCTAGTTCCCGTGTTCCGGGGTGGAGGAGGCAGGATGTTGGTCATGTCCAACGTTTCCCCCTCCGGCCCGGCGATGGCCGCGAGCCCCCTCACCCGCGCGGTGCTCGAGATCGACGAGTACGCGGCGGGCCTCGGCTGGGACCAGCCGGCCCGTCTCTTCGCCCTCGTCGACACCGCACGCCTGCGCGCCAAGGCACCCGCCCTCGCCTCCCAGCTGGGCCTGGGTGACGACGCCACCACCTACACCCCGATCGAGCAGGACAAACTGCCGCGCGGAAAGCCCCTCGACGAGTTCCTCGGCACCGTCGCCTGGCCCGACACCGTGGCCGGCTGCGCCATGACCGTGGAGCGGCTCATGCTGCCCCCCTCGGCCGAGACGCAGGTCCCGCAGGGCCTCGGCGAGAAGCAGCTCGCCAAGTGGGTGGCCGCCCACCCGGACCGCCAGGAGGTACGGATGACCGTGGCGGTGCTCCGCAGCGGTGCGCGCGAGGCGGCGATCCGGCTGCGCGAGAAGGACACCGCGACCGAGGTCCTCACGGGCCCCGACCTGGTGCCCGGCCTCGCCGAGGCACTGGCGGCGACCTTCGAGTCCTGAGACACGGCGGTACGCCGAAGGGGCGCCCGGTCGGTCGACCGGGCGCCCCTTCGGCGTATCCGCCGCTCAGTTCTTCGAGCAGCTCGGCAGGGACTTCGTGTCGCCCTTGCGGAGCTTCTCCAGGGACTTCGTGGCGTCGTCGATGGTGTCGACCCTGACGAGGGTGAGCCCCTCGGGGATGTCGGAGACGGCGGTCGCGCAGTTGTCGGCCGGGGTGAGGAAGTACTCCGCGCCGGCGTCGCGCGCGCCGACCAGCTTCATCTGGATCCCGCCGATCGGGCCGACCTTGCCCGCGTCGTCGATGGTTCCCGTCCCGGCGACGAACCGGCCGCCGGTGAGGCTGTCCGGGGTGAGCTTGTCGACGATGCCGAGGGCGAACATCAGGCCGGCGCTGGGGCCGCCGACGTCGGCCAGGTTGATGTCGATCGTGAACGGGAAGACGTGGTCGGTGCCGGCCTTGATGCCGACGACGGCGCGGTCGCCCTCATCGGACGTGGTGGTGGTGATGACCACCTTCCGGGTGACGGTCGGCTCCTTGCGCGCCTTCTCGGCCGCCGCGGCCTCCTTGGCGGGGACGACCGTGAACTCGACGTCCTGGCCGGGCTTGCGCTTCGTGACCTGCTTGGCGACCTCGTCCTGGGCGGCGATCGGCACGCCGTCGACGGCCTTGATCACGTCTCCGGCGTGCAGCTTGCCCTCGGACGGCGAGCCCTTGATCACCGATCCGACGACGACCCTCGCGACCACCGGGATCCCCAGCTCCCCGAGGGCGGCCACCTTGGCGCTCTCCTGGGACTGGCTGAACTCCTCGGCGTTCTCCTGGCTCGACTGCTCCTCGGTCTTGCCGTCCGGGTAGAGCGTGTCGTGCGGCACCACCACGTTGTCGTGGGCCAGCCAGCCGTAGACGGCCTCGACGGCGTTCATCTTGTAGTCCGCGCTGGTGACCCGGACGGTCGTCATGTTGAGGTGACCGTCGGTCGGGTAGGTCTTGCGTCCGGAGATCGAGAGGACGGGCTCGCCCCTGGCCTCACCGAGGGTGTTGACCGTGGGGCCGGGACTCATCTCCGCGTACGGCACCGGGATCAGGACGCCTGCGATGAGCAGACAGATCAACACCAGGGTGGAGGCGAGCATCGTCGCGGTGCGGCGTGGCATGGAACGACAGTACGGGACTCGCCTGTGAGTGCACCCCTGGGGCGGTCCGTACGGGGCGGCCGGAGTCAGCTCGACGGCGAGGTGGTGACACCGGCGGCTGCGGCCGGTTCGAGGTCCGCGCGGGCGGCGTGGGGAGTCGTGGTGTGGGAACGCTCCATCGCGTCCCGGAAGCGTGCGTAGCCCGCGAGTTCGGCCACGTCGCCTATGGTCTTGTTCCTCGAAGCCCAGCTTCCCCATATCGCCGCGCCGACGACTGCGAAAAGCGGAATCAGCAACCAGGCCAGCGCTGCCATCCCGACCTCCCATCCCCAGTGAGTTGATCAGCGAACTCTGTCATCTGTGATGCCAACGCTCGCGCCTGGGGGCCGGTTACGCAAATCGGGCGGTCGGCTACACGGTGTCGGCGCGCCGCCTTGCCTGCCGGGGTCGCCTCTAGCAGGCCCCCACCCACTCCTCGGTGCCGTCCGAGAAGGTCTGGTGCTTCCAGATGGGGACCTCGTGCTTGAGGTCGTCGATGAGCTTGCGGCAGGCCTCGAAGGCCTCGCCGCGGTGCGGGCAGGACACGGCGACGACCACCGCGATGTCGCCCACCCGGAGGTCGCCCACACGGTGGACGGCGGCCAGCGCGCGGACCGGGTAGTTCGCGACGACCTTCTCCGCGACCCGGCGCAGCTCCGCCTCCGCCGTGGGGTGGCAGGAGTAGCCCAGGGCGTCCACGTCGGCGCCGCCGTCGTGGTTGCGCACGGTGCCCACGAAGAGCGTCGTCCCGCCGGAGGCGTCGTCGCCGACGGCCCGGAAGACCTCGTCGAGGGAGAGCGGGGTCTCCCGGATCGCGAGGAGCTTGATCGGGTCGGCTGCGGCCTGCTCGCCGGGGTGGTCAAACGTCGGTGCCATGGACCCATCGTGCCGCACGCGCGCGGGATCCCGGAATAGCGGTTTCGACCGGCGGACGGCGGCTGCGGTAGGAGGGTCCTACAGACGGTCGCGCGAGAACCTGGCCCGCCGACCGGGTCCAGCTGGTCCGGCCCGTCGACCGGGTCAGGCTGTCCGGTCCGGCGGACGCCCGGCGCCGGTCAGATCCCGCGCCGCTTCCGCATCTGCCGGACGAGCGCCGCCGTGCCGAGCAGCGCCACCGTCGCACCGGCCGCACCGGCCGCCGTGGCGTCCTTGCGGCCCAGCCGGCGGCCGGCGACCGTGTGACGGCCCTCGACCTCCTCCAGGAGCGCCGTGAGGACCTCCTCGTTCGTCCACTTCGGCCGCCAGCCGGCGTCGTGCAGCCGTCCGACGCTCACCACCCAGGGATGCATGGTGTAGGCGAGGTCGCCGGCCGGGGACGGGGTGAGCCCGATGCGGTGGAGGCGGGCCGCCGCGCCGAGGGCGACGGCGGAGGGCAGCTCCATGCGCCGGATCCCGGAGAGCTCCTCGACCTCCTCCTGCTCCAGCCAGCCCTCGCAGCCGACGGCGAACTCCCCGTCGACCTTCTCGAGGGCCGCGTACTCCAGGGCGCTGACCAGGTCCTCGACGTGGCAGAACTGCCAGGTCGGCCGGGATCCCGCGACGACGAGGAGCCGGGGCGACTCGAAGTAGCGGGTCAGCGCCGTGTCCGTACCGCCGACGAGGACGGCCGGACGGACGACGGTGACGTTGAGCCCGGGGTGCGCGCGGGGTGCCCGGCGGCCGAGGCGCTCGATCTCCAGCATGTCGCCCACGCCGGTGGCCTCCGCCGTGGCCTTGAGCTCGGCGTCCTCGGAGAGCGGGATGTCGTTGTCGGGCAGGGCGCCGTAGACCATCGCGGAGGTGCACAGCACCACGCGGTGGACGCCGGCCGCCGCGGCGGCGGTCAGCACGGTCTGCGTGCCGCGCACGTTGTAGGCCGTTCGGGCGGCGGGGTCGCTCTCCAGGTCGAGATCGACGGCGAGGTGCACGACGACGTCCGCGCCGCGCAGCTTCTCGGCGATGGCCGGGTCGCGCACGTCGAGGACGTGCCAGTGCGCCTCGGCGACCTCGCCCCTGCGCTCGTCGATGGCGACGACCTTCTTGACCTCGTCGGAGGCGGCGAGGCGCCTGGTCAGCAGGTCACCGACGCCGGAAGCGGCGCCGGTGACCGCGACGACGGGGCCGCGCGCGGCGGACCGGGTTGAGTGGTTTCGCGCTCCGCGAACCTGAGGATCTGGGGAACTCACCGGGCGTCTCCAGCGGTTGTCTTCAGTACGTACGCGCATGACGCGTACGGACCAGGTGGCGTCCATCCTGCCGCAGGGCAGGGCCCTACGGAGCACCGAGCCCGTTTCCGGGCCCGGATGTCAGATGGTGTCCCGCCGATCGGACCGGTCGAGAGCCCGGTCCGATCGGCGGGACACCACCTACGCTGGTGGTGTGCGGGGCTTGTCTGGACGGGCCCTGGTCGGGCAGTCGCCGTCGGCAGGAGGCCGGCGGCCCTACGAGCCGAGGAAACCTGTGAGTGACACCCCATTCGGATTCGGCCTTCCGCCGGAGGAGCCGGACAACGGCGACGAGGGCAAGAAGAAGGACCCCGCCGGAGGTGGCCAGGGGTCCGGCGGCCAGGGCGGCAACCCGTTCGGGGCGAACCCGTTCGGCTTCGGCGGACTGCCCGGCATGGGCGGCCCCGGCGGCGCGGACAACCCGTTCGCGGCCATGTTCGGCTCGCTGAACCCCAACGATCTCGGTGCGGCCTTCCAGCAGCTCGGCCAGATGCTGAGCTACGAGGGCGGTCCCGTGAACTGGGACATGGCCAAGCAGATCGCGCGCCAGGTGGTGGCCCAGGGCGCCGCCGACGGCACCAAGGACGCCAGCGTGGGCCCGGCCGAGAAGTCCGCGGTCGAGGAGGCCGTGCGCCTCGCCGACCTGTGGCTCGACCAGGTCACGTCGCTGCCCTCCGGGGCGAACACGGCGGTGGCGTGGAGCCGCGCGGAGTGGGTCGAGGCGACGCTGCCCGCGTGGCAGCAGCTCGTGGACCCGGTCGCCGAGCGGGTCGGCGCCGCGATGGGCGACGTCCTGCCGGAGGAGATGCAGGCCATGGCCGGCCCGCTGATCGGCATGATGCGCTCCATGGGCGGCGCCATGTTCGGCCAGCAGATCGGGCAGGCCGTGGGCGCGCTCGCCGGCGAGGTCGTCGGCTCGACCGACGTGGGTCTCCCGCTCGGCCCCGCCAACCGCGCCGCGCTGCTTCCGCTGAACATCGAGGCCTTCGGCAAGGACCTGGGCGTGCCCTCCGACGAGGTGCGGCTCTATCTGGCCCTGCGCGAGGCCGCGCACCAGCGGCTCTTCGCGCACGTGCCGTGGCTGCGCGCGCACCTGTTCGGCGCGGTCGAGGGGTACGCGCGCGGGATCACCGTCGACACCTCGAAGCTGGAGGAGGCGGTCGGCCAGCTCGACCCGTCGCGTCCTGAGCAGCTTCAGGAGGCGCTGCAGCAGGGCATGTTCCAGCCGGAGGACACGCCGGCGCAGAAGGCGGCCCTGGCCCGGCTGGAGACGGCCCTCGCGCTCGTCGAGGGCTGGGTTGACGCGGTGGTCCACGAGGCCGCCAAGACGCGGCTGACCTCGGCGGACGCGCTGCGCGAGACGCTGCGCCGGCGCCGGGCGTCGGGCGGTCCCGCCGAGCAGACCTTCGCGACCCTGATCGGTCTCGAGCTGCGTCCGCGGCGACTGCGGGACGCGGCGCGCCTGTGGGCGTCGCTGACCGACGCGCGCGGGGTCGACGGCCGGGACGCCCTGTGGGAGCACCCCGACATGCTGCCGACGGCGACCGACCTGGACGACCCGGACGGCTTCGTGCACCGCGAGCACCTCGACTTCACCGAGCTGGACAAGATGCTCGGCGACGCGGCGAGGGGCGACGCCCCGGAGGACGGGGAAGGCAAGGAGTGAGCCTGCACGACGACGCGGTCCTCGTACTGAAGGCGTACGGGGGCCAGGAGGAGCTCCGGCAGGTCTATCTGGACCATCTGGACGCCCATCCCGACGGCATGTACAAGCCGTGCGGTGCCGGTCATCTCACGAGCAGCGCGCTGGTCGTCGACCCCTCGCGGGGCCGGGTGCTCCTCACCCTGCACAAGAAGCTGGGCATGTGGCTGCAGATGGGCGGCCACTGCGAGCCGGACGACGTGACGGTGGAGGCGGCCGCGCTGCGCGAGGCGACGGAGGAGTCCGGGATCGCGGGTCTGACGCTGCTGCCGGGCGGTCCGGTGCGGCTCGACCGGCATCCGATTCCTGCGCCGTGCCACTGGCACCTGGACGTGCAGTACGCGGCGCTCGCGCCGGCCGGTGCGGTGGCGGAGATCAGCGAGGAGTCGCTGGACCTGCGCTGGTTCGCGTACGAGGAGGTGGCGGGCGTGGCGGACACGTCCGTGGTCCGTCTCCTGGAGAACACGCTCGACCGTCTGTAGCGGGCGCCCCGAGCGGGACGCCCGCGTCGGCGGGGCATGCGGAAGGGGCGGTCGCCGTGGCGACCGCCCCTTCCGTGTGTCCCGTGCTCAGTTCCAGGCGTTGTTCTGGTTCTGGGCGTGGGAGCCGTGCTGTCCCGCGCCGAACTGGGCGGCGACGCCCTGCCCGATGGCCGCGTTCTGCGGGGGCATGACCTCGCTGGGCTGGACGAGCGCGAAGCCCTGGCCCAGGAAGCTGAGCTCCCAGCCCTCCCCCGTGTTGCCGCGGCGGCTGCGGATGCTGGAGTTGTGCGTCTGCGCCTGCATCTGGACGCGCAGCCCGGTGGACCAGGCGACGATCGCGTCCGCGTCGACACTGACGTACTTCTCGGGCGTGACCTGCATCATCAGCGGCTGACCGGAGGTCATCAGGGCGACCTTGCCGCGGCCGGAGATGTTGAGCTGGTACTTGCCGGAGCCGGAGATGCCGTACTGGCTGTCGACGGCGATGACCTCGGTGTTGAGGGTCGAGTCGAGCGCCAGGACGTAGGCGCTGTCGACGGTCAGGCCCTCCTGCTCGACGTCCACGACGTGGACGTACTGGGCGAGGTTGGCGAAGTAGACCGTGCCCTGGCCGGAGCAGCGCATCAGGTCGAGGCCCTCGCCGGTGCGGGCCTGGGCCCGGCGCTGGCTCGGGGTCTTGTACTCGCCGTCGAAGTCGACGAGCCCCTGGTACGCGACCATGGCGCCCTTACGGGCGAGGATGTCGTCTTGGCCGGTGAGGCTGACCCGCAGGAGCTGCGGGTTCTGGATGACGTACCGCTCCTGGCTCTGCTGTTCGGCGTGGTTGAAAAGCGGGCTCTGCATGGTGTGTTCTCGCTCCCCCTCAGCCCCGGATCCGCAGGCGGTCGGTGCTGTCCTCGCTCGGCTGTACGACGACGATTCCCTGGCCCGAGAAGGCCATCTGGAAGGCCTCGCCGCTGCCCCGCCCGATGAGGGACGAGGCCTTGAAGCTGCGCTTGCCCTTGACCTTGAGCGCCGGGGACCAGGCGACGAGGGCGTCGGGGTCGACGTAGGTCTCGTCGTCGCCGCGGCCGCAGTCGACCACGATCGGCGTGCCGCGCGAGGTGAGCGCGACCCAGCCGGTACCGGCGATCTCCACGTTGAACAGGCCCTGTCCGGCGAACTTGGCGAGCCCCTTGACCCGCTCGACGCCCCACTGGAGGTGGGCGTCGAAGGCGAGCAGGTTGGTGCCGTTGACGGAGATCGAGTCGTTCTGGAGGTTGATCACGACGACGTCGGCGCCGTAGTCGGCGAGGTAGAGCAGCCCGTCGCCCGAGCACTTCATGATCGGCGCGCCCTCGCCGGTCGCCCAGTGCTGGGCGACCTGGCGGGCGGCGGGCGGGTTGGGCTCGTAGGTGATGTAGCCCTCGTAGGAGACCATCGAGCCGGTCCGGGCGTAGAGGTCCTGGCCGGAGGCCATGGCCACCCTGAGCATGGTGCGGCCGTGGTTCTCCATCCGGGCCGCGACGGGGGTCGGGGCATAGCCCGCGAGTTGCTGGTTCATGACTTCGGGCTCCCTCAGACCTCGTAGGGCTGGACGACGATGAAGTTGCCGGGGGCTCCCCGGAACTGGAGGTTCACGGTCTCCCCGCTGTGACCCGGGTAGGCGTTGCGCCGGAGCCTCACCTGGCTGGAGAGGACGACCTGGGACGCGGACGACCAGGCGACGACGGCGTTGCAGTCGGCGAAGGTCGTCGGGGTGACGGGCAGGACGACGGGGACGCCGTGCGTCTTGACGACGACGGTGCCGGTGCCCTGGAACTGCATGGTGAACAGGGCTCCGCCGGGGATGCCGTGGCCCTCGATGCGCCGCACCTCGTACTGGAGGGACTCGTCGAACGCGAGGACGTTCTCCGCGGAGACGCAGATGCCGTCGCCCTGGAGCTCGATCGGGTGCAGGTGGGCGCCCTCCTCGGCGAGGAAGAGCTGGCCGCGGCCCGTGCAGCGCATCAGCTGCATCTCCTGGCCGGTGGCGTTGCCGACGATCCGGCCGGTGAAGCCGGCTCCCTTGTGGGAGAAGTCGACCTTGCCCTGGTACATGACCATGGAGCCCTGCCGGGCGAGGACGGGGGTGCCGCCCATGGCCAGGTCGACCCGCATGAGCTGCTGGTTCTGCGGGGTCCAGCGGGCGCCGGTGGCGGTCTCCTTGTACGGCGCGAGCGCGGCGGCGAGCCCCGCTCCGGTCGCCGGCACGCCCTGTGGCACGCCTTGCGGGACGCCGGGCTGCTGGCCGTACGGCGGCTGCTGCCCGTACGGGGCGGGGGCGGCCTGCCCGTACGCGGGAGGGGCGGCCTGACCGTAGGGGGCGGGGGCCTGGCCGTAGGGCGCCTGCGGCGGCTGGCCCTGGCCCGGGTACTGCCCCGGGATCTGCCCGTACTGGGGCTGCTGCGGCGGCTGCCCGTAGGGGGCGGGAGCCGGCGCGGGCGGCGGGACGGGCGCGGGCGCCACGGGGGCCACCATCGTGGGCGTGGCGTGCACCGGCTGCGCGGGCGCGGGCGGCGGGGTGGGCGCCTGCGGCGCGCCGAAGGCGGGCGCGGGTGCCTGGGGTGCGCCGAAAGCGGGCGCGGGCGCCGCGGGCGCGCCGAAGGCCGGAGGCGTCGCCGCCTGCGGCGGAGGCGCGAAGCCGGGGGCGCCGGCCTGCTGCTGCGCGGCAGGCTCCTCTTCGGCGACCTCGCCGCCGAAGTTCCGCAGGAGCGCGTCGAGACCTCCGTCGAAGCCCTGGCCGACGGCGGCGAACCGCCAGACGTCCTTGAGGTAGAAGTCGCCGAGCATCACCGCGCGCTCGGTACTGAACTCCGAGCCCGTGAAGGCGTACCGGGCGACCTCCTCGCCACCCGCCACGATCCGCAGGTGACCGGGGCCGACCTGGGACATCTGGCCGGCGCCGTCGATCGTCGCGGTGAACGACAGCTTGTGGATGCTGGCGGGGATGCGGTCGAGGGTGACGCGGAACGACTCGGTGTCACCGGACTGGGCCCCGAGCAGCTGCACGGACTCCTCGGGAGTCTTCGGCTGGTTGAAGAAGACGAAGTAGCGGTCGTCGGAGAGCCGCTCTTCCGCGTCGAGTCCGAAACAGCTGATGTCGAAGGTCAGCCCGGGCGCCGCGATCTGCACGCCCACGTACAGATCGGTTCCCGCGGTGAGATCACTGATCTTGGCCTTGTGGCCGCGTTGGAATTCCCTGGCCATGCGTAACGACCGTCCCCCATCCCGAATGGCGATTGCTCGCGCCAGGCTAGCCGCTGAGTGCGACATTGAGACAGGGCAGGTCGTTTTCGGTACGGAATCGGGAAACCCGCTCACCCGCGCGTACCGGCGCTGTCACTCCTCGCGAGCGGCCGGGAGGTGCGGCAGGCGCGCGGCGGCGACCACGCCCTCCAGGTAGCCGCGGGCCCGCTCGGTGCGGGGATACGCCTCCAGGAGCCGCCAGAATCCCGGCCCGTGTCCGGGGACGAGCAGATGGGCCAGCTCGTGCAGCAGGACGTAGTCCACTACGTACTCGGGCATGCCCTGGAGCCGGTGGGAGAGGCGGATGCTGGCCTCGGAGGGGGTGCAGGAGCCCCAGCGGGTGTTCTGGTTGGTGACCCAGCGCACGGAGCGGGGGCGGGCCCGGCCGTCGAAGTACTGCTCGGACAGGCGCAGCGCCCGCTCGGTCAGCTCCCGGTCCCCGAGGACGCCGCGGCTCTCCTTGGCGGCGAGCTTGTCGAGCATGACGCCGACCCAGCGGCGCTCCTCGGTCTCGGACATCCGGGCCGGGATGAGCACGATGGTCCGGTCGCCCTCGCGGTAGGCCGAGACGGTTCTGCTCCGTCGTGCGCTTCTGCGGACCTCGACCGCGTTCGTCCCCGCACCGCGGTGCGGGGAGTCGGTCAGGCTGCGCTGTGGGTCGACGGGCACGGCCCCGACGTTACCCGCCTGCGGTGGGGGAAGTCCCGCCCCGGGAGTGGTTTCGGGAACGATCCGCACCCGCCCCGCACCATTCGAATGACTAATTGCCTCGCCTGTGGACAACTTTCGGCAGCCGTCGCGGCGACGGGGCATTCTCACCTCGGGACGGCGAAAGAGGCGTTGTCGATCACGACGTGGTCGTGACGTTAGTGATCACGACGTTCCGATACATCCGTGGGGACAGGACGAGGGCGGGGGCCAGAGAAATGCATCCGATGGTGAAACCGGCACTGCGGCGGGCCTGGCGGAGTCTGCGCTGCGTCCAGTTCGGCGTCACGCCCGCGCACGCGGTGGTCCTCGACCCCGTCGACCAGCGGACGGGCACGCTGCTCGGGCTGCTCGACGGCACCCGCGGGACCGAACTGCTGCGCGCCGAGGCGCGGGCGCTCGGCCTGCCCGAGGGCCGCCTCGACGCGCTCCTCGAACGCCTGGAGTCGGCCGGCCTGCTCGCCGACGCCACGACCGGAAGGCCCGGCAGGCCGGGCCCGAAGGCGGGCGTCGTGGACCCGGTCCTCGACCCGCTCCGTGCCGATCTGGCCTCCCTCTCCGTCGTCCACCCCGAACCGGAGCGGGCGGTACGGACCCTGGCGGCCCGGCGCGCCCTGCGCGTCCAGGTGCGCGGCGCGGGGCGGGTGGGGACGACGGTGGCGGCGCTCCTCTCGGCGGCGGGAGTCGGCGGGGTCGACGTGGTGGACTCGGGCCGGGTCGAGCCCTGGGAGACCGCCCCGGGCGGCCTTCCCGCCGAGGCCGTCGGGGAGCGCCGGGCGACGGCGGCCCGACGCATGGTCGGGAGATGGCGGCGCGGCCGCGGCGGACCGGGCGCGTCGAGCGGTCCCGCGGCGGACGACCGGAGCGGGCCGGGTGAGGGCTCCGGCGGGGTCGGCCTGTCACTCGTCGTGGTGACACCGCGCGACGGTCTCGGCGCGTACGTCCCCGATCCGCTTCCGGCCGAGCGGTGGATCGCCACCGGCACCCCGCACCTGTACGCCGGGGTCCTGGAGGCGACGGGCACCGTCGGACCGCTCGTCCTGCCGGGCGGCACCGCCTGCGCGCGGTGTCTCCAGGAGGCGCGGACCGACCGGGAGCCCGTCTCGCCCCGGCTGCTCGCCCAGTGGCGCTCCGGCGCCGCGCATCCGCTGCCCGCCTGCGACCTGGGGCTCGCTACGGCGGTGGCAGGTCTCGCGGCGGCACACGCGCTGGCTTTTCTGGACGGCGATCTCCCGGCGAGCACGGGCACCCGCTGGTCGGCGTCACTGCCCCGCGTCGAGTGGCGGGCGGAGCGTCTGAGACCTCATCCGTACTGTCCCTGCGGGGCGGCGAACGACGCAGAGGGGGTGCGCGTCTCGGCAGCCCGAGGGGCGCAGGACACAATGGCGGGGTAACGGCCCTGCGCGGCACGGCAGTCTGGGTTTTGGAGGGGCGTATGTCTGATCTTCCCCGGAAGGCGGTCACCCGGACCGCGAAGTTGGCCGCGTTGCCCTTGGGCTTCGCGGGCCGGGCCACCTGGGGCCTGGGCAAGCGGATCGGGGGCAGATCGGCGGAGCTGGTCGCCCGCGAGCTCCAGCAGCGCACGGCCGAGCAGCTGTTCAAGGTGCTCGGTGAGCTCAAGGGCGGGGCCATGAAGTTCGGGCAGGCGCTGTCCGTCTTCGAGTCGGCCCTTCCCGAGGAGGTGGCAGGACCGTACCGGGCGGCGCTGACGAAGCTTCAGGACGCCGCGCCGCCGATGCCGACGCGGACGGTGCACGCGGTCCTGGAGGAGCGGCTCGGCGCCGAGTGGCGCGAGTTGTTCCTGGAGTTCGAGGACAAGCCGGCCGCGGCGGCCTCGATCGGCCAGGTACACCGGGCCGTGTGGCACGACGGGCGCGAGGTCGCGGTGAAGGTGCAGTACCCCGGGGCCGGGGAGGCACTGCTGTCCGACCTGGCGCAGCTGAGTCGCTTCGCACGGCTGCTCGGGCCGCTGATCCCGGGGATGGACATCAAGCCGCTGATCACGGAGATGCGGGACCGGGTCTCCGAGGAGCTGGACTACGCCCTGGAGGCGGCGTCGCAGCAGAGGCACGCGGAGGAGTTCGCGGACGACCCGGGCGTGGTGGTCCCTGCGGTGGTGCACCAGTCGGAGCAGATCCTCGTGACCGAGTGGATGGACGGCATCCCGCTCGCGGAGATCATCGCGGACGGCACGGAGGCGCAGCGGGACCGGGCGGGCCAGCTCCTCGCCCGGTTCCTCTTCTCCGGCCCGGCGCGGACCGGTCTGCTGCACGCCGATCCGCACCCGGGGAACTTCCGGCTGCTTCCGGGCGCAGACGAGGACGGGGGACCGGAGTCGTGGCGACTCGGGGTGCTGGACTTCGGCACCGTGGACCGGCTTCCGGGCGGGCTGCCGGAGACCATCGGCACCTGTCTGCGGATGGCGCTCACCGGTGAGGCCGACACCGTCTACGAACTGCTGCGCGCCGAAGGCTTCGTGAAGGAGTCCGTCGCGCTCGCCCCGGACACGGTCCTGGAGTACCTGCTGCCGATCATCGAGCCGGCCGAGGCGGAGGCCTTCGTCTTCACCCGCGGCTGGATGCGTGCCCAGGCGGCCCGGATCGCCGATCCCCGCTCCCCCGCCCACCAGTTGGGCAAGCAGCTCAACCTGCCGCCCTCGTACCTGCTGATACACCGGGTGACGCTGAGCACCATCGGCGTGCTGTGCCAGCTCAACGCGACGGTACGGCTGCGGGCGGAACTGGAGGAGTGGCTGCCGGGCTTCGCGGCTCCCGCCGAGACCGAAGAGGTGTCACCGGCCGCCCAGGACACGTGACCCGACGTCCGGGCGGGTGACCCGAGGTCCGGGCGGGTGACCCGAGGTCCGGGGCGTCACCACCAGGAGGAGTCGAGACGGCCCTCGATCGAGCGGATGTTGGCGCGGGCGCAGTCCTCGCAGAAGTAGCTGCGCCGGCCGTTCTCCACCGAACAGGTCCAGGTCAGCGGCAGGGTCTCGGCGGTCTTGCCGCAGCGCGCGCAGGCGACGGGTCCCTCGGGGGTACGGGCGTCGTTCATCTTCGTGACGATAACCCGACAAGGCCCCGCGGACCCGACAACGCACCGCGGGGGCCGGTCCTGACGGACCGGCCCCCGCGACGGCGCCCCTGGGGGCGCGAGGTCACTGCCTAGTGCATGACGGCCATGGCCAGCGCGCGGCGGGCACGCAGCGAGACGCGCTCGGCGCGGCGCTGCATGCGCCGGGCGGCGACCAGGCGCAGGGCCTGGCGTTCCGCCTCGGCCTCATGCCGTCGCTGGTCCATATGCGCACGGGCGAGGGCTTCTGGGATGAGTTGCATTTCACGGGTCCTGTTCTGACGCGCGGTGGGCGCGGCGGACGGGGAGAAGACTGGGGTCGCGAAGCCGACGGGCTCGCTTGCGGAAGAGGTCATCGGGGCCTGCTTCTGGGGATCGTGCGTGAGGGGGCGGTCGATGGTTCCGGTGGCGCTCATGCCGCGACCGGGTTCTTGCGCGGGCGGCCACGGGGCCGCTTGCGGGCGACGACCACGCCCTGGACGAAGAGCTCGCCACCCCAGACACCCCAGGGCTCGCGGCGCTCCTTGGCACCGGCCAGGCAGGCCGCCACGAGGGGGCAGGTCTGGCAGAGGGACTTCGCGTACTCGACGTCGGCCGGGGACTCCGCGAAGAAGACCTCCGGGTCGTAGGCGCGACAGGGGACGGGGACGCCGAGGTTCTCGATGGCGTCGTCCAGCGCGGTGAGCGCGGTGAGGGGGGTGACGGGGGTCAAAGCGGGGTCCTCCGTGAGGCCGGGCAGGGGGATCGAATCGGAAGGCGGTACGGACGGGGCGTGCGCTTCGAGTTGCACGGTGGTCTTTCCTCGTCTGGTCGTTCCGGCCTGTTGACCGGGGTTTCGGCTGGTACCGGGTGGTATCTGTCCCGAGGCGCCTTCACGCCGTCGTCCCCGTTCGGGGACAAACAGAAGGGCCGCGGATCCCGGGTGGGGTTCCGCGGCCCTGAAGGCGCCGGTCTGATCATGGATCAGACTGGATCACTCCAGGGTTCGAGCCCACGGAAGGCCCACATCGTGTGGTGGTGCTTCGTCGTCTGCTGGTTGCCGGCACTGGTCGCCGCAAAGCCATAGGCCGAGGCCTTGCCTGCTGCTACTGCTTCCAGTGCCTTGGTCGGTCGCTCGTCGCGGCGCTCGATGGCGGCCATGCCGAGACCGGAGAGTCCGGAGACGGGAAGACCGGTGACGGGCAGGCCGGCGACAGGCAGACCGGTGCCAATGAACGCCGAGGCGGAAAGGCCGAGGGTGCAGGCGGAGACGACGGAGCGATCGGTCATTTTGGCGGTGCTGACGAAGCTGGCGGTGCTGGTCTGGATGGTGTAGCTGATCACTGGAATCGCCTCCTCTCGGCGTCTCGGAGGGCTCGGGTGCGAGCCGGACCCTCATGTTCTATTGGACAAGTACAGCACGAAGACAGGGCTTCGAAGAAGCCGCCGTGTCCGTGGTTAAGAACCTATGGGGCTTGACGGGGCGTGCGCAAACTATTTTTCCGACGAGTTTTCCTCAGCTCTCCCCGTCTCCCGCCCCACCCACCCCACCTGCGCAGATGGCCAGGACCTCGTCCCCGAAGCGGTCCAGCTTGCGGGCACCGACCCCGGAGATCGACGAGAGCTCTCCACCGGTGGAGGGGACACGCTCGGCGATGGCCATGAGGGTCTTGTCGGTGAACACGCAATAGGCCGGCTGGCCGAGCTCCCTGGCCTGATCCGAGCGCCAGTCGCGGAGCCGCTCGTACAGCGCCTCGTCCATGTCCGACGGGCAGTCCTCGCAGCGCATCAGCTTCATCGCGCCCGCCTCGGTGAGGGTCGCCCCGCAGACCCGGCACAGGACGGGGCCGCGCGGCTTGCGCCGGCCCGCTCCGCCGCCGCGCTCGAAGGAAGCGGAGCCGTAACCGCCGGAGCCCGTGGCGCCGAGCGTCCCCGAGCCGGGTCGTAGTCCCTTGAGGAAGTGGCTGGGGCGCCGGGAGGCCCGGCCGCCCGGGGAGCGGGAGAGCGCCCAGGAGAGCGTGAGGTGGAGCCGGGCGCGGGTGACGCCGACGTACAGCAGGCGCCGCTCCTCCTCGACCTGCTCGTCGGTCTTGGCGTAGGTGATGGGCATCATGCCCTCGGTGAGGCCGACCAGGAAGACGGCGTCCCATTCGAGGCCCTTGGCGGCGTGCAGCGAGGCGAGGGTGACGCCCTGGACGGTCGGGGCGTGCTGGGCCGCGGCGCGCTCGTCCAGTTCCGCGACCAGGTCGGAGAGGGTGGCGCCGGGCTTGGCGCGGGCGAAGTCCTCGGCGAGCCGGACGAGGGCGGCGAGGGACTCCCAGCGGTCGCGGACGGAGCCGGAGCCGGTGGGCGGCTGACCGGTCCAGCCCTTGGTGGAGAGGACGGCCCTGACCTGCGCGGGCAGGTCCTCGACGTCGTCGAGGAGGGAGTCGTTGCCCCCGGCGCGGGCGGCGCCGCGCAGCGCGATGCCCGCCTCCCGTACCTCCTGGCGCTCGAAGAAGCGCTCGGCGCCGCGGAGCTGGTAGGGCACTCCGGCGTCGGCGAGGGCCTGCTCGTAGACCTCGGACTGGGCGTTGATCCGGTAGAGGACGGCGATCTCGCCGGCCGGGACTCCGGCGGCGATGAGGTCCCTGATGCGGCGGGCGGTGCCCTCGGCCTCGGTCGGCTCGTCGGCGTACTCCGTGTAGACGGGCTCGGGGCCCGGGTCGCGCTGGGAGATCAGTTCCAGGCGGTGCTCGGCGGCCCGGCCGCGGGCCTGGCCGAGCAGTCCGTTGGCGAGGTGGACGACCTGCGGGGTGGAGCGGTAGTCGCGGACGAGCTTGACGACCGTGGCGCCCGGGTGCCGGGTGCGGAAGTTCAGCAGGTGGTCGGGGGTGGCGCCGGTGAAGGAGTAGATGGTCTGGCTGGCGTCGCCGACGACGCAGAGGTTGTCGCGGTCACCGAGCCACAGGTCGAGCAGCCGCTGCTGGAGCGGTGAGACGTCCTGGTACTCGTCCACCACGAAGTGCTGGTACTGGCGGCGGATCTGGTCGGCGATGTCGTGCCGGTCCTGGAGGATGCCGACGGTGAGCAGCAGCACGTCCTCGAAGTCGATCACCGAGCGGTCGCGCTTCAGCTGCTCGTACATGGCATAGATCTGGCCAATTTCCGCCGGGTCCCGGGGGGCGTCCCTGACGGACTTGGCGACGACGGCCGGGTAGTCGGCGGGGACGGTCTGGGTGACCTTGGCCCACTCGATCTCCCCGGTGACGTCCCTGAGCTCGTTCCGGTCGAGCCGGATCCGGCAGCGGGCCGCGGCCTCGGCGACCAGCTGAACCTTCCGCTCCAGCAGCCGGGGCAGATCGCCACCGACTGCTTTCGGCCAGAAGAACTGGAGCTGGCGGAGGGCCGCGGAGTGGAACGTACGGGCCTGGACGCCGCCCGCGCCGAGCTCGCGGAGCCGGCCGCGCATCTCGCCCGCGGCGCGGTTGGTGAAGGTGACGGCCAGCACACTGGCGGGCTGGAGTATGCCCGCCCGCACCCCGTACGCGATCCGGTGGGTGATGGCCCGCGTCTTGCCCGTGCCGGCTCCCGCCAGCACGCACACCGGGCCGTTCAGGGCCAGGGCGACCTCGCGCTGCTCCGGGTCGAGCCCGTCGAGCACCGCGTCGGCCGTCTCCGGGACCTGCGGGAAGAGAGTGGAGTGCGTTGCTGCTGTCACCCCCCAATGCTGCCAGGTCGCGGACGATCGGTGCCGAGCATTGTCCACAGGCCCGTGCCACCGGTCATACGAATTCCGGGAATGGCCCGGTCGGGGCGTACGTTCTTCTTCTCGGCACCCGTCAGCGAACGAAGAGGAGCGCCTCGCCATGCAGGGCACTGTGACGATGTACAGCACCACGTGGTGCGGCTACTGCCGTCGGCTGAAGAGCCAGATGGACCGCGAGGGCATCGCGTACACGGAGATCAACATCGAGCAGGACCCGGATTCGGCGGCGTTCGTCGAGAAGGCCAACGGCGGCAACCAGACCGTCCCGACCGTCCTCTTCCCGGACGGCTCGACGCTGACGAACCCGAGCCTCGCGCAGGTCAAGCAGAAGGTCGGCGTCTGAGCCGAAGCCGGGCCGGCGTCCGAGCCGGACCCGGACACGACGAAACCCCCGGCCGTGTGGCCGGGGGTTTCGTCGTGTTCGGGTCAGACCGCGTCGCCCGGCTTCGGGAGGGGCTTGCCGTACCAGCGTTCGATCAGCCGGGAGGCGATCGAGATGCCGTACGGCGGGAGGACCTCGCCGGACTCGAAGGCGGCGGTCATGTCGTCGCGGGAGAACCAGCGGGCCTCCTGGATCTCCTCGCCGTCGACGGTGATCTCCGAGGAGGTCGCGCGGGCGAAGAAGCCCAGCATGAGGCTGGACGGGAACGGCCAGGGCTGGCTGGCGATGTACTCGACCTCGCCGACCGTGACGCCGGCCTCCTCGAAGACCTCGCGGACGACCGACTGCTCGATGGACTCACCGGGCTCGACGAAACCGGCGAGGGTCGAGAAGCGGCCCTCCGGCCAGTGGACCTGGCGGCCCAGGAGGATGCGGTCCTGCTCGTCCGTGACCGCCATGATCACGGCCGGGTCGGTGCGCGGGTAGTGCTCGGCGCCGCAGGCCTGGCAGCGGCGGATGTGGCCGGCCGCCGCGATGACCGTGCGCTCGCCGCAGCGCGAGCAGAAGCGGTGGAGTCGCTGCCAGTTCTCCAGGGCCACCGCGTGCACCATCAGGCCCGCGTCGCGGTCCGAGAGCAGCAGGCCCGCCTCGCGGAGGCCTGCCGGGCGGGCGGACTGGTCCATGCGGCCCGGCAGGGAGTCCTTCTGGAGCGCGAAGTACGAGACGCCTTCGGCGTCGGTACCCAGGAAGTAGCGGTGGGTCTCGGTGACCGGGGCCTCGAACGCCGGGGTCATGACCAGTTCGGTCCGGCCGTCGGGGGTGTCGTCGATCAGCACCTGGCCGCCCGAGACCACGAAGACACGGGTCGTGGGGTGGCTCCAGGCGGCCGCGAGCCACGCCTCGTCGAGGCGGTGGTGCGCGGCGCGGTCGATGCCGCTCGCAGCGGTGAGCGAGATCGGGCGGTCCGCCGGCGCGTTCTTCAGGTCCGGCGCGTTCTTCAGGGTGCTCACAGGTGCTTTCCAACTCCCCCGGATCGGTGTGTGGGTTCGGCGCTCGGCGGCCAGGGCCGGTCAGACACGCCCTAGGGCGGCGGGCAGGTCGCCCCACAGGTGGGCGGTCGTCTCGACGCCCTTCATGAGGAGATCGAGTTCGATCTTCTCGTTGGGGGCGTGCCAGCCGTCGGACGGTACCGAGATGCCGAGGAACAGGACGGGCGCATCCAGGACGTCCTGGAGGTCGGCGGCCGGGCCCGAGCCGCCCTCGCGGGTGTAGCGGACCTTGGCGCCGTCGAAGGCCCGGCTCATGGCCCCGGCGACCGCCTTGAGGGCGGGGTGGTCCAGCGGGGTGAGGCAGGGACGGGTCGGGGCGCCGAAGACGATCCCGTACCGGATGCCGGCCGGGACGAGTCCGGCGAGCCAGTCCCGTACCGCGAGTTCGATCTTGTCCGGGTCCTGGCCCGCGACGAGGCGGAACGACAGCTTGAGCTGGGCGGAGGCGGGCACGATCGTCTTGCCGCCGGGGCCCTGGTAACCACCGCCGATGCCGTTGACCTCGGCCGTGGGGCGGGCCCAGACCCGCTCCAGGGTGGTGAAGCCGGCCTCGCCGAGCGTGCCGTGCGACTTCGCCGTACGCAGCCAGGCGTCCTCGTCGAAGGGCAGCTCGGCGACGAGGGCGCGCTCGGCGTCGGTGAGCTCCGTCACTCCCTCGTAGAAGCCGGGGATCGCCACGCGCTCGTGCTCGTCGTGGAGCGCGGCGACGATCCGGCCGGCGACGGTGGCCGGGTTCGGGACGGCGCCGCCGAAGGAGCCGGAGTGGATGTCCTGGTCGGGGCCGTACAGCTCGATCTCGCAGTCGGCGACCCCGCGCATGCCGGTGCAGACGGTGGGGGTGGTCTCGGACCACATGCCGGTGTCGGAGACGATCACGGCATCGGCGGCGAGCCGCTCCGCGTGCGCCTCGACCAGGGCGCGGAAGTGCGGGGATCCCGACTCCTCCTCGCCCTCGACGATCAGCTTGAGGTGCACGGCGGGCGCCGTGCGGCCGGTGGCGGCGAGGTGGGCGCGGACGCCGAGGGTGTGGAAGAACACCTGGCCCTTGTCGTCGGCGGCCCCGCGCGCGTACATCCGGCCGTCGACCACGGTCGGTTCGAAAGGGTCCGTGTGCCAGCCGTCCTCGCGGGCCGCGGGCTGCACGTCGTGGTGGCCGTAGACGAGGACGGTCGGGGCGTCGGGCTCGTCGGAGGGCCACTCGGCGAAGACCGCCGGGGCGCCATCGGTCTCCCAGACCTCGACGGTGGTGAACCCGGTCGCGGTGAGCTTGGCCGCGAGCCACTCGGCGCTGCGCCGTACGTCCCCCGCCCGGTCCGGCTGGGCGGACACGGAGGGGATGCGCAGCCACTCGGCCAGGTCGCCGAGGAAGGCGGCGCGGTGCTGGTCGATGTACGTGCGTACGGCGTGGACGGCGCTGTCCGGGGTCTCGCTCATGCCTCCGAGCCTATCCGGCGTCCGGGGGTGCTCCGCCAAGCAGGATGGCTTCGAGCTCGGCCCGGCCCGGCAGGCGGGCGGGCCTGGCCACCTCACCCGTACGGACGTAGACGAAGGCGGCGGCCACGTCCTCGGGCGCGAGGCCGTGCTGCTCGGCCCAGGCGAGCCGGTAGATGGCGAGCTGGAGGGGGTCGGCGGTGCGCACCCGGCTGGTCTTCCAGTCGACGATCTCGTACGCGCCGGAGTCCGGGTCCCGGTAGACGGCGTCGATGCGGCCCCGCACGACCCGGCCGCCGAGGGTGAGGTGCACGGGGACCTCGACGCGGTACGGGGTGCGGCGGGCGTACGCGGTACGGCCGAAGGCCTCCTTGAGCTCGTCGAGGTCCCGCTCGTCGAGGATCTCGGGCTCGCCCGCGAAGTCTTCGCCGCCGGGCAGCTCCTCCGGGCCGAGGAACGGCAGCGGCAGCTCCTCGAAACGGGACTCCACCCAGGCGTGGAACCGGGTGCCCCGGCGGGCGGCCGGCTGCGGCGCCTTGGGCATGGGCCTGGCCAGCTCCTGGGCGAAGCCGTCGGGGTCGGCGGCGAGGCGCAGCACCTGGGAGGCGGAGAGGTAGGCGGGCAGGAGGACGTCCCGGGTGGTGGCGCGGGTACGGCGGAGTTCGGTGGTGAGGGCGGTGAGGTCGCGGTCCCAGGAGGCGATGGCGCGGGCGTCCTCGGGGGTGAGCGGATGGGCCTCCTCGCGGGGGGCCGGGACCGCGTCCGCGTGGGTGTCCTCCGGGAGGGCCTCCTCGTCCTCGTCCCAGACGGGTTCCTCCTCGTCCGGCCAGAGGTCCTCCGGGTGCGGGTCCTTGGGGTCGGTCGCCGCGCCAGGGGGGTTGTGCCCACCCTCCCCCGAGCTCTCGGCTTCGCTGGAGCAGGGGGCACCCCCATCGCCCTGCGGGACGATGGCCCACAACCTGGCCCGCACCTGGTCCGCGGCTTCCTTGCGGCGCTTGAACGAGTCCGCGTCCAGCGGCAGCGGCCACGCCAGATCCCCGTCCCGGTCCGCCGACGACGGGTTCTCCGCGTCCTTCTCCGGTGCCTCCGTCCAGGCCTCGATGTCGCCGTGGCCCGCCGCGCAGTGGTCGTACAGGGCGCGCATGAAGTCGGAGGGGCCGCGGGGCTTCTTCTGGGTCGGGCCCCACCAGTGGGCGGAGCCGAGAAGGAGGGAGCGGGGGCGGGTGAAGGTGACGTAGCCGAGGCGGAGCTCCTCGGTGTGCTGGTGGTCCCGCATGTCGTTCTTGAAGGCGGTGAGGGACTTCGCGTTCCACGCGCCGATCGTCGGCAGGGTGGCCGCGTCGCCGCGGAGGTCGTGCGGGAGCACCTGCGGCTGGGAGGTCCACGCCTCACGCGCGCGCGTACTGGGGAACTGCCCGGTGACGAGGCCGGGGACGGCGACGACGTCCCACTCCAGGCCCTTGGACTTGTGGGCGGTGAGGACCTTGACGGTGTTCTCACCGCCCGGGAGGGCGTTGTCGAGGCCCTTCTCGAACTGGACGGCCGTGCGCAGGAAGCCGAGGAAGGCGAGCAGGCTGGCCTCGCCGTCGAGGGAGGCGAAGCCGGCGGCGATGTCGAGGAAGTGACCGAGGGTCTCGCGGCGGCGGGCGGCGAGCGCGTGCGGGGAGGCGGACAGCTCGACTTCGAGGCCGGTTGCCGTGAGCACCCGGTGCAGGACGTCCATGAGGGGGTCGGCGAGGGAGCCGCGCAGGGCGCGCAGTTCGGCGGCGAGGCGCGCGAAGCGGACCCGGGCGTCGGCGGAGAACGCCAGGCCGTCGTCGGCCGCGCCGCCGGAGTCGAGGAAGGTGTCGAGGGCGTCGGCGAGGGAGACGACCTCGGCCGGGTCGACGCCTTCGACGGCGGCGGCGAGCCGCTGCTCGGGGTCGGGTTCCTCGCCGCCCCGGTGGACCAGGAGCCGGGCCCTGCGCCCGAGGAGGGCGAGGTCCCGGGGGCCGATCCGCCAGCGCGGGCCGGTGAGGAGCCGGACGAGGGAGGCGTTGGCCCCGGGGTCCTGGAGGACCTCGCAGACGGCGACCAGGTCGGCGATCTCGGGCAGGTGGAGGAGGCCGGAGAGGCCGACGACCTCGACGGGCACGTCACGGGCGACGAGGGCCGCGTGGATGGCGGGGAAGTCGGTGGCGGTACGGCACAGGACGGCGATCTCGCCGGGCTCGCGGCCGGTGCGGACGAGGTGGGCGAGGGAGTCCGCGAGCCAGTCGATCTCCTCCGCGTGGGTGGGGAGGAGCGCGATGCGGACGCTGCCGTCGTTCTCGGCGCCGGGCGCGGGGCGCAGCGCCTCCACGCCCGCGTGCATGGCGCGCAGGGGGCCGGCGAGACCGTTGGCGAGGTCGAGGAGGCGGCCGCCGCTGCGCCGGTTCTCGGAGAGGGAGTAGCGGCTCGCGGGGCTGCCGTCCGCGTGCGGGAAGTGCTCGGGGAAGTCGTCCAGGTTGGCGACGGAGGCGCCGCGCCAGCCGTAGATGGCCTGGCAGGGGTCGCCGACCGCGGTCACGGCGTGGCCGGTGCCGGTGCCGGTGCCGGTGGTGCTCTGGCCGAAGAGGCCGGAGAGCAGCAGCCGCTGGGCGACGGACGTGTCCTGGTACTCGTCGAGGAGGACGACCCGGAACTCCGCGCGGAGGATCTCGCCGACCTCGGGCCGGGTGGTGGCCAGTTCGGCGGAGCGGGCGATCTGGTCGCCGAAGTCGAGCAGGTCACGGGAGCGTTTGGCGGCGCGGTAGCGGACGACGAGGTCGAGGAGTTCCCGGCGGGCGGCGGCGGCCTCGGGGACCTTGCGCAGTTCGGCGTTGCTGAGCTTGACGTCGGCGAGGCCGGTGAGCAGCTCGGAGTCGTACGCGAGGAGCCGCTCGGGCGGTACGAGGTGTTCGGCGAGCTCGGCGTCGAGGGCGAGCAGGTCGGTGATGAGGGTCGGGAAGGACCGGGTGAGGGCCGGGTACGGGCCGGGGGCCTCGCGCAGGACGCGGGCGGCGAGCTGGTAGCGGGTGGCGTCGGCGAGGAGCCGGGAGGTGGGTTCGAGGCCGATGCGGAGCCCGTGGTCGGTGAGGAGTTGCCCGGCGAACGCGTGGTACGTAGAGATGCGGGGCTCGCCCGGGGGGTTGTCCGGGTCGATGACGTCGGGGTCGGTGACTCCGGCGCGGACGAGGGCGGTGCGGACGCGCTCGGCGAGTTCTCCCGCGGCCTTGTTGGTGAAGGTGAGACCGAGGACCTGCTCGGGGGCCACCTGGCCCGTGCCGACCAGCCAGACCACCCGGGCGGCCATCACCGTGGTCTTGCCGGAGCCGGCTCCGGCCACGACGACCTGCGGGGCGAGCGGCGCGGTGATGCAGGCCGTCTGCTCCGGGGTGAAGGGGATGCCGAGGAGCTCCTTGAGCTGCTCGGGGTCGGTGATGCGTGCGGTCACCTCAAAGAGGCTAACGCGGACCACCGACAGTCCGGTCCCGCCCGGTCTGCCCGGTGCACCTCACGTGGGCTCACGCGGGCGTGCTTCTCTGCAGCTTGGAGAGGTCGACCGTCTCGTCGGCGGGCGGGACGACCACCTTCACGGGCTTGTCGTAGTCGGAGAGCGTCATCGAGCCGGGTTCGTCGCCGCCGGTCTTGACCATCTTCAGGATGTACGGCTTGCCCTCCCGGGCGACGGACACGGTGGTGGTCTCACCGCCGTCCTTCTTCTTCACCAGCGTCGCGACGGGGGTGCCGTCGACCTCGGCGTCGGGGCCCCTGGTCAGTCCCTCGCCCTCCGCCTTCTCCTCGTCCTTGTCCTTGTCGAGGTCGGCGAGTAGTTCCTTCAGGTCGCAGACGCCGCCGAGGTCGCCGCTGCCCGGCTGCCCCGGAGCGATCTTCAGCCAGCGGCCCTTGACCAGCTCGATCGTGGTGTCGATCTGCGCCTCGGACATCCCCTGGGAGGTCATGGAGGCGCGCCAGAAGGCCTCGTCGCCCTTCATGTAGGTGATCTCGTCGAGGCGGCGGAGTTCCGCTGTGCCGCCCTCGATCTTCATGACGCCTGTGCACTCAAAGCGGTCGTTGACGGCGAAGTCGATGTCGAGCGGCTGGCCGTCCGTGACGATCCGGCCCGCCATGCGGAGCGAGGTCGCCGAGCGGGTAGCGGTGACGGCCTTGTCGCCGATCTCGTCGGGGGTGAGGTCGGCGAAGGGATCCGGGGACGGGGCCAGGGCCGCCGGGGCGGCCGCGGCCACGGCCACTGCGGCCGGCGCGGCCTGGCCGGCGCCGGCCGGAGGGCCCGCCGTCGCCGCCCAGGCCGCCGTCGGCACGGGACCGGCGACGACGGCCGCGCAGACGACGGCGGCGGCAAGGAGCTTTCGGTCGGGACGGGGCGCCATGTGAGCCTCCTCGCGGATTCCCCGAGGGCTCTCACCAGGGTCGCCCCACGCGCGCGTGGCCGCTACTCCTGCCGTGGGAGGGGCGTGGGGAAGGGCGTCAGGAGGCGCCCTTCATCAGCTCCTCCATGTCGACGGTCTGGTCGGCCGGCGGGGCCGTGGCGGTGACCGGCTTGTCGAAGTCGCTCAGGGTGGTCGTGCCGGGCTCCTCGCCGCCGGTCTCCACGACGCGCAGGACGTACGGCTTGGCCGCGTCCTTGGCGACGTAGAAGGTGGTGGTCTCGCCCTTCTCGCCCTTCTTCGTCAGGGTGACGGCGGGCTTGCCGTCGACATCGGCGTCGGCGCCGCGGGTCAGGCCCTTGCGCGGCGTGTCCTCGTCCATGTCCTTGACGATGGTCTTGAGGTCGCAGAAGGCGGAGGGGCTGTCCGAGCCGGCGTCGGCGGGCATCTTCAGCCAGCGGCCCTTGAGCATCTCGCCCATGGCGCCGGACTCGTCCGCCGAGGCGCCGTCCTCGCCGCCGCTGGAGCGCCAGAAGGTGTCGTCGCCCTTCATGTAGCTGACGCCGCCGGTGCCGATGAGTTCGGCCTTGCCGCCCTTGGGGGCCTGCATCGAGCCCTTGCAGTTGCCCTTGTCGTCGACGGAGAAGTCGACCGTCAGCTCGTCACCGTCGGACTTGCCGGTGCCGTGCATACGAAGCGCGGTGGCCGCCTTCGTCGTCTCGACGGCCTTGTCCGCGATGGCGTCCGCGGTGAGGCCCGTGAAGGGGTCGGCGGGCTTGTCCTCACCCTTGGAACAGCCCGTGACACCGGCGACCACGGCCACGCAGACCGTCGCCACTGCCCAGAGCTTCCTGTTGGCCCTCATGCGCGTACTCCCTCAGCGTCTTTCACAGCTTGTCTTCACGCCGCCCTTGTGAGGGCGACGCGGAGAGAGTGACCTCGCAGGGCGTGCGAAGGATGTACGGACAGGAACGTGACGCTCCCCACAAGGCGAAGGAAAGAAGAGCGGCAGCTCACGTACATCCTCACTGTCAGTCGACGACCTGGCGGCCCTCCGGCTGGGCGCTGCACGACGCCCGGAAGGCACAGTTCGCGCAGTGCTGACCGGTGGTCGGGGAGAAGCGCTCGTCGAGGACCCGGCCGGCCGCGGTGGCGAGCAGGTCGCCGACCCACTCCCCCGCCAGCGGCTCCTGCGCCTGGACCTTCGGGAGGGCGTCGCCGCCCTCCTTCTGGGGGGCGGGCTGCCGCAGCTGTACGAGTTCGGCGCCGCCCGGCTCCGGTCGGCGGCCGTCGAAGACCTCGTCGAGGGCGCCCTCCCGTACCGCGAGCTGGTAGACGGCGAGCTGCGGGTGGTGGGCGACCTCGTCGCGGGTGGGCGCCGACTTGCCGGTCTTGAAGTCGACGACGTACGCGCGGCCCTGCTCGTCCGTCTCGACGCGGTCCATCGAGCCCCGGATGCGGACCTCGTACTCGCCCGCCTCCAGGGTCACGTCGAAGCCGTGTTCCGAGGCGGCGGGGGTGCGGCCGCCCCGGTCCATGACGTGCCAGCTCAGGAAGCGTTCGAGGGCCACGCGCGCGTGCTGCTTCTCCTGGGCCGACTTCCAGGGGGCGTCGAAGGCGAGGGCGTCCCAGACGGAGTCCAGGCGGGCCATGAGGACGTCGAGGTCCGCCGGAGTACGGCCGGAGGCGACCTCGTCGGCGAGGACGTGGACGACGTTGCCGAAACCCTGGGCGGCGGTGGCGGGGGCGGCGGCCTTGACCTCGCGGCCCAGGAACCACTGGAGGGAGCAGGTGGTGACCAGGTTCTCCAGGGCGCTCGGCGACAGGCCGACGGGCAGGTCGCGGTCGCGCAGCGGCACCGTGCTGTGCGTCGGCTCGAACAGGCCCCACCAGCGGTCGGGGTGCGCGGCGGGCACCAGCGGCTGACCGTCCTCGTCGGTGAGCGCGGCGAGTTCGGCGAGGCGCTGGACGGCCGCGTCCCTGAGCGCGGGCGAGGCCGCCGGGTCGACGGTGGTGGCGCGCAGTTCGGCGACCAGGGCGGAGACGGCGAGGGGGCGGCGGGGGCGGCCGGGGACGTCCTTCGGTTCGGCGCCGAGCTCGGTGAGGAACCGGGAGGGCTGGTCGCCGTCCTCGGCGGCGGCCTTCACCGCGGTGACGACGAGCCGGTCGCGGGCGCGGGTGGCGGCCACGTAGAAGAGCCGGCGTTCCTCGGCGAGGAGGGCGCCGGGGGTGAGGGGCTCGGCGAGGCCGTCGCGGCCGATCCGGTCGGCTTCGAGGAGGGATCCGCGGCGGCGCAGGTCGGGCCAGAGGCCCTCCTGGACGCCCGCGACGACGACGAGGCTCCATTCGAGGCCCTTGGAACGGTGGGCGGTCATCAGACGGACGGCGTCGGGGCGGGTGTGGCGTCGGGTGAGGGTGTCGGCGGCGATGTCCTGGGCGTCGAGCTCTTCGAGGAAGTTGAGGACACCGCGGCCGCCGACGCGTTCCTCGGCGCGGGCCGCGGTCTCGAAGAGGGCGCAGACGGCGTCGAGGTCGCGGTCGGCGTTGCGGCCGGCGGGGCCGCCGCGCAGGGCGGCGCGCTCCAGGCGGCCGGGCCAGGGGGTGCCGTTCCAGAGGACCCAGAGGGCCTCTTCGGCGGTACCGCCCGCCGCGAGCAGTGCCCGGGTCTCCCGGAGGAGGTCGCCGAGCCGCTTCGCGCCGCGGGTGTACGCGGGGTCGTGGGCGACGAGGCGCGTCGGCTCTGCGAGGGCGCGGGCGAGGAGGACGTCGGAGGGGGGCGGGACCTTGTTGCCGGCGGCCCTCTCCTCGTCCCTGAGGGCGCGGCCCAGGCGGCGGAGGTCGGCGGGGTCCACCCCGGCGAGGGGGGAGGCGAGCAGTTCGAGCGCGGTCTCCACGGGGAGCCAGGCGGTGGCGTCGGGCTCGGGCTCGGTGGAACGCACGCCCACGACCAGGCCCGCATCAGGCGCGGGCTCGCCCACAACCTGGTCCGACTCGGGCTCGGGCTCGGGCTCGCTCACGACCGGGTCCGGTGCCGCGCCCGCCACCGCGCGCAGGGCGAGGAGCAGGGGGGCCACCGCCGGTTCGTGGCGGAGCGGGGTGTCCGCCGCGTCGGTCTCCACCGGGACGCCCGCCGAGGTGAGGGCGCGGCGGAGGGAAGGGAGGGAGGCGGCGGCGCGGGTGAGGACGGCCATGTCCTGCCAGGGGACGCCGTCCTCCAGGTGGGCGCGGCGCAGCAGGTCGGCGATGTTCTCGGCCTCCGCGGAGGCCGTCGGGTACGTGTACGCCTCCGCCCCGCCGCCGTCCCGCGCCGCCGTGAGGTCGCGGTGGGCGCGGACCTTGTCGGCGGGGAGCCGGGGCATCGGCATCCGCTGGGCGAGCAGCCGGGTCGCCCCGAGCAGGCCGGCTCCGGAGCGGCGGGCGGTGCGCAGGACGCGTACGTCGGCGCCGCCGAAGGAGGAGGGGAAGTCGAGGATGCCGTTCACGTCGGCGCCGCGGAAGGCGTAGATGGACTGGTCGGGGTCGCCGAAGGCGACCACCGTGCGGCGTCCGCCGCCCGCGAGCGCGTGGAGGAGCCGGACCTGCGCCGGGTCGGTGTCCTGGTACTCGTCGACGTACACCGCGTCGTACGCGGGCAGGCTGATGTCCTCGGCGAGGAGGACGGCCCGGTGGACGAGTTCCGTGTAGTCGAGGACGCCCTGGAGGTCGAGGACGTCGAGGTACTCGGCGAGGAAGCCGGCCGCGGCCTTCCAGTCGGGGCGGCCGACGCGGTCGGCGAACCGGGCGAGCGCGTCGGGTCCGAGGCCGAGCTCCCGGGAGCGCGCGAGGACGGCCCGTACCTCGTCGGCGAAGCCGCGGGTGGTGAGGCAGGCGCGCAGTTCGTCGGGCCAGCGGATGCTCCCGAGGCCGCTCTTCCCCAGGTCGACGTGGCCGGCGAGCAGCTCGCGCACGGCGAGGTCCTGCTCGGGTCCTGAGAGGAGCCGCAGGGGTTCGGCGAAGAGCTCGGCGTCCTGGTGGGCGCGGATCAGGGCGTAGCAGTACGAGTGGAAGGTGGTGGCCTGGGGCGGGCGGCGGCCGCCGAGCCGGGCGGCCATGCGGTCGCGGAGTTCGACGGCGGCCTTGCGGCTGAAGGTGAGGACGAGGAGGCGCTCGGGGTCGGCGCCGTTCTCCATGCGGGCGGCGACGGACTCGACCAGGGTCGTGGTCTTGCCGGTGCCGGGTCCTGCGAGGACGAGAAGCGGTCCGCCGGTGTGGTCAACCACTTCCCGTTGGGCTGCGTCCAGGTGAGGGGGATCCATCGGGGCCGGCGTGGTACGCACCAGTCGGTACGCGCCCGGGGTCCGCTGCCGTCCCGGACCGGGGTACGGCTGTCCCTGGTGCGGCGGCGTACGCCGGGTGGTGGAGGAGGTACTCACGTGGGTCGCCGGTCCTGGTGGGAGTGGTGGTGCGGGTGAGGCGGTCGTCCGCCGCGGCCGGCAGGCGAGCGCGCCGGCCCGCCGTCGCGGAGGACGCGAACGTCGACGTTACGCGAAACGGCCCGTCGCCGAGCCGTACTCCGGGCCCCGTTCCACCCTCCGGGCGGAGCCGTACGCGCCCCGGGCGGAGCCGTATCCGCCGTGTCCGGCCGGTCCCACCCCGGCCGGGTCCCTCAGGTGTGAGTTCCGTCCCAGCGCGCCCGCCGCATGTCGATGCGCGGTACGTGTCCCTCGGCGGCGCGGCCGGCCTCGCGCAGCGGGGTGCCCTCCTCGCGGTAGTGGCCGAGGGCCCGCAGCTCGTGTCCCGGCAGCAGCGTGCCGTCCGCGCGGACCACCCGCCACCAGGGCGCCGTCCCGCCGTACAGGGCCATCACCCGGCCGACCTGACGCGGCCCGCCCTCGCCCAGCCACTCGGCGACGTCGCCGTAGGTCATCACCCGGCCGGGCGGGATCCCGTCGGCGACGTCGAGCACCCGCTCCGCGTACTCGGGCAGTTCTCCGGTCTCCCCCACAGGCTCCTCCATGCTCATCCGCCCCATCGTGCCTCACCCCACCGACATGGCCCTGATGCCTCCGTGCGGCGGCTCTTCATGCCACCATCGTGCGGGCGGTGACTGGTGATACGAGATCAAGAGCGACAAGTACAAGAACAAACGCACAGACAAGAACAAACTGACGAACAAGAACGAGAACGAGAACAACGCGACGCGCATGCAGAGACGGACATGGTGATGGGGCAGGAGACGCAGCCTCCCGAGGAGGGCAAGGCCGACGTGCCCGAGCGCGTCTCCGGTGACGAACCGCTGCTCGCCGCCCGCGTGCACCGGCCCTCCGACCTCATGCGGCTGCTCGCCGGTCTCCTCGCCATCGCCCTGGTCATCGCCGTCGCCGCGTTCGCCCACGCGACGACCTCCGGCCTGGAGGAGGACATCAACAAGGGCGCCGTCGGCGCACCCGACGTCTTCGTCAAGATCGCCGGACTCGTCTCCTCCATCGCCGTCCTGCTCGTCCCCGTGGCCTTCGCCATCGAGCGCCTGATCAAACGGGACGGCCTGCGCATCGCCGACGGCGTCCTCGCCGCCGTCCTCGCGCACGGCGTCACCCTCGCCACCGACCTCTGGGTCGCCCAGGCCGCGCCCGGCACGATCCAGGACGCGCTGACCCAGGCGCAGTCCGGCGGCGGGCTCACCGACCCGGTCCACAACTACCTGGCCCCGGTGATCGCGTACATGACCGCCGTCGGCATGGCCCGCAGGCCGCGCTGGCGGGTCTCGCTCTGGGCGGTGCTGCTGCTCGACGCGTTCACGATGCTGGTGGCCGGCTACACCACCGCGCTCTCGATCATCCTGACCGTCCTGATCGGCTGGACGGTGGCGTACGGCACGCTGTACGCGGTCGGCTCCCCCAACGTCCGGCCCACCGGGCAGACCCTCCTCGCCGGCCTGCGCCGGGTCGGCTTCCGGCCGGTGACGGCGCTGCGCGCCGAGGGAGTGCCCGACGCGGCGGACAGCGGCGACCGGGGCCGCCGGTACATCGTGACCCTGGAGGAGGGGCCGCCGCTCGACGTCACCGTCGTCGACCGGGAACAGCAGGCGCACGGCTTCTTCTACCGCGCGTGGCGCAGGCTCACCCTCCGGACGATCACCACCCGCCGTTCGATCGTCTCGCTCCGCCAGGCCCTGGAACAGGAGGCGCTCCTCGCGTACGCGGCGATCGCCGCCGGGGCGAACGCGCCGAAGCTGATCGCCACCTCTGAGCTCGGCCCGGACGCCGTGATGCTGGTGTACGAGCACATCGGCGGCCGGAGCCTGGACTCGCTGGACGACCACGAGATCACCGACGAACTGGTCCGCAGCGCCTTCCGGCAGATGCGGGCGCTCCAGTCGCGCCGGATCGCCCACCGCAGGCTCACCGGCGACGCGATTCTGGTGGATCGTTCCGGCAGAGTGATCCTCACCGATCTGCGCGGCGGCGAGATCGCCGCCGGCGATCTGATCCTGCGGATGGACATCGCCCAGCTGCTCACCACCCTGGGCCTGCGGGTCGGGGCCGAGCGGGCGGTAGCCGCGGCCGTCGACGTGCTCGGCCCGGACACCGTCGCCGACTGCCTGCCGCTGCTCCAGCCCATCGCGCTGAGCCGCTCCACGCGCGCGACGCTGCGGAAACTGGCCCGGGAGCGGTCGGCCCGCGAGCGGGAGGCCGTGCTCGCCGCCTCGGAGGCGGCCAAGCACGAACGGGAGCTGGCGAAGGGCCACGCGGCGGAGGTCGCCGCGGACCCGACGCTCGTACGCGCCGAGACCAAGGCCGAGAAGAAGGCGGACAAGAAGGCCGAGAAGCGGGCCCTGGACACGGCCCTCGACGAGGCCCGCGAGGAGGATCTGCTCGCCCAGATCCGGCAGCAGGTGCTGCTGATCCGCCCGCAGGCCCCGGTGGAGCCGGTCCGGCTCGAACGGATCAAGCCGCGGACCCTGGTCAGCCTGATCGCCGGCGCGGTCGCCGCGTACTTCCTGCTCTCGCAGATCGCCCGCACCCCGCTCTCCACGATCAGTCAGGCGGACTGGCGGTGGGTCGCGGCGGCGGTCCTGTTCTCCGCCGTCAGCTACGTGGCGGCGGCGATGAGCCTGCTCGGCTTCGTACCGGAGCGGGTCGGGTTCTGGCGGACGGTGGTGGCGCAGGTCGCCGGCTCGTTCGTGAAGATCGTGGCCCCCGCGGCGGTCGGCGGTGTCGCCCTGAACACCCGCTTCCTCCAGCGCGCGGGCGTGCGGCCGGGGCTCGCGGTGGCGAGCGTCGGCGCCTCCCAGCTCTTCGGTCTCGGGGCGCACATCCTGCTCCTGCTCTCCTTCGGCTATCTGACGGGGACGGAGAAGTCGCAGTCCTTCACCCCGTCGAGGACGGTCATCGCCGGTCTCCTGACGGTCGCGGTGCTCGTCCTGGTCGTCACGGCGATCCCGTTCATGCGCAAGTTCGTGTCGACCCGGCTGCGGTCGCTGTTCGCCGGTGTGGTGCCGCGCATGCTGGACGTGCTCCAGCGGCCGATGAAGCTGGTCACCGGCATCGGCGGGATGCTGCTCCTCACCGGTGTGTTCGTCCTCTGTCTGGACGCCTCGATCCGGGCCTTCAGCAACGGGAACCAGACGATCAGCTACGCGAGCGTCGCGGTCGTCTTCCTCGCGGGCAACGCGCTCGGCTCGGCGGCGCCGACGCCGGGCGGTGTCGGCGCGGTCGAGGGCGCGCTGACCTTCGGTCTGGTCGCGGTGGGCCTGCCGCTGGAGGTCGCCACCCCGGCCGTCCTGCTCTACCGCCTGCTCACCCTGTGGATCCCGGTGCTGCCGGGCTGGCTCTGCTTCAACTGGCTGACGAAGCGCGAGGCGCTGTGACCGGCCGAGCCCGGTAGTCCGGATCCGGGATAACCCGCCGAGGCCGGTAGTCCGGATCCGGGATACCCGCCGAGACCGGTAGTCCGGATCCTGGCTAGCCGCGGAGCCCGGCAGTCCGCAATCCGGGCTCCGCCGGCCCCCGGCCACCCGCATGGACCTCCGTCCCGCGCGGCCTCGGGGGCGGCGGCCCACGATGGGGTCATGCCGATCTCCGCCGCCCAGCGCGCCGCTCTGCTGACCGCCACCACCGTGCTGCTCGCCGCCGGGTGCTCGGGCGGGGGCGACGACGCGGCGGATCCGACGAAGCCGAGCGGCTCGGCCGGGCTCCCGGCCCTCGCGGCGCAGAAACTCGCCTGGGCCCCCTGCCCGGCGCCGTCCGCCGCCGAGGGCGGCGGCGAGCCGCCCTCGCCGCTCCCCGGCGGCACCGCCTGGGAGTGCTCCTTCCTCCAGACGCCGCTCGACTGGGCGGTGCCGGAGGGCGAGACGATCGAGCTGGCGCTGATCCGGGCCCGGGCCCGCGACAAGGACCGGCGGATCGGTTCGCTCGTCTTCAACTTCGGCGGGCCAGGCGGCTCCGGCATCACCGGGCTTCCCGGCTTCGCCAAGGACTACGAGACCCTGCGCGGGCGCTACGACCTGGTCTCCTTCGACCCGCGCGGGGTGGGCCGCAGCGACCCCGTCGAATGCGCGACCGACAAGGAGCTCGACGCGTACTACGCCCTGGACTTCACACCCGACGACGAGACCGAGGAACGGACGCTCTCCGAGGCGCAGAAAAAGTACGCGTCCGGCTGCGAGAAGGACGCCGGCCGGGCCCTGCCGCACGTCGGCACCGAGAACGCCGCCCGGGACATGGACCTCATGCGCCAGGTCCTCGGGGACACGAAGCTCCACTACTTCGGAATCTCGTACGGCACCGAACTCGGCGGCGTCTACGCCCATCTGTTCCCGAAGAACGTCGGCAGGGCCGTCTTCGACGCCGTCGTCGACCCGGACGCGGGAGTCGAGGAGGGCGCGCTCGGCCAGGCGAAGGGCTTCCAGCTCGCCCTGGACAACTTCGCACAGGACTGCGTGGACCGGGGCGACGAGTGCACCCTGCCCGGCACGAGCGTCGCCGAGATCGAGTCCTTCGTCACGGAGCTGCTCGCGGCCCTCGACAAGGAGCCGATCCCCGGCATCGGCGACCGGAAGCTGACCCAGACGCAGGCCACCAACGGCATCGCGCAGGCCCTGTACTCCAAGGAGTTCTGGACCTATCTGGAGCAGGGGCTCGACGCGGCCGACGGCGGCGACGGGGCGCTGCTCCTGTCCCTCTCCGACTCGATGAACGGGCGCGGCCAGAACGGCTCGTACAGCAACATCCAGGCCGCCAACGCCGCCATCAACTGCGTGGACTTCAAGGAGCGCTACACCCTCGGCCAGGCGAAGGAGCGGCTCGGCGAGTTCCGGGAGGCCTCCCCCGTCTTCGGCGACTTCATGGGCTGGGCCCTCTCCAGCTGCTCGCAGTGGCCGGTGGCGGGCACCTGGGAGCACCCGGACGTGTCCGCGCCCGGTTCCGCGCCGATCCTGGTCGTCGGCAACACCGGGGACCCGGCGACGCCGTACGAGGGCGCCCGGTCGATGGTGAAGGCGCTCGGCGACGGCGTCGGCGTGGAGCTGACGTACGAGGGCGAGGGCCATGGCGCGTACAACAGCGGCAGCGCGTGCGTGAAGAAGGCGGTCGACGCGTACCTCCTCGACGGCAAGGTCCCGACCTCCGGGACGGTGTGCAAGTAGGCGGGAAAATCGGGCCCATAGGATGGCCGCCTTGCCGGGATCCAGGGGGAACACATGTCCATACGTGTACGCATGACGGTGCTGGCGGTGACCGGGGTCCTGGTCGCGGGCTGTACGAGCACGGACGGCGGCGGCACCGGCGCCACGTCGGCCCCGCCCACCGGCGACGCCAAGCCCTCGGCCGGCGCCACCGGCACCGCGCCCGCCGCCCCGGCGCTCCCCGGTGCCCTCACGGGCCAGCGCCCCGACTGGAAGACCTGCGAGGCCCAGGGGGGCGGCGAGGCACCCGGTGCGAAGTGGCGCTGCGCCACGGTGACCGTCCCGGTCGACTACGCGAAGCCCGAGGGCGCCACCCTGCCGGTCGCGCTGATCCGCAAGCAGGCCACCGACGAGCGTGGCCGCATCGGCTCGCTCCTCTTCAACTTCGGCGGGCCCGGCGCCTCGGGCGTGGCGATGCTGCCGCAGCTGGAGGACGAGTACCGGAAGCCGGGCGAGCGTTACGACCTGGTCGGTTTCGACCCGCGGGGGGTGGGCCGCAGCGCGGGCGTCGTCTGTCGGAGCGACGCCGAACAGGCCGCCGCCGAGGCCACCGTCGACCTCACCCCCGACTCGGCCGCCGAGGAGGCCGCGTACCTCGAGGACGGCGCCGCCTTCGGGGCCGGCTGCGCCCGCCGCTCCGGCCCGCTCCTCGCCCACACCACGACCACCGCCACCGCCAGGGACCTGGACCTGATCCGGCAGGTGCTCGGGGACGAGAAGCTGAACTACTTCGGCATCTCGTACGGGACCCAGCTCGGCGGCACGTACGCCCACCTGTTCCCGTCGCGCGTGGGCCGGCTCGTCCTCGACGCGGTCGTCGACCCGACGGCCGACTCCGTCGGGCACGCCCGCCACCAGACGATCGGCTTCCAGCGCGCCCTGGACAACTACCTGAAGAGCACCGGCCAGGACCGCGAGGCCGGCAACGAGCGGATCACCCGCCTGCTGACGAAGCTGGACCGGGAGCCGCTGGCCGTCGGCGAACGGCGGCTCACCGAGGGCCTGGCGCTCACGGGCATAGCGGTCACGCTGTACGGCCAGGCCAACTGGCCCCTCCTGACGGAGGCGCTGGAGGAGGCGGAGCGCGGTAGCGGGGACGCCCTGCTCGAACTCGCCGACTACTACAACGACCGCGACGCGAACGGCCACTACTCGACCCAGTCGCACTCCCAGCGGGCCATCTCCTGCGCCGACTCCAACGCCCGGCCGACCGCCGCCCAGGCGAAGGCCCTCGTGCCCGAGTTCCGCGAGCTGTCCCCCGTGTTCGGCACGTTCCTCGCCTGGGACACGGCGGGCTGGTGCTGGGACTGGCCGGTGAAGGGCGAGCGGGCCAACCCGGAGGCGAGCGCCCCCGGCGCCGCCCCGATCCTGGTCGTCGGCACCACGGGCGACCCGGCCACCCCGTACGAGGGCGCGGAGAAGATGGCGAAGGAACTCGGCGACGGCGTCGGCATCCTGGTCACCAACAAGGGTGAGGGCCACGGCGCCTACGGCACCTCGAGGTGCGTGACGCGGACGGTCGACGCGTACCTCCTGGACGGCAGGGTCCCCGCGTACGGCACGACCTGCTGAGGACGCGCGGAAGGCCCCGGACCTCGCGAGGAGGTCCGGGGCCTTCCGTGTGTCGCCGTCTGTCGCCGTGCGTCGCCTAGTAGACCGGCTTCTCGGGCTCGATCTGGTGGACCCAGCCGATCACGCCGCCGCCGACGTGCACCGCGTCCGCGAAGCCCGCGGACTTGAGCACGGCGAGGACTTCCGCACTGCGGACACCCGTCTTGCAGTGCAGGACGATCCGCTTGTCCTGCGGGAGGTCCTGGAGGGCCGTGCCCATCAGGAACTCGCCCTTCGGGATCAGGCGCGCGCCGGGGATCGAGACGATCTCGTACTCGTTGACCTCGCGGACATCGATGATGTCGATGTTCTCGCCCTCGTCGATCCACTCCTTGAGCTGCTTCGGAGTGATCGTGGAGCCGAGCGCCGCCTCCTGGGCCTCCTCGGACACGACGCCGCAGAAGGCCTCGTAGTCGATGAGCTCGGTGACGGTCGGGTTGTCGCCGCAGACCGCGCAGTCCGGGTCCTTGCGGACCTTGACCTGGCGGTACTGCATCTCCAGGGCGTCGTAGATCATCAGGCGGCCGACGAGCGGGTCGCCCACGCCGGCGAGGACCTTGATGGCCTCGGTGACCTGGATGGAGCCGATGGACGCGCACAGCACGCCGAGGACGCCGCCCTCGGCGCAGGACGGGACCATGCCCGGCGGCGGGGGCTCCGGGTAGAGGCAGCGGTAGCAGGGGCCGTACTCGGACCAGAAGACCGACGCCTGGCCGTCGAAGCGGTAGATCGAGCCCCAGACGTACGGCTTGTTCAGCAGCACGCAGGCGTCGTTCACCAGGTAACGGGTGGCGAAGTTGTCCGTGCCGTCGACGATCAGGTCGTACTGACCGAAGATCTCCATCACGTTCTCGGCTTCGAGCCGCTCCTCGTGAAGGATCACGTTCACGTACGGGTTGATGCCGAGCACGCTGTCGCGCGCCGAGGCGGCCTTGGAGCGGCCGATGTCGGCCTGGCTGTGGATGATCTGGCGCTGGAGGTTCGACTCGTCGACCTCGTCGAACTCCACGATGCCGAGCGTGCCCACGCCGGCGGCGGCCAGGTACATCAGCGCCGGCGAGCCGAGGCCACCGGCGCCGACACACAGCACCTTGGCGTTCTTCAGCCGCTTCTGCCCGTCCATCCCGACGTCCGGGATGATCAGGTGGCGGGAGTACCTGCGGACCTCGTCTACGGTGAGCTCGGCAGCCGGCTCGACCAGGGGTGGCAGCGACACGGGGACTCCGGTTGTCGGTATGTCAGTACGGTTGTTCTCCCCGTAACACTGCCACGCCCCTCCTCATTCCGAGACACCCGGTCCGATCCGCGAGACGATTTCGTCCCAGTAGCCGGGCAGCGAGTGGAATGGCGCGCTTTGTCCCCGGCCCCCCGGACGGTCCGTGAAGAAGATCGTCCCGGCCCCCTGCCAGCGGGCGATCCGCAGCGCCTCTTCGAGGTGGGTCCGCGGGACCCCGTGCACGAGATGGACGAACTTCGACTCCGTGTACTCGGCCGTCCACTCCGCCACCTGCGACCAGCGGTAGTCCGCCCAGGCACCGGAGAAGGTCACGAGCTGGTCGGCGACCTCGGCGTATCCCGGATGGGGATGGGCGCCGTGGCCGAGGACGAGGTGCGCCTCACCGCCGAGGACCGCCTCCAGGGTCGCGGTGACCCGCCGCATCCCGGCCAGGTCCGCCCGGTCGGCGGGGGCGCGGTCCAGGTAGTAGCCGTCCACCTTGTACCAGTCGAGGAAACGGTGGGCCTCCGAGACCAGCTCCCCGAAGGGCCGGGAACCGTGGGCCGCGTCCAGGTGCCCGAGGACCCTGACCCCGGCGTTACGGAGCTTTCCCGCCGCCTCCAGACAGTGCGGGTCCGGGCGGCTGCCCGGCCCCTCGGCCACGTTCAGCACGGCCCAGTGCAGCGGGGTCCCGGGGCGGGTCAGCTCGCCCCACTCGACCGGGGCGAGCAGCGGGTGGGCGTAGCCGGGCACGCCCACTCCGAGGGCCTGGACCGCCCCGGTGGCGGTGCTCGTCGTCAGATGCGACACGCCGCCTCCATCCAGATGTCCGCGAGCGACTCCTCCAGGTTGATCCGGGGCCGCCAGCCGAGCCGGTCGCGGGCGGTGCGGACGTCGGCCTGCTGCCAGGGGCCGCAGCCGTCGGGGTACGGGTAGGGCGCGGAGGCCAGCTGGTCGGCGATGGTCCCCTCGGTGCGGGGGGCGCCGATCATGGGGCGCTGCGCCATGCCGTGCGGGGCGTCCAGCTCGTGCAGGTTGCCGGCGTAGCCCGCGACTCTCGCCAGGACCGCGGCGGCGTCCCGGAGCCGGACCGCGCGGCCGGTGCCGATGTTGACGACGCCCTGCGCGGCGGACAGCGAGGCCGCGTGGACGGCCCTGGCCACGTCCCGCACGTCGACGAAGTCCCGCTGCACCCCGAGGCCGCTGAGCTTCAGCTCGCCGTCCCCGGCCTGCATGGCCCGGCGCATCGCCTCGGCGAGCCGGCCGAGCGGCGAGCCCGCGGGCGTGCCGGGTCCCACGGGCGAGAACACCCGGAGCACCACGGCGTCGAGGCCGGAACCGAGGACGAGCTCGGTCGCCGCCAGCTTCGACACCCCGTACGGGCCGCCGGGGCGGGGCACCGCGTCCTCGGCGGTGGAGGAGCCGGGCTGGCTGGGCCCGTACTCCGAGGCGCAGCCGACCTGGACGAGCCGGGCGCCGCAGCCGCTGCGGCGCAGGGCCTCGCAGACGGTGGCGACGGCGACGGTGTTGTGCCGGGTCAGGTCCCGGGCTCCGCCGCGGGTGGCGCCCGCGCAGTTGACGACGACTCCGGGGTGGACGGCGTCGAGGAAGCGGGTCAGCGCGCCGGGGCTGCCGGACGCGAGGTCGAAACGCACGTCGGCGTCGTCGCCCCGGCCGAGCGCGGTGAGGTGGACGGCCGGGTCTGCGAGCAGGCGGTCGGCGACGAAGCGGCCGATGAAGCCGTTGGCTCCGAGCAGTAGCACCCTCATCGTGCGGCCCCTTCGTGCCGACCGGCCGGTGCTGGAGGTTGCGGGGTCATGGTCTTGGGTCTCCTTGCGGGGTGATGACAGAGGTGACGGGGCGCGCCCGCGGCGTCGGCTCCGCGGGGGCGCGGGACATTCACGGGGTGGCGTGGGCCGAGGCCCGGACGAGGGAGCCGGTCGCGTGGGCCAGCAGGCCGAGCGCGGCGGCGCCGCAGACGAGGGTGGGTACGGCCCCGGGGCCCCAGGTGTCGACGACGGCGCGCACCGGTGCGGCGAGCGCGTCGAAGCCGGGGGCGGGGACGCGGGCGGCGAAGACGCTCGCGAGGGCGAGGGCCTCGGCCGCACTGGCGGCGGCGAGGGCGGCGGCGGCCGTCTCGGGGAAGCCGTGGACGGTGAGGAGCCGGGCGAACAGCAGGAGCGCGCCGAGGGCCAGGGCCCCGGAGCTGAACCCGGTGAGCCCGAGCAGGACGGCGAGGGCGAGGAGTTGGAGGGCCACGGTGCCGAGGAGCAGCGGCCGGACACCGGCGGCGAAGTCGGCGAGCCCCCGGCTGTCGGCGATCCTGCGGCGAGCCCGGTTCGCGAAGAGCCGGGCGCACCAGGCGGCGGGCGCGACGGCGAGCGCGAGGCCGAGGAGCGGTCCCGGGGCGAGGTCCCAGGGGCCGTCGGGGCCGCCGCTGAGGACCTGCGTGAGGAGTCCGTCGCCGGCGACCGCGTACGCCAGGAGCCACAGGGTCCAGACGCGGACGGCGGGCGGGGTCGCACCGTCGGGGGCGCGGAGGGGTCCGCGCCGGACGGCGAACAGGAGGGCTCCGGCGAGCAGCAGCGCCCCTGCCGCGCCGACGGCGAGCCGGAGGGGGCCGTGGGTGACGGCGAGCCCGATGCCGGTGAGCGCGGCGGCGGCGCCCGGGGTGAGGACGGCGAGGACCCAGGCGTCCGAACGGGCCGCCGCGGGCACGGTGGGTGGGACGGCCTCGGTCCCCCGGGGCACGCGCGCGTAGAGCTCCTCGGCGAGCGAGAAGACGTCCCGGTGGCGGAACCGGGCGGCGGTCCGGTCGGTGAACCCCTGGGCTTCGAGTCCGGCGGCGATCTCCAGCGGGTCGACGGCACGTGCGCAGAGTTCCTGGTGCCGGTGCATGAGCACCTTGACCGGGTCGGCGTTCCCGCGCCGGGCGCGGGAGGCGGGCGCGGTGCGGGAGGCCGGGGCCTCGACGGGGGCCGGGGAGGGCGTCGCGGACGGGACCGGGCCGGAGGTCACCGAGGGAGCAGGGGCTATCCCGGCGGGCGGGACGTCGACGGGCTCCTCCGTGGGGCGCGGTTCGAGGCTTCCGCCGGCGTGCGGGGTCAGGGCGGTGGCGCCGAGCAGGGCTTCGGAACGGGCGTCCCAGGCTCCGGGGCTCGTCGGGGCGGCGGAGCCGCGCATGGGGGTGCCTCCTTCAGGCATCGGGGGCTCCCGTCTCGGCGGCCACGGCCTTCTGCGCCCAGCTGCCCGGGACGTGCGCCTCGGCGGGGTGGGCGAAGGGCACGCCGTCCCCGGAGCGGTGGCGCACCGGCGCGTGGGAGAGGAGCTCCAGGTAGATGCCGCGGAACGCGGCGAGGTTCTGTTCGACGGTGAAGAGTTCGAGCGCGCGGGCGCGGGCGGCGGCGCCCAGGCGGTAGCGGCGTTCGGGGTCGCGGAGCAGCGCCAGGCAGGCGTCGGCGAGTGCCCGGGGGTTGCGCGGCGGGACGACGAGGCCGGTGCCGCCGATGATCTCGACGACCGCGCCGACGTCGGTCGAGACGGTGGCCCGCGCGCAGAACATCGCCTCGACGAGGCTCGCGGGGAAGCCCTCGACGACGCTGGAGAGGACGACGACCGCGCCGGAGGCGTAGACGTCCTCCAGGGTGGGCGCCTCGGGGCCGCCGAGTTCCTCGAAGGTGACCGGGTTCTCGCCGACGGCGTGCGCTCCGGCCGCCTCGTCGGGGAAGAGCTGGGCGGCGAGCCCCTTGCAGTGCGCGAGGTACGCCCCTGATCCCTGGTCCCGTACGGGTGCGGCGACGATCCTCAGCCGGGCGTCGTGCTGGCGGGCCCGGATCTCGGCGAAGGCGTGCAGCAGGGCGATGAGGTCCTTGGCGGGTTCGACGCGGCCGACCCAGACCAGGGTGGCGGGGTCGCCGCTCTCCTCGTCCTCGCCGACCTCGGCGAAGCGGTCGGCCGTCATGCCGGGGTGGACCGTGCGGATCCGGGTGCGGTCGGCGCCGCACTTCTCCTGCCAGCGGCGGGCGTGGGCGTTGCCGGGGGTGAGGAGCTCCGCCTGCCGGTAGACCTCGCCGGCGAGCCGGCCGTGGAGGGCGGCGAGCAGGGTGCGCAGCGGCCCCGAGCGGTCGGCACCGGCGGCCGAGAGGTAGTGGGAGCGGAGCTGCACGCCGTATTCGGTGACGAGCAGGGGCGTCCCGAAGAAGCGTTTGGCCAGCAGGCCGGGGAGGGCGGTGGTGCCTCCGGCGGCGGCGTGGCAGAGGTCGACGGCGCCGAGCGCGTCGCCCTCGTACCAGTCGAGGGAGAGGGGGCGCAGCGCGCGCTCCAGGTGCTCGACGAAGGCGAGGTGGTCGGGGAGCCCCGCGGCGGCGGCGCCCCGGCGCGCGCCGGGGGCGCGGCAGGCGGCTTCGAGGGTGCGCACGGCGTCGTCGGAGCGGAGCGCCCCGGAGAGACCGCCGCGCTCACGGGCGAGGTCGGCGAGCGCGTGGAGCCCGGCGGCGAAGGCGGCCGCGCCGCGGAGCCCGGCCGTGGCGCCGTCCGTGGAGGGCCAGGACCCGTCCTCGTCGTCCGTGCAGAGGCCGGCCGCCAGCTGGTGGAAGGCCTCGATGAAGCGGTGCCGCTCGCGGCGGCCGTACGCGCGGCGGGCGGCGCGGTGGTCGCCGCAGCCGGCCCGCTCCAGGAGCGTCCTGCCCGCCGGGGCCGCGTCGGGGCCGCCGAGGTCCGCGACCCGTGCGACGCGGGCGTTCGCGGGGAGCGCCGCCGGGGTGCCGGATCCGCCGAGCGCGTACAGGTCGAACTGGTGCTGCCCGAGTCCGTGTACGAGCCGCTCGCACCAGATCCCGGAGTCACCGACGGCGTACGGGTAGCCACCCTCCGTGAGCAGTCCGATCCGCACGAGTTCACCCCCGATCTCCCTTGACGGCGGCCACCGTTGGTCCGGCGACTCGCAGCGGGACGAACGTAAGCGGAGAGGACGGTGGCGCGACGGACGGTTGTCCGTCGCACCACTGGAAGGGGTGAATGCTCGTAACTTTCCCGACCCGGTCGCGTTCCGTCGCGCTACGCGCCAGAACGGTCACGCAGGGTCAGGCCAGGGCCTGCCCCCGGGTCCCGTACGAGACCTCAACTGCCCGGGTACACCCAGGGGTTGGGGCGGCACTTGATTCCGTCGATGTCCAGGGACTTGGTCTGCTGCTGCATCACGGGGGCGAGCGCGCCGGGCGTATCGCAGATCACGTGCCCGTGGCCGAGCCGGTGGCCGACCTCGTGGTTGATGAGCATCTGCCGGTACGCGCGCATCGCCTTGGGGCCGAAGGTCTCGGATCCCTGCGCCCAGCGGAACGCGTTGATCATCACCCGGTCCGTGGAGGCCGAGTCGCAGGACACGTTGTCGATCGTGGTGTCGAGACCGGACTTCCTGCACCAGACGCCGGTGGTGCCGGGGCTGGCGAGCGTCAGGACGAACTCGGGCTCGCCGCTGGAGATGCGCTCGAAGGTCATCGCACCTCGCCCGGCCCAGCTGCGCGGGTCGTTGAGGGTCTTGAACACGGTCTCGGTGAAGAGCGCCTGGTCGAGACCGAGCCCCTTCTCGACGTCGATCCGATAGCGGACGACGCGCCCCTTGCCGGGCGCCTTCTGGAAGCCCGGCACGGCCTCGAAGTCGCCGGAACCCTTCAGCTTCGGGTCGATCGGGAACTGGCGGGCGATCAGCTGCTCGTACGTCGGCGCCGGGGTGACGACGGGCGCCGGACTCGTCGGGGTGACCCGCTCGTCGGAGCGGGAGGCGGAGGTGTCTTCCGCGGGCCGCCCGCCGGGCTGTTCGGCGGCCCGGGTGGCGCTCGGGGCCTTCTCCGGGTCGGTGACCTGTCCGGCGACGACGACGGCGAGGACGGTGGCGACGGCGGCCGCCGCGACACCGGTGAGCGTGCGGCCGAGGCCGCCACGGCTCGCCGGGGCCTCCTCCTCGGCCTCGGCGACGTCCTCACGGCGGGGTCCTGGGATGAAAGGCGCCTGCGCAGCGTCCTGTTCGGGTTCGCCGGTACGGGAGGCGCCGTGCTGTGGGGCGTACTGCCGGGGCCGGCGAGCGGCCTCCTCGTCGTGCTGCGGATGCCCGCCCCGTACGGGAGTCCCGTAGGCGGGGGTGCCGGGGGTGCCGTGCGCCGGGGTGTCGAAGGCCCCGTACGAGGGCGCGGGGGCGCCCGGTGGCCTGGCGCCCGGCGCCGGAGCGCCGTACCTGGGGACGCCGTGCGCGGGTGTCCCGTACGGCTGGCTCCCGTACGCCTGGGCCCCGTACGACTGTCCCCCGTACGCCGGAGTGCCGTGCGCCGGAGTCCCGTACACCGGGGTTCCGGCCGTGTCCTGGCCCCCGCCGTCCCCGGTCCTGCGACGGCGGCCCGTCCCGGACGCGCGCCCGGCAGGCGGCCCCGGCGCCACCGGCGCCTGTCCGGCCGGCGCCTGTCCGGCCGGCGCCTGTTGCCGCTGCTGTTGCTGTTGCTGTTGCTGTTGACCGGTGTCGGACACCGAGGGCGCGGCGCCCTTGCGACTATGTCGTCCCACGGCCCGGATCAGCTCCCGCCGTGATCGGCGATCAGGTCCCGGGCGGCCTGGGCGACCGTCTCGGGGTACTCCATCATCGCCACGTGCCCCGCCTCGGGAAGGGTGAGGAGGCGCGAGCCGCGGAAGGCCGCGGCCGCCTTGCGGGCCGTCCGGTACGAGACGAGCTGGTCGCGTCCGCCGTACACGAGGAGCGTCGGCGCGAGAACCCGTTCCGCCTGGCGCCACAGCCCGTGCTGGCCTCCGAGCGTGTACGCGTCGACGATGCCGCGCGAGGAGCGGGCCATGGCGTCCCAGAAGTACGGGAGCTCCAGGCGCCGCTCCATCTCCTCGACGGCGTGCCGGAAGCCCTCGTCGGTGACCCGGCCGGGGTCTCCGTAACAGAGCGAGAGAACGCCGCGCACCCGCTGCTCGGCCGACCAGTCCCTGGTGAGTTTCGCGAAGAAGGAGGCGACGCCGGGCACCGCGAGCAGCGCGGTGGGCCATGCCGTGCGCTGGGCGCGCAGGTCGGGCAGGGCCGGCGAGACGAGGGTGAGGGTGCGGACCAGGTCCGGCCGGACCGCGGCGACGCGGGTGGCGACGGCGCCGCCGAGCGAGTTGCCGAAGAGGTGGACCGGGCCGCGTCCCGTGGAGTCCAGGAGCCGGATGACGGCGCGGGCGTGCCCGGTGACCGAGTAGTTGCCGTCGTCGGGCGGCGGCGAGTCGCCGAAGCCCGGCAGGTCGACCGCCTCGCCGTCGACGACGTCCGCGAGCAGCGGCATCAGGGAGGACCAGTTCTGGGAGGAGCCGCCGAGGCCGTGGACGTACAGCGCGGGCGGCAGAGCGGCCTTGGTGCCCGGCCGGGCGCGCACGGTGAGGGTCAGCCCGGGCAGCGACACGGAGCGGAGCTCCTCGCCGTCGGCGACACGTACGGCGCGGGTGGTGCGCGGCGCGGCTGGTGCGGCGGCGGTCCGGGTTTCCGGCAGCTCGGTCGACGACATGGCCGCAATATTACGAGACGATCACGCGCGCGGACGTGTGGGTGCGGTCACAGGTGCGTGTGCGGCGGGGCGCGAGTGCTCCTAGGCTCGTAGGGAGGGCCATCCGTACCCGCCGGAAGGAACCGCATGACCGTCGATCCGACCGAGCCGGACACGTTCACCGAAGAAGAAGAGGACGTCGTGCTGGACGAGGAGACCCCGGAGGCCGACGCCGCCGAGCAGCACACCGAACTGCAGCAACGGGAGGACGAGCCGCTCACCCATGTCGAGCGCGACTCGGCGAACGAGGCCGACGCGTCCGAACAGGCGCGGGTGGTGACCCTGGACGAGGACGACTACCGCTGAGCGGACGGCTCTCGCCGATATTCTCGCCGGTTTGTTCGGTTTAATATTGAATCGACTGTCGACCCGGGCGTCCGGTCCGTGAAATTCTGCGTTCGCACCGCGCACAGCCGGGTTACCCAAAAGTACGATGGCGGCGCGTGCGACAGCGCGCATGGATCGATTTTTGGGAGGCCGCGTGAGCGCCATCGAGCAGACAGAGGCAGCACGCCCTCGGGGCACGCGCCTGCCGCGACGTGCCCGACGGAACCAGCTCCTCGGCGCGGCCCAGGAGGTCTTCGTCGCCCAGGGTTACCACTCCGCCGCGATGGACGACATCGCCGAGCGGGCGGGCGTCAGCAAGCCGGTGCTCTACCAGCACTTCCCCGGGAAGCTGGAGCTCTACCTGGCCCTGCTCGACCAGCACTGCGAGTCCCTCCTTCTCGCCGTCCGCACGGCTTTGGCCTCCACCACCGACAACAAGCTGCGGGTCGCGGCCACGATGGACGCCTACTTCGCGTACGTCGAGGACGAGGGCGGCGCCTTCCGGCTGGTCTTCGAGTCCGATCTGACGAACGAACCGGCCGTACGCGAGCGCGTGGACCGGGTGAGCCTGCAGTGCGCCGAGGCGATCTCGGACGTCATCGCCGAGGACACCGGTCTGTCCAAGGACGAGTCGATGCTGCTCGCCGTGGGCCTCGGCGGCGTCTCCCAGGTCGTCGCCCGCTACTGGCTGTCCAGCGAGTCCGCGATCCCCCGCGACACGGCGGTCGGCCTCCTCACCTCGCTCGCCTGGCGCGGCATCGCGGGCTTCCCGCTGCACCCGGTGGACGGCCAGCTGAGCGCCGAGGGTCACTGAACATTCCCGTGGTGTGTTCGCTCCTGGCGTGCGCCGACTGAGCCGTACGCGTCCCCTCACCGGGCTAATGTGTGCAGCGTACGGCGCGGGGAATCGCGCAACGCTGACCGTTCGGAGGGACATAGCCGTGGAGGTCAAGATCGGCGTGCAGCACGCACCCCGGGAGATCGTTCTGGAGAGCGGGCAGTCCGCCGAGGAGGTGGAGCGCGCCGTCGCCGACGCACTGGCCGGCAAGGCGCAGCTGCTCAGCCTTTCGGACGAGAAGGGCCGCAAGATCCTCATTCCGGCCGAGAAGATCGCGTACGTGGAGCTCGGCGAGCCCGCCGTGCGCCGCGTGGGTTTCGGCGCGCTCTGAGCCCAGGATCTACGGGAGAGGCCCGGTGGACCGTCATGGTCCACCGGGCCTTTCGCGTATCCGGCACGGCTCTTGTCCGCCATGGGCGGCGATGCCCCGTTCGGCCACGTCAGGGCGTACAGGAGGATTGCGTTCCGGCCCGCTGGGGTAGGAGGTTCCCGACCGCACCACCCGCCCCGCAGCACCCGCGAGGTGATCCCTTGTTGCTGGAAGCCCTCGGTTCCGCCCTGCTCGGTTTCGCCCTGGCCTGGGTCGCCGTGCAGCGGCTCGCCGACCGCCTCCCCGTCCGGGGCAGAGTCCTCGCCACCGGCACGCTCGGCGGGGTGTTCGGCGCGCTCGTCACCCACGGGGCACTGGGGCCCGGCCACTTCCTCGCCACCCTGATCGGCGCGGTGGCGGTGGCGGCCGTCCTGCTGTCGCTGCTGATCCGCCCGGCGACCCGCCGGCTGCGCCGATCAGCGGCGGCGTGAGGGGCGCGGCCCGCCCCTCCGCACCTTCCTGCGTCGTTACGCGGCCAGGCCCAGCGCGGCCATCCGCTTGGTGTGCGCCTCGGTGATCCGGGAGAACATCCGGCCGACCTCCGCGAGGTCGAAGCCGTCCGCCACACCGCCGACCAGCATGGTCGAGAGCGCGTCGCGCTCGGCGACCACGCGCTGGGCCTGCGAGAGCGCCTCGCCCATCAGCCGGCGCGCCCACAGCGCGAGCCGTCCGCCGACGCGCGGGTCCGCGTCGATCGCCGCGCGCACCTTCTCCACGGCGAAGTTGCCGTGGCCGGTGTCGTCGAGCACGGAGACGACGAGCCCGCGGGTGTCCGAGTCGAGCCGGGCCGCCACCTCACGGTAGAAGTCGCTGGCGATCGAGTCGCCGACGTACGCCTTGACCAGGCCCTCCAGCCAGTCGGAGGGCGCGGTCAGGCGGTGGAAGTCGTCGAGCGCCTTGGCGAACGGCTCCATGGCGGCGGTCGGCTCGGCGTCCACGGCGGCGAGGCGGTCCCGCAGCCGCTCGAAGTGGTGGAACTCGGCCGAGGCCATCTTCGCCAGCTCCGCCTTGTCCGCGAGGGTCGGCGCCAGCTTGGCGTCCTCGGCGAGCCGCTCGAAGGCCGCGAGCTCTCCGTAGGCGAGGGCGCCGAGGAGGTCGATCACGGCGGCGCGGTACTGCGGCTCGGCGGATGCCGCCGCCCAGTCCTTGGCGGCGATACCGGTGGGCGTGGCGTTGTCAGGCGTCTCCATGAACCGCACAATAGCCCGCTCGGCCTCCGCGGAAGGCGCTGGTCAGCCAGTGTGACCGTGCCCTCATCGCCATTTCTCCCGACACACATGCGCGATTCCGGGGTACAGTGATAAAGCGCCTGCTGAGTATGCGGACATGCTTTCGCACGTTCGGACGTGTTCAGCGGGCCGACTCATGAATGAGGATGCCCGGTCGGTGGCCCGATCGGCTCCGGCCCGACAGCCCTTCCGGCGGACCCGCGGAAGGGTCACCCTCAGCGGTACGACGCTCGAGCGACGGCAGTGGTCCCGTGCCACCCGGCAGTGATCTCCACGATCCCACCGGAAGTGTCCACGGCACGGTACGACCCCCTTCGTTCGCCTCGCACCGCGTCTCACAGAAGAGGCAGCACCCTGACTACGACTTTCCGAGACCTCGGAATCCTTCCCGAGACGGCCGAGGCCCTTGAGGCCGTCGGCATCGTCAACCCCTTCCCCATCCAGGAGATGACCCTTCCGGTCGCCCTCACCGGCACCGACGTCATCGGCCAGGCCAAGACCGGCACCGGCAAGACCCTCGGTTTCGGTCTGCCGATCCTGGAGCGCGTGACCGTCCCCATGGACGTCGAGGCCGGCCGGGCCAAGCCCGAGCAGCTGACCGACGCCCCGCAGGCGCTCGTCGTCGTCCCCACCCGCGAGCTGTGCCAGCAGGTCACCAACGACCTCCTGACCGCCGGCAAGGTGCGGAACGTGCGCGTGCTCGCCATCTACGGCGGCCGGGCGTACGAGCCCCAGGTCGAGGCGCTGAAGAAGGGCGTCGACGTCGTCGTCGGCACCCCCGGCCGCCTGCTCGACCTGGCGGGCCAGCGCAAGCTCGACCTCTCCCACGTCAAGGTCCTCGTCCTGGACGAGGCCGACGAGATGCTCGACCTGGGCTTCCTGCCCGACGTCGAGAAGATCATGAACATGCTTCCGCCGAAGCGTCAGACGATGCTGTTCTCGGCCACCATGCCGGGCGCGGTCATCGGCCTGGCCCGCCGTTACATGTCGCAGCCGACGCACATCCGCGCCACCTCGCCCGACGGCGAGGGCGTGACCGTCGCGAACATCAAGCAGCACGTCTTCCGCGCGCACAACATGGACAAGCCGGAGATGGTCTCCCGCATCCTGCAGGCCAACGGCCGCGGGCTCGCGATGATCTTCTGCCGCACCAAGCGCACGGCGGCCGACATCGCCGAGCAGCTGGAGCGTCGCGGCTTCGCCTCCGGCGCGGTCCACGGCGACCTCGGCCAGGGCGCCCGCGAGCAGGCGCTGCGCGCCTTCCGCAACGGCAAGGTCGACGTCCTCGTCTGCACCGACGTCGCCGCGCGCGGCATCGACGTCGAGGGCGTCACCCACGTCATCAACTACCAGTCGCCCGAGGACGAGAAGACGTTCCTCCACCGCGTGGGCCGCACCGGCCGCGCGGGCAACAAGGGCACCGCCGTCACGCTGGTCGACTGGGACGACATCCCGCGCTGGCAGCTCATCAACAAGGCGCTCGGCCTCGACTTCCACGACCCGGTCGAGACGTACTCCAGCTCTCCGCACCTGTTCGAGGAGCTGGACATCCCGGCGGGCACCAAGGGCGTCCTGCCCCGCGCCGAGCGCACCCGCGCCGGCCTGGGCGCGGAGGAGCTCGAGGACCTGGGCGAGCCCGGCGGACGCCGTGCGCGAGGCCCGAAGTCCGACAGGCCCGAGCGCACCGAGGAGCGCCCGGAGCGGACGCGGACCCCGCGTCAGCGCCGGCGCACCCGTGGCGGCGAGTCCGACGCCCCGGTGTCGGCCGCTCCCGCCGTCGAGACGGTGACGGACGAGGCTCCGGCCGAGTCCGGCCCGCGCACCCCGCGCCGTCGCCGTCGCACCCGCGTCGGTGCCCCCGGCTCCGCGCCTGCGGGCATCCCGGTCGCCCAGGCGGCTCCGGCGGCCCAGGCGGCTCCGGTCGCCCAGGCCGCTCCGGTCGCCCAGGCGGTCAAGGCGGCCCCCGCCGTCACGGTCGCCTCGTTCGTGGAGGCCGCCCCGGCACCCGTCGCCCAGGCCCCCGTCGCCCAGGCCCCCGTCGCTCCGGCCCCCGTCGCCGAGACTCCGGCGGCCGAGCCGAAGGCGCCGCGCCGTCGTGGCCGTATCGCCGCCCGTCCGGAGGCCGTGAGGGCCACCCCGGCCGCCCCGGCCCCCGTGGCCCAGGAGTCGGCCCCGGTCCCGCGCCGCCGCCGGCCCCGCGTGGCCCGGCCGGTCGAGGACACGGGTTCGTTCCAGACGGTCGAGACCGCGGCCGCCGCCCTGCGCGCCGCCGCGGCCGCTCCGGTGGTCGAGGCCGCTCCGGCCCCGGTCGCCGAGGCCCCGGTCGAGGAGCCGAAGAGGGCTCCCCGTCGCCGTACGGCCAGGAAGGCCGTCTCCGAGCCGGTCGTGGCACCCGCCGAGACCGCTGTCGCCGCTCCGGTGGTGACCGAGACCGTCGCGCCCGCCGCGGAGGTCGTCGCGCCCGCCGCCGAGGTCACGGCCGAGGTTCCCGCGCCGCGCCGCCGTCGTGTGGTGCGCAAGGCCGCCGGTTCGCCGGCCGGCGCCACCGAAGCCGTCGGGACGCTGGTCGTCGAGGCCGCGCCCGCGCCGGTCGTCGAGGAGGAGCCGAAGAAGCCCGCCCGTCGCCGCGTGGTCCGCAAGGCCGCCGGTTCGCCGGCCGGCTCCGCCCAGGCCGCCGAGATGGTGATCGTCGCGGAGCCCCTCGCGGTGGCTCCGTCCGCCCCGGTGGTCGAGGCCGCTCCGGCCCCGGTCGCCGAGGTCGTCAAGGCACCGGTCGTCGAGGCCCCCGCCGCCGAGGCTCCGGTCGAGGAGCCCAAGAAGGCTCCCCGTCGCCGGGCGGCCAAGAAGGCCGTCGCGGAGCCGGTCGCCGAGACCGCCGCCGCGCCCGCCCCGGTCGTCGAGGAGGCCCCCAAGGCTCCCCGTCGCCGGGCGGCCAGGAAGACGGTCGCCGCCGAGGCGCCCGACGCCTCCGAGCCGAAGACGCCGGACGCGGCGGACGCGCCGAAGAAGCCGACGCGCCGCCGTACGACGAAGAAGGCCGCCGAGCCGGTCGTCACGGCTGTCGAGACCGGCGAGACCGCCACGGCCGAGGCCCCGAAGGCCCCGCGCCGTCGCACCACGAAGAAGGCGGCGGCTCAGCCCGAGAGCTGATCCCGTCCGTCTCACCGCTGCGGCCCGGCCCCTCACCAGGGGCCGGGCCGCAGTGGCGTCCACCGACCGCCCCGGCGGGGCCGCCTCCGGTTACAGTCCAGATATGAGCAAGCCCCGGTCCCTCGTCCTGCCGCCCCGCACCCGCGCCCGCCCGCTGGTGACCGCGCGGGGCGACTTCGCCGCGCTCGACACGGAGCCGCTGGGCGAGCGGCGCGGGACGGTGCTGCTGCTGCCGGGGTACACCGGCAGCAAGGAGGACTTCCTGGCGCTCCTCGGTCCGTTGAGCGAGGCCGGGTACCGGGCCGTGGCCGTCGACGGGCGGGGCCAGTACGAGTCCCGGGGCTGCCGGGGCCGGGCCGCGTACCGCCGCAGGGCGCTCGCGCTCGACGCGGTGGCACAGGCCTCGGCGCTCGGCGACGGCCCCGTCCATCTGCTGGGCCACTCCTTCGGGGGCCTGGTGGCCCGCGAGGCGGCGTCGGTCGCCCCGGCCGCCTTCCTCTCCCTCACCCTGCTCTCCTCGGGGCCCGGCCGGATGGCGAGGCCGCAGCGGATCCGGGTGCGGGTGCTGCGCGGCTCGCTCGCGCTGCTGCCGAAGGAACGGGTGTGGCAGGCGATGTGCTGGCTGGACAGCCGGGGCGAGGAACCGGACACGGACGACGCCCCGCAGCTCGCGGGCTTCCTCGAGCGGCGCTGGATGCGCACCCGCATCGCTCAACTGTCGGGCGCGGGGAGGCTGTTGCTCGACCGTCGGGACGGTACGGACGAACTGCTCGCGCTGCGGACACCGCTGCACATCGCCTACGGGGCGGACGAGATGGTCTGGCCCGTCGCGGATCTGGCCGCGGCGGCGGCCCGCACCGGCGCGCACCACACGGTGGTGGCGGGCGCCGGCCACTCCCCCAACGTGTCGCACGCGCGGGAGCTGGCCGACCGGCTCACCGCGTTCTGGGAACGGGCGGCCGCCGTCGGGGCCGTGGGCCACGGTGTCAGAACTGCGCCTTGAGGTGCTGCCAGAAGCCGTCCCGCAGGGAGCGCCTGAGTGAGGCGTGGCCGCGCAGGGAGCGGCTGAGCAGGCGTTCCGCCTCGACGAGCAGGTCCTGGTCGACCGGTCCCGGAAGGTAGGGCGCGCTCGGGAGGAGTTCGGCGAGCCGGTCCCGGCCGCGCTCACCGAGCCAGGTCGCCGCGATCTGGGCGCCCACGAAACGCACCTCCTCGCGGGAGGGCGGCGGCTCGCCCTCGTTCTCGTACGTGGTGACGGGGCGGCGGGTGACGTAAGGGCGGCAGAATTCCAGTTCGAAGGTGCGCTGGCTGTCGACCTCCCAGAGGAGCGCCTCGGCCTGGTTGCGTCCCTCGGCGGCCTCGATGCCCCAGAGATGGACGCGGGCGCCGTAGCCCTGGGCCGCCTCGACGGCCGAGACGAGGTCCTCGTCGCCGCCGACGAGGGCGGCGTCGCTGATGGCGCGGTGGCGGGCGAGGGACTCCAGGTCCGTGCGGATGAGGGAGTCGACGCCCTTCTGCTGGTTGTTGGCGTTGAGGTTGCCGAGGCGGACCTTGACGTCGGGGAGTTCGGCGATGGCCTGCTGCTCGGGGGTGTGGATACGGCGCCTGGCGCCGTCGTACCAGTAGACGCGGAGCAGCCTGCTGTCGGCGAAGATCGTGCGCGCCTTGTCGATGAAGGCCTCGATGAGGCCCTCGGCGTCGAGGTCGAAGGAGCGCCGGTCCTCGGTTCCCACCACCAGCAACCCGGCCGCAGCATGGACGTAACCTGCGTCGACGAAGATGGCATGGGTAGAAGGGGTCTTGGCGACCTCGGCCAGCATCCGCTGGAGGAGCTCATTGGTGCGCTCCACGCGCGCGTCGAGGGCGCGAAGGCGGGCGTCGGTCTCGGTCACCTGGGCGGTGTCTGCGTCGTTCATACGGGCCTCATTGTCCGCTCCTCGGGGGCCCGCCGCCACATCCTCCTACCCGGTAGTAGTTAGCAATCCAAAAATTTTCTTTAGCGTAAGGAATGTTTGTAGGGGCCACCTCGTTGTACCCCTACGTAACGCAGTTCTCCATCAGGAGGATCAACTCAGACGAAGGGAGAAGCCCGTGCGCTTCGAAATCCTGCGACTCGACGACATCGACGGCACGCCCGTCGACCGGACCGTCGTGGACGCCGCCTCCGTCAATCGGATCGTGCAGCAGGCCGCATCGATCGGCCAGCGCATCTGGATCCGCCCCGCCGAGACCTCGGCCTCGTAACGCGCCAGGTCCACACCACGCACCGCGCCCCCGTACGGACTCCGCAGCAGCGGAATCCGTACGGGGGCGCAGTGGCGTCCGGGGCGTCCGGCGGGCGCCGCTCAGGCGTTCTGGATCACCTGGGTGACGCCGTTGATGATCTGCTGCACCGCGATGGCGGAGAGCATCATGCCGGCGAGCCGCGTCACGAGGACCACGCCGCCGTCCTTGATGACCCGGATGATCACCAGCGAGTACCGCATGGTCAGCCAGAGCACGACGTGCATGGCGACGATGGCGGCCCAGACGGAGACCTGCGCGGCGGCGCCGTCGGCGTTCTGCACGGCGAGGATGACCGAGACGATCGCGCCGGGGCCGGCGAGCAGCGGCATGCCGAGCGGTACGAGGGCGACGTTCACGTCCTTGGTCTGCTTCGGTTCGTCGGTCTTGCCGGTGAGCAGGTCGAGCGCGATGAGCAGCAGCAGGAGACCGCCCGCGATCATCAGCGCGGGGACGGAGACGTGCAGGTAGTCGAGGATCTGCTGGCCGAGGATGCCGAAGACGGTGATGACACCGAAGGCCACGGCGACGGCCTGCCAGGCCATCCGCCGCTGCACCTTGGCCGGGCGGCCGGAGGTGAGGGCGAGGAAGATCGGGGTGATCCCGGGGGGATCCATGATGACGAAGAGGGTCAGGAAGAGCGAGCCGAAGACGGCGACGTCGAACACGGTGGGGGTGCCTTGCCGGAGAGGTGGAACGGTGGGGTGTCGCCCGTGCCGCCGGAATGTGGGATTCCGTCGGGAGGGCAGGGTGAGCGCCGCCGCCGTACGGCAGGGAGCCGGACGCGGGCGGCGCGAGGGGTACGCGGGTGGGCGGGCGCACGTCACGCGGGAGGCGGCGGGCACGAAGGCCTGCCGCCGGAGCGGTGGGACGGCGGGGAACGGACGGAGAGAGTCCGACCCGGGACCGACGAGAGCCCGGCCCGGACCGGACGGAGCCCGACCCGGGACCGTACGGAGGTCCCCCGCGACCAGGCCCGTCCTTCGGACCGGGCCCTAGGGCCTGTCCGGCGGATCAGGGTCGGACAGGCCCTAGACGGTGATTCCCCCCGCGCCGGGCACGGGGAAGGCCCCGGCGGCGCGGCGGGTGATCTCGCCGTAGATCTCGGGGTCGGTCGTGTACTCGCCGAGGCGGCAGGTCTTGCGGCTGCCGTGGTAGTCGCTGGAGCCCGTGGTCAGCAGACCGAGCTCCTTCGCGAGCCCGCGCAGCCGTGCGCGCGTCGCCTCGTCGTGGTCCATGTGGTCGACCTCGATGCCGTCGAGCCCGGCCTCGGCGAGCCGGGCTATCGAGGCCTCGGGCAGTACCTGGCCGCGCTTGACGGCGAGCGGGTGCGCGAAGACGGTGACGCCGCCGGCCGCCTTGACCAGGCGGATCGCCTCGACCGGGTCCAGCTCGTGCTTCCCGGCGTACGCCCGGCCGCCGTCGGCGAGCCACTCGGGGGTGAACGCCCCCGAGACGTCGGGTACGACGCCGAGCTCGACGAGGGCCTCCGCGATGTGCGGGCGGCCCACGGAACCGTCGCCCGCGATCCGGGCGACCTGCTCCCAAGTGACGGGGACGCCGAGCTCCTGGAGCTTGCCGACCATGGTCCGCGCGCGCGGCACCCGGTCGTCCCTGACGAGCTCGCGCTCGGCGAGGAACGCGGGCTCCAGGGGGTCGAAGAGGTAGGCGAGCATGTGCAGGCCGATGCCGTCGATCCGGCAGGACAGCTCGGCGCCGGTGACGAGGGTCAGCCCCTCGGGCAGCGCCTCGATCGCCTCGGCGTGGCCGCGGGTGGTGTCGTGGTCCGTGAGGGCGACGACGTCGAGTCCCGCGGCCGCGGCGTTCCGTACGAGTTCGGCCGGGGAGTCCGTACCGTCGGATGCCGTGGAGTGGGTGTGCAGATCGATGCGCACGACGCGGACTCCAGGAACTCGGCACGGACGAGGGGACGCTCCAGCATAACGGGCGAATCGAACACGCCCGTACGGAACGTCACGACCCGATGCGCCCGGATCCGGCTCGATCCAGGCTGATCCGAACGACAGGCCCTAGGGGGTGTCTTGCCGATCAGGCCGGATCAGGGAGCGGGGTCTGGTGCCGTGGATCGCAAGGCGGAGGAGGGAGTCACAGCGGAGCCGTGGGGGTACCGCCCTGCTCGAGCGAAGCCGAGAGCTCGGGGGAGAGTGACGACAACGCGGCGAGGCGCGGTGCCAGACCCCGCGAGCCCGGCCTGATCGGCAAGACACCCCCTAACCGAGCAGCCTCGGTGTCAGCGCCCCGCACGGCAGCAGTTCGACCTCGGCGCCCGCGTCCCGCAGGTCCGTCAGGACGAGCTCGTCGTACATCAGGAGGCCGGACTGCTCGGGCCAGACGATCGCCCACAGCCAGAGGCCGCGCGCCTCCCCCGCGAAGACCGCGCGGTCGTGGGGCGTGCCGTTGACGTGCCAGAGCGGGGTGGGCCGCCCGGCGGCGAGCACCTTCGTCTGCGGGGGTTTGTCGATCGCCATACCGGGACCCGGGTCGGGGCCGTCGATGCCGGCGTACCGCGCCCCGAGGCCGACTCCGAGCTCCTCCGCGATCAGCAGCAGCTCGCCGATCCCACCGAGCGGTCCCGGTCCCGAGCAGGCCACGGCGGTCGCCCGGCCTCCGCTGCGGTCGTCACCGGCGTACGCCACTCCGGTGAAGAGCCAGCCGACGGGCAGGGGCCACGGCATCCACACCGGTACCAGGGACCGGTGCACGACGACACCGAGAGCCTCGACACTGGGCGGGATCACGGGCTGGAGCGGGTGCACCGCGCCGTGCACGTCGCACTGCCAGGAGTCGGCGAACAGCCCGGGCGCCCTGACCCGGCCACCACACTTCGGACAACTGGGTTCGCCCCTCATAGGGCTCAACGGTCCTACCACCGGGGCCCGGCGTCAAGGACGATCACCGACGATCACCCGTCCGGCCCGTGACGTTCACCCTCGGTCGCCGGGCGGAACCCCGCCCGCCGCCGGACGTCCGCGGGCGCGCGGCGGCCCTGCGCTCAGTCCAGGTCCACGGACCGGCGCAGCGGATCGCGCAGGTCGGTGCCCTTCGCCAGCCAGCGTTCCTCAAGGGCCTGGGCCCCGTGTACCCGCTTCCACGCGGCCTCGTTCGAGGTCATCGGGAACAGCGGCAGGAAACGCACCGGGTCCATGGGCTCGTCGAGTTCCAGGTCCTCGACCAGGCCGCCGGACTCGGCGACGAGGACGGAGCTGAAGGCGGCGCCCGGCCAGAGCGGCTCGCCGACGTCGAGCGAGGCGCCGGGGGCGACGACGACGCCCTCGACCTGAGGGGTGGAGGCGAGGACGGCGAGCGGGCGCAGCACCTTGTCGGTGTCGGCGAGTCCGGCCCGTACCGTCAGGACGAGCTCGGCGCGCGGGCCCTTCACCGGGTCGGCGAGCGCGGCGGTCGGGTCGGCCATCGGCTGGGCGGACATCCCGAGCGTCGCGTACCGCACGAGGTCTCCGTCGATGAACCGGAGTACCTCGATCCGGTCCGTGCCGAGAAACGTCACCGCGGCCCGCGCGTCCGGTTCACCGAGCGCCGTACGCAGCCGGGCCTCGACCAGAGCAAGAACTTGTCCCATGAGTTGAGCATAAAGCGCGTATGGAACGGGCAAAGGAAGGGATTGACCCTCTGTCGGCTGATAGTCTTGGCCGCTGGTCGGGAGTCCCGAACTCCTGACTACTCGTCACACGTCATCCCTCACGAGGGACCGGCCGGAGGAGGTGGGGCTGCGATGGACCGAAGTCGGTCGGGCAGTACCAGCCGCTCTTCCGCCCCGCACCCCAGCCAGGTGCGTACGACTCTCCGGTGATTCCGGTCCTCCTCCGGACGGACCCCTCTCCCCGGCATCTCGCACGACGGAAGAGCATCTCGCCTTTGCCTGTCTGTAGCGAACGCCGTCACCGCGATCCCTCGGTGCCGCCCGCTTTGTGGACGACGTAGCTCCACGTCCCCATTCCGGGCTGTGCCACGCTCGCCGACGGCCTCTCCGTGAAGGAGCATGCCCATGTCGATGATCCGTGACCTGCGCGCAGCCGTCCGCCCGAGCCTGCGGCACCCCCTGCGCAAGACCCCCACCACCTACACCTCGTACGACCCCACCCGCGACCACTCGGCCTCCAGCGCCGTGGTCGACTGCGCCGTCTACCGAGACGGGCGCCGCGTCGACGACAGCGAATGCCTCACGCCCCGGGGCGCGATGCGCCAGGTGCGCGAGAGCGGCGGCTTCGCCTGGATCGGCCTGCACGAGCCCACCGAAGCCGAATTCGCCGGTATCGCGGCCGAGTTCGGGCTGCACCCGCTCGCCGTCGAGGACGCCGTCCACGCCCACCAGCGGCCCAAGCTGGAGCGCTACGACGACACCCTCTTCACCGTCTTCAAGACGATCCACTACGTCGAGCACGCCGAACTCACCGCGACCAGCGAGGTCGTGGAGACCGGCGAGGTCATGTGCTTCACCGGCCCCGACTTCGTCATCACCGTCCGGCACGGCGGCCAGGGCTCCCTGCGCAACCTCAGGCACCGCCTCCAGAGCGAGCCGGAACTGCTCGCCCACGGCCCCTCGGCCGTGCTGCACGCCATCGCCGACCACGTGGTCGACGGCTACATCGCGGTCGCCGACGCCGTCGAACTCGACATCGACCAGCTGGAGATCGACGTCTTCTCGCCGGCCGCGAAGGGCTCCACCCGGGGCGCCGACACCGGACGGATCTACCAGCTCAAGCGCGAGGTGCTGGAGTTCAAGCGGGCCGTCACGCCGCTGGCCCGCCCGATGCAGCTGCTCAGCGAGCGGCCCATGCGGCTCGTCGACCCCGACATCCAGAAGTACTTCCGTGACGTCGCCGACCACCTCGCCCGCGTCCAGGAACAGGTCGTCGGCTTCGACGAGCTCCTCAACTCGATCCTCCAGGCCAACCTGGCGCAGGCGACCGTCGCGCAGAACGAGGACATGCGCAAGATCACCTCGTGGGCGGCGATCGTCGCCGTCCCCACGGCGGTCTGCGGCGTGTACGGCATGAACTTCGACCACATGCCCGAACTGCACTGGAAGTACGGCTACCCGATGGTGCTGACCGGCATCGTGGTCATCTGCTTCACCATCCACCGCACCCTCAAGCGCAACGGCTGGCTGTAGGGCCTGCCGTTAGGCTTCGGGTCATGACCGAAGAGCTCTTCCTCGTCGAGGAGGCCACCAAGAAGTCCGGCCTCGTCTGGGTGCGCGGCACCGGCCCCGCCCGCGCGCTCTGGCACGTCTGGCACGACGGCGCCGCGTGCGTCGTCGGCGACGGCCCCGGCGAGCAGCCGCTGCCGGGCCTGGTGGACGGCGGTACGGCCGAGGTGACGGTCCGCAGCAAGGACAAGGGCGGCCGGCTCGTCGCCTGGACGGCCGCCGTACGCGAACTGTCCCCCGGCACCGAGGAGTGGGACGCGGCGGTCGCCGAGCTGAAGGGCAAGCGGCTCAACGCGCCCGACGGCGAGGCCATGACGGGCCGCTGGGCGCGCGAGTGCCGCGTCCTGCGGCTCGACCCGCGCGAGGCGACCACGGAGCTGCCGGACGGCTCCCTGGCCGCCGTACCGCTGCCCTCCGGGGCCACGACCCGCGACCCGGTGCCGTCCGGGCTCCCGAAGCTGCTGCTCAGGCGCCGCAGGCGTTAGCAGGCCCCTAGGGCCTGATCCAAACGACAGGCCCTAGGTCCGGGGCAGCTGCTTGCCGTAGTCGAGGGTCTCCTCCTTCGACGGCGCGGCGAGCGGGAAGTCCTTGTTCCACTCGGAGAGCACCACGATGCCCGCTCCCCCGCCCCGCGCGAACTGCAGCGGGTACGGGGTGCCGTCGAGGGCCACGTCGAGGGTGCCGCCGTCGCCGTCCTGGCCGCCCTTGACCTTGACCGTACGGATCCCGCCGATCTGGTCCCGGTCGCCCTTGACCTTGTCGCCGTGCAGGCCGATCAGCCCGTCGAGGAGCAGGTCCATGTCGGTGAAGCCGCGGAGCTGCTTGTACGAGGGGTCGCCCTGCGGCACCTTCACGTACTTGTCGTCGAGCTTGTCGGCGGCCTCGGTGTCCGCGTCCGTCGGCGTGCCGTCGTCCTGGGCCTCATGGCTCCAGAAGCCCGCGTCGGCCTTCAGGTAGAGCGCGTCGCCGACCCGCAGCAGCTCGAAGGTGCTGTTCTTCGTCGTCACCGAGCCCGTGGCGCCGTCCTGCTTGAGGCGCATGTTCAGCTTGAACGTGTCGCCCTTGCTGACCAGGGTTCCGGCGAGCCGTACCGCCCTCGCCGTGTTCGCGGCGGAGCGCGCCTTGCCCTCGATCTCGGGCGCCGAGAGCCTCCCGACCCCGTTGGTCCCCTCGTCGGGATCGGCCGCGCAGGCCGTCAGTCCCACCGCCAGTCCGGCGCAGAGCGCCAGGGGCGTGACCGCCCTGCGGATACGCGATGACGGGGTGCGAACGGTCATCTGCGCTGCCTCTCGTGTCGTGGGGGGAGCCGACGGGCCGCAGGTTTGGACGGACCTGCCGGGGCCGGGGAGACTACCGCGCTCCCGGCCCGGCGGAACGACCGGGTCCGGTGCCGGAGCCGATGGTGGGGGGAACAGCTGGGGGGAACGGCAGACCGCAGCGTACCCGGGCCGGGAGACCGATCCTGCGGCAGCCGTACGGAGGTGCTGCCAGGGCGGGCCGGAACGGCACGAGCTAGCCTGAACCAGGCAATGCCCTGCTGATCATCGTGGGCCCGGGTCGACTCTCGTCGCCCCGCGGGGACCCGCGCCGATCCGCATCGGCTCGAATCGTGCGGCACCGAGGAGGCGCGTGGCATGGCGGCAGGCGCCCCCCGGATCTTCGTATCCCACCTCGCGGGAGTCCCCGTCTTCGACCCCGTCGGCGACCAGGTCGGACGCGTCAGCGACCTGGTGGCGATGCTGCGCGTCGGACGCAGGCCGCCGCGGCTGCTCGGCATGGTCGTGGAGGTCCTCAGCCGCCGCCGGGTGTTCGTCCCGATGACCCGGATCACCGGCGTCGAGTCCGGACAGGTCATCACCACCGGCGTCGTCAACATGCGCCGCTTCGAGCAGCGCCCCACCGAGCGGCTCGTCCTCGGCGAGCTCCTCGACCGCCGGGTCCGGCTCGTGGGCCCCGGCGGCCAGGAGGGCGAGGAGGTCACCGTCCTCGACGTCGCCATCCAGCAGCTGCCCGCCCGCCGCGACTGGGAGATCGACAAGGTCTTCGTCCGCAAGGGGAAGGGCGGGGTCCTGAGCCGCAAGGGCGAGACGCTGACCGTCGAGTGGTCCGCCGTCACCGGCTTCTCCCTCGAAGAGCACGGGCAGGGCGCCGAGAGCCTCCTCGCCACCTTCGAGAAGCTGCGCCCCGCCGACCTCGCCAACGCGCTGCACCACCTCTCCCCCAAGCGGCGCGCCGAGGTGGCCGCCGCGCTCGACGACGACCGGCTCGCCGACGTCCTCGAAGAGCTGCCGGAGGACGACCAGATCGAGATCCTCGGCAAGCTGAAGGAGGAGCGCGCGGCCGACGTCCTGGAGGCGATGGACCCCGACGACGCGGCCGACCTGCTGTCCGAGCTGCCCGAGGAGGACAAGGAGCGGCTCCTCACCCTGATGCAGCCGGACGACGCCGCCGACGTGCGCCGGCTCCTGGCGTACGAGGAGCGCACGGCGGGCGGTCTGATGACGACCGAGCCGATCGTGCTGCGGCCGGACGCCACCGTCGCGGACGCGCTCGCCCGGGTGCGGCAGCAGGACCTGTCCCCGGCGCTCGCCGCGCAGGTGTACGTGTGCCGCCCGCCGGACGAGACGCCGACGGGCAAGTACCTGGGGATGGTGCACTTCCAGCGGCTGCTCCGCGACCCGCCGTTCACGCTGGTCAGCTCGCTCGTGGACAGCGATCTGCCGCCGCTCGGCCCGGACACCCCGCTGCCCGCCGTCACCAGCTATCTCGCCGCGTACAACATGGTCGCGGCGCCGGTCGTGGACGAGAGCGGTTCGCTGCTCGGCGCGGTCACCGTCGACGACGTGCTCGACCATCTGCTGCCGGAGGACTGGCGGGAGACCGAGTTCCACGAGGAGGGGGCGGGGCATGGCGGCTGAGCGCACGCAGGACCGGGAGCGCGAACGGGAGCGCGAGCGGACGGTTCCCCGCATCCGGCTCGACCTGCCGCGCGAGCGGCGGGCCCGGTTTCTCCCGGAGTACGACCCCGAGGCGTTCGGACGCATGTCGGAGCGGATCGCGCGCTTCCTGGGGACGGGCCGGTTCCTCGTCTGGATGACGCTGACGATCATCGTCTGGGTCCTCTGGAACATCTTCGCGCCGGGACCGCTGAAGTTCGACGAGTATCCGTTCATCTTCCTGACGCTCGCGCTGTCCCTCCAGGCCTCGTACGCGGCGCCGCTGATCCTGCTCGCCCAGAACCGGCAGGACGACCGGGACCGGGTCAATCTCGAACAGGACCGGAAGCAGAACGAGCGGTCGATCGCCGACACCGAGTACCTGACGCGGGAGATCGCGGCGCTCCGGATGGGCCTCGGCGAGGTCGCCACGCGCGACTGGATCCGCTCGGAGCTCCAGGACCTCATCAGGGAGCTCGAGGAGCGCCGGGATCTATTCCCGTCGGGCGACACCCACGGAAGTGACGTACCCGACCGTTGACAGGCCTTTCATGGGCCGGTGGTCGGCGCCGTACCATCGTCGGTATGGCTATGGAAGACGCGGTGCGCGAAGCACTGGCGACGGTGAACGACCCCGAGATCAACAAACCGATCACTGAGCTCGGCATGGTCAAGTCGGTGGAGATCGAACCGGACGGCAGGGTCGCCGTCACGGTCTACCTGACCGTCTCCGGGTGCCCGATGCGGGACACCATCACGCAGCGCGTGACCGACGCCGTCTCCGGGGTCGAGGGCGTCACCGGCGTCGACGTCACGCTCGACGTGATGAGCGACGAGCAGCGCAAGGAGCTGGCGGCGGCGCTGCGCGGCACGAGCGCCGAGCGCGAGGTGCCGTTCGCGAAGCCCGGGTCGCTGACCCGGGTGTACGCGGTGGCCTCCGGCAAGGGCGGTGTCGGCAAGTCCTCCGTGACCGTGAACCTGGCCGCGGCGATGGCCGCCGACGGGCTGAAGGTCGGTGTCGTCGACGCCGACATCTACGGTCACAGCGTGCCTCGGATGCTGGGAGCGGACGGGCGTCCGACCCAGGTCGAGAACATGATCATGCCGCCGTCCGCGCACGGCGTGAAGGTCATCTCCATCGGCATGTTCACTCCGGGCAACGCCCCGGTGGTGTGGCGCGGCCCGATGCTGCACCGCGCGCTCCAGCAGTTCCTCGCGGACGTGTACTGGGGCGACCTGGACGTCCTCCTGCTCGACCTGCCGCCGGGCACGGGCGACATCGCGATCTCGGTCGCGCAGCTCGTCCCCAACGCGGAGATCCTGGTCGTCACGACCCCGCAGCAGGCGGCGGCCGAGGTCGCCGAGCGGGCCGGTTCGATCGCCGTCCAGACCCACCAGAAGATCGTCGGCGTCGTCGAGAACATGGCGGGCCTGCCGTGTCCGCACTGCGACGAGATGGTCGACGTGTTCGGCACGGGCGGCGGCCAGCGGGTCGCGGACGGCCTCACCCGGACCACGGGCGCGACGGTCCCGGTCCTGGGCTCGATCCCGATCGACGTACGGCTCCGTGAGGGCGGCGACGAGGGCAAGCCGGTCGTCCTGTCCGACCCGGACTCCCCGGCGGGCGCGGCCCTCCGCGCGATCGCCGGCAAGCTGGGCGGCCGGGCGCGTGGCCTCTCGGGCATGAGCCTGGGCATCACGCCGCGCAACAAGTTCTGAGGCGATGAGAAAGGGCGCCCCCTGCCGGGGGCGCCCTTTCTCATGCCGTAAGGCGTACGCGTCTTCTCATGCCGTCAGGCGTACGCGTCGAGATCCTTGATCTGCGAGAACCCGAGCCCGTACGCGCTCATCCCCCGCCCGTACGCCCCCAGGTGGACGCCCGTCGCGGATCCGGCGAGGACCCAGCCGAACTCGGACTCCCGGTAGTGGAACGGCATCGGCACGCCGTCCACCGGCAGCGACAGCGTCGACCACTCGGGCCCGTCGAGGTCGTCGGCCAGTTCGAAGGCCGTCTCGGTCTGCTGGTCCAGCCAGTTGTCGCGCGTCGCGTGGTCGAGCGACGCGGGCCAGGTGTGGACGAGCAGCCCCGAGCCGGCCAGCCAGGCGGCGGAGGAGACGGTGGTGGCGTCGAGGACGCCGGTCCCGTCGCCGGTCCGTCGTACCGGGCTCGCCGCCACCGTCACCACGACCGCGAACCGCTCCTTCTCCGCGGCGCTCGCGTCCGACTTTATGGACGGCGCGTCACCGTGCCCGGTCGACCCGTGCTGCACGCTGCCGTCCGCCGCCGTACCGACCTGCATCAGCCAGCGGGGCCCGGTGAACGCCTCGTCGAGGCCGTACCAGGCGAAGGGCGCGCGCAGATAGCCCTCGGCGGTCCGCCGGGCCGTGGGTACGCCCTCCACCCGACTCGTGGTCTCCATCTAGGCCGCCTCCTCGTTCCGTCAACACAGGCGAGGATAGCCACCGCGACGCGTCGGGTCGGTGACAGCCCGTCGTCAGGTCGCGTCGGAGTCGTACGGCGGACGCTCCGCGGCGCCCTGATCGTCTCGCTTATCCTGCTTCTTCAGCAGGTCCGGGGTGCCGCCGGCGGCGGCACCGCTCGCCGGAAGGCCGTTCGCCGGGGAGCCGTTGACCGCGGAGCCGTTGACGGCCGAGGGCTGCGGCTCGCGGCCGTGCACCGCGTCGGCGACGTCGTTCATCTCCTTCTTGAGGTCGAAGCTGCCGCGCAGCTCCTTGAGCTCCTTGAGGTCCTCGTTCTGGTCCAGCTGCTTGCGCAGGAACGTCTTGGGGTTGAGGTCCTCGAACTCGAAGTCCTTGAACTCCGGACCCAGCTCGCTGCGGATGTCCGCCTTGGCGCTGTCCGAGAAGTCACGGACCTTCCGGATGAAGCGCGAGACGTCCTGGATGACCTTCGGGAGCTTGTCCGGCCCGAAGACGAGCACGGCGAGGACCACGAGCGTCACCAGCTCGAGTGCGCCTATGTCGCTGAACACCTAGTAGCTCCTTCATGCCGGTCAAGGGCCCGGTCCACGGTACCCGCCGAAACCGCCGGACGGGTACCTTCCGGTGTCCACCGCATGGCACTCAGGCGCCCTGCGAGGAACCGAGCGTCAGCGTCTTTGTCAGCTCTTTGCCGTCGCGGGTGAGGGTGAGTTCCAGCCGGTCGCCGGGGCGGTGGGCACGGATCTTCACGATCAGTTCCTCGCCGTTGTGGACCCGCTGGCCGTCGACCTTGGTGATGACGTCGCCGGGCCGGAGGCCCGCCTTGGCCGCCGGGCCGCCGGGCGTGACGGCGGCGGAGCCGTCCTTGCCCTTCTCTCCCACGCGGGCACCGTCGCCGTTGAACTGCATGTCGAGGCTCACGCCGATGACGGGGTGGGTGGCCTTGCCGGTGTTGATGAGCTCCTCGGCGACGCGCTTGCCCTGGTTGATCGGTATGGCGAAACCGAGGCCGATGGAACCGGCCTGTCCACCGCCGCCTTCACCCTCGCCGGACCCGCCGCCGGCCGCGCGGATCGCGCTGTTGATGCCGACGACCCGGGCCTTGGAGTCGAGAAGTGGGCCACCGGAGTTTCCGGGGTTGATGGGCGCGTCGGTCTGCAGGGCGTCGACGTAGCTGATGTCACTGCCGTCGCCCTTCTCGCCGCCGGCGGTGATCGGGCGCTCCTTGGCGCTGATGATGCCGGAGGTGACCGTGTTGGAGAGGTCGAAGGGGGCGCCGATGGCGACGACGGGGTCGCCGACGCGGACGTTGTCGGAGTTGCCGAGCGGCAGCGGCTTGAGGCCGGAGACTCCGGTGACCTGGACGACGGCGAGGTCGTAGCCGCTGTCCTTGCCGACGAGCTTGGCGCGGGCGGTCTCGCCGCTGGAGAAGGTCACCGAGATGTCCCCGGAGGACTCGGCCGCGTCGACGACGTGGTTGTTGGTGAGGATGTGGCCCTTGGTGTCCAGCACGAAGCCGGTGCCGGTGCCGGCCGATCCGCCGCCCTTGACGTGCAGGGTGACCACGCCGGGCAGGGCGCTGGCCGCGATCCCGGCCACGCTGTCGGGCGCCCGGCCGGTGTCCCCGGCGTCCGCCTGCGGCAGTTCGACGGTGCTGATGCCGCCGTTCCGCTCGACGTACGCGCCGACCCCGCCGCCGATGACTCCGGTGACGAGCGCGAACACCAGCGCTCCCGCGACGGCGAGCCCCTTGCGGGACTTCTTCTTCTTCACGGGCGCGGGCGGAAGCCCGGCGCCGTCGGCACCCCAGGGGTCGTACTGCATCCAGGGCGCGCCGGCGGCCTGCGGCGGCATGCCGGCGCTGTGGGGCTGGGGCTGCGAGTGGGCGTGAGGCTGGGGGTGCGGGTAGGGCTGCGGCGGTACGGGGGGTACGTGGGCCTGCTGTGGCGGTACGGGCGCCGGCGGGCGCTGTACGGGCGGGGCGGGCGCCCAGGGCCCCGGCTCCCCGTAGGGCGGCGTCCGGTACTCGTCGGGGGCGTGCAGGGGCTGGGGCGCGGGCTGCGCGGCCGGGGCGGCCTCGGGCGCCGGAGCCTGGGGGGCCGGGGCCTCAGGTGCCGGGGCGTCGGTCGTCGGGGCCTCGGGCGCCTGAGCGGGAGGTTCGGACTTGGTGAGCTGCACGGGGGGCGCGGGGGCGGGCCCCGGAGTGTCAACGGCCTCGGCGGCGGGCGTGGCCGAAGGGCCCGCCTCGCCCTCCGCGTGCGTCACATCCGTCACGTCCGTCACCGGCGAGGCGTCCGACGCGTCCGACGGGCCGCCCACCGGGCTTTCGGTCGGCGGCTGCGGCGCGGGCAGCGGAAAGTCGCCGTCTCCGTCGGCCGGAGGCGGCGAGGGTATCCGCGCGGCCTCCGGTGCGCTCGAAGGCCGGCTCCACCAGTTCGGCTTCCCGTTGTTCATGCTCTCCCCGCAACCCGCTGACCCGTCCGCGCCCCTGGGTCGGGCGCCCCTGTCCTTGGATTCAACCAGGTCGCGGCTCAGCGGGGGGAGCCGAGCGGCGTCGCCGCGGGGCTCGGCGCCGGGCTGGGCCCCGGGGCGAGGGCGAGCTGAAGGACCGGACTCGTCGGTCGTATGAACGGCGAGAGGGCCGTCAACGGCTGCGGGGCGCGCCGGTGGAGGCTCACCACGTCCGGGTGGAACGCGCCCATGGGGGCGGTGCCCGGAGTCCCGGCCGCCGCCGGGGCGACGGGAGACAGCGGAGCGGTCGGATTCACCTGTGCGGTGTCCACGGACTGGGCGCCCGAGCGGTCGCCGGACCGTGCGCCCCTGGTGACGGGTGCGCCGCCGCCGGGGCTTGTCGCGGTGGCACGCAGCGGCGTGACCGCGGTGCCCGCGCCCTGGCCGCCGCGTCCGCTCGCGTTCACCGAGGCCTCAAGGGGCAGGGTGCCGCCGAGGGCGATGGCCGCGAACGACACCGCGCTGGCCGCCGCGAAGGCGAAGCGCCGCCCGCGCCCGGATGGTCCCGACGCGCGGTCACCGACCTCGTGGATGCGGAAGCCGGTACGTGGGGGCTCCGGGGTGACGACGGCGGCCGTGGCGAAGCCGTCGGACTTCACTCCGCCCGCGCCGAGCAACTGCTCAAGGGGGCTGCGCGGCCCGCCGGGGGCTCCCGGTTCGCCGGGTCCCCCTGGGAGGCCCTGGAGGCGGGCGAGAAAGCCCTCGGAGGGCGGCGGGGGCGCCGCGGAGGCGAAGACGCTCTTGAGGGTGCGCTGCGCGTCCGCCTCCGCCTTGCAGCGGGCGCAGGTCGCGAGGTGGGCGAGGACCCGCTCACGGGCGTCGTGGCCGAGTTCGCCGTCGACGAGCGCGGCCAGCCGGTCCCCGAGGTGCTGCTCCGCGGGGGTCGGTGACGAAGGGCGAGTGAGGCTCACGCTGTCCCTGCCTCCCATCCGACGGAGGCCAGGGCACGCTCCGCCCGTGCCTCGGGCGAGCGGTGCTTGAGCGCCTTGCGCAGGTGGGAGCGGCCGCGGTGGATGCGGCTGCGGACGGTGCCGAGCTTCACGCCGAGGGTCGCGGCGATCTCCTCGTACGACAGTCCTTCGATGTCGCAGAGGACGACGGCCGCGCGGAACTCCGGCGCGAGGGTGTCGAGGGCCTGCTGTACGTCGGCGTCGAAGTGCGTGTCGTTGAAGACCTGCTGCGGCGAGGGCTCGCGGCTGGGCAGCCGCTCGGCCGCGTCGTCGGCGAGCGCGTCGAAGCGGATGCGCTGCTTGCGACGGACCATGTCGAGGAAGAGGTTGGTGGTGATGCGGTGCAGCCAGCCCTCGAAGGTGCCCGGCGTGTACGTCGACAGCGAGCGGAAGACGCGGACGAAGACCTCCTGGGTGAGGTCCTCGGCGTCGTGCTGATTGCCCGTGAGGCGGTAGGCGAGACGGTAGACCCGGCCACTGTGCGTGCTGACGATCTCCTCCCATGTGGGCGGAGTCCACGCCTGCGATTCCGCATCCGATGCGAAGGTCGCGGTGGTGGGAGCGGAGTCGGTGGTGCGGAAACGGTCAGCGGTGTCGGTCACGGATTTCGGCTCACCCGCCGACCTGAGAAGACGCCGAAGCACTCCTCCCCGATCCACAGGCGCAGCCGCACCTCCCCTGTCGGCTCTGGTGGTGTCCAGCGGAGCCCCTACCATAGCCACCTCGCCCGTTAGCTCCGGATAAGAATCTTTACGCGAATTTGGGACCCGGTCGCCCGGCTGTCACCTGTCGCGCCCTACCCCTGGTGAACGCCCGGTCCCATCTGCGGGTTCCCGCTGACAGCGGATACAGTCACCGTTGCGTCAACTACGGGGACAGGAGAGGGCCATTACCGCCAACCGGCAGACGAGCTGGTCGTTCGCCGACGCCTTTGTCGCCGAGGACGATGCTCTGCGCTGGGCCCGGGAGCGGGCCAGGGAGGCAGGGCTGCCCTCGGTGTCTCCGGGCACCGGTGGGGCGCTGCGCCTGCTCGCCGCGACGGCGGACGCCAAGGCGGTGGCCGAGATCGGAACCGGCACGGGCGTGTCGGGCATCTACCTGCTGCTCGGGATGCGGCCGGACGGCGTCCTGACGACGGTGGACCTCCAGCCGGAGCGGCAGCAGTTCGCCAAGACGGCGTTCCGGGCGGCGGGCTTCGCCGGCAACCGGGCCAGGTTCATCCCCGGCCGCGCCCTGGACGTCCTGCCGCGTCTCGCGGACGGCGGGTACGACCTCGTCTTCTGCGACGGCGACCGCCTGGAGTACCTGGACTACCTCGCTGAATCGTTGCGCCTGCTGCGGCCCGGGGGTCTCGTCTGCTTCGAGGGCGTCTTCGCGGACGGCCGCACGGTCGACTCGGGGGCCCAGCCCGCGGAGGTCCAGCGGGTCCGCGAACTGCTGCGCGCGGTGCGGGAGAGCCAGGAGTTCGTCCCCTCCCTGCTGCCCGTGGGCGACGGCCTGCTCTGCGCCGTCCGCCGCGGCTGACGCACCTTACGCACCCACGACCGGCACCCCGGCCCGTACGGCCCCGACTACGCGCCCGGCCCGCACCCCGGACGCACCGCTGCCCCGGTACGGGCAGGCCGTACCGGGGCAGCGGTGGGAAATCGTGGAGAGTCGGGTCAGCCGACGACCTTCTTCAGGGCGTCGCCCAGCGCCGCCGCCTCGTCCGGGGTCAGCTCGACGACAAGCCGACCGCCGCCTTCGAGCGGAACGCGCATGACGATGCCCCGCCCCTCCTTGGTCACCTCGAGCGGGCCGTCACCCGTCCGCGGCTTCATGGCCGCCATGCTTGTTCCCCTTCCTGAAACCAGCTCTTTGTCGGCCGGGCAGCTCCATGACCTGGAGCACGCGTCACCGGCTTCGAACACATTGCTTCCAGGTCATTATCCCGCATGGCAGGACCCGATGACCAACATCGAATGGCATCGCTTGCGCAACGCGCTCTCTCAAAACCACACATTTCGGCGATCGGCCTGCGATACTGCGCCGCTCGGCGTCCGGCCAAGGTCCCAGAATCTTTGACGCAGCTCACATGGGCGGTGCGGGTGATGTCCGCCATGCTGACCTTGTCCACCACGCGAAGAGGCGAAGGGAACCCGATGGCCGACACGGTCCTGTACGAAGTGAGCGACGGACTCGCCACCATCACGCTCAACCGGCCCGAGGCCATGAACGCCATGAACGTGGCCGCGAAGGTCGCCCTCCGGGACGCGGTCGAGACGGCCGCCGCCGACCCCGCCGTACGGGCGGTGCTGCTCACCGCGGCGGGCGAGCGGGCGTTCTGTGTCGGCCAGGACCTGAAGGAGCACGTGGGTCTGCTCATGGCGGACCAGGAGAACGGCACGAGCGTGACCATGAACACGGTCCGCGATCACTACAACCCGATCACCAAGGCGCTCGCGGGCATGCGGAAGCCGGTGGTGGCGGGCGTGAACGGCGTCGCGGCGGGGGCCGGCTTCGGCTTCGCGCTCGCGGCGGACTACCGGGTGGTCGCCGACACGGCCTCGTTCAACACCTCCTTCGCGGGCGTCGCGCTGACCGCCGACTCGGGCGTGTCCTGGACGCTGCCGCGACTGATCGGTGCCAGTCGGGCGTCCGATCTGCTGCTCTTCCCGCGCTCGGTCAGCGCCCAGGAGGCGTACGAGCTCGGCATCGTGAACCGTCTCGTCCCGGCCGCCGATCTGGCCGCCGAGGCCGAGAAGGTGGCCAGGACCCTCGCCGAGGGCCCCACGGTGGCGTACGCGGCCCTGAAGGAGTCCGTCGCCTACGGCGCCGACCACTCGCTCGCCGAGGCCCTGGACAAGGAGGAGGAGCTCCAGGCCCTGGCGGGCTCGTCGGAGGACCACACGATCGCGGTACGCGCCTTCATCGCCAAGGAGAAGCCGCAGTACCTGGGCCGCTGAGCCGGGGCGGAACCCGGTCGTACGACTGGTGAGCGTGTCTATAGGATCCGCTCACCATTCGTACGCACATTCGCCTGGGGGGTTCCGTGCGTCCAAGATCTTCCGTGCGTCCAAGACCGTCCGCGCGCCTTCTTCGCGGCGCGCTCACGACGGGTGTGGCCCTGGGCCTGTCCGCCACCGCCCTGTCCTCGCCCGTGTCGGCGGCCGACGGATCGGAGCGCTGTCCCGAAGGCGCCGTCTGCGTCTTCAGCGAGCCGCTGTACCAGGGCGACATGATGATCATCAAGAGGCCGATGCTGTCGCTGGGGGCCTGGGACAACCGCATCCGGTCCTTCGTCAACAACCAGTCCGGCGTAGACGCGGTGTGCTTCTACCCGGAGCCGGGCCTCGATCCCGAGGGCTCCGTCTGGCTCTACAACTCGACGTCGTTCGACGAGAGCCAGTACCCCGACCTCGACCGGGCGGCGAGTTCCCTCGACATCGGCCCCGAGGCGGACGAGTTCTGCGGCTGGGAAAGCCGCTACCCGGCCGTCTACGACAACGTGGGTATCAGGTCGGCGACATCGCCCGCGGCAGACACCTTCGGCGACGTCGACGGCGACCGTTACGCCGACGTCCTCGGCCGTAACGTCTTCGGCCAGCTGTGGTCCGCGCACCACCACGAGAGTCCCGGCGCCAACGTGCTCGTGGGCGGCGGCTGGAACGCCATGACGAAGCTCACCCGGCACGGCGACCAGGACGGCGACGGCAACGAGGACGTCTACGCCCGCGACACGTCCGGCGTGCTCTGGTTCTATCCCGGCAACGGCCAGGGCTCGTTCAAGCCCCGCCTGAAGGTCGGCGGCGGCTGGAACACGATGCGGGACCTGGCGGCGGTCGGTGACCTGACCGGCGACGGCAAGGGCGACCTGCTCGCCGCCGACACCGCGGGAGTCCTGTGGACTTATCCGGGCAACGGCAAGGGCTGGTTCAGCCCGCGCAAGAAGGTCGGCGGCGGCTGGAACGTCGTGAACGAACTCGTCGGGGCCGGCGACCTGAACTCCGACCGGAAGGCCGACCTGGTCGCCCGGGACACGGCGGGCAGGCTCTGGCTCTACCCGGGCAACGGCCGCGGCTGGTTCAGCGCCCGCACGCTCATCGGGACCGGCGGCTGGAACGGCCACAGGGAGCTCGCGGGCCTCGGGGACGTCACGGGTGACGGACGCCCGGACGTGGTCGCGCACGCCCAGGGCACGTACGCCTGGGAGGGCCACAGCTACCTGAAGGTCTACCCCGGCACCGGCGACGGACGGCTCCGCGCCCCGCTGGACCTCGCCCAGCTCCGCCCGAGCACCTTCGTCTTCTGACCCCTACCGAGAACGGATCCCGCGCCATGAAGCGCTCCTCCGGATTCCGACGCGCCCTCGCCGCCGCCGTGACGACCGCGGCCTCCCTGGCCACGCTGCTGACCGCCGCGCCCACCGCGTCGGCCGACGAGTTCCGCTGCCCCTCCGGCAGCTTCTGCGTCTTCCAGTACCCGAACTACGGCGGCGAGATGAAGATCATCTCCTCCAGCCAGCCCACCCTGGGCACCTGGAACAACACGATCTCGTCCTTCATCAACCGCAGCGGCAAGTGGGCCTCCGCGCACCAGGACGCCGGCTACTCCGGCAGCGACAGCCTGACCATCGGCCCCCGCCAGCCCGCCGGCTCCGACCTCAGCTGGGCCTCGTGGTCCGATCTCGACAATTCGATCAGTTCGATCCGGGTCGGCGGCACCCAGTGGGAGGTCGAGACCGGCCAGGCGTGGATCGACTGGGTCGCCGACACCACTCGCCCGGCCGGCCTCCCGGCCCAGTCCAGGTTCGGCGACCTGAACAAGGACGGCATCGCCGATCTGCTCGAACGCGCCGCGGACGGCCGGCTCTGGTTCCTCGACGGCAGACGTGACGCGACCGCGCGCACCAAGGGCGTCCTGGTCGGCGGCGGCTGGAACGCCATGACCACCCTCGTTCGGCACGGCGACTACAACGGCGACGACAACGAGGACGTCTTCGCCCGCGACTCGTCCGGTGTCCTCTGGTTCTACCCCGGCAACGGCCTGGGCTGGTTCAAGCCCCGCCTCAAGATCGGCGGCGGCTGGAACACCATGAGGGAGATCGAGGCGGTCGGTGACCTGACCGGCGACGGCCGCCGCGACCTGGTCGCCCGTGACAGCGCCGGAGTGCTCTGGACGTACCCGGGCAACGGCCGGGGCTGGTTCGGCACCCGCGCGAAGGTCGGCGCCGGCTGGAACGGCATGAACGCCCTCGCCGCGCCCGGCGACATGAACCGGGACGGCAGGTCCGACCTGATCGCCCGCGACGGGTCACGCGCCCTGTGGCTCTACCCGGGCAACGGCCGGGGCTGGTTCGGCACCCGCGTCAGGCTCCCGTACGCCTGGCCGTCGGACACGCCCCTCATCGCCACGGGCGACGTGACCGGCGACGGCCTCGGCGACGTCATGCGGACGATCGAGTACTCGTCGCTCTACGTCTACGCCAACGACACCATGGGCGGGCTCAAGGCCCCGGAGTTCCGGGCCGGGTACGACACCGCCGACCACGTCCACCTCTTCTGAGCCGGCCCACCACGGCCCGGGGCTACTGGCCGCCCCGGGCCACACACCCCGCCACGTGGTCGTCGACAAGACCGCACGCCTGCATCAGCGCGTAGGCCGTGGTGGGGCCGATGAAGCGCAGGCCGCGCTTCTTCAGGGCCTTCGAGAGGGCCGTGGACTCGTCCGTGACCGCCGGGACCTCCGCGACCGTACGCGGGACCGGGCGGCGTGCGGGATCAGGGGCGTACGACCAGATCAGCGAGTCGAGTTCGCCCGGGGACCAGGTCGCGAGCAGCTTCGCGTTGGCGAGGGTCGCGTCGATCTTGGCGCGGTTGCGGATGATGCCCTCGTCGACGAGGAGCCGCTCCCGGTCCGCGTCCCCGAACTTCGCCACGGAGGCGATCGCGAAGCCGTCGAAGGCGCGCCGGAAGCCCTCGCGGCGGCGCAGGATCGTGATCCAGGAGAGGCCCGACTGGAAGGCTTCGAGGCAGAGCCGCTCGAACAGCGCGTCGTCGCCGTGGACCGGACGGCCCCACTCCTCGTCGTGGTACGCCACGTAGTCCTCGGCCGAGAGGCCCCAGGGGCAGCGCAGCCGCCCGTCCGGACCCGGAACCGCCTCGCCGGCCGTCATGCCCGGTCGTCCTCTCCGTCGCCGGCGGACGCCCCCGCGAGCGCGTCCTCCAGTTCGGCGATCCGCGCGTCCCGCTCGGCGAGTTCGGCACCGAGCCGGACCAGCACGTCGTCGACGTCCGCCATCCGGTAGCCGCGGACCGCGACGGGGAGGCGGAGGGCCTCGACGTCGGCGCGGTCGACCGGGCGGGCGGCCGGGAGGGGGTCGACGAGCTGCTCGGGCGCCACCTCGGGCAGCACCTCGCCGTCGCCGTCGCCGACCACGGCCAGGGTGACCGCGGCCACGACCACGACCATGGTGATGAGCAGAAACCAGAACACCTGCGCGCCTCTCCCCGGAGTGGAAATCGTCCCGTGCCGATCGTGCCACGTGCCACCGACAGCTAGGGTCGCAGGCGAACGGACACGAGGGAGGACAAAAGGGATGCTGCGCTTGGGACGGCGTGAATTCGGGCCGCACGAGCCGGTGATCATGGCGATCGTGAACCGGACCCCGGACTCCTTCTACGACCAGGGCGCGACCTTCCGGGACGAGCCGGCGCTCGCCCGGGTCGAGCAGGCGGTGGCCGAGGGCGCGGCGATCATCGACATCGGCGGGGTGAAGGCGGGCCCCGGCGAGGAGGTGACGGCCGAGGAGGAGGCGCGGCGCACGGTCGGCTTCGTGGCGGAGGTGCGCAGGCGCCACCCCGACGTGGTGATCAGCGTCGACACCTGGCGGGCGGACGTCGGCGCGGCGGTCTGCGAGGCCGGGGCGGACGTCCTGAACGACGCGTGGGGCGGGGTCGACCCCGCGCTCGCCGAGGTCGCCGCGAAGTACGGCGCGGGGCTCGTGTGCACGCACGCGGGCGGCGCCGAGCCGCGGACCCGGCCGCACCGGGTCGCGTACGAGGACGTGATGGCCGACATCCTGCGGGTCACGGTGGGGCTCGCGGAGCGTGCGGTCGCCCTCGGCGTGCGGCGGGACGGGATCATGATCGACCCGGGGCACGACTTCGGGAAGAACACCCGGCACAGCCTGGAGGCGACGCGGCGGCTCGGGGAGATGGCGGAGACGGGATGGCCGGTGCTCGTGTCCCTGTCGAACAAGGACTTCGTCGGGGAGACGCTCGACCGGCCGGTGAAGGAGCGGGTGCTCGGGACGCTCGCGACCACGGCGGTGTCGGCGTGGCTGGGGGCGCAGGTGTACCGCGTGCACGAGGTCGCGGAGACGAAGCAGGTGCTCGACATGGTGGCGTCGATCGCGGGGCACCGACCGCCGGCCGTGGCCAGGCGCGGGCTGGCGTAGGTCGTGTCCGGAACGTAGCGCCGTCTGCCCGGGCGGCTCAGGCGGGACTTTCCGGACACGGCCTAAGGCCCCGGGACGGCCGACGGGGGCGCCGGACCCGACGCCCCCGGAGGCCGGACTACTTGCCGGTCTCCTTCGTCACCAGCGTCACCGCCTCCTCCACGTCGTCCGTGACGTGGAACAGGAGCAGGTCCCGCTCGGAGGCCTTGCCGCCCGCGACGACGGAGTCGCGGAGCCAGTCGACCAGGCCCTTCCAGTACTCCGTACCGAAGAGGACGATCGGGAAGCGGGTGACCTTGCGCGTCTGGACCAGGGTCAGCGCCTCGAAGAGCTCGTCGAGGGTGCCGAGGCCGCCGGGCAGGACGACGAAGCCCTGCGCGTACTTCACGAACATCGTCTTGCGGACGAAGAAGTAGCGGAAGTTCACGCCGATGTCGACGTGCGGGTTGAGCCCCTGCTCGAAGGGGAGCTCGATGCCGAGGCCCACCGAGATGCCCTTGGCCTCCCTGGCGCCCTTGTTGGCCGCCTCCATGGCGCCGGGGCCGCCGCCGGTGATGACCGCGAAGCCGGCCTCGACGAGCGCCCGGCCGATCCGTACGCCCGCCTCGTACTCGGGCGAGTCCGGCTTCGTGCGGGCCGAGCCGAAGACACTGATGGCGCTCGGCAGTTCGGCGAGCGCCCCGAAGCCCTCGACGAACTCGGACTGGATGCGCATGACCCGCCAGGGGTCGGTGTGCACCCACTCCGAGTCGCCCTCGGTGTCGAGCAGCCGCTGGTCCGTCGTGCCCGGCTGGACCTGGTCCCGCCGCCTGAGCACCGGACCGAGTCGCTGTTCCTCGGGCTTCGCCATTCCCTCCGGAATGCCCATGGCCTGCTCCCTCCGCCGATCGGCGGCCCGTTGCCGGCCGCCAACTGATCTTCTGGTCCGGTCAGCCTAGGACGACAGAGGTGACGAAACGCGAAATTACGGAAGTCAGGCAGTCAGCCAGTCGCGGAGTCGTGCCTCGCAGTGGTGGATCCGGTCGACGGTGACGTGTTCGTCCCGCTTGTGCGCGTAGAGGGGGTCGCCGGGACCGTAGTTCACGGCGGGCACGCCGAGGGCGCTGAAGCGGGCCACGTCGGTCCAGCCGAACTTGGGCAGCGCGCTGCCGCCGACGGCCTTCATGAACGCCTCGGCGGCCGGGTGGGAGAGGCCGGGCAGGGCGCCGGGGCTCTCGTCGTCGACGACGAACTCGGCGATGTCGCAGCCGTCGAAGAACTCGCGGACGTACGCCAGCGCCTCGGCCGGGGAGCGGTCCGGGGCGTACCGGAAGTTCACGGTGACGGTGCAGGCGTCGGGGATGACGTTGGTGGCGACGCCGCCCTCGATCGCGACGGCGTTGAGGCCCTCGTGGTACTCCAGGCCGTCGATGACCGGCTTGCGCGGCTCGTAGGCGGCGAGGCGGGCGAGGATCGGGGCGGCGGCGTGGATGGCGTTGGACCCCATCCACGCGCGCGCGGAGTGGGCCCGCTCACCGGCCGTGTGCAGGATGACGCGCAGGGTGCCCTGGCACCCGCCCTCGACCTGTGCGTCGGATCCTTCGAGGAGGACGGCGAAGTCGCCTTCCAGCCAGTCGGGGTGCGCGGCGGCGATCTTCCCGAGGCCGTTGAGGTGGGCGGCGACCTCCTCGTTGTCGTAGAAGACGAAGGTGAGGTCGCGGTTGGGCTCGGGGACCGTGGCGGCGATGCGCAGCTGGACGGCGACCCCGGACTTCATGTCGGAGGTGCCGCAGCCCCACAGGATGCCGTTCTCGTCGAGCCGCGAGGGCACGTTGTCGGCGATCGGCACGGTGTCGATGTGGCCGGCGAGGACGACACGCTCGCCGTGGCCGAGGTGGGTACGGGCGACGATGTTGTTGCCGTACCGGTCGACGGTGAGGTGCGGCAGCGTGCGCAGCGCCTGCTCGATCGCGTCCGCGAGCGGCTTCTCGGTCCCGCTGACGGACGGGAAGTCGACGAGGGCGGCGGTGAGCACCGCCCCGTCCTGGGACAGGTCGAGGGGCGCGTCGAACGGAGTGATGTCAGCCATATGCCGACCCTAACTCGGCCTCCAGTACGGTGGGCCCCGTGTCCGAGCCCATCCGCCCCGCCCGTCGCGGCCGCCTCGCCCGCTCCGCGGCCGCCTTCGCCGTGCTCCTCGGCCTCGCCTCGTACGTGGCCGTCCACCAGATGACAGGGAGCAAGGGCACTCCCCGGTGCAGTGTGGGCAGTGGCGAGAACCGGTACGAGTTCACTCCGGAGCAGGCGTCCAACGCGGCGACGATCTCCGCCGTGGGGACGACCAGGGGCCTGCCGGAGCGCGCGGTGACGATCGCGCTCGCGACGGCGCTCCAGGAGTCGGCGCTGCGGAACATCGACCACGGCGACCGGGACTCGCTCGGCCTGTTCCAGCAGCGGCCGTCGATGGGCTGGGGGACGCCGGAGCAGATCATGGACCCGGTGTACTCGGCGGGGAAGTTCTACGCGGGCCTGGAGAAGGTCCCGGGCTATTCGCGGCTGCCGCTGACGGTGGCCGCGCAGAAGGTGCAGAAGAGCGGTTTCCCGCAGGCGTACGCGAAGCACGAGCCGGACGCCACGCTCCTGTCGGCGGCGCTGACGGGCCGGTCCCCTGCGGCGCTGACCTGTACGGCGAACGAGGTGGAGGGCCGGCCGGGCGACCCCGCGCGGGTGCGCGCCGAGCTGGTACGGGCCTTCGGCGAGAAGGCGGCGCCGACGACGGTGACGAGCGGTCCGAACGCGGGCCGGTCGGCGACGGAGCCGCCGGTCCTCGCGGTGCCGGTGCGGAAGGGGTCCGGGACGGCGCGTGGCGCCGGGGCGGACGAGCGGCACGGCTGGGAGCTCGCTCAGTGGGCGGTGGCGCGGGCGGACGCGCTGCGCATCACGGAGGTCGCGTACGGGGGCAAGGTGTGGCGTGCCGGCGAGGCCGCCGGCGGCTGGACCAAGGCCTCGGGCGCGCTCACCGGCGACGGCGGCTCCGTCCGCGTACGGCTCGCGCGCTAGCGACGGCCAAAGGCGGGGCGGCGGCAGCAGGCGGGGCGGCGGGCGCACAGCGGCTCCCACGGCAAGCGCGGCGGGTCGGACGGCGGGCGCGGCGGGTCCCACGGCGGGCGCGGCGGCTCCCACGGCGGCCGAGGCGGGTCGGACAGCGGGCGGGCACACGTGCGGTCGTTCACTCGGTCGTGGCACGGCCCCGGTTCTCGTCCGGGGAATTCACCACCCCTCCGAGCCGCTTCTCACCCCCCGCGCCCCACCCGCCCCATCCCCTTGCGGGACAAGGGAAGTGACGGTTCGGCAACCCTCCACGTAATGACACGTTCGTCCGTTTTCCTCCCCACCTGACAATACGACGCATTACCAATTCTTTACCTTCGACCTCCGCAACCTCACCCGCCCCGGGGCCGGTTGTCACTGCGTCCGAACGAACACCTCGCACCTCGTCGAAGGAGCACCATGTCCCTCCCCCTGACCCGTCGGATCGCCCGCGCCGCCCTCCTCATCGCGGCCGGAGCAGCCCCCGTGGTCGGTGCGGCCGGCTCCGCGAGCGCCCTGGACCACAACCTCGCGCCGACCGGCGCCCTCGGCGGCGTCACCGCCCTGGACGCCGCCAATGCGGGCACCGCCGTCGACAGCGCCTCGCAGACCGCCACCGGCGTCGTCGGTGCCACCGGCAGCCAGGCCGTCGGCACGGCCGTCCCCGCCGCCGGCAAGACCGTCGGCGCGGCGGGCAAGACCGCCACCCCGGCCGCCCAGCAGGTCGCCGGCGAGACCGCCGGCAGCGCGGGCGAGGTCGTCGGCAAGACCGCCGGCGCCGCGACCGAGAGCGCCGAGGGCCCGACCGGCGGCGCCCTGGGCGGCGGGCTCGGCAGCCTGCCCGCCGGCCAGACGCTCGGCGGCCTGCCCCTCGGCGGCTGACCCCGCACAGGAACGACAGAGGGCCCGGGGAGCACCTGCTCCCCGGGCCCTCGCCCATGCCGTGCGCGCGCGATCAGCCGAGGCGCTTGACCGCCGCCTCGACCCGCTCGTCCGTCGCCGTGAACGCCACCCGCACGAACCGGGCCCCCGCCTCGCCGTAGAAGTCGCCCGGCGCCACCAGGACGCCCTTCTCCGCCAGGTACGCCACGGTCTCCCAGCACGGCTCGTCGCGGGTCGCCCACAGGTACAGGCTCGCCTCGCTGTGCTCGATACGGAAGCCGTGCGCCTCCAGGGCCGCCCGCAGGGCGGCGCGCCGAGCCGCGTACCGCTCGCGCTGCCCGGCCACGTGCGCGTCGTCGCCGAGCGCCGCCACCGTCGCCGCCTGGACGGGCGCGGCGGTCATCATGCCGCCGTGCTTGCGGATCTGGAGCAGCTCGCCGAGCACGGCCGCGTCGCCCGCGATGAAGGCGGCCCGGTAGCCGGCCAGGTTGGAACGCTTGGACAGCGAGTGGACGGCGACGATGCCCTCGTACGAGCCGCCGCAGACGTCCGGGTGCAGGACCGACACCGGGTCGGCCTCCCAGCCCAGCTCCAGGTAGCACTCGTCGGAGAAGACGAGCACGCCGTGCTCGCGCGCCCACGCCACGATCCGGGTCAGCTCGTCCTTGGCGAGGACCTTGCCGGTCGGGTTGGACGGGGAGTTCAGCCAGAGGAGCTTGAGCCCGGCCGGGTCCAGTTCCGTCGGGTCGTCGTACACGACGGGGGTCGCACCGCAGAGCCGCGCGCCGACCTCGTACGTCGGGTAGGCGAGCCGCGGGTAGGCGACCACGTCTCCCGAGCCGAGACCCAGCTGCGTCGGCAGCCAGGCCACCAGCTCCTTCGAGCCGACCACGGGGAGCACGTTCTCGTGCGCGAAGTCCACCGCGCCGAGACGCCGCCCGCACCAGCCGGTGAGCGCGTCCCGCAGCTCCTTCGTGCCCCACACCGTCGGATAGCCCGGCGAGTCCGCCGCCGCGACCAGGGCCTCCTGGATCAGCGCGGGAACCGGGTCGACGGGCGTGCCGACCGAGAGGTCCACGATTCCGTCGGGGTGCGCCAGTGCCGTCTTCTTGTAAGGCTCCAGCTTGTCCCAGGGAAAGACGGGCAGGCGCGAAGAGACTGCGCTCACGGGTTGGCTCTCACTTCCTGTACGTACGGGAAAACGCCTCGGTCCCGTACGGCGGCGGAGGCCGTACGGGACCGGATGCGGTCGTTCAATCAGCCGTTCTGCGGCGGCAGGGCGGCGATGAAGGGGTGGTCACGCTCGATCTCGCCGAGCTTGGAGGCACCACCGGGCGAACCGAGGTCGTCGAAGAACTCGACGTTCGCCTTGTAGTAGTCCTTCCACTCCTCCGGGGTGTCGTCCTCGTAGAAGATCGCCTCCACCGGGCAGACCGGCTCACAGGCCCCGCAGTCGACGCATTCGTCCGGGTGGATGTACAAGGACCGCTTGCCCTCGTAGATGCAGTCGACGGGGCACTCCTCGATGCACGCCTTGTCCTTCACGTCGACACAAGGCTGCGCGATGACGTAGGTCACGCTGTCGTTCCTCCTCGATAGGGCTGGTCTGCGCGGGAGCGCGGCGTCGTCGATGCCCGCACCTAGTATCTCCGTTCTTGAGGGCGATCCGAACAGGAGGGGCGGAGAAGCTGTGGAATTCACCGGCGGAGGGCGCCTTGAGGTCCGAATCACCGGCGCTGACGTGGGAAAACGTGTCTCCGTTCGGTACGTGACGGACTCGGCGACGAAAGAGAAGTTCACCGACTCGGTCGGAGTTCTCACATCATGGGACGACGCTGTGCTGCTGATCACACGAAAGAGCGGTGAGAGCGTCCGCATCCCGGAATCCTCACTCGTCGCCGGGAAGGTCGTACCGGCGGCGCCCGCCCGCCGTCGCGGCCCGTCGGCCACGTTCGCCGAGCTGGCGCGGGCCACCGCGCGCGCGTGGCAGCCCGTGGAGAGCGAGGCCCTCGGCGCATGGACCCTGCGGGCCGCCGACGGATTCACCCGCCGCGCCAACTCCGTGCTCCCGCTCGGCGATCCCGGCCTCCCGGTCGCCGACGCCCTGACGCACGCGCGCGCGTGGTACGGGGCCCGGAAGCTCCCCGCCTACGTGCAGACCGCCACCGGCGCCGAGGGCACCCAGGAACTGCTGTGCGCGGAACTCGACCGGCACGGCTGGCGGCGCGAGGTCTCCGCTGAGGTCCGCATCGCGGCGCTCGCCCCGATCGCCGACCTGGACGCCGACGTCTCCGCCGTACGCCTCTCCCGCAGCGTCGACGAGGCGTGGCTGCGCCGCTACCAGCGCTTCGGGGAACCGGGACCGGCCGTGCGCTCCGTCCTCACCTCGGGACCGAGTGTGTGGTTCGCGTCCGTGGCGGGCACGGGAGAGGTACCGGCGGCGATCGGACGCTGTGTGGTCGACGGGCGCTGGGCGGGCTTCATGGCCGTCGAGGTCGCCCCCGACCAGCGGCGCCGGGGTCTGGCGACGTCCGTCATGACGGCGCTCGCCCGGCGGGCGCTCGACGAGGGCGCGTCGGCGGCCTGGCTCCAGGTGGAGACCGACAACGACGGCGCCCGGACGTTGTACGACGGCATGGGGTTCGCGCCCCACCACCACTACCACCACTACCGATGGGTCGAGGCGTGACGGAGGACGTACCACCACCGGACGGACCGGAAGGCGGCGCCGGGGAGGGGGAGCGGGAGCGGATCGACTGGCGGCGGGAGTTTGCGGAGGAGGCCCGGTCCGAGCGGCCCGACCTCGCACGGCTCTGCCTCCTCATCGGGGCGGTGGCCGACCCCACGGTCACCCGGCACGACCTCGACGCGGCCGAGATCGAACTCGACCGCCTCGCAGGACTCCTCCCGTACGCGACCCGGTTCACCGGCGACTGGAGCGGCGAGCTCGCCGCGCTCCTCGGCCGCCACGAGGGCTTCGAGGGCGTCCCCGCCGACTACCAGCGCCTGGAGTCCTCCCTCCTGCACGAGGTGCTCCGGCGCCGCAGGGGGCTGCCCATCCTGCTGTCCGTCGTCTGGATGGAGGTCGCCCGCAGGGCCGGCGCCCCCGTGTACGGGCTCGGGCTGCCCGGCCACTTCGTCGTCGGCTTCGGCGACCCGGCCGACCTGAACCTCGCCGACCCCTTCGCCGGCGGACGCGCGATGACGGGCGCCGACGCCGAGCTCCTGGTGACCAGCGCGACGGGCGAGGCGCTCGACCGCTCGATGCTCCGGCCCGCCGAGCCCGGCGCGATCGTGCTGCGGGTCCTCAACAACATCCGCGCCTGGGCCGCCCCCCGCCCGGAACGCTCCGACGTGGCCCTGTGGGCGGTGGAACTCTCGCTGCTGCTCCCCTCCCACCCGGCCAGGCTCCGCTACGAGCGCGCCGAGCTGCTCGTACAGCGTGGGGAGTTCCTGAAGGGGGCGGCGGAGATGGAGGCGTACGCGCGCGTGATGGACGCGGTGGACCCGGAATCGGCGACGACGATCCGGCGAAGGGCGCAGGCGGCCCGGGCGCGCCTGAACTGACGGCGCCCGTACCGGCCCTGCACGTGAAGGGGGGCGGGGCGACCGGATTCGAACCGGCGTCCTCCGAGATGCCATCGCGGCGCATTACCTCTGTGCTACGACCCCGCCCTTGCGGACGATCTTAGGGGACGGCCGGTCAGAGCTGCGACTCCTTTTCGTCGTAGGGCGGGATCGTCCAGCGGAGGATCGTGGAGCCGTCGCGGGCCGCGAGGGCGGCCGGGTAGACCTGACCGGCGGCGCGCTCGCCGTTGTGGCGGACGGAGTGGTCGCCCTGGTCCCAGTCGAGGCTGAGGACGGGACAGCCGTCGATGTCGAGGACGGCGTCGAGGAGGGGGCGGTCCCAGCCGGCGCGGTGGAGCAGGTGGTAGTGGCTGTGCGGGTCCAGGGACATCACCAGGCCCTTGCCGGGGCCCTGTTCGACCCAGGCGGCGAGGCGGGCGGCGAGCGCCTCGGCCTCGGCGAGGGGGAGGTCGAGATGCCCGTACGACCCGAAGGGGGTCGGCTCGCCGCCGAACGCGGCGTGGGCGTCGTCCTGGTACCGGCCCCAGTACGTCACGTCCGCGAGCCCGTCGACGGAGTCGCCCCCCAGACCGACGAACCCGTCCAGGGCGCGGGCGTCACCGAGGAGCATCCCGCACCGGTCCACGGGCAGCTCACCGAGGTGTACGGGGCCGGGTCCGCGCTCGTCGGGCCAGGGGATCCCGAGGTCGACCTCGAGGAGGGAGACGGTCGGCCCGCCGTCGAACGGGGAGAGGGCCGTCTCGGCGCGTACGGGAAGGAGCCGGTCGGGGGCGGCGGGGACGGCGACCGCCTCGCAGTACCAGTCGGCGGGGGCGCCGTCCTCGGGCAGGTGCAGGTGGCCGCCGCCGGCGCCGGCGGCGTCGAGGCCACGGACGGACAGCGGGCGCTCGGTGCCGGCCCAGCAGCCGAGGGCCCCGGCCATGGCGAGGACCAGCACGCCGGAGGGCGCGGAGACGGAGCCGAGTGAGTGAGTCATGGGCCCGATTGAAGCGGACCTCGGGGGCGTCGTTTCGGGTGGGTGTCGGGTGCGGCCGCCCTCTTTCCGAGTGTGGCGGCCTCCGCCGCCGCGTCAAGGGCGCTCCCTGCGGTCGCGTCGCTGCGCGATGGCCTTCGGCCACCCTTGACCCGGCGGCGGAGGCCGCCTTTTCACACTCGGAGGGCGGCCGGGGGGCGTGGCCACGCGGGGGTCCGGGGTGTGTGTCCCGCCGTGGGCGGGTGTTGGGCGTGTGGGTGGTGGCGAGGCCGGGCATCGGTTGCGCGCGTGTCGGCTGTATTGGTTGGTGGGTGGGGGCTTGGTTCGTAGCGGGGGCCGGTGGGTGGAGTTCCGTCGGTTGGGGGTGCGCGGTTGTTGAATGGGGTGGCCCGGCGGCGCTCAGCGAGTCCCGGAGGCGGCGTGGCTGGGCTTCAGGCCCCGCTGGTCATTGTGGGTGGGTGGTTGGGGTGGTGGCCGGTAGATAACTCTCCTCTCGGTGGTCCGGTATGGGTGACTTGTCCCCTTTGGGTGGGATTCCTGGGCTTGTTACCGCTGGTAGGGCGGAGTTATCTACCTCTCCCACCCACCAAGAGTCACCAGCGGGGCCTGAAGTCCAACCACTTCACCTCCCCGACCCGCTGAGCCGGAGCCCGACCGCCCCATTCAACTTCCGCGCACCCCGAACCGACCGCGACGGACCCGCCCACCCGTCACCACTAGCCAAGCCCCCACCCGCTAACCGTCAGGCGCACGTCAAACCCCCGCCGCTGCCCGGGGCTCTGCGTGGCCACGCCCCCCGGGCCGCCCTCCGAGAGTTGTTGCGCACCTTCCGTCGCCGGGTCAAGGGTGGGCGCAGCCCATCGCGCAGCGACGCCGAAGGCGCCCTTGACGCGGTGGCGGAAGGTGCGACTCTCGGAAAGAGGGCGGCCGCACCAGAAGCCCTCAAGAACCCTCCGCCCCCGACACCTCAGGCACGTCGACCCGTGGCCGCCGCCATCGATCGGAACGCCTCTCCTGAGGGCCTCCTACCGCCGCCAAGGCGGAGTTGTCCGCCGCACGGACGCGTCGCGGGCCGGGCCCCGCCCGCCCGGCGGCAGAATGCGGCCATGCCGCTGACCGCCGACATCCTCGTCGCCCTCGTCGCCCTGCTCCACGCCTACATCATGGTGATGGAGATGTTCCTGTGGCAGAAGTCGACCGGTCGTCGCTTCTCCGGCTTCGACGCCAAGATGGCCCGCGACACCGCCTCCATGGCCGCCAACCAGGGCCTCTACAACGGCTTCCTCGCCGCCGGGCTCGTCTGGGGTCTGATCGCCGACGACCCGACCGGCTTCCGCGTCCGCGTCTTCTTCCTGTCCTGCGTCGTCATCGCCGGCGTCTACGGGGCCGCCACCGCCAACCGCCGCATCCTCTTCGCCCAGGCCCTCCCCGGCGCACTCGCCCTCTCTGCCGTCCTCGTCTCCCACTACTGAAGGCCGCCGATCGCGCGCGTCTCCCCCTCCGGGGCGGGCAGAGGCACGGCACTGTGTGAGCGGTACGACACAGAGCGAAAGGTGCGCCATGGGAGTCCCTCACGGCACGGGCAGTTTCGTCGCCCATACCGGGACCGACGTCTACGGGCCCGGCAAGGTCATCGGTGTGGACGGCGAGCAGCGGCGAGTGCGGTTCACTCGCTTCGTGGCCACGATCCGGGCCGACGACCTCCGGGCCGCCTCGCCCTCCGAGACCCGGGAAGTGCAGGCCTGGCTGCGGGCGAAGAAGGAGCGGTACGGGGGCGCGTGGTGATCCACCGTCCGCGTCGCGGCACCGTGGCGTGTCCGCCGTGTGCGTGCCCGCGATGCGGTCGAGCCCCCGTCCCGGGAGGGGGCGGGGGCTCGGAGCCGGGGGCGGGGGCTGTCAGCCCTCGCCGGTGAGGTCGATGGTCTTCGTGCGCTCCGCCTTGGTCTTGCCGCGCAGCGCGTCGCGCATCACGTAGGCCACGTCGTCGGCGGAGACCTCGTGCTTGGTGCCGTCGCCCTTGGTGATCATGATTCCGTCGAAGGCGCCGTCGAGGAGCCGGTCGATCGCCTTCTTGTCGTAGACCTCGACCAGGCGGCCGTCGACGGCCTTCATGGAGAGGATCTGCGGCAGCGACCGGGCCGGGCCGAAGTCGATGTACTTGCCGCCCGCGTAGATCCGGATCAGGTCGGACATCGCGGGGGTGGCGAACTCCTTCATCGCCCGGTCCAGCTCGGCCTTGGTGATGCTGGGCTGGCGGGTGGTGACCGGCAGTTCGACCAGCTTGTTCTGGCCGGTCTCCACCTGGGCGCGGAAGGCGTCCTTCACGGAGATCATCGAGCGCTGGAGGTCGAGGCCCTTGCCGGGCTTGCCCTCGACGGCGGTCACCTTGTTCGGGGCGAACAGGATGGTGCCGTCGGTGGCCGAGGCGGAGTTGGCCGCGAGGTCGCGCAGGGCGACGGCGAGCTTCTCCCCGTCGACCGGGAAGACCGGCTTCGCGACCCGCTCGCCGCCGAAGAGGGAGCCGATGACCGAGACGGGGTTGTAGTCGCTGCCCGCGGCGGCGCGGACGGTCTCCTGGCTGTCGAGCGTCAGGCCCGCCTTCTCCGGGGGCAGCTGAACCTTCTGGCCGCCCAGGCTGAGCTGGAGCGGGGTGTCGGCGCGCTTGCCCAGGGCGCGCTCCAGCTTGTTGACGGCCTCTTCCTTCGTACCGCCGCCGATGTCCACGCCGAGCACCGTGGTGCCCTTGGGGACGTCGGAGTGGTTGAGGAGGAGTCCGGCGCCGTAGGCGACGCCTGCGAGGCCGAAGACTCCGGCGGCGGCGAGGACCAGTTTGGAGCGGCCCTTCTTCGCCGGGGCGCGGCTGGGTGCCGGTGCCGGGCGCGGTGCGGGCGCGGGAGCCGGGGTCGCCTGTTCCTCGATGCGCGGGGTGAGGTTCGGGCGGGCCGCCTTAGGCGGGACGACGGGGATGCCGCTGGTGAGGGTGTCACCGGAGACGTGGCCGTTGCCGTTGCCGTGGGGCGCTCCGGGCCCGCCGGGGCCGGAGGCCGGCGCCGGGGCCTGCGGGGTGAGGATCGCGGTGTCGTCGGACATGCGGGGGGCGCCGCCGGGGAACGGGGAGCCCGCGCCCTGACCCTGGCCCTGGCCCTGCCCGGGCCTCTGACCCTGGCCCGGCCGCTGGCCCTGGCCCTGGCCCGGCCGCTGGCCCTGGCCCAGGCCGGGGCCGGGGCCAGGGCCGGCTACGGGTCCGGGTCCGGGGCCGGCCAGGTTGGCGGTGCCGGTGACCGGGCCCGTGGTGGGGCCGGTCGGCGCAGCCGGGCCCCGGTACGCGGGCGTGCCGGTGGGCGGCGTGCCCGTGTACATGGGGGTTCCGGCGGCGGGGGTGCCGTCGTAGCGGGGGGCTCCGGCGCCCTGGGCGCCGTCGTACCCCTGGGACCCGTCGTACATCGGCGTTCCGCCCGCGGGCGTGCCGTCGTACCTCGGCGTTCCCGCCGCCGGGGTGCCGCTGTCGTACAGCGGGTTGCCGGGGGTGGGCTGGGATGCCGTGACCGGGCGGCTCGACGGGGTGTTGCCGACCGTCGGGACGCCGGAGGTCGCCGAGCCGGCGAAGCCGGTGCCCTGGGCGTCCGGTCCCGCGAGGGCCGGTGCGGGCTTCGGGGCCGGAGCGGGTGCGGGCGGCAGCGCGGGCGCGGGGGCCGGGCCCTGGGACCCCGCCTTGCGCGGGGCGAACCAGTCGCTGGTCCCCTTCCCCTTCACCGCCTGCTCGGCCTGCGGCGGCTCCGGGGCCGCCGCCACCGGCTCGGGCTCCGGCTCGGGCTCCACGGCGGCAGCCGGTTCCGGTGCGGACGTCTCGTTGACCGTCTTGCGGACGACGACCGGCGGAATCGGCCGCGAACCCGGGATGTTGATCCGGATCCGGGTCGTCAGGGTCGTCTCGGTCTTGGGCTCCTCCGGCGGCGCGGGCGCGGCGGTCTCCTCCGGCGCGTCCTGCGAGGGGTGGAGCGACGGATACTGGCGGGATCCGTACGGCGGTGTACCCGACGGGTACGCGGCTCCACCGCGCCCCTGGGCGCCGGAGGACGAACTGTCAGTCTCTCGACCAGTTTCACGACTCAAAGCAGGATCTCCCGGTTGGCTCCACCGCCCGCTCTTGCTGATGCTCGTGTAACCCGGGCGGTTCGGCGGCGCGCACCACCATACTGGCCGCCGCCGTCATATACCCGACCCCCGGGTGAAGGACGACGGTCATTCCGGCCCAAGTCAGGGCGTCCCCGGACTCAAGTCCTCCTGTTCACGGGGCAGGTCGCGGCAGCCGGGACAGCGTGGTGCACATCACAGCGAGCGCCATGCCTCCGAAGAGGAAGAGCAGCTCGCCGACGCCTCCGCCGAACACCCCGTCGCCCTCGGGGCGTCCGAGGCTGAGCAGGATGACGGCGAGGAGCCAGCCGCCTCCGCCGGCGGCGACGCCGACCTGGGTGCCGGTCGCGCGCAGTCCGCCGTAGAAGAGGGCGCCGGTCGCGAGCAGCGCCAGGATCAAGCCACCGGGAAGCCAGGCGGCTTGGACGAGGGCGCCCGCGGTGCCGACGAGCGCGCCGAGGACGGCGAGACCCGCGTACCAGGCGTACCGGGCGTTGCGTGAGATCGGGAACGTACCGGGGGCGGCGGAGGTGTTCACGCGGTCACCCCCGCGAAGAGGTCGGTCTCGCGTTCGCCCGCGGGAGCGCCGGGGGCGCCCTGCACCAACTCGTAGTACTCGGTGGTGAAGATCGGCTGGCCCAGGTCGTTGGAGAGCGCGAAGGACGGGCCGACGACGGCGACTTGGGTGACGTGTGCGGCCATCGCCGCGCTCTTGCGGGCGGCCTGCTCGGGGCTCGCCTCGATCTGGGCGGTGATCCGGTCCTCGTCGACGACGCCGGGGACGTCGTCGATCGCTGCGACGGCGGGGAAGGCGGACCCTTCGGCGTGCAGCCGGGCGAAGGCGGCCTCGGCGACGGGGCGCGGGACGCGGTTCCAGTAGATCTTGGCGATGCGGTGGGCCGGGCCGAGGTCGGGGCGGTAGGCCGGGTCGGCGGCGAGTTCGGCGGCGCGCATGGCGACCCGGTGGGCCTGGATGTGGTCGGGGTGGCCGTAGCCGCCGTCGGGGTCGTAGGTGACGAGGACCTGCGGGCGGGTCTCCCTGATCACCTCGACGAGGTGGGGGGCCGCGGTGTCGACGTCGGTGTTCCAGAACGCGTTGTCGCGCTTGTTCTGTTCTGCGCCCATCATTCCGGAGTCGCGGAAGCGCCCGGGGCCGCCGAGGAAGCGGTGGTCGGTGACGCCGAGCGCGATCATCGCGGCGGCGAGTTCGCGGACGCGATGCGGGCCGAGCCGGTCCTCCCGGTCGGGAGCCAGGTGGGCGAGGGCGGGCGGGATGACCTCGCCCTCCTCGCCGAGCGTGCAGGTGACCAGGGTGACGAGGGCGCCTTCGGCCGCGTACCTGGCCATGGTGGCGCCGTTGTTGATCGACTCGTCGTCCGGGTGCGCGTGCACGAGCAGCAGACGGCGGGCGGGGAGATCGGACATGTCCCCACCCTACGAGGTCGGACCGGGTCGCAGGTCGGTACGTGCCCTGCTGCGGGAGCGGGACACCTCAGAAGGTCGGGCTCAGAACTTGAGGCCGCCGACCATGTTCGCCACGTTCGTGGTGAGGGTGCTGATGGACGGGGCGATGGACGAGCTCGCCAGATAGAAGCCCAGGAGGGCGCAGACCGCCGCGTGTCCGGCCTTCAGTCCGGATTTCCGGATCAGAAGGAAGACGACGATCGCCAGCAGCACCACCACGGAGATCGAGAGTGCCACGGCGGTTCACCTCCATACTTCTTGGTCGGATATTCGAGCGGTTCGGTCGATCAGCATGTGCCAGAGGGCATGCCGATCGGATGCATACCCACCTAGCGCTACGGATCATAACTATCCGTGCGACGACATCGATCGGCGGACGGAGGCACGAGGGGGGCGCACAGCGCTAGTTTCAGCCGCATGACCTTGCCTTCGCAGCAGCCGGCCACACCCTCGGCCGGGCTCTCCTTCCCCCGCCAGCACGCCAGGACCCAGCGGTTCACCCTGGGGGTCCCGCGTGCCTTCTCGATCTCCCCCGACGGGGAACGCGTCGTGTTCGTCAGGTCCGCTTCGGGGACGGACCGTTCGCACCGGCTCTGGGTCCTCGACCTGCCCAGGGACGGCGGCGCCCCCGTGGAGCGGGTGGCGGCCGACCCCGAGGTGCTGCTCGCGGGCGCGGAGGAGGAGCTCTCGCCCCAAGAGCGGGCCCGCCGCGAGCGGAGCCGGGAGGGCTCGGGCGGCGTGGTGGCGTACGCGGTGGACGGAGCCGTGGAGTTGGCGGCCTTCGCCCTGTCGGGGCGGCTGTTCGCGGCGGAGCTGCGGGCGGGGACGGCGCGGGAGCTGCCGGTGCCCGGCCCGGTGATCGACCCCCGGCCTTCGCCGGACGGTCGCCTGGTGGCGTACGTGGCGGAGGGGGCGCTGCGGGTGGTGGGGGCGGACGGTTCGGGCGACCGGGAGCTGGCCGTTCCGGAGGACGGGCATGTCACCTACGGATTGGCCGAATTCATCGCCTCGGAGGAGATGTCCAGGGACCGGGGTTTCTGGTGGTCCCCCGACTCCGACCGGCTGCTCGTCGCGCGGGCAGACGACCGGGCGGTGGGGCGCTGGTGGATCGCCGACCCGGCGCACCCGGACCGGGAGCCGCAGCCGGTGGCGTACCCGGCGGCCGGTACGGCCAACGCGGAGGTCGGGCTGTTCGTCCTGGGGCTCGACGGGTCCCGTACGGAGGTGCGGTGGGACCGGGAGCGGTACCCGTACCTGGCGCGGGTGCACTGGTCGGCGGCGGGGGCTCCGCTGCTCCTCGTACAGGCGCGCGACCAGCGCGAGCAGGTGTACCTGGCGGTGGACCCGGAGAGCGGGGAGACGACGACCGTACGGGCGGAGAGCGATCCGGTGTGGCTGGAGCTGCTGTCCGGGGTGCCGGCGTGGGCTCCGGACGGGCGGCTCGTGCGGGTCTCCGACGAGACCGGGGCCCGCGCCCTGACCGTGGGGGACGAGGTCCTGACCGGTGCCGACCTGCATGTCCGGGCGGTGCTCGACATCGGGTCCGACGACGTCCTCGTGTCGGCCTCCGCGGGTGAGGGCGCGGCTGCCATGGATATCGGCGAGATCCATGTGTACCGGGTGACCGGCCAGGGCGTGGAACGCCTTTCGGAGGGCGTCGGGGTGCACGGCGCGGTGCGGTCCGGGGCGGTGACCGTGCTCGTGTCGGCGCGGCCGGAGGCGCCGGGGAGCGTGGCGCGGGTGCTGCGGGACGGCAAACAGGTCGCGGTGGTGGGCTCGTACGCGAAGGAGCCGGTGATCAGTGCCCGGGTGCGGCTCACGGAGTCGGGAGCGCGGCGGATCCCGTGCGCGGTGCTGCTGCCCTCCGGGTACGAGGAGGGTGACGGGCTGCTGCCGGTCCTGATGGATCCGTACGGCGGTCCGCACGGGCCGCGGGTGGTCGCCGCCCACAACGCGCATCTGACGTCCCAGTGGTTCGCCGACCAGGGCTTCGCGGTGGTCGTCGCGGACGGGCGGGGCACCCCGGGCCGCTCCCCCGCCTGGGAGAAGGCGATCGCGCGGGACTTCTCGCCGACCCTGGACGACCAGGTGGAGGCGCTGCAGGGCCTCGCCGGGCGCTTCCCGCTCGATCTGGAACGGGTGGCGATCCGCGGCTGGTCGTACGGCGGGTACCTGGCGGCGCGGGCGGTGCTCCAGCGGCCCGATGTGTTCCACGCGGCCGTCGTCGGGGCGCCGGTGACGGACTGGCGGCTGTACGACACCCACTACACGGAGCGGTACCTCGGCACTCCGCAGGACGATCCGGAGGTGTACGCGGCGCACTCGCTGCTCACCGACGACGGCCTGTCCGGGCCGGAGGTCCCGGTGCGTCCGATGATGATCGTCCACGGTCTCGCGGACGACAACGTGGTGGTCGCGCACGCGCTGCGGCTCTCCTCCGCGCTCCTCGCGGCGGGCCGGCCGCACGAGGTGCTGCCGCTGACCGGGGTCACCCACATGACGCCGCAGGAGCAGGTGGCGGAGAACCTGCTCCTGCTGCAGGTGGACTTCCTGCGGCGGTCCCTGGGGCTGCGCGAGGAGGGCTGAGCTACCAGCCGGGCGGCGGCGGGTAGGGCGGGGCCGGGGGCGGCATGCCGGCCGGCGGGTAGGGGGCGGGCGCCGCGGCGGGGGCGCCGCGCCCGGCGAGGAGGGCGAGTACGGCGAGGCCGGCGAGCAGTCCGGCGTACGCGTTGAGGACGGCGAGCAGGTCGGCGGTCGGGAGGTCCCCGAGGCGGCCGACGAGTTCGTATCTGGCGGTCCTGGCGACCTCGGCGAGGCCGCCGGCCGCGAGGAACGTCCCGGCGAGCAGCGCGAAGGCGCGGCTGTGGCGGGCGCGTGCGAAGGCGGCGACGGCGGCCGTGCCGTAGAGGGCGAGGAGGACGAGGGAGAGCCAGCCGGGCGGGGGCGCGAGGGCCGCCTTGATGACGGACCGGCCGCCGGTGAACCGGTCGACGGTGATCTCCAGGGGCAGTTCGGTGGCCCAGTACAGCTCCCACAGGACCACGAGGAGCGCGGAGACGGCGAGGAGCGCTCCGGCGGCGACGGCGGGGCCGGTACGGGGGCGGGTGGCCGGCTGTTCGTAGGAGGCGGTGACGGGGCGCCGGCCGGCGGCGGCGGTGACGATCAGGCCCGCGGCGAGGGCGAGGGCGAGGAACGCGGTGACGAGGGCGCCTGTCCCGGGCGCCCAGAGTCCGGGGAGCCGCAGGGCGAGGGTGACGGCGCCGGTCGCGGCGAGCGCGGAGGCGGCGTGGCGCGAGCGGAGGGCTGCGACGGCGGCGGCCGCGGAGACGGCGAGGAGCACCGGGTCGACGAGGGAGGTGGCGGAGCGCCCGCGGATGAGGAAGTGGTGGTCCCCCGCCCAGTACCACGCGAGGTCGGCGGGTGAACCGAGCACGGCGAGGTCCTTGAGGATCCACACGGCGGCGATGAGGGCGAGCGCGGCGCAGAGCGCGGCGCCCGTGAGACGTGCCGGTCGTGTCACAGTCACGGTTCCGATACTCACGGTCGCCGACGACCGAAACAAGCGGTTCCGCGGATCCCGGGTGGGTCGGGTGTTGTCGCGGATGTGACCGGGAGCAGCCGGCCGGGGCGCCATGACGCTCCGGCCGGCTTACGGCACCCGCACGGCCGTACGTTGTCGAGTCTGGGGTGTTCGTATATCGGATCCGATTCCGCCGAGTTGCCTGTCGGTTAAAGGAATTCGGATCCACCGGAGCCGTCGATGCCGTCGGAGCCATTGGATCCTTCGGCGCCCGGCTCCGGCGGGACCACCTGCTTCTCCTCGGCGAAGTGGCAGGCCGAGTCGTGCTTCGCCGGGCTGTCCGTGAGGCGGAAGACCGCCGGTACCGCGAGGAGCGGGACTTCCAGGGTGCAGCGTTCCTGTGCCTTCCAGCAGCGGGTGCGGAAGCGGCAGCCGGAGGGGATGTTGGCCGGGGAGGGGACGTCGCCGGTGAGGATGATGCGTTCGCGGTGGGCCCGCGCCTCGGGGTCGGGGACGGGGACGGCGGAGAGCAGGGCCTGCGTGTAGGGGTGGGTGGGGTGTTCGTAGATCTGGACGTCGCTGCCGATCTCGACGATCCGGCCGAGGTACATGACGCCGACCCGGTCGGAGATGTGCCGCACGATCGACAGGTCGTGGGCGATGAACACGTACGACAGGGAGAACTCGGTCTGGAGGTTGTCGAGGAGGTTGACGACCTGGGCCTGGACGGAGACGTCGAGCGCGGACACCGGCTCGTCGGCGACGATGATCTCGGGCTGGAGGGCCAGGCCGCGGGCGATGCCGATGCGCTGGCGCTGGCCGCCGGAGAACTGGTGCGGGTAGCGGTTGATGTACTCGGGGTTGAGGCCGACGACGTCCAGGAGGTCCTGGACCTTCTGCCGGCGGGAGCCCTTGGGCGCGACCTCGGGGTGGATCTCGTACGGCTCGCCGATGATGTCGCCGACCGTCATGCGCGGGTTGAGCGAGGTGTACGGGTCCTGGAACACCATCTGGATGTTGCGGCGGACGGCCTTGAGCGCGCGCGGGGAGAGCTTGCTGATGTCCTCGCCCTTGTAGCGGATCGAGCCGGACGTCGGCCGTTCCAGGTTGACCAGCATCTTCGCCACGGTCGACTTGCCGCAGCCGGACTCGCCGACGATGCCGAGGGTCTCGCCGGCGGCGAGGTCGAAGTCGACGCCGTCGACGGCCCTGACGGCGCCGACCTGCTTCTTGAAGATGACGCCCTGGGTGAGGGGGTAGTGCTTGTGCAGGTCCCGGACTTCGAGGATGGCCTCAGCCATGGAGGCACTCCTTCCAGAAGTGGCAGGCGCTGGTGCGCGGTACCGGGGACTCGGTCACCTCGTACAGCGGGGGTACGTCGGTGCGGCAGCGGTCCCGCGCCAGCGGGCAGCGGGGGTTGAAGGCGCAGCCCGGCGGGATGTTCAGCAGGTTGGGCGGCAGTCCCTTGATCGCGTACAGCTCCTGGCCCTTCTGGTCCAGGCGCGGGATCGATTCGAGGAGTCCCTTGGTGTAGGGGTGGGCGGGGGCCTTGTAGATCTCGTGGACGGGGGCGCGTTCGACGATCCGGCCCGCGTACATGACGGCGATCTTGTCGGCGACGTCGGCGACGACGCCGAGGTCGTGGGTGATGAGGATGAGGCCCATGTGGAGTTCGCGCTGGAGCTCGGCGAGCAGGTCCATGACCTGGGCCTGGACGGTGACGTCGAGGGCGGTGGTGGGCTCGTCGGCGATGATCAGCTCGGGTTCGAGGGCGAGCGCCATCGCGATCATGATGCGCTGGCGCATGCCGCCGGAGAACTGGTGGGGGTACTGGCCGACGCGTTCCTTGGCGGCGGGGATGCGGACCCGGTCCATCAGCTCGACGGCCTTGGCCTTGGAGTCCTTGCGCGACATTCCCTTGTGGACCTGGAACATCTCGCCGAGCTGGTCGCCGACGCTGAGGACGGGGTTGAGGGAGGACAGGGCGTCCTGGAAGATCATCGCCATCTTGGCGCCGCGGACCTTGCGCCGGTCCTCCTCCTTGAGCTTCAGGAGGTCCTGGCCCTGGAAGAGGATCTCGCCCTGGGTGATCTTGCCCGGGGGGACGTCGAGGATGCCCATGACGGCCTGGGCGGTGACGGACTTGCCGGAGCCCGACTCGCCGAGGACGGCGAGGGTCTCCCCCGCGTCGACGGAGTAGTCGACGCCGTTGACCGCCTTGGCGACGCCTTCGCGGGTGTGGAACTCCACGTGCAGGTCGCGCACTTCGAGCAGCATGGGTCCCTACCTCAGCTTGGGGTCGAGGGCGTCGCGGACGGCGTCGCCGAGCATGATGAAGGCGAGCACGGTGATGGCGAGCGCGCCGGAGGGCCAGAGCAGCATGTGCGGGGCGTTGCGCACGTAGGCGGCGGCCGAGGAGATGTCGATGCCCCAGGAGACGGTGGGGGGCTTGAGGCCGACGCCGAGGAAGGAGAGCGTGGCCTCGAGGGAGATGTACGTACCGAGGGCGATGGTCGCGACGACGATGACGGGCGCGAGCGCGTTGGGCGTGATGTGCCGGAGCATCATGCGCGAGTTGGAGGCGCCGAGCGCGCGGGCGGCCTGCACGTAGTCGTTCTGCTTGACGGTGATGACGGAGCCGCGGGCGATGCGGGAGAGCTGCGGCCAGCCGAGGAGCACCATGAAGCCGATGACGGGCCAGACGCTGTTGTTGCTGACGACGGAGAGCAGGACGAGGCCGCCGAGGATGACGGGGATGGCGAAGAAGACGTCGGTGATGCGGGAGAGGAAGCCGTCCCAGGCGCCGCCGTAGAAGCCGGCGAGGCCGCCGAGGACGGAGCCGAGAAGGGTGACGCCGAGGGTGGCGAAGAGGCCGACCTGGACGGAGGCCCTGGCTCCGTAGACCGTACGGGTGTAGACGTCGCAGCCCTGGCCGTTGAAGCCGAAGGGGTGGCCCGGCTGGGAGCCCTCCTGGGCCTTGGACAGGTCGCAGTCGAGCGGGTTGCCACTGGCGATGAGCTGGGGCCAGATGGAGATGATCACCAGGAAGACGATGATCAGCCCGGAGATGATGAAGATCGGGTTCCGGCGCAGGTCGTGCCAGGCGTCGGACCACAGGGAGCGGGGCTTCCTGTCGGGGCCGGTGCCTTCCGGGCCGCCGGGGGTCTTCTCCAGGCTCTCGCCCTCGTCCATCGCGAGGTCGGTCCCTCCCCCGGCGCCGGTGTGGTTGATCGCGCGGCCGTCGTCGAACGGCTGAGGCTGCTCAGGCATAGCGGATCCTCGGGTCAAGGACGGCGTACAGGAGGTCGACGAGCAGGTTCGCCACCAGGAAGACCAGGACGAGGACGGTCACGAAGCCGACCACGGTCTGGGTGTTCTGGCGCAGGATGCCCTGGTAGAGCTGGTAGCCGACGCCGTGGATGTTGAAGATCCGTTCGGTGACGATCGCTCCGCCCATGAGTGCGCCGATGTCGGTGCCGATGAAGGTCACCACGGGGATCAGGCTGTTGCGCAGCAGGTGGCGGGTGATGACGCGACGACGGGGCAGGCCCTTGGCGACGGCGGTGCGGACGTAGTCGGCCCGCTTGTTCTCGGCGATGGAGGTCCGGGTGAGCCGGGTGACGTACGCGAGGGAGACCGAGGCGAGGACGAGCCCGGGGACGATCAGTTCGTCGAAGGTGGCCTCGCTGGAGACGGCCGGTTTGATCCAGCCCCACTTCACGCCGAGGAGGAGCTGGAGCAGCAGACCGGTGACGAAGGTCGGCACGGAGATGACGACCAGGGTCAGCAGCAGCACGGTGGTGTCGACGGGGCGCCCGCGCTTGAGGCCCGTGAGGACGCCGAGGCTGATGCCGATGACGATCTCGAAGAAGATGGCGACGATGGTGAGGCGGATGGTGACCGGGAAGGCGTTCGCCATCAGCTCGGTGACCTCCTGGCCGTTGAAGGCCGTGCCGAAGTCGCCGGTGAAGACGTTGCCCATATAGGTCAGGTATTGCTGCCAGACGGGCTTGTCGAGGCCGAACTCCTTCTCGAGCTGGGCCGCCGTCGCCGGGTCGCACTGGCGGTCGCCGCACAGTCCGGCGATGGGATCGCCCATCACGTTCACCATCAGGAAGATCAGCAGCGTGGCGCCGAAGAAGACCGGGATCATCTGCAGCAGTCGCCGGATCACATAACGACCCATGGGGGGCTCCGGGGGTTGGCTCCGGGTGGGGGGTGCCGGGAAGGCGTACGGCCCGGCGCGGGGATCCGCGGGCCGGGCCGTACGCCTCCGACCTGCTACGGCGTCAGTTGACCTTGATCTGGTCGTAGACCGGGACACTGAAGGGGTTCAGGGAGACGTTGGTGACCCGGTCCGAGTAGCCGGCGCTGCCGTTCTGGTACCAGAGCGGGACCGCGCCCATGTCGTCCCGGAGGACTTCCTCGGCCTGCTGGAAGAGTCCGACGGCCTTCGCGGTGTCCGCCTCGGCGTTGGCCTGGTCGACGAGCTTGTCGAACTCGGGGTCGGTGTACTTGCCGTCGTTGGACGAGGCGTTGGTGTAGTACAGCGGCTGCAGGAAGTTCTGGATGAGCGGGTAGTCCATCTGCCAGCCGGCGCGGAAGGGGCCCTTCAGCTTCTGCGTGGTGACCTGGTTGCGGTAGTCGGCGAAGGTGCCGATGGGGTTGCCGACGCAGGCCGTGTCGTTGCCGAGGGCGCGGTTGATGGAGTTGCAGACCGCGTCGACCCATTCCTTGTGGGAGCCGGTGTCGGCGTTGTACGAGATCTTCATGGTGCCGCCGGGGATGCCGCCGCCCTCCGCGACGAGCTTCTTCGCCTCGGCCGCGTCGTACTTGCACAGGTCGCCGCAGATGTCCTTGTAGCCGCCCTCCTCGCCGAGGACCGGGGAGGTCCAGTCGACGGCGGGGGTGCGGGTCTTCTGGAAAATCGTCTCGGTGATCTGGGCGCGGTCGATGGCCCGGGAGATGCCCTGGCGGAGCTTCTCCTGACCGGGCTTGTTCCAGGCCGGGTCGTAGAAGGGGAAGGACAGGGTCTGGATGATGCCGGCGGGGACGTTGATGTAGCGGTCGCCGAGGTCGGCCTCGACGTTCTTGAGCTGGGAGGCGGGGACGTCGTCGACGAGGTCGAGGTTTCCGGCCGTCAGGTCGGTGTAGGCGGTGTTGTTGTCGGTGTAGACCTTGAGGGTCACGCCGCCGTTCTGCGCCTTGTCGGTGCCGGGGTAGGCGTCCCAGCGCTTGAGGGCCATCTGGGAGCCCTTGGAGTACGAGTCGACGGTGTACGGGCCGTTGCCGACGGGCTTCGAGAGCCAGCCGGCGTGGTCGTCGAAGAAGGCCTTGGGAAGGGGCGCGAAGGCCGCGTAGCCCAGGGTGACGGGCCAGGTGGAGAACTTCTGCGTCAGCTTCACCGTGAAGGTCTGCGGGCCGGTGACCTTCAGGCCGGACATCGTCTCGGCGGTGGGCTCGCCCTTCTCGGGGTGGACCTGGTCGTAGCCCTCGATCTGGCCGAAGAAGTAGGCGTTCTTCTGGTTGTTCTTCAGGTGGGCGCCGTAGTTCCAGGCGTCGACGAAGGACTGGGCGGTGACCTTCTCGCCGTTGGAGAAGGTCCAGCCGTCCTTGACCGTGATGGTGAAGTTGGTCGAGTCGGTGGTCTCGATCTTCTCGGCGAGCATGTCCTTGGCCTCGCCGGTCTTCGGGTCGTACTGCTTGAGCCCGCGGAAGATCATGGAGAGGACCTTGCCGCCCTGGACCTCGTTGGTGTTGGCGGGTTCCAGCGGGTTCTGCGGGTCGCCCCACGAGGAACTCACGATGCCGTCGGCACCTCCGCCGCCGCCGCTGTCGTCGCCGCCACCGCAGGCGGTCGCCGCGAGGGCGACTGCGGTGGCCAGTGCGGCCCACTTGGCGTGCGTGGCTCCGCGCATGGAGTGCCTCCCGAATGTCCTAAGCGTGACTTAGGCCCCAATATCACCTGATATTGACGGTGCTGCACTTTTACTGCACCCGGATGACGGACGCCCCGGGGGCGGGCGGCGGGATTCGGGTTCCCGGCTCCGGGCTCCGGGCTCCGTATGCCGAAGGGCGCCCCGGTCCAGTACGGACCGGGGCGCCCTTCGGTGTGTCAGATGTCCGGCGCGTCAGTGCGCCGCCACGACGTTCTTCTCCTCGGCGAAGTGGCACGCCGAGAAGTGTGCCGCCGGGGTGTCCTGGCCCTGGAAGGGCTCGGGGATCGCGAGGAGCGGGATCTCCTCGGCGCACTTGTCCTGCGCCTTCCAGCACCGGGTGCGGAAGCTGCAGCCCGACGGCGGGTTCGCCGGCGAGGGGACGTCACCGGTGAGGATGATCCGCTCGCGGTGCGCGCGGGCCTCCGGGTCCGGCACCGGCACCGCGGAGAGCAGCGCCTGCGTGTAGGGGTGCGTCGGGTGCTCGTAGATCTGCTCGTCCGTACCGATCTCGGCCATCTTGCCGAGGTACATGACGCCGACCCGGTCCGAGATGTGCCGGACGATCGACAGGTCGTGCGCGATGAAGAGGTAGGACAGGTTGTACTCGTCCTGGAGCTTCTCCATCAGGTTGATGACCTGCGCCTGGACGGAGACGTCCAGGGCCGAGACCGGCTCGTCGCAGATGATGATCTCCGGGTTGAGCGCGAGGCCGCGGGCGATGCCGATGCGCTGGCGCTGACCGCCGGAGAACTGGTGCGGGTAGCGGTTGATGTACTCGGGGTTCAGACCGACGACGTCGAGCAGCTCCTGCACCTTGCGGCGCCGGTCGCCCTTCGGGGCCACCTCGGGGTGGATGTCGAAGGGCTCACCGATGATGTCGCCGACCGTCATCCGCGGGTTGAGCGAGGTGTACGGGTCCTGGAACACCATCTGGATGTTGCGGCGGACGGCCTTCAGCGCGCGACCGGACAGCTTGGTGATGTCCTGGCCCTTGTAGAAGACCTCGCCGGCGGTGGCCCGCTCCAGGTTCATCAGGAGCTTGGCGACCGTGGACTTGCCACAGCCGGACTCGCCCACGATGCCGAGGGTCTCGCCCTGGTGGAGGTCGAAGGAGACCCCGTCCACGGCCTTGACCGCGCCGACCTGGCGCTTGAAGAGGATGCCCTGCGTCAGCGGGAAGTGCTTCTTCAGGTTGCGGACCTGGAGGATCGGCTCGCCACGCTCGGCCGGAGCCTCGATGGCGGCTACGGCCTCCGCCTCGGACGCGGCCACGGCCTCGTCGTTCTTGCTGAGGTCAGCCATGGATCGTCTCCTTCCAGAAGTGGCAGGCGCTGCCGCGGCCCGGAAGGTCCGTGCCGTCCTGCTCGGTCACCGGCACGAGCACCGGCACGTCCGTACGGCAGACGTCGTCCGCCTTCGGGCAGCGCGGGTTGAAGGCGCAGCCGGACGGGATGTTGAGCAGGTTGGGCGGCAGACCCTTGATCGCGTACAGCTCCTGGCCCTTCTGGTCCAGGCGCGGGATCGACTCGAGGAGACCCTTGGTGTAAGGGTGGGCCGGGCGCTTGTACAGCTCGTGCACCGGCGCCTGCTCGACGATCCGTCCCGCGTACATCACGGCGATCTTGTCCGCGACGTCGGCGACGACGCCGAGGTCGTGGGTGATCAGGATCAGACCCATGTTGTACTCGCGCTGGAGCTCCGCGAGGAGGTCCATCACCTGGGCCTGGACCGTCACGTCGAGCGCCGTGGTGGGCTCGTCCGCGATGATCAGGTCCGGCTCCAGGGCGAGCGCCATCGCGATCATGATGCGCTGGCGCATACCGCCGGAGAACTGGTGCGGGTAGTCGTTGACGCGAGCCGCGGCGGCCGGGATCTTCACCCGGTCCATCAGCTCGATCGCCTTGACCTTGGCCTCCTTCTTGGAGAGGCCCTGGTGCACCCGGAACATCTCGCCGAGCTGGTAGCCGACGCTGAGCACGGGGTTGAGGGAGGACAGCGCGTCCTGGAAGATCATGGCGATCTTGCTGCCACGGACCTTCCGGTGCTCGTCCTCGGACATCTTGAGCATGTCCTGGCCGCGGAAGAGGATCTCTCCCTTGGTCACGAACCCCGGCGGGGTGTCGAGGATGCCCATGATGGCCTGCGCGGTCACGGACTTGCCGGAACCGGACTCGCCGAGGACAGCGAGGGTCTCGCCGGCGTTCACGGAGTACGAGACACCGTTCACGGCCTTCGCGACGCCCTCACGGGTGCGGAACTCCACGTGCAGGTCGCGCACGTCGAGGAGCGGACCGTCGTGGGTCGCGCCGTCGCGCGGCGCGGGAACGCTCGCGGTCTTGTCGATGGTGGTCACTGCGTTCGTCCTTACTCTCAGCGCAGCTTCGGGTCGAAGGCGTCACGGACCGCATCGCCGAGCATGATGAAGGCGAGCACCGTGATAGTGAGCATTCCGGACGGGAACAGCAGCGGGTGCAGTCCCTGCGAGATACGCCCCTGCGCCTCGGAGATCATGACGCCCCAGGAGATGGCCGGGGGCCTGATGCCGATACCCAGGAAGCTCAGGGTCGCTTCCGCACCGATGACCGCACCGAGCGAGATCGTGGCGACCACGATCAGCGGGGTGACGGAGTTCGGCAGCACGTGACGGAACATCATCCGCGAGGTGGAGGCACCGAGCGAGCGGGCGGCGGCCACGTAGTCGGCCTGCTTGACCTGCATGACGGCGCCGCGCATGACGCGGGCCATGGACATCCAGCCGACCACGGTCAGCGTGAGGACCACGGCCATCACGCCGGCGTTGCGCATGCCCTTCTCGTCACGGAAGTTGTTCAGGATGACGATCGCGGCGAGCAGCAGCGGCAGTCCGAAGAAGACGTTGGTGACGAACGAGAGGAGGGCGTCCGTCCACTTGCCGAAGAAGCCGCCGAGCACACCCACGAGGCCACCGATGACCAGGGAGAAGGCAGTCGTCAGCACACCCACGATCACCGAGTTGCGGGTGCCGTAGATGGTCTGCGAATAGACGTCGCAGCCCTGGAAGTTGTAGCCGAACCAGGCGTTGCCGCTGGGGCCCTCCATCGAGTGCTTCAGGTCGCACGCGAGCGGGTCGACACTCGTGAAGAGGCCCGGGAAGGCGGCGATCGTCACGATGGCGAAGATGAGGACCGCCGAGACGAGGAACAGCGGCCGGCGGACCAGGTCGCGGAAGGCGTCCTGCGCGAGGCTGCGCGTCTTGTCCTGCTTGTTCGAGGCCGGGGCGGGCGCGGTGGGCCCGGTGAGGTCCTCGACGACCGTGTCGGTCTTCTGGGTGGTGTCACTCATAGCGAATCCTCGGGTCAAGCACGGCGTACAGCATGTCCACGACGAGCGCGGAGATCAGGTAGACGAGCACCAGCAGGCTGACGAATCCGACGACCGCCGGACCGTCCTCCACGTTCAAGGAGCTGAACAGCTGGAAGCCCACGCCGGGGATGTTGAAGATGCCCTCGGTCACGATGGCGCCGCCCATGAGGGAGCCGAGGTCGGCGCCCAGGTAGGTGACGACCGGGATCAGCGAGTTGCGCAGCACGTGGATGCCGATGACCCGGCTCTTCGGCAGGCCCTTCGCCTTCGCGGTGCGGATGTAGTCCGCGCGCAGGTTCTCGGCGACCGACGCCCGCGCGAGGCGTGCGATGTAGGCGAGCGAGACCGAACCGAGCACCATACCCGGCAGCAGGTAGCTGATGAATCCGTCGTCGGTTCCGGCGACGGGGAACAGCCCCCATTCCTGTCCCAGGAAGGTCTGGCCGACATTGCCGAGCACGAAGATCGGGATGGCGATGACGGTCAGCGTGGAGACGAGCACCAGGTTGTCGATGAAGCTGCCGCGGCGCATGCCGGCGAGCACACCGGCGACGACGCCGATGACGAGCTCGAAGGTGAAGGCCACACCGGCGACCTTCAGCGTCTCGGGCCAGGCCTCGGCAAGGAGCTCGACGATGGGCCGGCCTTGGGCGATGGACTCACCGAAGTCGCCCTGGAGCAGGCCACTGAAGTAGTACCAGTACCGCACGAAGAACGGGTCGTCGAGGTGGTACTGAGCGGTGAGCGTCGCTCTGATGTTGTCAGGTACGGGCTTCTCGCCGTACAGGTTCTGGATGGGGTCGCCACCCATCTGCGTGACGAGAAAATAGACGATCAACGTGGTGCCGATGAAGACGGGCACCATCTGAAGGATTCGTCGGATGACGAACCGGCCCATGGATCCTCCTCGCGAGAAGCGGCGGGGGCTGGTGTTGCCGGCCCCCGCCGCCGTTCTCGACTCTTAAATGTGGGTCAGATGCCTGAGGCTGTTAGGCCTTGGAGATCTTGGTGACGTCGACCCGGTTGAAGAGGTCCATCTCGACGTTCGCGACCTTCTTGCTGTGCGCGAAGACGTTCTTACCGAAGCGGAGCGGGATCACCGGCATGTCCTGGACGAGGACGTCCTCGGCCTGCTGCCACAGCTTGATGGCTTCCTCGGACGACTTCGCCGCGCGGCCGTCCTCGACCAGCTTGTCGAACTTCTTGTTGCTGTAGCCGTAGTAGTTCGAGGAACCACCGGTGGTGAACAGCGGGCCCAGGTAGTTCTCCATGGACGGGTAGTCCATGATCCAGCCCATGCGGAACATGCCGGAGAACTTCTTCTGCTCGACCTGGGTCAGCAGCTCGGCGAACTGCGGGACGGCCTGGCCGACGCAGTCGACGCCGAGGTTCTTCTTGACCTGGTTGCAGGTGGCGTCCACCCACTCCTTGTGACCGCCATCGCCGTTGTAGCCGATGTTGATCTTGTTGCCCTCGATGCCGCCGGCCTTCGCGAGGAGAGCCTTGGCAGCGGCCGGGTCGAACTTGCAGGAGTCACCGCAGGTGTTGTCGCGGTAGCCGCCGACGACCGGGGAGACGAACGAACGGGCCGGGGACTGCGAGTCGTTGAGGATCACCTTGGTGATCTCTTCGCGGTCGATGGCCATCGAGATCGCCTTGCGGACCTCGGGCTTCGAGTACTTCTTGTCGTACGTCGGGAACGACACGAACTGGAAGGTCGAGGCCGGGGAGGACTTGAAGCGCTCACCGAACTGCTTCGGGGCGTTCGCGAGCTCGGAGCTCGGGACCTGCGGGATGACGTCCAGGGCGCCGGCGACGACGTCCTTATACATCGTCTCCTGCTTCTGGTAGATCTTGTACGTCACCGAGTCCACGAGGGGCTTCTTGTCGCCCGTGTAGTCAGGGTTCTTGACGACCTTGATCGACTTGTTGTGGTCCCACTTGCCCTCGATCTTGAAGGCGCCCTGGCCGATCGGAGCCTGCTCGTACGCCTTGATGTTGGCGATGGCAGCGTCCGGCAGCGGGTAGAACACCGTGTAGCCGAGGACGGTCTTGTAGTCGGCGAAGGGCTTCGCCAGCTTGACCGTGAAGGTGGTGTCGTCGACGACCTTGAGGCCCGACATCTCCTTGGCGGTGGGCTCGGGGGCCTTCTTCGGGCCCTCCTCGCCGTCCGGGTCCGCCGGGTTGAGGGCGTCGTAGCCCTCGATGGTGGCGAAGAAGTAGTTGCCGTCGGCCGCGTTCGGGCCGTAGGCGCCCCAGTTCCAGCCCTGGACGTAGCTCTTGGCGGTCACCGGGGTGCCGTCGTGGAACTTCTGGCCCGGCTTGATCTTGACGGTCCAGAGGGTGTTGTCGGTCGACGTGATCGACTCGGCAGCGTCCTCGACCGGCTGGTTCTTGGCGTCGTAGCTGACGAGCGGACGGAACAGCGCGTCCAGCACCTGCGAGCCCTCGGACTCGGTCGTCGTCTGCGGAACGAGGCGCTTCGGCTCGGAGATGCCGACGCTTACTTCGCCGCCGGCCTTACCCGCACCCTTGCCCCCCTCTTCCTTGTCCGTGCCGCCACCACAGGCGGTTGCTGCCAGGGCGACGACGATCGCGCCCGATACCCACTTGGCGCTCTTGGCACCGCGCATGGGTTCCTCCTCATGAGTCCACTTGTCACTACGAGAGGGGCTCCTGGAGACGGCCGACACCCCTGACGGCCCAGGACTCCAGCGCCCCGAGTGTGCTCGTGAGTCGGCACTCCCCACAGTGCGTGACCCATTGACCCGAGCTCAATGGAGCCAACTATTAAGTACGCCCGGGCTGTAAACCACACTTAAGCGGTCTCGTTTTGACAACATCACCAAGGCGCTAGGGGTCAAAATCCGGACAAACCAATCACAGACAGACACGCCCGAAACGGACTGTTAACACACGTACCGGAGAGCAACGTTCGGAATACGGACGCCTCGCCGGGAAATCGGTTTGACTCGGCCGGGCATCCGATCCCGGCATCTCGCGCCTCTCAGCGGGCCGCGCCGACCGCCCCAACCGGCCCGTCAACCTCAGAAGTTGCTCAAAACTGTGTCCTATGTCTCCGGCGAGCCGCAAGACTCCCCTCCGACCCGCTGACCACGGGTCACACCGCCGCTTCGACCGAGCGGCACCAAACGAGGGGAACACCATGCGCAACAAGTTCACGGCAGGCCTTGTCACCACCTGTCTGTCCGCCGCCACGCTGGCCCTGCTGCCGGCCGGCAACGCCCAGGCGGCCGAGATGATGTGCAGCCCGGGGACGCTGAAGTACACCTGGTCCACCGTCAGCAAGGCTCCGGTCGTCACCCACCGCAAGGCGATCGAGCACTACACCGGCGGCATCGTGACGAAGACCGTCAGCGCTTCGTCCGTCACGACCATCACGGCCTCCGTCACCGCCACCGCGGGCGTCGAGGTCAGTGGCAGCGTCGCGCTGGCCAGCCTCAGCGGGAAGGTCGGCGTGGAGCTGAAGGCCGAGGGCTCGAAGACCAAGACCACGGCCGAGTCCATCACCCACCGGCTGTCCTCCCGCGGCAAGTACGTCCTGTACGCGGGCACCGTCAAGACCCAGGGCTACTACACCCAGTTCCGCTGCGACCGCGGCACCCGCTGGGTGAACACCGGCAACTACGGCAAGGCCGTCAGCTTCACCGTGGCCACCGAGGGCGGCCTCAAGTGCGGCACCAGCGTCCCGGCGGGCAGCCTCGCCGCGTACGCCAAGCGCTACTGCTGAACCTGACCCGTGCCGAACGCCCGGGCTGACCACCCGGGCGTCACGGGGACTACGTGACAGCGGGACTCGCGTAACGGCGGGACCTGCGTAACGGGGGATCTGCGTAACAGGGGGAGCCGAGTAACGGGGGAAGCACCACAAGGCGGGGGACGCCCCGCCGAACACAGAACGCCGAACGCCCGGCCGGAGGATTCCGGCCGGGCGTTCGGCGTCGGCCGATCGGCTGGGTCAGCCGTTCTTGGCGCGGGAAGACGCGCGACCACGCGCGTTCTGGTCCAGGATGACCTTGCGGATACGCACGGCCTCCGGGGTGACCTCGACGCACTCGTCGTCGCGGCAGAACTCCAGGGACTGCTCCAGGGACAGCTTCCGCGGCGGGACGATCGCCTCGAAGGAGTCGGCGGAGGCGGAGCGCATGTTGGTGAGCTTCTTCTCCTTGGTGATGTTCACGTCCATGTCGTCGGAGCGCGAGTTCTCGCCGACGATCATGCCCTCGTACACCTCGGTGCCGGGGTCGGTGAACAGGACACCGCGCTCCTGGAGGTTCGTCATCGCGAAGGCGGTGACGGCGCCGGCGCGGTCGGCGACCAGCGAACCGTTGTTACGGGTCGTCAGCGTGCCAAACCACGGCTCGTGGCCCTCGTGGATCGAGTGGGCGATACCCGTACCGCGGGTGTTGGTGAGGAACTCCGTACGGAAGCCGATGAGGCCACGGGACGGAACGACGAACTCCATGCGGACCCAGCCGGAGCCGTGGTTCGACATGTTGTCCATGCGGCCCTTGCGGACGCCCATGAGCTGCGTGACCGCGCCCATGTGCTCCTCGGGCACGTCGACCGTCAGACGCTCGACCGGCTCGTGGACCTTGCCGTCGACGAGCTTCGTGACCACCTGCGGCTTGCCGATGGTGAGCTCGAAGCCCTCGCGGCGCATCTGCTCGACCAGGATGGCGAGCGCGAGCTCACCACGGCCCTGGACCTCCCAGGCGTCGGGACGCTCGGTGTCGAGGACGCGGAGCGAGACGTTACCGATCAGCTCGCGGTCCAGACGGTCCTTGACCTGGCGGGCGGTGACCTTGCGCTGCTTGACGGCGGACTTGGCGTCCGCGCCCTTGCCGGTGCCACCGCGGCCGACGAGCGGCGAGGTGTTCGTACCGATGGTCATGGAGATCGCCGGCTGGTCGACCGTGATCAGCGGCAGCGCGATCGGGTTCTCCGGGTCGGCCAGGGTCTCGCCGATCATGATGTCGGGGATACCGGCGACGGCGCAGATGTCACCGGGGCCGGCGACCTCGGCGGGCTTGCGGGTGAGCGCCTCGGTCATCATCAGCTCGGTGATGCGGACGTTGGAGATCGTGCCGTCACGCTTGATCCACGCGACCGTCTGGCCCTTGCGCAGCTCGCCCTGCTCGACGCGGAGCAGCGCGATGCGGCCGAGGAAGTTGTCGGCGTCCAGGTTGGTGACGTGGGCCTGGAGGGGGGCCTCCTCGTCGTACACCGGGGCCGGGACGTGCTCCAGGATGGCGGCGAAGAACGGCTCCAGGCTGTCGCTGTCCGCGGGGACCGTGCCGTTCTCCGGCTTGGTCAGCGAGGCGATGCCGTCACGGCCGCAGGCGTAGACGATCGGGAACTCGATCTGGTCCTCGTCCGCGTCCAGGTCGAGGAAGAGGTCGTAGGTCTCGTTGACGACCTCGTCGATCCGGGAGTCCGGGCGGTCCGTCTTGTTGATGCAGAGGATGACGGGCTTGCGCTGCTGGAGGGCCTTGCGCAGCACGAAGCGGGTCTGCGGGAGCGGACCCTCGGAGGCGTCCACGAGGAGGACGACCGCGTCCACCATCGAGAGACCGCGCTCGACCTCGCCGCCGAAGTCGGCGTGGCCGGGGGTGTCGATGATGTTGATCGTGATCGGGGCCCCGCCGTCCTTGGGGTGATACTTCACCGCCGTGTTCTTGGCGAGGATCGTGATGCCCTTCTCACGCTCCAGGTCGTTCGAGTCCATCATGCGGTCGTCGAGCTGCTGGTGGGCGGCGAAGGCACCGGCCTGCTTGAGCATGGCGTCGACGATGGTCGTCTTGCCGTGGTCGACGTGGGCGACGATGGCGACGTTACGGATGTCGTGGCGCGTGGGCATGGGTGCTTGCGCTTCTCTCGGATCGTGGGATGCGGCGTCAGTTCCTCGTACGCCCACCGGGCGGACGCGCCACGGCTATGTCCTATGGTACGGGGCTGCCGCGCAAGGGGCTTCCCCGGCCAAGATCCGAGAGGGTCGGGCGGGATGCGCAGGGGGTGTGGGGAGGTCGTGCGGCCGGGTCAAGGGGCCGACGCGATCCTGCCCGCCGGGATCACCGGCGGGCAAGGAAATTGAGCAGCTTCTGAGCTTGTGACCTGTGGTTTCAGCGGTTTCGCTCGGTACCCTTGGTCGTTTCGGTCTTCTTGAAACCGATGTCCTGGTAACGGGGCCCCGCGAGACCCCAGGCACCGGCGTTCACCAGATCGGCCTTCGCGGCGACGAGCTGGGGCCGCTGGTAGAGGGGGATGGAGCCGGCGGCGGCCCAGATCCGTGCGTCGGCCTGGCGCACGAGTTCGCGGGCCTCCTCCTCGTCGAGCGTGCCCGCCGCCTGGTCGAAGAGCTGGTCGATGCGGTCGGTGCCGACCCGGGAGTAGTTCTGCTCGACGAGCAGGGAGCCGTCCGACGCCGGCTCGGGCTTGGCGAAGATCGGCCGGGCGTCCGTCGCGGGGAAGGCGGAGGCGGGCCAGGAGTACAGGGCCAGGTCGTAGTCGCCCGAGGCCACGTGGTCCTTGAAGAAGCTGTCGTCGGAGACCTTGGTGACCTCGGTGCGGATGCCGACCGCGTCGAGCATCCGCACGATCCGGTCGCCGACCGCCCGCAGCGACTCGGAGCCGGGTCCCGACGGCAGGACGAAGCGGAGGCTGAGCGGCTTGCCGTCCTTGCCGAGGGCCTTGGCGGCCTCGGGCACGGTCGCGGGGGCGGCGGTGCCGCGCGGGGCGTAGGCCCCTGCGACGCCCTTGTCGGCCCTGGCGGCCGGGTGGGCGGCGCGGGCGCCGGAGCCCGTACCGGTGTCGAGCGCCTCGGCGCGGGCCAGGAGGGCGGCGCTCTGGCGGGCGGCGGCGGGGGCCGGGGCGAGGACGTGGGTGCCGCTTTCGGGGCCGTTCGCGCCGATGACGGGGGCGGGGGCGGCGCGGCGCTCGCCCGGCTTGTCGTCACCGACGATGTAGAGGCCTTCGTCGGAGGCGGCGTCGGCGTCCTTCTTCTCGGCGTCCTTCTTCTCGGCGGTCTCCTTGGCCTCCTTCTCGCCCGCCTTCTCGCCGGTCTTCTCGCCCGCCTTCTTCTCGGCCTCGCTGCCCGCCTTGGTGCCCGCGGGCTTCCGTACCGCCCCGCCCGGGACCCAGCCGGCGTCGGCGAGGAGCGCCCGTGCCTCCTTGGTGTCCTGGTCGCCGAGGGCGTCACTGCTGTCCGCGTACGCCGCCTGGCCGGCGAGGGCCAGGTGGCTGCCGGGAGGCCTCGCGGGGAGGCCGAGCGGCTTGAGTACGGATTCGGCCAGTTCCTGGCGGTTGATGGCACGGGCCACCGCACGCCGTACCCGCTCGTCGGCGAGCGGCCCGGACTCGCCGTTCAGCGAGAGCTGGGTGTAGGCGGGCTCCAGGGACTTGCGGATCACATACGTCGCCAGGTTGTCCTGCGCGCTCGCGTAGGCGGCGATGGCCTGCTGGTTCTCCTTGCGGGCGGCCTGGACCTCCTCCGCCTTCTCCTCGTCGGAGCCGTGGGCGAGGGCCCAGGACCGCAGGGCCTTGGAGGGGGTGATCGCGGATCCCGGGCCGTGGGCGAGGGCCGCCTGCGCACCATTGCGTCCGGCGCGGGCGTCGCGGAGCGCGAGGGCGATCCGCTCGGCGGTGGACCGGTCGATCTCGGCCAGGTCGAGGGTGCCCGCGGCGAGGGCGTCCGCCCGGTCGGCCCGGGGGACGGCCTTGAGGACGAGGCTGTCGAGCTTGACGGGCGCGCCCCACCAGCGGGGGTTGCGGGTGAGGGTCACGTTGGCGTTCTTGCGGTCGACCCCCTTCAGCAGGAACGGTCCTGCAGTGGCCTTGAGGGCGGTGCGCGCCCCGTCGTTGAAGGAGCCCGGGGAGCCCATCACCTGCTTGGGGTAGAGCGGGGTGAAGAGGGACTGCCAGTCGGCGTACGGCTTGGAGAAGGTGACCCGTACCTCCAGGTCGTTCTTCCCCCGCTCGATCTTCTCGATCCGCTCGTAGCCGGCGTTGCGGGCGGTCCAGTACGCGGTGTCGCGGCCACTCAGCGCCCGCCACTGGGCCACGAAGTCGGGCGCCCCGATCTCGCGTCCGTCGCTCCACACCGCCTGCTGGTGCAGTTTGTAGAGGACGACCTGCTTGGGCTCCGTCTCGACGACCTGCGCGGACTCCAGGTAGTCGGGGTTCAGCCGGGGCCTGCCGCGCTCGTCGAGCGTGTAGAGGGAGGGGAGTACGGCCCCGGCGACGCGGGAGGTGGTGCCGTCGGCGTCGGCCTGGAAGGTGTTGAAGGTGGTGGGCAGCGCGTCGACGGCCCAGCGCACGGTGCCGCCGTCGGCGACCCGGTCGCGCGCGGTGGGCGCGTTGTCCTGGGCCGCGGCCGGTGCCTCCCCGGCGTCGTCGCCCGAGCTGCATCCGGCGAGGACGGTGACGGCGAGGACGGCGCTGGTGAGGGTGGCGACGGAGCGGAGCGTGCGGGAGCGGGGGCTCCTGGAGCATGTCCTCCCGCGAGGGGCGCCGATCTGGGACATGACTTGTACCCCTTCGTCCAGATTCATTCCATTTGGAGATGATCACACCTATTGCTCATACACTGAAAAGGACGAAGCGGATCCGGCCACGACGACACGGCGGCACGTCCGGAAAACGCCACCCGTGCGGCCCAAACAGCCGGGGACCGGGGCGCTCCGGACGGGTGGAATCACGTACGCACGGCTTCACAAGCGGGATGTGACGCGCGACACTCGCGTGTGACCCGCGCTCGTGGAAGTGAGGGCAACCATGTCCGTTCAGGACGATCTGGCGGCCGTCAGGCGCCGCCTGCAGGACCTGGAACACACGGTCGAAGAACTGGAACGCCGCGTCGGAGGCGAGCCGGGCGCGCCCCGGCCTCCGTCCTCGCCCGGGGGCCGCCCCGAGGGTCTGGTGACCATCACCGACACCCCGTACGACTCCGGACTGTGGACGGACACCGACGACGAGGGGCTGGGAGCACGCGACCGCCACGCGCCGTAAGGACCTGGAGGCCCGGGACCCGAAGCCCCGGAGCCCCACAGCCCCGGAGAGCTTGTGGCCCAGAGCCGAAGAGCCGTAGAGCCGTAGAGCCGTAGAGCCGAGGAGGCCCTGTTGGCCACAGGTACGGAACCCCCCGGGGCCGCGACGGGGGTGCGCTCCGCGGGGCGCGCCTCCATCGCCGCCCGCCATCTGCGCACCGACCGCTGGTGGCTCTCCCCCGCCGCCACCGCGGCCGGACTGCTCGCCTTCGTCGCGTACTCGACCTGGCGGGCCTTCGCCAACGCCGACTACTACGCCGCGCCCTACGTCTCGCCGTTCTACTCGCCCTGTCTGGCGGAGAACTGCGTCCCCATGCGCGGCGGCCCGAACTGGGAGGTCTTCGGCAGCTGGTGGGGGCTCTCCCCCGCCCTGCTGATCCTCGTCTTCCCGCTGGGCTTCCGGCTGACCTGCTACTACTACCGGAAGGCGTACTACCGGGGCTTCTGGGCGTCTCCCCCGGCCTGCGCGGTCGCCGAGCCCCACCGGACGTACAGCGGAGAGACCCGCCTCCCGCTGGTCCTGCAGAACCTCCACCGGTACTTCTTCTACGCGGCCCTGCCGGTGGCCGGAATCCTCACGTACGACACCGTGCTCACCTTCCGGAACGCCGACTACGTCTGGGGCCACGCCGGGCTCGGGACGCTCCTCTTCCTCGTCAACATCGCTCTCATCTGGGCGTACACGCTCTCCTGCCACTCCTGCCGGCACATCGTCGGCGGCCGTCTGCGGCACTTCTCGAAGCATCCCGTCCGCTACCGGCTGTGGACCTGGACGGGCCGCCTGAACGCCCGCCACATGCTGCTCGCCTGGTCCTCCCTCATCAGCGTCGCCCTCTGCGACCTGTACGTGTACCTGCTCGCCACCGGCACCTTCGACGACCCGAGGTTCTTCTGAGATGACGCACGTCGAGCGAGAGCAGTGGGACGTGGTCGTGGTCGGCGCGGGCGGCGCGGGACTGCGCGCCGCGATCGAGGCACGCCGTGCGGGCGCCCGTACGGCCGTCATCTGCAAGTCCCTCTTCGGCAAGGCGCACACCGTGATGGCCGAGGGCGGCATCGCCGCCTCCATGGCCAACGTCCACCCGCAGGACGACTGGAAGACCCACTTCCGCGACACCATGCGCGGCGGCAAGTTCCTCAACCAGTGGCGGATGGCCGAGCTGCACGCCCAGGAGGCCCCCGAACGGGTCTGGGAGCTGGAGACCTGGGGCGCGCTCTTCGACCGCACACCGGACGGCCGGATCTCCCAGCGCAACTTCGGCGGCCACGAGTACCCGAGGCTCGCCCACGTCGGCGACCGGACCGGCCTCGAACTGCTCCGCACCCTCCAGCAGAAGACCGTGGGACTCCAGCAGGAGGATCACCGCGAGACCGGCGACCACGAGGCGCGCCTGAAGGTCTTCCAGGAGTTCACCGTCACCCGCGTCCTGAAGGACGCCGACGGGAAGGTCGCCGGGGTGTTCTGCTACGAACGCGAGACCGGCCGCTTCCTCGTCCTGGAAGCGCCCTCCGTCGTCCTCGCGACCGGCGGCATCGGCAAGTCCTTCAAGGTGACGTCCAACTCGTGGGAGTACACGGGCGACGGGCACGCGCTGGCGCTGCTCGCCGGCGCGCCCCTGGTCAACATGGAGTTCGTGCAGTTCCACCCGACCGGCATGGTCTGGCCGCCGTCGGTGAAGGGCATCCTCGTCACCGAGTCCGTCCGCGGCGACGGCGGGGTGCTGCGGAACTCCGACGGCCGGCGCTTCATGTTCGACTACGTCCCCGACGTCTTCAAGGAGAAGTACGCGGAGACGGAGGAGGAGGGCGACCGCTGGTACGAGGACCCCGACCACAACCGGCGCCCGCCCGAGCTGCTGCCGCGCGACGAGGTGGCCCGGGCCATCAACTCCGAGGTGAAGGCGGGACGCGGCTCCCCGCACGGCGGGGTGTTCCTGGACGTGTCGACCCGGATGCCGGCCGACGCGATCCGGCGTCGGCTGCCCTCGATGTACCACCAGTTCAAGGAGCTGGCCGACGTCGACATCACGGCGGAGGCGATGGAGGTCGGGCCGACCTGCCACTACGTGATGGGCGGGGTCGCCGTCGACTCGGAGACGGCGGCGACGGTCGGCGTGCCGGGGCTCTTCGCCGCGGGCGAGGTCGCCGGCGGCATGCACGGCTCCAACCGGCTCGGCGGGAACTCCCTCTCCGACCTGCTGGTCTTCGGACGGCGGGCCGGTCTGCACGCGGCGCGGTACGCGCTGTCGGGGGCGGGAGGCGGCGCCGTGGCCACACGTGTCGAGGCGGCGGACGTCGAGGCCGCGGCGGCGGAGGCGCTGGCTCCCTTCGCCGGGTCCGACGGTGGGTCCGACGAAGGTGTGGGCGGTGGTGCGGGCGGTGGTGTTCCCGAGAATCCGTACACCCTCCATCAGGAGCTCCAGCAGACGATGAACGACCTCGTCGGGATCATCCGGCGGGAGGGCGAGATGGCCGAGGCTTTGGAACGGATCGCCGCCCTGCGCGCGCGGGCCCGCCGGATCTCGGTCGAGGGCCACCGGCAGTTCAACCCCGGCTGGCACCTGGCCCTGGACCTGCGGAACATGCTGCTCGTCGGCGAGTGCGTGGCCCGCGCCGCCCTGGAACGCACCGAGTCCCGGGGCGGGCACACCCGCGAGGACTACCCGGCGATGGACCGCGCCTGGCGGCCGGTGAACCTGCTGTGCCGGACGTCGGACGGGGGCGGGATCGCGCTCGAACGGACCGTCACGGAGCCGATCCGGTCCGACCTCCTCGCGCTCTTCGAGCAGGAGGAGCTGGCCAAGTACCTCGCCGAGGGCGAACTGGAAGGGGGTCCCGGCTCATGAGCACGTACGACGCGAGCTTCCGGATCTGGCGGGGCGACGCCGACGGCGGCGAGCTGACCGACTACACGGTGGAGGTGCACGACGGGGAGGTCGTCCTCGACGTCGTGCACCGCCTGCAGGCCACCCAGACGCCGGATCTCGCGGTGCGCTGGAACTGCAAGGCGGGCAAGTGCGGGTCGTGCTCGGCCGAGATCAACGGCAGGCCGCGACTGCTCTGCATGACCAGGATGTCGGTGTTCGCACGGGACGAGGTGATCACCGTGACGCCGATGCGCGCCTTCCCCGTCGTCCGGGACCTGGTCACGGACGTCTCCTTCAACTACGCGAAGGCGCGGGAGATCCCGGCCTTCGTACCGCCGGCCGAACTCGGTCCAGGCGAGTACCGGATGCGGCAGGAGGACGTCGAGCGCTCGCAGGAGTTCAGGAAGTGCATCGAGTGCTTCCTGTGCCAGGACACCTGCCATGTCGTCCGCGACCACGAGGAGAACAAGGAGGCCTTCGCGGGGCCCCGCTTCCTCATGCGGATCGCGGAGCTCGACATGCATCCGCTGGACGCGGCGGAGGAGGCCGGGACAGACCGGCGGCGGACGGCGCAGGAGGAGCACGGGCTCGGCTACTGCAACATCACCAAGTGCTGTACGGAGGTGTGCCCGGAGTCCATCCGCATCACCGACAACGCGCTGATCCCGATGAAGGAGCGGGTCGTGGACCGGAAGTACGACCCGCTCGTGTGGCTCGGCAACACCATCAGGCGGCGGAAGACCTAGATCTCGTCCGCGGGCCCGCGCCTGTGCCCGCGCCCGCGCTCCATCGGCCGAGGACCGGTTCGGCCAGGGTGCGGGCGGGGAGGCACAGGGTCTGGCCGTGCCGGGCGAACAGCTCGTCGCGCGAGGTGAAGCGGCCGAGGTCCGTCCGGAGGTGGGCGGACAGGTCGCAGGGCGCGGTGCCGGCGCAGGCGGCCGGGGCGTCCCAGTCGACGCCGGTCCGGGCGACGGCCTCGAAGAGCGTCTCGGGGCCCGAGTTGGTGAAGCCGCCGCCGGAACCGCTGCGGGAGCCGCCTCCGGAGCCGCCGCCGTGCTCGGGCGGGGCCTGGTCGGTGAACAGCTCGGCGATGGGCACCCAGGTGCCGTCGAGCCGGAACTCGGGCCAGGCCAGCACCACTTCCTCGGGCACGAACCGGCGCAGCTTCGGGAAGCGCGGGTACCAGAAGTGGCCGTCGACGAGCAGGCCCCGCACCCGGGTGGGCACGCCGAGCGACCGGGCGACCGCCTCCAGGGCCGCCATCCGCTGACTGCAGGAGCCCCGGCCGAGCCGCAGCGTCCGCGACACCCGGCGCAGGTCCTCCACGGAGTACACCGGCCGTACCGTCGCGGCGATGATCCCGTGGGCCGCCTGGAGCCGGGCGCGGTCCGTGACCGCTCCCCGCGCCTCGGACTCGCTCCGCACCCGCGCCGTGAGGGCGAGGACCAGGGGGTCACCGAGGTCCAGGATCACGGTGGGCCCGGTGGACCCGGCGACCTCGGCATCAGTGCCAGCCCGCGCGGTAGGCCGCCCAGTCGCCCTCCTTCGCGGCGAAGTCGACGTACAGCGCGACGCCGAAGCGCTGACGGCCGGGGTCGGTGCGCCCGAGGCCGAGTCTGGTGCCCCTGACGGCCGCGTCGACGGTCTCCGCGTCGTCGTGGTGACCGAGGTCGTCCTCGTGGAAGAAGGGGAGACCCATCAGCAGGTCGGTCGACTCGGGGGTCACTTCGAGGGCGAGGCTGGTCTGCTGGGCGACGTACCCGCCGTAGAGGCTCTCCAGCGGCATCCAGGTGTCGTACGACATGACGGCGATCTGGTCGACGCGCCGGGCCACCTGGCCGAAGAACTCCTGCGACCACCACTTCTCGCTGCCGCTGATCGCGCCGTTCACCGAGTGGAGGCCGGGCAGCGGGTCGATCTGGTGGGCGGCGACCGAGAGCAGTGCCGTCCGCGACCGGGTCAGCTTCCCGAGGTCGTCGAGGAGGGAGAGGTAGTGGGCGTCGTCGGACAGCAGCGGCTCCAGGTCGAAGTGGACCCCGTCGAAGCCGGCGTCGAGGATCTGCCGGGCCGAGGTGACCACGGCGGCCCGGGACCCGGCCTTCTCCAGGTGCAGTCCGTCGGGGCCCTCGGTGGCCAGGATGTCGCCGAGCCAGGCCTGCACGCGTATCCCGGGCATCGTGCGGTGCACCGCGTCGATGAGCCACTTCGCACGGGGGTACCGGGCGGCGGGCAGGGTGCCGTCGTGCTCCAGGGGTCCGGCGTGGACGTACAGGTCGCGTATGCCCGTGCCCTTGATCCGCTCGGCGAACGCGGCGAGGTCGGCATCCTTGCGCCGCCCGTCGACCCACGCGTGTCCGAGCCAGATGGCGTCCTTGCCCCGCGTCCGCGCGTCCTCCCTGAGGTCGCCCGTGTAACTGACGCGCAGGGCGAGTGCGCCGAACAGCGGGGGCACCACGAGGACGAGGACGAGCCCGAGCACGAACCAGCGCCCCCTTCGCCACATACTCCTCAGCCGTCCACTCACCCGAGTCCCCCAAGAGCCGTCGTGTCACTGGTACCACCGCCTCACACCGTAGCGGTGGCTACTGACAGTGACGCCCGGCTGTGCAGAATGGTTTCCGTACGGACGGCCGGACGGCTCGACGTCCGGTCGCGGGGCGGCATACCCGGACATACCCTCCCCTTTGTGACGCGAACAGCCACCCGAGCCCTTCTCGCGGTACTGGTGGCGGCGTGGTGGCTCCTCGTGCCCGCCGTTCACGGTGCCCACGCCGACGACCCCGTCGTCCTGTCCCGGGACGGCCAGGTCACCGACCGCGTGGGCGCCCTCGGCGACCGGCGCGCCGCCGTGGTCCAGGCCCTCGACCGGCTCTACGACGACCGGCGCGTCCAGCTCTTCGTCGTCTACGTACGGGACTTCTCCGGCCGGTCGGGGCAGACCTGGGCCGACGCCACGGCGGAACGCAACGGCCTCGGGACGGACGACGTCCTGCTCGCCGTCGCCACCCACGACCGCCGGTACGGCTACTCCGCCGACCCCGGCTCACGCTTCACGCAGGGACAGCTCGACGAGGTGTCACGGACCGCGATCGAACCGGCGCTGCGGCAGAACGACTGGGCGGGTGCCGCCATCGGTGCCGCCGACGGGTACGCGGCCGTCCTCGCAGGACAGCCCGTGCCCGCCCCGGCCATCACACCGGGGCCCGCAGACCCGGGCGGCGCGGCCGACGAGGGGACCTCGGGGGCCGACCTGCTCCTGCCGCTGGTCCTCGCCGGCGGCGCCGGGGCCGTGGGGGCGTACGCGTACGTCAAGCGACGCCGGCGGACCGAGACCCGCACCACGCCACAGGGCGGTCAGGGCTGGGGTCCCCCGAAGGAGTCCGCGCCACCGTCCCTCGACGAGCTCGACGGCGAGGCCCGCAGGACGCTGGTCGCCACCGACGACGCCGTCCGCACCAGCCAGGAGGAACTGGGTTTCGCCTCGGCCCAGTTCGGCGAGGAGACGGTACGCCCGTTCACCGAGGCGGTCACCTTCGCCGGGGAGCAGCTGACGGCCTCGTTCCGGCTGCGGCAGAAACTCGACGACGCCTTTCCCGAGGACGACTCGACCCGCCGGTCCATGCTGGAGGAGATCCTGCGACGCTGCGGGGAGGCGAACGCCCGCCTCGACGCGGAGAGCGAGGACTTCGACCGGCTCCGGGCCCTGGAGCGGAGCGCGCCCGAGGCGCTGGACGCGGTCGAGGCCGCCTTCCGGGAGCAGACCGGGCGGATGGGCACGGCCGAGGCGGCGCTCACGGCGATGCGGGAGCGGTACGCGGAGACGGCGGCCGCGCCCGTCGCGAGCGACGTCGAACAGGCCAAGGACCGGATCGTGTTCGCCACGACCCATGTCGACCAGGCGCGTCAGCAGATCGACGCCGGTGACAACGGCGGGGCCGCCGTGCACATCCGGGCGGCCGAGGGGGCCGTGGACCAGGCGGCCCGGCTGATCGAGGCCGTGGACCGGCGGGCGCAGGAGCTGGCCGAGGCGGTGGGCAGGCTGCCGGGCGCGCTGGCGGAGACGGACGCGGACCTCGCTGACGCCCGTGGCCTGTTGAAGGGGACGGCCGAGGGGGTGTCCACGGCCGATCTCCAGGGCCGGATCGGCCGCGCCGAGTCGGTGGTCGCGGAGGTGCGGCGTGTCGTGGACACCGGGCGGTACGACCCGCTCGACGCCCTGCGCCGGGTCGAGGAGGCCGACGCGGCGCTCGACGAGGCTCTGGAGGGCGCGCGGGAGCGCGAATCGGGCAGCCGGCGCGCCCGGGTGCTCCTCGATCAGGTGATGCTGACGGCCCGCTCGGCGATCGGGGCGGCCTCGGACTACATCACCACCCATCGGGGCGCGGTGGGCAGCGAGGCCCGTACGCGCCTCGCCGAGGCGCAGCGCCGCTGGGAGAAGGCGCGTGCGCTCGGTGACGCCGGCGACCCGCAGACCGCTCTCGCGGAGGCCCAGCAGGCGGACGTGCTCGCCCGGCGCGCCCAGGACCTGGCCGAGCAGGACGTCCGGACCTATGGGAACCCGAACGGCCTGGGCGGTGTATCAGGAGTAGGAGGAAGCGGTGGCGGCGGGCTCGGCGGGGCCGTGCTCGGCGGCATCATCCTCGGCGGACTGTTCGGCGGGGGAAGGGGAGGCGGACATGGGGGCTTCGGTGGGGGTTCGGGCGGGGGGTTCGGGGGCGGAGGTTTCGGCGGCGGGCCCGGCAGCTTCGGCGGCAGCGGCACGCGCGGCCGTCTGGGCGGCGGCGGCCGTTTCTGAGGGCGGCGCGAGCCGTGTCCCGCCCTCGTCTTTCCCTCTCGAGGAACCCAAGGAGAAGAGCGATGACCAAGCAGACCATTCTCGGCCGGGTGACCCAGCTGGCCAAGGCCAACATCAACGCGCTGCTGGACCAGGCGGAGGATCCGCAGAAGATGCTGGACCAGCTGATCCGCGACTACTCGAACAACATCGCGGAGGCGGAGGAGGCGGTGGCCTCGACCATCGGCAATCTCCGGCTGATGGAGCAGGACCATCAGGAGGACGTGACGGCGGCGAAGGAGTGGGGCGGCAAGGCGCTCGCCGCCAGCCGGAAGGCCGACGAGCTGCGGGGCGGCGGGCAGACGGCCGAGGCGGATCGCTTCGACAACCTGGCGAAGGTGGCGCTGGGCCGCCAGCTCCAGTCGGAGAAGGAGGCGAGGACGGCGGAGCCGACGATCGCCGCGCAGACCGAGGTGGTGTCGAAGCTCAGGACGGGCCTGGACCAGATGAAGGCCAAGCTCGGCGAGTTGCAGGCGAAGCGCGACGAGCTGGTGGCGCGCGCCCGGTCGGCCCAGGCGCAGAACACGATGATGGACGCGGTGAAGAGCATCGACGTCCTCGACCCGACCAGCGAGCTGAGCCGCTTCGAGGACAAGGTGCGGCGGGAGGAGGCGCGGGCGATGGGCAAGCAGGAGCTCGCCGCCTCGTCGCTGGACGCCCAGTTCGAGCAGCTGGACGCGCTGGGCGACAGCGCCGAGATCGAGGCCCGGCTGGCCGCGCTCAAGGGTTGATCGGTACGTGGCTGCGCCGTGGGGCCGGCTGGGTGCGGCGCCGGTCAGAACATGCTGAGGAGTTGTTCCACGGTGGGTTCCGCCGCCCCTTCGCCGTCCGGCAGGGCCAGTTCGAACCAGACGGTCTTGCCGCGCGGGGTGCGCCGCGAGCCCCAGGAGGAGCTGAGCAGTCCCACCAGCTGGAGGCCGCGGCCGCCCTCGTCGGTGTCCTTGGCGCGGCGGCGCCGCGGCTGGACCAGACCGGCGTCCCAGACCTCGCAGACGAGGGTGCGGTCGCGGAGCAGCCGCAGCCGGATCTCTCCCTCGCCGTAGCGCAGCGCGTTGGTGACGAGTTCGCTGACGAGGAGTTCGACGGTGTCGACGAGCGGTTCGAGTTCCCAGGCCTTGAGCTGGGTGCGGGCGAGTTCCCGCGCCCTGCCGACCGACCGGGGTTCCCTGGGGAGCTGCCAGTCGCCGACCGCCTCGGTGGGCAGTCCCTGGATCCTGGCCATGAGGAGGGCGATGTCGTCCTCGCCGTGTCCGGTCTCCAGGCTGTTGAGGACCCGGTCGCAGACGTCCTCCAGGGGGCGGGCCGGGTCGGTGAGGGCGCGCCGGAAGGCGCTCAGACCCTCGTCGAGGGGGTGGTCGCGGGATTCGACGAGCCCGTCGGTGTAGAGGGCGAGGAGGGCGCCTTCCGGCAGTTCGACCTCGACCTCCTCGAAGGGTTCGCCGCCGACGCCGAGCGGCATCCCCGGGGGTACGTCGAGCAGCCGGGCCTCCTCGCCGGGTTCGACGAGCACCGGCGGGAGGTGCCCGGCGTTGGCGAACGTGCAGCGGCGGGTGACCGGGTCGTAGACGGCGTAGACGCAGGTGGCGAGGTAGACCTCGGAGAGTTCGGGGCCGCGGGACTTGTGGGTGCGGGACTGCTGGGCGCCGATGGGCGCGCCGAGGCCGCGGGCGATCTCGTCGAGGTGGGAGAGGACCTCGGCCGGTTCCAGGTCGAGCTGGGCGAGGGTGCGGACGGCGGTGCGGAGTTCGCCCATGGCGACGGCGGCGCGCAGGCCCCGGCCCATGACGTCTCCGATGACGAGGGCGGTGCGGTGGCCGGGGAGTTCGATGACGTCGAACCAGTCCCCGCCGACCTCGGTGGCGGTGGTGCCGGGGAGGTAGCGGCAGGCGATGTCGAGCCCGGCCGCCTCGGGGTCGCCGGGCGGGAGCAGGCTGCGCTGGAGGATCAGGGCCCGTTCGTGCTCGCGGCGGTAGAGGCGCGCGTTGTCGATGCAGACGGCGGCGCGGGCGGCGAGTTCGACGGCGAGGGCCCGGTCGCGCTCCCCGAAGGGTTCGCTGCCCTTGGTGCGGGAGAACTGGACGAGGCCGACGACGATGTCGTGGGCGACCATCGGGACGACGAGGGTGGACTGGACGATATCGCCGTCGGCGCCCGGCACGGTCCGGAGGCGGCTGGTGCGCAGGGCGCCCGCGCACGGAGAGTTGAAGGGGTAGCGGTGGACGGCGCCGACCTCGATCGGTTCGGGTCCGCAACAGCCGCGGTCCTGGTCGTGTCGTCCGTCGGTTCTGAGGGGGGTGTCGGAGACGGCGCTGGCGACGGCGACCCTGCGGAGTTCGGCGCTGCCGGCCCCGTAGCCGACGTCGTGGGAGCTTCCCCACCGGCCGGGCGGTGCCTCGTCGCCGGTCAGCAGGCCCTGGTAGAGGTCGACGGAGGCCAGGTCACAGAAGCCGGGGACGGCGACGTCGAGCAGTTCGCGGGCGGTGGCCTCCAGGTCGAGGGAGTTGCCGATGCGGGCGCCGGCCTCGTTGAGGAGCGCCAGGTTGCGGCGGGCGTTGGCCGCTTCCCTGGCCGCGTTGTGGCGGCGGGTGACGTCGATGCCGAGGCCGGCGACGCCGATGGGGCGGCCGGATCCGCTGTGCACCCGGTAGAGGTTGATGGACCAGTGGCGGCGGTCCCTGGCCCCGGGGGCGGCGCCGACGATCTCGAAGTCGGTGACGGCCTCGCCGGTCTCCAGGACGCTGCGGAGGGCGGCGGTCATCCGGTCGGCCTCGGACCGGTTGAGGTAGTCGTGGACGGTCCGGCCGCGATGGTCGTCGGCGGAGCCGCCGAAGACGGTGGCGAAGCGCCGGTTGGCCCGCTTCACGGTGAGGTCGGTGCCGAAGAGGAGAAAGCCGAAGGGGGATTGGCCGAATATCGCCTGGGAGGCGGCGAGGTCGGTCTCGATGCGGCGGAGGGCGCGGACGTCGACGACTATGCAGAGCGCGGCCCGTTCCCCGGACTGGGTCTCGCTCGGCATGACGTACATCTCGGCGATGCCATGGGGGCGGTCGTCTCCGGGCATCCGGAAGGGGACGAGGCCTGTCCACTCCTTGCCGTCGAGGATCTCCCTGACCCGGCGGTGGCCGCGCTCGCGCAGGTCGGCGGGCATGAAGGCCTCCACGGGGTCCTTGCCCCTGGCCTCCTCGGCGGTGACCCCGAAGAGGTCCACGGCTCGTCGGCTCCACTGCTCGACGAGGCCGTCGGGCCCGATCGAGAAGGAGGCCACCCGGATGTAGTCATAGATCGAGCCGGGCGGGCTGCTCTGCCACATGACGCCGCCACTCGCCGTCTCAGGTATCTCGCTCACGCGACCGTCCCCTCCAGCTCACCGCACCGGACCGGCCATGCCCGCAGTATTCAATACAGCGGGCCCCGACGGCACGACGTTCACGATCACAGGGTGGTCTCGTTCGCCTCGCGCCGAGTGTCCGTGATCGTTGTCCCTCCCTGTTTACTCACCAGGCAGAGCCAGCTCGAACCATACGGTTTTGCCGGTCCTTCCCTTGCGGGTCCCCCAGCGTCGCGCGGAACAGGCCACGAGACCGAGGCCACGGCCGCCTTCCTCGTCGGGCCCTGGGGCGCGTGCGGTCGGGGGATCCGGAAGCGGATCGGAAACCTCCACGAGCAGCGCGGGCGGGTGGGCCGGGTCGGCGTCGTCCAGGTGCGGGCGGACCAGCCGGACGCCGATCGGGCCGGAGGCGTACCGCAGGGAGTTGGTCACCAGCTCGCTGACCAGCAAGACGGTCACATCGCCGAGGGCCGCGTCGAGTTCCCAGGCCCGCAGGGTCTCGCGCACGGCATGGCGGGCCGTGCGCACGGCGTTCGCCTCCGCCGGGAAGTTCCACTCGGCGCGGTCGCCGTCGGTGTCGATCACACCCGATCACTTCCCCAGCCGTACGTCAGCAGGAAGGCACACGTCCTCTTTCAACGAGTCAATCAGGACATACCCGATAAATGGGGCGGGATATCGCGCTGGGCGCAGCAGCGGGCGCACGGTGGCACGAACGGCGTAGAGAGACCCGGCCGCGCGCTCCGGGTGAGCCGACAGGAGACCCCGGCCCGGCGCCCGCTCACGTCAGTTGACCGGCGGCCTTGAGGTCGTCGAAGAGCAGCTGGTCGACCGGCGGAACCGAGGGTCGGTCCGCGTACGAGAACCAGGCCATCTCCTCGATCTCGGCGCTCACGGCCAACGTCCCGTGGTATTCGGCGGTGTAGCAGCTCATGCGCACCACGGCGCCGCCCGGCAGATCGGGCACCTCGGCCTCGTACGTGCCCACGTGCAGCGCGCTGTCCGGGTCGAGGAGCACGGTCAGCTCCTCCTTGATCTCACGGAGCAGGGTCTCCAGGTCGGTCTCCGCACCCTCGCGCTTGCCGCCGGGGATGTAGAAGACGTCCTTTCCCCGGGGTCTGGCGCAGAGGATCCTGCCGTTCTCCACCCGCACCCACGCCACCGTGTCGATCAGAATCGTCATCACTCCACCTTCGCCGTCCGGAACCCTCGTCAGGCAAAACCCTAGCGAGATGACCTGGTCAGCCTTCCAGGCTCCCGATCGCCTCGGCCAGCCACTTCTTCTCCTCGGTGCCGGTGGCGCGGGCGATGCGCAGCATGCCCTGGCGGAAGAGATCCGGCGCCTGCTCGGCCCGCACCGGTTCGCCGTCGCGGTAGAAGAAGCTCGCCGGAGTGTCGAGGAAGGACTGCCTGCGGCGGAGGACGGCGGCCTGTTCCGCCCGGTCGGGGAGGTGACGCAGGAACGAGAGCACCGTGAAGAAACGCTGGCCGTCGGTGATTTCGACGTCCTTGGGGTTCCGGAGCCGGGCCCACAGGTCGGCGCGGCCCGCCTCGGTGAGGGAGAGGATCCGCCGGGGTGCCGCACCGCTGCCGGGTTCGGTGCGCTGCTCGATCAGGCCCGCCTTCACCAGCCGGGTGATGGCCGGGTAGAGCGCGCCGTCACTGACCGGGCGGATGTGGCCGCTGAGGCCCTGGATGCGGGCCTTCAGCTCGTAGCCGTGCAAGGGCTCCTCGTAGAGGAAACCCAGAATCGACAGCTCCAGCACGCGCCGACCGCCTTCCCGCACCTGTCCGGATGTTTGCCGGCCCCGCGCGGCCATGCTATCTCTTTTCGCTGCACCTCGATTCGAGGTACAGCGAAAAGAGGGGGGAGCGTCATGAAGCCAGGGCTCATGAAGTCCGGGGCCGCGAAGTCCGGGGCCGCGAAGTCCGTGGTCACGGAGGCGACGGACCACCGGCGCAAGCTGGTGTCGCTGGCGTATCCGGTCTACTTCGAACTGCTCGCGGGCGTCACGGCCGGGATCATCAACATGGTCTGGGTGGCGAGGCTCGGCGGGGCGGCCGTCGCCGCGGTGGCCGCCGCCACGAGCTTGGAGAACCTGCTGCTCGGCGTCATCCTCGTCGCCGGTTCCGGCACGACCGTCCTGGTCGCACGGGCCAGGGGCGCGGAGGATCCGGCGGCGATGCGGTCCGCCGTGCGCGGCGGCTGGGCCCTGTGGGCGATCGTCACGCCCGTCGTCGCCGTGGGCGGGTTCCTGTGCCGCGAGCCGCTCGCCCGACTCGTGCTCGGTGGCGGCGAAAGCGGCTCGGCGCTCCTGGCCACCGGCTACCTCTCGATCGCGCTGCCGGGAATCGCGGTGTTCTTCGCGACCAACGTCATCGACGGCATCCTCAAAGGCGCGGGCGACACCCGTACCCCGATGAGGCTCGCCCTGCTCGCCAACGGGCTGATCCTCGTGCTGGATCCCCTGTTCATCCTCGGGTTGGACCTCGGGGTCCACGGGGCCGCGATCGCCACGGTGCTGGGGCGGACGGTCGCGCTCGTCTGCGGTCTCGTCGCACTGCGCCGCAACGCCGTCCTACGACAGGCGGCCGAGGCGCCCCTGAACGGGGCCGGGTCGCTGGGTGCCGACGCCCGCAGCGTCGCGGCGACGGGTGTGCCCATGTCGGCCGATTTCGTCGTGCGGATGACCGGCGCACTCGCCCTCGTGGCCGTCGTCGCCCGCATCGGCGTCGCCGAAGTCGCCGCCTACGGGATCGCGACCAAGGCGATGTACGTCGCGACCATGAGCTTCTACTCGGTGCGGCAGGCCGCATCCATCCGCACCGCCCATCTGCTCGGCGCCGGACGCGACGAGCGCTGGGCGATCGGACGGCAGGCGCTGCTCCTCGCCGGGGCACTGGGGCTCACGGCCGCGCTGACGCTGCTCGCCGCCGGGCCGTGGATCATGCGGGCGTTCGGCGGCGAGGGCGCGGTGGCCGGGGCGGGCACGGTCTACCTGCGATGCCTGGGGCCGTACCTGGTGATGCTCGCCTGCTTCATCGCGCTGGGCGGCGTGTTCGAGGGCAGCGGCGGCAGTCCCTCCCTCGCGCGGATCACCACGTGCGGGGTGGGGCTTCAACTGGCGCTCGCGTACGGCCTGTCGGGTTCGGGGCTGCCCGGCGTCTGCCTGGCCATGGCGGCGTCCATGGCGCTGCAGTGCGCGGCCGTCGCCAGGATGTACCGGCGCACGAGACCCCCGACGGCTCCTGGCGCCGGGGGCCGGCCTGCTCAGAGCGCGGGGCTGCCGATGTACTCGACCGAGTAGAGCTGCTTGTGGCCGCGGTCGTCGAGACTGTCCGCGATCTTCTGCGCTTCGTCCTTCGTCGCGTACCGGCCCACCCGGTAGCGGTTGCCGTTGTCGTCCTGCCGAATGACGACCCAGACGAGGACGGGACCACTGTCGGCCATCAGGCTTCTCCCTCCACCGGTCCGGGCACCGTCAAGGATCTCCGGGAAACCGCAATCCGCATATGCCCGAGCTTACGCCTGACCTTCACACAGCGGATACGCAATTGCACAAAGAGAGACGGATCGGCCGGGAACCGACGGAGGGAGGCCGAAGCTCACACCCCGGGAGTCGCCCCCGGAGCCCCTGCGGGGGCCGCCGCGGAAGCCGCCGCGGGCACGGTCGGCACCGGCATGAGGACGGGGGCGCCCGCGCCCCGGGGGTCCTTGCGGCAGACGTCCCCGCACGTCGCGTCGAGGGAGCAGCAGAGGGAGCAGACGGGGCCGGACCGCACCGGGCAGTCGGCGATGTCGGGCAGCTCGTAGGCCGTCTCGCACTCGGCGCAGAGATGCGTCGACCGCTCGTCGACGGCCGTGGCTCCCGGGCCGTTCACCGTGTTGGGACGGGCCAGGTAGTAGCGGCCCTTGGTCGCCCAGGCGATCAGCGGGCAGAGGACGACGGCGAGACCGGCGGCGATGAAGGTGGAGAAGGCCTGGGCGTACGTGCCGAAGAGACCGAAGAACGCGAGGATCGAGACGACCGAGGCGATGACCATGGCGCCGAAGCCGGCCGGGTTCACGGCGTACAGGTAGGCCCGCTTGAACTCGATGTACGGGGGGCTCCAGCCGGCCCGCTTGTTGATGACCAGGTCGGCGGCGACCGCCGCGATCCAGGCGATGCCGACGTTGGAGTAGAAGCCGAGCAGCTTGTTCAGGGCCGCGAACATGTTCATCTCCATCAGCGTCAGCGCGATGGCGAGGTTGAGGAAGATGTACCAGACGCGCCCGGGGTGCCGGTGGGTGACGCGGGAGAAGAAGTTCGACCAGGACAGCGAGCCGCTGTAGGCGTTGGTGACGTTGATCTTGACCTGGGAGACGATCACGAAGAGCGCTGCGGCGGGCAGGGCGAACGTCCCGAGCCAGGGCTTGAGGGCCTCGATCTGAGGGGCGATCGGTTCGAGGGCGTGCGTCTTGCCGACGGCCTCCAGGGCGACGAAGGCGAGGAAGGCGCCGCCGAGCTGCTTGGCGGCCCCGATCACGACCCATCCGGGTCCGGCGGCGAGCACGGCCAGGTTCCACCGGCGCTTGTTCGCCTCCGTCTTCGCGGGCATGAAGCGCAGGTAGTCGGCCTGCTCGCCGATCTGGGCGATCAGGGAGAGCGCGACGCCCGTGCCGAGGCCGAACCCGATCCACGAGAAGCCCGCCCCGGCCCCCTCCGTACCGCCGAAGGAGGCGAAGGCGCCCCACGCGTCGGGGGCCTCGAAGGCCAGGACGACGAAGGGCAGCACCATGCCGACGATCCAGATCGGCTGGGTCCAGGCCTGGACCTTGGCCAGGGCGCCCATGCCGCGGAAGACGATCGGGATGACGATCAGGGTGGTGATCAGATAGCCGATCTCGACCGGCAGGCCGACCGCCTGGTGCATGGCCTGGGCCATGATCGAGCCTTCGAGCGCGAAGAAGATGAAGGTGAAGGAGGCGTAGATGAGGGAGGTGAGGGTCGAGCCGAAGTAGCCGAAGCCGGCGCCGCGGGTGATCAGGTCCATGTCCAGGCCGTACTTGGCGCACGCCCGGGCGATGGGTATCCCGGTGAGGAAGATGAGCGTGGCGGCCGTGAGGATCGAGGCGAGTCCGCTGCCGAAGCCGTACGTGAAGACGATCGAGGCGCCGATCGCGAAGTCGGCGAGGTAGGCGATGCCGCCGAGGGCGGTCCCGGCCACGGTCGCGGGCGACCAGCGCCGGAAGGAGTGGGGGGCGTAGCGCAGCGAGTAGTCCTCGCGGCTCTCGTCGGCGGCCAGTCTGGCGTAGCTGCGGCGGGGACCGGGAGGCGGCGCCACCGCGCCGGGCTCCGAGGTGGGGGTGGTGACGGTGTCCGTCATGAGGGTTCCTGTCGTCCGACCGGATCGCGGGTACGGACGAGGAAATTAGGGGCCGGTCGTGACGGTCGCCGACGACGGGCGATTGCCGGTCGGTTACGCCGGTTGACACCCCGTTAACTGGCGATGACACCGCCCGGACGGAGACGTTCGCTGACCGGGCGGGGGTGTGGTGCTCGGCGGTTCACCGCACCGGCAGGTGGTACGAGAGCCGGTAGCGGTCGGCGGGGACGACGACGTCCGCCGTCTCGACGGCCCGCCCCGAGGCGTAGTACGTCCGCTCCACCACCATCACCACGTGCCCCGGAACCCCCCCGAGCGCCAGGAGTTCCTCGGCGAGGCCCGGCCGGGCCCCGACCTCCTCCACGACGTTGTCCACGACCACGTCGATGGCCGCCATCCGCTCGACGACCCCGCAGCCGCCCAGCGGACCCTCCTCGGGCAGCATCACGGGCGTCCGGCCGGTGACGGCGAGCGGCTCCCAGGAGGTGGCGACCATCATGGGCTCGCCCCCGTCCCGGTAGACGTACCGCGTGCGCATCACCCGCTCCCCCGGCTCGATGCCGAGCCGCTCGGCCACCTCGGCGCTCGCCGGCTCCTGCTCGCTGCCCGACTCCCAGGTGCCGCGGGCCCCGTCGGCCGCCTGCTCCTGCCGGAAGGGGCTCGCGCCGGACGCGGGGCGGTAGCCGGAGCGGGCGATCCGGCGCGGCACCGGGCGCTCCCGCACGTAGGTGCCCGAACCCGAGCGCCCCTCCACGAGCCCCTCGGCCATGAGTACCTTGCGGGCCTCCAGCGCGACGGTGTCCGACACCCCGTACTCCTCGCGGATGCGCGCCTGCGAGGGGAGGCGGGTATGCGGCGGAAGCGAGCCGTTGGCGATCTTCTCCCGCAGATCGCTCGCCACGCGCAGATAGGCGGGCTGCTCACCGAACGTCACTGGACACTCCCCTCAGGTTGACTTACAGCTACAGACTGACAACCGACGGTCGCGATCCGCAAGCATGGGCCAAAGTTTCACTCGATGTGATGACGCCTCACCGGCAAACCTTGCTACCCACGGTCACCCCCGGTAGATGGCGTCGAACCCCTTGACCCGCATTGGTCCAGACCAATACGTTCCTGCCTGAACGCCCCGCACGCACTCCTCCGCTCCGACACCTCCGCACGCTCCCACCGCACGCGCCATCCCGCCTCGCACAGGAACGAGCCCATGCGTCCCAGAGCCATGACCAAGCTGACCTTCGCCGCGGCCACCGCCGCCGCTCTCGGCCTCCTCGCCACCGTGACCCCCACAGCAGGAGCGCACCAGTCCCCCGGGCACAGGCCCGAGCTGAAGCGCATCGGCTACTTCACCCAATGGGGCATCTACGGACGCGACTTCCAGGTAAAAGATCTGGAGACGAGCGGCACCGCCGCCAAACTCAGCCACATCAACTACGCCTTCGGCGTGATCGGCCCGGACGGCAAGTGCCTCATGGGCAACGCCCCCGGCTCCGACCCCTGGGCCGACTACGTGCGCCCCGTCGACGCCGCGCACTCGGTCGACGGCGTCGGCGACACCGCCGACCAGCGGCTGGCCGGAAGCTTCAACGAGCTGCGCGAGCTCAAGGCGAAGAACCCCGGCCTCAAGGTCATGATCTCGCTGGGCGGCTGGAGCGGCTCGGCCCACTTCTCCGACGCCGTACGCACCGACGCGGGCCGCAAGGCCCTCGTCGCCTCCTGCATCGACACGTACATCAAGGGCGACCTGCCCGTCGACGGCGCCCGCGGCGGCGCCGGAGCGGCCGCCGGAGTCTTCGACGGCGTCGACCTGGACTGGGAGTGGCCGGGTTCGGACGGCGCCCCCGGCAACGTCGTCCGCCCCGAGGACAAGCCCAACTTCACCAAGCTGGTACGGGAGTTCCGCACCCAGCTCGACGCCTACGGACGCTCACTGCCGCAGCGCAGGCACTACGAGCTCAGCGCGTACGTACCCACCGCGCCCGCCAAGATAGACGCCGGCTTCGAAGTCCCCGCCCTCATGCGGTACTTCGACTTCGTGAACCTCCAGGGGTACGACTTTCACGTCTCCGGCGAGAAGACGACCGCCCAGCAGTCCGCGCTCTTCGCCAAGAACGACTTCAGCGTCGACCAGACCGTCAAGGCCTGGCTCCGGCGCGGCGCCCCCGCCCACAAGCTCGTGGTGGGCATGCCGTTCTACGGCCAGGGCTGGACGGGCGTGACCGGCGGCGGTGACGGCCTCGGGCAGCCGGCGACCGGCCCCGCCCCGGCGACCTGGGCAGCCGGATCCGAGGACTACAAGTTCCTGAAGAAGCTGGCCGAATCGGGGACGTACACGCTGCACCGGGGCCATCGGAACGGCCACGCCTGGCTCTTCGACGGCACCACCCTGTGGACGTACGACGACCCGGCCGTGCTGCGCACCAAGGCGTCCTACGTCCGGCAGCAGGGGCTCGGCGGCGCGATGGTCTGGTCGCTCGACGGGGACACCCCGGACGGTGAGCTGATCACTGCCATCGACCGGGGCCTCACCCGGCGCTGACACCCGGCGCCCCCGAACCGCGGACCGGCCCCGCCGCCCGCGGTGGGCCGGGAGCGGCGGTCGGTCACGGGCCGCCGCTCCCCGGGCCACCGCTCAGGTCCGCACGCGGCGGGGCCGGGCCTCCCGAGGGAGACCCGGCCCCGTTCACGTATCCACCCGCACGCGCGCGTACCCGGCTCGGCTCAGGCCGTGGTGCCGCCTCCGCCGCCGCCCTCCGGCGGGGTGTCCGTCAGGCCGAGCGCGGCCCGTGCGTCCGCGCCGTCGGGCAGGACGTCCCAGGCCGGGTCGTACGCCTCCCAGTAGGCGTCCGCGTCGGGCGCCTCGGCGAGCTTGCTCCACGCCTTCGAGGCCGCGTCGAGTTCCTTGCGGAGTTCCGCCATCGGAGCCGTGGAGGCCCCGGTCCAGGAGTGCCGTCCGAGTCCCGCGCGGGCCGCGTCGATCGCCGCGAGCATCTCCCCCGCCCACTCCTTGTTGCCGGTGAAGTCCTCGTCCGGATCCTCCTCCGGCTCCCGGTACATGGCCGTCTCGATCGGGTTGAAGGTCTTCAGGAAGTGCTCCTGGTCGCCGTCCAGGCTGTCGGCGTCGGAGCGCAGCGAGCCGCTGAAGGGCTCCTCCTCGGTGGCGAAGGTGCAGGTGACCAAGCGGTCGCCGAGGCGCCAGCTCTCCTTGCTCGGCAGGTAGTAGTAGAGCCAGACGTGCTCGGGGACGGCCCAGGTGTCCATGGCGTAGGCGGCGTTGAGGGGCTCGCAGCGCTCCACCGCGATCTTGTCGATCGCGTCCTCGCCGGGCCACCTGTCGAAGCCGGTGACCTCGAAGCCGCCGGTGACCTCGCCGTCGTGCGGCCGGTCGCAGTCGACGATCTCGACCTCCTCCGTGTACTCCTCCGACTTGCCGTCGTCGTTGAAGCACTGGCCGGTCCGCAGCGCGAGCGGCGACTTCGAGCGGGACGCCTCGTCCACGCCTTCCTTGAAGCCGCTCCAGACGGAGCTGAAGCCTCCGGTGACGAGGCCGACGATCAGCAGCAGACAGCTGACGGAGGAGAGGGCGATGCCCGCGATGGCCAGTCCCTTGCCCGACTGGTCCCGCTTCCGGATCTGCGGGAGGGCCACGAGCCCGAGGACCAGGCCGAGGGGCGGCAGGCAGCAGACGACGCCGGCGACGAGGGAGCCGATGGCGAGGCCGTTGGTGGTGCGCCGCGGCATGCCGTAGGGGCCGATGCCGGGCATGCCGGGGCCGCCGGCGTAGGGGCCGGCCGCGTACGGCATCCCTGGGGAGGTGTACGGGCCGGGGGCGGGCCATCCGCCCTGCTGCGGGCCTCCCTGAGGTGACGGCGGCGGCGGGGGCGGCTGGGTCGGCTCCACGGGTACGGGCTCCTGTTTCGGGGCGGGCAGCGCGAACAAACGATCGAGCGCGCATCGTACGTGGAGGGACGGACAGGCCGGTCGGGCGGGGCTGACGGAAGGAACCGGAGGGCACGGTGGCGGCGGACGGAAGGGGCGGCCGCCCGCAGGCGACCGCCCCTCAGTCAGTCAGTCACTCAGTCGTCAGTCACTCACCAGCGGCCTCAGAACTGCAGGGCCCAGGAGTCGATCTTGCCCGTGTCGATGGACGCGTTGTCCGTGACCCGCAGCTTCCACGTGCCGTTGGCGACCTCCGAGGAGGCGTTCACCGAGTACGTGGTGTTGATGTTGTCCGCACTGCCGCCGGTACCGAAGGCCTTCAGCGTGTACGCCGAACCGTCGGGGGCGATCAGCTGGACCTGGAGGTCGCCGATGTAGGTGTGGACGATGTTCACCGGCACCTGGAGGGTGGAGGGAGCGTTGCCCGTGACGCCGCTGACGGTGACCGGGGACTCGACGGTCGCGTTGTCGGCGATGGCGTAGTCGGCGGTGTTCTCGAACTTCTTGCCGGTGGGCGGCGGGGTGGTGGTGCCGTCACCGACGTACAGCAGGCGGTTCGGGGAGCCGGTGCCCGGGCTGGTCACGACGTTGGGCGTGGCGGCGTTCACCAGTGCGGTGCCCACCTGGGCCGGGGTGGACGTCGGGTTGTTCCCGAGGTACAGCGCCGCCGCGCCGGCGACGTGCGGGGACGCCATCGACGTACCGGAGATCGAGTTGGTGGCGGTGTCGCCGGTGTTCCACGCCGAGGTGATGGACGAACCCGGGGCGAAGATGTCCACGACGGTGCCGTAGTTCGAGAAGCTGGAGCGGGCGTCGGAGCTGGTCGTGGAGCCGACCGTGAGCGCCTCGGTCACGCGGGCCGGGGAGTAGTTCGACGCGTTGGCGTTGCTGTTGCCGGCGGCGACGGCGTACGTGACGCCGGACGCGATGGAGTTGCGGACGGCCGCGTCGAGGGTGGAGTCGACGCCTCCGCCGAGGCTCATGTTGGCGACGGCCGGCTTGACGGCGTTCCGGGTCACCCAGTCGATGCCCGCGACGACGCCTGCGGTGGTGCCGGAGCCGTTGTTGTCGAGCACGCGGACGCCGACGATCTTGGCCTTCTTGGCGACGCCGTACGCCGTGCCCGCGACGGTGCCGGCGACGTGGGTGCCGTGGCCGTTGCCGTCCTGCGCGACGTTGTCGTTGTCGACGGCGTCGAAGCCGTTGAAGGCCCGGCCGCCGAAGTCGGTGTGGGAGATCCGTACACCGGTGTCGATGATGTACGCCGTGACGCCCGAACCGGCGGTGTCCGGGTAGGTGTAGCTCTGGTTCAGCGGAAGGGCCCGCTGGTCGATCCGGTCCAGGCCCCAGGACGGCGGCGAGGGCTGCGTGGCGTCGATCGTGAAGACGCGGTTCTGGACGACGGACTTGACGGCCGGGTCGGCCGCCAGCTTCCGCGCCTGCGCCTCGGAGAGCTCGACGGAGTAGCCGTTGATGGCCGAGGTGTAGGTTCTCTTGATCTTCGCGCCGAACTTGGAGGCCACGGCGCGGCCCTCGGCGGTCTCGGCCTGGGCCGACTCGTCGAGGGTCACGATGTAGCTGCCCGCGATGGTGCCTTCGGCTCCGGCGTTCTCGATGACACCCTCCGCGGCGGCCGGTGAGGCGACGGCCGGGAGGGTGGAGACGGAGCCGAGGGCGAGGGCGGCGACGGCTATGGCCGCTGCGGTGGCGACTCGGCGACGTGAGTCACGCATCACTGACATGTGAGGGGTCCTCCTCATTGGTGGTGCGCTGCTGTGGGGGAACGGCAGGGACATGACAAGAGGACACGAGGTGTCCGCACCGTCTCGAACATCCGGCTGCCGAGCGAAAGATTGGCGGATCCATAGGAATCGCACAAGAGTCATGCCGCACCCGCAACAGCCGCGCCACACAGCTGACATGATGATCGCCTTGGCCGCCTGTGCGGGCCGTCACTGCCGGGTCGAGTCACCCACGGACGCGCTCACCTGGCGTTGTCCTCACCGCGGCGGCCCGCGGGACCCCGAATGCGCGAGTGCGCCGGTTCCCCTCCTGCCACTTGCGTCCCGCGTGAATTCATTGTGGCGTTACGCAGAGCCGACCCCGTAGTTCAGGAACTGCGGTCCCTGAAGGAGCCCTCAGTCCGTCCAGTAGGTGTCGTGCCCGTTGGAAGTGCGTGGCGGGTCCGCCCGCCCTCGGGGGGCCATGTCGACGCGGCAGAGCACGAAGGCGATTCGGGCGCGCCACACGACGAAAGCAGCCCCCGGCCCCCCGGCCTCCGGCGCCGGACCGGGGACCGGGATGCCGAGAGGCGGGAGGCTGAGGGCCGTACGCCGAGAGGCGGGAGGCTGAGGGCGCCCGGCGCCAAGGGCGGCCGGACGCCGACGGCAGCCGGACGGACTAGAAGTCGTCGGCGCCGTTGCGGAGCTCGTACGTCCAGTAGCCCGTCTTCGCGACGGCCTCGTCGACCGCGAGGCCGCCCGCGGGCGCCTTCACGACGATGCTGCCCTCGGCCGGACCGCCGGCGGCGAAGAGGTTCACGTTGAACTCCCGCACCACCTTGTTGTCCTCGTGGGCGCCGCCGAGCGCGATGCGCACGTTGGCGTACGCGGGCGCGCCGGGCTTCAGGACGACCGGGGCGGCCGGCTTGCTCTTCGCGACGGCCGGGACGTCCTTGGCGGTCTGGATCGGGCCGAAGGCGATCAGCGGGTACTGGAGAAGGGTGCAGGAACGGCTGGAGGTGTTGGTGGCGGTGAGGACGATGTGCTCGGTCGGGACCTCGTCGGCCTTCGCCGCCGTGACCTTGACGTCGCCGTAGGCACAGGCGGGCGCCGTGGCCGAGGTCTCGCCGCCGGTGGTGGAGCCGGTCCCGGCCGTGGAACCGGTCGTACCGGTGCCGCCGGAGGTGGAGCCGCCGGTGGCGGTGGAGCCGCCGGTGGCGGTGGAGCCGCCCGTGGAGCCGGAGCCGCCCGTGGAGCCGGAGCCGTCCGTGGAGCCGGAGCCGCTCTTGGCGCCGGTCTGGTCCGCCTCGCCGGCGGCGGCCGCGCCACCGCCGGTCGTGCCCGCCGACTGCGAGGAGCTCGCGCTCCCCGCGTCCTTGGCGCCGGCGTCACCGCCGCCGCAGGCGGTCAGACCCAGCGAGAGGGCAGCGAAGGCGGCGGCGGCCAGGACGGTGGTCTTGTGGGTACGCATGGTGGTTCTCCCCCGTGAAGCGCGATATCCGCGGTGACCGCGGTTGGTCAATGCACGTACTCGGTGCTGTGTTCAGCTTCCCGTTCCGCGCTGCCGTCCCGCTTGCGTACCGCTAACGTTCCGCTGACAGGCGCGAGAGACGCGCCGCGGCCCGCGCCGAACCCTCCGGGAACCCGGCCGCGTCGGCCGCCACGATCGCGCGTTCCAGCTGGTCAGCGGCCTCGTCAAGACGGCCCGTGCCCGCCAGCGCCTCGCCCCGGACGATCTGCAGCTGCGCCTGGACGACGACCGCGTCCGGTGCGACGAGTTCCCCCGCGCGAAGGGTGTGGGCGAGCGCGGCCTCGTAGTCCTCCGCCTTCAGGCAGTGCCCCGCGAGGTGCTGGAGGGTGAGCGCCTGCGTGGAGGGATGGTTCGTGCGGTCGGCGAGCGCCACCGCGTGGACCATGAGCAGCCCGGCGCGCTCGTGCTCCCCGGTGGAGTCCAGGACGGCCGCGTAGTTGACGTAGGCGATGGCCTCGCTGACCATGTCGCCGGCCCGGGCGGCCAGACCGGGTGCCTTCTCCAGATGGACGAGCGCCTCGGCGTCCCGGCCCTCCTCGTGCAGGATCCAGCCGAGCAGCGCGCGCACCCGCGACTGGGCGTCGAAGTCGCCCACGGCCTCGGCCGAGACGAGCCCGGCCTCCAGGAGGGGCGTCCAGCCGTCCCCGATCCGCATGAGCATCAGCGGCCACTGCACCAGGGCGAGCCGCCAGGCCCGGTCGTGCAGGCCGAGGGCCGCCGCGGCGGTGACCGCGCCCTCCAGGGCGGGGCGCTCCGCCACGTACCAGTCGAGAGCCGCCGTCCGGTCCTCGAACTCCCGCGTGGCGGCGGGCCGCCGGGCGTCGGCGGGCAGCGAGTAGCAGGGCTGGGAGCCCGGCTCGGCGGCGGCGTCGGCGGCGAGGCCGGTGTAGAGGTAGTGGTCGAGGAGGCGGGGCAGGCCCTCGGGGTCGGCGTCCGGGGCGAGATGGCGGGCGTACAGGCGCACCAGGTCGTGCGGCGTCCAGCGGCCGGGGACGGCCTCGGTGAGCAGATGGGCGGCGGCGAGCCGGTCCAGGTCGACGGAGGCCTGCGTGGGAGACGTCCCGGCGAGCGCGCCCGCCGCGAACCGGTCCAGGTCGGAGCCGGTGTGCAGGCCGATGGCGCGGAACAGCCGGGCCGCGGAGTCGGGCAGCTGCTGCACGGTGAGCCGGAGCGCCGCGGAGACGCCCCGGTCCTCGACGTCGAGCAGCAGCAGCCTGCTCTGTTCGTCGGCGAGTTCGCCGACCATCGCGTCGAGCGTCCACCCCGGCCGTTCGGCCAGGCGGGCCGCCGTCACGCGCAGCGCGAGCGGCAGGCCGTCGCAGAGTCCGGCGAGCCGGGCGGCGGCGGCCGGTTCGGCGGCGACCCGCGTCTCGCCGAGGACGGTGGTGAGCAGGGCCGCCGAATCGGCCGGCGGGAGGTGCCCGAGCGGTACCGGCCGGGCCGCGTCGGAGGCGATGAGGCCTCCGAGCCGGTCGCGGCTGGTGACGAGCGTGGTGCAGTGGTCGCCGCCGGGCAGCAGCGGTCTGACCTGCTCGGAGGAGCGGGCGTTGTCGAGGACGACGAGCAGCCGGCGGCCGGAGGTCAGCGAACGGAACAGCGCGCCGCGCGCCTCGACGGTCTCCGGGATCCGCTGCGGCACGACGCCGAGCGCGAGCAGGAACTCCCGCAGGACGGCGGCGGTCTCGGGCGCGGCGGTGTCGCTGAAGCCGCGCAGATCGGCGAAAAGCCGCCCGTCGGGGTAGTCGGCACGCCGCTCGTACGCCCAGTGCACGGCGAAGGCCGTCTTGCCGACACCGGCCGGCCCGGTGACCAGACAGACGGGACCGTCACCGACGAGGACCGCCCGGTCGAGCGCGGCGAGTTCGGCGCCACGCCCGGTGAACCCGCGCGGCGCCCGCGGCAGCCCCTCCGGCGCGGGGACCTGGGCGGCCGGGACGGCGGGGCGGGGCGTGGGGACGGGCCCCGCGGAGCGCAGCAGCGTCGCGTACGCCTCGCTGAGCGTCTCCCCGGGGTCGACGCCCAGCTCCTCGGCGAGCAGCCGCCGGGTGCGGTGGTACCAGTCGATCGCGTCCGACTGGCGTCCGGAACGGCCGAGGGCCAGCATCAGCGCGGCGGCGAGGGACTCCCGCAGCGGATGGGCGACGGCCTCGGTACGGAGGACGGCGGCGGCCCTGGCGTGCTCGCCGAGTTCCCCGTACGCCTCGGCCAGCAACTCCACCGAGCCGAGCCGCATCTCCTCCAGACCGCCGGCCGCCGCCTCGAGCGGCCTGCTGTGCACGGTCCCGGTGAGCGCGGGCCCCTGCCAGTACGACAGCGCCTCGCGCAGCATCCGGACCGCGTCGGCCGGCCGCCGCTGCACCTGGGCGAGCCCCACGAGCTCCTCGAACCGGTGCGCGTCCACCAGCGACTCGGGCATCCGCAGCACGTACGCCGAGCCCTGGGTGGCCAGCTCGACCCCGTACGCCTCCGCCCCGTGCTCGGCGAGCAGCGCCCGCAGTCGCGAGACGTGCCCCTGGAGCACGGTCTTGGCATGGGTGGGCGGCTCCTCCTCCCACAGCGCGTCGATCAGCTGACCGACGTTCACGGCGCTGTTGGGCCGCAACAGAAGCATGACGAGCAGGCTGGACCGCTTGGCGGGCCCCAAGGCTACGTCCCCGTCCTCCGTCACCAGCGCGACGGAGCCGAGCAGCCGGAACTCCACCTGTATACCTCCGGATCCCTCGCCCCCGTTTCACCAACAGTCGAGGATACGTGGGGTGGAGGGGTCGCCTGTGACGTGGAGATCCCCGATCCCGCCCTCGCCGTCCGAATCTGCACATGGTGATGAACTGTGCGCTGTGCACCGTCACCTGTGAGCTGTGCTGAGCGGCTGTGTAAAAGGGGAATCGAACCCCTGCGCTGCTCTCCACGCACCAGGTAGGACCGGATTGACCGCCGGTCCACGGCTTGTGCACGCCTTCGCGACGACTACCTGCTCCACGCCGGCAACCGGCTCAGTCCAGCAGATCGACCTCCCAGTTCGACCGCTGGATCAGCACGTCGACCTCACGGAGCTCCCGCGCCAGCACATCGGCCTGTGCCCGCAGCCGGGCCACCGGCAGGGCCGACACCATCTTCAGCTCGGACCGCAGCTGGCGCACCATCCCGTGCTGGTCGCGCCCGGCGGCGGCGTCGGCCGCCGACGAGACGACGGAGTGCCGCAGCCGCAGCACGTCCCGCCGGGCCAGCGCGTCGGTGAGCGTGCCACCGCCCTCGACGACGGCCCGGGCGTTGGTCCTGTTGATCCGCCGGATCAGCCCTTCCAACTCCCCCAGCACCTCGTCGGCCTCGGCCAGCAGGGCGCCCGCGTCCTCGGCGGGCTCCTCCCCCTCCTGGTACCGGGCGTTACCGACCACCCGCGACCGCAGCTGCTCCACCCGCCGAGCGGCATCCGCCCGCAACACCAACGCCTCGGCAAGCTTCAAGGCCCCGCACCTCCACCACGACGATTCCGGCTGAAAGTATGCCTGCCGACCGGGGCCCGCGGTGACCGCCGTGTCCACGGACGCGGGCCCATGGGACTCCGTGGGTCGCGGCTGCGGACCGGTCGGGGATCCCGAGGCGGAGAAATCCGTGGCACACCGGCGGGACCTGCGGCGAGACTGCACGGGTGAGCGACTCGTACCCCTGTGCCTGCTGCGGGCACCACGTGCCGGGCGCAGGGGCCACAGCCTTGCGGAAGGCGACCGAGCCGGCCAACGCGTCCCGTTCACCGAGGGACTCCGCGACGTCGCCGTCGAGCATCTGGACCAAGTTGCGGAACTCCACGACTCGGTTCTCCATCGGGGTCCCGGTCATGAAGAGGCTGCGCTCACAACGCTCCGTCCACAGGGCGACCGACTGAGACCGCTTGGTCTTCGGGTTCTTCACGGAGTGCGCTTCGTCGACGACGAGGAGTCCGACCTCCCCGCCGCCCGGCGCCGGAAATCCGCGCAGTGCGTCGAACGTGGTCACCCCCACCCCGCCCCGCCCCTTCCAGTCGGCGAACGCGTAGTGCCGGTCGGGGCCGTGGAGCACCGTGACGCGAAGGGCGCTGCGGGCCTCGATCTCCCGAGTCCAGTTCACGAGAACGCTCGCCGGGCAGACGACCATGAAGTGACTCTGCCCCTCGGCTGCCAGGTGGGCGAGGACGGCGATCGCCTGGATGGTCTTCCCGAGGCCCATCTCGTCGCCGAGTATCACCTTGCGCTGCGCAAGCGCGAACCGTGCGCCGAACGCCTGGTATCCGCGCAGGGAGACCCGCCGGTGTGTGTCGTCGAGGTGCTGGGTCCGTACGCGCTCCGCAATCTCGTCCGGCAGGAAGCCCTCTGCGGCTGCCGCGTCCGGCAGCCGCCCGGAGATCTCGGCGAGCAGGCTGTAGTACTCCGCGGAGCGGAGTTCGAAGTCCACCCAGGCCGCGATGTCGGACGAGAGCCCCCGGAGCAGGTCCACCGACGCCTGGGCGAGCAGCTCGGGCAGACCGGCCTGCTCCGCCTCGTCCACCAGCGACCGGGTCTCTGCGACCGCCGCCCACGCGCGAGCCTTCTTCTCCCGGCCGGCCAGAAGCATCCGGACCCTTCCGGCGGCGGGCCTCGCGTCAACCAGCAACGGACCGAGCCTTTCCGCCAGGGCGGTGGCCCTGTCGACCGCACGCCGGGCGTCCGGGCCGGCCTCCACCAGGACGTGCAGGGCCATGACGAGCGCGGTGGTGCGCGGTTCCGGCCGGTCCACGTCGATGTGGACGGCCACGGTCTCGTGCACAGCCTCGGAGAGCCTGCGCGCGGCGGCGAGCATCTGGTCGACGGTGCGCTGCCCGACACCGGGAATCTGCCGCAGCCGGTAGGGGCCCGCTTCGAGAACACTGCCCAGGGTGCGCAGTCCGCTCTTCTCGACGCTCCCCAGCCGCAGCCGCCCTTCGGTGACGTCCTGCAGCCGCGCGACCGGAATGGCGTCGAGCTCCCGCTTCACCGCCGCGTCGTGGATCGGCTTCAGTGCCGCCCTTACCGCCCCCACTGCCCTTCCGTGGTCACCGACCACTGCCTGCGCCGCCTCATACAGTCGCGCTCCCCTCGCGACCGTGTCTCGCTCGCCACGCCCCACGCTTCCCGCCCCTCTCCGACCCTCCTCGCATCGTCCCACCGCCCACACCCGGCCTCGACGAGCGATCGCAGCTCCCTGCGGACCTACCGCACCTCGGGTCGGTCATTCCCGCCCCAGACTTACGACCACCGGTAGGATCAGCACCATGAGCGGTAGTAGGAAGTATTCGATCAGCCTGCCCGAGGATCTCGCCGAGGCCGTACGCGCCCATGTCGGGCCCGGCGGTTTCTCCGCCTACGTCGCCGAGGCTCTCGAACAGAGGGTCGCCATGGACAAGCTGCGGGAGATCGTCGCCGACTTCGAGACCGACAACGAGGCTCTCACCCGCGAGGAGGTCGAGGCCGCCCGGGCGCTGCTGCGCCACGACCACCGGCAGGCCGGCGGGGCCGCCGCCTGATGCCCGGCACCCTCCTGCTCGACAGCGAAGGACTCTCGAAGCTCTATCGCAAGGACCGCACCGTCGTGGCCCTGGTCCAGGCGGCGTCGGAGGAGGGCGTCCGAGTCGCCACCAGCGCCATGACCACGCTTGAGGCCGACTACGAGCGCATTCACCCGGCCCGCATCAAGTGGGTCCTCTCCCGCGTCGACGTCCACGACGTCACCAAGGAGATCACCGACCGGGCCGCCGTCCTCCTTCGCACCCATCACCTTCACGGCCACAAGTACGCCATCGATGCCGTTCTCGCCGCCATCGCCCGCAACGCGCCCCAACCGGTCACCGTCCTCACCTCCGACCCCGAGGATCTGACACTCCTGTGCGGCCCTTCCGTGGAGGTCGTCAAGGTCTGAGACCGCGTCGCCGCCATGCCGCCCGGCCAAACGCTGTCACCGCATCGCGGGATCGAGGACTCACTGCGGACACACAGCTGTGCCCGACCCAGCAACAGGCGGGTCGGGCACAGGTATTGACATAGCGTCAGACGTTGAAGCGGAACTCCACCACGTCGCCGTCCTGCATGACGTACTCCTTGCCCTCCATGCGGGCCTTGCCCTTCGCGCGGGCCTCGGCCACCGAGCCGCATTCGACCAGGTCGGCGAAGGAGATGATCTCCGCCTTGATGAAGCCGCGCTGGAAGTCGGTGTGGATGACGCCGGCCGCCTCGGGGGCGGTGGCACCCTTCTTGATCGTCCAGGCGCGGGTTTCCTTCGGGCCTGCCGTCAGGTAGGTCTGGAGGCCCAGGGTGGCGAAGCCGACGCGGCCCAGGGTGGCCATGCCCGGCTCCTCCTGGCCGACGGACTGGAGGAGCTCGAGGGCCTCGTCGTCCTCCAGCTCGATGAGCTCCTGCTCCAGCTTCGCGTTCAGGAAGATGGCCTCGGCGGGGGCGACCAGCGCGCGCTGCTCCTCCTTGAAGGCCTCGTCCGTCAGCTCGTCCTCGTCGACGTTGAAGACGTAGAGGAAGGGCTTCGTGGTGAGGAGGTGCAGCTCGTGGAGGAGGTCGCCCTGCTCCGTGCCCTTGGCGATGCCCTTCGAGAAGAGCGTGTCGCCCGCTTCGAGGATCTTCTTCGCCTCCAGGACGGCCGCGAGGACGGCGACCTTCTCCTTCTGGAGGCGGGACTCCTTCGTCAGGCGCGGCTCCGCCTTCTCGATCGACTGGAGGTCGGCGAGGATCAGCTCGGTGTTGATCGTCTCGATGTCGTCCTTCGGCGAGACCTTGCCGTCGACGTGGACGACGTTCTCGTCCTTGAAGGCGCGGATGACCTGGCAGATCGCGTCCGACTCGCGGATGTTCGCGAGGAACTTGTTGCCGAGGCCCTCGCCCTCCGAGGCGCCGCGAACGATGCCGGCGATGTCGACGAAGTCCACGGTCGCGGGAAGGATCTTCTGGGAGCCGAAGATGCCCGCGAGGACGGCCAGGCGGGCGTCGGGGACACCGACGACGCCGACGTTGGGCTCGATCGTGGCGAACGGGTAGTTGGCCGCCAGCACGTCGTTCTTGGTCAGGGCGTTGAACAGGGTCGACTTGCCGACATTCGGCAGACCGACGATTCCGATCGTGAGCGACACGGTGGCGACTTCCTGAAGTGCGGATGGGGGGCCGATCCCCCAGTTTACGGGCGGCCCGAACCGGCCAGTGACGCCGACCTTCGGTCGTTCTCGGGGGCAAGGTCACCCAAAGGGCGTGTCCCGGACCCGGTTCCCGCCCCTTCCCGACCTACGTTGGTGGAGTGGAGCAGCACAGGACAAGTCAGCCGCAAGGCCGCCGACGGCCGCAAACCCCCGTCGCGCCGCCCGTGACGCCGCCCGGCGCGCTCGTCGAGGGCGCGGCCGTGTACCGCGTGACCGGCAGGGCCCGGCGGGCCCCCGGCGGTGCCCGCGTCGAGCGGGCCGGGACCGCGGGGCCCGTGGGGAAGGCGGGCGGACGGCCCGTGCCCCCCGTCGTCCTCGCGCTGCGGCGGCTTCCCTCGCCCCGGCTCACCGGGCTCGGCGCCGGGCTCTTCGCCGCCGCCGTCATGCTGACGCTCGGTTTCCTCGACCGGCTGCTTCTCGACGGCTCCCCCGTCGCGTACGGGCTGCTGTTCCTGCCGGTCAGCGCCCTGACCGCGCTGTGGGTCCGTACCGCCGACCTCGTCACCGCCCCGATCGGCGTGCCCATCGCCTTCGCCGTCGGCGTCGTGCCCATCGCGGGCGGCTCCGGCGGCCTCGGCGGCCAGGCCATGGCGATCGTGACCGCCCTCGCCGTGCACGCCGGCTGGCTGTACGGCGGCACCCTCGTCGCCGGGCTCATCGCGAGCGTACGGAAGGTGCGGGAGATGGGGCGGCGTCAGGCCGTTCGGACCGCCTCCGCCACGGGCCCGGCTCCGGCCCTCGCCCCCGCCTCGCCTTCCTCCGCGGCCGGCGAGGGGCCCCGGGGGCGGAGTGGAGCGGGTGGAGCGGGTGGAGCGGGCAAGGCGGGTGGCGGCCCGCGCCGTCGTCCCGTGGGCTGATCGGAATCAGGCCCCCGCCCTCCCCGCCGCCGCCATCCCCGCCCCCACGATGCCCGCGTTGTTCTGCAGTTCCGCCGGGACGATCTCCGCCCGGATGCCCTCGATCAGCGGCAGGAACCTGTCGGCCTTGCGGCTCACCCCGCCGCCGATGATGAACAGCTCGGGCGAGAACAGCATCTCGACGTGCGCGAGGTACTTCCGCACGCGGCGCGTCGCCCAGTGTTCCCAGCTGAGGTCCTCGTCCTCCTTGGCCTTGGTCGACGCCCTGGTCTCCGCGTCGTGGCCCTTGAGTTCCAGGTGGCCCAGCTCCGTGTTGGGCAGGAGGCGGCCGTCGACGAAGACGGCCGAACCGATGCCCGTGCCGAGGGTCAGCATGATCACGGTGCCCTTGCGTCCACGGCCCGCTCCGAAGGTCATCTCGGCGATCCCGGCCGCGTCGGCGTCGTTGAGGACGGTCACCGGGAGGCCGCCCAGGCGGGTGCTGATGAGCGTGCCGGCATCGACGTCGATCCATGATTTGTCGACGTTCGCGGCCGTACGGATCGTGGAGCCCGTGACCACGCCGGGGAAGGTCACCCCCACGGGGCCCGTCCAGCCGAAGTGCTCCACCACCTCCGCGACACAGCCCGCCACACCGTCGGGTGTGGCGGGCTGCGGGGTCAGTACCTTGTGGCGCTCCTCGGTGAGCGCGCCACGCTCCAGGTCCACGGGGGCGCCCTTGATGCCCGAGCCGCCGATGTCCACTCCGAAGACGTTCATGGACCCACGGTAAGGGCTGGGGCGCGGTGTTAGTCCGTGACCGGCCCGGCCGCGAGGAGCTTCGCCGCCTCGGCCCGCAGGTCCTTGTTGCGGAGCTCCTTGGGCAGCGAGAAGGTGAGCGACTCGTCGGCGGTCTTGACGATCTCCACGTCGGCGTAACCGCGCTCTGACAGCCACTCCAGGACCTCCTGTACCAGGATGTCCGGGACGGAGGCGCCGGAGGAGAGGCCGACGCTGGTGACGCCTTCAAGCCAGGCCTCGTCGATCTCGCTCGCGAAGTCGACGAGGTACGCGGCGGGCACGCCGGCCTGCTTGGCGACCTCGACCATGCGGATCGAGTTCGAGGAGTTCTTCGAGCCGACGACGATGACCAGCTCGGCCTGACCGGCGAGCTCCTTGATCGCGATCTGACGGTTCTGCGTGGCGTAGCAGATGTCGTCGGACGGCGGGGAGATCAGCTGCGGGAACTTCTCCTTCAGCGCGTCGACCGTCTCCATCGTCTCGTCGACCGAGAGCGTGGTCTGGGAGAGCCAGACGACCCTGGACGGGTCGCGGACCTCGATCTTGGCGACGTCGTCCGGGCCGTCGACGAGCTGGATGTGGTCGGGGGCCTCGCCGGAGGTGCCGATGACCTCCTCGTGGCCCTCGTGGCCGATGAGGAGGATGTCGAAGTCCTCGTTGGCGAAGCGGACGGCTTCCTTGTGGACCTTGGTGACGAGCGGGCAGGTGGCGTCGATGGTCTTGAGGCGGCCCTGGCGGGCCTCCTCGTGGACGGTCGGGGCGACGCCGTGGGCGGAGAACATCACGATGTTGCCCGGCGGCACCTCGGTCGCCTGGTCGACGAAGATGGCGCCCTTCCGCTCCAGGGTCTGGACGACGTACTTGTTGTGGACGATCTCGTGCCGGACGTAGATCGGCGCCCCGTACTGCTCCAGGGCCTTCTCCACCGCGATCACGGCACGGTCCACGCCCGCGCAGTAGCCGCGGGGGGCGGCGAGCAGGACACGCTTCGGACGGTTCGTCGCGGGGGCGGACTCGGGCGTCGGCGCGGGCATCGCAGTCATGGGTCCCATCGTAAGGCCGCGTCGGTGAGCGGTTTGATCGGTGCCTTGGCCGAAACTGTCGCCATGGCCGAGGAATCACAGGTGGCGGGGCGCGAGGACCACACGGGACTCCGACGGAATCTCGGGTTCCGGGACCTGGTCGTCTACGGGCTGCTCTTCATCGCACCCATGGCGCCGGTCGGCGTCTTCGGGACGCTGGACGCCAAGTCCGGCGGCGCGGTCGCACTCGTGTACGTCGTGGCCACCGTCGCCATGGCGTTCACGGCCTTCAGTTACGCGCAGATGGTGCGGGTCGCTCCGCAGGCCGGTTCCGTCTTCACGTACGCCCGCAAGGGTCTCGGGGAAGGGCCGGGATTCATCGCGGGCTGGATGGCGATGCTCGACTACCTGCTGATCCCCGCCGTCGCCTACCTCTTCGCGGGCATCGCGATGGAGGCGCTGGTCCCGGAGGTGGACCGGTGGGTGTGGACCGGGATCGCCGTCGTGGTCACCACCCTGCTGAACCTCTGGGGCGTACGCGCGGCGGCCCGGGTCGGCTTCGCGGTGCTCGCGATGGAGATCGTCGTCCTGCTGGTCTTCGTCGTCTCCGCCGTGGTGGTGCTCGTACGGGACGGGGCACGGCGCGACTGGTGGTCGCCGCTCACCGGCGACGTCTCGTTCTCGCTGGCCGCGGTGCTCGGCGCGGTGTCCGTGGCCGTCCTCTCCTACCTGGGCTTCGACGCCATCGCCTCCTTCGCCGAGGAGGTCACGGGCGGCTCGGCGAAGGTGGCGCGGGCTGTGCTGTTCTGCCTGGCCCTCGCGGGCGTCCTCTTCGTGGCGCAGTCCTGGCTGGTCGCGCTCCTCGAACCGGTCTCCTCGGCGGAACTCGCCGCTGACCCCGGAAAGCAGGGCTCCGCCTTCTACGACGCCGTGGACGTCTCGATCGGCGGCTGGCTGCACGACCTCGTGGCCGTCTCCAAGGCGATCGGCGCGGCCTTCGCGGCGCTCGCGGGGCAGGCGGCCGGCGGCCGGCTGCTGTTCGCGATGGGCCGCGACCGGCGCCTGCCGCACGCGCTCGCCCGGACGGACGCGGGCGTGCCGCGGGTGGCACTGCTGGTGGCGGCGACCGTGACGATGGTCGCGGCGGTGTGGGCGGCCCGCCGGGACGACGGCCTGGACCACCTGGTGTCGGTGGTCGACGTCGGCGCGCTGACGGCGTTCGTCCTGCTGCACGCGAGCGTGGTGGGCTGGTTCGCGGTACGGAGGGCGGAGGGCGAGCCGCACTGGCTGAAGCACGTCGTCCTTCCCGTGGTCGGGGCGGCGATCCTGATCGCGGTCATCGTCGAGGCCTCGCCCGAGGCTCAGCTGGTGGGCGCGGTGTGGCTGGGCGTGGGCCTGGTCGTCCTGGGCGTCCAGGGAGCGACGCGGACGCCGGCGGGGCGCTGACGCCGTCCGGGGTGCTGACGCCGTCCGGGGGCACGGTGCCGCCTGACGGGCCGCCTGGCGCGCGGCGCTACCTCCGCGCGCCCCTGACGTTGTCGTACCGCCCGGTTACGCTCGGTCCATGGCTCTGACTACGTCCGCCGAAGCACCGCTTCCCGTCGGTGAGGTCTCCCGCCTGATCGGGGGGTGGATCGACCGGCTCGGGGCGATCTGGGTCGAGGGGCAGATCACGCAGCTGTCCCGGCGCCCCGGCGCCGGGGTCGTCTTCCTGACGCTGCGGGACCCCTCGCACGACATCTCGATCGGCGTCACCTGCTACCGCCAGGTCTTCGACGCCGTCGCGGACATCGTGTCGGAGGGCGCCCGGGTCGTCGTGCACGCGAAGCCCGAGTGGTACGCGCCGCGCGGGCAGCTGTCGCTGCGGGCGGTGGAGATCAAGCCGGTCGGGATCGGCGAGCTGCTGGCCCGCCTGGAGCAGCTGAAGCGGTCCCTGGCGGCCGAAGGGCTCTTCGCGCTCGACCGGAAGAAGCCTCTGCCGTTCCTGCCGCACCGGATCGGGCTCGTCTGCGGCCGGGCCTCGGCGGCGGAGCGGGACGTCCTGGAGAACGCGCGGCGCCGCTGGCCCGCCGTCGCCTTCGAGGTGCGGAACGTCGCGGTGCAGGGCGTGAAGGCGGTTCCGCAGGTCGTCCAGGCGGTCAAGGAGCTCGACGCGCACGACGACGTGGACGTGATCATCGTCGCCCGCGGCGGCGGCAGCGTCGAGGACCTGCTGCCCTTCTCGGACGAGCAGCTCGTCCGGGCCGTCGCCGACTGCCGTACGCCGGTGGTGTCGGCGATCGGACACGAACCGGACTCGCCCCTCCTCGACCTGGTGGCCGACCTGCGCGCCTCGACGCCGACGGACGCGGCCAAGAAGGTCGTGCCCGACGTGGGCGAGGAGCTGGAGCGGGTCCGCGGGCTGCGGGACCGGGCCCTGCGGACGGTACGAGGGCTGCTCGACCGGGAGGAGCGCGGCCTGGCGCAGGCGCTCGCGCGGCCCGTCATGGAGCATCCGCAGCGCATGGTCGAGGTCCGCGCGGACGAGGTGGCCGCGCTCCTCGCCCGGAGCCGGCGCGTCCTCGGGCACCTCCTGGACCGGGCGGACTCCGAGCTGTCGCACACCCGGGCGCGGGTCCGGGCGCTCTCGCCCGCGGCGACGCTGGAGCGGGGGTACGCGGTGCTCCAGCGGGCGGACGGCGCGGTGGTCCGCTCCCCGGAGGAGGTCGCGGAGGGCGAGGAGCTGAGGGCCCGGGTCGCGGAGGGCGAGTTCGCGGTGCGGCGCGTGGGCGATCCCGTCTGAGAGCCGGCAGCGGACAGAGATGATGATCTAGGTGATGCAGGTGATCTGGATCCGGACGTTCTCGAGTGAGAACCGGACACGGAGGATGGAGCGACATGGCAGCGGGAACGGGTACGGGAGCGGGCACGGACGAGGCTGCGCTCGGGTACGAGCAGGCGCGGGACGAGCTGATCGAGGTCGTTCGGCGCCTTGAGGCGGGCGGCACGTCCCTGGAGGACTCCCTCGCGCTCTGGGAGCGTGGCGAGGAGCTGGCGAAGGTCTGCCGACGCCGGCTCGAGGGTGCGCGGGCCCGGCTTGACGCCTCGCTGGCGGCCGAGCGTGCCGCCGAGGCCGCGGAGGCGGGCAGCGGGGACGAGTAGCCCCTGCCGTAGACTCCGAGTGAAGCGGATCACTATCCGGATGGATTAGTTGAAGTTTCATCAATCAGGGGCGTACTGTCGAGACATCGCTTGAACGTTGTACGAGCGACTCCCCTTTGCAGTCCGGAAGGTACGCAGCATGTCTCTCGCCCTTGACCCCGCCGCCCAGGACCTCCTCTTCCGTGAGGCCCGCACCGCCAACACGTTCACCGACGAGCCGGTGACCGACGAGCAGGTCCAGGCGATCTACGACCTGGTGAAGTACGGCCCGACCGCCTTCAACCAGACCCCGCTGCGCATCACCCTGGTCCGCTCCCCCGAGGCCCGTGAGCGCCTGGTCAAGCACATGGCCGAGGGCAACCAGCCCAAGACCGCCTCGGCCCCGCTCGTCGCGATCCTCTCCGCCGACAACGAGTTCCACGAGGAGCTCCCGAGCCTGCTGCCGCACTTCCCGCAGGCCAAGGACATGTTCTTCGCCGAGCGCCCGGTCCGCGAGAGCGCCGCGCTGCTGAACGCCGCCCTCCAGGCCGCGTACTTCATCGTGGGCGTCCGCGCCGCCGGCCTGGCCGCGGGCCCGATGACCGGCCTCGACTTCGACGGCGTCCAGAAGGAGTTCCTGGACGACGACCACACCCCGCTGATGGTCGTCAACATCGGCAAGCCGGGCGAGGACGCCTGGTTCCCGCGCTCCCCGCGCCTCGCCTACGAGGACGTCGTCACCACCGTCTGATCCGGACGACGACGCCCCGAGGGCGACGCCCGACGGCACGGACAAGGCCCCGCACTCCATGAGTGCGGGGCCTTGTCCGTGTTCCGCGCTACCCGGCTCAGACCTTCTTCGACCGCAGCGAGCCCGCCATCTCGGCCAGCCGCTCGAAGGAGGCCGTGCCGGTGACCACCGTCGTCGCCTTGCCGTCCACGCGGACGAGCGCGTCGTACTTCGGGCCCTCCCAGCGCTGCCAGACCTGGCCGGCCACCGTCTGGGTCTTCCCGGTGTTCTTCGCCCGCTGCGTCACGTCCGGCACGTAGGTGCCCGGCGCCGCCGTCGACTGGTGGATCGCCACGTACTGCGTGTCCGGGGAGAGGAAGCCGAGCTGCCAGGCGTCCGCACTGTCACGCTTGTACGAGACGACCGTCGCCTTCCACCCCTCACCCAGGCCCTCGGGGGCCAGCACCGGATACGGCGCCGCCCGCTGAGCCGTCAGGAGCTCGACCCGGTAGTCCTTCGCCTTGACCGGTTCGGCGCTCTCGTCGTGTGGGATGAAGAGATACATGACCCCCGCGGCGATCAAGATCACCCCGAGGGACTGGAACATCCCGCGTACCGTCTGCCTGCCTCGCATACCTGCCACGGCACCATGGTCGCATCATGGTGCCGTGCTCATACGTGGGCCCCTCTGCTCATTTTGTCGACGTACCGATAGAGTCACAGCACCCTCTTTTCCCGGCCGTCGCCGTACAGAAAGGTGCGTTCCGATGACCGAGCACCACCATCTGCCGCCCGAGCTCGTCGTCTCTCCCGAGGCTCCCGACCGCAACCTCGCCCTGGAGCTGGTCCGCGTCACCGAGGCCGCCGCCATGGCCGCCGGACGCTGGGTCGGTCGCGGCGACAAGATCGGCGCGGACGGCGCGGCGGTCAACGCCATGCGCACCCTGATCTCCACCGTCTCGATGAACGGCGTGGTCGTCATCGGCGAGGGCGAGAAGGACGAAGCCCCCATGCTCTTCAACGGCGAGCGGGTCGGCGACGGCACCGGCGCCGAGGTCGACATCGCCGTCGACCCGATCGACGGCACCACGCTCAACGCCAAGGGCATGCCCAACGCGATCGCCGTCCTGGCCGCCGCCGACCGCGGCTCCATGTTCGACCCGTCCGCGGTCTTCTACATGGACAAGCTGGTCACCGGCCCCGAGGCCGCCGATTTCGTCGACATCAACGCCCCCGTCTCGGTGAACATCCGCCGGGTGGCCAAGGCGAAGAACTCCTCGCCCGAGGACATCACGGTCGTCATCCTGGACCGCCCCCGTCACGAGGGCATCGTCAAGGAGATCCGCGAGACCGGCGCCCGGATCAAGTTCATCTCGGACGGCGACGTCGCCGGCTCGATCATGGCCGTCCGCGAGGGCACCGGCGTCGACATGCTCATGGGCATCGGCGGCACCCCCGAGGGCATCATCTCCGCCTGCGCCATCAAGTGCCTCGGCGGCGTGATCCAGGGCAAGCTGTGGCCGAAGGACGACGCCGAGCGGCAGAAGGCCCTCGACGCGGGCCACGACCTGGACCGGGTCCTCTCCACCGACGACCTGGTCGGCGGCGACAACGTGTTCTTCGTCGCGACCGGCATCACCGACGGCGAGCTGCTGCGCGGAGTCCGCTACCGCGCCGAGACGGCGACCACCCAGTCGCTCGTCATGCGCTCGAAGTCCGGCACGATCCGCCAGATCGACTCCACGCACCGCCTCTCGAAGCTGCGCGCGTACAGCAAGATCGACTTCGACCGCGCGAAGTAACCGCCGGCCGGACGTCCGGCGACGGTACGAAGAGGGGCGCCCCCATGTGCGGTGGGGGCGCCCCTTCCCGTACGGACTGGACCACGGGACCACGGGACCACGGAGCGACGGCTCAGCCCGCCTGGGCGATCCGCTCGGTCGTGGCCGCCTTCCGCAGCTCCACCTCGCGCCGCCGGCGCCGGGCCAGGGCGACGCGGCGCTCCGCCGCGGTGAGCCCGCCCCACACCCCGTACGGCTCGGGCTGGAGCAGCGCGTGCTCCCGGCACTCGACCATCACGGGACAGCGCCCGCAGACCCGCTTCGCCGCCGCCTCACGCGCGAGCCGCGCGGCGGTCGGCTCCTTGGAGGGGGCGAAGAAGAGCCCGGCCTCGTCCCGGCGGCACACCGCCTCCGCGTGCCAAGGCCCGGCCTCGTCCTCCCGCGCAGGGGCACGCTGAGGGGGGACAGCGGCGACCTGGAGGGGCTGATGCGGCAGTTGCAGCACGGTCTACTCCTGACGACGACTTCGCGAGCGAGCGGCGATGCACCAGCCCTACCCGCTGTGCGCGCGCCTATGCACCGCGCGCCGTCCGGTTCCGCACTGCGGATACCCGAGGACGAATTCCGGTCATCCTGACCACCCCGGTCACTCCACCCCGGTCACTCCGACGCCACCCCGGTCACTCCACCCCGGTCACTCCGACGCCGCCGCGGACCATCGTCGCCCCCGCGCCCCCGCCTCAGTGGCCGAGGTGCTTGCGCAGCTTGTCCTGGAGGTCGGTGATCCACTTGCCGCGCTTGGGCCTCGCCTCGACGTTGCCGAAGACCGAGTAGCCGTTGATGACGACGACGGGGGCCTGCGGGTCCACGCCCTCCAGGGTCACGACCTCGAAGTTGCCGAAGATCCCGCTGCCGCTGCCGCGCAGGCTGATGTTCTCCGGGACCCGCACCTCCACGTTGCCGAAGATCGACGTGGCGTTGATGGTGGTCAGGCGCTGCTCGAAGATCGCCTCGGTCAGGTCGATCTCGATGTTCCCGAAGAGGGCGAAGGCGTTCGTCCGCCGGCTCACCCGCCAGCGCCCCCTGCGGGTGTTGCTGGAGAAGATCGCGACGAGGTTCTCGGCGGGGCCGTCGGCGCCGTCCGGGCCGTAGCCGTAGGCCGGCTCGGGGTCCTGGCGCTGCGTCCTGGCGCCCGGCAGGTCGCGGACGATCGGCTCCAGCTCCCCGACGGTCTTCGCCCGGTACACCGCGTCGATCCGGTCCGAGTGCTCCTCGGGGTCGAGCCGCCCCTCGGCCAGGGCGTCCCTGAGGATGTCCGCGATGCGGTCCCGGTCCGCGTCGGATGCGCGCAACGAGCCCTGCGGGTCGGCGAGAAGGGGCGCGGCGGGGGCGGTCTCGGCCGGCGGGGCCGAGCGCTGCGGGCGCGGCTGCTCTTCGGGGTCGGGCTTCTTTTCGAGGTCCACGGAGCCAGCCTAGCGAAACGCGATAGATCGCGACCAGGGGGCGGGGCCGGGCCTGTGGACGGAGTCCTGGGGGCCGCCCGAACGGAACACGACACTCCGGCGCGGTCGGGGCGCCAAGTGAGCCTTACCTCACAGGACCGGCGCACGGGCCGCGTTCTACGCTGGAAGGCGCACCGCCAATGGAGGCGGTGCGCCGTCTTGCCGAGTGAGGAATGGCCCCCATGCCAGAGTTTGCGTACTCCGATCTGCTCCCGCTGGGAGAGGACACCACGCCCTACCGCCTGGTGACCTCCGAAGGTGTCTCCACCTTCGAGGCCGACGGCCGTACGTTCCTCAAGGTCGAGCCGGAGGCGCTGCGCCGGCTTGCGGCCGAGGCGATCCACGACATCCAGCACTTCCTGCGCCCGGCCCACCTGGCCCAGCTGCGCCGGATCATCGACGACCCGGAGGCGTCGGGCAACGACAAGTTCGTCGCGCTCGACCTCCTGAAGAACGCGAACATCGCCGCCGCGGGCGTCCTGCCGATGTGCCAGGACACGGGCACTGCGATCGTCATGGGCAAGCGCGGCCAGAACGTGCTGACGCGGGGCCGTGACGAGGAGGCCCTGTCGAAGGGCGTCTTCGACGCGTACACCAAGCTCAACCTGCGGTACTCGCAGATGGCCCCGGTCACCATGTGGGAGGAGAAGAACACCGGCTCGAACCTGCCCGCGCAGATCGAGCTGTACGCGACGGACGGCGGCGCGTACAAGTTCCTCTTCATGGCCAAGGGCGGCGGCTCGGCCAACAAGTCCTTCCTCTACCAGGAGACCAAGGCGGTCCTGAACGAGGCCTCCATGATGAAGTTCCTGGAGGAGAAGATCCGTTCCCTCGGTACGGCGGCCTGCCCGCCGTACCACTTGGCGATCGTCGTCGGCGGCACCAGCGCCGAGTTCGCGCTCAAGACCGCCAAGTACGCCTCCGCGCACTACCTGGACGAGCTGCCCGCCGAGGGCTCGGCCGAGACCGGCCACGGCTTCCGCGACAAGGAGCTGGAGGAGAAGGTCTTCGAGCTGACACAGAAGATCGGCATCGGCGCGCAGTTCGGCGGCAAGTACTTCTGCCACGACGTCCGCGTCGTCCGCCTGCCGCGCCACGGCGCCTCGCTGCCCGTCGCGATCGCCGTGTCCTGCTCGGCCGACCGGCAGGCCGTCGCGAAGATCACCGCCGAGGGCGTCTTCCTGGAGCAGCTGGAGACCGACCCGGCGCGCTTCCTCCCGGAGACGACCGACGCGCACCTCTCCGAGGAGAGCGACGTCGTCACCATCGACCTCAACCAGCCGATGGACGACATCCTCGCCGAGCTGACCAAGTACCCGGTCAAGACCCGCCTCTCCCTCAACGGCCCGCTGGTCGTGGCACGCGACATCGCGCACGCCAAGATCAAGGAGCGCCTGGACGCGGGCGAGGAGATGCCGCAGTACCTGAAGGACCACCCGGTCTACTACGCGGGCCCCGCGAAGACTCCCGAGGGGTACGCCTCCGGTTCCTTCGGTCCGACCACGGCGGGCCGGATGGACTCGTACGTGGAGCAGTTCCAGGCGGCGGGCGGCTCGAAGGTCATGCTGGCCAAGGGCAACCGCTCGCAGCAGGTCACGAACGCCTGCGGCAGCCACGGCGGCTTCTACCTCGGCTCGATCGGCGGCCCCGCGGCGCGGCTCGCGCAGGACTGCATCAAGAAGGTCGAGGTCGTCGAGTACGAGGAGCTCGGCATGGAGGCGGTCTGGAAGATCGAGGTCGAGGACTTCCCGGCGTTCATCGTCGTGGACGACAAGGGCAACGACTTCTTCCAGAACCCGGCTCCCGAGCCGACGTTCACGCACATCCCGGTGCGGGGTCCCGGCCTCGGCTGAGCATGTGACGCTCTCGCGAAGCCCCCGTTCCCCTGGGCCCCTGGGAACGGGGGCTTCGTCGATCTCCGCTCAGAAAATCGCTACCGGCCGGTAGCCCTCCCGTCGCCTACTGGCCAGTATGAGACGCGAGCATGTCAACCACTGAGCCGGTCGACCCACTCGGGAGCCCCCCATGCCCTCCGTCCGAAGCACCACCGCCACCACCACCGCGGTCCTCGCCCTGAGCGCGTTCCTCGTCGTCGGTCCCGCGCCCGCGGCCTCCGCCGCCGACCCGGACACCCACCTCACCTCCACCGCCGCCATCGCGGACGTCGACTACGCGACCTGGCGCCGCGACGTGGCCGCCGTGGTCGCCGAGGCACGCCCGTACATCGAGCGGCGCTCCGAGAACGCGGGCCGCGAGAAGCAGGCGATCGTCCTCGACATCGACAACAGCTCCCTGGAGACGGACTTCCACCCGTTCTGGGAGCTGCCCACGCCGGCCATCGCGGACGTGCGCGAGATCGTCACCGCCGCCCACGCGCGCGGGGTGGACGTCTTCTTCGTCACCGCGCGACCGGGCATCCTGCACTCCCTCACGGACTGGAACCTGAAGCAGGCCGGATACCCGGTCGACGGTCTGTACGTGCGCTCCCTGCCCGACCTGTTCGCCGAGGTCAGCGCGTACAAGACGGAGAAGCGCGCGGAGATCGAGGCGAAGGGCTACACGATCATCGCGAACATCGGCAACAACACCACCGACCTGGTCGGCGGCCACGCCGAGCGCACCTTCAAGCTGCCGGACTACGGCGGCAAGCTGTCCTGAACCGCCCCGGACCCCGGCCCCGGCCCCGCTAGCGGGTGAGGCGGAACTCGAGGCGTGAGTAGTCGCCGTCCGGGGTCGAGCGGATGGTGCCGCGCACGTCCTTGAAGTCCCCTGTCCCGCCGGTGACGGCGATGTCGAAGGCGGCGGGCGCCTCGTCCGCCGGATCGACCGAGAGGAGCGTCTGGCCGGCGATCTGCCCGCCGGGGCCGCCGGTCAGCACGAACGTGCCCACGCACTGCAGGTCGCCCGGGCTCCCGGTGCGCACCACGGTGCAGCTCACGCCGTCCCGGCCGACCTTCTCGCCGCCCTTGCTCCGGTACAGGTCGTCGGCGAACGCGAAGGAGTCCCCGACTTCGGGCGCCCGGCCGGTCTCGTCGTCCTGCCCGCCGGGGATCTCCTTGGAGTAGAGGGTGAACTCCAGGTCCTCGGCCTGGGAAGCGGCGGAGAGCGGCGGGGCGGCGGGGGCGGCGGAGACCGGGGCGACGGCGGTGAAGGCGACGGCCGCGACCGTGCAGGCGCCGAGGGCGCCGATCCTCCTGAAGCTGCGGAACATGTCCTGCCTCCTGTGGTCGGGGATCTCCCCCAGGGCTGCCCGCCCTTCCCGCCCCCGGGGGCACGCCCGCTACACATTGTCCGGCGCCCGCCCCGACTCCGCCTGTCCGGTGCGTGACGGGCCCGGAGCTACGCTGACGCGCATGAGACACCCGATACCCACCCTGGCCCCGGTCGCCGCCGCGCTGGCGGCGGGGCTGCTGCTGACCGGCTGCGGCGCTCCCGAGCCGATGCCCGAGGTCGGGCCCGGCCCCCGCCCTTCGGCGGATCCGGCGGCCACGAAGGCCCCTGCCGTCGCCGCGGCGTCGGGAAAGACGGTCGGCGGGCCGGGGACGGCGTGCGCGCTGCCGGTCTCCTTCGCGCTCGCGGAGCAGTGGGAACCGGACGCGATCAAGGACCCCGAGAATCCGGAGTTCGCGGCGCTCACCCGCCAGGGCCCGGCCGTCATCCGCTGCGAGGTGAACGCCAAGGGCGCCGGGCACCTCGGTTTCCTGCGGGTGTGGACGGCGGCCGGGAAGGGGCCCGCCAGGACCGCCCTCGAAGGCTTCGTGAAGGGCGAGGAGAACACCTCGAAGGTCGTCTACAAGGAGACCGGGGCCGGCGCGTCGCCCCTCACCGAGGTGACGTACACCGTCTACAACGAGCTGATGGAGGAGTCGAAGGAGGAGCGGGCCTTCGCCGTCGCGACCCCCAAGGGGACCGTGATCGTGCACCTGGGCGGTTTCGACACCGACGAGCACCGCGCGATGCTCCCGGCGTACGAGCTGGCCCGTACGACGCTCAAGGTGCTCTAGGCCTGTCTCCCGGATCGGGCCGGGCTCGCGGCCGTGGCCCCCGTCCGGCTCGGACGGGGGCCACGGCCTTTCCTGCCGGTGGGACGGCTACGCGAACGTCTGGCTCGCCGAGCCGTCGCAGTTCTGCAGCCGGATCTGCTGCCTCACCGCGCTCTGGGTGAGGCAGAGGCCGGTCGCGGCGGCGGGCCTGATCGTCGCGCCGTCGCGGACGAACTTCTGGTTGGCGCCGCCGTGGCAGTTCCAGACGATGAGGGCCGTGCCCGCCGGGTAGGAGGTGCTGGGCACGTCCAGGCAGCGGTCCTGGGTGAGTTCGGTGTGCACCGTCCGGCGGGCGGAGTCGTACCACCAGCCCTGGTTGCGGCCGCCGTGGCAGTCCCAGCCGAACACGCGGGTGCCGTTGGCGCTCTGGGCGCCGTCCACGTCGAGGCAGTTGGCGGTCGCCCCGTTCTTCAGCGGCCGGTAGACGTCGTCCCAGGCGAGCGGGAAGAGGGTCGGCCAGCCCGAGGAGTCGACGTCGGCGCAGCTCGCCTCGCGGAGGCCGGAGCCGTAGAGCTGGGTGAGGCAGGACGCGAAGGCGGCGTGCCCGCTCTTGTTGGGGTGGAAGGACTGGCGTACGGAGTTCTCGTCGATGCCGCCGGGCTTGGAGAGGTCGATGTAGAGGCCCCGGGCCCAGGTGTCCTCCATGCAGACCTCGTGGCCGTGGAAGAGCCGCGAGTTGTCGAGGTAGACGGCTCCGGTGTTGGCGGCGACCTTGCGCATGCCGCGTTCGAAGGCGGGGACGGCGCTGTTGCGGCCCCAGACGGTGTCGGAGTCGTAGCCCATGCCGCCGCAGGCCAGCTTGCCGGAGAAGTTCGGGTTGTCGCGGAAGTCGGGGCCGATGGGGCTGGGGTAGCCCATCACGACGAGCTTGTAGTCGCCGTCGGCGTACCCGGCGTCACGCATGACGGTCCGCAGGTCGCGCACGACCTGTTCGGTCTTGGGGACGAGCGCGTCGACACGGGCCTGCCAGCCGGGGGCGTACTTGGGTTCGCAGACGCCCTGGCTGAGGATGTAGCGCTGGACGCAGTCGGTCATGACCGGGCCGAACTGCAGGTCGTCGTTGGCGCCGGAGACGAGCAGGACCATCTTGATGCGGGTGTTGCGGGCCTTGACGGCGAGGTTGTCGCTCTGGACGAGCTCGTCGGCGTACTGCTTGGAGCCGCCGATCCGGATGTTGCCGCTGTAGGCGCCGGAACAGGAGACGTTGAAGGTGAGGTCCGCGGCGATGCCGGTGCGGTGGATGGCGGCGTCCGGCGAGCGGTGGCACCAGTTGGTGGGGCCGTTGGTGGGGGACTCGTAGGTGCCGACGCCCTCGCCGGAGATCTCGCTGTCGCCGAGGGAGATCAGGCCGGTCTTGCGCTCGGCGAGCGGGCGCTCGGCCGGGTCGCCGTAGATCCTGGTGGCCTCGGCGGCCCGGATCGCCTCGAGCTCGGGCGGCAGGGGTACGGAAGCGGTCACCGCTCCCGTGCCCGTGCCGGCGGCTCCGGCGGGTGCGGCGGCGGTCATCGTGCCGAGTACGGCGGCGGCCGCGGCGACGGCGGCGATGGGCCAGCGGAGTCTGTACCTGGTGCGCGTCATTGCGCCTCCTGGAAGTGGGGTTACCCACGGTTTTTACTGGTCGGTACGCATGATGGGAATACATCGAACAAGACAAGTGCTCATCTTTTTCGGGGGGCTGGGGGACTCCCCCGACGGGATCGGTGCGAGCGGTTGCGAGAGGTTGGGAAGATGAACGAAGCCGAGGACTACCGGATCGAGCACGACTCCATGGGCGAGGTACGGGTCCCCTCGCACGCCAAGTGGCGCGCCCAGACCCAGCGGGCGGTGGAGAACTTCCCGGTCTCCGGCCAGCGCCTGGAGCGGGCCCACATCGAGGCCCTCGCCCGGATCAAGGCGGCCGCCGCCAAGGTCAACGCCGAACTCGGGGTGATCGAGAAGGACCGCGCGGAGGCCATCGGGTCGGCGGCGGAGGAGGTCGCCGGAGGGCGCTGGGACGAGCACTTCCCGGTGGACGTCTTCCAGACCGGCTCAGGCACCTCGTCCAACATGAACACCAACGAGGTGATCGCCACCCTCGCCACCGAACGGCTCCCCGAGGGCCGCGAGGTCCACCCCAACGACCACGTGAACGCCTCGCAGTCCTCCAACGACGTCTTCCCCTCCTCCATCCACATCGCGGCCACCGGCGCCGTCACCCGCGACCTGATCCCCGCCCTCGACCATCTGGCCGCCGCCCTGGAGCGAAAATCGGCCGAATTCGCGACGGTCGTGAAGTCCGGCCGTACACATCTGATGGACGCCACGCCGGTCACCCTCGGCCAGGAGTTCGGCGGCTACGCGGCCCAGGTCAGGTACGGCGTCGAGCGCCTGCGCGCCGTGCTCCCCCGGCTCGCCGAACTCCCCCTCGGCGGTACGGCGGTGGGCACCGGCATCAACACCCCGGCCGGCTTCTCCGCGGCCGTCATCGCGGAGGTCGCCCGCGCGACCGGGCTGCCGCTGACCGAGGCCCGCGACCACTTCGAGGCGCAGGGCGCCCGCGACGCCCTGGTGGAGACGTCCGGGCAGCTCCGTACGGTCGCCGTCTCCCTCACCAAGATCGCCAACGATCTGCGCTGGATGTCCAGCGGACCCCGTACGGGCCTCGCCGAGATCAACCTCCCCGACCTCCAGCCCGGCTCGTCGATCATGCCGGGCAAGGTCAACCCGGTCATCCCCGAGGCGGTTCTCATGGTCGCCGCGCAGGTGACCGGAAACGACACCACAGTGGCGGTGGCGGGCGCGGCCGGGAACTTCGAGCTCAACGTCATGCTGCCGGTGATGGCCAAGAACCTCCTGGAGTCGGTACGGCTCCTCGCCAACGCGTCCCGGCTGCTCGCCGACCGCACGGTGGACGGGATCACCGCCAACGTCGAGCGGGCGCGCGAGTACGCCGAGTCCTCGCCGTCCGTGGTCACCCCGCTGAACAAGTACATCGGCTACGAGGAGGCCGCCAAGGTCGCCAAGAAGTCCCTCGCCGAGCGGAAGACGATCCGCGAGGTGGTCCTCGCCTCGGGGTACGTCGAGCGCGGCGACCTCACGGTCGAGCAGCTGGACGAGGCACTGGACGTCCTGCGGATGACACGCCCTTAGGGTCTTTCGTTTGGATCAGGCCGGATCAGGGAGACCCCGCGAGCCCGGCGTGATCCGAACGAGAGGCCCTAGGCGTGACCGGCCGGTAGGTGACCCGTACCGCAGCGCACGTGGGAGCGCGCCCCTAAGATCTGCGCATGACAGGATCGGACGGCTCTCGACACTGGGCGCCGGGGGAGCACATCCTCTGGCGCTACCGCGGCAACGGCACCGGGGCGGTGCACATCTGCAGGCCGGTGACGGTCGTGCAGGACACCCCCGAGCTGCTCGCGGTGTGGATGGCCCCCGGTACGGAGTGCGTACGCCCCGTCCTCGCCGACGGCACGCCCGTGCACGAGGAGCCGCTCGCCACCCGCTACACCGCCCCGCGCACGACGGAGCGCGCGCGGTGGGCCGGCAGCGGCGTGCTGAAGCTGGCACGGCCGGGCGACCCCTGGTCGGTGTGGCTGTTCTGGGAGCGTGGCTGGCGTTTCCGCAGCTGGTACGTGAACCTGGAGGAGCCGCGGGTCCGGTGGTCCGGCGGCTTCGACTCCGAGGACCATTTCCTCGACATCTCCGTGTACCCGGACCGCAGTTGGCTGTGGCGGGACGAGGACGAGTTCTCGCAGGCGCAGCGGTGCGGCCTGATGGGCCCCGAGCAGGCCGAGCGCGTGCGCGACGCGGGGCGCAGGGCGGTGGACCGGATCAAGGCGTGGGGGGCGCCGTTCGCGGACGGCTGGGAGGACTGGCGGCCCGATCCGGCATGGCGGGTTCCGGAACTTCCGGCGGACTGGGACCGCACTCCGGCGCACACGGCACCGTGAGACCCTTGATGCGCCCCCGGGGTTCAAACGTAGGATCGTCCTCCGCACGGTGGAGGCGGACCGAACAGCACGTCAGGCCGACCGAGCGACCTGCCAGACCCACCGGACGGCCCGTCAAGGACCGGACACAGCACAGGACCTGACCAGAAGTCATCGACGAGGGGGAGAGCAGTGCCGGACGTCTGCCCGGGTGTTCCGACCCCCGCCGCCGCCGTGACTCGCGGAGCTTCCACATCCGCCGCACAGGAGGGGTTTATCCCTGCCGAAGGCGCGGCATCGGCGAGAAGAGCGAGTGCATCGCACCACCGGCCCGGACGGACGGAATCCCACGCGTGACGGAGCATCCCACCTCCCACGAAGGCCGGCAGCCCCTGGCTGCCCGGTCGCAGGAACGCGCGCGCCCTCGCCAGGAGGCGGCGACCGGCCTGCCCGCCGAGGTGCCGGCCCAGCCGGGCGGCCCGGCGGGCCCCGCGACGGACGCGCCCCCGACGGGCGTCGGGCCCGCGACGCCCCCCGCCCCCGGCACCCCCGGCGTCGCCGTCGCCGTGGCCGCCCAGCACCCTGGCGGCGGCCGGGGCGGGGACACCGCCACGCGGCGCGAGGGCGAGCGGCTGCGGTTCGTCGGCGCCGCGACCCGGCGCATCGCGCGCGGCATCGACCTCGACGAGATCGTGCTCGGCCTGTGCCGGGCCACCGTGCCGACGTTCTCCGACGAGATCCTGGTCTACCTCCGCGACCCGCTGCCGGTGGGCGACGAGCGTCCGGTGGCGCCGTTCATGCTGCGCCTGCGCCGTACCGACCGGCTCCGGTTAAGCGAACTGGAGGGCGAGGAGCTCGTCCTCGTACCCGATCCGAGTCCGACCCCCGCAGCCGAACTCTGCGAGGTGCGGTCCGGGGGTGCGCTCGCCGAGGTGCTGCGCGGGGTGCGGCCGGTGTTCGGCGACTCCGCCGCCGCCAAGACCGCGCTGTCGGAGCTGCTCGGCCCCGGGCATCCGCTGCCCGGCGGGCTTCGGGCGGTCCTCGCCCCGCTGCGCGGCCGGCGCCGGGTGATCGGCGCCGCCGTGTTCCTGCGCCGCCCCGAGCGGGCCGCCTTCGAGCCGAACGACCTGCTGGTCGCGGCCCAGCTGGCCACGCACACGGCGCTCGGGATCGACAAGGCCGTCCTGTACGGGCGCGAGGCGTACATCGCGGACGAGCTCCAGCGGACGATGCTGCCGGACTCGCTGCCGCAGCCGACCGGCGTCAAGCTCGCCTCGCGCTATCTGCCGGCCGCCGAGACGGCCCGGGTGGGCGGGGACTGGTACGACGCGATCCCGCTGCCCGGCAGCCGGGTCGCGCTGGTCGTCGGCGACGTCATGGGCCACTCGATGACCTCGGCGGCGATCATGGGTCAGCTGCGCACCACCGCGCAGACCCTGGCCGGGCTCGACCTGCCTCCGCAGGAGGTCCTGCACCACCTCGACGAGCAGGCGCAGCGGCTCGGCGAGAACCGCATGGCGACCTGCATGTACGCGGTGTACGACCCGGTCTCGCACCGGATCACCATCGCCAACGCGGGCCATCCGCCGCCGATACTGCTCCACCTGGGCGGCCGGGCCGAGGTGCTGCGGGTGCCGCCGGGCGCCCCGATCGGCGTGGGCGGGGTGGACTTCGAGGCGGTCGAGCTGGACGCGCCCGCGGGTGCCACGCTGCTGCTCTACACGGACGGTCTGGTGGAGTCCCGGCTGCGGGACGTGTGGACCGGCATCGAGCAGCTGCGGGAGCGCCTCGCGGCGACCGCGCAGCTGACGGGCCCTGACCACTCGCCGCCCCTTGAGGCGCTCTGCGACGACGTCCTCGACATGCTGGGTCCCGGGGACCGGGACGACGACATCGCGCTGCTCGCGGCCCGTTTCGACGGGATCGCGCCGAGCGACGTGGCGTACTGGTTCCTGGAACCGGAGGACGCGGCCCCCGGCCGGGCCCGTCGGCTCGCCCGGCGGGCGCTCGCCCGCTGGGACCTGGAGGAGCTGACGGACTCGGTGGAGCTGCTGATCAGCGAGGTCGTGACGAACGCCGTGCGGTACGCGGAGCGGCCCGTGACGCTGCGGCTCCTGCGGACGGACGTGCTGCGCTGCGAGGTCGGCGACGACTCCCCGCAGCTGCCGCGGCAGCGGCGGGCGCGTGACACCGACGAGGGCGGGCGCGGTCTCTTCCTGGTGAACCGGCTTGCGAGGCGGTGGGGGGCGACCCGGCTCTCGGGCGGCAAGGTGGTCTGGTTCGAGCTGGCCACACCCTGATCCGGGACTGACGACGCGGAAGGCCGGACCCTTGCGGGGTCCGGCCTTCCGTCATGTCGCTAGCGCGACGGCCGTGTGCCGGCGTCGCCGCCGGCCTCCGGGTCGGGGTCGCCGATGTCCGGGGGCTCGATCGACGGCGGCGGAGACGGCTCCTCGGTCGTCGGCTCGTCCGTGGGCTCCGGCGGCGTGGTGGCCGGGTCCTCCGTCGGCTCCGGCGGCGTCGTGGTCGTGGTGGTCGGCGGAGGCGTCGTGGCCGGGGCCGTCGTCGTCGGCGCCTCGGTCGGCTCCTCGGGCGCCTCGGTCGTCCGGGTCGGATCGGGGTCCGGCTCGACCGGGGTCGAGCTGTCCGTCTCCAGGTCGAAGGAGGCGTCGGAGCCACCGCCGAGGGCGCTGGTCGTGTAGTCGCCCCAGATCTGGGCCGGCCTGCGGCCGCCGTTGGCGCGGCCCTCCTCGATGGTGTCGGTCAGGGTGACCTGGTTGCCCTTGGCGTCCTCGCCGAAGAGGGCGACGGCGGTGACGAGTTCGGGGGTGTAGCCGACGAACCAGGCGGAGCGGTTGTTCTCGGAGGTGCCGGTCTTGCCCGCGGCCTCGTAGTCACCGGCGGCACGGAAGCCGGAACCGCTCTGCACGACGCCCATCATGGCCTTGGTGACGGTGTCGGCGGCCTCGCGGCCGATGACCTGCTCGCCGATCCCCTTGGCGGGGGTGACGACGCGGTCCCTGTGCTCGGCGGCCTTCACGAGGGTCGGGGTGACCTTCTTGCCGTGGTTGTCGAGCGTGGCGTACACGCCGGCCATGTCCATGGTGGAGGCGCCCATGGTGCCGAGGGACATGGCGGGGCTCTCGCCGAAGTCCGGTCCGTCCTTCATGCCGAGGGCGAGGGCGGTCTTCTTGGTCTCGGCCTCACCGACGTCCACGATCATCTGGGCGTAGACGGAGTTGATGGAGCTGTTGGTGGCCCTCTGGACGGTGACGGGACCGTAGCTGTCGTCGTCCTCGTTCTCGGGCGCGAAGGGGATGTCGCTGCCCACGACCTTGCGCTGGCTGGTGCCGTCGTAGATGGTGCCGAGCCCTATCTTGCGCCCGTCCTGGGTGACGGAGCCGTTCTCGATCGCGGCGGCGAGGACGAGCGGCTTGAAGGTGGAGGCGGGCTGGTAGTCGCGGCGGGTCGCGTTCGACGTCCAGTGCTCGGTGGCGCCGATGCCGCCGTACATCGCGACGACCGCGCCGGTCTTCGGGTCGACGGAGGTGGCGCCGGCCTGGACGGTGGCGTCCTTCTTGTCGCCCTTGCGGTCGAGCTTGGCCTCCAGTTGCCGGTCGACGGCCTTGACGAGGTCCTTCTGCTTCTTCTCGTCGATGTTGAGGGTGATCGTCCAGCCGCCGGCCTTGATGTCCTCCTCGCTGACGCCCTGGCGCATCAGCTCCTGGTTGGCGGCCTCGACGATGTAGCCGGTCTGGCCCTCCATGCCGGGGGCGGGCTTGGGCTTCTGCGGGACGGGGAACTTCATGGCCGTCCGGTCGGCCGCGGGGAGCCAGCCCTCCTCGACCATGTTGTCGAGGACGTAGTTCCAGCGCTCCTCGACGAGCTTGCGGCCGGTGGGGCTCGCGGAGGTCCAGTCGTACTGGTTGGGCGCCTGGAGCAGCGAGGCGAGGTAGGCGCCCTGGGCGGTGGTGAGCTTGGTGGCGTCGACTCCGTAGTACGCGCGGGCGGCGGCCTGGATGCCGTAGGCGCTGCGCCCGTAGTAGCTGGTGTTCATGTAGCCGGCGAGGATGTCGCTCTTGTTCATCTGCTCATCGACCTTGATGGCGATGACCATTTCCTTGAGCTTGCGTGTCGCCGTCTGGTCCTGGCTCAGGTAGAAGTTCTTGACGTACTGCTGGGTGATGGTCGAACCACCCTGCTTGCCCTTGCCGGTGACGGTGGACCAGACGGCGCGGGTGGTGCCCTTGATGTCGACGCCGTTGTCCTTGTAGAAGCTCTTGTTCTCGGCGGCGACGAAGGCCTTCTGGACCTCCGCGGGGATCTTCTCCAGGCCGACGATCTCGCGGTTTATCTTGCCGGTCCTGGCGAGGACCTTCCCGTCGGCGTACTTGTAGATGTTGCTCTGCATGGTCGCCTCGGCGTTGGCCGTCGGCACCGGGACCATGAGGTAGACGACGTACAGGGCGCCCATGGCGAGCAGGCAGACCACGAAGAACGTGCCCAGGAGCTTCTTCCAGGAGAAGAAGCGGCGCAGGCCGCGTTTCTTCGCCTTGCTCTTGTCCGGTCGGCCCATGAGTCGTGTCGCTCCGCTCGTCGTGTGTCCCGGCGCGTCGGTCCTTCTCCCGTCCCGCGCGGGTCGGCTCAGCTAGCCAGCTAACACCGCCGATGTGGACATAGGACAACCGATCACGCCTTTTCCGGACGTGAGAATCAGCACCCATGTCCAGAGGAACCGACGTCTCAGCGGACCGGATGGTTGCGTGAAGGAGTCGTTCCACTTCTCGCGGGGCGACACGGCATCGGCTATACACCGCGCGTATACACACCATGTACAGTGACGCGCATGTCCATCGGTCACACCCTTCTGGGACTCCTGGAGTCCGGCCCGCGCCACGGCTACGACCTCAAGCGCGCCTTCGACGAGAAGTTCGGCCACGACCGGCCGCTGCACTACGGCCAGGTCTACTCGACCATGTCCCGGCTCCTGAAGAACGGCCTCGTCGTCGTCGACGGGATCGAGGCGGGCGGCGGCCCCGAGCGGAAGCGGTACGCCATCACCGAGGCGGGCATCACCGATGTCGCCCAGTGGCTCGCCACCCCCGAGAAGCCCGAGCCGTACCTCCAGTCCACGCTCTACACCAAGGTCGTCCTGGCCCTCCTGACCGGGCGCGGCGCCGCGGAGCTCGTCGACACCCAGCGCGCCGAACACCTGCGCCTGATGCGCGAGCTCACCCGCCGCAAGAAGGACGGCGACCTCGCCGACCAGCTGATCTGCGACCACGCACTCTTCCATCTGGAGGCGGACCTGCGCTGGCTGGAACTGACCGCCGCCCGGCTCGACCGGCTCGCCGAGGAGATCCGCCGATGACCTCCGCCCCGCTCCTCGGCGCCACCGGCCTCGACAAGGCCTACGGCCCGACCCCGGCCCTCGCCGGCGCCTCCTTCTCGCTCCGGGCGGGCGAGGTCGTCGCCGTCATGGGCCCCTCCGGCTCCGGCAAGTCGACCCTGCTGCACTGCCTGGCCGGAATCGTGCGCCCTGACGCCGGAACCATCACCTACGACGGGCGCGAACTCACCGCGCTCTCCGACTCCGCGCGCAGCGCCCTGCGCCGTACCGACTTCGGCTTCGTGTTCCAGTTCGGCCAGCTCGTCCCCGAGCTGACCTGCGTGGAGAACGTCGCCCTGCCGCTCCGCCTCAACGGCGAGAAGCGGAAGGCCGCCGAGGCCAGGGCCGTCGAGTGGATGGCCCGCCTGGAGGTCGAGGACATCGCGGCCAAGCGCCCCGGCGAGATATCCGGCGGCCAGGGGCAGCGCGTCGCCGTCGCCCGCGCGCTCGTCACCGCCCCCCGGGTGATCTTCGCCGACGAGCCGACCGGCGCCCTCGACTCCCTCAACGGCGAGCGGGTCATGCGGCTGCTCACCGACGCCTCCCGGGACACCGGCGCCGCCGTCGTCCTCGTCACCCACGAGGCCCGGGTCGCCGCCTACTCCGACCGCGAGATCGTCGTACGCGACGGAGCCGTACGGGACACGGAGTGGGCGGCATGACCCTCCGCACCTGGGCCCGCGACCTGGCGCTCGGCGCCCGCTTCGCGGTCACCGGCGGCCGGTCCGGCCTGCTCCGCACCCTGCTGACCACGACCGGCGTCGGCTTCGGCGTGGCCCTGCTCCTGGTCGCCTCCTCCCTGCCGAACATGCTCTTCCAGCGGGAGGTACGTGAGTCGGTCCGCGCCGTCGACGGCAGCGAGCAGGTCACCTCCCCACGGCCCGACTCCTTCCTCCACCTCGGCCGGACCACCGTCTACCGCGACGACGTCATCAGCGGACTGCTGCTGCGCCCCGAGGGCGATGCGCCCCCGGTCCCGCCCGGCGCGGCCTCCTTCCCCGCCGTCGGCGAGATGCTGGTCTCCCCCGCGCTCCGCGAACTGCTCGCCTCCCCCGAGGGCGCCCTGCTCAGGGAACGGCTCCCCTACCAGGTGGCCGGGACGATCGGGCCGGCCGGACTCATCGGCCCGGCCGAGCTGCGCTACGTCGCCCACGTCGACTTCCTCGACACCGGGAACCTCGACGGGCGCGGCACGCGGTACGGCTGGTCCGTCCCCGAGGAACCGCTGAACGCGTTCCTGATCCTCCTCGTCGTCGTCGCCTGCGTCGTCCTGCTCCTGCCCGTGCTCGTCTTCGTCGCGACCGCCGTCCGCTTCGGCGGCGAACAGCGCGACCGGCGGCTCGCGGCGCTCCGCCTCGTCGGCGCCGACATCGCCATGACCCGGCGGGTCGCGGCCGGCGAGTCGCTCGCGGGCGCGCTGCTCGGCCTCCTGACGGGTCTCGGACTCTTCGCGGTCGCCCGGCAGTTCGCGGGGGCGTTCACCATCTGGGACGTCAACGCCTACCCCTCCGACGTCGTGCCGATGCCCGTGCTCGCCGCGCTCGCCCTCGTCGCCGTGCCGGTCGCCTCGGTCGTCGTCACCCTCGTCGCGCTGCGCGGGGTCGCCATCGAACCGCTCGGCGTCGTCCGGACGTCGACGCCGCGCCGCCGCCGGCTGTGGTGGCGCCTGCTGCTCCTCGCGGCCGGCGTGGCCCTACTCGTCCCGCAGATGGGCGAAGTCCAGGCGACCGGGACGAGCATCGACACCGTGGGCGTCGCGGCCGGCACCACGCTCGTCCTGATCGGCCTCACCACCCTCCTGCCGTGGGTCGTCGAAGCCTGTGTGAAGCGACTGAACAGGGGCCCCGTGGCCTGGCAGCTGGCCGTCCGCAGGCTCCAGCTGAGCAGCGGCACCGCGGCCCGCGCGGTCAGCGGCATCGTCGTCGCGGCGACCGGGGCCATCGCCCTGCAGATGCTCTTCCAGGCCATGGAGAACGGCTTCACGCAGGCCACCGGCCAGGACGTGTCCCGGGCCCAGATCGCGATCGGCGCCGACGCCGGGACCGCCGCCGAGGCCCGCTCGATGATCGACCGCCTCGCGCGGACCGAGGGGGTCAGCGCGGTGATCGGCACCGTCGAGTCGCACGTGTGGCGGCCAGGCCCCCTCAAGGAGGGCGAGGAGTTCGCCCCGATGGCCTCGATCAGGGTCGGCGACTGCGCCTCCCTCCGGGAGTTCGCCACGCTGCCCTCCTGCGTGGACGGCGACGTCTTCGTCTTCCTGGCGCACGGCGCGCAGGGCAATCCGGACGACGGCTGGGTCACCAGGACCGCGCGGCCCGGCGCGACGGTCGCCCTGCGCGACCCGTATCCGCACCCGGACGAGCCGCGCCGCCCCGAGGGCGGCCCGCTGCCGCAGTGGCGCATCCCCGCCACCGCCCGGGTCGTGGACTCCCGCCCCGACCCGACGGGCATGTACCAGTACGGCGTCCTCGCCACCCCCTCGGCGATCGACGCGGCCCGGCTCGACGAGCCCGACGCGCAGGCAATGGTCCGGCTCGACCCGTCCGTGCCCGACGCCGCCGACCACGTACGCAACACGGCGGAGGCCATCGACCCGACGTCCTGGGTGCGCACCCTGAAGGAGACCGAACGGGACGCGGCGTTCTCCAGCGTCCGCACCGGCATCCTCGTCGGCTCCACCCTGACGATGCTCCTGGTGGCCGCCTCGCTCCTGGTGACGACCCTGGAGCAGCTCAGGGAGCGCAAGCGACTGCTGTCCTCGCTCGTCGCGCTCGGCACCCGGCGCTCCACGCTGAGCTGGTCGGTGCTCTGGCAGACGGCGGTGCCGATCGTCCTCGGCCTCGCCCTCGCCGTGGCGGGCGGACTCGGCCTCGGCGTGGTTCTGCTGAACCTGGGAGGGCAGCCGGTCGCGGACTGGTGGACGTTCCTGCCCGTCGTCGGGATCGGCCTCGCGCTGATCGCGGCGGTGACCCTGCTGAGCATGCCCGCCCTGTGGCGGCTGATGCGGGCGGACGGGCTGCGCACGGAATAACCCCTCGGACTGAGGTACGAGGGAGTGGGTGCCGGTTCCCGATGCCGAGGGGTCTCGGGAACCGGCGCCCGGCGGCGTACGCGCTGCCGGGCCGGGTCTCAGGAGACGGCGCCGAGCACCCGTACCGGAAGACCCCGCATCGCGCCCCTCAGCTCCTCGGCCAGCTCCTCGAACTCGGCGTGCCGGGCCGCGCCCGTCCGCATCGCGAGGGCGATCCGCCGGGAGGGCGCCGGTTCGGCGAAGAGCCCGGTCCACAGGGCGGTGTTGCGGGCGGTCTCGACCGTGACGGCGGTCCGCGGCAGCAGCGTCACCCCGAGACCGCCGGCCACCAGCTGGACCAGGGTGGCGAGCCCGGCGGCCGTGGTGGTGACCTCCGCACCGCCCGTACGCCCGGCCTCCCGGCAGATGTCGAGGGCCTGGTCGCGCAGGCAGTGCCCCTCGTCGAGCAGCAGCAGCCGCAGCTCCTTGAGGGCCTCGCGAGGGATGTCGTCCCGCCCGGCCAGCGGATGGCCCTCCGGGGTGACCAGGACGAAGTCCTCGTCGAAGAGCGGGAGTTCGGTGACGCCGGGCACGCCGAGCGGCACGGCGAGCAGCAGCAGGTCGAGCCGCCCGGCCGCGAGGCCCTCCAGGAGCGAGGAGGTCTGCTCCTCGTGGACCTGTAGGTCGAGGTCCGGGTAACGACGGTGGACCAGACGCAGGACCGTCGGCAGCAGATAGGGCGCGACGGTCGGGATCACGCCGAGCCGCAGGACCCCGGTGAAGGGCGCCTGGGCCGCCGCCGCCTCCTCCATCAGCTCCGAGACCGCGTCGAGGACCGCGCGGGTGCGCACCGCGAGCCGCTCCCCGGCGGGCGAGAGCAGCACCTTCCGCGTCGTACGCTCGAGGAGCTGGACACCGAGTGCCTCTTCGAGTGCCGAAACCGCGCCCGAGAGCGCGGGCTGGCTCATGCCGATGGCCGCCGCCGCGTCGCGGAAGTGCAGATGCTCGGCGACCGCCGCGAAGGCCCTGAGCTGCGAGAGGCTCGGCTGTTTGCCCCGCAGCGGGCCGGGCGGGGAGGCGTACGGGGAGCTGTACGGAGCGCTGTACGGGGATGCCACTGATAACCACCTTCGATCAACACGAACCACTCTAGCTATTTCACTGATCAATGCACTCCGTGCCATGCTGTGATCTCGTCCAACCCCCACGGAAGACCCCAAAAGGGACCCTTCCTGCCTGCAAGGAGAGCGCGTGCTCACTGTCGGTGACAAGTTCCCCACCTACGACCTGACCGCCTGCGTGTCGCTGGAGAGCGGCAAGGAGTTCGAGCAGATCGATCACAAGTCCTACGAGGGCAAGTGGCGTGTGGTGTTCTTCTGGCCGAAGGACTTCACCTTCGTCTGCCCCACCGAGATCGCCGCGTTCGGCAAGCTGAACGACGAGTTCGCCGACCGCGACGCCCAGATCCTCGGCGTCTCCGGCGACTCCGAGTTCGTGCACCACGCCTGGCGCAAGGACCACGCCGACCTGCGTGACCTGCCCTTCCCGATGCTCGCCGACTCGAAGCACGAGCTCATGAGCGACTGCGGCGTCCGCGGCGAGGACGGCTTCGCCCAGCGCGCCGTCTTCATCGTGGACCCGAACAACGAGATCCAGTTCACCATGGTGACCGCCGGCTCCGTCGGCCGTAACCCCAAGGAGGTCCTGCGGGTGCTCGACGCCCTGCAGACCGACGAGCTGTGCCCGTGCAACTGGAACAAGGGCGAGGGCACCCTCGACGCCGCCGCCCTCCTCTCGGGCGAGTAAGAGGTATCTGAGATGGCTCTCGACGAACTGAAGTCCGCCATACCGGACTTCGCCAAGGACCTGAAGCTGAACCTCGGTTCGGTCATCGGCAACAGCGACCTTCCGCAGCAGCAGCTGTGGGGCACGGTCCTCGCCTGCGCGATCGCCTCGCGCTCGCCCAGGGTCCTCAAGGAGCTGGAGCCCGAGGCCCAGGCCAACCTGAAGCCCGAGGCGTACCAGGCGGCCAAGTCCGCCGCCGCGATCATGGCGATGAACAACGTCTTCTACCGGACCCGGCACCTGCTGTCGGACCCCGAGTACGGGACGATGCGCGCCGGTCTGCGGATGAACGTCATCGGCAACCCGGGCGTCGAGAAGGTCGACTTCGAGCTGTGGTCGCTGGCCGTCTCCGCGATCAACGGCTGCGGCCAGTGCCTGGACTCGCACGAGCAGGTCCTGCGCCAGGCCGGTGTCGACCGCGCCACGATCCAGGAGGCCGTGAAGATCGCCGCGGTGATCCAGGCGGTCGGCGTCACCCTCGACGCGGAAGCGGTCCTCGCCGAGTAGGGCGTGACCGCAGTCGTACGAGAAGGGCCCCGGGGCAGCGCGCCCCGGGGCCCTTCCGCCGTTCCCCGGCGGGTCACTTCTTGAGCGCCGCCATGAGGGCCAGCATGTCCTGGGTCATGGGGACCTCGATGCCGGAGAGGTCGAGCGGCTCGGTGTTCCCGGTCTCGTCGCCGTCCGCGTCGACGCTGTAGTCCCGGGAGACCGCCAGCGTGATCTCGGCCTGGCCGTCGAGAACCATGAGCTCTCCGGCCTCGCCCTCGCGGTCGCTGAAGAAGGCCTTCTCGCCGAGACCGTCGATCGGCGTGAGGAGGTCGGCGGACTTCGCCTGTGCGTCGAACTCGGGCCCCGGATCCGTCACCTTGTGCAGGGTGTACGAGAGCCAGCCGCTGTAGCCCGATTCGGGCGGACCGAACCGTATCGGGCAGGCCACCCGCAGCACCGCCGGGTCGTCCGTCAGGGGCCCTTCGCCGTCCGCGCTCCGCTCCCCCAGGACCGCGCTGAGCGCCGGCAGCTCCGCCACCTGGCAGAGGCCGCTCACGCTCTTGTACCCACCGAGGTCAGGGCCGGCTTCCTCGCCCCGCTCGTACGCGTAGAGCCCGCCGCCCCACACCGCCGACGCCAGCACCGCGCCGCCCAGCCCCCACAGCCAGGGGCGCCGGGCCCCGGGCGGACGGGGCGGACGGGGTGCCTTCTCCTCCGTCACCACCTCGGGCGCGTCGAACTCGACGCCGCCCACCAGCTCGGGTTCCGAGATCACCTGCCGTCCCCCTTGGGGGAGGACGAGCCGGGTGCCGGGGTCGGGGCCACTTCGAAGGCGGTCGCCCCGCGCGGCTCCGGCGTGCTGCGGAGCGCCTGTTCCGTGCTGTACGCGCGCAGGTAACCGACCACCGTGTTGGAGACGGCGACCAGCGGGACCGCGACGACGGCGCCGCCGATGCCGGCGGTCAGACCGCCGGCCGCGACCGCGAGGACGACAGCGAGCGGGTGGACCCGTACCGCGCGTCCGAGGATGAAGGGCTGGAGCACATGGCCCTCGATCTGCTGCACGGCGAGGACGACGACGAGCACCATGAGGGCGGTGAAGAGGCCGTTGGTGACGAGGGCGACGACGACCGCGAGGGCGCCCGAGATCACCGCGCCGACCAGCGGGATGAAGGCGAACAGGAAGATGAAGACGGCGAGCGGCACGGCCATCGGCACGTCGAGGAAGTAGAGGCCGAGGCCGATGAAGACGGCGTCGATGAGGGCGACCAGCACCGTGCCCCGCACATAGGCGGTGAGGGTGCGCCAGGCGCGCGGGCCGGCGCCGGCGACACCCGGCCGGGCCTGGGCGGGGACCAGCTTGAGCGTCCACTCCCACACCTTCTTCCCGTCGTGGAGCAGGAAGAGCGTCGAGAACATGGCGAGCAGGATGCCGGTCAGGGCCTCGACCACGACGGTGACGCCCTGGAGCCCCACCTGGGTGATCTGTTCGGCGTTGGCGCCGATGGAGTCGCTGAGGTTCTTCGCGATGCCGTTGATCTGCTGCTCGGTCACATGGAAGGGGCTGTTCAGCAGCGCGCGCTTGAGCTCCTCGATGCCATCCCTGACCTGGTCGGACAGGTTGTCGACGTTGTCCATGACCTGCCAGACCACGAACCAGCCGACCAGCCCCATCACGACGAAGCCGGAGATGGCCGTGACGGCGGTGGCGAGCCCCCGGGGCAGGCCCTTCCTGCGCAGCATGGCCACGGTGGGCTGGAGCAGTGCGGTGACGAGCAGCGCGGCGACGAACGCGAGGACGACCAGCTGGACGGAGCTGATCACCTTCATCAGCACCCAGAGCGTGCCGGCGAAGACGAGCAGCCGCCAACTGGCCTCCGCCGCGACCCGCATGCCCCACGGGATGGCGGCGACCGGGTCGGGCCGGGCGGCGACGGCCGGCGCGTACGAGGGGGGCGCGGGGACGGAACGGCCCGGCTCGGCGGCCTCCGGGAGCGGAGGCGCCGTCTCCGGCGCGACGCCGGGGCGCGCGGACGCGTCCCCGACGGCTCCGCGCTCCGGGCTCTCCTGCGGGCGTTCGCCCGGACGTTCCGCCCGGTTGTCGCCCGGTCGTTCCGCCGGGTCGTCGTGCGGCGGGTCGAGCGGATCCTCGCGCTCCGCCTCGGCCCTGCGCGCGTCGAGGCGTTCACCCACGCGGCTGAGGCTCTCGCCCAGCCGGCCCAGCCACCCTGGCACTCTCGCCATCTCTTCCCTCATCCCCCGCTGACACGTCCCCGCTCGCTCCCCCGCGAGCCCATGGGCCTTCGAACCTACACGCAAGAAGCCCCTCACCGTAGGACGGTGAGGGGCTCCCGAAGGTTGAGCACGCCGGACTAGTACCAGCGGTTGGCCTGCCAGAACGTCCACGCCTCGCACGGGCTGCCGTAGCGCTCGTTCATGTAGCTGAGGCCCCACTTGATCTGCGTCGCGGGGTTGGTCTGCCAGTCCGCGCCGGCCGAGCTCATCTTGTAGCCCGGCAGGGCCTGCATGAGACCGTAGGCGCCCGAAGACGGGTTGACCGCGCGGTAGTTCCAGCTGGACTCGTGGTCCACGATGGTGCTGAAGCACTGGAACTGCGAGGCCGGGATCATCTGGCGGGCCATCGCCTTGACCTCGGCGATGGAGTACGAGCCCTGCGTGGAGAAGGACGAGGCGTCGCGGACCGCGGAACGGCTGGCGCGCTCTTCCTCCGCCGCCTTGCGCTCCTCCTCGGCCTTGGCCTTCGCCTCGGCCTCGGCCTTGTCGGCCGCCTCCTTCTTCGCCTCAGCGTCCTTGGCGGCGCGGAGGCGGGCCGATTCCTCGGCGGCCTTCCGCGCGACCGAGTCGGCGGCAGCGGCCTGGACGTCGGCCTGCTCCGAGAGGGACGAGACCTGTACCTGGGCCTGTTCGCCCGCGGGAATGTCCGCGAGCAGCGTGGTGTCGGCCGCGGTGGCCTCGAAGTTGTCGTCCGAGGACTGAACGGCGTTACCCGACGCAACGCCCACGACGGCGCCGACGGTGGTGACCGCAGTGGCCGAAGCCACCGCGAATCCCCGGACCGAGATCCGGCTCACACGGTTTCCTTCCAGCATCGCTCGCACAGGTGACCACGCGGGCGAAATCGTGCCCCTGGCGCTGGTCTCCGACATACAGGGTCACTGGAGACACGGGCCCGTGGTGCTGTGGGCGGCATACGACGGACGGCTGTTGAGTTGTGCGGGGGTTGTGCGCCCTGAGGGTGCACGGGTGCCGTATGCGGGGCCTGACGGAAGCAAGACTCTGCCGGACGGCCGCACCGCAAGGCAATTCTCTGTTGCGTGTGAAAGCTCACACCTCGGTGAGGGCACGTGTTTTGGCCGATCCTGCGGACAGCAGAGCGCCGCCCGGCTAAGCTCCTGGGCTTTGCCGGGCGGCGCCAACTTCCGTACGGGGACGGAAGGGTACGAATCGGGTCAGATCTGAACGTCCTCCAGCATCTCCGTCACCAGCGCGGCGATCGGGGAGCGCTCCGAGCGGGTGAGGGTCACGTGCGCGAAGAGCGGATGCCCCTTCAGTTTCTCGACCACGGCGACGACTCCGTCGTACCGGCCGACCCGGAGGTTGTCCCGCTGGGCGACGTCATGGGTCAGCACGACCCGCGAATTCGCCCCGATACGGGACAGAACGGTCAACAGGACGTTCCGCTCCAGGGACTGGGCCTCGTCCACGATGACGAACGCGTCGTGCAGCGAACGCCCGCGGATGTGCGTGAGCGGCAGGACCTCCAGCATCCCGCGGCCGAGCACCTCCTCGATGACCTCACGGCTCGCGACCGAGGACAGCGTGTCGAAGACCGCCTGGGCCCACGGGCTCATCTTCTCGGACTCGCTGCCCGGCAGGTACCCGAGCTCCTGGCCGCCGACCGCGTACAGCGGACGGAAGACCATCACCTTCTGGTGCTGACGGCGCTCCAGGACCGCCTCCAGGCCCGCGCAGAGCGCGAGCGCGGACTTGCCCGTGCCGGCCCGGCCGCCCATGGAGATGATGCCGACGTCCGGGTCGAGGAGCAGGTCCAGCGCGATCCGCTGCTCGGCGCTGCGGCCGCGGAGCCCGAAGGCCTCCCGGTCGCCGCGGACGAGCCGTACGTTGCCCTCGGCGGTGATCCTGCCGAGCGCCTTGCCCCGCTCGGACTGGAGCACCAGGCCCGTGTGGACCGGAAGCTCGGCGGCCTCCGGCACGTACAGCGACTCCTGGTCGTAGAGCAGGTCCACCTGCTCGCCGGAGAGGGCGAGCTCGGACATCCCGGTCCAGCCGTTGGCGTCCGTGATGGCCAGCTCGGCGCGGTACTCCTCGGCGAGGAGCCCGACCGAGGAGGCCTTGATGCGCAGCGGCAGGTCCTTGGAGACGACCGTGACGTCGTACCCCTCCGCCTGGAGGTTCCGCGCGACCGCGAGGATCCGTGAGTCGTTGTCCCCCAACCTGTAGCCGGCGGGCAGTACGCCGGGGTCGGAATGGTTGAGTTCGACACGCAGGCTGCCGCCCAGGTCCCCGATGGGGAGCGGGGCGTCCAGACGCCCGTACCGGACCCGGAAGTCGTCCAGGAGGCGCAGGGCCTGCCGGGCGAAGTAGCCGAGTTCGGGGTGGTGCCGCTTGGCCTCCAGCTCCGTCACCACGACGATCGGGAGCACTACCTCGTGCTCCTCGAACCGGGAGAAGGCGTTGGGGTCGGCCAGCAGGACGCTGGTGTCGAGAACATAGGTGCGCCGGTCTGAAATGCGGCGCTTCGTGCTGGTCACCACGGAAGGACAGACCCCCTCGGAAGACCCCTGTGAGGTCGGGGTGCGACGGAACCGGTGTCGCGGCGGAATGGGACCGGGCTCAGGCCGCGCTGCACGGGCCGAACCACGGCCCTCCGCTTCTCCCGTACGTGTCCCGCACGGTCGTCCTGGTGCAAGGGGCCTCCCGGGTGGCGGTCTCCGTGCCGCTCACTTCACCAGGGGTATGCCCCTGAACAGGGGCTGTCATGCCACGGCATATGACGACGTGTTCATGAACACGAGGTGATCGGTTCCGACCGGGTCCGTGGCGCCCGTGAGGCGCCCGGCCTCAGGTGCCGTAACGCCGGTGCCGGGCGGCGTAGTCGCGCAGTGCCCGCAGGAAGTCGACCTTGCGGAAGGCCGGCCAGTGGACCTCGCAGAAGTAGTACTCGGAGTGGGCGCTCTGCCACAGCATGAAACCGGACAGGCGCTGCTCGCCGCTGGTACGGATCACCAGGTCGGGGTCGGGCTGCCCGCGCGTGTACAGGTGCTCCGAGATGTGCTCGACGTCCACGATCTCGGCGAGCTCCTCGAAGCTCGTCCCCCGCTCCGCGTGCTCCAGCAGCAGCGAACGCACCGCGTCCGCGATCTCCTGCCGCCCGCCGTACCCCACCGCCACGTTCACGAGTATCCCCGTGTTGGCGCGGGTGGCCTGCTCGGCCTCCTTGAGCACCGACTGGGTCCGGGACGGCAGCAGGTCCATCGTGCCGACGTGGTTCACCCGCCAGCGGCCGTCGGCGGCGAGCGAGCGCACCGCGTTCTCGATGATGCCGAGCAGCGGCACGAGCTGCTCCTCGGGCCGGTTCAGGTTGTCCGTGGACAGCATCCAGAGCGTGACGACCTCGACGTCCGTCTCGGCACACCAGCCGAGCAGCTCCTGGATCTTGTCCGCACCGGCCTTGTGGCCCTGCTCGGGGGTCCCCCCGGACGCCTTGGCCCAACGGCGGTTGCCGTCGAGGATGACCCCGATGTGCTTGGGCACCTGGGCGTGGTCGAGGCGGCCTTCCACCCGGCGTGCGTAGAGCCCGTACACCAGGTCGCGCAGGTTCACAGTTCTTACCCCTCCATGCACCGGCGGTCCGCCATGCAGCGGCGGTCCGCAAGCCGCCACACTACTGCGCACGGGCGACGGGCTCCCAGCCCGGGACTGTCACAAGTACGTGATAAGCAGAGATACGTGACTGATTCCCCCGTGTACCGCGCCTCCGCGGACCGCTACGACGCCATGGAATACCGCCGGTCGGGCCGCAGCGGCCTCAGGCTCCCGGCGATCTCGCTCGGCCTCTGGCACAACTTCGGCGACGACCGGGCGCTCGACAACCAGCGCGCGATCCTGCGCCGTGCCTTCGACCTCGGTGTGACCCACTTCGACCTGGCCAACAACTACGGGCCGCCCCCCGGCTCCGCCGAGCTGAACTTCGGCAAGCTCTTCGCCCAGGACTTCGCGTCCTACCGGGACGAGCTGATCGTCTCCACGAAGGCCGGCTACGAGATGCACCCCGGGCCGTACGGCGAGTGGGGCTCCCGCAAGTACCTGATGTCCTCGCTCGACGCCTCCCTGAAGCGGATGGGCCTCGACTACGTCGACATCTTCTACTCGCACCGCTTCGACCCGCACACCCCTCTCGAGGAGACCATGGGGGCCCTGGCCTCCGCGGTCCAGCAGGGCAAGGCGCTGTACGTCGGCGTCTCCTCGTACAACAGCGAGCAGACCGCCGAGGCCGCGCGGATCCTGAAGGACATGGGCGTCCCGGCGCTCATCCACCAGCCCTCGTACTCGATGATCAACCGCTGGACCGAGGACGACGGCCTCCTCGACACCCTCGAGGACGCCGGGATGGGCTGCATCTCCTTCGTGCCGCTGGCGCAGGGGCTGCTCACCGGCAAGTACCTGAAGGGCATCCCTGAGGGCTCGCGGGCCACCCAGGGCAAGTCCCTCGACCCGAACCTGCTCTCCGACGAGGTGCTGCGGCGGCTGCGTGGTCTCGCGGACATCGCGGCGCGGCGCGGGCAGACCCTGGCGCAGCTGGCGCTGTCGTGGGTCCTGCGGGACGAGCGGATGACCTCGGCGCTGATCGGCGCGTCCAGCGTCGCCCAGCTGGAGGAGAACGTGGGCGCGCTGGCGGGTGCGCCGCTGACCGCGGAGGAGCTGGTGGAGATCGACTCGTTCGCCGTGGACACCCAGGGCACGAACATCTGGGCCGGCCGGGGCTGAACCCCTGAGGGCCCCGCCGGGGCCCCGGAAAGAAAAAACGGGCCGGTCCGTGGGGGGGATACGGACCGGCCCGAGGGGGGGTTTCCACCATAACCCTTCGATACTCGTGTTGCGCGCCACGTACGCCGTACGAAGCATGGCGAATTCGCCGGAGCCCAGTCGGGACAAGGGATGCGGGGCCGTGTGGCGGGTTTGCGCCCCGGCGTGGCGGCGGAGTTCCGTCCCTCCCAAGAGGGACCGGCCGGGCAGGGCCCGACGTTGACGCGCGGGCCCCCGGGACGCCTCAGGGAAGCGCCGTGAACGCGCCGAGGAGAAGTCCGATCAGACCGCCCGCGAGCATGAACGGCCCGAAGGGGATCGCCGAGGACCGGCCGGCCCGCCGCAGCAGGACGAGACCGAACCCGTACACCGCGCCGAGCAGGAATCCAGCGAAGGCCCCGGTGAACAGGACGCCCCAGCCGTACCAGCCGAGGGCCGCGCCGAGCGGCACCGCCAGCTTCACGTCGCCGAAGCCCAGACCGCCCGGGTTGATCAGGAAGAGCCCCAGATAGGCGCCGCCCAGGACGAGCGCGCCGAGCAGCGCGTGGAGCCAGGAGCCCGCGTCGTACGGGAGGAGCTCGGCGCCCCCCAGGAGCAGCGGGACGGCGGCGGCGAGCGGCAGGGTGAGACCGTCCGGAAGCCGGTGCACGCGCGCGTCGACACCGGCGAGGAGCACGGCGAAGGGCGCGCAGAGCAGCCAGACCGCCAGTTCCGGCCGGGGTCCGCCGGTGGCGGCGGCGAGCGCGGCACACACGAGGGCGGTGAGCAGCGGCGCGGTGAGCGGGGCGGAGGTCGTCGCGCAGTCCCGCCGGCCGGGACCGCCGAGCCAGCCGCGCGCGGGCCCGACGAGCAGGTGCCCGGCGGGACAGCGGTCGCGCCACCGCTCCTCGGACGCCACGGAGAGCCGGTACGCGGCACGCGGCACGAGCAGCCCGACGGCGGCTCCCCAGAGGGTGGCGAGGGCGATCATCGTGACGTACACGGATGAGACCCTAGGGGGTGTCTTGCCGATCAGGCCGGATCAGGGAGCGGCGTCTGGTGCCGTGGATCGCAAGGCGGAGGAGGGCGCCATGGCGGAGCCATGGCAACCGACGACAACGCGGCGAGGCGCGGTGCCAGACGCCGCGAGCCCGGCATGATCGGCAAGACACCCCCTAGAGGCGGGTGCCCGCTACGGTCTGCCGCATGGGGAAATGGGCGGACGGGACGGGAACGCTGGGGCTGGCCGCACGGGAGGTTCCGCTGGAAGTGGCGGCCTCGTACCGGGCGCGGCGGCGGGGGCTGCTCGGCCGGGACGGGGTGACGGGGGCGTTGCTGATCGTCCGGACGAACAGCGTGCACACCTTCGGCATGCGGTTCGCGATCGACGTGGCGTATCTGGACCGCGGGCTCAGGGTCCTGTCCGTGGTGACGATGCGGCCGGGACGCCTCGGCATGGTCAGGCCGCGCGGCCGGCACGTCCTCGAGGCCGAGGCGGGGGCGATGGCCGGCTGGGGGCTGCGGCCGGGAGTACGCGTGCGCGTGGATGTCGCGGACGCCACGGACGTCACGGCGGGCCCGACCCGAGCAGAGTGAAGGCCCCGTAGGCGGCGGAGGCCAGGGCGAGTCCCGCGAGGACCGGCGCCAGGGCACGGTTCCGCAGCCGCGCGAGGGCCACGGCGGGCGGGAGCAGCAGCCCGAACGCCGGCATCATCAGGCGCGGCCGGGACCCGAAGTAGGCGGCGCCGACGAGCGAGACGAGGACGACACCGATCGTGTAGACGAGCACCGGCAGCGGCTGCCGCTGCCGTACGCACAGCGCGAGCAGCCAGCCGAGCAGCGCGAGCGCCGCGCACAGCCCGAGGGCGGCGGGCCACGGCAGGCCCAGGATGAACCTGCCGAGGGCGACACCGCCGTCGATGGAGTTGCCCCAGGCCGCCTGGACGTCGAAGTAGGCGGTGGGAGCGCCCTCGCGTACGCCGACGTACACGACGTGGCCGAGCCAGCCGAGCGGGGCGATCAGGACCCCGGCCACCGTCGCCAGGGGCAGCCGCCGGTCCCGGACGAGCGTGACGAGGGCCGTGATCCCGAGGGCCGCGATCAGCGCGGCGGCCGTCGGCCGGGTGAGCCCGGCGGCGGCGCACAGGACACCGGCCAGGATCCAGCGCCCGCGCAGGACGGCGTACAGCGACCAGGCGGCGAGGGCGGTGAACAGCGTCTCCGTGTACGCCATCGACTGCACGAACGCGGTCGGGTAGACGCCCCAGAGAACGGCGAGCACGACACCGGCCCGGGGCCCGAACGCCTGCGCGCCGCACCGGTGGATGCCCCAGGCGGCGACGAGCCCGGCGGTCCAGGAGACGAGCAGTCCGGCGGTGGCCGCGTCGACGGGCAGGACGGCGGAGAGACCGCGCTCAAGGGCCGGGAAGAGCGGGAAGAAGGCCAGGTCGGAGTGGACGTCGCCGTTCGGCAGCGTGACCTCGTACCCGTAACCGTGCTCGGCGATCCGCACGTACCAGACGGAGTCCCAGCGTCCCTTGAGCCGGTGGAGCCCGTCCTCGCCGGTCACGGCGGCGGCGATCGCGAGGACCGCGAGGCCGACGAGGCGGGTCACGGCGTACCCGCCGAGGGCGAGGAGGGTGGTGCGGTCGGGCCTGGTCAGGGACATGCGCCCGATTATCCCGGGGCGGTCCGGACGGTCAGCCGAGGGGCCTTATACGGACGAACTTCGCGGCCATGACGGGGCCGAGCTGCTGGACGATGGCGTGCCCGGGCTCGTGGGGGGAGGGCAGGTCGCCGAGGAAGGAGGTGACGATGACCTCGTCGATGCCGAGGACCCCGCGACAGCTCTGCTCCTCCAGGAACGCGAGGGTGCGGCGCCAGTCGGCGGCGGTGGCCGGGGCCTCGCCGAGGAAGGAGCGGACGGTGTCCTGGACGACGTCCCAGAAGAACACGTGCGGCAGCACGACGCCCTGGCGGAAGACATGGTCCTCGTACACGTCCCGGAACTCGGGGATGCGGGCGACGAGATCACTGACCAACCGCACACTCGGCGTCTCACCCGGCGTCTCGCTCGGAATCCCGCCCGGCGTCTCACCCGGCGTCCCGCCCGGCATCTCGCTCGGCATCTCGCTCGACGTTGTCGTCGTCGTCATCTGTCCAGAATGCTCCCACCCCGGCCGACCTGTCCCTCCCTTTGCGCATTCCTGACGACAGCTTTCGGCAGGTTTTCCACAGGGGGTGCGAAGTGTCCCTCTTCCGTGGATCGTTGGGCGTATGTACGAGTTGGCGATCCTCGCCGGGGGCGGGGTCCTCCTGACGGTCTGGGCGGTCGCGGCGGGCTGCCCGCCGGGCCGGCTTGCGGCGCGCCTGCGCCGGGACGGCTGGCAGTGGATCTGCCGGGGCGCGTGGGCGGCCCCGGGGAAAGAAGTGGACTGGCGGGTGAGGGCGACGGCGCTCCAGTGGCTCCGTCCGGAACTGGTGTGCAGCCACGGGACGGCGGCGGAACTGCACCGCATCGAACGACTCGGAGCGGACGATCGGGCGGCCGGCATCCTGGAATTCACCGCGCTCCCACCGACAGGCTCGTCACGAGGAGACCGGATACGGGTGCGAGTGACGAGGTATCTGACGGACCATGACCGCACGATCCGCCGGGGACTGCGGACGACGACCCCGGTGCGCACGGTCGGCGACCTCATACGGGACGCCGGGAGCCGCGAGGAGGCCGTCGTGGTCGCGGACTCGGCGCTCGCACGGCGGGCCGTCGCAGGAGTACGGCGCGAACCGCTCGTCCGATACGAGGAACTCACCGCCGAACTCGCCGCCGAACGGCGGGGAGCGGCCCGCGCCCGGACCTGGCTGCCGCTGGCCGAGCCGGCGTCGGGCTCCCCGGCGGAGACGGTCGCACGGCTGCGGATACGGGACGCCTGGCTGCTCCCGGAGTCCCAGCCGACGCTACGGACCTCGGACGGGCGACTGCTCCTCCGCCCCGACTTCCTCTTCCGCGCGGAGGGCCTGGCGGTGGAGGTCGAGGGCTACGCCTTCCACGGCACCCGTGACGCCCACGAACGGGACGTCGCCCGTTTCAACGCGCTTCAGTCCTGCCCGGAGGTGCGGCGGGTGCTGCGGTTCACGGCGGACGAGGTCTTCCACCGCCCGGACCGCATGACGGCCACGATCCAGGCGGCGCTGACGTCGCTGTCTAGGTGACGGGAGAGGTACGGGGGAAGGAGATCTCGACGCGGCGGTTCTTCTTCCGGCCTTCCTCGGTGCCGTTGTCGGCGATCGGGTAGTCCTCGCTGTACCCGCGGATGTCGAACGTCGTCGACGGGTTGAGGCTCCGCGCGAGCACCTGCTGCACGGCGACGGCGCGCTCCTTCGACAGCTTGAGCCCGTGCTCGTACGTCCCGAGGTTGTCGGTGAACCCGAAGACCCGGACACGACCGGACCCCAGCTTGTTGATCTCGGCGGCGACGGCGGTGAGACGGGCGTTGGCGGCGGGCCCGAGCTTGGCACTGTTCTTCGGGAAGAGCACCTCGGCCTGGAGCGCGAAGGTCACGTCCACGTTGGTGTCCTGCCGGCGCTGCTGCCCGCCCTCCTCCTCGACGATCTGCTTGATGTCGAGAACCTTGGCGGGCGCGAGGGTGGCACCGTCGGGAAGCATGAGCCCGGGCGCGTTCGCGTCGATGGCGGGTGCGGGGGCCGCGATGCCGGCGGAGCCGGGCGGATCGTCGGCGTGCGCGGAGGGCACGGTGAGCGGCCCCAGCGCGACGGAGGCGATGGCGAGGGCGGCGAGCCGGCGGTATGTCGTCGTCATGGCGTCGCCTCAGGAGAGCTTGAGGGTGGCGGGTTCGAAGGTGGGGAGCTGGAAGGAGACCTCGGTGGTGGAGGCGGGGGGTGCGGGGAATTGCATGAACACGGCGGCGGTCCCCCCTGCGGGGAGGATGTCGATCCCGGTAGTGGTCAGTGGGCGCCCGTCTGTATCACGCAGCACGTAGTAGCGCTTCTTACCCACTGAGTCGATGAGCGTGGCCCCTCCCAATGAGTTTCCGTGCTCCATGACCTCTGTTTCATCGCCCCTAATTTGGCCGGGAAGTGCAAGGGATCGCGAGGAAGTGTTCTTCAAGGCACCCTTGATGGTCAGGAATCCGCCCGCGTCCCTGTCTGCTGCGGTGATCACGAGCTCAACCCCGTCCTTCCCCTTGAGAAGAGCCAACGTCTCGACGGGTTCATCAGCCGTCTGCGCGCCCTCCGTGGACGCCTGGCTCTTAGGAGGAGCAGTCGTTGTCGGGGCGGGCTTATCTGACGCGGGCTTCTCCTCGGCGCCACAGCCGGCCACGAAGAGTGCCACCGACGCAACGGCGACGACGGCCACCGCCCCCCGGCGATTCCATGCGTACCGCACGCTCATGTACCGCTCTTCCTTTGCTCGTCGCGGGTCATTCGGACAGTCGGACAGTGAACAGGTCGGTGACGCTGGGAAGCCTGGGATCCTCCGGGTCGATCTCCCACTCCTCACCCTTGCACTCGAGCCCGAGGATCGGACCGGGCTCCTCCTCTTCAGGCTCATCCGACGGAGGAGGAGAAGGCGGCGGCTCGGAAGTGGGCGGCTGATCAGGCTCGTCATACGTGCAACGCGGCTCGATCACCGCCTCGGCGGACGCCTCGGCGGCATTCGGCTCTCCACCCGTCGTGAGCACGGTAACTCTGAAGCCGCTGCCCTCAGAGGACAGCGGCTGGCAACCAGGACTGACCACCACAGCCCCGTTGCGGGAAGCGAAGTCAGCCGCGCTGCCACAGGCAGCGGCGTGGATATACGCCTCGCCCGCAAGGAACCCGTCCCATTGTTTCGGATCGAGGATCACTTTGAGCCAGCCCTCCCGCAACTGCTCACGGGCATCCTGCGCCGCCGCGAGGGCCGCCGCATCTGCAGCGGTCTGAGCACCGTTCCGAGTGACAGCTGCCTGTCCCACCATGAAGTAGGCGAAGGCCAGAAACAACAGCCCTGCCACGACCGCGATATAGACAGGGAAGGCCTGCCCGCTTTCGTCGCCCCAGTTCCGCGACCCTACTTCCCCGTCAGATCGGCAATCTTCTGGGTAATCGCGTTCTTGATCGAATTCCCGATGTCCGTTCCGGTGATCGCCACCACGATCGCCACCACCACCACAATGATCCCCAGGTACTCCACCGCCGTCTGGCCGCGGTCCCTCGACCGGGTCCATGTGGTCAGTTCGAGCCTGGCCTTGGTCAAGGCCTTCAGCATCGCGTCGTTCATCGTGGTCCCCTCCGCGTTCAGACGCTTGCGCTCGGACACCGTGCGCCCGGCTCATCGGGTCGGCCTGGTGCCCGGCCAGGAGGCGGGGGTGGTGGTTCGACGTCGGGTCCACGACTCCACCTCCCTCACACTCAGTCCGCACTCTGGCACATCCTGTTGCGCGCGCGAAGGGCTTTCCCGTGAATATGTCACCGGTCGCCCGTCACCGAGCCGAAGTCGGTGCCCGTACCCAGGAACAGGCCCGCGCCCAGCAGGATCATCGTCGCCGGGACCATCAGCGTCGTGATCACCATGGTCGCCTTCGGAACCGCCTTCGCGGCCTTGCGCCGAGCGTTCTGCGCGTCCGTGCGCCGCATGTCGTTGGCGATCTGGATGAGCGTGTCGACGATCGGCGCGCCGAGTTCCTCGCCCTGCTGGAGGGCCGTCACGAACTGGGCCACCTGCTCGGAGTCGTTGCGTCGGCGCAGTTCGTCGAAGGCCTGGCGGCGGCTGACGCCCATGTCCATCTGGCGCAGCGTGATGCGGAGTTCGTCCGACCACGGGCCCTCGTACTTCTCCGCCACGCGTTCGAGCGCCTGACGGAAGCCGAGGCCCGCCGAGACGACGACGGCCAGCACGTCCAGGAAGTCCGGCAGCGTGCGTTCGATCTGGTCCTTGCGGATGCGGACCGCCGACCAGATGCCGACCTCCGTCCAGAACGCGCCGAACGCGAACAGCAACAGCGCCACCAGGAACGACCCTCGCGACAGCATCAGCAGGCCGCCCAGGACGCCCAGGAAGCCGTAGACCGCCCGCCTCGCCCCGTAACGGTCGATGGTGAGGCCGCCGGGGTTCCCGGCGAGGTCGATGCGCCGGCGGACGGCGTTGACGCGTTTGGGGCCCATCAGACGGAGCACCGCCGGCGACCAGCGCATGCCCAGGCGGTCGACCGCCGAGTCGACGGCTCCCGTACGCGTCGCGCCGACCTCCAGGGCGAGCTTGAGGTCGTCGGGGAGCCGGGCGTCGGCGCGGTAGAGCCGCAGGCCGTAGGCGATGCCGGCGACGGCGAGGCCGGCCAGGAGGGCGAGGAGGAGGTCCATGGCGCGCCCGTCCCTATACGTCGATCTTCGAGAAGCGGCGGATGGCGACGAAGCCGACCACGTACAGGGCGAACGCGGCGACGACGGCGAACTGCCCGATGGCGGAACCGGTCATCCGGTCGAGGGCGCCGGGCTGCATGTTGTCGATGAGCAGGAGCGAGCCGACGCCGATGACCGGCACGGAGTACGCGGTCATGCTCACCTGGGAGAGCTGGGTGCGGACCTCGCGCCGGGTCTCCTTGCGTTCCTCCAGGGTCTCGGTGAGGTTACGCAAGGAGGAGACGACGGTGCCGCCGGCCCGGTTGGCGAGGACGAGGGTGGTGACGAGGACGACGAGTTCGCGGGAGGGCAGGCGTTCGGCGAGTTCGCCGAGGGCGTCGTCGAGCGACGTACCGACGGACAACTGCTGCGCCACCTTCTCCAGTTCGTCCCCGGCCGGAGCCTCCAGCTCGTCGGCGGCCAGGCTGAGGGCCATCCGCAGGGCGAGTCCGGCCTGCGTGGCGTTGGCCAGGATGCGGGACAGCTCGGGGAGCTGGTTGATGAACTTCTCGATGCGCTTCTGGCGCTGCCAGCTGAGGAAGCCCATCGCCACCCACACGCCGAGCAGTCCGCAGATCGGGCCGAAGAACGGGGACAGGGCCGCCTGACCGACGATCCACAGGGCGGCCACGGTCAGCGCGAGGCCGACCGTGAACTCGCCCGGGGTCACGTCGAGGCCGGTGGCCGCGATCCGGAGCTCCAGTCTCCGACCGAGGGCGGTCCTGCGGACGCGCCGGTCGACGCCCCGGAAGCGGCGCCTGCGGCGGCCCCCGGTCTCGGGCTCGCCCGACTCGTCGAGCCGGGCGACGAGTGCCGCGTGCCGGCGGGCCCCGCTCGCGTACAGCTGGACTCCGGCGATGCCCAGGACGCAGCAGAGCACGGCCACGCCGAGCGTCAGCCACACGGGATCGGTCATTGCGCCTTTGCTCCTGGTAGTCGGCGGGTCGGCTGGTCGGCGGGTCGGTTAGTCGGCTTCGCGGGTGGTCAGGTGGGCGTCGGTGGCGGCCACGCCGAAGGCCTGCGGGATGGGCTGGCCGGCCAGGTAGAGGCGTTCGGCGACCCGTCGGGGCAGCGGGTGGTACGTGAACTGCCCGTACACCCGTCCGTCTGCGGCGAGCGGCTGCGCCTGGAAGCGGCAGACCGTCGCGAGCAGGAACCGCTCCCGCCCGTGGGAGGCGAGGACGGAGATCTCGGTGATGCGGCGGGTGCCGTCGGGGTGCCGGGTGAGCTGGACGAGCACGTCGACCGCGCTGTTGATCTGGTCGCGGAGCGCCTCGAACGGCACCTTCACCTCCGACATGGAGGCGAGGGTCTGGAGCCGCATGAGGGCGTCCTCGGCGGAGTTGGCGTGAACGGTGGCGAGGGAGCCGTCGTGACCGGTCGACATGGCCTGGAGCATGTCGAGGGTCTCGCCGCCGCGGACCTCTCCGACGATGATCCGGTCGGGGCGCATGCGGAGCGAGTTGCGCACGAGGTCGCGGATGGAGATGGCTCCGCGGCCCTCGATGTTGGGCGGGCGGGCCTCCAGGCGGATCACGTGGGACTGCTGGAGCTGGAGTTCCGCCGAGTCCTCGATGGTGATGATCCGCTCGCCGTCGGGGACGAGACCGGAGAGGGCGTTGAGCAGGGTGGTCTTCCCGGTGCCGGTGGCGCCGGAGACGATCAGGTTGAACTTGGCCTGCACGAGCCCGGAGAGCAGGAGCAGCATCTGCTCGTCGAGGGAGCCGAAGCCGATCATCTCGTGGAGCGTGTACGCCCGGGGGAAGCGGCGGATGGTGAGGGTCGCACCGGTGAGGGACAGCGGCGGGATGATGACGTTGACGCGTTCGCCGGAGGGGAGCCGGGCGTCGACCATCGGGTTCGACTCGTCGACGCGCCGGTTGACGGTGGAGACGATCCGCTCGATGGTCTGCATCAGCTGGTCGTGCGAGGCGAAGCGGAGCGGGAGGAGTTCGACGCGGCCGTTGCGCTCGATGAAGATCTGGTCCGGGCCGTTGACCATGATCTCGGTGATGGAGGCGTCTTCGAGGAGCGGTTCGAGTACGCCGAGTCCGAGGGCCTCGTCGACGACACGGCGGATCAGCTGGGCGCGCTCGGCGGTGGAGAGGACCGGCCCCTCACGGCTGATGATGTGGCCGAGGACGCGCTCCAGGCGGGCGCGCCGCTCGGCGGCCGCCAGGGCGGACATCTCGGTGAGGTCGATCTCCTCCAGGAGCTTGGCGCGGAAGGCGGCGACGAGGTGGCCGTCCTCCCGGCCGGCCGCGTTGCCGCCGTGCTCTTCGGGAGAGTTGATCCGGGCACGCAGGCTCATGGCCCCTCCTCCTGGTCCGGTGACATCGGCATGGTGGCGGTTTCCTCGACTGTTCCGAAGCCGCTCCAGAAGGGGACGACTGAGGGGATCTCGACCCTGACGGTGACGACGGCCGCGTCGCCTTCCTCGTACGACGTGACAGAGGGGTTGATCCAGCCGCTCACCGCGGCCTCGGCGGCGGCCTCTGCGCTGGGGGCGCCCTCGTCCTCGTCCATGCTCGCGGCCCTCGCCGCCGCGCGGGCCGCCGTGCCCGCCTGCTGCGCGGCGTACGCGGCGACGCCGAGCTGGAACCCCGCGAGGCCGACAAGCAGCAGGATCGGCAGGAATCCGAGGTACTCGATGGCGGCCTGGCCCCGGTCACGGGCCTTGAGGGCGCGCGGTTCTTCGCTCATGGGGTGGGGACCTCCGATATCGCGCCCGCCTTGCCCTCCACGTCGAAAAGCCCGCCCACGCCCGGCACCAGGACGGGGACCCGGATGGTCACGACCGCCGTCACCATGGGGTCACCAGGGGGACAGGTCACCAGGGCCCCGTCCGCCCAGGCGCCGTCGAGGTGACGTCTCCCGGCCTCGTCGTAGTCCTCGCCGACCGCGCACGCGCGTACCGCCTCGTCCGCCGCGTTCCCCGCCAGCGTGTACGTGTACCCCACCAGGACGACCTGCCAGAGCAGGACGAGGGTGAGCAGGATGACCGGCACCATGCCGAGGAACTCGATCGCCACCTGTCCTCCGTCACCCCGTCCCCTGTCGTCGTCCCGGTGGGTACGCATGCCTCAGCGTCCTCCGGTACGGCGCCGCAGCCCGAGCGAGCCCCGGTCGCCGACCCGGGCGAGCTGTTTGCCCGGTTCGGTCGCCGGCGTGCCGACCAGGCCCAGTTCGCCCGCGAGGGCCCACAGGGCCTGCTTGACGGTCGACTTGGCGTCGAGTTCGTGCAGCCGGCCCGCGTCGACGACGGCCTGGAGTTCCTTGAAGTGGGCGGGGACGGCGGTGCCCGCGATCCGGGTGGCGGTGATCTTCTGGACGAGGGGTGGCTGGATCTCGGTGGAGCGGTGGTGGCGGTTGACGACGGTGACCGTCTCCTCGGCCTTGCGGACCTGGAGCCGTTCCCACATCCGTACGGTCCGTTTGGCGGCCCGGACGGCGACGACGTCGGGGGTGACGACGAGCAGGGCCGTGTCGGCCATCTCGATGGCGGCGGCGTTGGCGCTGTTGAGCTGGGAGCCGCAGTCGACGACGACGACCTCGTGCCGGCCGCGCAGGGCGCTGACGATCTGGCGGGCGGCCCGGTCGGTGACCTCTTCGCCGCGCTCGCCCTCCGCCGGGGCGAGGAGGAGAGAGAGGCCGGTCTCGTGGACGTACACGGCGTCCTGGAGGACGCGGGGCGAGATGTCGGCGATGGAGGCGAGGTCGGCGACGGAGCGCCGGAACTGGACGTCGAGGTAGGAGGCGATGTCGCCGCTCTGGAGGTCCATGTCGACGAGGGCGACGGTCCGTCCGGAGGCGCGGGCCGCGAGGGCGAGGTGGACGGCGGTGACGGTGGTGCCGACGCCGCCCTTGGCTCCGCTGACGGTGACGACGGTGCCGCCGGGCCCCGTGACCTGCTCGGCGCCCCCGCCGAGGTGGCGGCGGACGCCGACGGACCACTGGGCGGCGGCCTGGACGCGGCTGGCGAGTTCCTCGTAGCCGAGGGGGAGGGTGACGAGTCCGCGGGCGCCGGAGTCCATGGCGGCGGAGAAGAGGACGGGGCTGGCGTCGGCGGTGATGAGGACGACGCCGACGGCGGGGAAGCGGAGGGCGACCTCGCGGACGAGTTCGAGCGCGGGGACGGGCCCGATCCGCTCGTGCACGAGGACGACCTCGGGGAGTTCGTCGAGGGAGGCGGCGGCGAGCCGGGCGAGGGTGTCGACGAGCTGGGTGGAGTCGGTGACCGGCGGGGCGGGTTCGGCGTCGGGGAGCTGGCCGATGAGGGTGGTGACGGCCCGGGCCGCGTCGGGGTCGCCGACGGCCGGCAGGATCCTGGTGGTCATGCCGGCCTCACTTGTCCTTGTCGAGCGTGTAGGTGCGGTCGCGCTGGTCGGCCGGGGCGCCGCCGGTGGTGGGGGCGACGAGGGCGAGGCGTACGTGCTCGGCGAAGGACTCGGCGTACGCGACGCGCTGGGTGTCGAGGGTGGAGAGCGCGAAGCTGATCGGGACGGCGTTGGCGGCGCGGCCCGAGCGGTCGTTGCTGTCGCTGATCGGGGTGAGCTTGCCGACGGAGAGGACGCGGGCGCCGGCCACGATCATCCGCGACTGGGAGGGATCGTCCTTCTTCTCGCCCTCGAAGGTGGCGTAGATGTTGACCGTGGCGCCGGCGGTGATCTTTCCGGCGACTCCGGTGGCCGCGTCGATCATGATCGCGATCTCCTGCTGGCCGGGCTGGAGCTCGGGACGCTCGACGATCATGTCGGTCTGGAGGAGGGAGCCGGGACGGAGTTCGGTGACGGCGATCTTGCCCTCGATCTGGCGGAGGTCCGTGACGGCGGTCTTCGAGAGCCAGCGCTCGGGCATCGAGATCTTCTCGAAGTCGCCCGGTTTCAGGGCTGTGTAGGGGGCCACCTTGTCCTTGACCCGGTACGCGGTGGTCTCCGGGCCGACCTTGGAGTTCACGTCGCTGATGACGGTGAGCACGCCGGCGAAGGCCCCGAGCGCGCACAGGACGGACAGCAGCAGCAGGATGACGCCGCGGCGCTGGCGGGAGTTCATGGCCGGACTACCTCGATCGGAGACGTGGTCTGTGCGGACGGGAGGGACGCGGGGAACGAAAGCGGGCGCATGGGGCTCACGGCCGGTCGTGGGCGGCATGGGCGCCGGGGTGCCCGCCGGATCCGAGGGCCCGGGGGCCGGCGGGTGCGCCGCTTCCGAGGGCGTGCGGGTCGGGTTGCCCGCCCGGGGCCAGTTCACGGGGGTCCTGGCCGACGAGCTGCGCGGGCACACCGGCGGGATGGGCGGCCGGGCCGTCGGCGTGGGCGGACGGGCCCGTGAGCTGGGCGGCCCGGCCTCGGGGGCGGCCGGTCGCGCCCGAGGCCGTGCGGGTGGTCCGGTCCGGTGGTGCGCCCGCCGTCGCGTCCAGCGGCGCCCCGCAGAAGCCGCAGCGGTCGCCGATGAGGTCCATGGCGCACCAGTGGCAGGTCTCGCGCCGTACGGAGGAGACGAGCTGGTAGAGGACGGGCAGGTCGGGGAGGTACGCGGCGAACTCGACGAGTTTGCCGGTGCCCCACCAGCCTGGCGAGGTCTCGGGCAGCGGGGTCTCCTGGACGGCACCCTGGATCCGCCAGCGGGGTACGAGGGTGGCGGTGGGCCAGTCGGTCTGGAGCTGGCCGCGCGCGAGGAGGAGTTCGGTGGTGAATTCCGGCCCCGCGAGGGGCGTTTCTCCGGCGCCGCCGACGCGGGTGATCTGCGGCGTCGGTCCTGCGAGTACGGCGAAGTGGGCGCCGGGCAGCCAGCCCTTGAGGTGCGAGCCGAGGCTGACGGGGACGCGGTCGAGCTTGGAGACGGAGCCGAGGACGGCGCCCGCGTAGATGTAGTGGGCGAGGAGCCGGGCGGCGGAGGCGAGGACGCCGGGGCTGAAGTCGTAGCCGGCCAACTGCCTCATCTGGCGGACGAGTACGGCCGCGCCGAGGGGTGGCAGGTCGGTGCGGACCAGGGCGATCCGGTCGCTTTCGAGCAGGGCGCGGACGGCGCGCAGCCGGTTCTCGACGGCGGGCGGGGCGGAGGTGGGGCAGACGACGACCACGTGTCCGTACCGCGCGAGGAGCTGCTGCATGTCGGCGACGGAGGCGTCGAGCGACTGCGTTCCGGGGGCCGGGAGTACGGCGGCGTGCGGGGTTCCGGGATCGGTCGGCGGCAGCACCAGGTCGGCGCTGGTGACCGCGATCGCTGTCGGCACGTCGGACCCCCCGTCCCCTCCGGCCTCCCCGCTCCCGGGAGGCCGCGGATCACTGACCGCGTTCACGGCATCACCGCAGGGTGCTGCCGTCTCTGCAGCCTATCCACGTCCCCCGGGGTGGTGAACACACAATCCGCCAAGCTGTCGCGTTTTTCTTGGGACCCGGGGCCCGGCCCGCCCGGACCGCCGCACCCCGTCCGAACAGCCCTTCCCGCCAGAGGTCTTGACAACGCGATTGGTCTGGACCAGCTTGTGCGACAACGGTGGCCACCGTCCGCACTCCCCGCACCCCCCGCACCCCCGTAACGCCCCCTCCGTACGACGAAGACGACGTACGGCACCTCCACATCCCCAACTCCCCCACCGGAGGATGCACGTGGACCGCACCACCACCCGCCGTGAGGCCGCCGCGCCCGGACGCCGCTGGCTCGGCGGAGCCCTCGCGCTCGCCGTCGGCTCCGGGCTCGTCCTCGTCGGCGGAGCCGGCACCGCGCAGGCGGCCGACGTCAACGTCGCCAAGAACGCCGGCTTCGAGAGCGGCCTCGCCAACTGGTCCTGTTCCGCCGGGAGCGGCGCCGCCGTCTCCTCCCCCGTCCGCACCGGGGCCGGCGCCCTCAGGGCCACCCCTGCAGGACTCGACAACGCCAAGTGCGTACAGACCGTGGCCGTAAAGCCCAACTCGACGTACTCGCTGAGCGCCTGGGTCCAGGGCGGGTACGCCTACCTCGGCGCGACCGGCACCGGCACCACCGACGTCTCCACCTGGACGCCCGACAGCGCCGCGTGGAAGCAGCTCACGACGACCTTCACCACCGGGGCGAGCACGACCTCCGTCCAGATCTACACCCACGGCTGGTACGGCACCTCCCCCTACTCCGTCGACGACGTCAGCGTCTTCGGGCCCGACGGCGGCGGCGGCCAGGACCCCGATCCGGTCGTCCCCGCCACCCCGGCCGGCCTGGCCGCCGGCACGGTCACCTCGTCCTCGGTCGCCCTGAGCTGGGGCGCGGTCTCCGGCGCCACCGGCTACAAGGTGTACCGGGACGGCGCAAACCCGCAGACCGTGAGCGGCACGTCGACGACCGTCACCGGGCTCACCGCCGACACCGCGTACCAGTTCCAGGTCGCCGCGACGAACTCCGCGGGCGAGTCCGCGAAGTCCACCGCCGTGACGGCGCGGACCGCCAAGGTCACCGACCCGGGCCCCGGCCCTGCCGTGCCCAAGCACGCCCTCACCGGCTACTGGCAGAACTTCGACAACGGCGCGACGGTCCAGAAGCTGCGGGACGTGCAGTCGCAGTACGACATCATCGCCGTGTCCTTCGCCGACTCGACGGCCACGCCCGGCCAGATCGTCTTCAACCTCGACCCGGCCGTGGGCTACGCCTCGGTCGCCGACTTCAAGGCCGACATCGCCGCGAAGAAGGCCGCGGGCAAGTCGGTCATCATCTCGGTCGGCGGCGAGAAGGGGAACGTCACGATCAACAGTGACGCCTCGGCGACCGCCTTCGCGAACAGCGCGTACGCCCTCATGCAGGAGTACGGCTTCAACGGCGTCGACATCGACCTCGAGCACGGCATCAACTCCACCTACCTGACCAAGGCGCTCCGCCAGCTCTCCGCCAAGGCGGGCTCCACCATGGTCCTGACGATGGCCCCGCAGACCATCGACATGCAGAACACCGGCACGGAGTACTTCAAGACCGCGCTCGCCGTGAAGGACATCCTCACGGTGGTCAACATGCAGTACTACAACAGCGGTTCGATGCTGGGCTGCGACGGCAAGGTGTACAGCCAGGGCTCGGTGGACTTCCTCACCGCGCTCGCCTGCATCCAGCTTCAGGGCGGCCTCGCCCCGTCCCAGGTCGGCCTGGGCGTGCCCGCCTCCACCCGTGGCGCGGGCAGCGGCTACGTCGACCCGCAGATCGTGAAGAACGCGCTCGACTGCCTCACCAGGGGCACCGGCTGCGGCACCTTCAAGCCGGCCCAGACCTGGCCGTCGCTGCGCGGCGCGATGACCTGGTCGACCAACTGGGACGCGACGGCCGGCAACGCCTGGTCGAACGCGGTGGGCCCGCACGTCCACAACCTGCCGTAACCGCACGTCAGCACGTCAGCACGTCAGCACGAAACGGTGGCGCCGCCGGCCTCTCTTCCTCCCGGCGGCGCCACCGAGGGCGGAGCGGCCGTTGACCTCTCAGTCGTAGGCCGAGCCGTCGTACAGCGTGACGACTCATCGGCATCGGCGATCACTCCGCGGGCCCCGTCGGCGGCGACGAGCACGGGTGCGGGCGGGGGCGGCTCCGCCGGCACGGTGGGCAGAGCGGGCAGCGGTGGCACATCTCGTACGGGCGCCGGTGCCAGATCCGGTACGGGCGCCGGAGCCGCATCCTGTACGGGCGACGGCACACCCCTCGGCGTACCGTCGCCGAAGGGGCGCCCGCCCGCCGCGGCGACGAGTACGGCGCCCAGGGCGAAGGCGTCGGCGGCGCCCGTGACCTCCTCGCCGAGGGCCTGTTCGGGGGCGAGGTGGCCGGGGGTGCCGAAGGCCGTGCCGGTGGCGGTGAGCCGGGTCGACTCGACCGCGCGGGCGATGCCGAAGTCGAGGACGCGCGGCCCGTCCGGGGCCATGACGATGTTGCCGGGCTTGAGGTCGCGGTGGACCAGCCCGCAGGCGTGGATGGCTTCCAGGGCTTCGGCGAGCGCGGCCGCGAGCGAGCGGAGCCGCTCCTCGCCCATCGGGCCCTGGGCGGTGACGAGCGCCGAGAGGGTGGGGCCGGGGATGCAGGCGGTGGCGGGCCAGGGCGCCTCGGCGTCGGGGTCGGCGTCGACGACCTGCGCGGTGTGGAAGCCGCCGACCTGCCGGGCGGCGGCGACCTCGGCGCGGAAGCGGGCGCGGAAGGAGGGGTCGGCGGCGAGTTCCGGCCGCGCCACTTTGACGGCGACGGCACGCCCGCCACGCGATCGCGACAGATAGACGGTGCCCATACCGCCTCCGCCTAACTTGTGTTCGATGACGTATCTGCCGATGAGGGTCCCCACGGGGACAGCATGGCCGAACTGTCATCTTGACCGGTCCATGACATGGCCCCACCATGTGCCGCGGACACCCGCACGAGTTTGTCGCACACCCCCACACTCCCCACCCAGGAGACGACATGCGACGTCCCACCCGCGCCAGAAGGTCCGCCACCCTCGCGGCCCTCGTGGCGCTCGCCCTCGCGGCGCCCCTCTCCGCCCTCACCACACCCGCCGGGGCCGACCCGGCGACGACCGCCGCCCGCATCGCCGCCGGCGCCGAGGAGGTGATCCGGCAGTACGAGGTCGCCGGACCTTCCACCCCGGCCGCCCGCAGCGCGCTCACGGCCACCGGCGTCTCGATCGACGAGGTCGACGCACGCTCGGTCGTCGTCAGCGCCAACACCGAGCAGCTGAAGAACCTCAAGGCGCTCGGCTACAAGCCGGTCGCCCTGCCCGGCCCGCCGAACCGCACGGCCGAGGGCGACGCCCACGACCACGGCCTCGGTGCGCTCGACTTCCCCTCCGCCGACGCGAGGTACCACAACTACGCGGAGATGAACACGGAGATCGACCAGCGCCTCGCCGCCTACCCGTCCATCATGCGCAAGCAGGTGATCGGGAAGTCGTACCAGGGCCGGGACATCGTCGCCATCAAGATCAGCGACAACGTCGCCACCGACGAGAGCGAGCCCGAGGTCCTCTTCACCCACCACCAGCACGCCCGCGAGCACCTCACCGTCGAGATGGCGCTCTACCTCCTGCGCGAACTCGGCGCGGGCTACGGCACGGACTCCAGGGTCACCAACGCCGTGAACGGCCGCGAGATCTGGATCATCCCGGACCTCAACCCGGACGGCGGCGAGTACGACATCGCCTCCGGCTCGTACCGCAGCTGGCGCAAGAACCGGCAGCCCAACTCCGGTTCCTCGTACATCGGCACCGACATGAACCGGAACTGGAACTACAAGTGGGGCTGCTGCGGCGGCTCCTCCGGCTCCAAGAGCTCGGAGACCTACCGGGGCACGGCCCCCGAGTCGGCCCCCGAGGTGAAGGTCGTCTCCGACTTCGTGCGCGGCCGGGTGGTCGGCGGGAAGCAGCAGATCACCGCGGCCATCGACTTCCACACGTACAGCGAGCTGGTGCTCTGGCCCTTCGGCTACACCACGGCGAACACCGCGCCGGGCATGACGCAGGACGACCGGGACGCCTTCGCGACCGTCGGCGGGAAGATGGCCGCGAGCAACGGCTACACGCCCGAGCAGTCCAGCGACCTGTACATCACGGACGGCTCGATCGACGACTACCTCTGGGGCGTGCACCGGATCTTCGGCTACACGTTCGAGATGTACCCGGCGTCGTCCTCGGGCGGCGGCTTCTACCCGCCCGACGAGGTCATCGAGCGCGAGACGAGCCGCAACCGCGACGCGGTCCTCCAGCTCCTGGAGAACGCGGATTGCATGTACCGCTCGATCGGCAAGCAGGCCCAGTACTGCACGGCCTGACGGCACGTACGTGACAGGGCGCCCCGGCGGTCCACCGCCGGGGCGCCCTGCCACGGGTCTCAGCCGAGGACCGCGAGCGCGTCGATCTCGATGAGGAGGCCGGCCGGCAGGCCGACGTACACGGTCGTACGGGCGGAGGCCGGGGCCTTGAGGCCCTGCTCCTCGAAGTACTGGTTGTAGATCTCGTTCATCTCGGCGAAGTGGTCCACGTCGGTGAGGTAGACGCGCGTCATCATGACGTCGTCCCAGCTCGCGCCGCCCTCCTCCAGGATCGCCTTGACGTTGGCGAAGGTCTGGAGGGTCTGTTCGCGCAGGCTCGGGCCCGCGACCGTCGGGGGCTGTCCTTCGACGGCCGGCAGGAAGCCGACCTGGCCGGCGACCTGGAGGATGTTGCCCTTCCTCACACCGTGCGAGAACTTCGCGGGCGGGGTGGTGTGCGTGGGAGGGGTGAGGGCGATCTTCTCGAGGGTCATGCGCTGGCTTCCTTCGTCGGGGCTTCGCCGGAGTACTCGCGGCTGATGGCGTCCGCGGTGCCGCGCACCTGCGGGAGGAGGGAGAGGAGTTCCTCGGCGGTGACGACCACGTTGGGCGCCGAGACCGACATGGCGGCGACGACGCGCCCGTCGGCGCCGCGGATGGGGGCGCCGACGCAGTTGATGGACTCCTCGTGGCCGCCCAGGTCGGTGGCCCAGCCCTGTTCGCGTACGGTCGCCAGCTCCTTGAGGAAGGCGGCGGCGTTCGGGGTCGAACGGGACGTGTACGGGGGGTAGTCGAGCTTCACGGCGACGGCTCGGCGCTCCGGCTCCGGCAGGTCGGCGAGGAGCAGCTTGGCGACGGCGGCGACGGTGATCGCGACGGGCTTGCCGATGCGGGAGTACATGCGGACCGGGTAGCGGCTCTCGACCTTGTCGATGTAGACGACCTCGCCCTCCTCGTACACGGCGAGGTGGACGGTGTGCCCGATGCGCTCGTTGAGGGCCGTGAGGTAGGGATGGGCGATCTCGCGGATGTCGAGGTTCTCGACGGCCTCCTGCGCGAGGGCGAAGAGCCGGGCGCCGAGGCGGTAGCGCTGGTCCTGCTGCCGGTGGACGAGCCCGTGCTCGTGGAGGGTGCGCAGCAGGCGCAGGGCCGTGGACTTGTGGACACCGAGCCGCTCGGCGACCTGGCCGAGGTCGGCGGGGCCCTGGGCGAGCAGCGGCAGGATGCTGAGCGCCCGGTCGACGGTCTGGCTCATGGCGTACGTACCTCCTGGTCGTCCCCGGTCCAGCCGGGGCCGAGGTGAAGTGTGCCCCAGGCGGCCTCGTCGAGCGCGGCCAGCCGGTCGGCGTGGGCGCGGCGGGGAGGCGTGGCCAGGTCGGCGGGGACGGTGAGGGCGGCGGCGGCCATGAGGTGGCCGTGGCGGAGCCGGGTCCGCGTGTCGAGTCCGCGGAGGGTGGCGGAGAGGAACCCGGCGGCGAAGGCGTCGCCCGCGCCGACGGGGGCGACGACGTCGACGCGGGGGGCGGGGACGGAGAACTCAGCCCCGCCCGGGGGTCCCCCCGCGTCCGCAAGGGCGTGGGGGGAGTTCGAGGCGCGGGGGTCCGGGGGCAGAGCCCCCGGTTCGGGAAGGGGCGGGGTGGGGAAGGAGGCCGCGCAGCGCTCGAACACGACCGCCCCCTCGCCACCCCGCTTCACCACGAGCACCGCGGGCTCCCGCAGCACCGCCCGGATCGCCCCCGGCTCACCCACTCCCCACAGCGTCTCCGCCTCGTCCGCGCCGACGAAGACGAGATCCGCCCGCCGCGCCAGTTCGAGCAGCACGTCAGCGGCCGCCCCGGCTCCGTCCCGCCACAGCCCGGGCCGGTGGTTGACGTCGAACGAGACGAGCGGGCGGCCGGGCCGCGGCGCGGTGAGGTCCCGGAGCACCGCGAGACAGTCCGCCGACAGGGCGGCCGTGATCCCGGTGAGGTGCAGGATCCGCGCGTCGGCGACGGAGTCGTAGGGGACGGTGGCGGGCGACATGGCAGAGGCGGCCGACCCCGTCCGGTAGTAGGCGACCTCGTGGGCGCCGGTGGCCCTGTCGTCGGCCGTACGGAAGTAGACCCCGGTCGGCCGGTCCGGGTCGCGGTCCACGGCCCGGACGTCGACGCCGTACGCGCCGATCGTCTCCACCAGGTGGTCGCCGAACCCGTCCCGGCCGACGCGACCGACCCACTTCACGCGGTGTCCCGCGGCGGCGAGCGCGCAGGCGACGTTGGACTCGGCGCCGCCGATCGCGCGGGTGAAGGCGGGGACGTCGGCGAGGCGGCCCGGCCGGACGGGAAGGAAGGTGACCATGGACTCGCCGACGCACACCACGTCCGGGGGCGCGTGTCCGCTCACTCTCGGCTCCCTGTGGCTGCTGCGGGGCTGCGGGACGGGTCCATTGACCGGCCCTCGGCCCGGATGTTAGACAGCACTGAGCAATATGCGCAATGACCGTTGCATATTCCGCAACGCCTGCAGCGCCCACGACGAGGAGGCCTCATGCCCGACCCGGCGAACGAGACGCCCGACCCGGCCGACGCGACGCCCGATCCGGCGGACGAGACGCCTGACCTGGCCGACGAGCGCGTCGACCACCGCTTCAAGGGACTGCCCCCGGACGCCGAGGGCCTGACCGTCGGCGAGCTCTCGGCCCAGCGGCGCAACCTCTTCACCGGCGGCTACACCACCCCCGTCCTCGCCCTCTCCGCCGAGTCCGTCGAGCACAATCTGCGTCTCCTGGAGACCTACGCCGAACGGCACGGGCTCGCGTTCGCCCCGCACGGCAAGACCTCGATGGCCCCCCAGCTCTTCGACCGGCAGCTGGAGCACGGCGCGTGGGGCATCACCGCCGCCGTGCCCCATCAGGCGCGCGTCTACCGGGCCCACGGCATCGCGCGGATCTTCCTCGCCAACGAGCTCGTCGACGCCGCCGCCCTGCGCTGGCTCGCCGCCGAACTCGACGCCGACCCGGACTTCCGCTTCCTCTGTTACGTCGACTCCGTGCGCGGCGTCGAGCTGATGGACGAGGCCCTGCGCGCGGCGGGCGCGGCCCGCCCCGTGGACGTCGTCGTGGAGCTGGCCGCCGGCGCGAACGGGCGCACGGGCGCACGGACCGAGGCGGAGTGCGCGGCCGTCGCCGACGCGGTCGGGGGCGTCGCCACGCTGCGGCTCGTCGGCGTGGCGGGGTACGAGGGCACGATGCCGGGTGCCGACGCCGAGCGCGTACGGGAGTGGCTGCACCGGCTCGTGGGGCTCGCGGCGGACTTCGACAAGGCCGGCCGCTTCGACCCCTCGGTCGGCGAGATCGTGGTGAGCGCGGGCGGCAGCGAGTGGTTCGACGCGGTCGCCGAGGTCTTCGAGGAGATCCCCGGACTGTCGCTGCCCGTCCTGAAGTTGCTGCGCTCCGGCGCGTACGTCTCGCACGACGACGGCCAGTACCGCGAGAGGACCCCCTTCAACCGGATCCCCGAGGAGGGCGCGTTGCAACCCGCGTTCCGGCTGTGGTCGCAGGTCGTCTCCCGGCCGTCCGCCGAGCAGGCCTTCACCAACGCGGGCAAGCGCGACGCCGCTCACGACCTGCACCTCCCGGAGGCGCAGGTGGTCCGCGACGCCCGTACGGGCGAGATCCGCGCGGCGGAGGGCGTCACCGTCTCGGGCCTCTCCGACCAGCACGCCTGGCTCGCCACCGCGCCGGGGGCGGACCTGGAGGTCGGCGACTGGGTCGGCATGGGGCTCTCGCACCCCTGCACGTCCTTCGACAAGTGGCAGCTGATCCCGCTCGTCGAGGCCGACGGCACGGTGGTCGACCACATCCGCACGTTCTTCTGACATCTCACGGAAGCCGGGGAGGCAGCCATGGATCTGGTCATCCGCGACGCCGAGGTCGTCGACGGCACCGGCGGCCCGTCCTACCGGGCCGACGTGGCGGTCGCCGGCGGCCGGATCGCCGCGATCGTGCAGGAGGGCGCGGCGGCCGGCTGCCAGCGCCCGACGGGCCGCCGTGTCCTGGACGCGGAGGGCCTCGTGCTCTCCCCCGGTTTCATCGACATGCACGCCCACAGCGACCTCGCGCTGCTCCGCGACCCGGACCACAGCGCGAAGGCCGCGCAGGGCGTGACCCTGGAGGTCCTGGGCCAGGACGGCCTGTCGTACGCGCCGGTCGACGACCGCACGCTCTCGCAGGTGCGCACGGCGATCACCGGCTGGAACGGGTACGGCGAGGACGTCGACTTCGACTGGCGGTCGGTCGGCGAGTACCTGGACCGTCTGGACCGCGCGCACGGCGGCCGGGGCATCGCCGTGAACGCCGCGTACCTGGTCCCCCAGGGCACGGTGCGGATGCTGGCCGTCGGCTGGGAGGACCGCGCCGCCACCGGGGCGGAGCTCGACCGGATGCGGCGGCTCGTCGCCGAGGGCCTTGAGCAGGGGGCGGTCGGCATGTCGTCCGGCCTGACGTACACGCCGGGGATGTACGCGCCCGATGCCGAACTCACCGAACTGTGCCGGGTGGTGGCCGAGTACGGCGGCTACTACTGCCCGCACCACCGCTCGTACGGGGCGGGAGCCCTTGAGGCGTACGAGGCGATGGTGCGGCTCACCCGCGACGCGGGCTGCGCGCTCCACCTCACCCACGCCACGATGAACTTCGGCGTGAACGAGGGCAGGGCCTCCGAGCTCCTCGCCCTCCTGGACGGGGCCCTCGACGCGGGTGCGGACATCAGCCTGGACACGTACCCGTACACCCCCGGCTGTACGACCCTGGTGGCCCTGCTTCCCGGCTGGGCGAGCGAGGGCGGCCCGGAGGCGGTGCTCGCGCGGCTGCGGGACGAGGAGACGGCCGAGCGGATCCGCCACCACCTCGAAGTCACCGGCTCCGACGGCTGCCACGGCGTGCCGGTGGACTGGAACACGATCGAGATCGCGGGCGTGACGGGCCCCGGCCTCGCCGGCTTCACGGGCCGCCGCCTGGACGGCTGGGCGACGGCCCGCCGGCTCCTGCTCGACGACCGCCTCGGGACGACGATCCTGCAGCACGTGGGCCACGAGGAGAACGTCCGGGCGATCATGCGGCACAGGGTGCACACGGGCGGCTCGGACGGCATCCTGCGGGGCCTGAAGCCGCACCCGCGCGCGTACGGCACGTTTCCCGAGTACCTCGGGCGGTACGTGCGCGAGCTCGGCGTCCTCTCCCTGGAGGAGTGCGTCGCCCACCTCACCTCCCGCCCGGCGGCCCGCCTCCGCCTCCCGGACCGGGGCCGGATCCGCGAGGGCTTCGTGGCGGACCTGGTCCTCTTCGACCCGGAGACGGTGGCGTCGGGCGCGACGTACACCGCACCGCGCGCCTTGCCGGTGGGCATCCCGCACGTCCTGGTCGACGGCAGGTTCGTGATCGAGGACGGCCGGCGGACGGACACCCTCGCGGGCCGCACGATCCGCCGCACACCGGTCGGGCGCTAAAGCTTTCCCCCAGGGCGGTGCAGCACGAATCTGGCGTAGGCGAAGCTCTCGCCCGTGCGGGGTGCCCGGGCCCAGGACCGTGTGGTGAGGGTACGGAGCCTGCCCCGGGTCAGCGCGAAGCGGGGCAGCGAGAGACCGAGTTCGGTGTGCAGGGCCTCCAGTGCCCGCCGTTCGTTGTCGGGACCGGTGTCCTGCGGGCGGAACAGCCGTGCGGGATCCAGGGCCTCGGGTATCGCGCCGGAGCGCTGGATCTCCGTACCCCGCACGGTGAAGGCGTAGAGCTCCTGGCCGTGTTCGGCCACCGACACGTGGAAGGCCGTCGGATCGTCCGGGGACGGGCGCCTCGGGTCGCACCACACCACCACCGCGCGGCCGGACGTGGAGGCGGCCGCGGCCGGGGACAGGAACAGGCCGTGCAGGTGGCGGTGGGAGGGCCCGTCGAAGGCGAAGGCCCACCCTTCAGCCGTACGGCCGACGGCGACGACGGCCCGGTCCTCCCAGAGTTCCACGCCCTCCCGCTCGTGCGGCTGGGGCGCCCGCCGGAAAGACCTCGACAGATCGACGGGCGCGCTCAGTTCGGCGCCCTCCTCGCCGATCAGGGCGGGCAGGCCGGCGGGGTCGGCCCCCTCGACCCAGACGCAGCGGTAGCCGTCGAGCGGCTGCCCGTACCTGAACGGCCCCGCCAGCCAGGCGAGGCCCGGCGGATCCAGATCGGGAACCGGCTCGGGAGCGGGTCCCGTCTCCCCGGCCCGCGGTGTCGCGAGGATCTCCCGCCCGCGCTCCGGAGTGATCAGCGGCCCCAGGACGGGGTCGGCGAGCAGACCGAGCGGGACGACCATCAGGGGTCCGGGCGCCTCCCACAGCGGCAGCGCGTCCCGCAGCACGTGCCACGCGGCATCGGTCGCGCCCCAGCGGGCCGCCTCCCGGGCCTCGGCGACGGCCCGGCCCCACGGACCGGCGGGCGCGTACCGGTGGGTGCCGTCCCGCATGCCGCCCAGCACGGCCCCGGCGGTCTCCGGGGCGACCCCCCGGGCGACCATCATCCGCAGCCACTGCTCGTCCCCGCCCGACCACCCCCGGCCGTTCGCCTGCGCCACGGCCTCCAGGGGCAGGATCTCCGGCTGGTACAGCGGGTCCGCCACCAGGTGGCCGTAGCCCTGGGAGCCGCCCGGAGCGAGCAGCTGCCTGAGCTGGCTCAGCAGGACGGCGCTGCGCGGCCTCCCGAAGGAGAACGCCTCCTCAAGGAGCGGCAAGGCCTCCTCGTACCGTCCGCGCAGGGCAAGGAGGCGCGCCTCGTCCACGTGGGCGTCCTGGGCGAGCGTGGTCGCGTTCACGAAGTCGGTCTGCGCCGCCCGGTCGGCGTGGAAGCGGCGGTACATGGCCTCCATGTACGCGCGGAACGAGGCGTAGCGGTCGGGCATTTCACCGCTCCAGCCCTTGTACACGTAGAGCGCCCACTCGCCGTCCTCGTCGCTGTCGCCCGGGTCGAGCAGGGCGTGCGACATGTCGGAGTCGGTCTCAAGCCGCAGTGCCCGCCGCCACATGCCGGCCAACAGGACGTCCTCCTCGCGGGGGTCGTCGCCCAGACCCTGCTCGTACAGCGAGGTCATGTCGAACGGATCCCGGAACCAGTCGATGTCCGCGGCGCCCCCGAGCCGGTGGATCGCGGCCGTCTGGTCGACGTGCCACCCATCGCTCGCGGCCAGGAACTCCCGGTACGAGGGCGGAAGCCGCCGCCCGAGCCGCTCCTCGGCCGCGGCGATGGCCGCCTCGTCGGCCCCCGGCCTGCCGGGACCGGCGGGGATCCCCGCGTCCGGGTCCTCCTCCGGGTCCTCGTCCGCGTCCGCGCGCGGAACCCACTCGTCCTGCCACCGTCCCAGGAACTCGTACCAGTCGAAAGATGCGCTGCTCATGCCCGAACGGTGCCATCCGGTACTGACATCCGACGTGCCCTTGCCATACGCCCGGGCGATGCCGTGGAACGGGCCACCTAACATCCCATGTCATGGCGATGTTCGTGCACTTGACCTCGGCGGCGAACGCGCCGCGCATCCGGCGGTCTGGGATCCGGGCGGCCGGCCGCGGACAGGGCGGCGCGCGGGGGGTCTACTGCTTCCCGGTCCTGCCGTCGTACACCCTCACCCACCAATGGCTGCGCGAGCTGGCCCGTTTCGGCAGCCGGGGCGGGCTCGTGGCGGTCCACGTGCGGCTCGACGACGCCCAGGACGTGCTGGTCGGACGCTATACCGACCGGGCGCGGGATGCGCAGGCCGCCGTCTCCGCGGCAGAGGCGGTGCGGCGGATCGCGGCCCTGGAGGACCCGCGCGGGTGGGAGGTGTTCGTCCCCCGGGCGATCCGGCCGCGCGAGGTGCACCGGGTCCGCACCGCGCCGCAGGTGACGGGCTGGCGGTACCTGCCGGACGCGCACGGTGTGCGCCCCTGCACCTGTTTCGGGTGCCGCGTGCGCGGCGGGTACGGGGCGCGTCGCCTGCGCGAGCGGTTGCCGCATCCGCTGGACGGTCCGCCGCCACCCGCGAAGGTGCTGCTCGCCCGGGTCGAAGCCGGTGACCCCGAGGACCCCGCCGCGCTGCGGGAGGCACTGCACTGGTTCGGGATGCGTCGGCGCGGCCCGCTCGCCCGGTTGGGCCGCCTCGCCGCCCACCCCGACCCCGGCGTGCGGGAGGACCTGGTGTGGGCGGTCGCCCGTTGGTCCACGCCAGGGGTCACCGAACTCCTTGACGGCCTCGCCGACGACCCGGACCCGGACGTCCGGGAGGCAGTGGAAGCAGCCCGCGAACCGCAGTGACCACCGCCCCCTCGGGATGGACCGGGACGGATCGGCTAGCGGGCGAGCTGCTCGCGCACCCAGGCCGGGTCCGGGTTGACGTGGGCGCGGCCGGACACGACGACGGTGGGCACGGTCTCGTCGCCGCCGGTGGCCGCGCGTACCACCGCCGCCGCCTCCGGGTCGCGCCAGATGTCGACCCAGTGCGCCCGGCGTGCGCGGACGCCGAGACGCAGGCGGAGGCGGAGGCAGAACACGCAGCCCGGCCGCCAGTAGACGATCGGACGGCCGTCGGCCTCCGCGCGACGGCGGGCCTCCGCCGCCCCGGTCGACCTCGGGAAGACCAGGGGCGAGGTGGCGGCGGCGAGCAGCACGAACAGCAGCAGGAGGCCCAGGGCCGTGCCGGGGCTCCCTCCGGCGGCCCGGCCGGCCGCGACGAGCGCACCGCAGAGCAGCAACAGAACGGGCAGGATCCAGGCACGCGTCATGCGCCGGAGGCTATCGGCTCTCAGGAGACCCGTGCGGTGCCGTCCGGCGACAGGCGCTCGGTGGCCGGCACGGCGGCGGGCCACGGGTCCCGCCGGAGCCATACGAGACCGAGGGCCAGGACGACGCCCGCGAGGACGAAGCCGTACCAGGGGGTGTGCCCCGAGGGTGCCGTCTCGTAGACGAGGGCCGCCGAGAGCACGGCGAGGACCTGTCCGGCCCGCCCCCGCCAGGCGACCGCCGCGACGACGGCCGTCCCCCACAGCAGGTACCAGGGCTGCACCATCGGCGACAGGGCGACGAGCGCCACCAGCGAGAGGCCGAGTCCGAGGACCGGGTCGAGGGCTCCCTTCCACGACCGCCACGCGAGCCACGCGATGAGGGCGAGGGCGACGAGCAGGCCGAGCTTCTGCACGAGGCCCTTCACGGGGTCGGGGTCGTCCCCGACGAGCAGCCCGAGTCCGAGGCCGAGATCGCTGGTCACCGACAGCGCGGTGTGGATCGAACCGGCGACGCTCTGGGTACGCAGCCACCCGAACCCGGTCCCGGCCAGCACCGTCGCCGCCGCCGCCACCGCGCCCGCGACGGCCCCCGGAAGCACGAGGCCCTTGGCCAGGCCCCGTACGCCGCCGTCCCCGCGCGCGATCATCACGCCGATGAAGAGCAGCGCGACCGCCGCCGGCGACTTGATCATCATCGCGAAGCCGACGAGGACACAGCCGAGCACCCACCGCCCGCGCGTGGCGAGGAGCACGCCGCCGAGCACGAGGCCGATCATCAGGCCGTCGTTGTGCATGCCCCCGACGACGTGGATCAGGAGGAGCGGATTGAGGGCGGCCAGCCAGACCGCGCCCGCACGGCCGCCGGGACCGCCGCCGAGTCCGCGTACGGCCCAGACGACGAGGGCGAGCGCGGCCAGGGCGATCAGCCGCATCCCGAGGACGGCGGGCACGACGGCCCCGCCGGTCACCTCGACCACCGCGGCGGCGAGGAGCAGGAAGACGGGTCCGTACGGCGCGGGGGTGTCGGTCCAGTTGCCGCCGACGCTCGCCGCCGCGTCCGCCCCGAGCTGGTCGGGGCCGAGGAGCGAGGGCCCGCCGCCGTACACGTCGTGCCCTTCGAGGACCATGGCGCCCTGCGCGATGTAGCTGTAGACGTCCGCGCTGTACAGGGGCGGGGCGAGGAGCAGCGGCGCGGTCCAGCAGGCGAGGGTGGCGAGCACGCCGTCCCGCGCGCCCCGGGCGAGGAGGACGCCGTAGCGCCACCAGGCGGCGACGAGCAGGGTCAGGCCGAGGTACGCGAGGACGGCGCCGGCCAGGGTGAGCGCGGAGCCGCGCGGCTCCCACAGCCCCCAGCCGCCGCGTACCGGCAGCGTCCCGGCGGCCCAGCCGCCCACGGCGACGCCGAGAGCACCGGCCGCACCCAGCCACCGGCATCCGGAAGCACTCAGAACCCACATGACGGGCCAACCTATCCCGGCGGGCCGGGGACCCCTATTCCGCCGGCCGCCCCGGCGCCTGAGGTCCCGGACCGGCCTCGGGCTCCCGGTGCGACTCGGGGCCCAGCTACGTCCTCCTACCTCGGCCGCTTGGTCTGTCCCCGGCCCCGCCCCGGCTTGTCCTCCTGGTCGCCGTCGGCGGAGGCCTCTCCCGTCGGTACGGCCGCGGGGTCGGTCGTACCGTCTCCGGCCCCGGACGGCTCGGTCGACGCGCCCGGCTCCGACGCCGTCGGCGAGGCGGAGGGGTCCGTACCGCCGGCCCCGTCCCCGCCGGTCTCCCGCCCGTCGGCCCCGGTGGGCTCCGGGGAGCCGGAGGCGCCGGGGCCGCCGGTCGGGTCCGCCTGGATCAGTGCGGGCGGCCCGTCGTTCGCGCCGCCGTCGGGCGAGCCCGCCCCGCCGCCGTCGCCGCCTCCGGCGAGCAGCGCGGCGCCGATGCCGAGGACCGCGACGCCGCCCGCGGCGAGCAGCCAGACGCCCGCCCGGCCGCGGCGTGCGGGGGCGTGACGGCGGCGGCCGGGCGGGGGTGCGGCGGCTCCGGAGACGTGGTGGCTCATGAGCCCGGATTGTAGGGATCACGACACACCTGGTGCGACACGGGTCACACCGGGTCCCGCCCGACGGCCCGCCCGCTCCTGCCTGCCGGCCTGCCCGGCCCCCGCCCGCTCCTGCCTGCCGGCCTGCCCGGCCCCCGCCCGGCCCGCCCGTAGACCCCGTCCGGCCCCGCCCGGCCGCTCCGCGATTCGAGCGCCTCCCCCACCCCCGACCTGCGCCGCGACCGTCCTCCGTGTCCGACGTGTCCCAAAACACGAGGCGTCCCGGCCCACCCCGCCGTAAGCTCTCGTCATGCAGGTGATCCAGTCCACGAAGCTCGCCAACGTCTGTTACGAAATCCGGGGTCCGGTGCTCGAAGAGGCGATGCGGCTTGAGGCCGCGGGTCATCGCATCCTCAAGCTCAACACCGGAAACCCGGCCGCCTTCGGCTTCGAGTGCCCGCCCGCCATCCTCGAGGACGTGCTGCGGAACCTCTCCGAGGCGCACGGCTACGGCGACGCGAAGGGGCTGCTCTCGGCCCGCCGCGCGGTGATGAGCCACTACGAGACCAAGGGCATCCCGCTCTCCGTCGAGGACATCTACCTCGGCAACGGCGTCTCGGAGCTGATCCAGATGTCGATGCAGGCGCTGCTCGACGACGGCGACGAGGTCCTCGTCCCGGCCCCGGACTACCCGCTGTGGACCGCGTCGGTCTCGCTCGCGGGCGGTACGGCCGTGCACTACCGCTGCGACGAGCAGGCCGACTGGATGCCGGACCTCGCCGACATCGAGCGGAAGATCACCGACCGCACCAAGGCGATCGTGATCATCAACCCGAACAACCCGACCGGCGCGGTCTACGACGACGAGATGCTCCGCTCCCTGACGGAGATCGCCCGGCGGCACAACCTCGTGGTCTGCTCGGACGAGATCTACGACAAGATCCTCTACGACGGCGCCACGCACACCCCGACCGCCGCCGTCGCCCCCGACCTCCTCTGCCTCACCTTCAACGGGATGAGCAAGAACTACCGGGTGGCCGGGTTCCGCTCGGGCTGGCTCGCGGTCTGCGGCCCGAAGCACCACGCGTCCTCGTACATCGAGGGCCTGACGATCCTCGCCAACATGCGCCTCTGCGCGAACATGCCGGCGCAGCACGCGGTGGCCGCCGCGCTGCAGGGCCGGCAGTCGATCGAGGACCTGGTGCTGCCGGGCGGGCGGCTCCTGGAGCAGCGGGACACGGCATACGAGCTGCTGACCCAGATCCCGGGCGTGACGTGCGTGAAGCCGAAGGGCGCGCTGTACCTCTTCCCGCGTCTCGACCCGAACGTCTACAAGATCAAGGACGACCGGCAGATGGTCCTGGACCTGCTGCGGGCCGAGAAGATCATGGTGGTGCACGGGACGGGCTTCAACTGGCGCGAGCCGGACCACTTCCGGATCGTCACGCTGCCGGCGGCGGCGGACCTGGCGGACGCGGTGACCCGGATCGGGCGCTTCCTGGACGGCTACAGCCAGCCCTGAGGCGCGCGCCCGGCCCACGCGCCCGTCCCACCCCACCCGGACTTCACTCAACTTTAGACGGAATCTAAGCTAGGATGGCTCCAGAACGCTGAGGAGGCCATCCCATGTACGAACCGATCCGCCCCAAGTCGGTCCACCGGATGACCGACGACGCCCACGACGCGTACCCGCACCGCTCCCGCGAGGAGGAGCTGGACATCCAGCTCGCCGGACACCTGTCCGCCCTCCTCGCCGTCACCGACGAACTCGGCGACACGGAGGCCGGCGAGCAGATCGCCCGCCAGGTGGCGCGGCTGCGCGGCACGCCGCCCGCGCGCCACGCGGGCCTGAGCGGCTCGCCCTCGCGGGACCTGCACCACAAGGCGCACGCCCTCGCGGGCCGCGCCCTGCTCGTCGCCGCCTCCCGGCCCGACACGGCCGCCGCGATCCTCGCCGCCGGGCGCATGGACGCGCACACCGCGGCACTGGCCGGCGAAGCCACCCTGGCCGCGGCCGGCACCCCCTGACGGCCCCGGTCCGCGCGCCACGAACCGCGCGGACCGGGCGCCACCCACCCCTGCGAGTCCGCGGGGCTTCACGGTACGTCCTCCTCCGGTTCGGTACCGGGATCGCTCCTTCACACCCCGTACACCCAACTCCCCCTGGAATGTGGGTTTCCGCGAGCACGCTGCCCGCGTGAGACGCATCCTGGGAATCGTCCTGGCCGTCCTTCTCCTCGGCGGCGTGGCCGCCGTCCTCGTGACGGGCGGCGACAAGGACACGGGCACGGCAACGAAGACCGTGCGAGGAGTCATCGGGTCGGAGAAGGCGGAGTTCTTCGCCGACCCGCAGGTGGTGAAGGCCCTGGCCGCGAAGGGCTTCACCGTGGGCACCGAGACCTCCGGGTCCTGGGACATGGAGGAACTGCCCCTCGAAGGCTACGACTTCGCCTTCCCATCCTCCAAAGGGCCGGCCGACCAGCTCCGCGCGAAGGGCCAGAAGCAGGGCGCGGACACGGCGACGACCGCCCCCCTGCGGCCCTTCTACTCGCCGCTCGTCGTCGTCGCCCACAGCGCCGCCGCCCGGGTCCTCGCCGGGAACGGCCTGGCGACCCTCGGCCCGCGCGGCACGAGCGGCACCCTGAAGATGGACGCCTACCTCGCGGCGGCCCGCGCCGACCGGACCTGGCAGCAGCTCAAGGGCTCCGCCGGGCACGCCGAGCTGAGCGGCACCCTCTTCATCACCTCCACCGACCCGCTCGCCTCCAACTCCGGCGCCCTCTACCTCGCCGCCGCGAGCTACGTCGCCGACGGCGGACGCGTCGCGAACGACAAGGCAGCCGTCACCCGCACGGCCCCGCTCCTGCGCAAGCTCATCCAGGTGCAGGGCGCCCAGCAGTCCGGCTCGGACGCCCCCTTCCGGGACTTCGTCAGCGGCGTCGGCAATCCGCTCGTCCTGGTGTACGAGTCGCAGGTCGCCGCACAGCTTCTGGCCGGCCGCCCGATGGGGGACCTCGTCGTCCTCTACCCGGACACCACGGTCAACAGCGACCACACCCTCGTACCGATCACCGCGAACGGCCGGGCACTCGGCGAACTCCTCTCCACGGACCCGGAGTTGCGCAGGCTCGTGGTCCGCCACGGCTTCCGCCCGCAGGGCGCGGCGAACGAGTTCACCACCGCGACCGACCAGCACGCCGCCTACCTCAACCAGACGCTGAGCGGAGTCCGCCAGGCACCCGTGCCCACCGGCAAGGTGCTGCGCGAGATGGCCTCGCGGGCCCGCGACCAGGGGGACACCGCATGACCACGCCCCAGGACCCGAGAAGGACGATGGCCCTGACACCGCCGGAGCACGACACCCCGCTCGTCCTCACCCCGCCCGAGCCCGTTCCCGCGGTCCGCGCCGAACAGGCCGCAGGTCTGGTGCCGATGGACGAGGCCACCTGTACGGAGATGTCCCGCCGGGCCGTCGAGTACGTGGGCTCGCTCTCCGGACTCGACCCGCGCTCCCCCGAGTTCGCGGCCCGCGTCGGCGAGATCGCGGCGCTCGGCGCGGGCGAGATGCGCGCCGCCGCCCAGCAGTCGAACCGCATGCTCGACCGCACGATCCGCTCGCTCGGCTCAGGAGGCCCGGGAGGCTCCGGCGGCTCCGGTGCCTCCGGCGGCGACGCCCAGTCCCGCGTCGGTTCCTCCCTCGTCGAACTCCGGCGCACCGTCGAGGACCTGGACCCCCGCGACGCCCCCGCCAAGGGCCTCAAGGGACTGCTCTCGAAACTCCCCGGCGGCAACAGGCTGCGCGACCACGTCGCCAAGTACGCCTCCTCGCAGGCCACCCTGAACCGGATCGTCGGCTCGCTCCGCAGCGGCCAGGACGAACTGCGGCGCGACAACGCCGCGCTGCTGACGGAGCGGGCCCGGCTGTGGGAGACCATGGGCAAGCTCCAGGAGTACGCGGTGCTCACCGACGCCCTCGACGCGGCCGTGGAGGAGCGCGTCGCCCTCGCGTCCGACCCGGTCCAGGCGGACGCGCTCCGCGCCGACCTCCTCTTTCCCGTCCGGCAGAAGCACCAGGACCTGCTGACCCAGCTCGCCGTCTGCGCCCAGGGCTACCTGGCGATGGACGTGGTCCGGCGGAACAACGACGAGCTGATCAAGGGAGTGGACCGGGCGGCGACGACGACCCTGTCGGCGCTGCGGATCGCGGTGATGCTCGCCTCCGCGCTCGAGAACCAGCGGAAGGTCACCGAGCAGGTGAACGTGCTGCGCTCGACGACCGAGGACCTGATCCGCGGCAACGCCGAGATGCTGTCCACCCAGGCCGGCGAGATCCAGCGGATCGCGGCGGACCCGGCCGTGGGCGCCGAGACGCTCCGCACCGCGTTCCAGCAGATCTACCGAACGCTCGACGCCATCGACACGTACAAGGCGCGGGCCACGGAGTCGATGGCGGCGACCGTCGAGTCCCTGACGGCCGAACTGCAGCAGGCGAGCGCCCACTTGGACCGCAGCCGCCGCACGAGCGCCCTGGAGGGTGGCACTCCCGCATGACGACCTCCCCCCACCTCAGGCCCCGCACCCGCTTCCCGAGGCGGACGTTCACCGCGCTCGCCCTCGCCCTGCTCGTGACGGCCACCGGAAGCTCCTGCGACACCGACCGCACCGGCCCCGACGGCAACGGCGACGGCGTGAAGATCGTCCCCGGTGTCCTCCGCGTCCTCGCCTCCTCCGAACTCACCGACATGGAGCCCGTCCTCGACACGGCCACGCGGACGACCGGCATCCAGGTCCGCCCCACCTACGTCGGCACCCTCGACGCCGTCGAGCAGATCGCCTCGGGCAGGGCCGACAAGGAGTACGACGCGGTCTGGCTCTCCTCCAACGACTACCTCCGGCTCGACCCGGACACCGCACGCCGGATCACCGCCGAGACGCCGATCATGACCTCGCCGGTCGCGCTCGGGGTACGGCCCGCCACCGTCGCCAGGCTCGGCTGGGACCCGGCGAAGGTCACCTGGTCGCAGCTGCACCGGGCCGTCGCCGACGGCGAGCTCAGCTACGGCATGACGGACCCGAAGCGCTCCAACTCGGGCTTCTCCGCCCTCGTCTCGGTGGCCTCTGGGCTCTCCGGCGCGCAGTCCGCGCTGACCGGGGCGGACGTCCGCCGGGCCACTCCGAAGCTCAAGGAGTTCTTCACCGGCCAGAAGCTGACGTCGGGCTCCTCCGGCTGGCTGGCCGCCGCGTACGGCCGTCGCGACGACGTCGACGCGCTCGTCAACTACGAGTCGGTGCTGCTGTCCTCGTTCCAGTCCGGCGAACTGACCGTGATCCGGCCGACCGACGGGGTGGTCACCGCCGACTACCCGCTCAGCGTGCTCACCTCCGCCCGCCCCGAGGCGAAGGACGCGGCGCGCCGGCTCACCGAGTACCTCCGCTCCCCCGAGGTCCAGGAGCGGATCACCGGGGCGACGCTCCGCCGCCCGGTGGTCCCGGGTGTCCGCCCGGCGTCCGCGCTCGCCCGCGACCTGCGGCGCGAGCTGCCGTTCCCGGGCAGCCGGGCCGTGGCGGACGGGCTGCTCGACGCGTACGACAACACCCTGCGCAGGCCCTCCCGCACGGTCTACGTGCTCGACACCTCGGGTTCCATGAACGGCGAGCGGCTCGAACGGCTCAAGGCCGCCCTCGCCGAGCTGACCGGTGACTTCCGGGACCGGGAGGAGGTCACCCTGATGCCCTTCGGCTCGGCGGTGAAGGAGAGCGAGGTCCGTACCCACACGGTCGACCCGGCCGCACCGCAGAAGACGCTCGACGCGATCAGGTCCGACGCGCAGAAGCTCTCGGCATCGGGCGGCACCGCGATCTACTCCAGCGTCCAGGAGGCGTACCGCTTCCTCGGCAGGGCGCCAGGCGACACGTTCACCTCGATCGTCCTCATGACGGACGGGGAGAACACCGACGGCGACCCGGCCACCGCCTTCGACGCCTTCTACCGCTCGCTGCCCGCCGAGCAGAAGCGCACCCCGGTCTTCCCGATCCTCTTCGGGGACTCCGACCGGGGCGAGCTCGACCACATCGCGAGCCTGACCGGCGGGCAGCTCTTCGACGCCACCAAGGGGTCGCTCGACGGCGCCTTCGAGGAGATCCGTGGCTACCAGTAACCCGCTGCTGCGGTACGCCGAGTCCCGCAAGAACCTCGTCGGGAGCGCCTGCGGTCTGGCCGGTGTGGGCATCGCCCTCACCGGCGCGGCGGGCGCCCTGTGGCCCCTGGTGGTCGCGGGCCTGTACGGGGCGGGCGCGCTGCTCGCCCCGCCGGAGCGCCCGGACAGCCCGCACTTCCCGAGCGCCGACGAGCAACTGGGCGCCCTGCGGGCCGACTTCACCAAGCTGCGCGCGTACCTGGCCGAGGTGGAGCTGCCTTCCGCCCCGCGCGAGCGCCTCACCGCACTCGGCACCCTGGTGGAGGCCCTCCTCGAACCGGGCTGGGTGAGCGACCCGGAGCACCTCCACGTCCTGGCCCGCGCGGTCCGTCTGGACATCCCGGAGGCCGTCGACACGTTCGTACGGACGCGGTGGTGGTCGCGGTTCACCGGGGGCGCCGAGGCGCCGGAGAGCCACCTCGAACGGCAGCTGGCCGCGCTCCACGAGGAGGCGACGTCGATCGCCGCCGCCCTCCGGGAGGCGGAGGCGATCCGTCAGCACATCCACACGGAATACGTGGAAGGCCGCGGCGACTGATCGACTACGTTCCGTACATGACATTCTCCGATCGCCGCACATCCCGCCGCACCGTCCTGACCGGCCTGGCCGCCGCCACCGTCGCCGCCCCGTTCCTCGGCCAACTCGCGGCCTCGGCACCGGCCTACGCCGGCACCGAGAACGACCTCTACGACAGCAACACCGAGCTCTACACCAGCACGGAGCACCCGGTCACCGAGGGCACGGACTACGGTCGCCGGTACAAGCGCCACGAGCAGCTCGACAGATACCTGAGCAAGCCGTCCGCGCCGCCGAAGACGGCGGTCATGGCCATCCACGGCGGCCAGATCGAGCGGGGCACCTCCGAACTGTGCCTGGCGATCGCGGGCTACGACCCGGCGGACGTTCTGACGCCGCTCGTCACCCAAGGCCTGCACGACTACTGGATGTTCGAGGGCATGCGCTCGGCCGACAACAGGGAGCTGCACGTCAGTTCGGTGAACTGCGACGACCACGTGGCCCGGGGCATCGCCGCGAGCCACCTCAACGTGCTGAGTCTGCACGGCTGCCAGTACAGCCAGTTGGCCATGCCGGAGAAGTTGGTCTGGCCCTCGGTCGCCGACCCCAAGCTCGTCGTCGTCGGCGGTCTGAACACTGTCTTCCGCGCGGCCCTCGTGACGGAGCTGAACCAGGCCGGCTTCCCGGCGGTCGACGCTTTCGCCCCCGAGTACGCGGAGAACCTCAGGAACTACGCCGGAGGCATCACCACCAACATCTGCAACCGGACGGCGACCGGAACCGGCGCCCAGCTGGAGATCACCGAGGACATGCGCAGGTCCCTCTTCGGCCCCCAGGTGACGGACTTCGACTGGAAGAGCGGCCGGCTCGAGACCTGGGACAACGCGCGCTTCCGCGGCTTCACGGACGCCTGCCGCCGCGCCATAGCCACCGTCGAGGCCGGTCAGGTCATCCTCTGACCCCGGACGCGGACATGCGCCGGCCCCCGGAGCCTGAGGGAGCGCCGGGGGCCGGTTGCGTCGTGGTGGGCCGTCGTGACCCCACTGGTCAGGGCGGTGTTTCGGGGCAACCCACCACGAGTCTTCGGGGGGACTAGCCGAGGCGCTCCACGAGCGCGCGGTACTCGTCCCACAGCTCCTTCGGCGTGTGGTCGCCGAAGGTGTTGAGGTGGTCGGGGACGAGGGCGGCCTCTTCGCGCCACACGTCACGGTCGACCTTGAGGAGGAACTCCAGGTCCTCGGCCGGCAGGTCGAGGCCGTCGGTGTCGAGGGACTCCGGGGTCGGCAGGATGCCGATCGGGGTCTCGACGCCCTCGGCCTTGCCCTCCAGGCGCTCGACGATCCACTTCAGGACGCGGCTGTTCTCGCCGAAGCCGGGCCAGACGAACTTGCCGGCCTCGTTCTTGCGGAACCAGTTCACGTAGTAGATCTTCGGCAGCTTGGCCGCGTCGGCGGTCGCGCCCACCTTGACCCAGTGGGCCATGTAGTCGCCCATGTTGTAGCCGCAGAACGGCAGCATGGCGAAGGGGTCGCGGCGCAGCTCGCCGACCTTGCCCTCGGCGGCGGCGGTCTTCTCGGAGGCGACGTTCGCGCCGAGGAAGACGCCGTGGTTCCAGTCGAAGGACTCGGTGACCAGCGGGACGGCGGAGGCGCGGCGGCCGCCGAAGAGGATCGCCGAGATCGGCACGCCCTTCGGGTCCTCCCACTCCGGCGCGATGATCGGGCACTGCCCGGCCGGCACGGTGAAGCGGGCGTTCGGGTGGGCGGCGGGCGTCTCGGACGCGGGCGTCCAGTCGTTGCCCTTCCAGTCCGTGAGGTGCGCGGGGGCCGTCTCGGTCATCCCCTCCCACCACACGTCGCCGTCGTCGGTGAGGGCGACGTTGGTGAAGACGGAGTTGCCCCACATGGTCTTCATGGCGTTGGCGTTGGTGTGCTCGCCGGTGCCGGGCGCGACGCCGAAGAAGCCGGCCTCGGGGTTGATCGCGTACAGACGCCCGTCCTCGCCGAAGCGCATCCAGGCGATGTCGTCGCCGATGGTCTCGACGGTCCAGCCGGAGATCGTGGGCTCCAGCATGGCCAGGTTGGTCTTGCCGCAGGCCGACGGGAACGCGGCGGCGACGTACTTCGAGTCGCCGTCCGGCGGGGTCAGCTTGAGGATGAGCATGTGCTCGGCGAGCCAGCCCTCGTCACGGGCCATGACGGAGGCGATGCGGAGCGCGTAGCACTTCTTGCCGAGCAGGGCGTTGCCGCCGTAGCCCGAGCCGTACGACCAGATCTCGCGGCTCTCGGGGAAGTGCGAGATGTACTTGGTGGAGTTGCAGGGCCACGGCACGTCCTCCTGGCCCTCCTCCAGGGGGGCGCCGAGGGTGTGGACGGCCTTGACGAAGAAGCCGTCGGTGCCGAGCTCGTCGAGGACGGCCTGTCCCATGCGGGTCATGGTGCGCATGGAGACGGCGACGTAGGCGGAGTCGGTGATCTCGACGCCGATGGCGGAGAGCGGGGAGCCGACGGGGCCCATGCAGAAGGGCACGACGTACATGGTGCGGCCACGCATCGAGCCGCGGAAGATGCCGTCGGAGCCCGCGAAGAGCTCCTTCATCTCGGCCGGGGCCTTCCAGTGGTTGGTCGGGCCCGCGTCCTCCTCCTTCTCGGAGCAGATGAAGGTCCGGTCCTCGACGCGCGCGACGTCGGTCGGGTCGGAGGCGGCGTAGTACGAGTTCGGACGCAGCGCCGGGTCGAGCTTCGTGAAGGTACCCCTGGCGACGAGCTCCTCGCAGAGGCGCTCGTACTCGGCCTCGGAGCCGTCGCACCAGACGATGTCGTCCGGCTGGGTGATCTCGGCGATCTCGCTCACCCAGGAGACGAGCTCCTGGTGCTGGGTCGGAAGGGTCTGGGGAGCCGCGTTCTCGCGCGCCACGATTGCTCCTTGTAGAGGGGTTTTTTGGTGTGTGCCCCGTGGGGGCCGCGACCCGGATGCTTCGTAGCTGCTCATCCGGTGCCGACCGCACTCATTTGATCATCCGACGGATCCGCCCATATGTCCAGAGGGCCGCCCACGTGAGCATCGCCACTCATATCCGGGACCTACGGGGGCGTAGGTACGATTCGTTGTCATGACTGCTGCCACGCCGGAAGCCACCCCGATCGAGCTCCCCGTCAAGCCCAGGCTCAGAGGATGGCTGCACGCGGGCATGTTCCCCGCCGTGATCGTCGCCGGCCTCGTCCTGGTCGCCTTCTCCGGCTCTCCCCGGGCCCGCGTCGCCTGCGGGATCTTCGCTCTCACCGCCTGCCTGCTCTTCGGCACCAGCGCGCTGTACCACCGGGGCACCTGGGGCCCGCGCGGCGAGGCGATCCTGCGGCGCCTCGACCACGCGAACATCTTCCTGATCATCGCGGGCACCTACACCCCGCTCACCCTGCTGCTGCTCCCCGACTCCACGGCCAAGCCGCTCATGTGGGCGATCTGGACCGCGGCCCTCGCCGGGATCGCCTTCCGGGTCTTCTGGGTCGGCGCCCCGCGCTGGCTGTACACGCCCTGCTACATCGCGATGGGCTGGGCCGCCGTCTTCTTCCTGCCCGACTTCATGCGTACGGGCGGCATCGCCGTCCTCGTCCTGGTGATCGTCGGCGGACTGCTCTACAGCGCGGGCGGGGTCATCTACGGCATCAAGCGCCCGAACCCGTCCCCTCGCTACTTCGGCTTCCACGAGGTCTTCCACTCGCTGACCCTGGCCGCCTTCATCGCCCACTACGTGGGCATCTCCCTTGTGGCCTACCAGCACGCCTGACGCACCCCGCGGGCCCGGCCTCACCTACGGGCCGGCGCCCCCAGCGCGTCCCTGACCACCCGCGCCGACTCCGGATTGTCCGCGCACCCCCACACGCCGTGCGGGCAGTAGTCGGTGACCGTCTGGTAGACCGGCCGGTGCGCCGCGAACCAGTCGAGCATCCCCCGTACGTACGCCGGGTTGTCCCCGTTCCGGAAGAGCCCCCACTCCGGGTACGAGACCGGCTTGCCGTGCGCCGCCGCGAACCGGACGTGGTGTTCGAGGCCGTACTCCTCCGCCACCTGGTCCTCGAAGGAGAGCCCTGCGGGCTGGTCGTACGCGTCCAGCCCGATGATGTCGACGACGTCGTCCCCCGGGTAGCAGCGCGGCCACTCCACGGCGTCCCGCCCCCGGCTCGGCGTGAAGTCGAAGCGGAACCGCTCCCCCGGCACCGCCCGCAACACCCCGACCACCCGGCGCCAGTACGCCTTCCAGGCCGCCGGGTCCGGCCCGCAGCGATGGCTGTACGTGGTGCCGTTCATCTCCCAGCCCAGCACCAGGACCGCGTCCCCGAGGCCGTGCTCCACCAACCGCTCCCCCAGCACCCGGAAGTGCCGGTCGAACGAACCCGCGGCACCGTCGCGCAGCCCCGCCCGCACCTCCGCGTCCGGCAGCCCCGCCTCGCTGCGGTCGAGCAACGGGACGTTGAGCACGAAGAGACGTCCGGCCCTGGCCGCCTTCCAGCGCGCCCAGGGCCCGAACAGAGCGGGATGGCCCTCGATGTTGGACCAGCGGTCGCCCGGCAGATAGGTGTGCCCGACGGTCAGGGCCTCGCCCCCGAGCCAGGCCTGCGCCTGCGCGATCCGGCGCACGCCCGCCTCGTCGGAGCCGGTGAAGAACCCCGAGGGCACCCCGGGCAGCGGCCGCCGCTCCGGTTCGGGCGCGGCTGGGGTACCGGTGTGCCGCTCGCCGGGCGCGATCCGTTCGGGCACGGCCAGGAGCACGAGAACGGCCGCGAGCAGCACGGCGAGTGCGGCCCACGGCCTGAGAGGGGGACGGCTCACGTCAGCTCGTCCAGAATTCCCACCATCGGGTCAGGATCAGCATCCCGATGATCCCGATGTGCAGGACGGGCAGGGCGAACGCGAACTCGCCGAAGAAGGTCCGCAGTCCGGCCGGGGCGGGGATCGTCCCGTGCCGGACGTTGTGCGCGGTGACGTACCAGAACATGACGATGGTGGCGACCCAGGCCAGGCAGCACCACAGGCAGAGCGCGTTGATCTCGTACAGCGACTGGTACATCAGCCAGGTGCAGAAGCCGACGCCGAAGAGCATCCCGGCGTTGAGACCGAGCCAGAGCCAACCCCGGTAGCGGGCCCCGGCGAGGAGCCCGGCACCGAGGGCGACGACGACGGCGTACGTGACGAGCCCGAGCATCGGGTTGGGGAAGCCGAAGACCGCCGCCTGCTCGCTCTTCATGATGTTGCCGCAGGAGACGACCGGGTTCAGGCTGCACCCTGGCTGGAAGCCGGGGTCCTCCAGGAGCTTGAACTTGTCGATCGTGATCACCCAGCCGGCGAGCACGCCGGCCGCCCCGGTGATCATCAGCATCCAGGCGAAGGCGCGGCCCGCGCCGATCGTCCCCACGGCCTCCCGCGCGGACTCCTCCTCCTGCCCCCGGACCGGCACGCCGTTCCGTACGTTCACCGTCGCCATGACGCGGCCCTTTCCCGCTCAGCCCTGGAGGCGCCGGACCGGCATCTGGACGTGGGCGCTGTCCGCGAGCATCTCCTCGTCGGAGACGAAGGCGCGCAGCCGCGCCTCGTCCACGGGCTGTCCGGGAACGCCCTCGGGCCAGGGCCGCACCGAGCAGATCAGGTAGACCTTGCCGCTCTCGCGGGCGGCGGCCTGCCATTCCTCGGGCACGGGGCACTGCACCTTCAGGAAGGGCAGGTTGAGCACGGCGGAGCCGCCCTCGACGAGCAGCGAGGCGTTGATCCCGGCGTCCTTGTCCAGATCGAAGAGCCGGTCGCCGACGGAGAGGCCCATGGTCTCCAGGGCCGTCCGCATGGCCTGCTGACCGGCCTCCGGTCCGTCCCGGCCGTCGCCGAGCGAGTACGCCATGAGGAACGGCGTCCCGGCCGACTCGGCGGAGGGCTCGCTGGACCACGGAATCACCGTGAGAGTTCCCAGCGGAGAGGCGCTGCGCGCCGAGGAAACGACGTTGGAAGTGGTCATGAATCCGGATGCTAATGCTCCAACCGTCCTTTCCCTGTGCCGCTTTCACCCGAACGGCCGACATTCACGTCGCCGGCATTTCCGCCGCAACGAACGGGGGTTTTCCTCGTTGTGCCCCTGAGGGCTCCCCCTGCCGGCTGCGAGGGGACCCCCAGCCGACCCCGAGGAGATCACTCATGATCGTCCCGCGCCGCGTCGCCCTGCGGTCCCTCTTCGCCCTGGCCGTCACCGCTTTCACCGGGGGCGCGCTCGGCCGCATCGCGAGCCGCCCGCCGTCCGGGGAGCGCCCGGCGGGGCCGCGCGATCCGCACGCGTTCGACGAGATGTACGGGGGCCGTCGCATCCTGGGATTCTCCGGGCCAGGGGGCGAGCCGGTGGCCCTCGTCGACGGCCGGCCGCTGCATCTGATGCGCTGCGCCGACGGCGGCTACGTCACCCCGATCGACCACTACGAGTCCTGCCCGACGCCGCGGGCGGCCGTCCGCGCGGCCGTGGACGAGCTGGGCGCGGCCCCGCTCTCCCCGCTCGCCGCCGCCCATGGCGTCCACACCGACCCACCGGGAGGGAGCCAGCGTGGTGTACACGCGTAAGAACCAGCGCGATCTGACCGTAGCCGAGCGCCGGAAGTTCGTCGCCGCCGTCCTCGAACTCAAGCGCACGGGGACGTACGACCGCTTCGTACGCACCCATATCGACCACTACACGGCCGACGGGGAGGGCCGTCTCCGGGTCGCCCACATGACGCCGAGCTTCCTGCCCTGGCACCGCAAGTTCCTGCTGGAGTTCGAGACGGCCCTGCGCCGGATCGACCCGACGGTCTCCGTCCCGTACTGGGACTGGACCCGCGACAACTCTCCGGCGTCCTCGATCTGGGGCGAGGACTTCATGGGCGGCAACGGGCGCCGCGCCGACCTCCAGGTGATGACCGGCCCCTTCGCGCACTCCGGCGGGCGCTGGACGATCACCCAGTCGATGACCGAAGGCCGCTTCCTGACCAGGGACTTCGGCCGCCCGCGCGACCCGATCGCCCTTCCGACGCAGGCGCAGCTGGACGAGGTGATGCGGGAGCGGGTGTACGACGTGTCGCCCTGGAACTCGACGAGCGCCTCCGGCTTCCGGAACCGTCTGGAGGGCTGGGCCCCGGGCCGCGGCAACGAACGGTTCCGCATCCACAACCGGGTGCACCGGTGGGTCGGCGGTCTGATGCTCGGCGGCGGTTCCGTGAACGACCCGGTGTTCTGGCTGCACCACTCCTTCGTCGACCTGGTCTGGTCACGGTGGCAGCAGCGCAACCCCGGCGCCGCCTATCTGCCGGCGGAGCCGCCGCCGCTCGGGGACGCGCAGTACCGCAAGGTCGTCGCCCGGCACGAGCCGATGGCGCCCTGGGGAGTGGCCCCGGCGTCGATGTTCGACCACAGCCGGATCTACCGGTACGTCTGAGGCCCCGCACACACGTGTCCCCCCGCCCTCACGGGTCGGGGGGACACGGTCGGAACGGGGGATCAGCCGCCGTAGCCGCCGTCACGGTCCTCGTGGCCGTCGGCGTTGACGCAGGTGTTGCCGAACGCCGGGTTCAGCAGGCCGATGACGCTGACGGTGTTGCCGCAGAGGTTGACCGGGACGTGGACCGGGACCTGGACGACGTTGCCGGAGGCGACACCGGGCGAGTGGGCGGCGACAGCCTCGGCGCCCGAGTCGGCGACGGCCAGGCCGGCTCCGCTGAGGGCAACGGCACCCGTGCCGGCGAGAACAGCGGCAGCCTTCGCGATGCGAGACATCAAGAACTCCTTGGACGTGGAAAGCGACCGCAGGAATCACGGCCGTCGTTCCCCTTCAACGCCGGCCGAGGGGGCGGGTCACGGCCGTTGAGCCGAAAGGGAAGAAGGAAAATCGAAAAAGTGGCCCGCGGACCGAGATGCGTCCGCCGTCGGATACGACGGGACGACCTCGGTCCGCGGGCTGCGGCCATGCGACAAGCCTCTTGTTCCAACGAACGAATCGCCTTGGGGTGGCGGGGAAGAATCGTGTCTTCACCCGCCCGGGGGCAGAGGCGGCGTCAGTTCGCGGCCGGTGCGAGACCCAGCTGGGGGTCGAGGGCGCCGCTGAGCACCGGGGTGAGGACGCCGACCTGAGGCTTCGCGAGGTCCGGAAGGCCGCGGAGCCCGTTGTCGCGCGGGGCCTCCACGGGGTTGCCGACGACGGCGCCGGGGGTGGCCGCCTTCATCTCCGAGTGCGGGCTGCTGAGCAGGGCGCGGCCGGGCTCGCTGCCCTTGAGGAGCTCGGGCAGCGGCGCGTCGACAACGGTCTCCGGCAGGGTGCTGGTGAGCGGCACGCTGGGCAGCGTGAGGTCCGGCAGCGCGCCGAGGCCCTTCTGGAAGCCGGTGGGCGCGCCGGGCATGGGGACGGGAACGCCGGTGGCCACGGTCGGCGCGTCCATCGGAAGGACCGGCTCGAGGCCCTGGAGGGGGACGATCACCGGGGCCTCGACGGCGGCGGCGGGGGAGGCCAGGGCGGCGGAGGCGAATGCGGTCATGAGGAGCCCCATGCCCGCGTGAGAACGCAGAGTCATGTGCGGTGAACGAGCCCCTTGGCCGAAACGTGGCGGAACTAACCCGTGTGCAGCAACGCAACGGGCCCCCACCGGTGAAGGCGGGGGCCCGGCGTTGACGCGTCGGGCGTCGGGCGATGGGCGGTGGGATCAGTGACGCCTGGCGACCCGCCCGCCGCGGAGGTAGAAGACGCCGCCGCCGATGATCAGTGCGGCGCTGATCGCGGCCGCGCCCATGAGGGCGGGGTCGCTGCCGGTGTCGGGGAGTTCGGGCTGACCGGGCGTGGTCGGCGGGGCGGTCGGCTCCTCGCAGCCGGGCTCCGGCTCCTCACCGGGCTCGGGCTCCTCGCACTCACCGGGCTCCTCCCGGTGCGTCGGAGGAACGGTCGTGGTGGGCGGAGTGGTCGGCGTCGGCGGAGTGGTCGGCGGGGTCGTGGGCTCCTCGCACTCCGGCTCACCCTCCTCGCACTCACCCGGCTCCTCCGGAGTCGTCGGAGGAGTGGTCGGCGTCGGCGGGGTGGTGGGCGTCGGCGGGGTGGTCGGCTCCTCGCAGCCGGGCTCCGGCTCCTCACCGGGCTCGGGCTCCTCACACTCACCCGGCTCCTCCGGGTGCGTCGGAGGAGTGGTCGGCGTCGGCGGAGTCGTCGGCTCCTCGCAGCCGGGCTCCGGCTCCTCACCGGGCTCGGGCTCCTCACACTCACCCGGCTCCTCCGGGGTCGTCGGAGGAGTGGTCGGCGGGTACGTGGGCGGATGGGTGGGGGGATGCGTGGGCGGATACGTGGGGGGCGTCGTGGGCTCGCCCGGATGGGTCGGCTCCCCCGGATGCGTGGGCTCCCCCGGATGGGTCGGCTCCCCCGGATGCGTGGGCTCCCCCGGATGGGTCGGCTCCCCCGGATGCGTGGGCTCCCCCGGATGGGTCGGCTCGCCGGGGTGCGTGGGCTCCCCCGGTTCGTCGCCGTAGCCGCCGGGCCCCTCCGCCTGGGCGCAGAGGTCGCCGACGGCCGCGGCGACGAAACCACCGAGGTCCAGCTTGCCGCAGACGTCCGCCGGCAGAGGGACCACGTGGCCCGGGGTGCCGGTGCCCGGCCCGTCGCCCGTGGCGGGGTGCGAGTTCGCGGCCAGGGCGAATCCGCCGCTCAGCGACAGGATGCCGGTTACTGCCGCCGCGGTGAGAACTTTCCTGCTGATGATGGACCGCATACCGCTCTTCCTCTGGAGAAGGGGAGAGACCGGCGAGGATCCCCCCTCGCTCCGACCGGCCTGATCCACGCAGACGTTCGCGTGGGACTGGCCAGAAGGTATGGGTCGGCGACCCCCGCACCGCGGGGGCCACACGGCAGCTGATCAGAAAATCATTCGATCAGCCGACCGTGGAGTACGGCTACGCGCTCGCGCCGCAAGTGCCCTGCTGGTTCAGTGCTGCTGAGAGGACGTCAGCCACCCAGCGGCAGGCCGCCGGGAACCGGGAGGCCGCCGAGCAGCGGGGCACCCTTGGTGGCGTCGTTCAGCTGGGTGGCGGTGTCCGTGACGGTCTTGACCGGGGAGCCTTCCGTGGTGCTGCTCAGCACGTCCGACTTCAGCCCATTGGCGGCGATCGCTTCGAGGCCACCGTTCAGGCTGGTGGGGGTCATCGCCTCCGTGGCCATGGCGGGCGCGGCGGCACCGAGCGCCATCAGCGATCCGGCGACGACCGCGGCGACCTTGGTGGGCTTCATGGGGTGAATCCTTCCTCTGTGCTTTCAAGTCACGTACAGCACAAGCCTCTTGACCGAAACCTGCGCTTTGTACTGCTTCTGTAACGAGAGGCGCGCTCCCCGGAAACTCCGAGAGGAAGGATTTCTCGACACTGCACCCGATCGATGCGGACCGGTGTGATGGGAAGACCGCAGACGCCCGAACCGGCCCGGCGGATGCCGGGCAGGTTCGGGCGTGCGGATGACGACCGGTCGGTTAACGGACCGGCAGCGGCGGCTTGACCGGCAGTTCGGGCGCGTCGACCGGGGGCTTCACCGGCGGGTCGACGGGCAGCTCCGGCGGGTCCACCGGGAGCTCGGGCACGCCGACCGGGAGCGACGGCAGCGACGGCAGGCCGGCCAGGTCGGGAGCGGGCAGGCCACTGCCGAGGACCGTGGCGACGACCATGTTGACCAGCGAGGTCAGGGTCGCCGTGACCTGCGGTACGACCCCGCCGGCGTTGCCGGAGGTGACGGCGGCGAGGAGAGCGGCGACCGCCTTCTCGACGGTGGCGAGGGCGTCGTCGACGACGTCCGCGGGGGCGGCGGCCTTGCCTGCCCACGCGGCCTTCGCGTCGCCGGCGACGGGCAGACCGACCGGTGGCTTCACGGGCAGGGCGGGGGCTTCCACGGGCGGCTTCGCCGGAAGGTCGACCGGCGTCTCGACGGCCGGCGGGGTGACGGGGGCGTCCGCCGCGGGTGGCGTGACGGGCGTCTCCGGGAGCGGAGCGGGGGCCGCGGCCTTGACCTTCTCGATGGCTTCCGCGACGGCGTCCTTGAGGTCCTCGGCGTCGGCGGCGGGGAGCTGGCCCCCATCGGCCTTGAGCGCCGCCGTGACGAGTTCGGTCACCGGGTCGAGCACCGAGCCGAGGTCACCGAGCGCCTTGGTCTGGCTCAACAGGGCGTCGGCACCGGGTGCGCGGGCGGCCCGGTCGGCCACGGGGGACGGATGGTCTTCGCCGGCGAAGGCGGGTCCCGCCGCGCCGAGGGTGATGACGGCGGATATCGCCAGGGCGGTGAGGCGGCGTGCAGCCAGGGGACGCATGTACGTTCCTTTTCCTTATGCGTCGGACAATTTCCCTCTCACCGTGCCTGCGTGTATAGCGCTCCGCAACCGCAGAACTACGGAGCGCCACACCTCCGTTCGGGTGAATCCATCCTGCGGACCTGCCCCTCCGAGGGGCGTACGCCGTTGCATCCAACGGCGCACGACGGTGCGGCCGAACGAGGAGCGGACCAAGTGCCGACAGCGGAGAAGCCGGTGCGCCCACCCCGGAAGGGATGGGCGCACCGGCTTCGGAAGGACCGATCAGGCGTGCCGGATCAGGCGTTGACGCAGGTGTTGCCGAAGGCCGGGTTCAGCGCGCCGATGACGCTGACCGTGTTGCCGCAGAGGTTGACCGGGATGTGCACCGGGACCTGGACGACGTTGCCGGAGCCGACACCGGGGGACTTCACGGCCGCGGCCTCGGCGCCGGCGTCGGCGACAGCGGCACCGGCGGCACCGGCGACGGCGGCGGCGGCACCCACGGTGAGGACAACGGCCTTGGCGATACGGGACATGGGGAGGTGCTCCTCGATCGAAATTCAACGCGGACTGCGCGGACTGTTCGGCCCGGCTCTCTCAACAACGCCCCGGTTTTTCATCGGTTGCTCTCCCGAACGGGTGACGTTCAACCGATCTTTGGGCCATAGGGGGGCCATTAGAGGGAGTGGGCGTGGAATGGCGCAACACGCTCAACGAGGAACCTGCCCTCCGGATACGGGAGTTAGCGTTTCCGGGCATCTAATGCGTACTATCGCCCCGCGTCGGGGTTATAACGTTCCCGAACGTTGCTTCCGGGCCCGCCGCGCGTTCACCCATTTCGTGCGGACGACACCTTCCCCTCTCCCGGCCTTCACGGGTCTTCCCTTCCTTCTCTCATCAAAGCGGAGAACCTGTATGCGGAATTCAGCGGTTCTTGCTGTGCGACGCAGCGTGTTGTGCGCGCTGTCGTGTGCGGCCCTGTCCGCCGCGCTGCCGGTCGCCTCCGCCGCCGCACCCCAGCCAGGGGAGGCGAGCCGGGTGCCCTTCGCCGCGCGCTACCAGGCCGTGCAGCACGGTGGGATCGTGCGCGCCGCCAACTCCTCGGCGAAGGGAGTGAAGGGCACAGAGTCGGCCAACGGCGGCGCCACGATCGCGTACGTCGACGTGGACAGCGATCCGAACACGTACAACTCCAGCCGCGCCGAGCTCGCCGTCCCCGACGGCGCCCGGGTCGCCTGGGCCCGTCTCTACTGGGGCGGCAACCTTCGGGTGGGCGAGCAGAAGCCGCCGGAGGACAACGGGCGCGTGCTGATCGCCGAGCCCGGCGGCCAGTACAAGGCACTGCTCGCGGACACCCTGATCGGCCACCGCACGGCCGACGGCGCCGACGCCTTCCAGGCCTCCGCCGACGTCACCGAGCTGGCCCGCTCGTCCCGCTCGGGCCAGTGGACCGTCGCCCAGGTCAACGTCGCCATGGGTCGCTCCGCGGTCGGCGGCTGGGGCGGCTGGACGCTCGTCGCCGCGTACGAGAAGGAGTCGGAGCCGCTGCGCAGGATCGCCGTCTGGGACGGTTTCGAAACGGTCGGGCCGCGCACCGGCGAGCTGCGGGTACCGCTCGACGGAAACGGTTATGACAAGGCGTCGGACGGCCGGCTGGGCGTGATCGCCTATGACGGCGACCGGGGAACTCCAGGGGATTACCTGGCGGTGGAAACGAGCCGCCGGAAGAGCACCCGGCTCTCCGATTCCGCCAATTCCGTGGACGACGTGATGAACTCCAGCATCACAGAATTCGGCACCGGCAGGACGGTCCGCTTTCCCGATGGTACGAACACCATGGGGTACGACTCCGACGTCTTCGACCTGCGCGGGGCGCTGCGCGACGGGGCCGACCGTGTCCACGTCCGGCTCGGCGGCCGGAAGGACACCGTCTGGCTCGGTGCGCTCTTCCTCCAGGCCGACGTCCGGCGCTGACGTGCTGTCCTCATCCGACGCGGACCCCGCGTCCCTCACCGTCCTGCACGCGGTCCAGCCCGGTGACGGCGGGGTCGCCCGCGTCGTCATCGACCTGGTCCGCGCGCAGCTCGCCGCCGGCCTTCGGGTCGCGGTCGCCTGCCCGCCCGGCACGTCCCTCTCCGCGGCCGTCCGCGCCGAGGGCGCCGACACCCACGACTGGCGCGCCGGCCGGGAACCCGGTCCCCGACTGGTCCGCGAGACGAGGGAGCTGGCCCGGGTGATCCGTACCGTCCGGCCCGGACTCGTGCACGCGCACAGCGCCAAGGCCGGACTCTGCGCCCGACTCGCCCTGCGGGGAAGGATTCCGACGGTGTATCAGCCGCACGCCTGGTCCTTCGAGGCGGTCGAGGGAAGGACCGCCTCGCTCGCCCGGCGCTGGGAGCGCTTCGGCGCCCGCTGGACGCACCGGATCGTCTGCGTGAGCGAGGCCGAGCGGCGTACCGGCGAGGCCGCCGGCGTCACGGCGGACTGGTCCGTCGTCCACAACGGTGTGGACGTGGCCCGGTTCGCGACCGGAGGCCCGCCCGGCAACCCCGTGCCGACCGTCGTCTGCGTGGGCCGGCTCTGCCGCCAGAAGGGGCAGGACGTCCTGCTCGCCGCCTGGCCCGCCGTCCTCGCGGAGGTGCCCACGGCCCGTCTCGTCCTGGTCGGCGAAGGACCCGACGGCGAACGGCTGCGCGCGGCGGCGGGCCCCTCGGTGCGGTTCACCGGAGCCGTCGACGACACCGCCCCCTGGTACCGGGCCGCCGACGTGGTCGTCCTGCCGTCCCGCTGGGAGGGCATGGCGCTCGCGCCCCTGGAGGCCATGGCGAGCGGCCGGCCGGTCGTCGTCAGTGATGTCGACGGGGCCCGCGAGAGCCTGCCGCCCGCCCATGAACCCCTGTGCCTGGTCCCGCCCGAGGACCCGGCCGCGCTCGCCACCGCTCTCGGCCGCCTCCTCGGCAGGCAGGAGCTGCGGCACCGCCTGGGCCGCGAGGCCCACGAGCACGTACTCAGCAGATTCGATGTCCGGCGCACCGGCGCGGCCGTCGCGGACGTCTACCGCGACCTGGCCGGAGCGCGAGGCACCGAGCACAGAGAGCCGATTGCGCAGTGACCACGGAAAGCACCAGCGTCCCCTCCTCACCGGGCCCCTGGCCCACCGCGGGCCAGGCCTTCGGCCTCGCCTCCCTCGCGCCGCGCCCCGGCACGACCGACCGGCTCGCGCTGCCACGGCACCGCCGGGTCCGGGTGCGGTCCGGCGTGGCGCCGCTCGTGACGGTCGACTGCCTCGCCGTCGTCGCCGCCGCCGCGCTGCTCAGCGCGGCGCACCACGACGCGCGGCTCCTGCTGCCGGTCCTGGCGGTCGTCCTGGTCCTCGACGGGCACGCCGGGCTCTACCGGCCGGCCGCCCACACCCGGGCCCTCGACGAACTGCCCGCGCTGGCCTCCCGCGCCGGGTTCGCCTGGTGCCTGGCCGCGGCCGGGATCGCCGCGTACTCGCCCGCCCTGGCGATCGGTCCGCTGCGGCTCTGCGCCGCCTATCTGACCCACGTGGGCGTCGTCAGCCTGGTCAGGGCGCTGCTGCTCGCCCGGCGGCGCCGGATCGCGCGCGCCCAGCCGCGGTCGGCGCTCGTCGTCGGCGGAGCGGGGGCCGCGCGCCGGTTCGCCGCCGCGGCGGCCCAGCACCCCGAGTACGGGATGCGGCCGGTCGGCATCGTCGGCGTGCCCGAGCAGGGCGGCGCGTCCAGGGCGGCCGGGGGGACCGGGCTTCCGGTGCTCACCACGACCGAGGAGATCCACCGGGCCGTCATCCAGAACACCGTGCGCGACGCGGTGTTCCTCGACGACGACCCGGCCCTGGTGACGCTCTTCCAGCACTACGGCTGCACCACGTGGCGGGTCGGCGGCCGGCACCAGGACGGGCCGATGGGCGAGCACCTGTGGGGGTACGCCTGGCATCGGATCGTCCCGCTCGCCGAGCGGCGCGGGCTGACCGCCAAGCGGGTCCTCGACATCGCGCTCGCCGCGCCGGCCCTGGCGCTCGCGCTGCCGGTGCTGCTGCTCTGCGCGCTCGCCGTACGGCTGTCCGACGGCCCCGGGGTCCTGTTCCGGCAGGAGCGGGTCGGGCAGCACGGGCGCCACTTCACGCTGCTCAAGTTCCGTACGCTCCGCCCCTCCGACGACACGGAGTCTGCGACCCGCTGGAACGTGGCGGGCGACCGGCGGATGAGCGCGGCGGGCAGCTTCCTGCGGAAGAGCTCGCTCGACGAGCTGCCGCAGCTGTGGAACGTACTGCGCGGCGACATGAGCCTGGTCGGGCCGCGGCCTGAACGTCCTTACTTCGTCGCCCAGTTCAGCAAGATCCACACCGGTTACGCGGCCCGCCACCGGATGCCGGTGGGCCTGACCGGCCTGGCGCAGGTGCACGGGCTCCGCGGCGACACCTCGATCGAGGACCGCTGCCGCTTCGACAACCACTACATCGAACACTGGTCGCTCTGGCAGGACGTCTGCATCCTGCTGCGCACGGCGGCCGGGCTCGTGCGACCCACAGGGAGCTGACGATGGCCACGGCCGTGACCGTGCCGGCGGTTGCCCCGGACGTGAAGGACTGGGCCCGCAGGGCGGGGGCGCTCTCCCCGGTCCTCGCCGTGATCGCGCTCCTCCTCGTCCCCGGCGGCGGCGGAGCGCAGGGCGGCACCGGCGGTACGGGGACGGTCGCCGACGCGGCCTCCGGACTCCTCGTCCTCATCTGCCTCGTCCGGGTGCTGCGCGGCGGCGCCCGGCCGCTGACCCGGGCGGCGGCCGTCGTCCTCGGCCTGCCGGTCCTGGGGATCTGCCTGGCCGCGATCACCTCGAACGACCCGGCCGCGAGCCTGCCGGGCGTCGCCCGTTACGTACAGGTCTTCGTCCTCGTCCCGGCGGCCGTGCTCCTGATGATCCGCGACCGGCGGGACTTCGCCGTGGTCGCCTGGGGCCTGGTCGGCCTCGCGCTGCTCCAGGGCGCGGTGGGCGTCGCCCAGTACCTGACCGGCACGGGCGCCTCGTACCAGGGCGAGGACATCCGGGCCGTCGGCACCTTCGGGCCCACCGACGTGATGGGCATGGCGACCGTCGTGTCGTACGGGCTCGTCATCGTCACCGGCATCGCGCTGGGCAGCGGTCCAGGCCGGACGCGTACGGCGGCCCTGATCTGCACAGGACTGCTGTTCCTGCCGCTCGTGCTGTCCTTCAGCCGGGGCGCGTGGATCGCGACCGTGCTCGCCTGCGCGATCCAGCTGCTTCTCGCCGGGCCCCGGCGGGCGGCGCGGGTGGCGCTCGTGGCGGGTGCGCTCGGCGTGGTCCTCGTCGGCGGCCTGGGCATCGGTTCGGCGATGGTGAAGGAGCGGGTCACCAGCATCACCCAGGTGGCCGGGGCGCCGGACCAGTCGGTGACGGACCGGTACACGATGTGGGCGGCGGCCGGGCGGATGTGGCGCGCGGAGCCGGTCACGGGGGTCGGCCTCAAGGGCTTCCCCGCCTACCGCGACTCCCACGCCTCGCTCGCCCTGTCCTCGGGGAGCGACACGGCGGGCGCGGGCGCCGCCTTCCAGCGGCAGCCGCTGCTCTCCCCGCACAACATGTACCTCCTGGTCCTGAGCGAGCAGGGCCTGTTCGGACTGGTCGCCCTCGCGGGTAGCTGGGTGGCGCTGCTCGTCGGGGCGCTGCGGCGGCGGCGTCTCGGCGCGGACTGCGCGCTCGTCGCGACGGGCCTGCTCTCCTGGCAGCTCATCGACTTCTTCTACGCGGACATCGGCGGCCCCTCGACGGTCCTCATGTCGGTCGTGCTCGGCCTCGCGGCCTGGTGGGCGCTCGCGGAGGTCCGGCGTGCGTGACCCGTGGGCCGGGGAACCGGAGCCCACGGACACCCCGCGGGCCGGCGAACCGCGCCCCTCGGGCGCCCCTGCCCACGGCACCCCGCCGACCGACCCCTGGGCGACCGTGCCTCCGGGCCCCACGGACTCCCCGTGGGCCCCGGAGGCCGTCGTGCTGCCGGGGATCCGTCCCGCCGCGATGGCCGGCGCCCGGCACGTGACGGTACGGGGCCTTCCCTCCGCCGCCCCTTCCCCGCCTCCTCCCCCCGCCCCCCGTCCGCCCGGGCGCCGGGCGCACGCCCGGGGGCGGGCACCCCGGACCGGTGCCCCCCAGGGCAAGGGCTTCCTCGCGAAGGCCGCCGCCGTCACCGCGGGGCTCACCGCCGCCGGGGCGGTGCTCGGGCTCGTACGGGACCAGATCCTGGCCGGGTACTTCGGGGCCGGGGCGGAGACCGACGCGTTCCTGGTGGCGTGGACGGTGCCCGAGTTCGCGTCGACGCTCCTCATCGAGGACGCGATGGCGCTGATCCTCGTACCCGCCTTCTCCCGGGCCCTGGCCCGCCGTACCGGCGTCCTGTCGGGCGATCCGGTGCGCGCCCTCGTACGGGGCACGCTCCCCCGGATCGTCCTCGCCCTCGGCATCGCCGCCGCCCTCCTCGTGATCGCCGCGCCGCTCCTTGTGTCGGCGCTCGCGCCGGGGCTGCCCGACCCGTCGCTCGCCGTCGACTGCACGCGGCTGACCGGGACCTGCGTGCTGTCCTTCGCCCTGGTCGGCTACTGCTCGGCCGCGCTGCGCGCGCACGGCTCCTTCCTGCCACCGGCCTCGATCTACGTCGCGTACAACGTCGGCATCATCGGCACCATCGTGGTGCTGCGCGAGCCGTGGGGGGTGCGGTCGGCCGCCGTCGGGGTCGCCGTCGGCGGCGTCCTGATGGTCCTGGTCCAGGCGCCCTCGCTCATCCGTGAGCTGCGGACCCGGCCCGTACCGATGCGGGAGCCCGAGTCGCTCGTCCCCTCCGGGACGAGCGAGGGCCGGATCCTGGTCCTCGGTCTGATCGCGCCCGTCGTCGCGTTCTCGCTGTCCCGCCAGTCCCAGACCCTGATCGAACGCTTCCTCGCCTCACCGCTGCCGGCCGGCGCGATCTCGCATCTGAACTACGCGCAGAAGGTCGCGCAGATCCCGATGATCCTGTCGCTGATGCTGTGCACGGTCAGCTTCCCCGTGGTCGCCCGCGCCCTCGCGGCGGGTGACACGGAGGCAGCCCGCCGCCGCGTCGAACGGGATCTGCTGCTCGCCGCGGTCGTCGTCCTCGTCGGCGCGTCGACGGTGATCGCCGCCGCCCCCCGGATCATCGAACTCCTCTTCGAAAGAGGGGAGTTCACTGCCGCCGACACCACCGCCACGGCCGCCGTCATGCGGGTGTACGCCCTCGGCCTGCTCGGCCAGACGATGGTCGGCGCCCTGGTCCGCTGCTACTTCTCCGCCGCCCGCCCGCTCTGGTACCCGGCCGCCGCCATGGCCGCCGGGCTCGTCACGACCGCCGCCGCCGGCGTCCCCGGCGCCCACCACTGGGGCGCCGTCGGCATCGCCGCCGCCAACGCCCTCGGCATCACGCTGACCGCCGTGCTGCTGCTGCGAGGCGCGCACCGGCAGGCGGTCCCGGTCCGCGTCGACCGGCTCGGCGAAGGGCTGCTGCGGCTCGCCACCGCGTCCGCCTGGGCCACCGGCGTCGGCTGGCTGTCCTCGATCGCGATCGGTCCCGCCGCCCTCGCCGTCACCGTCGCGGGCCTGGCCGTCGTCGGCGTCTTCCTGCTCTTCATCGCCTGCGCCGCCAAGGCGCCCGAGATTCCGCCCCTGCCCCGCTCCGCCTTCCGGAGGACCCTCCATGCCCGCCGCCACCGCGCTGCGCCGTCTGCTGCCGAAGCCGCCTCTGTGGGTGAAACCGCCCCTGTGGGTGGCGATGTACCACTCGATCACGGACACCGCTGACGACCCGTACCGGGTGACCGTCTCCCCCGTGCGCTTCGCCCGGCAACTGCACTGGCTCGGCGACCGGGGACTGCGCGGGGTCTCGGTGCGGGAGCTTCTCGCCGCCACCGCCGAGGGGCGTGCCAAGGGGCTCGTCGGCCTGACATTCGACGACGGCTACGCGGACTTCCTCGACTCGGCGCTGCCCCTGCTGCGCCGGCACGGCTTCACCGCCACCGTGTACGTCCTGCCGGGCCGGCTCGGCGGCGAGAACGCCTGGGACACCGCGGGACCGCGCAAGTCGCTCCTGTCCGAGGACCAGATCGTGCGGATCGCCGAGGCCGGCATGGAGATCGGCTCGCACGGACTCACGCACGTGGCGCTCCCCGAGGTCGACGACGCGATGCTCGCCGCCGAGACCCGCGAGAGCCGCGTCCTCCTCGAGGAGATGACCGGCGGTCCCGTGGACGGCTTCTGCTACCCGTACGGGAAGGTCGACCCGCGCGCCATCCACGCCGTGCGCAAGGCCGGCTACCGCTACGCCTGCGCGATCGACCCGGGCCCGCACACCGGCGCGTACGCGCTGCCCCGCGTCCACATCGGGGAGGGCGACACCTCCTGGCGGCTCACCGCCAAGCGCGTCCTGCACCCGTTCCGCCGCCGCCACCCGGCCGACCTGTTCCCCGCCCCGTACGCCCCCGCCGCGGTCGGTGCGCCGTGAAGGTCCTGCACGTCATCACCGGGCTCGGCATCGGCGGAGCCGAGCAGCAGCTGCGGCTGCTCCTTCGCCATCTGCCGGTGCAGAGCGGCGTGGTGACCCTCACCAACCCGGGAGCCGTCGCCGCGGGGATCGAGGCGGACGGCACCCCCGTCACCCATCTGGGCATGGCGGGCAACCGCGACCTCGGCGCGCTGCCCCGCCTCGCCCGGATCGTCCGGCAGGGCCGGTACGACCTCGTCCACACGCATCTGTACCGGGCCTGCGTGTACGGCAGGACGGCGGCCCGGCTGGCCGGCGTACGGAACGTCATCGCCACCGAGCACTCCCTCGGCGAGACGCAGATCGAGGGCAGGCCGCTCTCGGCCGGCACCCGCGCGCTCTATCTCGCATCCGAGCGGCTCGGCACCTCCACGGTCGCCGTGTCGCCGAGCGTGGCCCGCCGGCTCGCCGACTGGGGGGTGCCCCCCGACCGCATCCGGGTCGTCCCCAACGGCATCGAGACGGACCGCTTCGCCTTCGACGCGCGGGCCCGCCGCCTCACCCGGGGCGTCCTCGGCATCCCCGAGGACGCGTACGTCGTCGGCGGGGTCGGACGGCTCACACCCGGGAAGCGGTTCGACCGGCTCGTCCGGGCGGTCGCCTCGGTCCCGGAGGCCCGGCTGCTCCTCGTCGGCGACGGCGACCAGCGGGAGGAGCTGCTGCGGGTGGCCCGCGAGTGCGGCGCCGCCGGCCGGGTGCTCCTCGCCGGGGCCTGCGAGGACCCGCCGACCGTCACCTCGGTCGGACCGTCGCTGCCCGAACTGCTGTCCGCCATGGACGTCTTCGTGTCCACCTCCCCCGACGAGACCTTCGGCCTCGCCGTCGTCGAAGCCCTCGCCGCCGGCCTGCCCGTGCTCTACGTGGCGTGTCCCGCGATCGACGACCTGGCCCCGGAGGCGGCACCGGGGGCGCGCCGGATCGGCGAGCCCGTACCGGAGCTGGTCTCCGCGCTGCGCGGCATCCGGGACGCCCGGCTCGCCCGGCTTCCGCTGCCGGCGGCGGCCCGCCGCTACGACATCGCGCACAGCGCGGGTCAGCTGATGTCCCTCTACGACCAGGCCGTCCACGGCACCCCCTCCCCCGTGAAGTGAGAGAGCCCGACCCATGAAGACCACCCCACCCCGTGCCTTCCTCCCCGCCCGCCTGCGCGCGCCGGGCCGCTGGGCGGTGCTCCCCGCCGCCGTCCTCGCCGGAGCCGTGATCGGCGGCGGTTACGGGGCCCTCAAGTCCCCGGAGTACGCGGCGGTCAGCTACGTCATCGTCGTACCGGCCGAGAAGTCGGACCCGGCGGCGGCGCTCGGCTTCGCCCAGGCGTACGGGCGGGTCGCCACCGACATCGCGGTCACCGGCGACGCCCAGGTGTGGGCGGGGGTCAGCGCCGACACCCTCCGTAGGAGCGTGCAGGCCGCGACCTCTCCTGACGCGCCGATGATCTCGATCACGGCGCGGGCGGAGAAGCCCGCGAAGGCCGTGTCGATGGCCGACGGGGTGGCCCGCGCGCTCGTCCTCAACAGCACGCACGTGGCGGGCAGCACGGGCGTGAAGGTCGTCCAGTTCTCCCGCGCCACCAAGCCGGTCGCCCCGGTCTCCCCGTCCGCGCCGCTCTCCGCGCTCGTCGGCGGCTGCGCCGGCGGACTCCTCGGCGGCCTGGCCCTCCTGGTCCGCCCGAAGCGGGCCGCCGCGCGCGAGGCCCGGCACTCCCGGCAGCCGGCGTCCGCCTCGTCCGCCGCGGCCTCGTCCGCCGCCGTGCCCGCCCCCGCGGTCGCCGCACACCAGGCGGAGTCGGTGTGACCCCGAGAGCCACGGAAGCCGCGAGAGCCCTGCGGACGGAGATCTGCCGTGACGAGGAGACCTTCGGGCGCCTCACGGCCGAGTGGACGGCGCTGTACGGGCGCTGTTCCTCCGCCACCCCCTTCCAGTCCCACGCCTGGCTGCACTCCTGGTGGCTCTCGTACGGCCGCCCCGGTGCGCTGCGGGTGGTGCTCGTACGGCGTGAGGACGGCGGACTCGTCGCCGCCGCGCCCCTGATGCGGGCCCGGGGGCCGCTGCCCGCCCTCACCCAGCTCGGCGGCACGATCACCGACTTCACCGACGTCCTCCTCGACGACGGCTGCCCGGAGGCCGCGCCCGCCCTGGCCCGCGGGATCGCCAGGGCCGCGAGGGGCGCGGTGATCGACCTGCGCGAGGTACGGCCCGGGGCGGCCAGCGAGCAGGTGTTCGCCCGATGGCGCGGCCCGCGACGCAGGCTCCCCGACTCCCTGTGCCTGGAACTGCCGGCCGTACCCATGGAAGGGCTCCTCGAACGGATCCCCTCGGGGAAGGCCCAGCGGGTCCGTGCCAAGCTGCGCAAGCTGGACGCCCTCGGCATCGACGCGCGGGTCGTCAGCGGCGACGAGGTGCCGGCGGCGCTCGACCGGCTCCTGAAGCTGCATCAGCTCCAGTGGCAGGGCCGCGGGGTGACCGCCGAGCACACCAGCGACCGGTTCGCCCAGCACCTCACCCGGGCCGTGCGGCCGATGGTGGAGCGCGGGGACGCCATGGTCACCGAGTTCCGGCTCGCCGGAGACGTCGTCGCCGCCGACCTCACCCTGATGTCCCCGCGACTGGCCGGCGGCTATCTGTACGGCGCCGATCCGGCCCTGCGGGCCCGCAAGGTCGACGTCGCGACGATGCTGCTCCGGCACGGCGCCGGGGAGACCAGCGCCGGCGGGCGCGCCACCCTGAGCATGCTGCGGGGCACGGAGGCGTACAAGCACCACTGGCGGCCCGAGACCGTCGGCAACCAGCGGCTCATGCTCACCGGGCGGGGCACGGCCCCGCTGCTCTGGCTCCGCGCGGGCGCCGCCGACGCGCGCCGCTGGGTGGCCCGACAGGCGCGTGAACGCGCCTGGGTGGGCAGGGCGCTCGGCCGCCTCCCGGGCCGCGCACCGCACAGCGGCGGCGGATGAGCTCCGCCGCCGCCGTGAGTGTCCGGCTCGGGCCGGTCTCAGAAGGGCCAGACGCCGGTCAGGGCGTCCTTCCAGTCGAGGTCGACCTCGTCCTTCCAGTTGTCCTTCGGGACACAGACGGGCCCACCGATCCAACTCTCGACCCATGAACCGAGGTTCACGGTCCAACAGGTGGGCTTGGGCTCGGGCTTCGGCTCGGGCTTGGGTTCCGGCTTGGGCTCGGGCTTCGGCTCAGGCTTCGGCTCAGGCTTGGGTTCCGGCTTGGGCTCGGGCTTCGGCTCAGGCTTCGGCACAGGCTTGGGCTCAGGCTTGGGCTCAGGCTTCGGCTCAGGCTTCGGCTCAGGCTTCGGCTCAGGCTTCGGCTCAGGCTTCGGCACAGGCTTCGGCTCGGGCTTCGGCACAGGCTTGGGCTCAGGCTTCGGTTCCGGCTTCGGTTCCGGCTTGGGCTCAGGCTTCGGTTCCGGCTTCGGCTCAGGCTTCGGTTCTGGCTTCGGCTCGGGCTTCGGTTCCGGCTTGGGCTCAGGCTTCGGCTCAGGCTTCGGCACAGGCTTCGGTTCCGGCTTCGGCACAGGAACCGTCGGGTCCGTCGGAAGCTCCGGCTCAGTCGGCAACTCCGGCTCCGTGGGAAGCTCCGGCTCCGTCGGGATCTCCGGTTCCGTCGGCAGTTCCGGCTCCATGCCGTACATCATCTGCCGGAACATCTGCGACGAGCGCGGATTGTCGTCGCACTGCCAGACGCCGTGCGGGCAGTAATCGGTGATCGTGTGGTACAGCGGCTTGTGCTGCCGCAACCATTCCAGCATGCGCCGCATGTACTCGGGGTTGTCGCCGTTCCGGAAGAGACCCCATTCCGGATAGGAGATCTGCTTTCCGTGCTCGGCGGCGAAGTCGACCTGCTTCTGGAGCCCGTACGGTTCGCTGACGTGCTGGTCGAAGTCGGAGCCCGGCGGCTGGTCATAGGAATCCATGCCGATGATGTCGACGACGTCGTCACCCGGGTAGCACTCGGTCCACGGGACGGCGTCGCGGCCGCGGCTCGGGTTGAAGTCGAAGCGGAATTCCTGGCCGGGTACGGAGCGCATCGCGCCGACGATCCGGTTCCAGTACTTCTTCCACGCCGTGGGGTCGGGCGCGCAGCGGTGGGTGTAGGTGGTGCCGTTCATCTCCCAGCCGAGGACGATGACGGTGTCCTTGGCCTGGAGCCCGACGAGACGCTCGGCAAGGGTGCGGAAGTGGTGGTCGTAGTAACCGGCCGCGCCGAGCTGGAGCTGGCGGCGGACCTCCGCGTCGGAGACCCCGGCCTCGTTGCGCTCCAGCATGGGCACGTTCAGGACGAAGAGCCGGTCGGCCTTCTCGTTGCGCCAGTCCGCCCAGGCGTCGAGGAAGCCGGGCGGGCCCTCGATGTTCTTCCAGAGGTCGCCGGGCAGGTAGGTGTGGCCGACGCGGAGTTCGCGTCCGCCGAGCCAGCTCTGCAGGTGCTCGATGCGGGCGACCCCGAGTGCGCCCGAGTCGAGGAAGGCTCCCATGGCAGTGGAGAGGGTCGGTCCGGGGTCTCCGGCCGTCACGGATTCGGTGGCGTGCGCGGGGGACGAGAGCACGACTGAGCCTGAGGCGAGGAGACCGGCGGTGAACACCCCCAGCCACATTCTCGATGTTCTCCGGTGTGCAGCTGCCATGGCCACTCCTTCACTCGTACGCCTTTTGATGATCCGTCAATCCGATTCTCCGAAAGTATTCCTAATGAGCCGACCGTGGACGGTGGCTCGCTCTGATCAGTAGTCCATTAGAGAATTTCATCGCCCAGTTGGGGCACCCACCCGAGATGAAGGGCATGCCGTGCCGTGCCGTCAGAGTTTCGACACCCGCGTACCCACCGTCCTCGTACGACTCGACCGGAACCCCTTCCATCACGGCACTCTCGGCGCCGCCCGCTCTCTTGGGCGAGCGGGAATCCAGGTGCACGCCGTCGTCGAATCACCGACGAGCCCGGTCGCCCGCTCCCGATATCTCCGTTCGGCCCGCGTCCGGCCCGGCACGGATTCCTCCGCCGAACTCGCCGCCCTGCTGACCCGGATCGCGGACGACATCACCGACGACCCGTCACGTCCCGTTCTGGCGATCCCGCTCGACGACGTGAGCGCCCTCGCCCTGGCCCGCCGGCGCGCCGCACTCTCCCCGCGCCTCCTGCTGCCCGAGCAGACCGAGGAGCAGCTGCTGCGGGTCGCCGACAAGGCCGCACTGGCGGGAACCTGCGCGGCCCTGGGCCTGCCCCACCCCCGTACGGAGATCCCCACCGGCACCGACGAGGCCGCCGCCATGGCCTGGTCGCTCGGCCTGCCGGTGGTCGCCAAGTGGAGCAGGCCCTGGCTGCTCCCGGCCGGCGCCGGGCTGCGCAGCACCTCGGTGCTGCGGTCGCTCGCCGAAGTACGGGAGCTGTACGCCCGCACCCCGGAGGCCGGCAGCCGCCTGCTGCTCCAGGAACTGCTTCCGGCGGGCCGGGACCTGGACTGGTTCTTCCACGGGTACGTGGACACCGGGGGCCGCTGCGCGACCGGGGCGACCGGACGCAAGGAGCGGTCCTGGCCGGACGGGGCCGGGCTCACCGCCACCGGCCGCTGGGCGCCGAACCCGGCCGTGGACCGCACGGCCCGCGAGCTGCTCGACGCGCTCGGGTACCGGGGCGTGTGCGACCTGGACTTCCGGCTGGACCGGTCGACCGGCGCGTACCACCTGCTCGACTTCAACCCCCGGCCCGGCGCGCAGTTCCGGCTCTTCGCCGACCGGGCGGGCCTGGACGTGGTCCGGGCGCTCCACCTGGACCTCACCGGCCGTTCCGTACCGCCGCACTCCCCCGCGTACGGCCGCCGGTTCGTGGTCGAGAACTACGCGGCGCTCTCGCTGCTCACCTCACCGCGCCGCCGGTCGACGGCCGAGCCCGGGGCCGCGGACCGGCGTACCGAGTACGCGTGGTGGGCGCCGGACGACCCGGCGCCGGCGCTCGCGATGGGCCGCGCCTGGCTGGGTCATCTGCTGCGCAAGGCCCTGACCGCACTCCGCGGGCGGTTCGGATCCGGCCGGAGGCGCCCTCCGGTGCCCCCGGCGGCACCGCCGCGCGCCCGCAGCTCCTCCCCTCACCTCACCCCTCGATGAAGGCGGAAGCACGATGTCGAAGTCGACGTACGACCTGGTGGTCGTCGGGGCCGGACCCTACGGCCTGTCCGTGGCCGCGCACGCTGCCGCCCACGGGCTCCGCCTGCGGGCCTTCGGCCGCTCGATGGAGTCCTGGCACGCCATGCCCCCGGGCATGTTCCTGAAGTCGGAGCCCTGGGCCTCGCACCTCGCCGACCCGGAGGGGGCGTACGGTCTCGACGCCTACGCCGCCGCGCGGGGCGTACGCGCCGCCCACGGGGTGCCGCTCCCGGTCGACTGCTTCGCCGCGTACGGCGACTGGTTCGCCCGGCAGGCCGTCCCCGCCCTCGACGAGCGCCTCATCGCCTCGGTCGCGCCCGCCGGCGACGGCTTCGAGCTGCTCACCGAGGACGGCGAACCGCTCCGCGCCCGGACGGTGGCGCTCGCGGTCGGCGTGCTGCCCTTCATGGAGGTCCCCGGGCCGCTGCGGGAGCTGCCCCGTCGGTACGTCACCCACTCCAGCCACCACGGCGCACTCGACCGCTTCGCCGGCCGGGACGTCACCGTCGTCGGGGCCGGCCAGGCCGCCCTGGAGACGGCCGCGCTCCTCGCCGAGGGGGGCGCCGCCGCCGTCCGGATCATCGCCCGCACGGACCGGCTGAACTGGAACACCCTGCCCCCGGCCCTCGACCGCGGCCTGTGGCCCGCGCTGCGCGCCCCGCACACGGGACTGGGCTGCGGCTGGAAGAACAAGCTGTACGCCGACACCCCGGGCGTCTTCCGGCGCCTGCCGGCCGGCACCCGCCGGCGGATCTTCGACTCGGCCCTCGGCCCCGCCGGCGCCTGGTGGCTCCGGGAGCGGTTCGCGCGGGTCGGGGACGTACGCCTGGGGCGGCGGATCATCTCGGCGACGGTGACGGGGGACGAGCGGCTCCGGCTCGACGTGGCCGGTCCTGACGGGACGGCGGTCCTGGAGACCGACCACGTCGTGGCGGCCACCGGCTTCAACCCGAGCCTGGACCGGGCCGGGGTGCTCTCGCCCGCGCTGCGCGGCGCGCTCCGCACGGTCGGCGCGGGCGGCGCCCCCGAGGTCGGCGGCCTCTTCGAGTCCTCCTGGCCGGGCCTCTTCCTGGCCGGACTGCTCACCGCCCCTTCGTACGGTCCCTCGATGCGGTTCGTGTTCGGCGCCGGGTACACGGCGCCGCGTCTGGTGCGAGGGGTGCGGCGGCGGCTGCGGTCGGACGCCCGGGGCGGCTCGGTGGGCCGGCCGCGTACCGGCGGGAAGGCGCCGGTCGCGGCATGACGCAGGGCCGGCCCCGGGGAGCGGATGCTCTCCGGGGCCGGCCCCTGTGTCCGCGTGGAGCCGTGGGTCAGGCGTTGACGCAGGTGTTGCCGAACGCCGGGTTCAGCAGGGCGATCACGTTCACGCTGTTGCCACAGGCGTTGATCGGCACGTGGATCGGGACCTGGACCACGTTGCCCGAGAGGACGCCCGGCGAGCCGATCGCCGCACCGTGGGCGTCCGCGTCCGCGAAGGCGGGCGACGCCGCACCCATGGCCATGATGATTCCGGCGACGACGGCCGCGGCCTTCTTACAGTTCATTTCGTCTGGATCCTTTCCGGGACGGAAGACATTGCACAAAAGACAACGAACGTGCCGCACGAAGGAAACCGCAACTGACACGACATTCGCTTTTTCACTCCGTTGCGCGCACGGACTGCGCAGAGCCCGGACCGCACGAAGCACGGACCGCACAGAACGGGGCCGGCGGGAACATGAACGTTCCCGCCGGCCCTGTCGTGCGCGATACGGATCAGCCGTTGTAGGCGCCGTTCCCGGAGAGGACCGGGATGTCCTCCAGGACGTGCGACAGCGGCTCGTCGCCCTTGGCCTGGGTGGAGTTCTCCGCGCACTGCTGGTTCTGCGGGGAGGACAGGACGTTGACGTCCTGGACCGCGACCGGGACGAGGACGCCGACGACCGAGCCGACGTTGCCCTTGACCGGGGCGCCGAGGCAGAGCTTGTTCAGCGAGCCCTGGACGGCCGAGAACTGCGGGCTCATGTCGCCCTTGGTCTTCGAGTTGCCGAACGACTGGTGCGCGCCGTTGCCGCTGAGCGAGGTCGTACCGCCGTCGTCGGCGATGGCGAGCGCCGGGGAGGCCGCCGCAGCAGAAGCGCCGACAACAGAGGCCGTAACAGCCGCAGCCGCCATAATCTTCTTGATCACGGTGATTCCGTTCTTGTTCCCACCAATCGACCTGATTGATGCGACGGGCTCAACTGCGGTCGTCCCCCCGGGGTTCCGGCACTTCACCCGTTCGACTGGGACCGCGTTTCGCGCTGCCGAGTGCGCTCCGCCAAGGGGGTGACACAGCGGAACCCCAGGGTCCGAATGCCGGTTGATCAGGTCGCTCCCTGCACGGAGCCGGTTCTAGAAGGGAACTCCCGTGATCAAGAAGGTTATGGCCACCGCGGCCGCGGCCGTCTCCATCGTCGGCGCCTCCGCCGCCGTGGCCTCCCCGGCACTCGCCATCTCCAACGACGGCGGCACCACCTCCCTGAGCGGCAACCACGCTCACCAGGAGTACGGAAACTCCGCCACCTACGGCAACATGAGCCCCCAGTTCGCGCTGGTCCAGGGCTCCCTGAACAAGCCGTGCGTCGGCCTGCCGGCCAAGCTCAACGCCGGTTCGATCGTCGGCCTGGTCCCGATCTCGGTCCAGGACATCAACGTGCTGTCCTCCCCGCAGAACCAGCAGTGCACCGAGAACTCCACCCAGGCCAAGGGTGACGAGGCGCTCTCGCACATCCTGGACGACATCCCGGTCCTCTCGGGCAACGGCGTCGGCAACAACTGACGTTCCGCCTTCGCGCGACGTTCACACGTCAGGGGCCGCCCTCCGGGGCGGCCCCTTTCGCTGCCGTGCGCTCCCTCTTCACCACGTCGGCCAGACCGGGGCCGCCATCAGGCGTTCCCACTCCCGGTCCGGCACCCCCGGCACCGCCCGGCCCGCCTGCACCCACTGGTCCACCAGGGCGGAATACAGGGGGAAAGGCGTCCGTTCCACGGGGGACGGGTCGCTCACATATCGGCTCTTCGGAATGAAGGCCATCCGTTCCCATTTCCCGGGATCCGGCGCCATCTTCGCTCCTTCCGCTGCGATTCCCGCATCATTCCACAGGCGCCGCAGGAGAGTGATTCGCCCTGTTCATGTCGCGTCGCGTACCTGTGTGCGAGAACGCTCGAATTACCGTGCGGGGATGAAATTCCCGCGTCCCCTGCGGCCCCGACGACCACTGCTCGTCGCGGCGGCGATCACCGCCCTCGCCGCCCTCGCCCCCGGCGCGCTCGCCACCGCCGCGCCCACCGAACTCCCCGCCCCGGACCAGGGGCTGAACCTCCTCGTGGTCGGCATCGACAGCCGCAAGGGCGTCACCGAGGACGAGAAGGAGCGCTACCGGCTCGGCGGGAAGGAGTGCGACTGCACCGACGTGATGATGCTCGTGCACGTCTCGGCCGACAACGACCGCGTCGACGTCGTGAGTCTGCCCCGTGACTCGCTCACCACCTTCCCGGGACAGCACCGCGACCAGCGGACCGGGAAGCTGCACGCCGCCCACCAGGCGAAGATCAACGGGGCCTGGGCGGAGGGCGGTTCCTCCTTCACGGTCGAGGTCGTCGAATCGATCACCGGACTGCCCGTCCACCGCTACCTGGAGATCGACTTCCGGCGCTTCATGGACACCGTGGACCACGTCGAAGGAGGGGTCCCGATCTGCACGGAGGCGCCCCTCAAGGACTCGGTCACCGGGCTCGACCTGGCGCCGGGGACCAAGCAGGTCGGCGGCGGCGAGGCGCTGCAGTACGTGCGGTCCCGTCGGGCCGACGGGCAGATGGACTTCGGGCGGATGCGGAAGCAGCAGAAGTTCGTGGTGAACACCCTGGAACGGCTCCGCGACGGCATGCTCGACGATCCCGCCCGGCTCGGAGCCCTCGCGGCGACCCTGCGCGGGACGGCCGCGGCCGAGCGGGGCATCTCGGCGACGGAACTCCTCACGCTCGCCGCGCGGCTCCGGAACCTGCCCCCGGAGCGGACGACGTTCGCCACCGTGCCCGTGCGCGGCTTCAACCCGAACATCGCGGGGGTCGGCTCCACCGTCGGCTGGGACGAGGCTGGTGCGGCGAAGGTCTTCGGGCGGCTGCGCGAGGACCGCCCGCTGCCCGCGGCCGACGAGGTGGCGCCCAGCGAGGTCTCCGTGGCCGCCTACCGGCCCGACCCGGGCGGTTCGCTCATCTGCCCGTAGTCCGTCCGGTGGACATCGCGGAACCTCCGCGCCTCCGACCAGTTGATCAGTACGGCTCGGCACTCAGCGAGCCAGTATCCGAAAGGCCTGAACAATGAAGAAGCTGTTGGCTACGGCTGCTGTGGCCGCGTCGGTCCTCGGCGCGACGGCGGCGGGTGCCGGTCAGGCGCTCGCCATCGCCGACGACGGTGGCACCACCTCGCTGTCCGGCAACGGTGCGCACCAGGAGTTCGGCAACTCCTCCACGCACGGCGACATGAGCCCGCAGTTCGCGCTCGTCCAGGGCTCCCTGAACAAGCCGTGCATCGGTCTGCCGGCCAAGGTCAACGCCGGTTCGATCGTCGGCCTGGTCCCGATCGCCGTCCAGGACATCAACGTCCTGTCCTCCCCGCAGAACCAGCAGTGCACGGAGAACTCCACCCAGGCCAAGGGTGACGAGCCGCTGTCGCACATTCTCAGCGACATCCCCGTGCTGTCCGGCAACGGCGCCGGCAACAGCTGAGCGACGACGCTCGGCCACGGTGCGGCCCCGCCGCCCCTCCTCGGAGGGGTCGCGGGGCCGTCCCCGTTCCGGCCGGGACCTCAGAGCTTCCGGCGCAGCTCTTCCGGGTCGGTGACCGGCGCGTCACAGGTGAAGTGACGGCACACGTACGCGGCCGGTGACCCGCCCACGAGGGGCCGGTCCTCCAGGAGCGGGAACTCCTCGCCGCCGGGGGCTCCGGCGGCGACGACCGCACCGGGGGCGGTGGCCCGGAGCGCGGTGCGCCGCAGCGCCTGGAAGGCCTCGTCGTCGGGGGCGCCCACGACGGCGATCTCCCGGGGCCCGTCGAGGAGGGCCTCGGCGACGGCGAGGCCCCAGCCGATGAAGCGGGGGGCGCGCGGGCCGAGGGCCTTGACGACGCCGAGGGCCCCTTCGGCGGCGGTCCGGTGGGCCTCGGAGCCGGTGTGGGCGGCGTACGAGAGCAGCGCGCCCGCGGCGGCGGTCCAGCCGGACGGGGTGGCGTTGTCCGTGGGGTCCTGCGGGCGGCGGATCAGCGTCTCGGCGTCGTGGGCCGTGTCGTACAGGGCCCCGCCCTCGGCGGTGAAGCGGTCGAGGACGATGTCCAGGAGGAAGCCGGCGAACTCCAGCCAGGCGCCCTCGCCGGTGACGGCGGCGAGGGCGAGGAAGCCCTCGGCGACGTCGGCGTAGTCCTCCAGGACTCCCGCGTTGGTGCCGGCCCGGCCGTCCTTCGAGGTGCGGGTGAGCCGGGCGGACTCGTCCATGTGGACCCGTACGAGCAGGTCGGCCGCCTCGGTCGCGCGGTCGACGAGGTCGGGGCGGTCGAAGAGGGCTCCGGTCTCGGCGAGGGCGGCGATGGCGAGGCCGTTCCAGGCGGCGACGACCTTGTCGTCGCGCCCCGGGCGCTCGCGCTCCTCGCGGGCGGCGAGGAGCCGGGCGCGGATCGAGGCGATCCGGTCGGCGTCGGCCGGGCCCGCCTCCGGGGGGAGCTGGAGGACGGAGCTGCCGTGCTCGAAGGTGCCGTCCTCGGTGACGCCGTAGTGGGCGGCGGCGAGGGCGGCGTCCTGCTCGCCCAGGACGGCGGCGAGCTGTTCGGGGGTCCAGACGTAGAAGGCGCCCTCGACGTGCTTGCCGGTGCCGTCGTCGGAGTCGGCGTCGAGCGCGGAGGCGAAGCCGCCCTCGGGGGTGCGGAGCTCGCGGACCAGGAAGTCGGCGGTCTCCAGGGCGACCCGGCGGGCCAGGTCGCTGCCCGTGGCCTTCCACAGGTGGGCGTACACCCGGCACAGCAGGGCGTTGTCGTACAGCATCTTCTCGAAGTGGGGCACGACCCAGGCGCGGTCGACGGCGTAGCGGGCGAAGCCGCCGCCGAGCTGGTCGTAGATGCCGCCGCGGGCCATGGCCTCGCCGGTGTCGGCGGCCATCTGGAGGGCGCCCTCGGAGCCCGTACGGGCGTGGTGGCGGAGCAGGAACTCCAGGGCCATCGACGGCGGGAACTTGGGGGCGCCGCCGAAGCCGCCGCGGGTCGCGTCGTACTCGCGGGTGAGGCCGAGGAGGGCCTGCGCGAGGTCCTCCTCGCCGGGGACGCCTTCGCCGCCGTAGGCGAGGGAGCGGCCCGAGAGGTCCTTGACGATGCGCTCGGCGACCTCGCCGACCTCGTCCCGCCGGTCGGCCCAGGCGCCCCTGACGCCCTCGAGGACCTCGGGGAAGGACGGCATGCCGTGGCGGGGCTCGGGCGGGAAGTACGTACCGAAGTAGAAGGGGGCGGCGTCCGGGGTGAGGAAGACGGTCATCGGCCAGCCGCCCTGGCCGGTGGCGGCCTGGACGGCCTCCATGTAGACGGCGTCGACGTCGGGGCGCTCCTCGCGGTCGACCTTGACGGCGACGAAGTGCTCGTTGACCAGGGCCGCGGTGGCGTCGTCCTCGAAGGACTCGTGCGCCATGACGTGGCACCAGTGGCAGGAGCTGTACCCGACGCTGAGCAGCACGGGGACGTCGCGGCGCCGGGCCTCCTCGAAGGCCTCGGCCGACCACGGCCACCAGTCGACCGGGTTGTCGGCGTGCTGAAGGAGGTACGGGGAGGTCTCATGGGCCAGTCGGTTCGGCATGGACCCATCCTGCCGCAGTGGTCTCCCGCCGTGCCCGGTGTCCCGCGCGGCGCGCTCGTGCCGGGGGTACGGAAAAGCCCTCCGTCCCGTACCTGTCGGAGAGGTACGGGACGGGGGGCGCCTCCGCTACTTGCCGGGGGTGCCGGCCGGGGTGTCCTGCCCGGCCGCCGGGTCCGGGGCCTCCTCGAAGGAGACCTTGCCCATGTGCCGGTTCATCGACTTCATCAGCTGCCAGACCGCGAGGGCCAGGACCGCGAAGACGACGAAGCCGAGGACGCCGGGGGTCACCTTGTTCTTGTCCAGCTCTTCGGCGGCGAAGGGGACAAGCTGGGTCAGTGCCAGGTGTGCGCTCATGTCAGGCATTGTCGCGGATGCCCGCGAAGAGATCTTCCTCGGGGAGGGAGGTCGGGACCAGCGACTTGCTGAGCTCGTACTCCTCCGTCGGCCAGACCTCCTTCTGGATCTCCATCGGCACCCGGAACCAGCCACCGTCGGGGTCGATCTGGGTGCGGTGGGCGATCAGGGCCTTGTCGCGGATCTCGAAGAAGTCGGCGCAGGGCACGAAGGTGGTGAGCGTCCGCTCCTTGCGCTCGAACTCGCTCCAGCGCTCCAGCCACTCGCCGTACGGGGACTCCAGGCCGCGGGCCAGCAGCGCCTCGTGCAGGGCGGTGGTGCGGGGACGGTTGAAGCCCTGGTTGTAGTAGAGCTTCAGGGGCTCCCACGCCGGGCCGAACTCGGCCTCCGGGTACTTCTCGGTGTCGGTCGCGCCGTCGAAGGCCACCATCGTGATCTTGTGGGTCATGATGTGGTCGGGGTGCGGGTACCCGCCGTTCTCGTCGTAGGTCGTGACGACCTGCGGGCGGAACGCGCGGATCTTGCGGACCAGCGCACCGGCGGCGGTGTCGACGTCCTCCAGGGCGAAGCAGCCCTCGGGGAGCGGCGGCAGCGGGTCGCCCTCGGGCAGGCCCGAGTCGACGAAGCCCAGCCATTCCTGGGAGACGCCGAGGATCTCGCGGGCCTCGTCCATCTCCTTGCGGCGCACCTCGTGGATGTTCGCCTCGATGTAGGGGTCGCCCTGAAGCTGCGGGTTGAGGACCGAGCCACGCTCGCCGCCCGTGCACGTCACCACCATGACGTCCACCCCCTCGGACACGTACTTGGCCATCGTGGCCGCACCCTTGCTCGACTCGTCGTCGGGGTGGGCGTGCACGGCCATCAGTCGAAGCTGCTCAGTCAAGACTCGATCCTCAGTGATTCGACGCGGAGGGTGGTCTCTATAGTGACGGAATCGGGGGAGTGAAAATTCCGCCACCCCCGGCTTCGAGAGGATCGATCATGAGCGCGGTGCGAGAGCAGCTGCCCGAGGGGCGCTACGGGCGCTCCGCGGACGAGGCGGCGGACCGCAAGCTCAAGATCACGGGCACGGTGCTCGGGATCCTCTTCCTCGGCCTGATGGGCTGGTTCGGCTGGCACTACGTCGTCGACAGCAAGATCAGCGCAGAGATGATCAAGTTCGACGTGGTCAGCGCCACCGAGGTGCAGGTGCACCTGGAGGTCCGCAAGGACGAGGGCGTCAAGGGCGTCTGCACCCTGCGCTCGCGCTCCGAGGACGGCGCCGAGGTGGCCCGCAAGGACGTGCGGATCGACGACCCCGCCGGCCGGGTCGACCGCGTCTTCTCGCTCCGCACCACCGCCCACGCGACGAGTGCCGAGCTCGTGGGGTGTACGGCCCGGTAGCGGTGGGTAGGGAGCGGGTGTCGAGTCCCGGCGAGTCACCGCGGTGACCTGGGGTGACGCCATTCCTGATGGTTATGTCCTCCCGCTTTTCGCCACTCATTGTTAGGCTCGTGGTTTCGCCCACCCGGGACACACAGCTTTCCCGTGTAGGGCGATGCTTTGTATTCCCAGTACCTACGAGGAGCACCTGTGACCCAGACCAGCGACAACGTCACCTGGCTCACCCAGGAGGCGTACAACAAGCTCAAGGACGAGCTTGAGTACCTGTCTGGTCCCGCGCGTACCGAGATCGCCGCCAAGATCGCCGCGGCGCGCGAAGAGGGCGACCTGCGCGAGAACGGCGGGTACCACGCGGCCAAGGAGGAGCAGGGCAAGCAGGAGCTCCGGGTCCGCCAGCTCACCCAGCTCCTGGAGCACGCCAAGGTCGGCGAGGCGCCGGCCGACGAGGGCATCGTCGCGCCGGGCATGGTCGTGACGATCGCCTTCGACGGCGACGAGAACGACACGATGACCTTCCTGCTCGCCTCCCGCGAGTACGCGAGCGGTGACATCGAGACGTACTCGCCGCAGTCGCCGCTCGGCGTCGGCGTCAACGGCAAGAAGGCCGGCGACGACGCCCAGTACGAGCTGCCGAACGGCAAGAAGGCCGCGGTGAAGATCCTCAGCGCGAAGCCCTACACCGGCTGAGGCCCCTGATCCACTGTTCCACGCGCTGGGCCGGACCCCTCGGGGGTCCGGCCCTTCGCGTTGCGGCGGACATGCCATGATGCGGAGCTGACATCGCGTCACCAGGGGGAGGGTGCGAAGTGCTGGGACCGCTGCGCGAGGGCACGCCACGCCGGATCGGACCGTACGAGGTGCTCGCGCGGCTCGGCGCGGGCGGCATGGGGGAGGTGTTCCTCGGGCGGGACGGTGCCGTGGACAGTCCCGCGGACGGCACCGCCTCCGGGGCCGGGCCCGTGGCCGGGGCTGCGCAGGAGGCCGGGGCCGGGCCGATGACCGGGCCCGTCGCCGGGGCCTTCGTCGCCGTGAAGACCGTCCGGCGGGACGTCGCGGGCTCCCCCGCCTTCCGCGACCGCTTCCGCCGGGAGATCCGGGTCGCCGCGCTCGTCGACAGCCCCTACGCCGCCGCCCCGCTCGGCGGCGACGCCGACGCCGAGGTGCCCTGGCTGGCCACCGCGTACGTCCCCGGGCCCAGCCTCTCGCAGGCCGTACGGCGCGGCGGCGCACTCCCCGTCGCCACCGTCCGCGCGCTCGGCGCCGACGTCGCACGCGCCCTCGCCGACCTGCACCGGGCCGGGGTCCTGCACCGGGACCTCAAGCCCGGCAACGTGATGCTCTCCGTCGACGGGCCCAGGCTCATCGACTTCGGCATCGCCCGCAGCGACACCGCGACCACCATGACCGCCACCGGCCTGATGGTCGGCACCCCGTCCTTCATGTCGCCCGAGCACGTGGCGGGCGCCCGCCGGGTGACCGCCGCCTCCGACGTGTTCTGCCTCGGCTCGCTGCTCTGTCACGCGGCGACCGGCGAGGACCCCTTCGGCGACGGGCCGCTCGCCGCCGTCCTCTACCGCGTCAGCCAGGCCGAGGCCGACCTGAGCCGGGTGCCGGACGAGCTGCGCGGGACCGTCGCCGCCTGCCTGGCCCTGGATCCGGCGGCCCGGCCCACCCCCGAGGCGCTCGCGGAGCTGCTCGGGGGCGGGGCGAGGGCTCCGAAGGTCTTCCCGTGGCCGGCGGGCGTACGGGACCACATCGGCGAGTACGGGACGGAGCTCGCCCAGCTCGTCGCCTCGGGCGGGCCGCTCCTGGAGGTCGCGTCGCCGGCGGTCGGTCCGGTCGTCACCCCGGCCGTCCCCGGCCCGCACTCCGTCCCGACGCTGGGACCCGTCGCACCGCCCGCCGCGCCCCGGCGCCCGCGGCGGCGCCGTGCCCTCGCCGCCGCGCTGGCCCTCGCGGTCGCGGCCGGTGGCCTCGGCGCGTACCTGCTGTGGCCGGAGGACGAGAAGGCGCCCCGGGCCCCCGCGAAGGCCGCCCCCGCCGCCGGGCCCCGTGTCCCCGGCGTCGACGACCGGGGCCTCGCCGACGCCTCGGGCGTCGTCCCGCAGAACGCCGCGCAGCGGCCGGCCGGCTGGAAGCCGTGGCAGACGAAGCTGACCGCGCCCGCGTTCGGCTGCTCGGCAGGCGAGAAGGTGCTCGTGTGCCGGACGACGGACGGGCGGTACGAGGCGCTGGACCCGGCGAGCGGGAGGGTGCTGTGGGACGTTCCCCGGGCCGCGGACACGCCCGGTGAGACCTACATCAGCCCCACCGGCTACCCGTTCGTGAGCGGGGCCGCCACCCGTCCCACGGTCCACGACGCCGCCGTGGTTCTCGTCGCCGGGTACAGGCTCCAGGTCCGCGACGCGCGGACGGGAGTGGTGCGCTGGGAGAAGCCGGCCCTGGGACCGCAGAACTTCTGGGACACCCGGCCCGTCGTCGCCGACGGGATCGTCTTCGCGGCGACGGAACTCGCCGAGGACGGCGACGGGGACCTGGTCGCCCTCACGGCGTTCTCCCTGGCCGACGGGCGGAAGCTCTGGTCGCACGGCCTCACCAACGGGGACATCTCCAGCGCGGAACGCAGGGCCTACGAGCCGGTGGCCTACGCCGACGGGGTCGTCTACGCCCTCAGCCAGGGCGGGCTCGTGGCGTACGACGGCAAGAAGGGAACCCTCCTCGGACAGGCCGAACCGGACGCCGACACGTGCCGCGAGATCAAGGTGCTCGGCACGTCGGCGTACTGCGTCGGCGCCGGGTCCGGCAGAGACACCGACACCTCGCTTCATCTGCTCGACGCCCGCACCCTCAGCCCCAGGGCGACACTCCCCGGCGCGCTCGGGGCGGCGGCCCCCACGGCGATCGGTCCGCACGCCGTCCTGACCTTCGACAAGGGACTGCGGATCCTCGACCCGCGCGACGGGAAGGCGCTCGCCGCCCACCCGGCCACGGCCACGCCCGCCGGGCTCGGCCAGAGCTGGTCATCGCCCCTGCTCGCCGGCGACCGGGTCGTGTACGCCGACCACTCCTCGCTCTACACCGTGCGGCTCGGCGCCGACGGCAAGCCGGGCGGGCTCACGGTCACCCGGGTTCCGGGTGCTCCCGGCCCGCGGGTCACGGAGGAGGACTTCGACATCGACCACGGCCACACGATCAGCAAGCAGTTCCGGCAGCCGGAGGTACTTCCGGTCGGCGGGATCGCGTACGTCGTCTACGACAAGGGCGCCGTCGCCTCCGTCGCACTCCCCGGCGAGAAGGAGTAGTCCGTTGCTGGAAGCCCTGCCCCCGGGACGGCCCCCGCGGCTCGTCGGCCCCTACCGGCTGCTCGCCCGCCTCGGCGCGGGCGGCATGGGCGAGGTGCATCTCGCGTGCCGGGCAGACGAGCCGACGGCCGATCCGCACCAGATGGTCGCGGTGAAGACCGTACGGGAGGACCTGGAGGTCGACGGGGACTTCAGGACCCGGTTCCGGCGCGAGATCGCGGCGGCCCGGACGGTGGACGGGCCCGGGGTGGCGCGGCTTCTCGACGCGGACGCCGACGCCTCCTCGCCGTGGCTGGCGACCGAGTACGTGCCGGGACCCTCGCTCGCGGAGGCGGTCGTACGGGCGGGGGCGCTGCCCGTCGAGGCCGTACGGGCCCTGGGCGCCCAGCTCGCCCGCGCCCTGGACGCCGTGCACCGGGTGCAGGTACTGCACCGGGACCTGAAGCCGGCGAACGTGCTGCTCGGCGCGGCCGGGCCCAAGCTGATCGACTTCGGCATCGCCCAGGCCTTCGAGGCGACGGCGCTGACCTCGACCGGCCTTGTCGTCGGCTCGCCCGGCTTCATGTCGCCGGAGCACCTGGCGGGGAGCCGGGCGGTGGTGCCCGGGTCGGACGTGTTCTGTCTCGGCGCGGTGCTCGCGTTCGCGGCGAGCGGGCGGGGGCCGTTCCACGACGACGAGATGGCTGCCGTGATCTTCCGGATCAGCCGGGCGGAAGCCGACCTGGACCCGGTTCCGGAGGAGTTGCGGCCCGTTCTCGCGCGCTGTCTGCGGCTCGACCCGGCGGAGCGGCCTACGGCGGCCGAGCTGGCCGAGCTGCTCGGCGGCGGAGAGCCACCCGAGGTCTTCCCCTGGCCCGGCGGGGTGCTGTCGCTGCTCGCCGAGTCCGCGGAGGCGGCCGTGCGGGCCGGGGAGGCGGCCGCCTCCGGCGCGGGCGTGGCCGATCTGCCGACGCTCGGTCCTGTGGTGCCGTACTCCCCCACGGCCATGAGCGACCGGCCGGCGCTCCCGGCCGCCCCCGTCGAGCGGCGGCGCCGTCCGTGGGGCGCGGTCGTGGCGGGCGTGGTGGCGGTGGCGGTGCTCGCGACGGCGGGCGTGGTGCTCCTGAACCGCACGGACGGACAGGCCGGGGCCGCCACGGGCGGGGCCGGGGGGCCGTCGGGGCCGTCGGCGTCCTCCGGCACCACGGCCCCCGCGACCCTGAGCCAGGTCGTCCTGCCGTACGGCGGCAAGGGCCGCGACAACGACTTCGGCGGAGCCGGTACGGACCGCGCGTACCGTCCGGCGGGCTGGTCGCCGTGGCTGGCGCGCACCGAGGCGGCGAACGGCTCGTGCGCGCTCTCCCCGGAGGTGCTGGTCTGCGCGGGCACCGGTGGGGCGCTGGTGGGGCTCGACGCGGCCGACGGCCGCGAGCTGTGGTCCGTGCCTGGCCGGCCCGACGAGTTCGGGATCATGGCCAACGCCCAGTACCCGGCGGTGGTCGGCGACCACGTCCACGTGACGGGAGCGGCGGGCGTGACCGCGTACGGGCTCCGGGACGGCGTCCGGAAGGGGCCGCCGACCGGCCCGGGACCCGACTGGGCCCCGAAGAGGACCGACTTTGCGGACGGCGTCCTCTACACGACCTACTTCCGGCTGGATCAGGTCGAGAGCGGGACGAATGAAGGGCTCGTGACCGCGGTGCGGCTCGACGGCGGCGGGGGTGCGGGCCGCGAACTGTGGCGGAGCCCGGTCGACGTCACGCCTGAGGAGATCGTGGTGGCGAACGGTCGGGTGTACCTGTCCGCCCTGGGCACGCTGGTGGCTCTGGACGCGCGGGACGGGAAGGAGGCCGGGCGCGCGGCGCAGCCCTGCCTGGACATGAGCGTGCACGAGCGGACCGGCAGCGTGGTCTGCCGTGACCAGGAGGCGGAGGCGGTGGTCGTCCTCGACGGCGGGACCCTGAAGCGTCGGCGTGCCTTCGGGCAGGCGGTGACCGTCCGGCCCGCCGTGAACGCGGCCGGCCTCGTCGCCACGGTCAGCGGACGCCGGGTGACCGCGTACGAGCTGACGAGCGGAAAGCAGCGGTGGAGCGCCGAACCGCCCGTCGCCCAGTCGGAGGTGGGGCAGGTCGTGTTCGCGGGTGACCGTGTCCTGACAGCGTCGAGCGAGTACGTCGTCTCGTATCCCGCGACGGGGCCGGGCTCCGACCGCGAGATCGACTCGTTCGATCCCAACCTTCCCGACGGCTTCAAGGCGGAGGCCCCGGGAGAGCTCCTTGCCGCCGGAGGGGCGCTCTTCCTCGCCCTCCCCGACGGCCTCGTCGTCACCGGCTACCTGCCCTGACCCGTACCGGCTCGGGCAGGTCTCACGCCGTCGCCGAGCGGTACTTCCGTACCGACAGCGTCCTGAACACCACGATGATCAGTACCGACCAGAGGAGCGACGCCCACACCGGGTGCTGCATCGGCCAGGCGTCGGACGTCGAGACACCCGGGTTGCCGAACAGCACGCGGCAGGCCTGGACCGTCGCGCTGAACGGGTTCCACTCGGCGATGGTCTGCAGCCAGGGCGGCAGCTTGCTGGAGTCCACGAACGCGTTCGAGATGAACGTGACCGGGAAGAGCCAGATCAGTCCGCCCGAGGTCGCGGCCTCGGGGGTGCGGACCGAGAGGCCGATCAGGGCGCCGATCCAGGAGAAGGCGTAGCCGAGGAGGAGCAGGAGGGCGAACGCGCCGAGCGCCTTCGGGACGCCCTCGTGGATGCGCCAGCCCACCAGCAGGGCGACGATCGCGAGCACGAACAGGGTGAGCGTCGTCTGCACCAGGTCGGCGAGGGTACGGCCGGTGAGGACCGCGCCGCGGGCCATCGGCAGGGCGCGGAAGCGGTCGATGAGGCCCTTGTGCATGTCGTCGGCGATGCCCGCGCCCGCGCCCGCCGTGGCGAACGTGACGGTCTGGGCGAAGATGCCGGCCATCAGGAACTCGCGGTAGACGGCCGGGGAGGTCGTTCCGCCGATCTGCATGGAGCCGCCGAAGACGTAGCTGAACAGCACCACGAACATGATCGGCTGGATCAGCCCGAAGATGATCATCTCGGGGATCCGGGACATCCTGATCAGGTTGCGGCGGGCGATGACCAGCGAGTCGCCGATGGACTGGACGACTCCGCCGCGCGGGCGCGGGGCCAGGCGGCCCGTGCCCTCAAGGGTGGTGGTCACGTGACGGCCTCCTTCTCGTCCCCCTCGTCCCGCTCGGCCGCGTGGCCGGTGAGGGAGATGAAGACGTCGTCGAGGGTGGGGCGGCGCAGTCCGATGTCGTCGATCTCCACGCCGATGGCGTCCAGGTCGCGGATCACCTCGGCGAGGAGCTTGGCGCCGCCGGTGACGGGCACGACGAGCCTGCGGGTGTGGTGCTCGACGGACACCTCGCCGCGGCCGTCGCCGGCGACGCCGTAGCGGGCGAGGACGTCCCGGGCGCCGGTGATCATCTCCGGTTCGTGGACGACGACCTCGACGCGCTCGCCGCCCGTCTGCGCCTTCAGCTGGTCGGAGGTGCCGCGCGCGATGACCTTGCCCCGGTCGACGACGGCGATGTCGTCGGCGAGGCGGTCGGCCTCCTCCAGGTACTGGGTGGTGAGGAGCAGGGTCGTACCGCCCGCGACGAGTTCCCTGATGACCTCCCACAGCGCCTGCCGGTTACGCGGGTCGAGGCCGGTGGTCGGCTCGTCCATGAACATCACCGGCGGGGCGACGACCAGGGCCGCCGCGAGGTCGAGGCGGCGGCGCATGCCGCCGGAGTACGTCTTGGCCGTACGGTCGGCGGCGTCGGCGAGGCCGAACCGCTCCAGGAGTTCGCCGGCCCTGGCCTTCGCGGCCTTCGCCCTCATCTGGTAGAGCTGCCCGACCATCTGCAGGTTCTCGCGGCCCGTGAGGTACTCGTCGACGGCGGCGAACTGGCCGGAGAGACCGATCGAGCGGCGCACCTCGTTGGGGTGCTTCAGGACGTCGACGCCGGCGACGACGGCCTTCCCGCTGTCCGGCCGGAGGAGGGTGGTCAGCACGCGGACGGTGGTCGTCTTCCCCGCGCCGTTCGGGCCGAGCAGACCAAGGACGGTGCCCTCCGGCACGTCCAGGTCCACGCCGTCCAGAGCTCGTACGTCGCCGAAGGTCTTCACCAGACCCTCGGCATGGATCGCGCCTGGCATGTGGATTCTCCTGGGGAGAGGAGGCGTTTTCCCCACCGATCCTAGGAGCGGCGGCCCCGCCCCGCCCAGTGAATTTGTGACGCGCGCCACACGATCATGGTGGGGCGCAGGTCAGCCCAGGACCGTGTACCCGGCATCCCGCAGCGCGTCCTCCACCTCACGGCAGTGCTCCGGGCCCTTCGTCTCCAGGTGCAGTTCGACCTCCGCCTCCGTCAGACCGAGCCGCGGGTCGGTCCGCACGTGACTGACGTCCAGGACGTTCGCGTCGGCCACCGTGAGCACCGCGAGCAGGGTCGCCAGGGCCCCCGGCCGGTCCGTGACCCGCAGCCGCAGGCTCAGGTAGCGGCCGCCGGCGGCCATGCCGTGCCGCAGGATGCGCTGGAGCAGCAGCGGGTCGACGTTCCCGCCGGAGAGCACGGCCACGACCGGCCCCCGGAAGGCCTTCGGGTCACTGAGCAGGGCCGCCACCGGGCTGGCGCCCGCCGGTTCGACGACCAGCTTCGCCCGCTCCAGGCAGAGCAGCAGCGCCGACGACAGCGCGTCCTCGGAAACCGTGACGACCTCGTCGACGTACTCCTGGACCAGCGAGAACGGCACGTCCCCCGGCCGCCCCACCTTGATCCCGTCCGCCATCGTCACCGGCGACTCGACCACCACCGGGTGCCCGGCGGCCAGCGAGGGCGGGTACGCGGCCGCACCCTCCGCCTGCACGCCGATCACCTTCACGTCCGGGCGCAGCGACTTCACCGCGAGCCCGATGCCGGCCGCGAGACCGCCGCCGCCGACGCCCACGAGGATCGTCCGGACCTCCGGGCACTGCTCCAGGATCTCCAGGCCCACCGTGCCCTGCCCCACGATGATGTCGGGGTGGTCGAAGGGGTGGATGAAGACCGCCCCCGTCTCCCGCGCGTACTGCTCCGCCGCCGCGAGCGTCTCGTCAACGACATGGCCGTGCAGCCGCACCTCGGCGCCGTACTCGCGGGTCGCCGCGACCTTCGGCAGCGGGGCGCCGACCGGCATGAACACGGTGGCGCGCACCCCGAGGAGCTTCGAGGCGAGCGCGACGCCCTGCGCGTGGTTCCCGGCCGAGGCCGCGACGACCCCGGCGGCCCGCTCCTCGGGCCGCAGCCCGGCGATCCGCACGTACGCCCCGCGCAGCTTGAAGGAACCCGTCCGCTGGAGGTTCTCGCACTTGAGCTGGACCGGCGCTCCCACCAGCGACGACAGATGGCGGCTGCCCTCCATCGCCGTCACCCTGGCCACCCCGGCCAGCATCTTCTGAGCCCCCCGCACGTCGTCCAGCATGAGGTGATGCAAGGGGTCTCGCGTACGGAAGCTCATGACACCAAGTCTCGCAGCTCACGGTACTGATGGCCGCCCGGCGGACAGCGGCCCAACCGGTTTGCGCAGCCCCGGTACGGACCTCCCCGGGGCCGCGTACTCTGTCCCCCACCGACCGACCACCCCCGCACGAGAGAGACCCACAGCCATGCCCACATCTCAGGACATGACGACTGAGCTCGACCCCGGTCTCCTCGACGCCCTCCAGCACCAGGTGGCCGTCTTCGCCCGCCGGGCCGAGCAGACCCGCCTCGGCGGCACCGGCCAGCTGCGGAACTCCATGGACCGCGCGGCCTACCTCCTGCTCAACCGCCTTGACCAGGAAGGCCCGATGGGCGTCAAGGCGCTCGCCGCCGGCATGGGCATCGACTCGTCGACGGTCACCCGGCAGGTCGCGCCGCTCGTCGACACCGGCCTGGTGAAGCGCACGTCGCACCCGGAGGACGGGCGGGCCGTCGTCCTCCAGCTCTCGCAGCGCGGCCTGACCCGCCTGGAGGAGGTCCGCTCCTCGCGCCGCCAGCTGATGGTGGAGGTCACCGAGGGCTGGACGCCGGCCGAGCGCGAGTCGTTCTGCACCCTGCTCACGCGCTTCAACACCGCGCTGTCCGCACGGCAGTCGGCGCACCTGGGCCATCCGGTCGCCGAACACGCCGCCGAACACGCCGCCGAGTCCGCGGCCGAGTCCGCAGCGCCCTCCTCGGGCCGGTCCGAGGCCCCGTCCGAGGCGCCTTCCTCAACCGAGGGGACGAGCGAGTCCACGCCGACCTCTTGACCCCGCCCCCGCGCTGTCCTCAGATGAGGACGTGCGAGAGCATCGAAGCGGCAACGGCGCCGAACACGCCTACCGCGCCCGCGAGTTCGAGGCGTTCGTGGCCGGGGCCGCGGGCCGGCTGCTGCACGCCGCGACCCTCCTCACCGCCGAGACCCGCACCCGCAACCCGCACGCCCGGACGCTGCTGACCGCCGCCCTCGCCCACACGTACGCGGTGTGGGGCCGGCTGCGCGACGAGGACCCCTACGACCTCACCCGGCGCGACCTCGCCGCCCGCTTCGCGCGCACCGCCCGGCGGTACCGCGCGGGCCGGGGCGGGGTGCTCTCCGCCCTCCACCCGCAGGAACGGCTCGTCGTCGTCCTCCGGTTGTACGAGGGCGTCGCCGAGGAGCAGGTCGGGGCGCTGCTCGGACTGCCCGAGGCACGCGTCCGCGCCGTCTGCGCCCGCTCGGTCGCGGCGCTCAGGGCGGCCTCCGACCACGACGCGGGAACCGCCGCGTGACCCGGCAGGAGGACAAGGAGGCGGCGGTCCGGCGGATGCTCGACACCCCGCATCCGCCGGTCCCCGCGGACCTCGCCGTACGGGCGGCGGCGACCGGGGCCCGTCGCGCCCGACTGGAGCGGGTGTCCCGCCGGCTGCTGTGGGGCCTGTTCGTCGTGGCGGCGGTCGCGTTCGCCGTGTGGGCGTCGGCGGCCCGGCCCTGGGAGGTCCCGCCGGCCGAGACGACGCCACCGCTCGAAGGCTGGTGAAGACGGGCCTAGCCTGGAGAAGGGGCCCCGTCTGGAGGTCGTCATGACCAGGAAAGCAACCGACTGCCGCGACGCCCCGAGCGTCTCCGGCTGTTCGCTCTACATGTCCGGCGAGGAGGACGAGCTTCTGAAGGCGGCCGTCGCGCACGCGGTCTCCGTGCACGAGCACACGGACACTCCCGAGCTCCGCGAGGAGGTCCGGGCCTCGATGAAGGACCCGCTGCCCGGCACCTGAACGACGCGGGCCCGGGCGCCAGGGGGCGTCCGGGCCTTCGCTCCGGGTGCCCGGGCCTTCCGTACGGCGGTCGGCCCGGGCCCCTCCGTACGGCGGTCGGCCCGGGCCCCTCCGTACGGCGGTCGGCCCGGGCCCCTCCGTACCGGCTTAACCCAGGGCCTGGCGCAGGTCGGCGAGCAGGTCGTCGGCGTTCTCGATGCCCACCGAGAGGCGGACGAGGTCCGCGGGGACCTCGAGGGCGGAGCCCGCGACGGACGCGTGGGTCATCCGGCCCGGGTGCTCGATCAGCGACTCGACGCCGCCCAGCGACTCGCCCAGGGTGAAGAGCTGAGCGCGGTTGCAGACCTCGACCGCCGCCTCCTCCCCGCCCTGCACGCGGAACGAGATCATGCCGCCGAAGGAACGCATCTGCTTGGCCGCGATCTCGTGCCCCGGGTGCTCCGGAAGGCCCGGGTAGAGGACCTGGGTGACCTTCGGGTGCTGGGTCAGCATCTCGACGACCTTCGCCGCGTTCTCGCTGTGGCGGTCCATGCGCACGGCGAGCGTCTTGATGCCCCGCAGCACGATCCACGAGTCGAAGGGACCGGCCACCGCGCCCATCGCGTTCTGGTGGTACGCCAGCTCCTCGCCGAGCGCCGCGTCGGCCGTCACCAGGGCGCCGCCGACGACGTCCGAGTGCCCGCCCATGTACTTGGTGAGCGAGTGCACGACGACGTCCGCGCCGAGCGCGAGCGGCTGCTGCAGGTACGGCGAGGCGAAGGTGTTGTCGACGACCAGCTTCACGCCGGCCTGCCGGGCGACGCCCGCGACGGCCTCGATGTCGGTGATGCCGAGGAGCGGGTTCGACGGGGTCTCGACCCAGATCAGCTTCGTACGGTCGTTGACGGCGTCCCGCACGGCGTCGATGTCGGAGGTGTTCGCCACCGAGAAGTCCACGCCCCAGCGCTCCACGACCTTGGCGAACAGCCGGAACGTGCCGCCGTACGCGTCGTTCGGGATGACCACGTGGTCGCCGGGCGCGAGCAGCGCGCGCAGCAGGCAGTCCTCGGCCGCCAGCCCCGAGGCGAAGGCGAGACCGCGCCGGCCGCCCTCCAGGGCCGCCAGGTTCTCCTCAAGGGCCGTACGGGTCGGGTTGGCGCTGCGGCTGTACTCGTAACCGCCGCGCAGCCCGCCCACGCCGTCCTGCTTGTAGGTGGACACCTGGTAGATGGGCGGGACGACCGCGCCGGTCAGCGGGTCGGCGGTGTTGCCCGCGTGGATCGCGCGGGTCTCGAAGCTCTGGTGAGAGTGCTGGTCGCTCATGGTCAGGAGCGTAGTCCCGTGCACCCCCCGGCGCCTGGATCGTCTCACGCGGCGTCCTGGACAATGGGACGCATGGAGATTCTCTGGTTCCTGATCGCGCTGGGGCTGCTGTTCGGCGTCCTCGGCCCCTACCTGCTGCGCCGCCGGGGTGGCGGGATCCGGTTGGCCGCGCCGGGCTCGCCGGACGCGGCGGATCCGGAGGCGTACGGATTCGTACGGCAGGAGGACCAGGACGTACGGCTCCCCGGCGCCGACGACGAGCTGCTGCACGTCCTCGACGTCGTCCAGGCCACCCAGGACTGGCGGGCCGCGTCCCGGCTGCTCGACGCCACCGACAAGGACGGCGAGGTGCGCTGGCAGCGCGTGCAGGCCTTCGCGGGCGCCGCGTCCCTCGAACTCCAGGAGCGGCCGGGCGTGGGCGGCGCGTGGCTGCGGGCCTGGCGGGCGGAGGCCCCCAAGGACGCGGGCGGCGCGGCCGTCCACGCGGAGTTCCTCGTCCAGCAGGCCTGGCGCTCGTCGATGGCCGGCACCGACGACTTCCGGATCATCCTGGAGGAGGCGCGGAAGGTCACCGAGGAGGCGGCGCTGCTCGCCCCGGGCGACCCGGTCCCGTACATCACGCAGCTGGCCGTGGCCCGCGGTCTCGGCTACGGCCACGAGCAGTTCGACCAGGTGTGGGCGCAGGTCATCGACCGGGCGCCGCAGCACATGGGGGCCCATCTGGCGGCCTTGCACTACTGGTGCGAGAAGTGGCACGGCTCGCGCGAGGAGGCCGACCACTTCGCGACGACGGCCGCGGCGCGTGCGCCGCGCGGCTCGCTGCTCGCCGCGCTGCCGCTCTTCGCGGTGCACGAGCACGTGCCGGACGTGGTGCTCGTGCAGGACTTCTTCCGTACGGCGGTGGTGTCGAAGGCCATGGACGGCGCGCTGTACGCCGTCCACTCGGCCCGGCCCGACGACCCGATGCTTGCGCACGTCCGCCATCTGCTCGTCTACTTCCTGGTCCGCTCGGAGCGCTGGGCGGAGGCCATGCACCAGCTGGTGAAGGTCGACGGGCACGTGGGCTCGGTGCCGTGGACGCTGAGCGGGGACCCGGCGGCGCAGTTCACGATCTTCCGGAACCTGGCGGTGGCCGGGTACGAGGCGAACGGCGGAAGCCCGGCGACGCTGCCGCGCTGAGCGCGTGCGACGGCGAGGCGGGGGAAGGTTTCCCCCCGCCTCCTTGTTGTGCCCACTGCCGACCGTCGAGGAGAGATGCAGCATGTTCCTGTCCCGCACCCCCGTCCTCCCCACCCCCGAGCAGGCCCTGCGCGGCCGGCCCGAGCCCGAGTTCTCCGTGCCCGAGCGCCACACCGTCCTCGGCAACCCGCTCCTCGGCCCGTACCCGGAGGGCCTGGAGGTCGCCGACTTCGCCCTCGGCTGTTTCTGGGGCGCCGAGCGCAAGTTCTGGCAGACCGAGGGCGTCTGGACGACCCTCGTCGGCTACCAGGGCGGTTACACGCAGAACCCGGCGTACGAGGAGGTCTGCTCGGGCCTGACCGGCCACACCGAGGCCGTCCGGGTCGTCTTCGACCCGTCGAAGGTCTCGTACGAGAGCCTCCTGAAGCTGTTCTGGGAGTCGCACGACCCCACCCAGGGCTTCCGCCAGGGCAACGACGTGGGCACCCAGTACCGCTCGGCGATCTACACCCACTCCCCCGCCCAGGCGGCAGCCGCCGAGGCCTCCCGCGAGGCCTACCAGAAGGTCCTGACGGGCTCGGGCTACGGCACGATCAGCACCGAGCTCCTCCCGGCCGAGGGCCGCACCTTCTACCCGGCCGAGGAGTACCACCAGCAGTATTTGGACCGTAACCCGGCGGGTTACTGCGGCATCGGCGGGACGGGCGTCTCGTGCCCGATCGGTGTGGCGAGGGCCGACGGCTGAGCCCGACGACTGACGACTGACGGGCCGGGAATCGCCGGATGAGCTTTGGGACCTACGCCCGCAGGGTGCGTGACGAGCAGTTGCCGCCCGCCCGACGGCACACCGCGCTCAGGTGTGCCGTCGGTCAGTACTGCCCACTCGGCTTCCACGCGACCTGGGCCTACCTCGTAGCGACGGCATCCCCCTCGCCGGATCTCCGGCGGGACCCGGCGGCGCTATTGCGCGCGCTCGACACGCTGGAGGCGAGCCGCGCGGCCAGGCTGCGGGAAGTGGCGGCCCACGCGGCCCGCCGCCGCGCGGAGAAGGCGGCCGGTCTCCGCGTTCCCGGGGGCACCCCTGTCTTCGTACCGTGGCGGCCCCACTGGCCTTCCACGACGGCGCCCTCGCGCCTGGGGCTGGTCGCCGCCGTGGCGGACCGCCGGGCGGCGTTCCTCCGGATCCCGCACCCCGACTCCTCGCTGCTCCCCGACGACCGGGCGCGGGGACTCGCGGACCTGCACGAGCGCCTCGACGCCTGCGGGGCGGCCTATCTCACCGCCCTCGGACGGCCGGACGACCCGACGCGGGACGTGTCGGCCGTCGAACTGGCCGACACGGTCGCGGGCATCCGCCGCCACGTCACTCCGGGGTACGCGCCGCTCAACGGGCCGCTCCTGCAGTGGCTGGGCTTCGCGGAACTCCTCGCTTATGCCACGGCGGTCTCCCGCACCCACTGACTACACTCGACCGCATGGGTTCGTTCTATTTCTTTCTCTGATTCCGGCCGTGGACACGGCCTGACCCGCTGATCCGGCGCCCCTCGGGCGCGGCGGCGGTGGTCTCGGTGTCCCTTCCTTCCGGCCCGAACGACCCCTCTCCTCAGGGAAAGAACCCATGCGCGACCGCGCCCAGTTGACCTTGAAAGACGTCTCCGTCTCCTACGGGGACCGCTCCGTCCTCGAACAGATCACGCTCACCGTCCGCCCCGGCGAGAAGGCCGCCGTCGTCGGCGAGAACGGCTCCGGCAAGTCCACACTGCTGCGGCTGCTCGCCGGGGCCGGGGTGCCCGACGGCGGTGAGGTGACCGTGCGCTTCCCCGGCGGCGTCGCGCACCTCGCGCAGACGCTCGCCGAGACCTTCGGCGTCGGGCCCGGGCACACCGTGCGGGACACCGTCGACGCCGCACTCGCCGACCTCCGGGCCCTGGAACGGCGGTTGCGGGAGGCCGAGCGGACGCTCGGCTCCGCGACGCCGGGCGAACTCCTCGCGTACGGCGAGCTGGCCGCCCTGTTCGCGGAGCGCGGCGGCTATCAGGCGGACGCCCGGATCGACGCCGCGCTCCACGGGCTCGGTCTCGGGCACGTCCCGTACGAGCGCCGGGTCGGCACGCTCTCCGGCGGCGAGCAGTCGCGGCTCGCCCTCGCCTGTGCCCTGGCGTCGGGTGCAGAGCTGTTGCTCCTCGACGAGCCCACGAACCATCTGGACCGGGCCGCCACGGAGTGGCTGGAGGACCGGCTTCGGGCGCACCGGGGGACGGTGGTGGCCGTCACCCACGACCGGGCGTTCCTGGAGGGGATGGCGACGGCGATCCTGGAGGTCGACCGGGACACCCGTTCGGTGACCCGGTACGGCGACGGCTGGTCCGGCTACCGGGCGGCGAAGGCCGCGGAACGCCGCCGCCGGGTGCGGGAGCACGAGGAGTGGCGGGAGGAGCTGGTCCGTACGGAGGAGCTGGTGGCCGCGGCGGGGCAGCGGCTCGCGGGTTCCGGCAAGGATCCCGGGCAGGGTTTCGGCAAGCACCGGCGCTCCTCGGAGAACAAGCTGTCCGGGCAGGTCAGGGCGGCTCGTGTACGGCTCGACCAGTTGTCGAGGGCACCGGTGCCGGCCCCTCCGGAGCCGTTGCGGTTCACGGCCCGGATCCCGACGGGCGGCGGGGCCGACGTCGGCCGTCCGTCCGTCGTCGCCGAGCTCGCCGACGTCGTGGTCGGTGACCGGCTGCGGATCGACGCGCTCCGGGTCTCCGCCGGTGACCGCGTGCTCGTCTCCGGGCCCAACGGTGCCGGGAAGACGACCCTGCTTCGGGTGCTCGCCGGTGATCTGCGGCCCGACGGCGGCACCGTCCTGAGGTCGTCGGCGCGGGTCGGCTACCTGCGGCAGGAGCTGCCCGCCGTACCGTCCCCGAAGCCGCTGCTCACGGCCTACGCGGCGGGCCGCCCCGGCCTTCCGGAGGAGCACGCGGAGGAGCTGCTCGCCCTCGGGCTCTTCCGGGAGGAGGACCTGACCGTGCCGGTGGCCCGGCTCTCGGTGGGCCAGCGGCGCCGGCTGGAGCTGGCCCGTCTGGTGACCCGGCCGGTCGGCCTGCTCGTCCTGGACGAGCCGACCAACCACGTCGCGCTCTCCCTGGTCGAGGACCTGGAGGCGGCCCTCGCCGCCTTCGGGGGCGCCGTGGTCGCGGTGTCCCACGACCGCCGTTTCCGCGCGGGCTTCGGCGGCACCCGGCTCGAACTCCGCTCAGGCCGTCCCGTGTGACGCGGCGCGCAGGGCCGCGGCGGTCGTCGCCGGGTCGTAGCCGGGGGCGACGCCGTCGATCAGCTGGAGGTCGCCCGACATGTGGCGGGCGCGCAGCGGGATCAGCTCCTGGTAGGCGGCGGAGTCGTACCAGCGGCGGGCGTGGTCCATCGAGGGGAAGCCGACGAGGACGATGGAGGCGGGCCACTCGCCCTCCTTGACGTCCCGCTCGGGCGCTCCGTGGATGAGGAAGTGGCCGTCGAAGGGGTCGAGGGTGGCCTGGACGCGCTCCATGTACTGGAGGACCTCCTCGTGGAGGACGGCCGTCGGGTGCAGGCTGGCTATCGCGTATGCGGTCATGGGGACAGCGTGCCGGGGCATGCCGTACGGGTCGATTACCCCGGACGTCATGCCCCGGCACGCCTGTCGTGTACGGGTTGCTCAGATCGTCGACGTGTCGATCACGAAGCGGTAGCGGACGTCGCTCGCGAGGACCCGTTCGTACGCCTCGTTGATCCGGTCGGCGTCGATCACCTCGATCTCGGCGCCGAGGCCGTGGGCCGCGCAGAAGTCGAGCATCTCCTGCGTCTCGGCGATGCCGCCGATCATCGAGCCCGCGAGGGTCTTGCGGCCGCCGATGAGGGAGAAGAGGTTGAGCGCGACGGGCTCCTCGGGGGCGCCCACGTTGACCAGGGCGCCGTCCGTCTTGACCAGGCTCAGGTAGGCGCCGAAGTCCAGCGGGGCCGAGACCGTGGAGATGACCAGGTCGAAGGTGCCGGCGAGTTCGGTGAAGGTCGCCGGGTCGCTCGTCGCGTAGAAGTGGTCGGCGCCCAGCTTGAGGCCGTCCTCCTGCTTCTTCAGCGACTGGCTGAGAACGGTGACCTCCGCGCCGAGCGCGCGGGCGATCTTGACGCCCATGTGGCCGAGGCCGCCGAGGCCGACGATCGCGACCTTCTTGCCGGGGCCGGCCTGCCAGTGGGCGAGCGGCGAGTAGAGGGTGATGCCGGCGCAGAGCAGCGGGGCGGCCTCGTCGAGGGAGATGCCCTCGGGGATGCGCAGGGTGTAGTTCTCGTCGACGACGATGTGGCGGGCGTAGCCGCCGTAGGTGGGCTCGCCGTTCTTGTCGAGGGCGTTGTACGTGCCGGTCATGCCCTGCGTGCAGAACTGCTCCAGGCCCTGCTCGCAGTACTCGCACTCGCGGCAGGAGTCGACGAAGCAGCCGACGCCGACCCGGTCGCCGACCTGGAACTTCGTCACGCCCGGGCCGACCTCGGCGACGATTCCGGCGATCTCGTGACCGGGGACCATCGGGAAGATGCCCTCGCCCCAGCCGTCCCTGGCCTGGTGGATGTCGGAGTGGCAGATGCCGGAGAACTTGATGTCGATGAGGACGTCGTGCTCGCCGACGGGGCGGCGCGGCACGGTGGTGCGCTCCAGGGGCGCGTTGGCGGCGGGGGCGGCGTAGGCGGGGACGGTGGTCACGTTCGTGGTCATGCACCCAGGCTGCCGGAGGACGCGGACATCACCCAGCCACCTGTTCTGCCTACGTCCAGCGTGCCTACCACTGGCAGGGACAGGAACAGACGTCCGTCCGGTCGTACGACCTGGGATAATCGGGACGCATGGATCTCAGTGCCGAACTCAGCGAATTCCTGCGCTCGCGCCGGGCCCGGCTGAAGCCGGAGGACGTGGGCCTGCCGGAGTTCGGGCGGCATCGCCGCGTACCGGGGCTGCGCCGGGAGGAGCTCGCGCAGCTGGCCGGGGTGTCCGTGGCGTACTACACCCGGCTCGAACAGGGCAACGGGCGCAACGTGTCCATGGAGGTCCTGGACGCGATCGCGCGGGCCCTGCGGCTGAGCGACTCCGAGCGGGCGCATCTGACGCATCTGGCCAAGCCGACGGCGAAGAAGAGGCAGCTGCGGGCGGCGATCGCCCGGCCGCAGCACGTGCGGCCCGGTCTGCAGCACCTGCTCGACTCGATGGACGGCGTCCCCGCCCTCCTCATCGGCCGGCGGCTCGACCTCCTCGCCTGGAACCGGATGGCGCGGGCGCTGCTCGGCGACTTCGACACGATGGAGCCGGACGAGCGCAACATGGCCCGTCTCGTCTTCCTCGGGGACAACGCGCGCGCTCTCTATCTGGACTGGGAGAGCAAGGCGACCGAGGTCGTGAGCGTGCTGAGGCTGTACGCGGGCTGCTATCCGGACGATCCCGCCCTGCTGGCGCTGGTCGGCGAGCTGTCGGTGAAGAGCGAGGAGTTCCGCTCGCTGTGGGCGGCGCACACGGTCGCGGACAAGGGGCACGGGACGAAGCGGCTGCGTCATCCGCTGGTGGGCGAGATGACGCTGGGCTACGAGAGCCTGAAGGTGGCGGGCGGGGACCCGGACCTGGTGCTCGTGACGTACCAGGCGGAGCCGGGGTCGCCCTCGGCGGACGCGTTGCGGCTGCTCGCGCAGTGGGGTGTCGACGAGCCGGTGGACGTAGGGAAGTAGTCCCCGGAAGCAGTCCCGGGAAGCAGTCCCGGGATCCCGGAAGTAGTCCCGGCGTGACGGAAGGCCCCCTCCCGGGAGCGGGAGGGGGCCTTCGCGCGTGCTGTCAGACCGCTGATCCGGCCTTCCAGTCCGCCCAGTTCATGTTCCAGCCGTTGAGGCCGTTGTCGGGGGCGATCGTCTTGTCCTTGGAGTTCTTGACGATCACGACGTCACCGACGATCGAGTGGTCGTAGAGCCAGGCCGCCGTCTGGTTGGGGTCGCCGGCGCCCTTGACGTCGTTGAGGCCCACGCAGCCGTGGCTGGTGTTCGAGGAGCCGAAGATCGAGTCCGGGCCCCAGTAGTTGCCGTGGATGAAGGTGCCCGACGTGGACAGGCGCATGGCGTGCGGCACGTCCTTGATGTCGTACTCGCCCTTGCCGTCGGAGTCGGTGAAGCCGACGGTGGCGCCGTTCATCCGGGTCTCCTTGAACTTCTCGGAGATCACCATCTTGCCGTTGTAGGTCGGGTTCTCCGGGGAGCCGGCGGAGATCGGGATGGTCTTGATCGTCTTGCCGTCCTGGGTGACCGTCATGGTCTTGGTGGCGACGTCGACGGTGGAGACCTGGTTACGGCCGATCTTGAAGGTGACGGTCTTCTGCTGGACGCCGAAGACGCCGTCGGCGCCCTCGACCCCGTCGAGCTCCAGCTTGAGGGTGACGGTCGAGCCCTCGGTCCAGTAGTCGTCGGGGCGGAAGTCGAGGCGCTGGGAGTTGAACCAGTGCCCGACGACCTCCTGGCCGCTGCTGGACGAGACGGTGATGCCGCTCTGGACGGCCTTCTTGTCGGTGATCGCCTTGTTGAAGTTGATCGAGACCGGCATGCCGACGCCGACGGTCGAGCCGTCTTCGGGCGTGAAGTTGCCGATGAAGCTGTTGGCCTTGGAGACGGTGGTGAACGAGGAGTTCTCGTGGGCCTCCAGGCCGGCCGCGTCGGTGGCGGTGGCGGCGATCTTGTAGACCGTGGCCCGTTCCAGCTGCTCGGACGGCTTCCAACTGAGGCCGTCGGCCGCTATCTCGCCCTTGACCACGGTGCCTTCGGCGGAGGTCATGGTGACCTCGGTGAGCTTGCCGTCGGCGACGGTGACCTTGGCGTCCTTGTTGATGGACGCGTTCTGCGTGCCGGTCTTGGGCGAGATCGTGATCTGCGCCTTGGAGGTCTTGGCCGCCTCGGCCGCCTCGTCGACCTGCGCCTGTGACGGTGGGGTCGCGGATCCGGAAGCGCTGCCGCCGTCGTCGCCGTTGCACGCCGAGAGCACCATTACGCCGCCGAGCACCGCGGCCGCGACCGCCAGGCTCCTGCGGCGCTTGCCGTCCGTCATCACACGCATCTCCATCGTCGCCGATTCCTGCCCAACGCTTACCTAAATACCCACGAGACCCGGTCCGGTTCCGGAACCGGACGGATTGTGGGCAACGCCACTGATCGACACGCACGGGCGGTGCGTCCGGTTCCCCGCGCCAGGCAAAAGGCCCCGGGACGGTGTCCCGAGGCCTCCGGGCAGGGCACCCGCCGGCCTCACGGCCGGTGGCGCCCGCCCCTACGACCGGGCGTCGTCGTCATCCGTCTCCTCCGCGGAATCCGCGTACCGCGCGTCCTCCGCGTCCCCATCTTCCTCGTCGAGGTCCCACTCCAGCGCATCGGGGTCGTACTCGACCTCCTCACTGCTCCAGGAGGCCTGGACCATGTCGATGCCGGGGACGTCTCGGATGAGGTCGAAGGGTTCGATGAGGTAGGCGAGGGCCTCGGCGCTGTCCTCGCGTACGGCGGCGCGGGCGGGCACGCGCTCCTCCTCGGGCATGAACTCGTCGGCGCCGATCCGGGCCTCGGCGGCCTCCGCGAGTTCGGCCGGTCCGTCGACCTCCAGAACCACATCGACGCGAAGGCGTACATAGCGTGCTGTCTCAGAAGTGCTCATGGGTCGGAGCGTAAGGGGCCGGGGGGCCTCGGCTTTCCCGCGACCCGCTGTGTTCATTAGCATCGGCGCACCGACCAATTCGCGGTTTCCGCAAGGGGGATCGAAATTTCCGTGTCCGCCGCCCGACGCCCACTGCTGACCACCATCGCCGCGGGCACGCTGCTGTGCGCCCTGTGGTTCGTCCCGTCCGCGAACGCCACCGACGAGGGGGGCGGGGCCCGGCTGGGGCTGACCCAGGACGATCCCGCCGCCTCGGACGACGGGCGCCTGACGGAGACCGGAAACCTGGGCACCACGCCGTATCTGCTGGGCGGGACCGGGTTCCTCGGGGTCGGCGCGGGGTTCGTGGCGCTCGCGCTGCAGCGCCGGGGCCGGGCGGCCTGAGCGCCCGCACACGGCGGCCACTGATGACGGAAGGGCCCGCCCGGGTGCCGGGCGGGCCCTCGTGTCGGCGGACCGTCAGGCGAGCGGGCCGGTGACCGGCTCCACGGCGGCGACCAGCTTCCCTTCCCGTACGAAGGTGTCGGCGGCGGCCAGGTCGGGGGCGAGGAACCGGTCGGGACCGGGGCCCTGGACGCCGGCGGCACGCAGCGCGTCGATGGCGGCCTGCGAGGCGGGGGCCGGGGTGAGGCCCTCGCGGAGTTCGACACCGCGCGTGGCGGCGTACAGCTCGACCGCGATGATCCGGTTGAGGTTGCCGATCGCGGTGCGCAGCTTGCGGGCTGCGGACCAGCCCATGGAGACGTGGTCCTCCTGCATCGCGGAGGACGGGATGGAGTCGGCGGAGGCCGGGACGGCGAGCCGCTTCATCTCGCTGACCAGGGCGGCCTGCGTGTACTGGGCGATCATGAGGCCCGAGTCGACGCCGGCGTCCTCGGCGAGGAAGGGCGGCAGGCCGTGCGAGCGGTTCTTGTCGAGGAGCCGGTCGGTGCGGCGCTCGGCGATGGAGCCGAGGTCGGCGGCGGCGATGGCGAGGAAGTCGAGGACGTACGCGACGGGGGCGCCGTGGAAGTTGCCGTTGGAGCGGACCTGGCCGTCGGCGAGGACGACGGGGTTGTCGACGGCGGCGGCGAGCTCGCGCTCGGCGACGAGTCGGGCGTGCGCCATGGTGTCGCGGCCGGCGCCGGCGACCTGCGGGGCGCAGCGCACCGAGTAGGCGTCCTGGACGCGGGGTGCCTCGCCGGCCTGGGCGTGGCCGGTGAGACCGGAGCCCTTGAGCACGGCCAGCATGTTGGCGGCGGAGGCGGCCTGCCCGGGGTGCGGGCGGATGGCGTGCAGCTCGGGTTCGAGGACCTTCTCGGTGCCGAGGAGGGCTTCGAGGGAGAGCGCGGCGGTGATGTCGGCCGACTTGTAGAGGGTGTCGAGGTCGGCGAGGGCCATGATCAGCATGCCGAGCATGCCGTCGGTGCCGTTGAGGAGGGCGAGGCCCTCCTTCTCCTTGAGCTCGACGGGCGCGATGCCGTGGGCGGCGAGTAGTTCGCCTGCGGGCTTCAGGACGCCGTCGGGGCCCTCGGCGTCGCCCTCGCCCATGAGGGCGAGCGCGCAGTGGGAGAGGGGGGCGAGGTCGCCGGAGCAGCCGAGGGAGCCGTACTCGTGGACGACCGGGGTGATGCCGGCGTTGAGGACGTCGGCCATGGTCTGCGCGACCTCGGGGCGGACACCGGTGTGGCCGGAGGCGACGGTCTTGAGCCGCAGGAACATCAGGGCGCGCACGACCTCGCGCTCGACGCGCGGGCCCATACCGGCGGCGTGCGAGCGCACGATGTTGCGCTGGAGCGCGGCGCGGAGTTCGTGGCTGATGTGCCGGGTGGCGAGCGCGCCGAAGCCGGTGGAGACCCCGTAGACGGGCTCGGGCTTGGCGGCGAGCGCGTCGATGACGTTCCGGGCGGCGGCGAGCGCCTGGACGGCCTCGTTCGACAGCTCGACGCGGGCACCGTGGCGGGCGACGTCGATGACGTCCTGCGGGGTCGTGCCGGACGTGCCGAGGACGACTGTCTGCATATCCATATTCAGCAGCCTACGGACTGAAGACCGACCTGTCACTAGGTGACTTTGTCACCGGCCGGACGGCCGACGGACCCTTACCGTTCCGATGGTCGCCGATGGGCGACCACTCCGCCGCTCAGCGGGGCCGGGGACTCAGGCGGGTATCGCAGTCGGGCCGCCCGCCGCCGGGCCTCTCAAGAGGTGTCCCTGAAGACGTGCCCCGCACGCCCGCGTCGATCACCCCTGTGCCCGGATCCAGCTGGCAAGGGGTCCTTGGTGTGGTCGTGTCTGATGGGCCTCGGGTGGGACCGCCCTCTTTCCGAGAGTCGCTCCTTCCGGCGGTGCGTCAAGGGCGCTCCTGCGTCGCGTCGGCTTCGCCGATTCCGCTTCGCTCCACCCTTGACCCACCACCTCCAGGAGCGAAAGACCTCTCGGAGGGCGGTCCGGGGGCCGGGGTCCCGCGAAGCCCCGGGCAGCGGCCAGGGTTTGACGTGCGCCTGACGGTTAGCGGGTGGGGGCTTGGCTAGTGGTGACGGGCGGGCGGGTCCGTCGCGGTCGGTTCGGGGTGCGCGGAAGTTGAATGGGGCGGCCGGGCTTCGGCTTAGCGGGTCGGGGAGGTGAAGTGGCGGGGCTTCAGGCCCCGCTGGTGACTCTTGGCGGGTGGGAGAGGTAGATAACTCCGCCCTACCAGCGGTAACAGCCCCAGGAATCCCACCCAAAGGGGACAAGTCGCCCATACCGGACCACCGAGAGGAGAGTTATCTACCGGCAACCACCCCAACCACCCACCCACAATGACCAGCGGGGCCTGAAGCCCAACCACTCCACCACCCCGGGTCGCTAAGCCCTGCCGGGCCGCCCCATTCAACAACCGCGCACCCCGAACCGGCCGGGAACCGCCCCACCCACCCGTCACCACTAGCCAAGCCCCCACCCACCGGCCTGGCAGACGCACGCCAAACCCCCGCCGATGCCCGGACCCCCGCGTGGCCACGCCCCCCGGCCGCCCTCCGAGTGTGAAAAGGCGGCCTCCGCCGCCGGGTCAAGGGTGGGCGCAGCCCATCGCGCAGCGACGCGACCGCAGGGAGCGCCCTTGACGCGGCGGCGGAGGACGCCACACTCGGAAAGAGGGCGGCCGCACCAGAAGCTCACCAGACACGCTCACCCACCGCACCCCGGCGCCAGTCCCCGTTGAGAGCAGGGTCCCGAGTCTCTCTTCCGCTCAGCAGCTTTCCTCGAACTTCACGGCAGTGAGGGTGACGGGCTGTCCGTCGAGCTTCGTGCCGGCGGCGGGCTCCTGGGCGCACACCTGCCAGTTGGACTCCATGAGAACCATGCGGCCCTCGCGGGAGGCGTCGGTGACCGTGAGGCTGGTCGAGGTGTCGAGGGACTGGCGGGCGACCTTGACGGACTTCCCGGTGAAGTCGGGCATGGTGCTGCCGGCTTGTGGCTCATCGACGCCCTGGTCGGCAGCCGGACAGGTCTCTTCGAGCTTGACCGTGGCGAAGTCGATCTTGACGTCGGTCGGATGCCCGCCGGCGGCCGGGGTCTGGCCGCAGACCTTCCAGTTCCGGTCGAGGGCCTGCGCGCGGCCACGGCCCAGGGCGTCGTGGGAGTGGAGGTTGTAGAAGCCGGCGGCCTGCGCCTGGTCCTGCGCGGACTGGAGCCCCTTGCCCGTCATGTCCGCGAGGGAGCCCGACTCCGCGTCGGCGTCGGGGGCCTTGGTCGTGGCGGGGGCGGCGGGGGCCTTCGTGGTCTGAGCGGCCTGGGGCTTGTCGCCGCCGGCCTTGTTGTCGCCCTCGCACGCGGCGAGCGTGAGCGTGAGGGCGGCGGCAGCGATGAGGCTGGTGGTGAAGTTCGTGCGCATCCGGACAGCCTGACGGATCGCGTACAGGCTGTAGCGGAACTTGATCGTCTCGTGATGGTGAGGCTGCCCCGGGTCCCCGCGTGGCCACGCCCCCGGCCGCGCCCGAGGTCAGACACCCACCCGCACCCTTGGGCCGGGCTTCACTCACACGGGGCTTCTTCACTCAACGTGCCTACCCGGACACTTCGCGTGCTGTACGTTCGCGCAAAACGGCCCCCGTCGACGGTTCGCAGCCGTCAGCGGGGGCCTGAACCACCAGTGGAAGCAGCCACCTGTGATCTACCGGCACTTTAACGCGCCTTCGCGTGCCTTCACCCAGTTCTCGCACGAGCTCATCCGGCATCCTCGGCTCAGTTCCGACGCCGTCCGGCTCCTCACCTGGCAGCTCTCCCTCCCCCAGAGCGCCCGCGAGTCCCTCTCCGTCTCCGCCCAACGTGCCCGGATCGGGGGACACGCCTTCACCCGCGCCAAGCGGCAGCTCAAGGAAGAGGGGTTCGTGCACGAGCGGCGCGTCCAGGTCGCCGGTGGGCGCTGGGTCACCCAACAGCTCGTGTCCAACACCCCGCTGACCGCCGATCAGGCCGTCAAGCTGCTCTGCCGGACGCCCGCCCCCACCTGCACCGACCCCGTAACCCCGCAGGTCGCACCGAGTGCCCCCACACCGGCCGTCGGTCAGCCGACCACCCCGCCCACCGACCGTCATCCAGACAAACAGCCTGAGGAAGACACCTCCGACCTTCCGCCCTCGGAAGACGCCCTCGCCCTCATCGGCGCACTCCCCCTGCTCTCCCCCGCCCTTCGCCGCATCCCGCCCGGCATGCGCGACGAACTCGCCCGCCTCGCCGCCCGATGGCTCGACGCCGGACACACCTCCACCGACGTCCACGAGCACATCCTGCGCGGCCTTCCCGGCACCGGGACGCCCGTCCACCGGCCCGGCGGCCTCGTCCGGTACCTCCTGCGCGACGTACCGCCCCTCGCCCTACCACCCCGTCCCGCGCCCCAGCTCTCCAGCCGCCTCCAAGGCACCCGCGAATGCGCCGGCCACCACACCCAGCCCATGCTCTTCCGGCCGCTCGGTGACGAGATCCTGTGCCCCGAATGCGCCGGGAATTCCTCCGGATGGATCAGTGAGCCAATTCCACAAACGGAATCCGCCGGAACAGCGGCAGGGCCGCCATATCGACTCAATGACTAAATTCCGACATTTGCGGGCGAGAACTTGCCGGTTGCAGGCGCCACGCACGTATCCACGACCGTCTTTTCGCCGGCCGCCGAGCCCCTGACACAGAGCCGCCCTCCCTTCTCCCTCAGATCGATGAAGAAACCGGTGGTCGCGCCCTTCGGCCCGAGGTCGTGGATGCGCTCGTCGCTGTAGCCGAGACCGTTCAGAACCTTCCTGACCTGGCCGGGAGCGGAGTCCTTCAGCTTGAGCAGTGCCTGGGTGAGGCGCTCCTCGTGCAGGCCGCTCGCGCAGAGGTCGCGCGGGCTCAGTTCCGCCTCCGGCCCGGCCGTCGGCTCGGCCGGCTCGATCGGGTCGGTCGGCGGCGTCTCCCCCGGCGCGATCGGCGGCTCGTGCGCGCTACTCCGTTGCCGGCTCGGCCGGTTGGCGGGCGCGTGACCGGAAGGGCACGGTCCGGCGACCTCGTCCAGCATCGCGGCGAACGCCGTGTCCTGTGCGCTGTCGGCCGCGACGCTCGCGCCACCAGCCGCGTCACCCGAGGCGCGCGCACCGGCCGCCTCGGTCATCGATCCACCGCCGCAGGCCGTGAGCGTCAGGGCGGCGAGGGTCGCCGCCGCGAGGGCGAGTCGCGGGCGGCCCGGCGTGCTCACGGACGGTCGTACGGCGGGTCGTCCGGCAGGTCGTACGGACGGGGCGTTCGAGGCCTGGGGGCGCGTCATCCGCTCAGTCTCGGCCCCGATAGCTCACACCGCATGAGTACCCCTACTCATTACCATTTCAGCCACTGGCCGGAATTGAATGTAAATCACTTTCGCTAATTAAGCGAATTGTATTCAGCTCCTCTCAGGCTCTTGTGAACGCATCCTTCGGCGCCCTAAGGTCCGCAGCGATCGGCAAACGATCAACTCGATGCATGAGGGGGAATTCGTGCGCAGAACCGCTCTACCCGTCATCGCCGCGCTGTCCATGGCGCTGCTGCTCCCGCAGAACGCCACCGGCATCACGCCCGCCGCACCGCAGGCCGCCGGAGCGGAGATCGTCGACCCGCCGGCGGCCACCGGCGACTTCCAGGAAGTCGGCCCGGGTGTGTACTCGACCGACAGCAAGACCTTCGAGATAGCCGAGAACGACGCCGGCGTCGGCGCCATCGGCCGCAGACACAGCGTCACCGCGCAGGCGGACGGCGTCGCCAGACCCCAGTCGGCCCCCGCGAGCCGCCCGGACATGGGCGTCTTCGGTCCCGGCTGGGAGGCGGAGTTCCTCGGCGGCGAGCTCAACCAGAAGCTGGAGCAGCAGGGCGACGCCATCGTCGTCACCGACCTCAACGTCGGCGAGTCCGTGCGCTACCTGCTCAAGAGCAGCCTCGACTTCCCCGACGGCGGCGGGGTGAAGAAGTACGAGACCGCCGAGGGCGACAAGATCACCGACACCACCCGGTGGGACGCCGCCACCGGAACCCTCGTCTCCACCATGGTCGAGACCCTCAACGTGAACCTCTCCGTGGCGGACGAGGGCCAGCCCGACGGCGGCACCGGGGTCGGCGACGAGCCCGTGGCCGCCGCGAGCCTGCTGCCCACCCGTACCTGGAAGCAGGCCGCTCCCGGCGTCAACGCCTGGCGGGTCACCAGTGCGGGCAACGCGGCCTACGGCGTCTCCACCGTCTCCTACGACTCGAAGGGCCGGGTCTCCACCATCACGGAGCCTGCCGTCGGGGAGGCCCTGAAGGAGACCGTGGCGATCAGCTACGCGAGCACCACCACGGCCTCGGGGACGGCTCTCGGCGACTACGCGGGCCGTGCCAAGGAGGTCAAGGTCACCACCGGTGCCACGACGCAGACCGTCGCCCGCTACACGTACGACACCTCGGGCCTGCTGCGCTCGGTGACCAACCCGGTCCAGAGCAGCCTCGCGGTGGCGTCCTACGTGTACGACTCCACCGGCCGCGTCTCCGACATCGTCTCGCCGGACCACGGCGACTGGGACCTGACCTACCCGGCGGCGTCGGCCTCGCCGGACGTCCTGCCGACCGGGCCCGCCCGCCCGGCCGCGGACGCGCCGATCGAGGGTGCGACCGGCATCACCGACCCGAACGCCGTCGCTCCGCCGGCCACGGACATCGGCCCGGGTGAGATCTCCGACCCGGAGGCCTACCCGCGCAAGTGCAGCTGGGCCCGTCACTGGCTCTACTACTGGAAGACCGGCTGCGCCGCCTGGGCCGCGCACTACGGCTGGCACAAGCCGTACTTCAAGTACACCAAGACCGGCTACCGCGTCGTGGGCATCAACTACGACGGCTGCAGCACCCCCGGCCCGAACGTCAGCAAGCCGGGCGGCTGGAACTTCCGTCCCGCGTGCGACATGCACGACTACGGCTACGGCCTGATCGGCAACACCTACAAGGGTTACGCGTACTACCTCGACCGGCACAAGAAGGTCGCCGTGGACGACGTCTTCTACACGACGCTGCGCGACAAGGTGTGCTCGGGCTACTTCTGGAAGAGGGCCTGCCGCGCCACCGCGTGGACCTACCGCCAGGGCGTCCGCGCGGGCAACCCGAAGAACGGTGCCAACCGCACCTGACCGACGGCTCGACCGCTGACGGAGCATGCCCCGGGGCGTCAAGGGCCGGGGGGTGAACCCATCGCCGCCCGGCCCTCTCCCCTCCGCGCGCGCCGCACCCCACCCGCCGCACCTCGCACCTCTCACTCCGCGCGCCGCGGCCGGCTCTCCGTCCTCCCCTTTTCGCGCCTGTGCGCTGCCACCGTCTCCACGGGCTGAGCCATGCCCTCGTTCCCACGGGCTGGGCGATGTCCTCTTTCTCTCCGAGGCAACTGTGAAGAAGAAGATATGGGCCACGGTCATCACCGCGATGACGACCGTGTCGCTCGGCGCGATACCGGCCCAGGCCGCCGCGCCGCTGAGTACCTCCACGACGGCCGACGCGGCCGACGGGATCGTCGACCCGCCCCTGTACGACGCCACCGCCGCCGGCGGCACGGTCCGCGTCAACGTCGTCACCGAGAACCGCACGGACATCCCCGACGCGGCGACCGCGGGTGAGACGAAGCAGTCCTTCTCGACCCTGCCGGTGGTCACCCTCAAGGTCGACCGGGCCGGCCTCGACGCCCTGGCCGCCAAGCCGGGCGTGGTCAGCGTCACCGAGGACACGCCGGTGCCGCCGTCCCTGGACGGGAGCATCCCCCTGATCGGGGGTGACAAGGCCTTCGCTGCGGGCAAGACCGGCGCGGGCAGCGCGATAGCCATCCTGGACACCGGCGTCGCCACCCAGCACCCGTTCCTGAAGGGCCGTATCAAGGCCGAGGCTTGCTTCTCCCCGAGCGACCCGGACCTCGGCGCCTCCAGCCTGTGCCCCGACGGGACCGACCGGCAGGAAGGCATCGGAACCGCCGACTCCGGGGCCGGGGCGTGCGCGACCGCCTCCGGTTGCGACCACGGCACCCACGTGGCCGGTATCGCCGCGGGCAACGGCGCCGGTCTCACCGGAGCCCCGGCCCGGGGCGTGGCCCCCGGCGCCGACCTCATCGCCATCCAGGTCTTCAGCAGGTTCGACTCCGACGACTACTGCGGCGGCACCGCCCCCTGCGTCCTGAGCTTCACCAGCGCCCAACTCGCCGGCCTGGAGAAGGTGCTGCAGCTGCGTCAGGCCGGAACGCCCGTCATCGCGGCGAACCTCAGCCTGGGCGGCGGCCGTTACACCGGTGACTGCACCGCCGACCCCCGCAAGCTGGCCATCGACAATCTGCTCGGCGCCGGTGTAGCCACCGTGGTCGCGGCCGGTAACAACGGGTACACCGACGCGGTAAGCGCCCCCGGCTGTGTCTCCTCCGCCGTTACCGTCGGCTCCACCACGCCGGACGACGAGCTGTCGGCGTTCACCAACCGGGGTCCGCTGCTCGACCTGTTCGCGCCCGGCACCGGCATCGTCTCCTCCGTCACCGGCGGCGGGTACGCCCCCAAGAACGGCACCTCCATGGCCGCACCGCACGTGGCCGGCGCCTTCGCGGTGCTGCGGCAGGCGTTCCCCACCAAGACCGTCACGGAACTCCAGGCGCTCCTGAAGTCCAGCGGCAGGACCATCGGCTACACCGGAGCCACCACCCCGCGCATCGACCTCGGCCAGGCGCTCACCCCGAAGAAGACCGGCATCGTCGACTTCAACGGTGACGGCGTCGAGGACATCGCGATCGCCGACCCGGCGGCCACCGTCGGCGGGGTCACGACCGCCGGTACGGTCTGGGTCACGTACGGCGGAGGCAAGGGCACCGCCGGGATCAACCAGAACCTCGACTGGGTGCCGGGCGGCGCCGAGCAGAGCGACTGGTTCGGCGAGGAACTCGCCACCGTCGACTACGACAAGGACGGCTACACCGACCTGGTCGTCGGAACTCCCTCGGAGGACGTGGGCTCCGCCGTCGACGCGGGCTTCGTCGACATCCTGTACGGCGCCGCCGGCGGTCTGGGCACCGGCACCAAGAAGAACACCCACCTCGAACAGGGCCAGGGCACCGGCGCGATCGCCGGTTCGGCCGCCGAGGCGGGCGACCGCATGGGCCACGCGATCGCGGCCGGCACCACCAGGGCGGGTGTCCCGTACCTGCTGATCGGCAACCCCGGTGAAGCCCTGGGCACCCACACCGGTGCGGGCAGCGCCTTCTACGTGCACGGCAGCACCAGCGTCACCATTCACCAGGACAGCGCGGGCGTCCCGGGCAGCGTGGAGAAGGACGACAAGTTCGGCTTCAGCGTGACCGGCGACTCCAACTTCCTCGCCATCGGCTCTCCCGGTGAGGCCATCGGCACCGACGCGAAGTCCGGCGGCGTGGCGCTCTTCAACCCCGCCAAGCTCGACGCCGAGGGCAAGCCGACCCCGCTCGCGGGCCTCGACCAGGACAACCCGGCGATCTCCGGCGGCGCCGAGCCCGGTGACGAGTTCGGCTTCGCGGTGGCCATGGCCCCGTTCCGCGCGTCGACCGCCGCCACCGCGTCCGAGTCGATCCTCGCGATCGGTTCGCCCGGTGAGGGCGTGGTCGTGGACGGCGAGAACCGCCTCAACGCCGGCCGGGTCGTGCAGATCCGGATCAAGCCCGACGGCACGTGGAGCTACCTGCGCGAGCTCAAGCAGGGCACCGCGGACGACACGGTCTCCGGCACCTCCGAGACCGGTGACCGCATGGGCGAGACCCTGGCCGCCGTCAACACCGCCCCGGACGCCGTGAGCACCTCCGCGTCCATGCGGCTCGCCGTCGGCACGCCCGGCGAGGCCCTCGGTACGGTCACCCAGGCGGGCGCGGTCCACACCTTCTCGCTCGCCGGTTCGGCCGGGACCAACGACCGCTGGATCGAGGCGGGCGACGGCGACGGCATTCCCGGCACCCCGGGCACGAAGCAGTACCTGGGCAAGAGCCTGTCGTTCACCGCTACGCGCCTGTACGTCGGCATGGCGTACGGGCCGAACGCCGGCGGGGCCCTGTACGCCCTGCCGATGTCCAACGTGACCGTCGGCGGGGCGGTCGCACCGGTGACCGCGTACAAGCCGGGGACGGGCGGCGTGCCCTCGGGCGGCGTCCGCTTCGGGTACGCGTCGCGGTAGCAAGAACCCCGCGCTCCTGATGAGAGAGCCCCTCGAAGGCCCCACCCGGCCTTCGAGGGGCTCTCTCATCAGGGATGGTCGGGCGGATCCACCGGCGGCGCGTCCCTGAAGCGGCGGCGGTCCCGGGCGCCGGGAGGTGCGTCGGCGAGGCGGACGACCGTGCCGTCGCGGCCCGCCACCACCGGCTTCGCCGAGCGGGCCGCCTTGGCCTGGTACTGGGCCGCGTCGGCGAGCCGGAAGAGGCGGCGCGCCGACTTCAGGGGGCCGATGGGGTCGCCGGTGGACGCCACTCCGCAGGCGACGCCCTCGCCGAGTTCCAGTTCCGCGGCCCGTACGCAGAGCTCCTCGGCGACCGCGACCACCTCGTCGGCCGTCGGGCCGACCGTCAGGAGGCAGAACTCGTCACCGCCGAGGCGGGCGGCGAGCGCGCCGGGGAGCCTGGCGCCGCACCGGGAGAGGACGGAGCCGAAGCGTTCGAGGAGCCGGTCGCCGACGGCGTGGCCGTGGGTGTCGTTGACTCGCTTGAGGCCGTTGAGGTCGCAGACCAGCAGGCTGACGACGGAGCCGTCCGCGCGGTAGCGCTCGATGGCCTCGTCGAGGCGGGTGTCGACGGCCCGGCGGTTGGCGAGTCCGGTCAGCGGGTCGGTGAAGGCTAGTTTGCGGACCTCCTCCAGGCGTTCGGCCTGGGCGATGCCCGCCGCGACGACCGCCGCGAGCACGGTCGCGAAGTCGGCGTCCGCGCGGGTGAAAGGTTTCGTCTGGGGCGGTCTCGCCACGTACAGCTCGCCCCACGCCCGTCCGTGCAGCACGATCGGCGCCACCACGCAGCAGCCGCGCCCGCGCCGTCGCAGGCCGGTCACCCGGCCCGTCGACACCGGGTCGCCCGCGGTCTCCACCCAGGCGTCCGGCTCGCCGCCGCCCGCCCACTGCTCGTGCAGGAACTCGGTGATCTCGGGGAACTGGTGCACGGGATACGTCTCCGAGTCCGGGAACTCCTCCTCGCCCGGGGCCCGCTCCCCGGCGTTCACCAGGACCTTGAGGCGGCCGTGGTCCCGCTGCCAGACCGACAGGGCGGCGAAGCTTCCGTCGAGCCCGTCGCAGGACCCGAGCGCCGCCGCCCGCCAGAACTCGCGTGGAGTGTGCGCCGCCGCCATCCCCTGCGCCAGCGCCACTACGGCCCGCAGCCGCCCGTCCTCACCCATTCCTCCAGCTTAGGGAGGTTTGACCCGTTTTCCCTTTCGAGACGTCACCGTAAGTGACATTTAGTGCAAAATGGGAAAACTGATTCGCTGGATCACTCGCCCGGCCAGTTCGGCTTCCGCTTCTCGTTGAAGGCCGCGACGCCCTCCGCCCGGTCCCCCGAGAAGGCCACCGAACGCCAGGCCGCGTCCTCGACCTCCAGTCCCGCCCGCAGGTCGAGGCCCTGGCCGAGCCGCATGGCCTTCTTCGCCGCGCGCAGCCCGACCGGCGAGTTGGCCGCGATCCGCCCCGCGAGCTCCAGGGCGGCGGTCCGGGCGTCGTCCGCGAGGAGGTCGACGAGGCCGAGGTCACGGGCCTCCGCCGCCTCCACCCGGCGGGCCGTGAAGACCAGCTCGGCGGCGCGCGCCGCGCCCACCCTGCGCGGGAGCAGCTGCGTACCGCCGCCGCCGGGGATGACGCCCACGGACACCTCGGGGAGGCCGACCACGGCGGTCGCGTCGGCCACGATCACGTCGCAGGCGAGCGCCAGCTCGAAGCCCCCGCCGAGGGCGAAGCCGTGCACGGCGGCGACGGTCGGCATCGGCAGCTCCAGGACGCCGGTGTAGGCGGCGCGGGCGGTCGGACGCTGGCGGACCAGCTCGGCGTCGGTGAAGGAGTTGCGCTCCTTGAGGTCGGCACCGACGCAGAAGGCCCGGTCGTTCGAGGAGGTGAGGACGGTGACGCGGACGGCCGGGTCGGCGGCGAGGGAGGCACAGGCCGCGCCGAGGGAGCGGGCCATCTCGGAGGAGACCGCGTTCATCGCCTTGGGGCGGTCGAGGACCAGTTCGGCGACGTGGCCCTCATCCCCGCCGGCTCCGCCCTTTCGGACCACCACGAACTCACCGAAGCGCTGCTCGGACATGACCGCACACCCTCCCGACCAAGACCCACCTGTTAACGGCTGTTAACAGGTGCTCGTCGGAGATCCTAAGTGGGACGGCGGGTCAGGAGCCAGGGTTCGACGACGCCGAGGCCGCGGACCGGGCGCTGCCACATCGGCTGGAGCGCGAAGCGGTACGTGGCGGCCTGGCGGCCCTCCTTCTCCGCGCGGGCCGCCTGCTCGGCCGCCTCCGTCTCCGAGACGGGCGCCTCGCCCGTCCTGGACAGCTCCTCCGCGAGGGCGCCGTCGACGAGGACGGCGTCCTTCGGCGCTATCGAGGTGAGGCGGCTGGCCAGGTTCACGGTGGTGCCGAAGACGTCGCCCATCCGGGTCGTCACGGTGCCGAAGGCGATGCCGACGCGCAGCGCGGGCATCGTCTCGTCGTGGCTGAGGGTCTCGATCAGGCGCAGCGCGATCTCGGCGGCCGTGCCGGCGTCGTCGGCGGCGTACAGCACCTCGTCGCCGAGGGTCTTGATGAGCCGCCCGCCGTGCGCGGCGACCAGGTCGGCGCAGGTCGTCTCGAAGGCCTCGACCAGCTCGCCGAGCTCCTCCTCCTCGAGACGGCGGGTGAGGCGGGTGAAGCCGACGAGGTCCGCGAAGCCGACCGCGAGCCGCCGGTCGACCATCTCCTCGTCGTCGGCGGCCTGTACGAGCACCCGCCCGGTGGCGGCGGCGAGCTGCCGCCGCCAGACGTAGATGAGGAACTCCTCCAGCTCGGGCAGGAGCAGCTCGACCAGGGGGTACGTGACCTCCGTACGGGTCATGCCGGGCTCGGGCGGCTCGGTGAGGCCCTCCAGGAAGGAGTCGATCTGCCACTCGGCCAGCCGGGCGGTGGTCTGCCCGGTGGAGCGGGCGACCTGGACGGCCATCGGCTCGCTGAGCAGCCCCGCCTCGACGAGACCGGCGAGCCGGCGCAGGGCGAGGACGTCGGCCTCGGTGAGCGCCTTGGCCTGGCCGATGTCGGCGAAGCCCATGGCACGCCAGAAGCGGGAGGCGAGTTCCATGGAGACCCCGGCGGTGCGGGCGGCCTGGAACGGGGTGTAGCGGCGGTCGGCGCCGAGGATGAGCTGTTCGAGCCGGATGGCGAGGGGATCGTCGGTCGGCTCGGCCGTGTGGTCGACCTCGTGGTGCGGGGTGGGGTACGTGGGAGGGCCGGGCGCGCCGCCCGTGTTCTCGTCGTCGACGGTCACCGGCCGCCTCCTGCCCGTTCCCTGCCCACTTGCCCTGCCGATCTGTCGCCTGGATCGCGCTCCACGATACGGCAGGTGTGCGCTGGCTCACGCGCGAACGGCTGCCGGCTTGGTCGTGGACCTGGGTGCGGGGCCCGCCAGGCAGGGGCCCATCGGGTGAACGGCCTGGAGGGCGCAGCGCGCTGTGGGGGTGTGCCCACACCGGGGGGACGGGGCGGGGCCCACAGCAGAACGCATGCCCGCACCGGGGAGGGGCTAGGTCCGCAGGTGGACGATGTCGCCTGCTCCTACCGCTTCCGTGCCGCCGCCTTCCGTGGCGATCACCAGGCGGCCGTCGCCGTCGAGGGCGACCGCCTCGCCTTCCACCATGCGCTCGCCGGGCAGGTCGGCCCTGACGCGGCGGCCGAGGGTCGCGCAGCCGGCCGCGTACGCCGCCTGCAGGCCGGAGGCCTCGGGGTCGCCGTCGGCGCGTACCCAGTCGCCGTACCACTGGGCGAGGGAGCGCAGGACGGCCCGCAGGAGGGTGTCCCGGTCGGTGGAGATGGCGTCGGCGAGGAGGAGGGAGCCGGCGGCGGGGACGGGCAGCTCGTCCTCACGGAGGGTGACGTTGATGCCGAGTCCGACGACGATGGCGTCCTCGCCGGCCCGCTCGGCGAGGATGCCGCCGGTCTTGCGTTCCTCGCCCGCGACGGAAACAAGGAGGTCGTTCGGCCATTTGAGGGACATGTCGACGCCGGCGGCCTTCGCGAGGCCGGTCGCGGCGGCCACTCCGGTGAGCAGCGGGAGCCAGCCCCAGCGGTGGACGGGCACGTCCGGCTTGAGAAGGACGGAGAGGAAGAGCCCGGAGCGTGCCGGGGCCGTCCAGCTGCGGTCGAGGCGGCCACGGCCCGAGGTCTGCTCCTCGGCGACGAGCACGGCTCCCTCGGGCAGCTCGTGGGCACGGGCGGTGAGGTCGCTGTTGGTGGATCCGGTGGTGTCGACCACGTCGAGCGAGGTCCACAGGCCGTCCGGGAGGACGAGGGCGCGGCGCAGGGCGGTGGCGTTCAGCGGGGGCCGGTCGAGGTCGGACCAGGGTCCGCCGGAGCCTTGGGAGGACGTCATGCAAGCCAGAGTAGGTGTGGCAAAGACCGCAGTGCCGAACCGTATCGGCGTGGATACGCTACGGCTCAGTAGCTCAGTAGTAGCCCATTCGTAGTCAACGAACCCCCCGTGACCAGGCAGGGAGCCGCATCCCGATGTCCGAGCCGGCAGAGCAGTACGAGATCGACATTCACACGACCGCAGGCAAGATCGCGGACCTCAGGCGCCGTATCGACGAGGCCACCCACGCCGGCTCGGAGCGTGCGGTGGAGAAGCAGCACGCGAAGGGCAAGCTGACCGCGCGCGAGCGGATCGCCCTGCTCCTGGACGAGGGCTCCTTCGTCGAGCTCGACGAGCTGGCCCGGCACCGGTCGACCAACTTCGGCCTGGAGAAGAACCGCCCCTACGGAGACGGTGTCGTCACCGGCTACGGCACGGTCGACGGACGCCCGGTCGCCGTCTTCTCGCAGGACTTCACGGTCTTCGGCGGCGCGCTCGGCGAGACGTACGGTCAGAAGATCATCAAGGTGATGGACTTCGCCCTGAAGACGGGCTGCCCGGTCGTCGGCATCAACGACTCCGGTGGCGCCCGCATCCAGGAGGGCGTGAGCGCGCTCGGCATGTACGGCGAGATCTTCCGCCGCAACGTCCACGCCTCCGGGGTGATCCCGCAGATCTCCCTGGTCGTCGGCCCGTGCGCGGGCGGCGCGGTGTACTCGCCCGCGATCACCGACTTCACGGTGATGGTGGACCAGACCTCGCACATGTTCATCACCGGTCCCGACGTCATCAAGACGGTGACCGGCGAGGACGTGGGCTTCGAGGAGCTGGGCGGCGCCCGGACGCACAACTCGACCTCGGGCGTGGCGCACCACATGGCGGGTGACGAGAAGGACGCCATCGAGTACGTGAAGTCCCTGCTGTCCTACCTCCCGTCGAACAACCTCTCCGAGCCGCCGACCTTCCCCGAGGTCGCCGAGACCGAGGTGTCGGACGAGGACCTGGAGCTGGACACGCTGATCCCGGACTCGGCGAACCAGCCGTACGACATGCACAAGGTCATCGAGCACGTCCTGGACGACGGCGAGTTCCTGGAGACGCAGGCGCTGTTCGCGCCGAACATCCTCACCGGCTTCGGCCGCGTCGAGGGCTTCCCCGTCGGCGTGGTCGCCAACCAGCCGATGCAGTTCGCCGGCTGCCTGGACATCGACGCGTCCGAGAAGGCCGCGCGGTTCGTGCGGACCTGCGACGCGTTCAACATCCCGGTCCTCACCTTCGTGGACGTGCCGGGCTTCCTGCCGGGCGTGGACCAGGAGTACGGCGGCATCATCCGGCGCGGCGCGAAGCTGATCTACGCCTACGCCGAGGCCACCGTCCCGCTGATCACGGTCATCACCCGCAAGGCGTTCGGCGGCGCGTACGACGTCATGGGCTCCAAGCACCTGGGCGCCGACCTGAACCTGGCCTGGCCGACCGCGCAGATCGCCGTCATGGGCGCGCAGGGCGCGGTCAACATCCTGCACCGGCGGACGATCGCCGCCGCGGAGGACCAGGACGCCGAGCGGGCGCGGCTGATCCAGGAGTACGAGGACACCCTGCTCAACCCGTACACGGCGGCTGAGCGCGGCTACATCGACGGCGTGATCCTTCCGTCGGACACCCGCCCCCAGATCGTGAAGGGGCTGCGTCAGCTGCGCACGAAGCGGGAATCCCTGCCTCCGAAGAAGCACGGCAACATCCCGCTCTAAATCCACCTCCAGGACCTCGAAGGAGTCGCTGTGATCAAGGTCGTACGAGGAAACCCGACCCCGGAGGAGTTGGCCGCCGCAGTGGCGGTGGTTCAGGCGCGGGCCGCGGCCACGGCGGCGGCGTCCGCCGGGAGCGGCGGCCCGGCGGTACCGGAGGGCTGGTCGGATCCCTCGCGTATCGCGCGGTCGGTACGGCCCCGTCCGGGCCCCCGGGCCTGGGCCAGGTCGTACTGGCCCGTGTAGTCGTCGCAGTCGGCGCACGGTGAGAGGCCGGACCCGTCGGGAGGGTCCGGCCTTTCGCGCGTCCCGGTCACGTACGGCGCAGGAAGACGCCGGCCAGGACGGCTCCGGCGGCGACGACCGCCGCGTTGACGAGGACCGCGAGGCCGATGCCGTCGAGGAGCACGGGCGAGGTGACGACGACGGCGCTCATGACCGGGGTGCCCATGGTGATGCCGATCTGCTGGGTCATGGTCGCGAGTCCGGTCGCCGTGCCCTGCTCGTGGTCGGGGATGCCGGAGGTGGCGGTGACCATGAAGCCGACGATCGCGAGCATGTTGCCGACGCCGCCCGCGAAGGTCGCGGCGAGCAGGAGCGCGAGGCCGCCCCGGTCGTCGCCGAGTCCGTAGAGGGCGAGGGTCGCGACGGCCTGGAGGAGTCCGCCGGCGACGAGCGCGGTACGGGCGCCGAACCGGCCGATGAAGCGGGAGGCGAACACTCCGCCGATGACCGTGCCGGCGCCGAGGACACCGAAGGACAGCCCGGCGGCGAGCGGGGAGAAGCCCAGGACGTCCTGGAGGTAGAGCGTCATCAGGAACACGAGCGAGGTCTCGGTCGCGAAGGCGACGAGTCCGGCGAGGTTGCCCCAGACGACGGTGCGGCGCCCGAGGATCCGTACGGGCACGAGGGGCGAGGTGGAACTCCGCTCGACGAACCAGAAGGCGACGAGCAGGGCGACGCCGACGACCAGGGCGAGGGGCTCGGTGGTCAGTCCGTAGACGAGGGCGAGGAGTCCCGCGGTGACGGTGATCGCGCCGGGGACGTCGAGGCGGGGCCGGACGGCGGGGCGGCTCTCCTTCAGGACGACGGGGGCGACGAGGAGGACGGCGAGGACCACCGGCACGTTGACGAGGAAGGCCCAGCGCCAGGAGAGCAGGTCGGTGAGGACGCCGCCGAGGATCGCGCCGGTGGTGAAGCCGGCGGACATCAGGGCGCCGTTGAGGCCGAGCGCGCGGGCGCGCAGCGGGCCCTCGGGGAAGGAGGACGTGAGCAGGGAGAGCCCGGCGGGGGTGACGGCGGCGGTGGCGAGGCCCTGGGCGACGCGGGCGGCCATCAGCGTCTCGGGGCCGGTGGCGAGGCCGCCGACGAGGGAGGAGACGCCGAGGAGGGCCATGCCGCCGAGGAAGAGGCGGCGGCGTCCGACGAGGTCGGCGACGCGCCCGAAGAGGAGGGTGAAGCCGGCGGCGGCGAGGGCGAAGGCGGTGGCGATCCACTGGAGGCCGCCGAGGGAGAAGCCGAGGCCCTGGCCGATGACGGGGAGGGCGACGTTCAGGATCGAGAAGTCAACGGCGAGCATGAACTGGGCGACGAGGAGGACGACGAGGACGAGGCGCATCCGGCCGGTCATGCGGTCGTGGGCCCGGCCCACGGGTTCCACGTGTTCCACGGGCTTGGGGAGATCCAGGGCAACCATGGCGTTCGACCCCTTAATGGGAGACTGGTTCCGTTAAGATGTCCCGTACGGTAGCAGAGTCGATGGACTTAATGGAACAGGAGACCCGTTTGACCGAGAGCCAGCCGGTCCCGCACGACAGCGCGGCCATTCCCGGCACCCTCCGTCCCGGCGGCCGCACCGCGAAGGTCCGCCGAGCGGTCCTCGACGCCACGCAGGACGCCCTCGCCGACACCGGCTTCCACGCCCTGAACATGGACCGGATCGCCGCGAGCGCCGGCGTCGGCAAGACCACCGTGTACCGCCGCTGGGGCTCCCCCGTCGGCCTGGTCACCGACCTCCTGCACGACATGGCCGAGCAGTCCCTGCCCGCCGCCGACACCGGCGGCCTGCCGGGCGACCTGCGGGCCAACGCCGAACTCGTACGGGACACCCTCACCGACCCCCGGATGGGCGCCGTCTTCCGCGCGGTCATCGCCGCGGCGGCCTGCGACGAGGAGTGCGCCCGCGCGCTCGCCGCCTTCTACCGGACCCGGCTCGCCGAATGGGCCCCCGTCGTCACCAGGGCGGCGGCGCGCGGCGAGGTCCCCGCGGGGACCGACCCGGTCGAACTGCTCCGGGCCGTCTCCGCACCGCTCTACTACCGCTTCACGATCACCCACGAGGAGCTCACCGGGGCCGTCACGGAACGGGCGGTCACGGCGGCGCTCGCGGCGGCACGGGACGGGGCGTTCCTCCGCGAATAGTCCTTCGGCACCGGGGCGCCTGAGTATCCGTACTCAGGCGCCCCGCCCGTCCCGGCCGCAGGATCGGAGGCATGCTGTGGTCCGACCCGAAGAACCAGCCGCCGAAGTTCCTGCGCGACATGCAGGCGATGCTCCGCCGCACCGGCGTGCTGCTGGCGCTCGCGATGGTCGTGGCGATGGTCGTGGTCGGCGCGCGCTAGGAACCGTCGTTCGGATCGGCCGGCATGATCCGAACGGGAGTCCCTGAGGCGCCGTCAGGTGTCCGTACTGGCTACGCTGCCCCCATGACTGCTGATCCGCGCCGTGTCGTGCTCGCCTCCGCCTCCCCCGCCCGGCTGGGTCTGCTCCGGCAGGCCGGTCTCGCCCCCGAGGTGATCGTGAGCGGGGTCGACGAGGACAAGGTCCACGCCCCGACCCCGGCCGAGCTCGCGCTCGCCCTCGCCGAGGCGAAGGCCGCCCATGTGGCCGCCCGGCCGGAGGTGTTCGGGGCCCTGGTCATCGGCTGCGACTCGGTGCTCGAACTCGACAAGCAGGCCCTCGGCAAGCCGGCCGACGCCGAGGAGGCCACCGCCCGCTGGAAGGCGATGCGCGGCCGGGTCGGCATCCTCCAGACCGGTCACTGCGTGTACGACACGGCCGCCAAGCGCTTCGAGTCGGCGACGGCCTCCACCGTGGTCCGCTTCGGCGAGCCGACGGACGAGGAGATCGCGGCGTACGTGGCGAGCGGCGAACCGCTGCACGTGGCGGGCGCGTTCACGCTCGACGGGCGCTCGGCGCCGTTCATCGACGGCATCGACGGCGACCCGGGCAACGTGATCGGCCTGTCGCTGCCGCTGCTGCGCAGGCTCCTCGCGAAGCTGGACGTACGGATCACGGACCTCTGGGTCTGAGACCCTCGCGGGTCACGCGGCCGCCGGGGCCTCTTCGCCTGCCGTGGGGGCCCCGGCTGCCGCGTCCGTGCCGGGGGCTTCCTTGCCGTACGCCACGAGGGTGAGCACGACCAGGCCGAGGACGACCACCAGGAAGGTGAACGCGGGCCAGCCGAGCAGGCCCACCGCCACCGCGGCGAGGATCCCGTGCACGACGGCACAGCCGACGAGCAGGCCCCGGGCGGCCCGGCCGGGGCGGCGGTCGCGGATACCCGCCAGGAGGGCGACCAGGCCGCAGAGGGCGAGGGCGATCCCGGAGCCGATGCCGAGCGCCCAGGTGCCGGTGTACATCGCGTCGGGGTCCATGCCGTCCAGGGACATCGTCTGGACCTTCACGAACCGGGCCATCACGGCGTTGATCGCGACGATGCCGGGCGCTTCGAGGAACAGCACCGCCGCCGTCACGAGGGCTATCGGTCTGCGGGCCACCTCGGCCACCCCCTGGATTGGACTGTTACCGACAGTACGATCGACAGCGCGAAGGCTACTGGCCGGTAAACCCCTGGACAAGAGTGCGAGCACGACCGGCGGAGGCGCACAGCGCGGCAAAGAATCATTGGCCCATTCGTAGGGACTCGACAAAGAAACCCGAATGGCCACTGGCCGTGCGAACAGAGACCTGCGCCACACCTCGGAGCTACTGTGCCGTAAAGGAACCCTGCGTACCGTGGTGCGACAAGGGAATTCACGACCCGAGCGGGCCCGGGGTCACGCTCCGTGTGGGCAAGCTCACCACTGGGGACGGGTCGAAAGGCCGTGTCGGCAGTCCCTAAACTCAGCTTGTTTCAAGGAGGGAGCCATCGTGCGCAAGGTGCTCATCGCCAACCGTGGCGAAATCGCTGTCCGTGTGGCCCGGGCGTGCCGGGACGCGGGTATCGGCAGCGTGGCCGTGTACGCCGAGCCGGACCGGGACGCTCTGCATGTCCGGGCCGCCGACGAGGCGTTCGCTCTGGGCGGTGACACTCCGGCGACCAGTTATCTGGACATGGCGAAGGTGCTGCAGGCGGCCAAGGACTCCGGGGCCGACGCGATCCACCCCGGTTACGGCTTCCTGTCGGAGAACGCGGAGTTCGCGCAGGCCGTGCTCGACGCCGGTCTGACGTGGATCGGCCCGCCGCCGCAGGCGATCCGCGACCTGGGCGACAAGGTCGCGGCCCGTCACATCGCCCAGCGCGCCGGCGCCCCGCTCGTCGCGGGCACCCCCGACCCGGTCTCGGGCGCCGACGAGGTCGTCGCCTTCGCGCAGGAGCACGGGCTGCCGATCGCGATCAAGGCCGCCTTCGGTGGCGGCGGACGCGGCCTCAAGGTCGCCCGCACCCTCGAAGAGGTCCCGGAGCTGTACGACTCCGCCGTCCGCGAGGCCGTCGCGGCCTTCGGCCGGGGCGAGTGCTTCGTCGAGCGCTACCTCGACAAGCCCCGCCACGTCGAGACCCAGTGCCTGGCCGACACCCACGGCAACGTCGTCGTCGTCTCGACCCGTGACTGCTCGCTCCAGCGCCGCCACCAGAAGCTGGTCGAGGAGGCCCCGGCGCCGTTCCTCACCCCCGAGCAGAACGCCGAGCTGTACGCCGCGTCGAAGGCGATCCTGAAGGAGGCCGGCTACGTCGGCGCCGGCACGGTCGAGTTCCTCGTCGGCACCGACGGCACGATCTCCTTCCTGGAGGTCAACACCCGCCTCCAGGTCGAGCACCCGGTCACCGAAGAGGTCACCGGCATCGACCTGGTCCGCGAGATGTTCCGCATCGCCGACGGCGAGGAACTGGGTTACGGCGACCCCGCCGTGCGCGGTCACTCCTTCGAGTTCCGTATCAACGGCGAGGACCCGGGCCGCGGCTTCCTCCCGGCCCCCGGCACCGTCACCCTCTTCCAGCCGCCGACCGGCCCCGGCGTCCGCCTGGACGCGGGCGTCGAGTCCGGCAGCGTCATCGGCCCGGCGTGGGACTCGCTCCTCGCCAAGCTGATCGTCACCGGCGCCACCCGCGAACAGGCCCTCCAGCGCGCCGCCCGCGCCCTCGCGGAGTTCAAGGTGGACGGCATGGCCACCGCCATCCCGTTCCACCAGGCCGTCGTCGTCGACCCGGCGTTCACCGCGGACCCCTTCCGGGTCCACACCCGGTGGATCGAGACCGAGTTCGTCAACGAGATCAAGCCCTTCGCCCCGGCCGGCGCGGACACGGACGAGGACGAGTCGGGCCGCGAGACGATCGTCGTCGAGGTCGGCGGCAAGCGCCTCGAGGTCTCCCTGCCGTCCTCCCTCGGCATGACCCTGGCCCGCACCGGTCTCGCCGCCGGCGCCAAGCCGAAGCGCCGCGCCGCGAAGAAGTCCGGTCCTGCCGCCTCCGGCGACGCCCTCGCCTCCCCGATGCAGGGCACGATCGTGAAGATCGCGGTCGAGGAGGGCCAGGAGGTCAAGGAGGGCGACCTCATCGTCGTCCTGGAGGCCATGAAGATGGAGCAGCCGCTCAACGCGCACCGCTCCGGCACCGTCAAGGGCCTGACCGCCGAGGTCGGCGCGTCCGTCACCTCCGGCGCCGTCATCTGCGACATCAAGGACTGACCGCCGCACCGAGTACGGTACGAAGGGCCCGCAGGCAGCCGCCTGCGGGCCCTTCGCCGAGGGGAGGGTGTTTCCCACGCCATGCGAGCCGACGCACGCCGCAACCACGAGCGACTGCTCATCGAAGCCCGCGCCACCTTTGCCGAACAGGGCGCCGACGCCTCCCTGGAGGAGATCGCGCGCCGCGCGGGCGTCGGGATCGGCACCCTCTACCGCCACTTCCCCACCCGGGCCGAGCTGCTCAACGCCGTCTTCCAGGAGGCCCTGACGGCGCTCCTTCGCCGCTCGGCGGAGCTGGCCGGGGCCGAGGAGCCGTGCCGGGCTCTCGTGGAGTGGCTGCGGGCCCTGATCGCCCACGCGGGCGAGTACCGGGGGCTCGCGCACGCGCTGATGTCGGCCTCGTACGACCGGAGTTCGGCGCTCGCCGGATGCAGCGAGCCGCTGCGGGCGGCCGGTGAGCGGCTGCTCGGGCGCGCCCGTGAGGCGGGCCAGGTGCGCGCCGACGTGTCGATCGGCGACCTGATGCAGCTGACCAACGCGATCGCGCTGGCGGCGGAACAGCGTCCGGACGATCCGGAGTTGGCGGACCGCCTGCTGGCGCTGACGCTCCGTGGAATCAAGCACTGAGGAGTCAGGAGCCGAGGACTCAACGGCCAGGGATCAAGGGCCGGGGAATCAGGGGCTGATGTCGTCCCTGGCGTACAGGCCGGCGGCCCGGGACCTTTGGGGGAAGGTCCCTCGCACCCCTCAGCGGCGGCGCATGTCCGCGACGCGTGCCGTGCGCTCCAGCGTCTCCGCGGCCATCCCCCCGCCCGGCCCCCGGAACTGACCCGCCGCCATCCGCCCGCGCTGGACGGGGAGCGGCATGTCACGGCGGGGCCGGACGCCCGGGGGGTGCTGCTCACCGCCGGCCGCGCCGGGCCCCGCGCCCGTGCCCGCCACGGCGATCTGTACACCCTGGTCTGCGAGGGCCTGGAGCTCGGTGGCGGCCCGGTCGTCATGGGCGGGCGGCTCGTCGGTGACCAGGCGGGTGATGACGTCCGTGGGCACCGTCTGGAACATGGTGTCGGCGCCGAGCTTGGTGTGGTCGGCGAGGACCACGACCTCCGCCGCCGCCTGGACGAGCGCCCGGTCCACGCTCGCGGAGAGCATGTTGGACGTGGACAGGCCGCGCTCGGCGGTCAGTCCGCTCCCGGAGAGGAAGGCGCGGGAGACCCGGAGGCCCTGGAGCGACTGCTCCGCCCCGCTGCCCACCAGGGCGTAGTTGGAGCCGCGCAGGGTGCCGCCGGTCATGACGACCTCGACCCTGTTGGCGTGGGCGAGGGCCTGGGCGACGAGCAGGGAGTTGGTGACCACGGTCAGACCGGGCACGCGGGCGAGCCGGCGGGCCAGCTCCTGCGTGGTCGTCCCGGCGCCGACGACGATGGCCTCGCCTTCTTCGACGAGGCTCGCGGCGACGTCGGCGATGGCCGTCTTCTCCGCGGTCGCGAGATGGGATTTCTGCGGGAAGCCGGATTCTCGCGTGAATCCGCCCGGCAACACCGCACCGCCGTGGCGGCGGTCGAGGAGTCCTTCTGCCTCCAGTGCCCGTACGTCTCTCCGTACGGTCACTTCCGAGGTCTGGACGACGCGGGCGAGCTCGCGGAGCGACACGGCCCCATTGGCTCGCACCATTTCGAGGATCAACTGGCGACGTTCTGCAGCGAACACGAAACTGACAGTAACGTGACTGGCCGATAGTTTTCAGCACTATGCGCCGAATTGCTGAATATGCGCATGGGCGGGGTCTCCAAGTGGTATGGAGGACCCCGCCGTTGATCGTCCGGCGCCTGGGCTATGCCCGGGCTTGCCGGGGGTTGTCCGAGTCGGCGAACCGTTCCCGCAGGCGGGGACGGGTGCCGGGCGTCCGGCTAGACCTCGCCCGCCGACTTCCGGGTGTGCAACTGCCGTGCCACTTCCGCGATCGAACCCGACAGGGAGGGGTACACGGTGAAAGCATTTGCGATCTGTTCGACCGTCAGATTGTTGTCGACCGCGATCGAGATCGGGTGAATCAGTTCGCTCGCCTTCGGGGCGACGACACAGCCGCCGACCACGATGCCGGTGCCGGGGCGGCAGAAGATCTTGACGAAGCCGTCCCGGATGCCCTGCATCTTCGCGCGCGGGTTGCGCAGCAGCGGCAGCTTGACGACCTTGGCGTCGATCTTGCCGGCGTCCACGTCGGCCTGGGTGTAGCCGACGGTGGCGATCTCGGGGTCGGTGAAGACGTTCGAGGAGACCGTCTTCAGGTTGAGCGGGGCCACCGCGTCGCCGAGGAAGTGGTACATCGCGATACGGCCCTGCATGGCGGCCACCGAGGCGAGCGCGAAGACACCGGTGACGTCACCGGCCGCGTACACGCCGGGGGCGCTGGTGCGGGAGACCCGGTCGGTCCAGATGTGACCGGAGTCCTTCAGCTTGATCCCCGCCTCCTCCAGGCCCATTCCGGCCGAGTTCGGGATCGCGCCGACCGCCATCAGGCAGTGCGTGCCGGAGATGACCCGGCCGTCGGCGAGGGTGACCTCGACCCGGTCGCCGACCCGCTTGGCGGACTCGGCACGGGAGCGGGCCATGACGTTCATGCCGCGGCGGCGGAAGACGTCCTCGAGGACGGCGGCGGCGTCCGGGTCCTCGCCGGGGAGCACCCGGTCGCGGCTGGACACCAGGGTGACCCGGGAGCCGAGCGCCTGGTAGGCGCCGGCGAACTCGGCGCCGGTGACGCCGGAACCGACCACGATGAGCTCCTCGGGGAGCTCCTTGAGGTCGTAGACCTGGGTCCAGTTCAGGATGCGCTCGCCGTCCGGCTTGGCGTCGGGCACCTCGCGCGGGTGGGCGCCGGTCGCGATCAGCACGGCGTCGGCGGTCAGCGTCTCCTCGGTGCCGTCGGCGGCGGTGACGACCACCTGGCGGGACCCGTCCATCGCCTGCCGGCCGGAGAGCCGGCCGCGACCGCGGAGGACGCGGGCGCCCGCCCGGGTGACGGAGGCGGTGATGTCGTGCGACTGGGCGAGCGCGAGGCGCTTCACCCGTCGGTTGACCTTGCCGAGGTCGACGCCGACGACGCGGGCGGCCTGCTCCACGTGCGGGGTGTCGTCCGCGACGATGATGCCGAGCTCCTCGTAGGAGGAGTCGAAGGTGGTCATCACCTCGGCGGTGGCGATCAGGGTCTTGGAGGGCACGCAGTCGGTCAGGACGGACGCGCCGCCGAGGCCGTCGCAGTCGACGACGGTCACCTCCGCGCCGAGTTGGGCGCCCACCAGGGCCGCCTCGTATCCGCCGGGTCCGCCGCCGATGATCACGATCCGGGTCACTGGGATCTACGCCTCGCGTCTCGTTCTGCCGGGGGGTCCCCCCGCTGGGGTGCAGTGCGTACGCCATTGTCCCGCACGCTTCAAAGTGCGTACCCCATTCTCCCGCACGCCCGGCGTGGTCTCACGCCGGGGGCCGTACCCCCGGCGGTCCGGGTACCCCATGCTCCCCACCTCGGAGTTCGGCGGACACCCCGCCCCCTCCCGTACCCTCGGTCCCATGTCGCTCTACGCCGCTTTCGCCGGCAACCTCGACGCGCGGCTGATGAGCCGCCGCGCACCGCACTCCCCGCTGCGCGGCACCGGCTGGCTGAACGGCTGGCGGCTGACCTTCGGCGGCGAGCAGATGGGCTGGGAGGGGGCGCTGGCCACCATCGTGGAGGCCCCCCGCTCACAGGTCTTCGTGGCGCTGTACGACATCGCTCCGATGGACGAGGACTCGATGGACCGCTGGGAGGGCGTCGGCCTCGACATCTACCGCCGGATGCGGGTGCGGGTGCACACCCTGGACGGCGAGGAGGCCGCCTGGGTGTACGTGCTCAACGGGTACGAGGGCGGACTCCCGTCGGCGCGGTACCTCGGCGAGGTCGCCGACGCGGCCGAGTCGGCGGGCGCGCCGCACGACTACGTGATGGAGTTGCGCAAGCGCCCCTGCTGAGGGTGTACGAACACCCCAGGGGCGGGGACGGGGGCACCTGTGCGCCTTTTGTCGGAAACGACAAGACAACGATCGCATGTCCGTCGGCATCGTCATCTACGCGCGTAGGCAATCTCCGGCTACGCTGCTGCGCGTACCAAATCCGTCCGGGGCCCACCTCGGACCCACCCTCCCCGAGGCGAGAGAGTCAGTGAACGCAACTGCCACCCCGTACGAGGCCGCCGAGGCCGCTGCCGCCCGTCTTCGCGAGCTGACCGGAGTCGAGAAGCACGACGTCGTCCTGGTCATGGGCTCGGGCTGGGCGCCCGCCGTCGACGCGCTCGGCGCGCCCGAGGCCGAGTTCCCCGTCACCGACCTGCCCGGCTTCCCGCCGCCCGCCGTCGAGGGCCACGGCGGCAAGATCCGCTCGTACAAGATCGGCGAGAAGCGCGCGCTCGTCTTCCTCGGCCGCACCCACTTCTACGAGGGCCGCGGCGTCGCGTCCGTCGCCCACGGCGTCCGCACCGCGGTCGCCGCCGGCTGCGAGACGGTCATCCTCACCAACGGCTGCGGCGGCCTGCGCGAGGGCATGCGCCCCGGCCAGCCGGTCCTCATCAGCGACCACCTCAACCTGACGGCCGCCTCGCCGATCGTCGGCGCGAACTTCGTGGACCTCACCGACCTGTACTCGCCGCGGCTGCGCGCGCTGTGCAAGGAGGTCGACGAGACCCTCGAAGAGGGCGTCTACGTGCAGTTCCCCGGCCCGCACTACGAGACCCCGGCCGAGATCAACATGGTCCGCGTGCTCGGCGGCGACCTCGTCGGCATGTCCACCGTCCTGGAGGCCATCGCCGCACGTGAGGCCGGCGCGGAGGTCCTCGGCATCTCCCTGGTGACGAACCTGGCGGCGGGGCTCTCGGGCGAGCCGCTGAACCACGAGGAGGTCCTGCAGGCGGGGCGCGACTCGGCGGCGCGGATGGGCGAGCTGCTGACCCGCGTCCTCGACCGGATCTGACGACGGTCGGCCGCTGCGCGGGGCCGCTCCCCCACCCCGCCCCTTCCCGAAACTTGGGGGCAAGCCCCCAGACTCCGTACGGCCTGCGGCCGTGCCCTCACACGCCGGCGGGCTGAGGCTGCCGCCGAATTCCAGCCCCGCCGGCGTTTGAGGCGCGGGGGTCCGGGGGCGGAGCCCCCGGTTCGGGAAGGGGCGGGGTGGGGAAAGGCTCCGCGCAGCGGCCAACCGCCCCGCACCCCACCCTCCCGCACCCCGAAAGGCACACCGTGACCCAGGACGACCTCCTCACCCGGGCCAAGGCCTGGCTCGCCGAGGACCCCGACAGCGAGACCCGCGAGGAGCTCGCCGAGCTGATCAAGGCCGGTGACACCGACGCGCTCGCCGACCGTTTCGCCGGCACCCTCCAGTTCGGCACCGCCGGGCTCCGCGGCGAGCTGGGCGCCGGGCCGATGCGGATGAACCGTTCGGTCGTCATCCGGGCCGCCGCCGGCCTCGCCGCGTACCTCAGGGCGAAGGGCGAGGAGGGCGGCCTCGTCGTCATCGGCTACGACGCCCGCTACAAGTCCGCCGACTTCGCCCGTGACACCGCCGCCGTGATGACCGGCGCGGGGCTGCGCGCCGCGCTGCTCCCCCGCCCGCTGCCGACGCCCGTCCTGGCGTACGCCATAAGGCATCTGGGAGCCGTCGCGGGCGTCGAGGTGACCGCGAGTCACAACCCGCCGCGCGACAACGGCTACAAGGTCTACCTGGGCGACGGCTCGCAGATCGTGCCGCCCGCCGACGCGGAGATCGCCGCCGAGATCGACGCCATCCGCTCACTCGACGACGTCCCGCGTCCCGAGGACGGCTGGCGGACCCTCGGCGACGAGGTCCTGGACGCCTATCTGGAGCGTACGGACGCCGTCCTGACCCCCGGGTCCCCCCGCACCGCCAGGACCGTCTACACGGCCATGCACGGCGTCGGCAAGGACGTCCTGACGGCCGCGTTCGGCCGGGCCGGTTTCCCGCCGCCCGCGCTCGTCGCCGCCCAGGCCGAGCCGGACCCGGCCTTCCCCACGGTCGCCTTCCCCAACCCGGAGGAGCCGGGGGCCATGGACCTCGCCTTCGAGGCTGCCCGCGCCGTGGACCCCGACCTGGTCATCGCCAACGACCCGGACGCCGACCGCTGCGCGGTGGCCGTGCCGGACCCGGCGGTCACGGGCGGCTGGCGGATGCTCCGCGGCGACGAGGTGGGCGCGCTGCTCGCCGCGCACCTGGTGTACAAGGGCGCCACCGGCGTCTTCGCCGAGTCGATCGTGTCGTCCTCGCTGCTCGGCCGGATCGCCGACGCCGCGGGCCTCGGCTACGAGGAGACCCTGACGGGCTTCAAGTGGATCGCCCGCGTCGAGGGCCTGCGCTACGGCTACGAGGAGGCGCTCGGCTACTGCGTCGACCCGGAGGGCGTCCGCGACAAGGACGGCATCACGGCGGCACTGCTCGTCACCGAGCTGGCCTCGGTGCTCAAGGAGCAGGGCCGGACGCTGACCGACCTGCTCGACGACCTGGCGGTGGAGCACGGGCTGCACGCCACCGACCAGCTGTCGGTGCGCGTCGAGGACCTGAGCGTCATCGCGAACGCGATGGCCGCGCTGCGCGAGCGCCCGCCGGTGTCGCTGGCCGGTCTGACGGTCGTCTCCGCGGAGGACCTGACGAAGGGGACGGAGTCGCTGCCCCCCACGGACGGACTGCGCTACCACCTGGAGGGCGCGTACAAGGCCCGGGTGATCGTCCGCCCGAGCGGCACCGAGCCGAAGCTGAAGTGCTACCTGGAGGTCGTGGTCCCGGTCGCCGCGGCGGTCGACCTCGCCCCGGCCCGCGCGAAGGCCTCGGAACTGCTCGTCGCGATCAAGCGTGACCTCTCGGCGGCCGCCGGCCTGTGACGGCGGGACCGCCTCGGAGGGCCGGTACGGGATTCGTCCCCGTACCGGCCCTCCGGCGTTCTCCCCCGCGGGGTCGTCGGGATCAGCCCGTCGCCATGAGGACCACCAGGAGCAGCAGTCCGGCCAGCGCGGGGCCGACGATCTCGTACGCCCAGCGCACCCGCACCTCGCCCGCCGCGCCAGGCGTCCCGGCGCGGCGCTCGGCGAGTTCGCGCAGTTCGGCGACGGTCTGGTCGCCCGACGCCGCCCGCGAGCCGCCGCCGTGCCCGCCCGCCACCGGGGTACGGCCGCGCGGACCGTCCTGGGAGGCGCGGGCGGCGACGCGGGCCGCCTTCTTGCGCTGGCGCAGCGAGACGGGGACGGCCCACAGCTGGTACTTGGTGCCGTCCTGGGTGATCACCTCGCTGGAGTAGCCGGCGCGGACGTCGGCGACCTTCGACCAGGGCAGCGTGATCGACCGGAACGGGTTGCGGACCCGGAGCCGGTCGTCGTTGGCGTACACGACGGGCCGGATGGTGAAGGCGACGATCAGCGGGACGGCGAGGACGAGACCCGCGAGCGCGAGCCACGGCGACCGGCCCTCGCCGCGCACCAGCACGTCACCGGCGAACAGGAGCGCGAGGACCAGCAGGAACACTCCGCCGGCGATCCCGAGCGGCGACCGGTAGGCACGGTCGGCGAAGGGCTGTGCCGGCCCTCCGTCGGCGGACGGCTTCGCGGGGCCCGTGGACGGCTGCTCGGGGGTCGACTCGCGGCTCGGCTCGTGGCTGGGCTCGGGGGTCGGCTCGGGGGTCGTCATGCCGCCGATTGTGCCTCAGCGGGCCGACGGGGGCTCAGGCGGCCGCCCGCGTGGCCACGAGATCCGCGTACAGGATGATGTTGTCGGGGCGGTGGCCGTCGACCAGCTCGCCGCCGCAGGTGATGACGCGCAGTTCCGGGCGCTCGGTGTCGCCGTACACCTTGGCCGTCGGGAAGGTGTCCTTGTCGACCTGCTCCAGCTCCCGGACGCGGAAGACGGCGAGGGTGCCGTCGGCGCGGGTCACGGTGATCTCGTCGCCGGTCCGGACGCGGGAGACGTTCTTCAGGACGGCGGGGCCGCGCTCGGTGTCGAAGTGTCCGATGAGGACGGCGGGTCCTGTCTCGCCGGGCGTGACGCCCTTGTCGTACCAGCCGATCCGTTCGGCGTCGGCGACGGAGGGCACCTCGACGGTGCCGTCGGCGGCGAGCCCCAGCCGAAGGACGGGCCCGGCGGCCCCGGTGTCGACCCCGGCGGCGGGCAGCCGCACCCGGACGGGCAGCGACCGTGCCAGCGGCCGGACGGGCGCGGCGCTCGCGGCCGGGGTGGGCGCGGCGGTGGCCTCGGAGATCCGCGCGGGCGGGGTGACGGGCGCGGGCTCGGCGCCGGCCGAGCAGCCGGAGAGCGCGGCGAGGGCGACCAGGGCGGCCAGGGAGAGGGCGGGGACGGTACGGGCTCGGGTACGGCGGCGGTTCACGGCGGGGCTCCGGACGGACGGGGTGTGGCCGGCCACCGCGCGGGACGCGGCGACCGGCCTGGGGTGGGGTGAGGTGCACTCCCGCTCGGGTCAAGGGGCGGGGAGTCGGGCCCGGCCTCGGGAGCCGGGCCGGAAGGTGTCGACGACGGGGGAAGAGCGACGGGCGAACCGGCGTGGGGCGCCCGGCGACCGCCGTCAGGCGACCGGCGACCGGCGACCGGCGACCGGCGAGCACCGTCAGGCGACCGGCGCTTCTGTTGACCGGCGTTTCCGCCCGTCGGCCGGGTCAGACGCGGCCCGCGGCCCGGCGGCGCAGGACGACGAAGCCGAGGCCCGCGGCGGCGAGCGAGGCGGCACCGGCACCGGCCGCGATCAGCGCGGTGCTGTCGCCCCCGGCGCCGGTCTCGGCGCCGGCCGCGACCCCGCCCTTCGGGACGACGGAGGTCTGCCCGGCGTTGTTCGGGCTGGTGCCGGTGTTGCCCGCGGGGGCCGGGGTGGTGGCCGACGGCTCCGGGGTGGTCGCCCCGGGGGTCTTCTCGCAACCCTTGGGGAGCTTCGGGAAGGCGGTCCAGCGGTACGGCGTGTCGCCGCCCTGCGTGCGCTGCCCGAGCTGCGGCGTGGTGGTGCCCGCGTCCTTGATCGTGAGGCCCATGCCCCTGTCGCGCGGGTTCGCGCGGTCGACCGTGACGATGGCCTTGCCCTTCTCGTCCTTGAGGACGGCCTTCGGGCCCTTCTCCAGGTCGTTGGTGAGCGTCACGGTGAGCAGCCCGAAGACGGAGGGGATGTCCTGCCGGACGGTGCACTCGCCGATGGTGACGACGGGGCCGGTGGTCGGCGCGGGGACGGGCGCGGGGGTCTCGGCCGGGACGAGCCGCGGGGCTGCCTGCCGCATGCTGCCGTTGATGTAGGCGGCGAGTCCGCCGTCGGGCTCGACGACGAGGACGGCCTTGCCGTACTGCACGACCTTGCGGGTGCCGTTCAGGGTGGTGAGGACGCGCGGCTCGGCGCCGCTCTCGGCGGTCTGGAGGGTCCAGCGGCCGAGCTTCACCACGAGCTCCACGCGGGTGCCGTTCGCGAGCTCGTACACACCGGGGCGGGCGCCCGGGAGGTAGTTGCCCTGCCAGGTGGAGGTGAGGCCGGTCTCGAAGAGGACGAGGAAGGTGCCGTCGTCGTTGCCGGCGACCGGGTGGCCGTCGGCCTCCAGGGTGCCGACGCGCTGGCCCTGCTTGGTGATCTCGGCGCGGTGGTGGCTGTCGCCGAGCCGGATGATCTTGGCGATGGCGCCGTTCGGCAGGATCTGGTTCCTGACGAAGGTGCCGTCCTGCTCGCCCTTCGCGTCGGTGGACTCGCTGTTTCCGCCCTTCGCGTCCGCGGGCTCGGCGTCGGCCGGCTTCGCCTCGGTCGTGGCGACGGCCACCGGGCCGTCGGCCGCGAAGGCGGCTCCGGCGGCGAAGGCCGGGGTGGTGATCGCGACACCCGCGACGAGGGCGGTGGCGATGGCGGTGCGAAGGGCGGTGCGCATAACGACTCCTGTGATTCAGGTCGATGGTCGATGTGAGTCGCATGCCGCTTTTTCTCGGTCCGACTTGGTTCCGGTGAGGTCTGGCTGGCTGCAAGAAGAAATCTATTGACCGTCCATTCGGGACTTGTCCGCTCCATGTCACGGCCGCGTGACAGGGTCACCGGCCGCTCGGGGGCCTGTGGCCTCGGGCTCGCCGGCCTGTGGCCTCGGGCTCGGGCGCCTGTGACGTCGGGCTCGTGCGACCCGCTCCCCTGTACAGGTCGCTACGCGCGTAGATATGCTCGACTGGTGACCATGCCCACCACTGCACCCGCAGCTCTCGCATTCGCCGACGTGACCGCGTCCGACAGTGCGCTGCGCCGTTTCCTCCACGGGCTGCCCGGCGTCGACGCCGTCGGCCTGGAGGCGCGCGCCGCGTCCCTCGGCACCCGCTCGATCAAGACCACGTCCAAGGCGTACGCCATCGACCTGGCCATCTCCATGATCGACCTGACGACGCTCGAAGGCGCGGACACCCCGGGCAAGGTCCGGGCGCTCGCCGCCAAGGCCGTCCGACCCGATCCGACCGACCGCACGACACCGACGACCGCCGCCGTCTGCGTCTATCCCGACATGGTCGCCACCGCCAAGGCCACCCTCGCGGGCTCCGGCGTCAAGGTCGCCTCGGTCGCCACCGCCTTCCCGGCCGGCCGCGCCGCGCTCCCCGTGAAGCTCGCCGACACCGCGGACGCCATCGCCGCAGGTGCCGACGAGATCGACATGGTCATCGACCGTGGCGCCTTCCTCTCCGGCCGCTACCTGGAGGTCTTCGAACAGATCACCGCGATCAAGGCGGAGTGCGGCGACCGCGCGCGCCTCAAGGTGATCTTCGAGACCGGCGAGCTGTCCACGTACGACAACATCCGTCGCGCCTCGTGGCTCGGCATGATGGCCGGCGCGGACTTCATCAAGACCTCGACCGGCAAGGTCGCGGTCAACGCCACCCCGGCGAACACGCTCCTCATGCTGGAGGCCGTGCGCGACTTCCGCGCCCAGACCGGCGTGCAGATCGGCGTGAAGCCGGCCGGCGGCATCCGCAACACCAAGGAAGCGATCAAGTTCCTGGTCCTCGTGAACGAGACCGTGGGCGAGGACTGGCTGGACAACCACTGGTTCCGCTTCGGCGCCTCCAGCCTGCTCAACGACCTGCTGATGCAGCGCCAGAAGCTGGCTACCGGCCGTTACTCCGGCCCCGATTACGTGACGGTGGACTGATCAACATGGCATCTGCATTCGAGTACGCACCGGCCCCCGAGTCCCGGTCCGTCGTCGACATCGCCCCCTCCTACGGCCTGTTCATCGACGGCGAGTTCGTCGAGGCGGCCGACGGCAAGGTCTTCAAGACCGTCTCCCCCTCCACGGAGGAGGTCCTGTCCGAGATCGCCCAGGCGGGCGCCGAGGACGTGGACCGCGCGGTGAAGGCGGCCCGCAGGGCGTTCGAGAAGTGGTCGGCGCTGCCCGGCTCCGAGCGCGCCAAGTACCTCTTCCGCATCGCCCGGATCATCCAGGAGCGCAGCCGCGAGCTGGCCGTCCTGGAGACCCTGGACAACGGCAAGCCGATCAAGGAGACCCGCGACGCGGACCTCCCGCTGGTCGCCGCGCACTTCTTCTACTACGCGGGCTGGGCCGACAAGCTCGACCACGCGGGCTACGGCGCGAACCCGCGCCCGCTCGGCGTGGCCGGCCAGGTCATCCCGTGGAACTTCCCGCTGCTCATGCTCGCGTGGAAGATCGCCCCGGCCCTCGCGACCGGCAACACGGTCGTCCTGAAGCCGGCCGAGACGACCCCGCTCTCCGCCCTGTTCTTCGCGGACATCTGCCGCCAGGCCGGGCTGCCGAAGGGCGTCGTCAACATCCTTCCCGGCTACGGGGACACCGGCGCCGCCCTCGTCGAGCACCCGGACGTGAACAAGGTCGCCTTCACCGGTTCGACCGCCGTCGGCAAGGCCATCGCGCGCTCCGTCGCCGGCACCGACAAGAAGGTCACCCTGGAGCTGGGCGGCAAGGGCGCCAACATCGTCTTCGACGACGCCCCCATCGACCAGGCCGTCGAGGGAATCGTCAACGGCATCTTCTTCAACCAGGGCCAGGTCTGCTGCGCGGGCTCGCGCCTCCTCGTCCAGGAGTCGGTCCAGGACGAGCTGCTCGACTCGCTCAAGCGCCGTCTGAACACCCTCCGGCTGGGCGACCCGCTGGACAAGAACACCGACATCGGCGCCATCAACTCCTCCGAGCAGCTGGCCCGCATCACCACGCTGGTCGAGCAGGGCGAGGCGGAGGGCGCCGAGCGCTGGACCGCGGCCTGCGAGATCCCGTCCGCCGGTTACTGGTTCGCCCCGACGCTCTTCACGAACGTCACGCAGGCGCACACGGTGGCCCGCGACGAGATCTTCGGCCCCGTCCTGTCGGTGCTGACCTTCCGTACGCCCGACGAGGCCGTCGCCAAGGCCAACAACAGTCAGTACGGCCTGTCCGCCGGCATCTGGACGGAGAAGGGCTCCCGCATCCTCGCGGTCGCCGGCAAGCTCCGCGCGGGTGTCGTCTGGGCCAACACGTTCAACAAGTTCGACCCGACCTCGCCCTTCGGCGGCTACAAGGAGTCGGGCTTCGGCCGCGAGGGCGGTCGCCACGGTCTGGAGGCCTACCTCGATGTCTGAGAAGTCCGAGCAGCGTCTGAGCGTCTTCAAGACCTACAAGCTGTACGTCGGGGGCAAGTTCCCCCGCTCCGAGAGCGGCCGGGTGTACGAGGTGACGGACTCCAAGGGCAAGTGGCTGGCCAACGCGCCCCTCTCCTCCCGCAAGGACGCCCGTGACGCGGTCGTCGCCGCGCGCAAGGCCTTCGGCGGCTGGGCGGGCGCGACCGCGTACAACCGCGGCCAGATCCTCTACCGCGTCGCCGAGATGCTGGAGGGCCGCAAGGGCCAGTTCGTGCACGAGGTGGCGCACGCGGAGGGCCTGTCCAAGAACAAGGCGGCCGAGGTCGTCGAGGCGGCCATCGACCGCTGGGTCTGGTACGCGGGCTGGACGGACAAGATCGCCCAGGTCGTGGGCGGCGCGAACCCCGTGGCGGGCCCGTACTTCAACCTGTCGACGCCGGAGCCCACGGGCGTCGTGACGGTCGTGGCCCCGCAGGACTCGTCCTTCCTCGGCCTGATCTCGGTGATCGCCCCGGTGATCGCGACGGGCAACACGGCCGTCGTCATCGCCTCCGAGAAGTCCCCGCTCCCCGCTCTCTCCCTGGGCGAGGTGCTGGCCACCTCCGACCTGCCGGGCGGCGTGGTGAACATCCTCTCGGGCAAGGCCGCCGAGATGGCCCCGCACCTGGCGGCCCACCAGGACGTCAACGCGATCGACCTGACGGGCGCGACCGAGGGCGACCTCGCGCGCGACCTGGAGATCGCGGCGGCGGACAACCTGAAGCGCGTCCTGCGCCCCCGTACCGAGGACTTCACCGAGTCCCCGGGCACGGACCGCATGACCGCCTTCCTGGAGACGAAGACGGTCTGGCACCCGACGGGTTCGCTGGGCGCGAGCGGCTCCGCGTACTAGCGGCCCGGCTCCACCGGCCGAGGCCCCCGGGTGTCCGCACCCGGGGGCCTTGCGCATGCCCGCGGCCGAACGCATGATCCAGTCATGCTGAGGGGATTGATCAAGGGAGACAACGCCTTCGTCCCGACGGCCGCGCTGCGCGTCGCCGTCCGAAGCGGGGTGGACGTAGCGGCACTGCTCGTGACGGAGACGGGCAGGGTCCGGGGGGACGCCGACATCGTGTTCCCCGGTGCGCCCGTCCACGCGTCGGGCGCGGTACGGCTCGCCCCGGGCGAGGACGGCACCGTATGGCTGGAGGCCGACCTCACGGGCGTCGAGGAGGCCGTGACCCGTGTCCTCCTCGTCGTGTCGACGGAGGAAGGCGCGCTGCGGGACGCGCGCGGGCTCTCAGTGGAGGTGTCGGGGTCCGACGGGACGGCCGTCGTGTCGTACGAGGTGACCGACGCGGGCGACGAGACGGCGATGGTCCTCGCGGAGCTGTACCGCCGCTCGGGCGGCTGGAAGTTCCGCGCGGTGGGCCAGGGGTACGTCGACGGGCTGACCGGCCTGGCGGCGGACCACGGGGTGGACGTGAGCGAGGAACCGCAGGAGATCCCCGTCCCGGGCCCGCCCGCCCCCGAGGCGCCGGCCCGAACCCGGACACCGGCACCGCCTCAGGCACCCGCGCGGGCCACGCGCCTGACCCGGGACCAGATCCTCGACATGACCCCGGACCAGATCCGGGCCCTGGCCGCGGAGCGGGCGCAGGCCCGGGCGTCGGCCCCGGAGACCCCCCACGCCCCGGCGTCCCCGACGACGCCTCCCCCGCCCGGGCAGCGGCCCGACCCGTCGGTCTGGGCGTGCGGGCCCGTCTTCAGGCCGCGCACCGTCACCGGCCGGGACAGCGACGTGATCACCGAGAAGGATCTGCCGCCCGGCCCCGTCATGGTGGAACTGACGCTGAAGGGCGAAGGACACCAGGCCCTGTGGCCCCTCGACGACTCCAACACCGCGGGGATCTCCCTCGTCAACACCGGGGAGAAGGGGTTCCGGGGCCGGGTGCTCGCCTCCGTCCCCGCACACGGGCGTCTGCGCCTGAAGCTGCAGGCGAGCGGCTCCTGGGAGATGCGGATTCTGCCGCTGGCGGAGGCCCGGCGTCTGACGAAGGACCGCCTGGAGTGCTGGGGCCCGGACATCCTGCTCCACACCGGAGGGACGGCCGACGCCGCCTTCCACTACCGCGGCGACAGCAATTTCATCGTCCACCTCTACAGGCTGGCGGGCCACACGGACCCCACCACGCTTCCGAACTCCGGAGGCTCCGCCATCAACGAGGCCGGCCCACGCCGGGACACCGTGCCGCTGCCCGAGGGCCCGCTCCTTGTCCACGTGTCCATGGGCGAGGGCCCCTGGAGCGCGCGTCTGAAGGACGTACAGCCGCACAGCGGCGGCGAGAACCCCGACGTCCCGGCGAAGCTGCCCGAGCCCCGCAGGGCACTGGGCTGGCTGCGCCGCGCCCGCGGCTGAGCCCCGCCGCCGCGCGTTACGGCAGCAGCCCCTGCGTCAGCGGACCCGCCACCGGCAGGTCCGCGACCGCGCCGCCCTGCGTGAGGTGGTCGGTCACCAGGTTGGTGCCGACGGGCTTGAAGTCGGCGACCTGGGTGCCGAGACCGTTGTCGAGCGGGTCGACGCCGGTCTTGGCCAGCGGGTCCAGCTGAAGGCGGGTCAGCGGGCCGAGGCCGTGGGTGACGCCGCTCAGCGCGCCCGCGCCGGCCGCGGCGGCGTCCGTCCGGGTCAGCGAGTCGACGGGCAGCGGCACGGGCGCGGCCGCCTGCGCACCGGCCCCTGCGCCGAGCACCGCCGCGCCCGCCGCCGTGACGGTGAGGCCTGCCTTGAGCAGGGCGCTGCGGCGGGGGGTCCGGGTATCTGCGTGACGCGCCATGAGGATCCTTCCGAGGGTGATCGAGCGGACACCGACAGTAGTTGAGGTGTGATGCTCGATACCAACGGCCTTCCTCGGGGGTCCACCGCACGGGGGAATGGTTCACACTGGTGTCCCGTGAGTTCCCTACCGATACCGACCCGTGTCGTCCTGCTCGCGGGCCCCTCCGGCTCCGGCAAGTCGTCCCTCGCCGCCGTCACCGGCCTTCCGGTCCTGCGCCTCGACGACTTCTACAAGGAGCACGACGATCCGTCGCTCCCACTCGTCGACGGCAGCACGGACATCGACTGGGACTCGCCACGGTCCTGGGACGCGGACGCCGCCGTCGCCGCGATCGTCGAGCTGTGCCGTACGGGTCGGACCGACGTCCCCGTGTACGACATCTCCACCAGCTCCCGGGTGGACCGGGAACGGCTCGACATCGAGCGGACGCCGCTCTTCGTCGCGGAGGGCATCTTCGCGGCGGAGATCGTCTCGCGCTGCCGTGACCTCGACGTCCTCGCCGACGCGCTCTGTCTGCGGGGCCGGCCCTCGACGACGTTCCGCCGCCGGCTCGCGCGCGACCTCCGCGAGGGCCGCAAGTCGGTGCCGTTCCTGCTGCGCCGCGGCTGGCGCCTGATGCGCGCCGAGCGGGCGATCGTGGCCCGCCAGGCCGAACTGGGCGCCCACCCCTGCGCGAAGGCCGAGGCCCTGGGCCGGCTGGCCGCCGCGGCGGCGGGCCGCCACCGCACGCCGGCCACGAACTGACGGACCGACGGCTGCCGGACCGGCGGAAACGCGAAGCGGCGGAAACGCGAAGCGGGTCGTACGAGCCCCCCGGCTCCTACGACCCGCCTCATTTCCCCCGTACCCCCGTACGGTCCCCCACCGGCCCCGTTTCCCCCGTGGGCCCGCAGGTTCTCCCCCCGGCCTCAGGCCACCAGCTCGCCGAAGGACTCCTCCTCGTCACGGCCGAAGCTCAGCACCTCGTCCTCGCGCATGCGTCGCAGCGAGCGCCAGATGCTCGACTTCACCGTGCCGACACTGATGTCCAGGATCTCCGCGATCTCCGGATCGGTACGGCCCTCGTAGTAGCGCAGCACCAGCATGGTCCGCTGGAGCTCGGGCAGCCGGGCCAGGGCCTGCCACAGCACCGCGCGCAGCTCCGTGCCGCGCATCGCGTCCGTCTCGCCGACCGTCTCCGGCAGCTCCTCGGTCGGGTACTCGTTGAGCTTGCGCCGGCGCCACGCGCTGATGTGCAGGTTGGTCATGGTGCGGCGGAGGTATCCGCCGACCGCGGCCTTGTCGCTGATCCGCTCCCAGGCGCGGTACGTGGAGAACAGCGCGCTCTGCAGCAGGTCCTCGGCCTCGAAACGGTCACCGGTGAGGTGGTAGGCGGTGGCGTACAGGGAGGCACGACGCTCCTGGACGTAAGCCGTGAACTCGGCTTCCGAACAGTTGCGCTCCCCCGTGACCTCCCCGTACGCCGCTCCCCCGTCAGCAACGGCCACCATGTAAGGCGCCTTGCGCTGACGCCCGACGCTGCGAACGCACCCCCGCCCGTTCACACCGCCGGACTTCTCCGTGCTCCGTACGACGTCGTGGAGACGCGTGACAACTGCGCTTGAGGTGGTGCTGTGCAGTGCGTTCATCTCGCGCCCCCCGTCGGTCGGAGTGAGTTTCGGTCCGTGTGCCAAGAAGCTTGCCCACCGGACTTCATGGCGTTGTCCGCCGACTGTCACAGGCGTGTCACAGGGCCCCCGGACAGAAGCGAGCCTCCCAGCGGTCGAACTCGGACGGCCGAATGCGACAGAATGCTGCCCGTGCCTTTTCTGCTGCTGATCGAGGACGACGACGCCATCCGCACGGCCCTCGAGCTCTCCCTGTCCCGACAGGGCCACCGGGTGGCCACTGCCGCGACCGGTGAGGACGGCCTCCAGCTGCTGCGCGAGCAGCGGCCGGACCTGGTCGTGCTCGACGTCATGCTGCCCGGGATCGACGGCTTCGAGGTGTGCCGGCGCATCCGCCGCACCGACCAGCTGCCGATCATCCTGCTGACCGCGCGCAGCGATGACATCGACGTGGTGGTGGGCCTGGAGTCCGGGGCCGACGACTATGTCGTCAAGCCGGTGCAGGGCCGGGTCCTGGACGCCCGCATCCGGGCCGTGCTGCGGCGCGGCGAGCGGGAGTCGACGGATTCCGCGACCTACGGGTCCCTCGTCATCGACCGGTCCGCGATGACGGTCACCAAGAACGGCGAGGACCTCCAGCTCACCCCGACCGAGCTGCGGCTGCTCCTGGAGCTGAGCCGCCGGCCCGGCCAGGCGCTCTCCCGGCAGCAGTTGCTGCGGCTCGTGTGGGAGCACGACTACCTGGGCGACTCTCGGCTCGTCGACGCCTGTGTGCAGCGGCTGCGCGCCAAGGTGGAGGACGTGCCGTCCTCACCGACGCTCATCCGTACCGTGCGCGGGGTCGGCTACCGGCTGGACGTTCCTGCGTGAGCAAGGGGATCCTCACCCGGCTGCGCCTGTCCAGCCTGCGACTTCGGCTCGTCGTCGTCTTCGCCCTGGTCGCGCTCACCGCGGCCGTCGCCGCGTCCGGCATCGCGTACTGGCTGAACCGCGAGGCGGTGCTGACGCGCACCCAGGACGGGGCGCTCAACGACTTCCGCCAGGAGATGCAGAACCGGGCGGCGACGCTGCCGCTGCGGCCCACCCAGGACGATCTGCGGCGGACCGCCGAACAGATGGCGTCCGGCAGCCGCGACTACGAGGTGCTGCTGATCGGCGAGCGGGACGCGGGCAAGCCGATCGTCGGCGCCTCCGACCCCGACGACTTCACCCTGGCCGACGTGCCGCTGCCGCTGCGCGACGCCGTGAACACCGAGCGGCAGGTGACGGAGGCCGACCCGTACCCGTACCACCTGTTCTGGCAGCGTACGGAGCGGAACGGGACGCCGTACCTGGTCGGCGGCACCCGGATCGACGGCGGCGGTCCGGTCGGCTACATCTACAAGTCGCTGGCCGCGGAGAAGGCCGACCTGAACTCGCTCGCCTGGTCCCTCGGGATCGCCACCGCGCTCGCGGTGGTCGGCTCGGTGCTGCTCGCGCAGGTCGCGGCGACGACCGTGCTGCGCCCGGTGCACCGGCTCGGCGAGGCGGCCAGGCAGCTCGGCGAGGGCAAGCTCGACACCCGGCTGCGGGTCACCGGCGCCGACGAACTCGCCGACCTCTCCCGTACGTTCAACAGCGCGGCCGAGTCCCTGCAGAAGAAGGTCGCGGACATGAGCGCCCGGGAGGAGTCCTCCCGGCGGTTCGTGGCCGACATGTCGCACGAGCTGCGGACGCCGCTGACCGCGCTCACGGCCGTCACGGAGGTCCTGGAGGACGAGCAGGACTCCCTCGACCCCATGATCGCCCCGGCGGTGGCGCTCGTCGTCAGCGAGACCCGGCGCCTCAACGACCTGGTGGAGAACCTGATGGAGGTGACCCGCTTCGACGCGGGCACCGCCCGGCTCGTCCTCGACGAGGTCGACATCGCCGACCAGATCACCGCGTGCATCGACGCGCGGGCCTGGCTCGACGCCGTCGACCTGGACGCCGAGCGCGGGATCGTGGCACCGCTCGACCCGCGCAGGCTCGACGTGATCCTGGCGAACCTGATCGGCAACGCGCTGAAGCACGGCGGTTCGCCGGTCCGGGTCTCGGTGCGCACGGAGGACGACGAGCTGGTCATCGCGGTACGGGACCACGGACCCGGCATCCCCGAGGAGGTGCTGCCGCACGTCTTCGACCGCTTCTACAAGGCGAGCGCGTCCCGGCCCCGGTCCGAGGGCAGTGGTCTCGGCCTGTCGATCGCCATGGAGAACGCGCTGATCCACGGCGGTTCGATCACCGCGTCGAACTCGGTCGGCGAGGACGGGGCGGTGGACGGCGCGGTGTTCGTCCTGCGCCTGCCCCTCGACGCCTCCGGGATCACGCGCGAGGTGCAGACCCGCAGCAGCCAGGGCGAGGTGGAGGAAGCGTGAGGCGCAGCGTCTTGGGGCGTACGGCCACTTGGCGGTCGGCCGGGGCGGGAGCTCTGGCGGCGACCGCGCTCGCCCTCCTTGTCTCCGGGTGCGGGATCCGCACCACGTCCGTCCCGGTGGACGCGGGCGCGGCCCCCTCCCGGGTGCCGTGCAGCCTGACGGAGGACGGCGCCACGGGCGCGGCGGTGCAGGGCGTGCCGGTCCGGGTGTTCCTGGTCTGCGGCTCGCAGCTTGAGGCGGTGGACCGGCGGTCGCCGCTGCCGGAGAAGGCGGGCGGCGATCCGGTGCGGACGGCCACGGGGCTGCTCGCGCAGCTGCTCGCCGAGCCCTCGGAGAGCGAGCGGCAGGCCGGCTTCACGACGGCGGTACGCGGACCGCTCGCGGTGAGCGGCGGCCGCGGGGACGACCCGGCGGGCACGCTGCGGCTGAGCCGCCAGCCGGAGGACCTGGCGCCGACGGCCCTGTCACAGCTGATCTGCACGTTCGCGGAGAGCTCCGCGAGCGCCGGCGGCCACACGGTCCTGCTCGGCGGCCCCGGCTCGTATCCGCCGAAGCGCTACCGGTGCACGACGGAGCTGCGCGAGCGCCCGGAGTCGGCGCCGCCCACGGCACCGGCACCGGCACCGGCATCGGCATCGGCATCGGGGACGCCAGGACCGCCTGCCGCGACGGGCTGACCGGTCCCGGCGATCTGTGCGGCGGTCGGCGGAACCGATTCCGCTACCGCGGGCGTCTTGGGGGGCGTGCAGCGTCAAGGTTCGGGCGGCAGTGCCGCCGTGGTCGTCCGCGTGGCGGGGTTCGTCCTCGTCCTCGCGTATCTGCTGCTCGTCGCCTGGGTCAGCCTGCGACCACGGGACGTGGCCTGGGTGACCGCGCCGAACACCGTCCCGCTGAACGGCCTCCGGGCCGATCTCGCGCTCGGCACCGCGGAGGCGGCCCGGCTGATCGGCGAGGGCCTGCTGCTGCTGGCCCCGCTCGGGGTGCTGCTGCCGATGGCCGAAGGCCGGCTGCGCGTCTCCCCCTGGGCCTCGCTCGCCCGTACGACGGCCGCCGGAGCCCTGGTGTCCCTCGCCGTGGAACTGCTGCAGACGGCCGTACCGGGTCAGGTGGTGGACGTGGACTCGATCCTCCTGAACACCGCGGGGGTGGCCCTCGCGCACCTTCTGTTCGTCCCCGCGGGGCGGGCCTGGCTGCGCCGCAGGTCGGACGCGGGCCGGTCGGACTCCCCCTCGGGGACCAGCCGGGGTGAGGGTTCCGCCCTGCTGCGGAACGAGGGACCTCAGGGTGCGACCCCGACGATTACCAGGGTCCCGATCGCCCGGTAGGCCGACGCCCGCGAGCCCGGTGCGGCGGCAGTATGGAGTCATCGGGAGCCCGACGGAGCGGCTCCCGGACCGAATCCGAAGGAGCCCACCATGGCCGCACTGACCCGCCCCCGTGACGGACGCGTGATCGGCGGAGTGTGCGCGGCGCTGGCCCGGCGCTTCGGCATCTCCGCGACGACGATGCGCGTGATCTTCGTGGCCTCGTGCCTGCTGCCCGGACCGCAGTTCCTGATCTACCTGGCGCTGTGGGTGTTCCTGCCGGCGGAGAAGAGCGCGAGCGCGGCCTGGTAGCCGCCGCACCGTCCACGTACGCCGAAGGGGCGCGTACCCGGGAGACCGGGTGCGCGCCCCTTCGGCGTGTACGGGGATCGTCAGCCGATCGGCAGACCGCCCAGCGGCAGGCCGCCGAGGAGACCGCCGAGCGGGGTGGCGCCGAGGCCGCCGGCGGCGGCGTCGAGCGGGAGGTTCTGGGTGGCCTGGCCGGCGGCGGCCGGGAGGGTCTTCACACCCTGGTCGAGGCCCTGGCCGAGGGCGCCCTGACCGGCACCGAGGGACTCGGCGGCGCCGTCGGGGAGCTCGGTGAGGCCGTCACCCAGCGGGACGGCCTGGGTCACCGTGCCCAGCGCGTCGGCGCCGACGGGCAGGGACGGCGCGGCGGAGGCCGTGCCGGCGGCGGCGGCGGCGAAAGCGGCACCGAGAGCGGCGACACCGAGCTTCTTGGCGGCAGACTGCTTCATCTGAAAATCTTCCTTGTGGAATCCGGGGGCTTCCGGGAAAGCCGGGCGGGGAAATCCTGGGAATGCAGAGCGGCTCTGCAACCTAACCAGGGAACGACCCCTCCGCAAACACCGGAAAGCGGCCGGTGTCGTGCTCTCCCGGCCGCCTCCGCCCGTGTGACGGGCTGGTTCTCAGCCCGTCACACGGGAAGACTCGCTGGTCGTGGCGGTCTGCTGGAACAGCCATTCGGACTTCAGCTCGGCATATCCGGGCTTGATGACATCGTTGATCATGGCCAGGCGTTCATCGAAAGGAATGAACGCTGATTTCATCGCATTGACAGTGAACCACTGCATGTCGTCGAGCGTGTAATCGAATGCATCGATCAGCAGCTCGAATTCCCGGCTCATGGTCGTCCCGCTCATGAGCCGGTTGTCGGTGTTGACCGTGGCCCGGAAATGCAGCCTGCGGAGCAGACCGATGGGGTGCTCGGCGATGGAGGCGGCGGCACCCGTCTGGAGGTTCGAGGAGGGGCACATCTCCAGCGGGATGCGCTTGTCGCGGACATAGGAGGCCAGCCGGCCGAGGGTCACGGAGCCGTCGTCGGCGACCTCGATGTCGTCGATGATCCGGACGCCGTGACCGAGCCGGTCGGCGCCGCACCACTGGAGGGCCTGCCAGATCGAGGGCAGCCCGAAGGCCTCGCCCGCGTGGATCGTGAAGTGGTTGTTCTCCCGCTTGAGGTACTCGAAGGCGTCGAGGTGGCGGGTGGGCGGGTAACCCGCCTCGGCGCCCGCGATGTCGAAGCCGACGACGCCCGTGTCGCGGTAACGGTTGGCGAGTTCGGCGATCTCCAGGGCGCGGGCGGCGTGCCGCATCGCGGTGAGCAGGGCGCCGACCCTGATGCGGTGCCCGTTCGCCCTGGCCTGCCGCTCGCCCTCCCGGAAGCCCTCGTTGACGGCCTCCACGACCTCCTCCAGGGTGAGGCCGCCCTCCAGGTGCTGCTCGGGGGCGTAGCGCACCTCCGCGTACACGACGCCGTCCTCGGCGAGGTCGACGGCGCACTCGGCGGCGACGCGGAAGAGGGCCTCACGGGTCTGCATGACGGCACAGGTGTGCGCGAAGGTCTCCAGATACCGCTCCAGGGAACCGGAGTCGGCGGCTTCGCGGAACCAGATGCCGAGCTTGTCGGGCTCCGTCTCGGGGAGCTGCCCGTAGCCCTGCTTCCGGGCGAGTTCGATGATCGTGCCGGGGCGCAGTCCGCCGTCGAGGTGGTCGTGGAGCAGCACCTTCGGGGCGCGCCGGATCTGGACCGCGCTGGGAACGCTGGGGGTCTGGCTCGTCATTGCCGCACTTTAGCCCCTACGCGCGTAGAGCGCGCCTCGTGACGCCGTATCGCTTCGGCGTTTTCTCGTGCGATCACCGCGTCAACAGCCTCTAAGGAAGGACGTGGCATGCGATACATCCGTGCACTGCTCGTCGCAGTCTCGGCAGGTGCGCTGACGACCGGCATGGTCAGTGCTTCGCAGGCCCTCGGCGGCGGTGCTCCGACCGTGGCCTCCTGCTCGCACTCGGAGCCCGCTGCGGACGCCTCACCGCACGGCTCCGCCCCCTGCCGTCGCGGGACGCGCGGCCCTTCGCGCCGACCGGGTGACCTCCGAACGGACATAGGGGTCACGGTCGTTCGCCCGAGCGGCGATATGTAACGGTGACCGCGCGTACGGCTGGCGTACACCTCCGCTTCTGAGACTGTTCTGCTATGGCGCACTTCGCACTCGTGGGGCCGCCCGACGCCCGGAGACCCCGGCTCGGACGGCCTGTTGGAGGTTCCCGGACGTCGGCGGCGGTGGGCGGCGTGGTGCTGCTGCTTCCGGACGGCGAGCCGGTGTCGGGACGGCGCGCCTCCACACGGGCCCATGCCGCCATGCTGCCGCTCGGGCGGGGTCTCGTCCGGGCGGGCCGGTCCGAGGGGCTCGTCGCCCATGTGGTCCGCTACCGGGGGCGCGGCTGGAACGGGGCCGACGCGAACCTCGCGGCGGACGCCTCCTGGGCCGTCGCGGAGGCGGTACGGCGGTACGGCGACGTCCCGCTCTGTCTCGTCGGGCACGGTCTCGGCGCCCGGGCGGCACTGCGGGCGGCCGGGCACGGCGCGGTCGACGCGGTCCTCGGGCTCGCCCCGTGGCTGCCGGAGGACGACGTGGCGGCGGAGCCGGAGGCGGTACGCCAGCTGGTGGGGCGCCGGGTGCTGCTCGTCCACGGCACGAACGACGCCCGTACGGACCCGGAGCTGTCGTTCCGGTTCGCCGAGCGGGCGAAGAAGGCCAACCGGGACACCTGCCGTTTCGAGGTGCACTCGGACGGTCACGCGCTCCGCCAGTACGCGGACGAGGTGCAGGCCCTGGCCGTCGACTTCGTCCTCGGCGCCCTCTTCGCCCGCCCGGTCGCCCGCCCGGTGACCGACGCGATGGCCGCTCCCCCGCCGCTGGGCCTGCGGATGCCGCTGGCGGCGGGCTTCGGGGGCACCGCCCGGCGGTTCTAGGGCAGCAGGTGGACCGCTCTAGGGCAGCAGGTGGCCGCGCCTGCTCAGGAGGAACTTCTTGAAGGCGGCCACCGGGGCCGTGTCCGGGTGGCCGTCGAGCCAGGCGACGCCGATCTCGCGGACCGCTCGCGGGGCGGTCACGGTGAGTTCGACGACGCCGGGGCGCGGAACGGCCGGCGGAGGCAGCAGGGCGACGCCGAGGCCCGCCGCGACCAGGCCGCGCAGGGTCTCGGCCTCCTCGCCCTCGAAGGCGATCCGGGGCTTGAAGCCGGCCTCCGCGCACAGGTCGTCGGTGATGCGGCGGAGCCCGTACCCCGGTTCCAGGGTCACGAAGGTCTCGTCCGCGGCCTCGGCGAGGCGGACGCGTTTGCGGCCCGCGAGGCGGTGGTCGTCGGGGACGACGAGCCGGAGCCGCTGTTCGTCGAGGCGGCGGGCGACCAGGTCGGGTGCGTCCGGAACGGGGGACGTCAGGCAGAGGTCGAGGTCGCCGGCCCTGAGCCGTTCGATCATGGCCTCGCCGTAGTTCTGGACGAGGGTGAAGCGGATCCGCGGATGGTCGACGCGGAAGGCGCGGATGAGACCGGGGACGGTCTCGGAGCCCATGGTGTGCAGGAAGCCGAACGCGATCCGGCCCGCGGTGGGGTCGGCGTCTGCCCGTACGGTGTCGGCGGCCCGTTCCACCTCGGCGAGGGCCCGCTCGGCGGCCGTCAGGAAGCGGCGTCCGGCCGGGGTGAGGGAGACCGTGCGGCCGCGCCGGGCGAAGAGCGAGACGCCGAGGTCCTGTTCGAGCCGCACCATGGCCCGCGAGAGCGTGGACTGCGGGACGCCCATCTCGGCCGCGGCGCGGGTCACGTGCTCGCGCCGGGCGACCGCGGCGAAGTACGCGAGCCGCGGCGCGAGCAGTAGTCCCATGTCTTCTTCGTTACTGTTCGGTGACAGGCGATGCTGTGACCTGTACTCATGCACCATGGGAACGATTACAGCAGTTCCGTGCATTGGACGCATGAAACGGACCGTCCTACGTTCGTGACATGCCTCCTGCCAGTACCAAGGCGGCCGCCATCCACGCGTCCGCCGACACCCGCCTCTCCCCCGGAGCCCCCGGCTACCGCCGGACGAGCCTCGCGCTCTTCGCCGCCGGGCTGGCCGCCTTCGCCCTCCTCTACTCCACGCAGGCCCTCCTCCCGGCCATCTCGGCCGAGTTCGGCGCCACCGCCTCCGCCGCCTCCTGGACGGTCTCGGCCTCGACCGGCGCCCTCGCCCTGTGTGTCCTGCCGCTCAGCGCCCTCTCGGAGCGCTTCGGGCGGCGCGCGATGATGACCGCCTCCCTCACTGTCGCGGTCGCCGTCGCGCTCGTCGTGCCGTTCGCCCCGAACCTGGAGTCCCTGATCGCCCTCCGCGCGATCCAGGGCGCGGCGCTCGCCGGGCTCCCCGCCTCCGCGATGGCGTACCTCGCGGAGGAGGTACGCCCCAAGGCGCTGATCGCGGCGATCGGCCTGTTCGTGGCGGGCAACTCGATCGGCGGCATGAGCGGCCGGATCGTCACCGGCTGGATCGCCCAAATGTGGGGCTGGCGCGCGGGTCTGGCCGCCGTCGGCCTGACCTCGCTGCTGTGCGCGCTCGCCTTCCGGGCGCTGCTGCCGAAGGCACGGCACTTCACCCCGGGCACGCTGAACCCGAAGGCGCTCGCCCGGACCGTACGGACGCATCTCGCGGACCCGCTGCTCATGCGGCTGTACGTGATCGGCGCGCTGTTCATGACGGTCTTCGGCGCGGTGTACACCGTGATCGGCTACCGCCTGGTGGAGGCCCCGTTCTCGCTTCCGCAGGGCGTGATCGGCTCGATCTTCCTGGTCTACCTGGTCGGTACGGTCTCCTCGGCCGCCGCGGGCAAGCTCGTCGCCCGGCTCGGCCGGCGCGGGGCGCTCTACCTGGCGGTCTCCACCACCACCGCGGGACTGCTGCTCTCGCTCGCCGACACGCTCCCGGCGGTCCTCGCGGGCCTCGTCCTGATCACGGCCGGGTTCTTCGCGGGCCACGCGGTCGCCTCCTCCTCGGTGAGCCGTACGGCGAAGACGGGCCGCGCGCAGGCCTCGGCGCTCTACCAGTCCGCGTACTACCTCGGCAGCAGCGCGGGCGGCACGCTCGGCGCGGTCGCCTACCACGCGGGCGGCTGGTCCGGCACGGTCGTGATCGGTCTCGTCGCGGTCCTCGGCGTCGTGTCCGTGACCCTGTACGGGACACACAGCGCACGCGCCGAGGCGCGGCGGACCCAGCTCGCCGCGTCCTGCTGATTCCACCCGAATTCCACTGCAACCGAGTAGCTCCCCCGGACGTCACAAGTCATAGGACTCAAGGGGGAGTTGATGATCATGAAGAGAATCGCGGGTCGCATAGGCAGAAGAGCCGGAATCGCGGCCGGCCTCACCGCGCTGGTGGTGCCGATGACGATCGGGCTCGGTGCGGCTCCGGCGCAGGCGGCGTCCTGCAACGTGACGACGGGGCCGTACCAGAAGCAGGTGGAGAAGTTCCTCGGGCGGACCGTCGACGGGCGCCAGTCGCTCGGCGACTGTCAGGCCATCCAGGCCTTCCAGCGCAAGCACGGCATCACCCCGACCATGGGGTACGCCGGGCCGCTCACCTGGCGCACGATGAACACGATGATCCAGCAGAAGGCCGCCGGCACCACCCCCAACCGGGCGGGCACCTGCCCGACCAACCGGGGCCGGATCGCCTGCGTCGACCTGACCCGCCAGCTGAGCTGGATCCAGGACGGCTCCCGCCTCAAGTACGGTCCCGTGCCGGTGCGTACGGGCAAGGACGGCACCGAGACCCGTACCGGCTCGAAGAAGGTCTACTGGCGGAACATCAACCACTGGTCGACGCTCTACAACGTCTCCATGCCGTACTCGCAGTTCTTCGACGGCGGCCAGGCCTTCCACTCGACCACCAAGTCCATGTGGAACCCGCCCGGTTCCGGCGGCTGCGTCAACATGCGCCCGGCCGACGCGAAGGCGTACTGGAACCTGCTCAGGAACGGCGACGACGTCTTCGTCTACGGACGCAAGCCGGGAACCTGACCACGACTGTCAGTCCGCTGCGGTACTTTCCCCTCACCGGCGCCGAACGGGTTCCGGTGAGGGGTGAGTGGGGTGTGGACCCGATGAGTGACGCCGCGACCGCGACGACCGACGAACTCGACAAGTACCGCAGGGAGCTGACCGGTTACTGCTACCGGATGCTCGGATCCTCCTTCGAGGCGGAGGACGCGGTGCAGGACACGATGGTGCGGGCCTGGAAGGCCATCGGCACCTTCGAGGGCCGCTCCTCGCTGCGGTCCTGGCTGTACCGGATCGCCACCAACGTCTGCCTGGACGCGCTGAACGCCGGCAACAAGAGAGCACGGCCGATGGACCTCACCTCGCCGACGCCGGTCGCGCAGGCGCAGCTCGTCAAGCAGCCGGAGATCACCTGGCTGGAGCCGATCCCCGACGGGCGGGTCCTGCCCTCGGTCGCCGACCCGGCGGAGACGGCCGTCTCCCGGGAGACCGTTCGGCTCGCGTTCGTGGCCGCGCTCCAGCACCTGCCGCCCAAGCAGCGGGCGGTGCTCATCCTGCGCGAGGTGCTCGCCTGGAAGGCGAGCGAGGTCGCGGAGCTCCTCGACACCAGCGTCGCCTCGGTCAACAGCGCGCTGCAGCGGGCCCGCGCGACCCTGGCCGAGCAGGCCCCGGCCACCTCCGACCCGGCGAACCCGCTCGACGAGGAGCAGAAGGCGCTCCTGGAGCGGTACGTGGCGGCCTTCGAGGGCTACGACATGAAGGCGCTGACCGCGCTCCTCCACGAGGACGCGACCATGTCCATGCCGCCGTACGACCTCTGGCTCCAGGGTCACGACGACATCGTGGGCTGGATGCTGGGCGTCGGCGAGGTCTGCTCCGGCTCGAAGCTGGTGCCGACGGTGGCCAACGGCTCCCCGGCGTTCGCCCAGTACCACCCGGACCCGGCGGGCGGCTTCAGCCCGTGGGCGCTGATCGTCCTGGAGCTGCGGGACGGGAAGGTCGCGGGGATGGACTTCTTCCTGGACACCGAGCGCTGGTTCCCGCTCTTCGACCTGCCGGCCCGGCTAGAGGCCTAGGGTTCCGTCGATTCCCGTCAGGAGGAGCAGGGCCCGCAGGTCGGGCCCCGCTCCGTGGAAGCGGATCCGGTGGCCGCGGCGCCCGGCGGCGAGTTTCAGCCGGGCGAGCGCGTCCACGGCGGCGAGGTCGGCGGGCGCGAGGGCGCCGACCTCGCAGAGCACGTCACCGGGCGGGGCGGCGGCCAGCTCGGCACAGAGCCGGGCCACCTCGTCCCGGGTGGGGCGGGCGGGCAGGGTCACGACAAGCGGTTGACTGGTGTCCACGTCCGTTGAGACCGGGCGGAGGACGAGAACTCATCTCGATCGCGAGGTTTCGGAGGACGGCGACCGTGCGGGGGGGGAAGTTGATCGTGTCGCCGCGCCTGCGGTGCTGGCACAGGACGCGGTCCTTGAGTCGGGCGACGCCGTGTTCGGCCCACGCTCGCCGCTTGGCGAACGGCGTGCTCTTCCTCTTGCTGGTGACGGCCTCGGGGGCGCTTCGGTATGCCGATGTCGCTGCGGTTGCCGGTCCAGGTGTCGCCGACGGCGTCGAGCCTGTCCACGGGCCACAGCGGGGTGCGGCCGACGTAAGCCGGCGTCGACTGCTGTTGAGTTGTACGTGCTGGACGGTGCCCTCCAGTTGAGCTGCGGCCACTGTGCGTACAGACGTGCGAGGGATCGCGGGTACTGGTGACCGTGCGCGTGATTCGCCTGAGCGTGCGGGGATGGTCTCTAGGTTGGATTGTGACGCAGGGGTGCGCCGAGAGGGTGACGGTCATGCGGGCTGCCCAGACGCAGCGGAGGTTCCGGGGCAGGAACAAGGCCCCGAAGTGGAAGAAGCCCGACGATGGACAGGTGGCTGTGATGGTTCTGCCGCTGACCGTCACGGACCCCGCTGACCTGGCCCGCGTCGAGAAGCTGTTCCGGGCGATGGGCTCGATCAAGCGGGCCGTCCAGCGCGACGCCCGCGCCAGGGTCGATGCCTATTGGACCGCGTTCCACGAGCGCGAGCAGCACGGGGCGAAGGCCGTACGACAGCGTCTCGGGCTGTCCCGCGAGGCCCTGGAGCGGTGTGCCTACAAGCACCTCGAAGCCTCCGGGCACCTCAAGCACCACGCCTCGAAGGCCCTGGCCATGCACATGGCCGACGAGGTGTGGAACGGCATCCAGCGGCACCTGTTCCCCGATGCCACCGGCCACCGCTCCGGGAAGCCGAAGACCGGACGGTGGCACGACTTCACCCGCATCCCCGGCCGCGCCCGCTCCCACACCACCGAACGCAAGTGGGAGACCTTCCGCCTCGTCGGCACACTCCACGGCCGCACCATGGCCTACACCGACGACGGCCGGCACACCGTCCAGCAGCCGCGCCGAATGCCCGTACCGGCAGCGCCGTCCGGCACCGTGCCCACCGGGAAGACCACCACGTCGGGGAAGCCGGGGACACGTAAGGCGAGCTGGTGGGACCACACCGGTCCGCTCGCCGTGGTGTTCGCGGGCGGCCCCGACTCCGGCCGGGGCGACCTCGTACTCCCGGTGCGTATCCCGCAGCAGCCGGGCCAGTGGGCACGGGCCGAACACTTCCTGTCGAATCCCGGCCGGTGGCACAAGGTCGATCTCGGCGGGGTGGACGGCAATGTCTCCAACATCTCGATCGTCTCACTCCCCGCCACCCTGGACCCTGCCGACGGCGCCCCGGCCTCCACCGAGATCACGCTCAGCCCCGAGGAACAGGCTCTGTTGGAGCGCGAGGCAAGGAAGCGGCGTGGTCGTGCGCGGGCGCTGGAGCGTTCCCGCCGGGCGACGAACACTGCGCAGTACGAGCTGTCGAAAAGGCAGATCCGCAGGGCGGAGCAGCGGGCGGCGAAGGGCCTGGAGCCCAAGGCCGTCAGCGTTCCGGGTGGTGCCCGCGCTGCCCGCGTCGCCGGGGTGCCTAAGCAGGCGTTCAGGAGTGACCGGATCTCGTACGGCTACCAGGAGCTGCGCGCCCGCCAGGCCCAAACAGCCGCATCGGCCGCCGAGCACCGCCGCCACCGCGCCCGCCTCCTCGCCCGGCAGATCATCGCGGCACACGGCCCCACGCTGGTGGTCGAGGACTGCGACATCCGCACCTGGTACCGGCTGTGGGGCAAGCGCCTCTCCCGGACAACGCCCGGTCTGCTGATCGCCGCACTTGAGCTGGAGTGTCAGGCTGCGGGCGGCCGTCTCGTAAGGGCTTCCACCTGGCCTACCGCCCTGTCTCAGCACTGCCTGTGCGGCGAGCGCGTGAAGAAGACGCTCGGCGAGCGTGAGCACAAGTGCATCGCGTGCGGCCTCGCCGGGAAACGCGACCTCGTGTCCGCCGCCCTGGCCTCCTTCGTCCGCTTCGCCGACGTGGACGACCCCAAGACCGCGTACCTGGACACCACCGCGTCCCGGCACGCACAGATCGTTTTCGCGCAAGGGCTGGAAGAAGCCCTGCGGGAGTCAACCGCACCGAGCCAGACCACCGTTCGCGGTGCTGGACATGCGGCAGTCCCACGGCGACGTGAGACCTCTGCTCCCCGAACCGCCAGACGACGGTCCCGAGCAACCCCGGATGAGACACGCCCCGTGCGTGACCACGCCGAAAAGCCCGGACACCGCCCCGGCTGCAACCCACGGCTCACCCTCTGGTGAATTGCGGACCAAGTCTTAGGCTGCCGATCATGACTCATATGCCTGTCGAACTGGTGATCTTCGACTGCGATGGCGTGCTGGTGGACAGCGAGCGGATCTACTGCCGCGTGGACCGTGAGGTGTTCGCGTCCCTCGGGGCGGAGTTCACCGAGGAGGAGGTCGTCGAGTACTTCGTCGGCTCCTCGCACGCCATGCTCACCACGATCGTGGAGGAACGCCGGGGCCGGCCGCTCGGGCCCGACTGGCAGGCTCCCTTCAAGCAGCGGTACGAGGACGCGCTGGACGCGGAGCTGACGGCGGTCGAGGGCGTCACCGACGTCCTGGACGCGCTCCACGTCCCGTACTGCCTCGCCTCCAACGGCAGCCACGCCTCCATCCGCAAGAACCTGGGCCGGACCGGTCTCCTCGACCGCTTCGAGGGCCGCATGTTCAGCGCCCGCGACGTCGCCCGGGGCAAGCCCGCCCCGGACCTCTTCCTGCACGCGGCGGCGACCATGGGCGTCCCGCCGGAGCGCTGCGCGGTGGTGGAGGACAGCCCGTACGGCGTCCAGGCGGCCCGCGCGGCCGGGATGCGCGCCTTCGGCTACTGCGGCGGGCTGACGCGGGCGGACCGGCTGATGGGCCCGCACACGGTGGTCTTCGACGACATGCGGGAGCTGGTGGGGCTGCTCATCAGGTGACGGGGAACTCGGCGGTGTCGAGGGTGAGGTCGAAGGGGGCGGGGAGGTGGATCTTCTCGCCGAACTTCACCGCATGGAGCGTGCGATAGACGTCGCCCTTCGGCTCGCCAAAGAGAGTGACGGTGGGGCCGCCAGGGGCGTACGCGTCGATCAGCAGGTACAGCGGAATCGCCGCCTGGGCATAAGCGGCCGCCTTCTTGATGCGGTCGTGATTCGCGTTCGACGGTGACGTGACCTCTCCGACCAGCAGCGCGGACTCGGCCGGAATGTAGGACCCTGGGCCGGACAGCACGTCGGCGGGAACGACCAGAAGGTCCGGAATCAGCATTCCCGAACGCGAGGGAACGACAATGGATTGGGTCTGCATGACCTCCCATTCCTCCGGAATCACGGTGTACAGGCGCCGGTGCACCCTGGACGCCGTGAGGTTGTGCCGGAAAGTGGGCGACGGTGCCACGGTGATGATCCCCTCGATGATCTCCACCTTGCAGCCCTCGGGCCAGTCCATCGATTCCCAGCGACGGACCAGGTCCTCCCAGCCGTTGCCCTGCTCGGGCTGGGGCTCGGCAGCGAGTGCGCTCATGGTGTGCTCCTCATTCGGTCGTCACCGATCCCAGCATGCCGAACGGGACCGGCGGTGGTCCACCGGTCCCGTTCACCCGAAGGTGTCAGATGCATATGCCTCAGGCGATGCGGTCCAGGACGATCGGGTTCGCCGTGAACTTCGTGCCCTCCGGCGCGATGTCCCACGCCGCGTCCAGGGACTTCAGGGCGTAGTCGAACTTCTCCGGGGTGTCCGTGTGGAGCGTCAGCAGCGGCTGGCCCGCCGTCACCGTGTCGCCCGGCTTCGCGTGCAGCTCGACGCCCGCGCCCGCCTGCACCGGGTCCTCCTTGCGGGCGCGGCCCGCGCCCAGGCGCCAGGCGGCGATGCCGATGTCGTACGCGTCCAGGCGCGTCAGGACGCCGCTGGAGGGGGCCATGACGACGTGCTGCTCGCGGGCGACCGGGAGGGTCGCGTCCGGGTCGCCGCCCTGGGCCGCGATCATCCGGCGCCAGTGGTCCATCGCCGAACCGTCGGCCAGCGCCTTCGCCGGGTCCGCGTCCTTGATGCCGGCCGCGGCGAGCATCTCGCGGGCCAGCGCGATCGTCAGCTCGACGACGTCCGCCGGGCCGCCGCCCGCGAGGACCTCGACCGACTCGCGGACCTCGAGGGCGTTGCCGGCGGTGAGGCCGAGCGGGGTGGACATGTCGGTGAGCAGGGCCACCGTCTTCACGCCGCTGTCGGTGCCGAGGCCCACCATCGTGGAGGCGAGCTCACGGGCGTCCTCGATGTTCTTCATGAAGGCGCCGGTGCCGACCTTGACGTCGAGGACCAGGGAGCCGGTGCCCTCGGCGATCTTCTTGGACATGATCGAGCTGGCGATCAGGGGGATCGCCTCGACCGTGCCGGTCACGTCGCGGAGCGCGTACAGCTTCTTGTCGGCGGGGGCCAGGCCGTCGCCCGCCGCGCAGATGACCGCGCCGGTGGTGTCGAGGACGTGCAGCATCTCCTCGTTGGAGAGCAGGGCGCGCCAGCCGGGGATGGACTCCAGCTTGTCGAGGGTGCCGCCGGTGTGGCCGAGACCCCGGCCGGAGAGCTGGGGGACGGCCGCGCCGCAGGCGGCGACGAGCGGGGCGAGCGGGAGGGTGATCTTGTCGCCGACGCCGCCGGTGGAGTGCTTGTCCGCGGTCGGGCGGGAGAGCGAGTCGAAGTTCATGCGCTCGCCGCTGGCGATCATGGCCGCGGTCCAGCGGGCGATCTCCGCGCGGTTCATGCCGTTCAGGAGGATGGCCATGGCCAGGGCGGACATCTGCTCGTCGGCGACCGCGCCGCGGGTGTAGGCGTCGATGACCCAGTCGATCTGCTCCGGGCTCAGCTCGCCCTTGTCCCGCTTGGTGCGGATGACGGAGATGACGTCCATGATGGTGCCTCTTTCTACGCGCATAGAGAGGGAAAGGGGGAGCGACCCTCCCATCGTGCCGGAAGGGTCGCTCCGAGGATTACTTCGACAGGTGGTCCGGCCCGAATGCCTGCGGCAGCATCTCGGCCAGCGTCAGGAACCCGGCGGGCGTCTCCAGGACGAGTTCGGGGCCCCCGAACTCGTAGAGCAGCTGCCGGCACCGGCCGCACGGGACCAGGGACTCGCCCCGGCCGTCCACGCAGACGAAGTGGGTCAGCCGGCCGCCGCCGGTCGCCTGCAGCGCCGAGACGAGCCCGCACTCGGCGCACAGACCCAGGCCGAAGGAGGCGTTCTCCACGTTGCAGCCGGAGACCACCCGGCCGTCGTCGACGCGGGCCGCCGCGCCGACCGGGTAGCCCGAGTACGGGGCGTACGCCCGGGACATGGCGTCCCGGGCCGTGACCCGCAGGGACTCCCAGTCGGCGTCGGAGAGCGAGGACGTCACTTGCCCTGGCCCTTCTGGTACGGCAGTCCGTCCGCCTTGGGCATCCTGAGGCGCTGCGCCGACAGGGCGAGCACGAGCAGGGTGGTGATGTACGGGGCCGCGTCGACGAACTGGCTCGGGACCTCGTCGGTCAGCCCGTACCAGAGGAAGAAGCCCGCGGAGAAGGCCGCGGCGACCACGGCGGCCACGTACTTCTTCTTGTACAGCTGCCAGAGCGCGGCGATCACCAGGAGCAGGGCGACGAGCAGCAGCAGCGCGTGGACGTTCTCGGCGCCGCCGCGGAGCTTGAGGCTGTCGGTGAAGCCGAAGAGGCCCGCGCCGAGCGCCATGCCGCCGGGCATCCAGTTGCCGAAGATCATCGCGGCGAGACCGATGTAGCCGCGGCCGCCGGTCTGGCCCTCCTGGTAGATGCCGGTGGCGACGATCGCGAGGAACGCGCCGCCGAGGCCGGCGAGGGCGCCGGAGACGGTGACGGCGATGTACTTGTACTTGTAGACGTTCACGCCGAGGGACTCGGCCGCGACCGGGTTCTCACCGCAGGAACGCAGCCGCAGGCCGAAGGCCGTACGCCACAGCAGCCACCAGGTGGCCGGGATCAGCAGCAGGGCGACGATCGTGAGCAGCGACAGGTTGGTGACGAGGCCGCCGAGGATGCCGGCCAGGTCGGAGATCAGGAACCAGTGCTTCTGCTGGAGGTCCTGCAGCCAGTCGGACAACCCTGGGATCGTGATTTTGGTGATCTGATCGATGCGCGGGGACTGCTTGGAGGAGCCGCCCTCGGCCTCGGCGAACGTGAAGTTCGACAGGTACTGGGTGAAGCCGACCGCGAGGATGTTGATCGCCACACCGGAGACGATGTGGTTGACGTTGAACGTGACGGTGATGATCGCGTGGAGCAGACCGCCGAGCGCGCCGCCGAGGAGGCCGAGAAGGACACCCGCCCAGGGGCCCCACTGGTAGCCGGCCCAGGCGCCGAACCAGGTGCCGAGCACCATCATGCCTTCGAGGCCGATGTTGACGACGCCCGCGCGCTCGGCCCACAGACCGCCGAGACCGGCGAGGCCGATCGGGACGGCGAGCTGGAGCGCGCCGGAGACCTGGCCCACGGAGGTGAGGTCGTCGGCGCCGGAGACGACCCGGACGAGGGAGAAGAGCAGGAGACCGGCCGCGACGATCAGCATGATCCACGGCAGGGTGAGCTTGCGGCGTCCGCCGCCCTTGGGCGCGGCGCTCGGCTTGGTGACAGTGCCGGTGCTCATGCCGAGACCTCCTTGTCGGTCTTGATGGCGCCGCCGGCGGCGAGTTCCTCGCCGACCTTCTGCTGCTGGCGGCGGAGGCCGTAACGGCGGACGAGCTCGTAGGAGACGACGACCGCGATCACGATGATGCCCTGCATGATCTTGGTGATCTCCTTCGGGTAGCCCTCGGTGTCCAGCGACGAGGAGGCCTTGTCGAGGAACGCGAAGAGCAGCGCGGCGAAGAAGATGCCGACCGGGTGGTTACGGCCGAGCAGGGCGATGGTGATGGCGGTGAAGCCGACACCGACGGGGAAGTCCAGGCTGTACGTGTGGGACTCGCCGAGGAGGGTCGGCATGCCGGCGAGGCCGGCGAGCGCGCCCGAGATGAGCATCGAGGTGAGGACCATCTTCTTGGCGTCGACGCCGCTGGCCTGGGCGGCGGTCTCGCTGGCGCCGGTGGCGCGCAGGTCGAAGCCGAACCGGGTGCGGTTGAGGGCGAACCAGTAGACGACGCCCAGGGCGAGCGCGACGAAGGTGAAGCCGTAGATGACTCCGTTGCCCTCGCCCATGTCGATGCCCGGGAACCAGCCGGACTCGGAGATCTCACCGGTGGTGAGGTTGTTCGAGCCCTCCGGCTGGAAGCCGAAGTTCTTCGGCAGGATCAGCCACGCCACCAGCGAGGTCGCGATGGCGTTCAGCATGATCGTCGAGACGACCTCGGAGACCCCGCGGGTGGTCTTCAGGATGCCCGCGATACCGGCCCAGAAGGCGCCGGTCAGCATCGCGACGACCACGATCAGCAGGATGTGCAGCGGGCCGGGCAGCTCGACCGAGGCGCCGACCAGGGCCGACACCATCGCGGCGAGCCGGTACTGACCGTCGACACCGATGTTGAACAGGTTCATCCGGAAGCCGATGGCGACGGCCAGGGCTGCCAGGTAGTAGATCCCGGTCTGGTTGACGATCAGGACCTGGATGTCCGAGTACGCCGCGTTGTCGATCATCAGCGTGATCGGCTCGATCGGGTCGAGACCCGTCGCGAGCAGCACCAGGACGGTGAGCACGAACGAGGAGACCAGCGCGAGCACCGGTCCCGCGGCGCCCAGGATCAGCTTGTCCTTGTCGAATTTCATCATCGGGCGTCACCGTCTTCGGGCTGCTCTTCGTTGCCTTCGAGGTGACCGCTGGCCGCGCCGGTCATGGCGGAGCCCAGCTCCTCGGGCGTGATGGTGGCGGGGTCGGCGTCGGCGACGAGCTTGCCGCGGTACATGACCCGGAGGGTGTCGGAGAGGCCGATCAGCTCGTCGAGGTCGGCGGAGATCAGCAGCACCGCGAGGCCCTCGCGGCGCGCGTCACGGATCGCGTCCCAGATCTGCGCCTGCGCGCCGACGTCCACACCCCGGGTGGGGTGAGCGGCGATCAGGAACTTCGGGCCGTGGCTCATCTCGCGGCCGACGATCAGCTTCTGCTGGTTGCCGCCGGAGAGCGAGGCCGCGGTCACGTCGATGCCGGGGGTGCGCACGTCGTACTCGCGCACGATCCGCTCGGTGTCCTTGCGGGCGGCCTTGGGGTCGAGGATGCCGCGCTTGGAGTTGGGCGCCTCGGTGACGTGACCGAGGATGCGGTTCTCCCAGAGCGGGGCTTCCAGGAGCAGGCCGTGACGGTGGCGGTCCTCGGGGATGTACCCGATGCCGCCCTCGCGGCGCTTGCGCACCGACACCTTGGAGATGTCCTGGCCGTCGAGGCTGATGACGCCCGCGTCGGGGGTGGACATGCCCATGAGCGTCTCGATGAGCTCGGTCTGTCCGTTGCCCTCGACACCCGCGATGCCGAGGATCTCGCCCTTGTGGATCGTGAGGGAGATGTCGTCGAGGAGCTTGCGGCCGCCCACGATCTCCTCGTGGACGGTGGCGCTCTTCGACGGGTCCGGCGGGGCGGCGGTCGTCAGCGGGGCGGCCGCGACTCCGCTCTCGACCAGCGTCAGGTTCTCGACCTTGAGCATGGGGACGGTGGTGACCGTCGACTCGCGGGTCTCCGGCGAGGGCAGCTCGCTGCCGACCATCAGCTCGGCGAGCTGCTTGGTGGTGGCGGTCCTCGGGTCGGCGGTGCCGACGGTGGTGCCCCGGCGGATGACCGTGATGTCGTCGGCGACCTTCAGGACCTCGCCCAGCTTGTGCGAGATGAAGATGACCGTCAGGCCCTCGGACTTGAGCTCGCGCAGGTTGTCGAAGAGCGCGTCGACCTCCTGCGGGACGAGCACGGCGGTCGGCTCGTCGAGGATGAGGATCTTGGCGCCGCGGTAGAGGACCTTGAGGATCTCCACGCGCTGGCGGTCGGCGACCCCGAGGTCCTCGACGAGGGCGTCGGGGCGGACCCCGAGGCCGTACGCGTCGGAGATCTCCTGGATCTTCCGCCGCGCCTTGGCACCGATGCCGTAGAGCTTCTCGCCGCCGAGGACGACGTTCTCCAGGACGGTGAGGTTGTCGGCGAGCATGAAGTGCTGGTGCACCATGCCGATGCCGCGCGCGATGGCGTCACCGGGGCTGGAGAAGGTGACCTGCTGGCCGTCGACGGCGATGGTGCCCTCGTCCGGCTTCTGCATGCCGTAGAGGATCTTCATGAGGGTCGACTTGCCGGCACCGTTCTCGCCGATGAGGGCGTGCACGGTGCCCTTGCGGACCGTGATGGCGATGTCCTTGTTGGCGACGACGCCGGGGAATCGCTTGGTGATGCCGTGCAGTTCTACGGCAGGGGGGCTGGACGCGTTGATGACGCACTCTCCTTGGCCGGAAGGAGTGGGAGCGGGAGGGCAGGGCGGGGCGAAGTTATCGTGCCAGGGAGACATCTACACGCGTAGCGCTGCCGGAAAGTGAAAACCTGTACGGGAATGGGGCCCGGCGACGGTGGGGGTCCCACCGTTGCCGGGCCCTGAGGTCGGTGACCTGCGTTCCTTACGGAGCGGTCTTGACCGTGATCTTGCCGTCGATGATGTCCTTCTTCGCCTTGTCCACCGCGGCGATGAGGTCCGTCATCTTCTTGTACTCCGGGTTGGAGTCGGCAAGGCCGACACCGTCCGTGGCGAGACCGTAGCGGATCTCACCGGTCTGCGGCTTGCCGTCCTTGACCGACTTGATCAGGTTGTAGACGGAGTCCGAGACGTCCTTGGTGACCGAGGTCAGGATCTTGGCCTTGTACGAGGCCAGACCCGCCTGGTTGTACTGGTCGGAGTCCACACCGATGGCCCACTTGCCGGCGGTCGCGGCGGCCTCGATCGAGCCGGAACCGGCCAGACCGGCGGCGGCGTAGATCACGTCGGCGCCCTTGTCGAGCTGGCCCTGCGCGGCGGCCTTGCCGAGGTCGGGCTTGGCGAAGCCGTCGAAGTTCGGCGGCTGGGTCAGGTACTGGACGAGCACCTTCGCCTTGGGGTTGGTGTCCTTGACACCCTGCGCGAAGCCCGCCTCGAACTTCTTGATCAGCGGGACCTCGACACCACCGATGAAGCCGACCGTGCCGGTCTTGGACGCCTTGGCGGCGGCGACGCCGGCCAGGTAGGAGCCCTGCTCCTCGTTGAAGACGAGGTTGGCGATGTTCTTGCCGGTCTTCGACGTGTCGTCGATGAGGCCGAACGTGGTGTTGGGGTACGACTTGGCGACCTTCTCGATCGCCGGCGCGTAGGCGAAGCCGACGCCGATGACCGGGTTGTTGCCGGCGCGGGCGAGCGCGGTGAGGCGCTGCACCTTGTCGGCGTCGCCCTCACCCTCGGAGGGCTCGGCCTCGGAGCCCTTGACGTCGAGCTCGTCCTCGGCCCTCTTGAGGCCCGCGTAGGCGGCGTCGTTGAAGGACTGGTCGCCACGGCCGCCGATGTCGTACGCGATGGCGGCCTTCGCGGCCTTCGAGTCCGTCCCGGAGCCGGAGTCGTTCGAAGACTTGCCACACGCGGTGGCGGAGAGAGCGAGCGCCGCGGAGGCGATGCCCACGGTCGTGATCCTGGTGATCCGGCGCAAGAGGAGGGTCCCTTCAAGACTGACCGAAAGCGCCTCTTCGGGCGCTGGTTTCGCGGCGATCGTAACGCGCGTAGATGTCAGTTAAAGACCCGTTCATGAGTCGTTATCGGATCGTCGCGAACCGGCCAGCCGAGGCGACCGGGGGCGTTCGGCCCGGTACGGCCGGTTATACCGCCACCCAGGGGGGGCGGGACAGGGGCCCGGAGGCGCCACGCCGGGCGGTGGGCCGAAGGGGGGACGGCGGTCGGCCGGACGGATGAGGAGCTCCGTCCGGGGGCTGCGCGGTCGGGTGAGCGTGGTCGGAAGCCCGGGTGAAGGGGCCCTCGTCAGGGGCGCCCGTGGTCAGGGGCGCCCGTGGTCAGGGGCGTGTGGCGGCGTCGGTCAGGACCGCGGCCGTGAAGAGTTCCACCGCGGTCTCGATGCACCGCTCGTCCACGTCGAAGTCGCCGGCGTGCAGATCGCGGACGCGGGTGTCGCCAGGGGTGCGGACGCCGAGGCGGGCCATGGCGCCGGGCACGTGCTCCAGGTACCAGGAGAAGTCCTCGCCGCCGAGGCTCTGCTCGGTGTCCTCGATCGCATACGTTCCGCGGCGCGCGGCCATCGCGTCGTGGAGTAGTTCGGTCACGGCCGGGTCGTTGACGACCGGGGGGACGCCCCGGACGTAGTTCACGGTCGACTTGGCCCGGTGCAGGGTCGCGATCTCGTCGATCGCCGCGTGCACCAGGTCCGGGGCCTCGCGCCAGGTCGGCAGGTCGAGGCAGCGGACGGTGCCGGAGAGCTCCGCGTGCTGGGGGATGACGTTGGGCGCGTGGCCGGACTCGATACGGCCCCAGGTGACCGAGAGGCCGGAGCGGGCGTCGACCCGGCGGGCCAGGACGGCGGGGACGTCGGTGGCGACCCGGGCGGCGGCGGTGACGAGGTCGGTGGTGAGGTGCGGGCGGGCGGTGTGGCCGCCGGGCCCGTCGAGGGTGACTTCGAGACGGTCGCAGGCGGAGGTGATGGGGCCGGCGCGGAGCCCGATCTTGCCGGCGTCCACCCTGGGGTCGCAGTGGAGGGCGATGATGCGGCCGACTCCGTCCAGGACTCCCGCGGCGACGGCGTCGGCGGCGCCGCCGGGGAGGACCTCCTCGGCGGGCTGGAAGAGCAGCCGCACGGCGTGGGGCAGCAGACCCTGCCGGTGCAGATCGGCGAGGACGAGCCCGGCACCGAGGACGGTGGTGGTGTGGACGTCGTGTCCGCAGGCGTGCGCGCGGTTGGCCACCGTGGAGCGGTAGGCGACGGTCTTGACGTCGGGAATGGGCAGCGCGTCGAGATCGGCGCGGATCGCCAGCATGGGCCGGCGGACGTCCGGGGTGCCGACGTCACAGATGAGTCCGGTGCCGCCCGGCAGGACCTTCGGCACCAGGCCGGCCGCCTCCAGGCGGGCCTTGAGCACGGCGGTCGTACGGAACTCCTGGTTGCCCAGCTCGGGATGCATGTGCAAGTCCCTGCGGAAGGCACTCAGTTCGGCGCGCAGGGGTTCGGACAGCGTTCCGGGCAGGGTGACGGAGCCTGGCTCACGGGACTTCAACTGGTTCACCTTTTGAAGGGTAGGCCTTCAGACAGGTCAACTGCCCGTTGATCACGAAAACTTCAGCCCGTTAGGGGAAAGAATCTCGGTTTGTCAGGCATGAAGGGCCTTCCGTATGGGTACGCTCAGCCGAATTCGAGCCGGTCGGTGGGGGTCGCCACCCGCGCGGTGAGCCGGTCGACCTCGTGGGCCGCCGTGCCCGCCACCCCGGACAGGAAGCCCTGGGCACGGGGTGAGGCGCTCTCCCGCAGCCACTCGGGCGCGATCTCGCAGACCGCGACCTTCACCCCGGTGCCGGCGAGGGCGAGCGGCAGGGTGTGCACGACCGTGGAAGGGAAGCTGACGATCGTACGGCCGACGGGGCCGCGCCGGGCGATCAGCTCAAGGGGCAGCTCCGGCCGGACCACCTGCAGGCCCGTCTCGACCGCGATCCGGTGCAGCTTCTCCGCGCTCTCCCTGCGGTGCGCGAAGTAGCGGGTGGCTCCGTGGGCGCGGGCCAGCTCCGCCACCACCCGGTCGTAGTGGCCGGCGTCGACCACCCCCGTCTCGACCAGCGAGGTGCCCACCAGGTCCGCGCCGCCCGTGAGCAGCGGCGGCCCGAAGCGGGTCCTGGTCCAGGCGTAGGAGTTCTCGGTGACCGTGACGCCCTCGGGCGCCTCGACGGGCAGCGAGGTGAAGATCTCGACCGTACGGCCGCGGGCCGGGGCGAGGCGCCGCTTGGCCAGCGAGGTCACCGGGGCGAGGACCAGCTCGCGCGGGCCGAGGCTGCCCTTGCGGTGCCAGCGCACCAGGCGCTCGCCGCGGCCGAGCTGGGCGGCGAACTCCATCGTGGCGGTGCCGTCGTCGACGACCGTCAGGTGCCGGGGGCCGAAGAGGGTCAGGAGGAGCTGGACGTACCGGGAGAACGGGTCCCCGATGATCACCCGCTCCGCCGAGCGCAGCGGCCGGGCGAGCTCGCGCAGGGTGCGGGCGAGCGAGCCCCGGCCGCCGCGGGCCTCCTGCCAGTGGACGGTGAAGCCCTCGTCGCGGGCCAGCTGGGCCATCCGGCGCAGCTGGCCACGCGACATGGGATCGGTCGGCGAGAGGACGACGATCGTGAGGGGCCGTGCGGCCGCTGCCGCACCGGGGGTGGCGTCCGTCGCGTGAACCGCCCGCACGGACGCACCGGCGTCCGTCGAGCCGGGCGCACCCGTGGGTGCGGCGGCGGGCGCTTCCCCGGCGGGTGCCTGGGTGTGCGCCCATTCCAGGACGTTGAGGAGCTGGACCGGGCTCTCGACGAACGCCAGCTGCCCGGTCATGCGGCGACGAGCCCCTGGACCCGGCGGAGCTTCTTCATCGGGCCGAGCTCCGACTCGTAGACCTTCTTGACGCCGTCGCCGAGGGCGGCCTCGATGGTGCGGATGTCGCGGACCAGGCGCTGCAGGCCCTGCGGCTCGACGGAGGCGGCCTGGTCGGAGCCCCACATGGCGCGGTCGAGGGTGATGTGGCGCTCGACGAAGGTGGCGCCGAGGGCGACGGCCGCGAGGGTGGTCTGCAGGCCGGTCTCGTGGCCGGAGTAGCCGATCGGCACGTTCGGGTACTCCTCCTGGAGCGTCTGGATGACGCGCAGGTTGAGCTCCTCGGCCTTGGCCGGGTAGGTCGAGGTGGCGTGGCAGAGCAGGATGTTCGCGCTGCCGAGGACCTCGACGGCGTGGCGGATCTGCGCCGGGGTGGACATGCCGGTGGAGAGGATGACCGTACGGCCGGTGCCGCGCAGCGAGCGGAGCAGCTCGTCGTCGGTGAGGGAGGCCGAGGCGACCTTGTGGGCCGGGACGTCGAACTTCTCCAGGAAGGCGACGGCCTCGGTGTCCCACGGGGAGGCGAACCAGTCGATGCCGCGCTTCTTGCAGTGCTCGTCGATGGCGCGGTACTGGGTCTCGTCGAACTCGACGCGGTGACGGTAGTCGATGTACGTCATCCGGCCCCAGGGGGTGTCGCGCTCGATGTCCCACTGGTCGCGCGGGGTGCAGATCTCCGGGGTGCGCTTCTGGAACTTCACGGCGTCACAGCCGGCCTCGGCGGCGACGTCGATGAGGGCGAAGGCGTTGTCGAGGTCACCGTTGTGGTTGATGCCGATCTCGCCCGTGATGTAGACGGAGTGGCCCGGGCCCGCGGTCTTGTCGCCGAGGGTGCGAAGTCGGGTGTTCATGGTGCCGATCCTTAGGAGTTGGGGGTGTTGAGCTCGGGTCCGAGGAGCCAGGCGGCGATCTCGCGGATCGCGCCGGAGCCACCCGGGGTGACGGTGACCGCGCGGGCCGCGGCCCGTACGGAGTCGTGGGCGCTGCTCACCGCGACGGGCCAGCCGACGAGGTGGAAGCAGGGCAGGTCGTTGACGTCGTTTCCGGCGTAGAGCACGCGCTGCGGGTCGATGCCCTCGGCGTCGCACCACTCCTTGAGCGCCCGGTCCTTGCGGTCGATGCCGTGCAGAACGGGGATCTTGAGCTTGCGGGCGCGGGCCGCGACGACGGCGTTCTGCTCGGTGGAGAGGATGAGCACGGGGAGTCCGGCGCGGCGCAGGGCGGCGATGCCGAGGCCGTCGCCGCGGTGCGCGGAGACGAACTCGCGTCCCTCGGAGTCGAGATGGACCCGGTCGTCGGTCTGGGTGCCGTCGAAGTCGAGGACCACCGCGTCGATGTCGGCGAAGCCGGGGGTGGCGGGGGTGTCCAGCAGCGGCGCGAGGACGCGGGCGCGGGCCAGGTCGTGCGGGTCGTCGATCTCCAGGACCCGGGCGGGGTCGGTGACGACGAGCGCGGTGCGGCCGAAGAAGCGGTGCCGGTGGGTGCGGAAGCCGGGCGCGTCCATGGCGTAGACGGCGCCGGTCTCCAGGTACTCGGGCTCCCGGTCCTGCCGACGGGGGCGGTGGGCCTTGTCGTGGTTGACGCCCTCGGCGCCCTGGAGGGTGTCGCGCCAGAGGAAGCCGTGCGACGGGGCGGCAGTGAAGGCCGTGTCGGCGGCGCCCGAGGTGATGCGCTCGGCGGTCTCGGCGACCTCGGCGGAGCTGAGGAACGGGCTCGTGCACTGGACGAGGAGGACCACGTCGGCCGGGCGGCCGTGGGTGGCCTCGAAGGCGTCCATGGCGTGCAGGACCGCGGCCTCGCTGGTGGCGGTGTCGCCCGCGATCTCGGCGGGGCGCTGCACGGCCTCCGCTCCCGCGGTGCGGGCGGCCGCCGCGATGGCGGCGTCGTCGGTGGAGACCACGACGTGGGTGACGGGGCGGGCGCCGAGGCAGGCGTGGACGGCGCGGGACACCAGGGGGACACCGGCCACCGGCGCGAGGTTCTTGGCGGGGACGCCCTTGGAGCCGCCCCGCGCGGGGATCACGGCGAGCACGGTCGGGGTGCTCGGGTTCGTCGTCGGCATCACAGTTCTCCCAGGCGGCGGATGACGGGCGCGACGCGTTGCACGCCGTGGCGGTACGCGCCCCGCGCCGCGTCCCGGACGATCCGGCGGAGGCCGCTCTCGCGGGGCTCCTGCGCGGTGACGTCCAGGCGGTGGCGGGCGAGGATCCCCGGCAGGTAGCCGGGGGCGGTCTCCGCGGTGTAGTAGGGGGCGATCGGGGGCAGCACGGGAAGCGCCAGGAGTGCGGTGACCCGGTCGCGGGCCGCGTCGAAGGCCGCCTCGTACGAGCCGTCGGAGGCGACGCCCTGCCGGGCGAGCCAGGTCTCGTCGGGCGTCGGGGCGAGCCCCTTGTCGAGCCGGTCGAAGGAGGCGAGGAGGCCGGAGCCGACGAAGTGGTGGTTGCCGAGTGCCTCGCGGACCCCGAGGTCGGTGAGGATCGCGGTGGGGATCCGACGGTGGAGGGCTTCGAGGGCGGCCGTGGAGGAGACGGTGACAAGCAGGTCGGTGCGGTCGAGGACCTCGCCCATGTGCCCGTACACCAGGCGGAAGTTCGCGGGCGGTTCGAGCTCTCGGACCAGCTTCTGGAAGGGGAACTCCTCTAGGTGCGTGGTGTGTTCGCCCGGCTTGGAGCGGAGCTTGAGGAGCACCTCGCGCTGCGGGTGGAGCCGGGCGTGCTCGATCAGCCGCCGCAGCACGTAGGCGCGCTCGGTGCGGGTGGCGGGCACGGACGGCTGGGCGGCGAAGACCAGGGTGTCGCGGCCGGCCTCGGGGGTGTGCGGGGTGCCGCCGAGGAACGGCAGGGCGGCCTCGACGACCGAGTCGGCTCCGGCGCCCACCCCCTCGTACACCGCGCGGAAACGCTCCGCGTCGTGAAGGGAGTTGGCAAGCACCACATCGGCGCCGTGGCGGAGCAGCAGGCCGTCGGTGAGCTTCTCGTAGACGACGCCGACGTAGCCGGTGACGATCACCGGACGCCGGTCGAGGCCCAGATCGGCCAGGCCCTGGAGGACGGCCCGGACGGTGCCGCCGACGAGGGCGAGCACGACGACGTCGTACCCCTCGCCGCGCGCCTCCGCGTCCCGTACCGCACGCAGGAAGTCCGCGCCCGTCACCTCGCGCGGGGTGGTCGTGGACACCCCTGTCTCGGCGAGCTGGCGCGCGGTGGGCGTCGCCCGTCCGCGGAGGACGAATCCGGTGGGTTCGGCGGTCGCCGTGGTGATGCGGCGCGCCGTGAGGGCGCCCCATTTCCACCGGGTGTCGGAGTCGGCGAGTACGGCGACCCGTACCGCTTCTCTGTTACTTCCTTGCACGTCGAGGACGCTAGAAGGGCATTCCGCTTTCCGGCCCAACTGGACCACAACAAACGGTGAACAGAGCCTCTCCGCCGGTTGAAGTGGCCCGCGTTCCGGACTTTCCGCGGCCGATTTCCCTTGCGGGTAAAGGCGGTTAATCGTCCCGCCGCTTGGTGTTCACCGAACGGCTGCCCGCCGGTCGGTGGGAATGCCGGGGCGGCGCCTAGCGTCGGCCGGGTGGTCAAGCTCTCCGTCGTCGTGCCGTTCTTCAACGTGCAGACATACGCCCCCGACACCCTCACCAGCCTGCGGGCCAACGCCCGCGAGGACTTCGAGTTCCTTCTTGTCGACGACTGCTCGTCGGACGGGACTCCGGAGCTCCTCGAACGGGCCGCGCGCGAGATCCCGGGTGCCGTCCTGATCAGGCACGCGCACAACGAGGGCCTCGCCACGGCCCGCAACACCGGCCTCGACGCCGCCCGCGGCGAATACCTCACCTTCCTCGACGGGGACGACTGGCTCGCCCCCGGCTACTACGCCCGCCTGGTCGCCGCCGCCGAGGAACTCGGCTGCGACTTCCTGCGCACCGACCACGTCTCCGTCACCGGCAGGAACCGCGGGATCCGCCGCGCGCCGGTCCCCCGCCGCGGCGAGGTGCTGAACCCTCGGGACGCGATCCTGCCGGCGCACCGGACGACGTCGGTCGACTACCCGTACGCCTGGGCGGGGATCTACCACCGCCGGCTCCTCGACCGCGGCCTGCTGCATTTCCCGCACGGGCTGCGGACGGCCGAGGACCGGCCGTGGATCTGGAAACTGCACCGCGAGGCGGAATCCTTCGCGGCGATCGGCGAACTCGGCGTCTTCTACCGGCGCGGAGTGGCGACCTCGCTCACCCAGATCGGCGATGTACGGCAATTGGATTTCATCCGCGCATTCGACCAGGTGATCGAGGAAACGGCGAGGGACGCGGACGCGGACCTGCTTCTCCCGAAGGCCGTCCGCACCTATTGCGCGGTGATCTCCCATCACATCGGATCCATCGAACGGTTCGAGCCGGACGTGGCACGCCAGCTGAAGGCGATGAGCGCGGGAGCCCTGCGCAGGATGCCGCAGGGGGTTCTCGACGAGGCGCTCTCGGCGATGGGCGGGGACCGCGCGACGATGCTGCGCAGACTGCGCCGCCGCCGCCCGGCCCCGCCGCCCTCCGCCCCGGACCAGGGCGCCGGCGACCGCTCCGCCTCGACGTCGGAGGCCGCCGCGTGAGCACCCGCCGGACCACCCAGATCTTCTGCGCCTCCACCCTCTACGGAGCGGTGACGATCGCCGCCGCCCTCGACAGCGGCTGCTTCGCCACCGCCGGCCGCCGGATCCTCCTCGTCACCAACAACGCCGCCGTACCGGAGACGACCCCGCCGCTCGACGAGGCCGAGGGCTTCGACCGGCTGCGTGGCCGCTTCGACTCCGTCCTGTCGTGGAACGAGACGATCTCCCCGCTCCACCCGGGCGGCTGGACCCCGCGCCCCAGCGACCTGCCGCTCCTCCAGCGTCATCTGCGCAAGCTCTGGAACCTCGGCGACGACCGCGTCGAACTCGCCCTGGAATCCCCGCAGGTGACACCCGCGCTCGCCATCGCCCAGCTGCTGCCCGACGCGCCCGTCACCGTCTACGCGGACGGCCTGATGAGCTACGGACCGACCCGCAACAAGATCGACCCGCTGATCGGCGGACGCGTCGGCCGGCTCCTCCACCTGGACCTCGTCCCCGGACTCGCACCGCTGCTGCTCGCCGAGTTCGGGGCGGTGGCGGAGACCGTACCCACGGAGGCGTTCACCAAGGTCGTCGAGGAGCTGACGGGCCCCGCGGCAGCGGGGGACGGACCCGCCCTGCTCCTCGGCCAGTACCTGGCGGCGCTCAACCTGCTGACCGCCGCCGAGGAGGAGGAACTGCACCTGCGGATGGTCAGGGGCGCCATCGCCCTGGGCCACCGGCGGCTCGTCTTCAAACCGCACCCGACGGCCCCCGACGCCTGGTCGCGGACGCTGGTGCGCGAGGCGGCGGACCTCGGCGCCGAGCTGACGGTCGAGGACCGGCCGGTGCTCGCCGAGGTCCTCTACGGCGAGCTGCGGCCCGCGCTCGTCGTCGGCTGCTTCTCCACGGCGCTGATGACCGCGCGGACCTTCTACGGGCTGCCGGTCGCCCGGGTCGGCACCGGCACCCTCCTCGAACGGCTCACCCCGTTCCAGAACAGCAACCGCATCCCGCTCACCGTCGTGGACGCCGTCGTGCCGCCCCTGGAGGAGGGCGCGGCCGCTGTCCCCGAGATCGGTACGGACCAGCTGAACGACCTGGTCGCGGCGGTCGGCTTCGCGATGCAGCCGAGGATACGGCCCGAGCTGCGGGAGCCGGCGGTACGGCACCTGTCGGGCCCGCTCGCCGAGCGCACCCGGCACCACTTCACCCGCCGCCGCCTCACCGTCCTCAACCTGCCCGGCGGCATCCCGCTCCCCCGCCACCCCAAGGTCCGCCGCCTCGCCCGGCGCGCGCTGCGGCTGCGCAGGGCGCTGAAGAGGTAGCGGGTACGACGGCGGGCCCGGGACCCGTGCGGGGGCCCCGGGCCCGCAGGCGCGTGCGCGGTCAGGCGCGGACGATCGCCTCCTGGATCTCCGTCACCCACTGCGAACGGTCCTCCGGGCACTCCAGGTACAGCTCGCGGGCATGGCGCTGCGAGCGGTAGCCGTTGGCCTCGATCCAGCGGGCGAGGGTCTGGGCGGTCGGCAGGACGGTGTCCATCGAGCCCCGGTGGACGACGGTCGCCGCCTCCTCGACGGCGGGCAGGACCCGCACCTCGACGCCCTCCACGGCCGTGCCCTCGGGGACGGTCATGGCGGCGTGCACGACGACCGAACCGTCGCCCTTGCCCGCGTCCTCGTAGTACGCGATCCCCGGGCCGAACCCGGTGATCCCGGCCTCTTCGAGCCGTCCGCACAGCTCCTCGTACAGCGGTCCGATGACCGGGGTGATGTCCTGCGGACCGAAGCTCGCGGCGACCGCGCTCAGCTCGGCGACGCGCACGGCGGGGATCTTCTTGACGACGACGTCCTGGGTGGACATGCGTCCCTCGCTCTCGATGGCTCGGAGCCGCGCGCCGACCTGGGCGAGCCGGGCCCGCGCCTCCGCCATGGCCGCTTCCAGCTCGGCCTGGCGCATGCGCAGCATTCCCCGCAGCTCGTCCGCGTCGATCCGCTCGCCGAGGATCGCCCCCACCTGTTCGAGGGTGAAGCCGAGGTCCTTGAGCGCGATGACGCGGTTGAGCCGGGCGAGCTGGTCCGCCGTGTAGAAGCGGTAGCCCGTGTGCGGGTCGACCCGGGCCGGGCGCAGCAGTCCGATGGCGTCGTAATGGCGCAGCATCCGGACCGACACCCGCCCGTGCCGGGCGAAGTCTCCGATGGTGAACATGACGACCCCTACGGAACGGCCTCACACGGTGTGAGGGTCAAGCGGCGCTGCTGAGGGAGAGCTTCGCGGCGAAGCCGAGGAAGAGGGCGCCCGCGGCGGAGGTCGCGCCGGCCGAGAGGCGCCTGCGGCGGCGGAAGGTGGCGGCGAGCCGGGTTCCGCCGAATATCAGCATCGTGAGGTAGAGGAAGCTGCCGATCTCCAGGAGCGTGCCGAGGACGAGGAAGGACAGCGCCGGGTAGGCGTAGCCAGGGTCCACGAACTGCACGAAGAAGGAGATGAGGAAGAGGATCGCCTTGGGGTTGAAGAGGCTGATGATCAGGGCGCGGCGGTACGGGTTCTCCCCCGCGGCCGTCGGAGCCTGCGCCGTCTCCTCCGCCTGGGTGTCGTTCCGCTCGCGCCACATCGACCAGGCCGCCCGCAGCATCCCGTACGCCATCCAGGCCAGGTAGCCCGCGCCCGCGTACTTCACGATCATGAAGAGCAGGGGGGTGGTCTGGAGCAGTGAGGCGGCGCCGAGCGCGGCCAGGGTCATCAGGACGGCGTCGCCGGTGAAGACGCCGGCGGCGGCCTTGTATCCCGTGCGCGTGCCCTTGCGGGCGGCGACGGACAGCACGTACAGCGAGTTCGGCCCCGGCAGAAGGATGATGAGGACGAGGCCCACGAGGTAGGTCGGAAGATCGGTGACACCCAGCATGAGGCGGATCCTCGCACACGGGTACGACAATCCGCCTCAGGGTTCCGCATACCGGAAGATCAGAAGGCGTCGGTGGGGACGTACGTGCCCCAGACCTCGCGCAGCGCGTCGCAGACCTCGCCGACGGTGGCGCGGGCCCTGAGGGCGTCCTTCATGGGATACAGGACGTTGTCCGTGCCCTGGGCGGCCTTCTTCAGCGCGGCCAGTGCCGTGTCGACGGCCGCCTGGTCGCGTTCGGCCCGCAGTCTCGCGAGCCGGGCGGCCTGCTGGTCCTCGATGGCGGGGTCGACGCGGAGGGGTTCGTAGGGCTCCTCGACGTCCATCGTGTAGCGGTTGACGCCGACGACGACCCGTTCGCCGCTGTCGGTCTCCTGGGCGATGCGGTAGGCGGAGCGTTCGATCTCGCCCTTCTGGAAGCCGCGCTCGATCGCGCCGACCGCGCCGCCCATCTCCTCGATCCGGCCCATCAGGTCCAGCGCGGCGGCTTCGACGTCGTCGGTCATCTTCTCGACGACGTAGCTGCCGGCGAAGGGGTCGACGGTGGCGGTGACGTCCGTCTCGTGGGCGAGGACCTGCTGGGTGCGCAGGGCGAGGCGGGCGGACTTGTCCGTCGGCAGGGCGATGGCCTCGTCGAAGGAGTTGGTGTGCAGCGACTGCGTGCCGCCGAGGACGGCCGCGAGGCCCTGCACGGCGACGCGCACGAGGTTGACCTCGGGCTGCTGGGCCGTGAGCTGGACGCCCGCGGTCTGGGTGTGGAAGCGGAGCATCAGCGACTTGGGGTCCTCCGCGCCGAACTCCTCCTTCATGACCCGCGCCCAGATCCGTCGGGCGGCCCGGAACTTGGCGACCTCCTCCAGGATCGTGGTGCGGGCCACGAAGAAGAAGGAGAGCCGGGGGGCGAAGTCGTCGACGTCCATGCCGGCGGCGACGGCGGTGCGGACGTACTCGATGCCGTCGGCGAGGGTGAACGCGATCTCCTGCGCGGGCGAGGCTCCCGCCTCGGCCATGTGGTAGCCGGAGATCGAGATGGTGTTCCACTTCGGGATCCCGGTCCGGCAGTACTTGAAGATGTCCGCGATCAGCCGCAGCGAGGGCTTCGGCGGGAAGATGTACGTGCCGCGGGCGATGTACTCCTTGAGCACGTCGTTCTGGATCGTGCCGGTCAGCTTGTCCGCCGGGACGCCCTGCTCCTCGCCGACGAGCTGGTAGAGCAGGAGGAGCAGGGCGCCGGGGGCGTTGATCGTCATCGACGTGGAGACCTTGTCGAGCGGGATCCCGTCGAACAGGACGCGCATGTCCTCGATCGAGTCGATCGCGACGCCGACCTTGCCGACCTCGCCGGAGGCGATCGGCGCGTCGGAGTCGTGGCCCATCTGCGTCGGCAGGTCGAAGGCGACGGACAGGCCCATGGTGCCGTTCGCGATCAGCTGCTTGTAGCGGGCGTTGGACTCGGCGGCGGTGCCGAAGCCCGCGTACTGCCGCATCGTCCACGGCCGGCCCGTGTACATCGACGGGTACACGCCACGCGTGAAGGGGTACGCGCCCGGCGCGCCCAGCTTCTCCGCGGGCTCCCAGCCGTCCAGGGCCTCGGGGCCGTAGACCGGCTCGATGGGGAGTCCCGACTCCGACTCGCGCGCCATGTGCTGCCTCCCTCTAGACCTGTGCCCTCACAGGATGCTCGGTTCCTGGTCGGCGCGCGCAACCACACGCGCCCGGGAAGCATCCCTAGGTGTACACGACACGTCCCGGGGGGCAACGATGAAGCGGTCTTCTTCCGTCATACGCGGCATACGCAGAGCAGTACTGGCCGCGGCCTCGGTCGCCCTCGCGACCGCCTGTACGGCCCAGGCGGCCGGTGGCGGTGGCGGCGGCTCCGCGAGCCCGACGAAGACGCCCGCGACCACGGCCCCCGCGCCGACCGCCACGCCGTCCGACGACGGCAAGGCCCCCTCCGCGTCCACCACACCGAGCAGCGAGGCGTCGACCACGGGGGCACCGACCACCGAGGCGCCGAGCCCCGAGGTCATGATGCGTGACGGGGACGAGAGCGAGCAGGTCCGTGAGCTCCAGGCGCGGCTGCGCCAGCTCGGCGACTTCGACCGGGCGCCCACCGGTTTCTTCGGGACGATGACGGCCCGTTCGGTCAAGGCCTTCCAGAAGAAGCAGGGGCTGCCGGAGCGGGGCTGGGTCGACGCGGCGACCTGGCGGAAGCTGCTCGGGGCGAGCCGGAAGCCGACCGCCGACGAGCTGAAGCCGTCGACCACCAACCAGCTGGACACCCCCGACGCCCGGTGCATGACCGGCCGGGTGCTGTGCATCAGCAAGGAGAGCCGGACCCTCGCCTGGATGATCGACGGCAAGGTCGTGTCGGCCATGGACGTCCGCTTCGGCTCGGAGAACACCCCGACCAGGGAGGGGACGTTCAGCGTGGGCTGGAAGGCCCGCGAGTGGACGTCGACGATCTACCACACGCCCATGCCGTACGCGATGTTCTTCAGCGGCGGCCAGGCGGTGCACTACTCGTCGGACTTCGCGGCCCGCGGCTACAACGGGGCCTCGCACGGCTGCGTCAACGTCCGGGACCGGGCCAAGCTCGCGGCCCTCTTCGACCAGGTGAAGGTCGGCGACAAGGTCGTCGTCCACTGGTGATCCGGGAGGGAAGAGGAGAGGGCGCGGGTGGGACCGGGGGAACGTGTCCCACCCGCGCCGGGTGCGCGGAGCCGTAGGTACGGGGGGAACCCCGGCTCACCGCGCGGCCGATGACCAGTCGGCTCACTCCATACTGCGCCGTCGCGCCGAGAAGTGTTACACCGGCAGCGGAACGCGTGCGGGGGTCGTCGTTTCCGCCGTCGTTCCGGCCGTGGTTCCGGCCGTGGTTTCCGCTGCCGTTTCCGGTGCCGTCGAGTGGACGGTGGCGCGGGTGTCCGGGACGGTTTTCGCGGCCCGGCCGCTGCCGCCGCCGCGCTCGTCGTCCCGGCCGCCGCCCTTGTGGCCGCCGGGGCGGTCCTGGTCTTTGTCGTCGTCGGGTTCGGGGTCGGAGTCGCCCTTGGCGCCGTCCGTCGCGCCGTCCCCGCTCTTGCCGCCGTCGTCGGGCGCGCCCGTACCGCCACCGCCGCCGAGGATCCGGTCGCAGTAGCGGCGGAGGGTCTCGCCGCCGCGCAGGTTGTTCGTGAGCTGCTTCCGGCCGGTGGCGTCCAGCCTGCCCGCCCGGTACTCCCGGCAGGCCTGCACGGCCCGCTCCAGGGAGGTCGTACCGCCCGGGCTCACGCCCGTACCTCCGGGGCCGGAGGCGTCGCCGCCCGGGTCCGTGGACGGGCCCGCCGTGCTCCTGCCCGGCTTCGGGGTGCCCTGGTCCGGGGTGCCGGTGCCCTGCCCGTCGGGGCCCGGGGTGGGCGCCGTGCCGGTGCCGGTGCCGGCGGACGGGGAGACTCCGGGGGCGGGTTCGCCGCTGCCGCCCGGGGCCGTCGGGGGTGCCTCGCGGTCCGTGCGTATGCCGGGGTCCTTCGAGACGAGCGGGTCGGGTGTCTCCCCCGCCGTGACGGAGCTGGCGGGCGCCGGACCGACCAGGGGCAGCACACCTGTTCCAGCGGCGACGGCGACCCCTCCCACGGTGACGGCGGCCACCGCGGCGGCGATTCCGTACCGCAGGGAGCGTCCCCAGCGACGGGCCGGCGCGACGACGGGCGCGAGCCGGACCCGGCCCAGATCGGCGTGCTCGGTGCGGACGGTGGCGGCGGTCGCGGCGGTCGCGGCACCGGTCACCGCGCCGGCGCCGGCGCGCTCGGCGGCGGCCTTCCGGAAGGCGGCGAGCGCGGCGGCCTCGCCGGGCAGTTCGGTGCGCCCGGCCGCCACGACGGCCTGGGCGCGGGCCGCGTCGAGGGCTCCGGCGAGGCGTTCGGCCTGCGTGCGGGCATGGTCGCCGACGGCCTCGACCGGCTCACCGCGGAGCAGCCGCTCCGCGGCCTCCTGATCGAGCCACTGGTACCGCTCGTCGGCCATCACATGTCCTTCTGCGTACGCGGACGTGATTGCGTCACACCGCGGGGGGTCACGGCCCCCGGCGCACGGCCGCGTTGCGGAGGCACACCGTCCAGTGAGACGACGGGCTCACCGGTGCCGTCCGGTCCGTCCGTCCCCGCGCCGGCACCGAGGAGTTCGGCGAGCTTCTTGAGGCCCCGGTGGGCGGCGGTGCGCACGGCACCGGGGCGTTTGCCCAGGGTGTCGGCGGCGGTCTTGGCGTCCAGGCCGACGACGACGCGCAGGACGACGGCCTCGGCCTGGTCCTGCGGGAGCTGGGCGATCAGCCGCATGGTGTCCCCGGTGGCCAGGGCCTCCAGGGCCTCGTCCACGGTGTCGGACGCGGCGGGCTTGTCGGTCAGTTCGGTCTCGTCGGCGCCGACGGCAGGCCGCCGCCCGCGCATCCGTATGTGGTCGAGGGCGCGGTTGCGGGCGATCCGGGCGGCCCAGCCCCTGAAGCGGTCCGCGTCGCCGTCGAAGCGGTCGAGGTCGCGGGCTATCTGCAGCCAGGACTCGGAGGCGACGTCCTCGGCGTCGGTGTCGCCGACCAGTGTCCGTATGTAGCCGAGCAACCGTGGATGCACGGCGCGATACACAGTACGGAAGGCGTTCTCGTCCCCGTCCTGCGCAGCGAGCACCGCGGCCGTCAGCTCCGCGTCGTCCCCCAGCACTCCCCAAACCCTGTTCGTCGGTCGCGTCGGTCGCTTCATCGCGGCTGGTCACCACCGCCCACGCCGCCTCGCGCATGTGCACGCTACGTCGTGTTCCGGCGCCGCGTCCACGCGATCCGGGGTCTTTGTGCAACTTGCAACCTCCGGGTGATGACGTGCCGCTCGGGTGCCGGACGCGGGGTGCGGTCGCGGTGTGACAGAAAACGCAGGCTCGGCGCTGAATGGAGTACGGAGCCGTGCTGCGGCTCCGTGGACGACGACCGGGGCCTCTCCTGTGGGGGGTGGCGGCCCCGGTCGTCTCCCATTTCCCCCTCCTTTTCCCGCGCCTCTCGCGCTTTTCTCCTTCTCTCCCGGCCTGGGCTCTCGCCTGCCCTGGGCGCAGCCCGACCCCCCACTGTCAACGACTGGTTGACAGTGGATGGGTGTCAACCTAGGGTTGCACTCATGACGAATCCAGTCGTTCCGACCGTTCCCGTCCGCCTCGACGAACTCATCGACGCGATCAAGAAGGTCCACCCCGACGCCCTGGAGCAGCTCTCCGGCGCCGTCATCGCGGCGGACCACCTCGGCGACGTCGCCGACCACCTCATCGGCCACTTCGTGGACCAGGCCCGGCGCTCCGGCGCCTCCTGGACCGACATCGGCCGCAGCATGGGCGTCACCCGCCAGGCGGCCCAGAAGCGTTTCGTCCCCAAGGAGCCGGACGCGGAGAAGATGGACGCGAACGCGGGGTTCAACCGCTTCACCACCCGGGCCAGGAACGTGGTCATGGCCTCCCAGAACGAGGCCACGGCCGTCGGCAACGCCGAGATCACCACCGGCCACCTGGCACTCGGCCTGCTCGCGGAGCCCCAGGGGCTCGCGGCGTTCTGGATCATGTCCCAGGGCGTGACCCTGGACCAGGTCCGCGAGGCCGCCTCGGCGACGCTGCCGCCGGCCGTCGAGGAGCCGCCCACGCTCGTCCCGTACGACGCGGCGGCGAAGAAGGTCCTGGAGCTGACGTTCCGCGAGGCCCTGCGCCTCGGGCACAACTACGTCGGAACCGAGCACATCCTGCTCGCCCTCCTGGAGCACGAGGACGGGCAGGGCGTCCTGAGCGGGCTCGGCCTGGACAAGGCCACGGCGGAGCGGGAGATCTCCGAGACGATCGCCTCGGTCGCGATCCAGGCCCCGGAGTCCCCCCAGGCCTGAGCCGGCCCGGAGGAATCAGGCGGTGCGGGCCCGGCGCGAGACGACCGCGCGCAGCACCCGGCCGCCCTCGACGGAGAGTTCACGGGCCCGGCGCAGGCCGGTCGGGCCGTGGGCGGCCGATTCGAGGACGGCCTGCTGGCGGCGGAGCTCCCCGGCGAGCAGCGGGCCCGCGCCCTCGGCACTCCCCGCACGGCAGCGCTCGACGAGGCCGTCGGACACCTCGGCGGCGTCGTACCGGCCGTGCAGGACGAGAGCGGTGACGGAGCACTCGCCGGCCCAGGCGCGGAGGGCGTCCGCGGTCCAGGCCTCGGGAGCGGCGGCCAGCATCCCGTGCACGGCCCCGGCGTCCTCCGTGCCGTCGGCGCCGAGTTCGGCGCGGGCCTTGGCGACGGCCTCGCCCCAGGCCTGTCCGTCGCCGCGCGCGACGGCCGCCCACACGGGCCGCAGGACGTCGCCGCGGTCGGCGGCGAGCAGCGGGAGACAGCGGTCGAGGCAGGCGAGGCCGGCCGCGGCCAGCCCCCGCTCGTCGGCCCCGTCGATCAGTTCCAGCAGGCTCCGGCCGTTCCCCGACGTCATGGACGCCTCCTCGCCACCCGATGCGGACGCAGTACTTCCACTACTGCGCCCGGGGGCGCTTTTTCGTCACTGCGCGGCCGGAATCATCCCAGTGGCCTTGGCATGCTGCATAGAGGTCAGACGTCGGACAAAGAGGATGGCGAGGACGGCGGCGACGATGTCGAGGGCGTAGCCCGCGAGGGACCAGGTGGACGCGGTGTCGTACTCGGCCACGGTCTGCGCCGACTGGAACAGCTTGCCGGAGATCCAGTTCGTGATGTTGGCGGCGAGCAGACACGTCCACCAGCTGTTGAGCAGCGTCAGCTCGCGCTTGCCGTCGGCGGCGTACGGCTCCCAGCGGCTGGCCCGCCAGATCTCGACGGCGACGGCCCGCGGGATCCAAAAGTTGCCGATCGGGATGAACCAGCCGCCGATCGCATAGCCGGGCTTCCGGGTCTGCAGGTCACCGGCCCAGACCTCGGCGTTCTTCCGCAGTCGGTAGAACCAGACGATGAAGACGACCGCGGTGGCCACGTACACGGTGAACGCCATGCTGTACGCCACGCCGAGGTTGAGCGCCCCGACCCCGGCGGGACCGGTGGAGAGAGGGTCCTGCGCCGTCAGGTCACGGACGTCGACGAGCCCGAGCAGGACGTCGAAGACGATGTTGCCCGCGAGCAGGGCGATGACGGCGTACGAGAGGCCGTTCGGGTTTCGGAGTACGAGCACGTGGTTCCCCCCAAGGAACGTGCGGCGGCCAGGCGGCCGCCGCCGGGGGAACGTACGCGATCCGGAGCGCTCGCGTCCATGACGGAGCTCAGCGCACCTTCGCCGCCAAGGCCCTGAACTCGTCCCAGGTCAGCGTGGGTTTCGTCGGGTTCCAGACCTTCTGGGCCAGTGCCGTCAAGGGGAGCCGGATGCCCTCCGCCACCTGCGCCTGGGTCTGCGCGCGGGACAGGTCGCACCAGACCGCGAAGCGGGCGCCCAGGATCTGGGAGTCGTACCGCGCGGGGACCGGGGCCGTGCCGCGCAGGACGAGCGGCGTCCACTGTTCGTAGATGCGGCGGCCCGTGGGGTACGTGAACTGGTTCGGCTCACCGAGGACGTAGTAGAGGTACTCGTCGTTGAGGTTCACGACCTTGCGGCCCTCGGCCAGGTACTCGGCCGGCGGCCTGGCCCCGATCTCCTTGCCGGTCCAGTACTCGACCTCGATGCCTTTGTCGGCGTGGACGACGCCGCCGCGGAAGAAGCCGTCGTTCCAGGCCTTCGCCGTCTTGCCGGTGCCGCGCACCACCGCCGCGCGGTCGTTCAGCCAGCCCTCCGCCAGGTCCTGGACGCGCGCCTGGGCGCCGTACTTCTGGCGGGCCGCCGTGGCGAGCTGCGGATAGGAGGCCTCGGGCGAGCGGACGGTCAGCGCCTGGTACTCGTCGGCGCCGACGTGGAACCAGCCGCCGGGGAAGAGCGCCGCGTACTCGCGCAGCAGCTCGTCGACGAGCCGCGCGGACGCCGGCTTGGAGATGTCGATCGCGCCCTGGCGCGGGACCCCCTGGACGTTGCGCAGCTGGAGGTCCGGGTACGCGCGCAGGACGGCGCCGAGGTGTCCCGGCGAGTCGATCTCGGGCACGACGGTGATGTGCAGGCTCCGCGCGAGGGCGAGGATCCGGCGGATCTCGGCCTTGGTGAGGTGCTGGGCCGAGACGATCTCGGGATGGGTGTCCGAGGCGATCCGGAAGCCCTGGTCGTCGGAGAAGTGCAGACCGAACTGGTTGAGCTTGAGGTCGGCCATCTCCCGGAGCCGCGCCTCGATCCACTCGGCGGTGAAGAACTTGCGGGCGATGTCGAGGTTCAGTCCGCGCTGCGGCTTCGCGGGGGCGTCGGTGACGGTTCCCTCGGGCATCGCGCCCGAGCCCTTCACCGACTGCTTGAGGGTGCGGGTGCCGTAGAAGACGCCGGCCTCGTCGGGGCCGCTGATCCGGACCCGGTTGTCGCGGACGGTGAGGGTGTACGACTCGGGGGCGCCGCCCTTCGCCCCGAGGGCCAGCTCGACATCCCCGGGGCCCGCGGCCACGGCGCCGCGGTAGGGGATGCCCAGCTCCCCGGCGAGCAGTCTGCCCTCGTCGGCGAGGGCCGCGCTGTTCGCGGCGACGACGACCCCGGCGGTCGGCGCGGGCTTCCAGCCGGGCCCGCGCGCGGCCTCGTGGTCGCGGACGGCGGGGACGGTGCGGGGCGCGGTGGAGAGGGGGTAGGTACGGGTGGGCGTGGGCGTCGGGCTCGGCGGCGCGCTGGTGGGCACGGCGCTCGTCGACGTACCGCCGGACGATGTCCCGGGCGAGGCGGGACTGGGGGCTCCACTCGGCGATCCGCCGGAGCAGGCCGCCACGGTGGCCAGTGCCACCGCGGTCGCCAGGAGTGCGGGGCCCTTGTGGGGCGCCCGTATGGAGTACCGCATCATCGGAATCCTCCCGTACGGCGGACGGTCCGGCCAATCGGGGGAACGGACCCGCTCATCCGTCACTCATACAGTCCGTCCCCGTCCATCGGTCACTCACCATGCGTCACTCGTCTCTCATGACTCATGACTCATGACTCATGACTCGTGACTCGTGACGGAACCGGATCTTCCGTCACTTGTTCCGAAACTCTCCCTTCCGGGTGAAATTCGCGCATCCGTCGGACACTTCCCTCATCCCGTCGATAACGTTGAGTCACGTCCACCCCACCCGTCCCGGAGTACCGGAGCCCACGCTGACCAGCGACACCCACGTCCCCCGCCGGAAGCCGGGCTCCACGGACACGTCCGCCACCGCGGTCATACCCGCTCAGAACAAGGGCCCGGCCCCCCACGGACCCCTGCGCGGGCTCACCGGCTTCAACGCCGCCACGCCGGTCGAGGCCGAGGCGCTGCTCCTCTCCTGCTGCCACAGCCTCCGTTGGGCCGAACGGGTGGCGGCGCATCGCCCGTACCCCACCCTGGACGCCCTGCTCGCCGCCGCCGACGAGGCCGGGTACGACCTGTCCCGCGCCGATCTCGACGAGGCCCTGGCCGCCGAGTCCTCCGCGCTGCCGCACCCGGACGCCCCGCCGGCCGCCCGGACGGCGCTGCGGGCCGCCCACGCCGCGTACGAGAGCAGCTTCGGACACGCGTTCGTGATCAGCCTCGACGGAGTGCGTCCCGGGGAGCGGCTCGACCAGGTTTTGGCAGGCATCCGGTCACGTCTCGGCAACGAAGCCGAGGAGGAACGGGTGATCGCCGCCGACGAACTGAGGCGGCTCGCCCGCGCCCGGCTGGCCTTCCGGCTCGCCGAGAGGCTCACGCCGCGACACTCCGGACCGTGATTCCGTCCGGAATGCGGCGATTCCGGTCTCCGCGATAGCCCGTCCGTGCCTGTTTGATCACACCGATGGACCCCGCGCGAGCGAACCGACAAGTCGTCGCTACGATGACCGGGGCCGGTGGACCGTACCCGGCCGGGTCAGACCGACACTGAAGCCGGCCGACCCTGATCCCCGCTCCCGGAGGGTTTTTCCGTGCCGGCTGGAACGCTGTACCGCGGCCGGGAAGGAATGTGGAGCTGGGTGGCTCATCGAGTCACCGGCGTCCTCATCTTCTTCTTCCTGTTCGTACACGTGCTGGACACCGCTCTCGTCCGCGTCTCCCCCGAGGCGTACGACGAGGTCGTCGCGACCTACAAGACGCCGATCGTCGCTCTCCTCGAGTACGGCCTCGTCGCTGCCATCCTCTTCCACGCGCTGAACGGCCTCCGGGTCATCGCCGTGGACTTCTGGTCCAAGGGCCCGCGCTACCAGAAGCAGATGCTCTGGACCGTCGTGGGCATCTGGGTCGTGCTGATGGCGGGCTCGCTGTACCCGATCCTCGGCCACGCCGCACGTGAACTGTTCGGGAGCTGACGCCAGATATGTCTGCTGACACCACCTCCTCCACGATCGGCCCCGTCGAGGGCGGCGCCGTCTACGACGTGGACAACCCCGCGCCGTACATCGAGGCCCCCCGCAAGCGCACCGGCAAGACGCCCAAGGCGACCCGCGGCAACTTCGAGATGGCCGCGTGGCTCTTCATGCGCCTCTCGGGCATCGTCCTGGTCGTCCTGGTCCTCGGCCACCTGCTGATCCAGCTCTTCCTGGACGGCGGCGTCTCCAAGATCGGCTTCGCCTTCGTGGCCGGCCGCTGGGCGTCCCCGTTCTGGCAGGTCTGGGACCTGCTGATGCTCTGGCTCGCCATGCTGCACGGCGCCAACGGCCTCCGTACCGTCATCAACGACTACGCGGAGCGGGCCAACACGCGCCTGTGGCTCAAGGGCCTGCTGTACACCGCCACGGTGTTCACCATCCTCCTGGGCACGCTGGTGATCTTCACCTTCGACCCGAACATCCGCTAGGCACGGGGCTGAGGTAATCCACGTCATGAAGATCCACAAGTACGACACCGTCATCGTCGGCGCCGGTGGCGCCGGCATGCGCGCCGCCATCGAGTCGACGAAGCGCAGCCGCACCGCCGTGCTGACGAAGCTCTACCCCACCCGCTCCCACACGGGCGCCGCGCAGGGCGGCATGGCCGCCGCGCTCGCCAACGTGGAGGAGGACAACTGGGAGTGGCACACCTTCGACACGGTCAAGGGCGGTGACTACCTGGTCGACCAGGACGCCGCCGAGATCCTGGCGAAGGAGGCCATCGACGCCGTCCTCGACCTGGAGAAGATGGGCCTGCCGTTCAACCGCACCCCGAACGGCACCATCGACCAGCGCCGCTTCGGCGGTCACTCCCGCAACCACGGCGAGGCCCCGGTCCGCCGGTCCTGCTACGCCGCGGACCGCACCGGCCACATGATCCTCCAGACGCTGTACCAGAACTGCGTCAAGGAGGGCGTGGAGTTCTTCAACGAGTTCTACGTCCTGGACCAGCTGATCACCGAGATCGACGGTGTGAAGCACTCCGCGGGCGTCGTCGCGTACGAGCTGGCCACCGGCGAGATCCACATCTTCCAGGCCAAGGCCGTGATCTACGCGTCCGGCGGCACCGGCAAGTTCTTCAAGGTGACCTCCAACGCGCACACCCTGACCGGTGACGGCCAGGCCGCCTGCTACCGCCGCGGTCTGCCCCTGGAGGACATGGAGTTCTTCCAGTTCCACCCGACGGGCATCTGGCGCATGGGCATCCTTCTCACGGAGGGCGCCCGCGGTGAGGGCGGCATCCTCCGCAACAAGGACGGCGAGCGCTTCATGGAGAAGTACGCGCCGGTCATGAAGGACCTCGCGTCCCGTGACGTCGTCTCCCGCTCCATCTACACGGAGATCCGCGAGGGCCGCGGCTGCGGTCCCGAGGGCGACCACGTCTTCCTGGACCTGACGCACCTTCCGCCGGAGCAGCTCGACGCCAAGCTCCCGGACATCACCGAGTTCGCCCGTACGTACCTCGGCATCGAGCCGTACACGGACCCGATCCCGATCCAGCCCACCGCGCACTACGCCATGGGCGGCATCCCGACGAACGTCCAGGGTGAGGTCCTCTCGGACAACACCACGGTCGTCCCGGGCCTGTACGCGGCCGGCGAGGTCGCCTGCGTGTCGGTGCACGGCGCCAACCGCCTCGGCACCAACTCGCTGCTCGACATCAACGTCTTCGGCAAGCGCTCCGGCATCGCCGCCGCCGAGTACTCCGCCAAGCACGACTACGTCGAGCTGCCGGAGAACCCGGAGTCCCTCGTCGTCGCGCAGATCGAGAAGCTGCGCAACTCCACGGGCAACGAGCGGGTCGCCGACCTGCGCCGTGAGCTCCAGGAGACGATGGACGCCAACGTGATGGTGTTCCGTACGGAGCAGACCATCAAGACGGCCGTCGAGAAGATCGCCGAGCTGCGCGAGCGCTACGAGAACGTGTCCATCCAGGACAAGGGCAAGCGCTTCAACACGGACCTCCTTGAGGCCATCGAGCTGGGCAACCTGCTCGAACTGGCCGAGGTCATGGCCGTCTCGGCCCTGGCGCGCAAGGAGTCCCGCGGCGGTCACTACCGCGAGGACTACCCCAACCGCGACGACGTCAACTTCATGCGCCACACCATGGCGTACCGCGAGGTCGGCGAGGACGGCTCCGAGACCGTCCGTCTCGACTACAAGCCGGTCGTCCAGACCCGCTACCAGCCGATGGAGCGTAAGTACTGATGGCTACCCCCGTACTGGACAAGGTGGAGAAGGACTCCGCGGCCTCCCCGTACATCACGGTCACGATGCGGATCCGCCGCTTCAACCCCGAGGTGTCGGACGCGTCGGTCTGGGAGGACTTCCAGATCGAGATCGACCCGAAGGAGCGTGTGCTCGACGCCCTCCACAAGATCAAGTGGGACGTCGACGGCACGCTGACCTTCCGCCGCTCGTGCGCGCACGGCATCTGCGGCTCGGACGCGATGCGGATCAACGGCAAGAACAGGCTCGCCTGCAAGACGCTGATCAAGGACATCAACCCCGAGAAGCCGATCACGGTCGAGGCCATCAAGGGCCTGACGGTCCTCAAGGACCTCGTCGTGGACATGGAGCCGTTCTTCCAGGCGTACCGGGACGTCATGCCGTTCCTGGTCACCAAGGGCAACGAGCCGACGCGCGAGCGTCTGCAGTCCGCCGAGGACCGCGAGCGCTTCGACGACACCACCAAGTGCATCCTGTGCGCCGCGTGCACGTCGTCCTGCCCGGTCTTCTGGAACGACGGCCAGTACTTCGGTCCGGCCGCGATCGTCAACGCGCACCGCTTCATCTTCGACTCGCGTGACGAGGCGGGCGAGCAGCGCCTGGAGATCCTGAACGACAAGGACGGTGTGTGGCGCTGCCGCACGACGTTCAACTGCACCGACGCGTGCCCGCGTGGCATCGAGGTCACGAAGGCCATCCAGGAAGTGAAGCGCGCGCTGATCACGCGTCGTTTCTGACCTTCCGGCAGGTGGCTGGGCCCCGCTTCCCTCACGGGAGGCGGGGCCCTTCGCCGTTTCCGGCCGGCCCCGGTCAGCCGCCCCAGTGGCGGACGTTCTCGCCGCTCTCCGCCTCGGCCATGACCCGGCGCAGCAGGTCGTTGAGGAGGATTCGCTCCTCGGGGGCGAGGACGCCGAGGAGGCGCTCCTCCTCGTGGCCGAGGACGTCCATCGCGCCGAGCCAGGTCTCGCGGCCCGCGGCGGTGAGTTCGACGACGACCCGGCGCCGGTCGGTCGTCGACTGGGTGCGGCGGACGAAGCCGCGCTTCTCCAGGGCGTCGAGGCGGCCGGAGACGGAGGCGGGGGCCAGGTCGAGGTCCTGGGCGAGTTCGGAGGGCGCGGCGCTGCCGCCCCGGCCGGCGATCTTGTGGAGCGTGTCGAACTCGTGGCGCTCCAGGTCGAAGTCGACGAGGGACTGCTCCCTGACCCGGCGGAGGTGGACGGAGAGCTTCTTCATCCGGGTGACGGCGCCTTCGACGACGGGGTCGAGGCCGGGCAGCACGGGCTGCCAGCGGGCGACGTGGTCGTCGGTCCAGTCGCGCGGTTCGCGTGGGGTACGCGGTTCCTCGGGGGGCGTCGCCATGAGCTGATCGTACGTCGGCGGGCGTCGCCACGAGATGACGTCGCAGGGGGCGCGGGCTCCCGGGGAGGCGAGAGAAGTATTTCGTTGACGAATTATTCGTTGCCGAAATAGTCTCGTGTCATGCCTGTGCCACCCGTTCGCACACCCGCTCCCCCCGTCGCCCCCCACCCCCTGCGCACCCGCTCCTTCCGGCTGCTCTTCACCGGCCGCACCCTCTCCCTGCTCGGCGACGCCGCCATCCCCGCCGCCCTCGCCCTCGCCGTCCTCGACGCCACCGGCTCCACCTCCGCCCTCGCCCTCGTCCTCGGCTGCGCCATGATCCCCAGGCTGCTCCTGCTGCCGCTCGGCGGAGTCGTCGGCGACCGCTTCGACGCCCGCACGGTCGCGCTCACCACCGATCTCGTACGCTGCGCCACCCAGCTCCTCGTCGGCGTCCAACTGCTCGGCGGCTCCCCGAGCCTGGCCGTCCTCGCGGTCGCGGAAGCCCTCGGCGGCGCGGCCGGAGCCTTCGCCATGCCGACCGGGTCACCGCTGGTCAAGGGCACCGTGGCACCCGAGGCCCTGCACCGGGCCAACGCCGCCATGGGGATCGCCCGGAGCGCCACCCGGCTCGGCGGGCCGGCGCTCGCGGGCACCCTGGTCCTGACCGTGGGCCCGGGCTGGGCGTTCGTCCTCGACGCGGCCACCTTCGCGCTCAGCGCCCTCCTCCTCACCGCCGTACGGGTGAACCGGGTGCCGATCCCCCGCCGCTCGCTCCGCGCCGACCTCAAGGAGGGCTGGCAGGAGGTCCGCTCCCGTGACTGGTACTGGACCAGCCTGATCGGACACAGCGCGTGGAACGGCGCCGCCGCCGTCCTGATGACCCTCGGGCCCGCCGTCGCCGTGCAGCGGCTCGGCGGCGGCGGGACCTGGGTCGTCCTGCTCCAGGTCGGCGCCTTCGGCTTCCTCGGCGGCGCGCTGCTCGCCCACCGGGCCCGGCCCCGGCGCCCCGTCCTGACGGCCAACCTCGGACTCGCCACGTACGCCCTGCCGCTGGTGCTGCTCGCGGTCGCCGCACCCGCGCCCCTGACGATCGCCGCCTACGGCCTCGCGCAGGCAGGGCTCGGATTCCTCTCCCCCGTGTGGGAGACCGCCGTCCAGCGGGCCGTGCCCGACCACGCGCTCGCCCGGGTCACCTCGTACGACTGGCTGCTCTCCCTGGCCGCCATGCCCCTGGGGTACGCCCTGGCCCCGCTCGCCGCCTCCGCCTGGGGGCCCGAGGTGCCGCTGTTCGCGGCGGCGGTGCTGGTGGGCGGCTGCTGCCTCGGCACCGCCCTGGTGCCGGGGGTGCGGCGGTTCACGTAGAGCCTGTCAGTGCGGGCCCCTACCGTCGTACGCATGGTGGGGATCACGGGCCCGGGCAGCGGCCTCGACGAGGCGGTCGAGCGGGAGCGGGCCGGGGCGGCGGGCGCGCTGCGGGAGTTCCTCGACTCCCTGGACACGGCGGGGCGGCGGGAAGCCGCGCTCGCGCTCCACCGGCGCGTCTGCCGACGGTCGGACGAGGAACTGGCGAGACCCGCGCTGGCCGCCCTGGCCCGGCAGGAGCTGGGCTGGTCGGTCGCCGAGTCCGATCTGCTGCTCGCCCGGCTCCTGGGGAGGGACGCGGAGGTCGCGCCGCACGAACTGGAGGAGTCGTTCCTCGCCCTGGTGCCGATCGCCGTGTCGGCGGCGGACCAGGCCGGGGACTTCGACCGGCCCGGCATCCGGGTCCTGCGCGCGATGGCCGCATCGCCGCGGGTGCCTCCGGCGGACCTGTCGGGCCCGCTCCGGGACCGGATGGACGTCCTGCTGGACCGGGAGTCCCCTGTCGGCACCGGCCTGCTGCCCCGTCATCTCCTCGACGGGCATGACGACTACGGCCCGGCGATGCGGGCCGCGCACGGGGATCTCCTCGCCGGCGGCGGAGTGGCGGCGTTCCTGGCGCACTGCGCCCTGCTTGACCGGCCTTCCGCCACCGGGCGGTGGCGGAAGGAGTCGGCCGCGCGGCTCGCGGAGGCCGCGGCCGGGGCGGAGGTGGTGCGGCGGCTGTTGGAGGGGATCGCCGTACAGCCCGCGCACCGGGTGAACGATCCGGATCCGTACGGACCCGGGACGCCGACCCTGGCCTACGCGGCCAACACCTCGCTCGTCCGGGGCCTTTTGTGGGCGGCGCTCGACGTGGACGCCGACTGGGTGGTGCCGACCGTCGGGGCCGTGGCGCTCCACGCGGGCACGGGCGCAAAAAGCTCCGGCGGCGTCTGCCGCAGTCAGCCCCTGGCCACGACCGCCGTCGCGGTGCTCGGCGCGTGCGGGGGCGTCCGGGGCCCGGAGGCCGTGCGGTGGCTCGGGCGGCTGGAGGGGGAGGTGTGGAACCGGACGGTGGCGAAGGGGATCGCCAGGGCGCTGGAGGCCGTCGCCGTCCGAGTCCGATCCGGGTCTGCGCCGAAGACGCCGGTGAGGCCTTAGGTCGTGTCCGGAAAGTAGCGCCGTCTACCCGAAGGGCAGGAGCCGCGGCGCGCGTGCCAGGCGTCGCGGCTCAGGTGGGACTTTCCGGACACGGCCTTAGCGGGCGGCGGGCGTCACCGCGCGGACGCGCTGAGCGCGTCGACCTCGGCGAGGAAGTCCGCGAGCAGGCGGGTGGTGTCCTCCGGGCGCTCAAGGGCGGGGAGGTGGCCGGCCCAGTCGAGGTCGACGCGGCGGGCGGCGGGCAGGAGGCGGCCGAGGTCGTCGGCGACCGCCTGGAAGTCGGGCACGTCATGGGCGCCGGACACCACCAGGGCGGGGACCTCGATGCCGGCGAGCTCCTCCGTCGTGACCCCGGGGTTGACGGGGTGGCACTCCTCGGGGGCGGCGAGCTGCACCTCGAAGGCGTGCCGCTGCATCTCCCGTACGAGGGCGCGGGCGTCCTCCCCGGCCTCGGGGCCGAGCCAGGTGTCGACGTTGAGCTCGACGGCGCCGTCGAGGTCGCCCGCCTCGATCATCGCGTCCTCGCGGGCGCCCCAGGCCCGCAGTTCGTCGCTCGGCTGCATCACGGGGGTGCCGGAGGCGAGCAGGGCGAGGGCGGAGACGTGGCCGGGGTGGCGGGCGGCGAGTTCCAGGGCGACCCGGCCGCCGAAGGAGGAACCGACGACGACGGCCCGCTCGATGCCGAGGTGGTCGAGGAGGTCCCGGACGTCGTCGGCGTGGGTGTGCGCGGCGTCCATGGGGCTCTCGCCGAAGCCGCGGAGGTCACAGCGGACGACCCGGTGCCCCACCTCCGCGAGTGCGTGGAACTGCGCGTCCCACATGCGGCGGTCACAGACCCCGGAGTGCAGCAGGAGAACGTTCGAGGTGCCGGTGCCGGCCGTGTCATGAGAGAGCGTCATTCGACTGACCCTAGGCGGCGGGAGGGGTTTTGGCCATCGCCTTTCCGAGCGTCACGCGACCGCGACTTGAACACGTTCAAAGAGAGGTCTACAGTCATGACCGCCAGCTTTTGAACGCGTTCAAGGGAGGGTGGGGCATGGACCTCACTGTCATCGCGTACATCGTCTACCTGCTGATCAGCGTGGCCCTGACCATCTGGGTCGCCCGCACACTCAGCCGCAACGGAAGGATCTTCCTCGCGGACGTCCTGCACGGGAACGAGAAGCTCGCCGAAGCGGTCAACCACCTCCTGGTGGTCGGCTTCTACCTCGTCAACTTCGGCTTCGTCGCCCTCTACCTGAGCCAGGACGAGGCCGTCCTCGACGCCCGTGCCCTCTTCGAGGCGCTCTCCGTCAAGCTCGGGGTCGTCCTGCTCGTCCTCGGCGTGATGCACCTCGGGAACGTGTACGTCCTCAACAAGATCCGCCGCCGCGGCGTCATGGAGCGCGAGCAGGTGCCGCCCGTCCGCCCGCAGGGCTGGACCACCACGCCCAAGGCGGGTCCCTGGACCCCGCCCGCACCCCAGGGCTGACCCGCCGTGCAGGCCCCGACCGCGCCGACGATCCCCGTGGGACGTCTGACCGTGCTGTACGACGCCGACTGCCCGCTCTGCGTGCACCTCAGGCACTGGCTGCTGCGGCAGCGACAGCTCGTCCCGCTCGACCTCGTACCGGCCGGGTCGCAGGAGGCCAGGCGCCGCTTCCCGGACCTCGACCACACCGCCACGCTGCGGGAGATCACCGTGGTCGGGGACCGGGGCCAGGTCTACCGGGAGACCGCCGCCTGGATCGTCTGCCTCTGGGCGCTCGCCGAGCACCGGCCCAGGGCCCACTGGCTCGCCACCCCCGCCGGGCAGCCCTTCGCCCGGATGACCGTGCTCGCGGCGGCCAAGTGGCGCGCGGCCCTCAAGGGTCCGGGCTGCGAGGACGGGCACTGCGAGGTGCCCGGTCCGCCCGGCTAGGCTCGGCCTTGTGAAGGACGTGAAGGAAGAGAAGCAGGCCGACGAGAAGAAGGCCCCCAAGAGCGAGCAGACCCGCACGCTCATCCTCGAGACCGCGCTCCGGCTGTTCAAGGAGCGCGGTTACGACAAGACGACGATGCGGGCCATCGCCCAGGAGGCCGGGGTCTCCGTCGGCAACGCGTACTACTACTTCTCCTCCAAGGAGCACCTCGTCCAGGGCTTCTACGACCGGATCGCCGAGGAGCACCAGGCGGCAGTCGAGCCCATCCTGACCGGCGCCGACAAGGACCTCACGGCGCGGATCCGCGGGGTCTACCTCGGCTGGCTGGACATCGCGGAGCCGTACCACGAGTTCGCGGCCCAGTTCTTCAAGAACGCCGCCGACCCGGACAGTCCGCTCAGCCCCTTCTCGCCCGAGTCGGAGGGCCCGCGCGAGGCGGCGATCGAGGTCCACCGGCGGGTCATCTCCGGCGCCTCGGTGAAGGTCGACCCGGAACTGGCCGAGGCGCTGCCGCGGTTGCTGTGGCTCCAGCAGATGGGCCTGGTGCTGTTCTGGGTGTACGACCGCTCGGAGGGCGCGGTCAACAGCCGCCGCCTGGTGGAGCGGCTCGCGCCGGTCACCGCCCGCGCGATCTCGCTCTCCCGCTTCCGGGTCCTGCGCCCGCTCGTGAAGGAGACCCACGAGCTGCTCTCGGACTTCATGCCGACGGCAGCGGGAATGGCGGCCTCGGGCAAACCCAAGAAGCGGGCCGACCCGAAGCCGCCGAAGCCGTCGAAGACGTCGAAGTCGCCTTAGCCGCCGTAGCCGTCCGAGGATTCGTGAGCTAGATCCAGCTCAGTTCCCACAGGCGCCAGATGCCCGTGCCGTCCGTCAGGTACTGGGAGCCGGCGACGGCCTCCGTGGACAGGACGTAGTCCTTCTTCTGCCACAGCGGGACGAGCGGGACCTCGGCCGCGACCTCGCTCTGGATGTCCTTGAAGTCGGACGTCGCCCGGGACCGGTCGCTGAACTGCTGCGTCGAGGCGATCAGGGCGTCGATCTTCTTGCTGGAGAACCCGTTGTGCAGGGTGTTCCCGGTGCCGACGAGCGGTGCGGTGAAGCTGTCGGAGTCGGGGAAGTCGGGGAGCCAGCCGACGGTGTACGCGTCGTAGGCGCCGCTCGCGTACGCCTTCTGGAAGGCCTGCCACTCGGCTTCGACGGTCTCGACCTCGAAGAGGCCGGACGCCTCCAGCTGCCGCTTGATCTCGGCGGTCTCGGCGGCGTAGGTGGCGTCCTTGCGGTAGCCGAAGGTGAACTTCACCGGGGTCTTGATGTCGGCCGCCTCCAGGAGCTGCTTCGCCTTCTTGGCGCTCGGCTCCGGGTTGACGTCGTAGAACGCGGTGCTGTGCCCGATGAAGCCCTGCGGGATGAGGGAGTACAGCGGCTCGACCGTGCCCTTGAAGGGGCCGGTGGTGATCGCCGGGCGGTCGAGGACGGCGGCGACGGCCTGCCGTACGGCCTTGTCGGCCATGGGCGAGCCGGGCCGGACGTTGAGGTTGAGGTTGCGGATCTCGGCGCTCTCCGCCTCGGTGACCCGGATACCGTCGGTGTTCAGGGTCGAGACGAACTCCGGCGGGAGCTGCCGGTGCGTCACCTGGACGTCCCCGGTCTTCCAGGCGTTCGCGAGGTCCGCGGACTGGCCGAAGTACTTCACGAGGACCGGGCGGCCCGCCTTGGTGACGGCGCCCCGGTACTTCGTGTTGGGCTCCAGGAGCGCGGACTCGCCCTCCTTGTACTCCTTGAGGACGTACGGACCCGAGCCGTCCACCGCCGAGCCCGTACGCAGCTTGTCGGCCGGGTACTGGTCACGGTCGACGATCGAACCGGCGCCCGTGGCCACCTTCAGCGGGAACGTGGCGTCCCTGCCGCTCAGGTGGAAGGTGACGGTGCGGCCCGAGGCCGTGACGCTCTTCAGCGTCGGGAAGAGGGCCTTGGGGCCGACGTCCGTCTTGATGCGCAGCATCCGCTCGAAGGAGTACTTGACGTCCTCGGCGGTCACCTTGCGCCCGTTGGAGAAGGCGAGGTCGTCGCGGAGCTTGCACGCGTACGTCGACAGCTTGGCGCCCGTGAACTTGCAGCTCTCCGCCGCGTCCGGAACGGGGGTCGTGGACCCCTCCTTGAACGTCAGCAGCGACTGGAAAACGTTGCTGTACATGGCCCAGGAACCGGCGTCGTACGCGCCGGCCGGGTCCAGTGAAGTGATCTCGTCGGTTGTGCCGACACTGATCGGATCGGTCCGGCCGTCGTCGGAGGGCAGGAGTTGCCAGCCCCCCACTCCGGCGGCCACCAGTACTCCACAAATGATGAGGATCCGCAGACGGACCGTCGACCGCATTGCCGTGCTTCCTTTTTTCGTCCACCCCAGCTGCGACGGCCCCCGGAACGTCGCGATGCCGTCATCCCATCACACGGTTTTCACAAGGGGAAGAGGAAACTTTTACACGACAGGTCATATGTCCGGGAAATGCGAATTTAAGTCGATGAGCAGCTCGTATCGACCTCTGCGCGGGGAGTGACCGGCCCCGGTTAGGCCTGTTTCGAGGCGAGTTCGACCAGGGTGATGTCCGAGGGCGCCCCGACCCGTACGGGAGGTCCCCAGGCGCCCGCGCCCCGCGAGACGTACAGCTGGGTGTCGCCGTAGCGTTCGAGCCCCGCGACGGTCGGGTTGGCCAGTTCGGCCAGGTAGTTGCCGGGCCAGAGCTGGCCGCCGTGGGTGTGGCCGGAGAGCTGGAGGTCCACGCCGTGGCGTACGGCGTCGTGGACGACGATCGGCTGGTGCGCGAGGAGGACCGCGGCGCGGGCCCGGTCGCGGTCGCCGAGGGCCCGTGCGAAGTCGGGGCCCTGGCCCTCGCTCTCCCCCGCGATGTCGTCGACGCCCGCGAGGTCGAAGCCGGCCGGGATCTCCAGTCGCTCGTTGCGCAGCGGGCGCAGGCCGAGTTCGCGGACGTGGTCGACCCAGGCGTCGGCACCCGAGAAGTACTCGTGGTTGCCGGTCACGAAGAAGGAGCCGTGGCGGGCGCGGAGCCGCGCGAGGGGTTCGGCGGCGGAGCCGAGGTTCTCCACGGTGCCGTCGACGAGGTCGCCGACGACCGCGATCAGGTCGGGCTGGGCGGAGTTGATCGCGTCCACGATGCGCTGGGTGTGGGCGCGGCCCAGGATCGGGCCGATGTGGATGTCGGACACGACGGCGATCCGGTAGCCGTGCGCGGCGCGCGGGACCTTGGCGAGCGGGACGGTGACCCGCTTGATCCGGGGGCCGCGCAGCACGCCGTACGCGCCGTATCCCACGGTCCCCGCGGCGACGGCGGCGGCGGTGCCGCCGACGACCCGGGAGACGAAGAGCCGCCGGGAGACCTCGGCGGGGGCGGGGGCGGACACGGCCGCCTCGGCGGGCGTCTCGGCCACAGGCTCGGCGGGCATCCCGGCAGCAGGCTCGGCGGGCGTCTCCGCGGCCGCTGCGGCCTCGGGCACCAGCACCGGTACGGGGGGCGCGGAGGCGGGGGCGGGCGACTGGGCGACCGTCACCGGCATCCCCGCGCTCGCGTCCCGGCGGGCGAGCCAGGCGCGCAGGGCAGGCCGGACGGCCTCGCCGACGGCCAGGGCGAGGGTCACGTAGAGGAGCAGGGCGAGCCAGAGGAAGCCCGGCCAGGCGACCGCCTGCTGGAGCACGAAGGGGGCTCCGGCCCGGGAGGAGCCCAGGGCCGCGAACGACAGCAGGGGCAGCACCACGACGGCGGCCGTCCCCAGGCGCCGGGGAAGGCTCCCGCGCGTCGTGACGTCACGCACGAGGCGCCGCCACACGTACCAGTGGACCGCGCCGAGCAGCGCGAGAACCACGATCAGGACCAGCAGGAACACGACCACGCCCCGAAACCCCTCTTCTCAGTCAGTCGTTCGATCGGCGCGCGGCGCGCACCCCACGCAACCCGAGCACCCCGATCACCGTCCCCAGGACAAAGGACGTGACGGCGAGCAGCAGGTGAACCCAGAAGTAGGCCGTCGGGTCGCCGGCGTCGTCGAACGCGAGGCCGCTCCCGTCCTGCCACAGGTTCTTGACGAAGGTGACCCAGATGAACCAGCTCCACACCCCGAACGCGAGCAGGAACCAGGAGACGCGGCGGCTGAGCTTCATGACCCCAGTATCACCGTGCGCCTCCCGGCCCCCGCGTCCGGGTGGACGAGCCGGGCCGAAGCGCCAGCCGGGGTTCGGATCCCTGTTCCGTACCTGTACGTTCACGACCGTGTCTGCTTCGAAGAAGGCCGCTTGGGCGGTCGCCGCTGCTGTGTTGCTGCCGCTTGCCGTCGCCGTGCCCGCCCACGCGGACACGAAGGACGAGAAGGACAAACAGCCCAAGCCGCCCGAGACGATGTCCGCGGTCGGCGGGCCCCTGCTCGGCAGCCCCGGCACCCAGGTGAAGCTGGGCCCCGGCGCCCCGGTGCTGCCGAAGGACCTGTCGGGCCGCGCGTGGATCGTCGCCGACGCGGAGAGCGGCCAGGTCCTCGCCGCGCACAACGCGCACTGGCCGCTCGCCCCGGCCTCCACCCTCAAGATGCTCTTCGCGGACACACTGCTGCCGAAGTTCCCCAAGACGCAGAACCACCTGGTCACCAACGCCGACCTGGCGGGGATAGGAGCGGGATCCAGCCTGGTCGGCATCAAGGAGAAGCAGACCTACAGCGTCCACGACCTGTGGCTCGGCGTCTTCCTCCGCTCGGGCAACGACGCCGTGCACGTCCTGACCAACATGAACAACGGCCTCCGGCAGACCGTGAAGGACATGAACGCCCGCGCGCGCGAGCTCCAGGCGCTCGACACCCAGGTGGTCTCCCCGGACGGTTACGACGCCCCGGGCCAGGTCTCCTCCGCGTACGACCTGACACTCATCGCCCGCAGCGGCATGCAGAACCCCGACTTCCGCGCGTACGCCGCCACGCCCAGGGCCGTCTTCCCCGGCGAGCTGAAGCCGGGCGGCAAGAAGCGCGAGACGTTCGAGATCCAGAACACCAACCGGCTCCTCACGGGCGACTTCGGCGTCGCGCCCTACCAGGGCATCGCCGGGGTCAAGAACGGCAACACCACGCACGCGGGTGCCACCTTCACGGGCGTCGCGGAGCGCAACGGCAAGGTCCTCCTCGTCACCGTGATGAACCCGTCGTCGAAGGAGCAGCACGCGGTCTACCGCGAGACCGCCCGGCTGCTCGACTGGGGCTTCGCCGCGGCGGGCAAGGTGACTCCGGTCGGCGAGCTGGTGCCGCCGCTGTCCGCGCGTACGGGGACGGCCGTGCCGGTCGACGGTTCGGCTCCCGCACCCGGCAAGAATGCCACCGGGGACACCGTGCGGGCCTCCGCCGCCGACGAGAGGTCAGGTGGCGTGGGGATCGCGCTCGCCGTGGCCGGCGGGGTGCTCGTGCTCCTCGCCGGCGCCGTGTTCCTGGTCAACCGGCGCTGGCCGCTGTCGGCGTCCGCGGGGCGCCGTCGCCCGTCCCAGCCGGATCCCGACGTGAATCCGTAGCCGTCCAGGCGGCACAGAACAGCAGGAGCTTCGCGGTGAAGTTGATCCAGAGCATCAGGGCGATCGGGACACCGAACGCCCCGTACATCGACTTCCCCGCGACGTCCCTCATGTAGCCGCCGAGCAGCAGCTTGAGCAGTTCGAAGCCGACCGCCCCCATGAGCGCCGCGATCACGAGCGCGCGGCGGGGCGGGTGCACGCCGGGCAGCAGCGTCAGGACGTACAGCAGGATCAGGAAGTCGGCGACGACGGCGACGAGTACGGCGGCGGCCTGGAGGAGGACTCCGCCCGCCCCTTCGCCGGAGACGCCGACCTGGTCCGCGCTCCAGCCGACGGCGGTGGAGCCGAGCCAGGACGCGGCGAGCGAGCCGACGGCGACGCCGCCGAAGCCGACGAGGATGAGCGCGTCCTTGCCCTTGAGCACGACCGGGTTGCCCTCGTCCACGTCGTCGAGCTTCCACACAGCGCGCAGGCAGTCCCGCATGGAGCCGACCCAGCCGATGCCGGTGACGAGGAGGAGGACGCCGGCGACGAGTCCGACGGTCCCGGCGTTGGCGACCAGGCCGTCGATGTCGAGCTGCTCGGAGATCCCCGGGACCTGGTCGGCGATCTTGTCCTCGATCCGGCCGAGCTGCTCTTCGGAGAGGAGCGCGGCGCCGATCGCGGCGGCCAGGGTGATCAGCGGGAAGAGGGCCAGGAAGGAGAGGAAGGTGATCGCGGCGGCGAGCCGGCTCCAGTGGACCTCGTCGAGGGTCTCGTACGCACGCCAGGCGTGGGTACGCATGAGGCGGGCGACCCAGGGGCCGATGACGGGGAGCTTGGTCAGCCAGTCCATGTGCGTACCTCTACCCGCACCTCCACCCTCGACCCGTGCGCTGCTCCGGGGTGTTTTCGTGACACTCCTTTAATCACCCATTTCGCCGAATCGCCATGCCGTCCTTCAATACCGGCATAAGCGACAGAGACGCCTATACGGTCACCCTCATGGCTGTCGAGACCCACGTCCTTGACGACGACTGCGTCGCACTCAGCGGCTGGGGGCGCACCGCCCCGACCCTCGCGCGCGTGTACCGCCCCCGTGGTCCCGCCGAGGCGGCCGAGGCCGTCCGCGCCCACGGGGCGCGCGGCACGATCACCCGCGGCACGATCGCCCGCGGCCTCGGCCGCGCGTACGGGGACGCCGCCCAGAACGCCGGAGGCACCGTCCTCGACATGACCGGCCTCGACCGGATCCTGGCCCTCGACGCCACCAGCGGACTCGTCGTCTGCGAGGCCGGGGTCAGCCTGCACCGGCTGATGGCGGCGCTGCTGCCGCTCGGCTGGTTCGCCCCCGTCACCCCCGCCACCCGGTACGTCACCGTCGGCGGCGCCGTCGCGTCCGACGTCCACGGTACGAACCACCGGGTCGCGGGCTCCTTCGCCCGGCACGTCACCGCCCTCGAACTCCTCACCGCCGACGGCGGCGTCCGGACCGTGACACCCGGCACCCCGCTCTTCGACGCCACCACCGGCGGCATGGGCCTGACCGGCGTGATCCTCTCCGTCACCCTGCGGATGCTGCCCGTCGAGACCTCGCTGATGAGCGTGGACACCGAACGCGCCCACGACCTCGACGACCTGATGGACCGGTTCGGCTCCACCGGCCACCGCCGGAGCCACTCCGTCGCCTGGATCGACCTGCTCTCCCGGGGCGCCGCCACCGGCCGCGCCGTCCTCACCCGCGCCGACCACGCCCCGTACGACGCGCTGCCCCGCGGCCACCGGGCCCGCCGCGACCCCCTCGCCCTTCGCCCCGGACGGCTGCCCGCCCCGCCCCCGTACCTCCCCGGCGGGCTGCTGAACCGGACCACCGTCGGACTCTTCAACGAGCTCCGGTACCGCCGGGCCCCCCGAGCGAGCACCGGCCGTCTCCAGCCGCTCACCGCCTTCTTCCACCCCCTCGACGGCATCCCGCGGCGGAACAGGATCTACGGGCGTGAGGGCGTCGTCCCGTACCGCTTCGTCGTCCCGTACGGACAGGAGGAGGCCCTGCGGAGGGTGGTCCTTCGGATCGCCGCGCGCGGCTGCCCCTCCTCCCCCGCCACCCTCAGGCGCTTCGGCGCGGAGGGGTCCGGCCTGCTCTCCTTCCCCCGCCCCGGCTGGGCGCTCGCCCTCGACCTGCCCGCCGGGCTCCCCGGGCTCGGCGCCTTCCTCGACGCGCTCGACGAGGAGGTCGGGGGCGCGGGCGGCCGGGTCTGCCTCGCCCAGGACTCGCGGGTACGGCCGGAGGCGCTTGCCGCGATGTACCCCGGGCTCGACGAGTTCCGCGCCCTGCGCGCCGAGCTCGACCCCCGCTCCACCTTCACCTCGGACCTCTCCCGCCGCCTCGCCCTCTAGGAGCCCCCATGAAGGACGCCTTCGGCGCACCGCAGTCCCTGCTCGTCCTCGGGGGCACCTCCGAGATCGGGCTCGCCACCGCCCGGCGGCTGATCGCACGGCGGACCCGTACCGTCTGGCTGGCGGGGCGCCCCTCCCCCGCGCTGACCGCCGCGGCCGACTCGCTGCGCGCGCTCGGCGCCGACGTGCACACGGTCCCCTTCGACGCGCTCGACACCGACTCGCACGAGGAGCGGCTCGGCAAGATCTTCACGGAGGGTGACGTCGACATGGTGCTGCTCGCCTTCGGGGTCCCCGGCGACCAGGCGCGCGACGAGTCCGACCCCGTCGCCGCCGTCCGCGTCGCCCAGACCAACTACACCGGCGCCGTCTCCGCGGGCCTGGTGTGCGCGGGCGCGCTCCAGGCGCAGGGGCACGGCTCGCTGGTGGTGCTCTCCTCGGTGGCGGGCGAGCGGGCCCGCCGCGCCGACTTCATCTACGGCTCCTCGAAAGCGGGGCTCGACGCCTTCGCCCAGGGCCTCGGGGACGCCCTGCACGGTACGGGCGTGCACGTCATGGTCGTACGGCCCGGATTCGTGCGCTCGCGGAGGACGGCCGGGCTCGCGGAGGGGCCGCTCCCGACCACCCCGGAGGCGGTCGCGAGCGCGATCGAGCTGGGGCTGCGGCGCCGCTCGGAGACGGTGTGGGTGCCGGGAGCCCTGCGGGTGGTGATGGCGGCGGTACGGCACGCGCCGAGGCCGCTGTTCCGGCGGCTGCCGGTGTGAGGCGCCGGGGGCTGCCGGGGGCTGCCGGTGTGAGGCGCCGGGGGCGGGGCGGAGGCGTCAGCCCGTGGTGGTTGCGGTCGGCGTGTCGACCGGGCTGACGCCCTGCGACGGGAGGGCCGGCACCGGACGGCCGCTGCCGAACATGTAGTCGTACAGCTTCCGCCACACGCCGTCCGGGCCCTGCTCGTACAGCGCGAAGGAGCGGCAGGTCCAGGCCGCCTCGTAGCCGGCGAGCTCCTCGAACGCCCGGTCCATCCCCTCCTCGGAGATGCCGTGCGCCACGGTGACGTGCGGGTGGTACGGGAACTGGAGCTCGCGCACCAGCGGCCCCGTCTCGTCCCGGATCAGGTGCTGGAGGCGGCGGCAGGGCGAGTCGCCCTCCGCCACCTTCACGTAGACGACGGGGGAGAGCGGACGGAAGGTCCCGGTGCCCTTCAGGCGTACCGGGAAGGGCTGGTGGTCGGCGGCGACACCGGCGAGGTGCGCCTCGATCTCCGGCAGCCGGTCCTCCGTGACCTCGGTCGGCGGAACCAGCGTGACGTGCGTGGGGATGCCGTAGGCGGCCGGGTCCCCGAAGCCGGCGCGCCGCTCCTGGAGCAGGCTGCCGTAGGGCTCCGGGACCGCGATCGAAACGCCGAGCGTTACGGTCCCCACGTCGTTCTCCTCCGTCGTGCGTCTGCGTGTGTGCGGTGGTGGCTCGTGTGCGGTGGTCGTGTGCGGTGGTGGCTCGTGGTGGTGCAGCCGCCAGTGTGCGGCCTGCACCACCCTTATGGCCAGGGTCGTCCGCCTCCGTGCCCGGCGGGCGGGACGTCAGTGCTTGGCGGGCAGGAAGCCCATCCGGTCGTACGTCTGCGCCAGCGTCTCCGCGGCCACCGCGCGGGCCTTCTCGGCTCCCTTGGCCAGGACTGAGTCCAGCGTCTCGGGGTCGTCCAGGTATTCCTGGGTGCGGGCCCGGAACGGCGTGACGAAGTCCACCATGACCTCGGCGAGATCCGTCTTGAGGGCGCCGTACATCTTGCCCTCGTAGCTCTTCTCCAGGTCCGCGACGGAGGTGGAGGTGAGCGTGGACATGATCGTCAGCAGGTTGGAGACGCCCGCCTTGTTCTCCGGGTCGAAACGGATCACCGTGTCGGTGTCGGTGACCGCGCTCTTGACCTTCTTCGCGGTGACCTTCGGGTCGTCCAGGAGGTTGATGAGGCCCTTCGGCGTGGACGCCGACTTGCTCATCTTGATCGTCGGGTCCTGGAGGTCGTAGATCTTCCCGGTCTCCTTGACGATGTGCGGCCTGGGGACGGTGAAGGTGTCGCCGAACCGGCCGTTGAAGCGCTCCGCGAGGTCGCGGGTCAGCTCGATGTGCTGGCGCTGGTCCTCGCCGACCGGGACCTCGTTGGCCTGGTAGAGCAGGATGTCCGCGACCTGGAGGATCGGGTACGTGAAGAGGCCCACGGTGGCGCGGTCGGCGCCCTGCTTCGCGGACTTGTCCTTGAACTGGGTCATGCGGGAGGCCTCGCCGAAGCCGGTGAGGCAGTTCATGACCCAGCCGAGCTGCGCGTGCTCGGGGACGTGGCTCTGGATGAAGAGGGTGCAGCGGTCCGGGTCCAGGCCGGCAGCCAGCAGCTGGGCGGCGGCGAGCCGGGTGTTCGCCCGGAGCTCGGCGGGGTCCTGCGGAACCGTGATGGCGTGCAGGTCGACGACCATGTAGAAGGCGTCGTGGGTCTCCTGCAGTGCGACGTACTGGCGGATCGCACCGAGGTAGTTGCCGAGGTGGAACGAGCCCGCCGTGGGCTGGATTCCGGAGAGCGCGCGAGGTCGGTCAGAGGCCATGCACATCATTCTCTCAGGTGTGGGAACCGATCCCCGACTGCCGGTGTATCAAGAGTGTGAGGACGCGGGAGGGGGGCCTGGTCGACGACGAGGCCGCGGTGATCGAACGGGTACGCGCCGGGGAGCCGGAGGCGTACGCGGCACTGGTCCGCGCGCACACGGCGGTCGCTCTGAGGGCGGCGGTGGCGTGCGGTGCGGGCGCGGAGGCCGAAGACGTGGTGCAGCAGGCCTTCTTCAAGGCGTACCGCTCCCTCGGCCGGTTCAAGGAGGGCTCGGCGTTCCGGCCGTGGCTGCTGCGGATCGTCGTCAATGAGACCAGGAACACAGTGCGCTCGGCGGGTCGGCAGCGTGCCGTCGCCGGCCGGGAGGCGGACCTGCTCGGGGGCGAGCCGCGGATACCGGAGTCGGCGGACCCGGCGGTCGCGGCCGAGGAGCGGGAGCGGAGCCGGCGGCTGCTCGACGCCCTGGACGGACTCGCCGAGGACCACCGGCAGGTGGTGATCCACCGCTACCTCCTGGAGCTGGACGAGACGGAGACGGCCCAGGCGCTCGGCTGGCCGAGAGGGACGGTGAAGTCCCGGCTGAGCCGGGCGCTGAAGAAGCTGGGACTCGTGTTGAAGGAAGGCCCGGAGGAGCGGGGAGGAGGTGGGGAGCGTGGCTGACGAGGGTCTGCCGGAGGAGCTGAGGCAGCTGGGCCGGCGGCTTCGGGTGCCGGACGTGGACGGCGAGACGATGGCCGAGCGGGTGCTCGCCCAGCTCCTCGCCGAGCGGGTGCCGGTCCCGGTCCCGGTGCCCGAGCGGGAGCCGGAGTGGGAGCAGGAGCCGGTGCGGGCCGGTCGGTGGGCGTCGGCTTCGGCGTGGGTGCGCGCGCGGTGGCGGGCGCTGGTCGCGGGTCTGAGCGGGGTGCTGATCGTCCTGGTACTCACCCCGCCGGTGCGGGCGGCGGTGGCGGACTGGTTCGGCTTCGGCGGTGTCGCCGTGGAGTACGACCCGGGCGGCCGCCCCGCGCCGCCCGGCGCGGGGGTGCCGGGGTGCCCGCGGCCGGTGCCGTTGGCGGAGGCCGGGCGCAGAGCCGGGTTCGAGCCGCTGATACCGGAGGCGCTCGGCGCGCCGGGCGCGGTCTCGGTGACGGGATCCGCCGAGCGGGGCCGGGCGGTGATCAGCCTGTGCTGGCGCGACGGGGAGCGGACGGTCCGGCTCGACGAGTTCCCGGCCCGCCTGGACATCGGCTTCGCCAAGCAGGTCAGGACGCAGCCGGAGTGGGTCGACCTGCCGGACGGCGCGCAGGGCTACTGGTTCGCGGCCCCGCATCTGCTGACGTTCCCGATGACGGACGGGACGGGCTCGGTGTGGACCCATGAGGTTCGCACGGCGGGCCCCACGCTCCTCTGGACGAGGAACGGGGGCACGCGCACCTTCCGCCTGGAAGGCATACCGGACCGCGAGGAGGCCCGCCGGACGGCGGAGTCGACGGGCGGGTAGGCGCCGGCGGGAAGGCCGGGCCGACCGCGCGTCGGCAGGGTGCGGTCGGCCGGGTGCGGTCGGCCGGGCGCGGTCGGCCGGGTGTGGTCGGTCAGATCGGGAGGCCCGGGGCCGGGTACGCGGCCATCAGGGCGGCGACCTCGGCGCGGACGGTGCCGAGGGCGTCCTCGTCGCCCGTGCCGGCCGCCGCGACACCGCGGTCGATCCACTCGGCGACCTGGACCATGTGGTCCGGGGTGAGACCGCGGGAGGTGAGGGAGGGGGTGCCGATGCGGATGCCGGACGGGTCGAAGGGCTTCCGGGAGTCGTAGGGGACGGTGTTGTAGTTGACGACGATGCCCGCCCGGTCGAGGGCCTTCGCGGCGATCTTGCCGGGGACCTGCTTGGGGGTCAGGTCCATGAGGATCAGGTGGTTGTCGGTGCCGCCGGAGACGAGGTCGAAGCCGCGGGCGAGAAGCGCCTCGGCGAGGGCCTTGGCGTTGGCGACGACGGCGTGGGCGTAGTCACGGAAGGAGGGCTGGGAGGCCTCGCGGAGGGCGACGGCGATGGCGGCGGTGGTCTGGTTGTGCGGGCCGCCCTGGAGGCCGGGGAAGACGGCCTTGTCGAGGGCCTTGGCGTGCTCCTCGCGGGACATGAGCATGGCGCCGCGCGGGCCGCGCAGGGTCTTGTGGGTGGTCGTGGAGATCACGTCCACGTGCGGGACCGGGGACGGGTGGGCGCCACCGGCGATGAGGCCGGCGATGTGGGCGACGTCGGCGACGAGCACGGCGCCGGCCTCACGGGCGATCTCGCCGAAGGCGGCGAAGTCGATCGTGCGGGGCAGCGCGGTGCCGCCGCAGAAGATGACCTTCGGGCGTTCCTTGAGGGCCAGCTCGCGGACCTGGTCGAAGTCGATGAGCCCCGTGTCCTGGCGTACGCCGTACTGGACGCCGCGGAACCACTTGCCGGTGGCGGAGACGCCCCAGCCGTGGGTGAGGTGGCCGCCCATGGGCAGGGCCATGCCCATGACGGTGTCGCCGGGCTCGGCGAAGGCGAGGTAGACGGCGAGGTTGGCCGGGGAGCCCGAGTAGGGCTGGACGTTGGCGTGGTCGACGCCGAAGAGTGCCTTGGCGCGCTCGACGGCGAGGGTCTCGACCTGGTCGATGTTCTGCTGGCCCTCGTAGTAGCGGCGGCCGGGGTAGCCCTCGCTGTACTTGTTCTGGAGGACGGTGCCGGAGGCTTCGAGGACGGCGGCGGAGACGTAGTTCTCGCTGGGGATCAGGCGCAGGGTCTCGGCCTGGAGGCGTTCCTCGGCGCCGACGAGGGCGGCGAGTTCGGGGTCGGCGGTGGCGAGTGCGGGGTGCTGGGGGGCGTGCTGCGGGGCGCTCATGGCGGGTCCTCCGGGCGTCGGTGGGTCCCGGGGCACTGCGTGGGAGGCGCGGCGCCACGCGGGACTTCGGTCCCGTGACGCCCAGGCGGGCGGCGTCTCGTGTGGTCTGCCGCGCACGGCTCCCCCGGGGTCGCTTCCCCGTACGCCAGTCGCCGTGCGTGTTTTCAGAGTAGCGGGCGCGCCGCGCGGGAGGTTTCCCGGTCCGGCATCCGAGCGACGATAGAAACAGGGGCCACACCCCTTCGGCGGGTCCAGCCCGCGAGCCGCAGGACGAACGGAGATCCCGTGTCGAGCACACAAGACGCGATCGCTTCGGCGGAGGCGCACAGCGCACACAACTACCACCCCCTGCCGGTCGTCGTCGCTTCGGCGGACGGCGCCTGGATGACCGATGTCGAGGGGCGCCGCTATCTCGACATGCTCGCCGGGTACTCGGCGCTCAACTTCGGGCACGGCAACCGGCGTCTGATCGACGCGGCGAAGGCCCAGCTGGAGCGGGTGACGCTGACCTCGCGCGCCTTCCACCACGACCGGTTCGCCGAGTTCTGCACGCAGCTCGCGGAGCTGTGCGGCAAGGAAGCGGTGCTGCCGATGAACACGGGCGCGGAGGCGGTCGAGACGGCCGTGAAGACCGCCCGGAAGTGGGGGTACGAGGTGAAGGGCGTGCCGGACGGGCACGCGAAGATCGTGGTCGCGGCGAACAACTTCCACGGCCGGACGACGACGATCGTCAGCTTCTCCACGGACCACGAGGCGCGGGACCACTTCGGCCCGTACACGCCGGGGTTCGAGATCGTGCCGTACGGGGATCTGACGGCGATGGAGGCGGCGGTCACCGAGAACACGGTGGCCGTGCTGATCGAGCCGATCCAGGGCGAGGCCGGGGTCCTCGTCCCGCCGGCCGGCTATCTGGCGGGGGTGAGGGAGCTGACGCGCCGGCGGAACGTGCTGTTCGTGGCGGACGAGATCCAGTCGGGCCTGGGCCGGACGGGGCGGACGTTCGCGTGCGAGCACGAGGGCGTGGTGCCGGACGTGTACATCCTGGGGAAGGCGCTGGGCGGCGGGGTGGTGCCGGTGTCGGCGGTGGTCGCCGACCGTGACGTGCTCGGGGTGTTCCGGCCGGGTGAGCACGGTTCGACGTTCGGCGGGAACCCGCTGGCCTGCGCGGTGGCCCTCGAGGTGATCGCGATGCTGCGGACGGGCGAGTTCCAGGAGCGGGCGACGGAGCTGGGCGAGCACCTCCACGCGGAGCTGGGTCTGCTCGTGGGCGGCGGTGCGGTGGAGGCGGTGCGCGGGCGCGGACTGTGGGCCGGGGTCGACATCACGCCGTCCCGGGGCACGGGCCGGGAGATCTCGGAGAGGCTGATGGAGCGGGGCGTCCTGGTGAAGGACACCCACGGTTCGACGATCCGGATCGCGCCGCCGCTGGTGATCTCGAAGGAGGACCTGGACTGGGGTCTGGAGCAGTTGCGAGGGGTGCTGTCGGCCTGAGGGCGAGAGACCTGGACTCCCCTGGCGGTGCGGGCGAGAACCGCCCGCGAGGAGGGCGTCGACAGAGGATCAGATGCTCGATAGCGACAACGACCCGCTGACCGACGAGGAGCTCAGGGCCGCCCGCGACGAGCTGCGCCGTCACGCGTCAGGCGCGGACGACGCCCGGGAGGATGCCGCCTGACGGCGGCGACGCACGACGTCACCCGGCCCGTGAGCGACGAGGCCGCCGTGCTCCTGCGAGAGCACGGCCGCCACGGGCACACGTACGCGATCGGCGCGGTCCTGGCGGCGATCGCGCGCCCCAATCCGGGTCCGGTCACCGTCCAGGTCTGGCGTCGGGCCGGTGACGGCTAAAGGATCACGTGCGGGAGGAAGCGGGCGTACTCGTCGGTGACGAGGCCCGCCGACTCCCGGATCCCGAGTCCCGCCGCCTCGTCCTCGACGACCCACGCGCCGAGCACCACCCGGTTGCCGTCGAAGTCGGGCAGCGGGGCCAGCTCCTGGTAGCAGCAGGGGTCCCCGTCCCGTACGAACGGCTCCGTGCCCGCCTCGTGCAGGGTGACGCCCGCGCCCTCGCGGCCCAGCAGCGGCTTGGCCACCCAGCCGGTGGTCGCGGCCAGTTCGCGCGGCCCGTCGAGGTAGGCGGGGAGCAGGTTCGGGTGGCCGGGGTACAGCTCCCACAGGATCGCCAGGAGCGCCTTGTTGGAGAGCAGCATCTTCCAGGCGGGCTCGATCCAGCAGGTGGTGCCCGTGCCGCCGCCGTTGTCGAGGGTGTCGAGGACGTGCCGGCCGAAGCGGTCGGTGGTCAGCCACTCCCACGGGTAGAGCTTGAAGCAGCTGCGGATGAAGCGGAGCCGGTCGTCCACGAAGCGGCGGGAGAGCCGGTCCCAGCCGATCCGTTCGACGGAGAGGGCCTCGGTCTCCAGACCGGCCTGCTGGGCGGTCTCGCGCAGGTACGCGACCGTCATCAGGTCCTCGCCGAGTTCGTCGCCGTCGGAGTGGACGAAGTGGACGGGTCCCGGCGGCAGCAGGTGGGCCTGCTTGCGCCAGGCGTCGACGAGCCGTTCGTGGAGGGAGTTCCACTGGTCGGCGCCGGGGAACCGCTCCTCCATCCAGAACCACTGCGGGCTCGCCGCCTCCACGAGCGACGTGGGGGTGTCGGCGTTGTACTCCAGCATCTTCGCCGGGCCCGAACCGTCGTAGTGCAGGTCGAAACGCCCGTACAGGGACGGGAGTTCGGCGCGGCGGCGCCAGGACTCGGCGACCCGGGCGGCGAGCTTCGGGTCGGTGATGCCGAGCTCGGCGAACCGGTCCCGCTCGACGATGTGCGCGGCGGCGGCCAGGCACATCGCGTGCAGCTCCTCGACGACCTCCTCCAGGGCCTCGACCTCGGGGAGGGTGAAGGAGTAGTACGCGCTCTCGTCCCAGTAGGGGCGCAGCGAACCGTCCGGGTAGCGGGTCAGGGGGTAGACGACCCCCTGCTCCTCCACCGTCTCCTGCCAGCCGGGCCGGGGCTCGATGGTGTGCCGTTCCATGTGCCGGGCCCTCTCAGCCGCCGCCGGAACCGGAGCAGCCGAAGCCGCCGGTGTCGACGGCGGTCTTGTCGAAGCTGCCGCCGCTCACCCGGTTGTTGTCGCGGACGGATCCGCCGTAGTAGTACGCGCCCCGCTGGGTGGTGCCGCCGTCGTCGTCATCGTCACCGCCGCCGCTCTCGCACCGGTAGCTGGGCAGCTCCTCCCGGGTCAGCGGGTCCACGCACCGCCTGTCCGGCTCGGAGCCGCACGCGGTGATCGTCGCCGCGAGCACACCCATCCCGCCGAGCACCACCGTGCTCGACCTCAGCCTCCGCATGTCCGTCGCCTCCCCTTCACGGTCGCGACGCCCTCGGGCACGCTTGTCGCGTTCACGTCTGTCGCGACCGCACAGTGTAGGCCGGTGATTTCCGGCCGCAGCACCTAGAGTCATTTCGTGCTACTGGGGATGATTTGTGCGCTCGTCTCGTCCGTCTGCTTCGGCGCGGCCTCGGTTCTCGAGGCGATGGCGGCCCGTGCCGTGACACCGGGGACCGGCGGTGGTGTCGACGTCGCGCTGTTGTTGCGGGCGGTACGGCAGTGGCGGTACGCCGCCGGTCTCGGCCTGGACGGCCTGGGCTTCGTCCTGCAGATCGTGGCCCTGCGGACGCTGCCCATCTACGTGGTGGGCGCGGCGACCGCCGGGAGCCTGGCGGTCACGGCGGTCATCGCCTCCCGGCTGCTGCGGGTGCGGCTGAGCCGGACGGAGTGGACGGCGGTGGCCGTGGTCTGCGTCGGGCTCGCGCTGCTCGCCCTCACCTCGGGGAAGGAGGGCCACCGCGACGGGTCGGAGGCACTGCGCTGGGCACTGCTCGCGGCCTCCTTCGGGGTGCTGCTGCTCGGCGTGATCGGCGGCCGGCTGGCGGACCGGCCCCGTGCGCTGGTCCTGGGCCTGGGGGCGGGCTTCGGGTTCGGGGTGGTGGAGGTGGCGGTCCGGCTGTTCGACGGCGTCGATTTCACCGATCCGGTCTGGTACGCGCTCCTGATCGGCGGCGGGGCCGCGTTCCTGCTGCTGACCTCGGCGCTCCAGCGCGGCTCGGTGACCACGGCGACGGCGGGCACGGTGCTCGGCGAGACGATCGGGCCGGCGGTGGTCGGGGTGGTCTGGCTGGGCGACACCACGCGGGAAGGCCTCGGCTGGCTCGCGTTCGTGGGCTTCGCGGTGGCGGTGGCGGGCTCCCTGGCCCTGGCCCGCTTCGGCGAGGCGCCGGTGGTGGACCCCGAGGGGGACCTGGGGGACGCGGCGGTCACGGAGGCGAAGAAGGGCCCCTAGTCCGGATAGTCCGGACACCCCCTAGGGCCGGCGTCGTGGTGTCGCGTGTGCGGCGTCGAGGATCAGGGCCAGGAGCCGGTCGGGGCGTGCGGTGTCCTCGTCGTGGCTGGTGGAGAGGGCGACGCCGACGACGAGTTGGAGCAGGTCGTCGGCGGTCAGGTCGGGGCGCGCCGTTCCGTGCCGCTGGGCCCGGTCGAGGAGGCCGGTCGCCGCGTCCAGGATCAGCCGGTGACAGTCGAGGCCGGGCGCGTCGGGCTCCTCGACCATCAGGGCGCTGCCCATGCCGTGGTTCAGCCGGGCGTGGACCAGGAAGGCGCGCAGCCACCCCGCCAGGGCGTCGTCGGCCGAGTGCGAGGCGGCCAGTGCCTCCGCCTGCCCGCACAGCGTCTCGATCCGATCCTTGAGGACGGCGGTCAGCAGGGCCTGACGGTTCGGGAAGTGCCGGTACAGGGTCCCGGGGCCCACTCCGGCCCGGCGGGCGATCTCGTTGAGCGAGGCTCCGGGGCCCGCTTCGGCGAACACCTCCCGCGCCACCGCCGTCAGGCGTTCGCGGTTGAGGCGGGCGTCGGTGCGCCGCGGGGGCTGGGCGGGGGTACGGCCCGGCGTGTTCGTCATCGTCCCGTCCTTCGGTCGCCTCCAGGTATGGCCAACCGGAGAGGTTCTCCGTATCGTACCGGGCAGCAGAACCGGAGAACCTCTCCGGTTCTCGTTCGGGAATGAGAAATTGGGGAGCACGGATGACGGACGGCACGCGCACCGCACTCGGCCGGATCGGGATATGGACCTTCGCGTACGACGGCCACCCCGCCGGACGCGTACGGGAATCGGCTGCCGAACTGGAGGAGTTGGGTTACGGGGCGATCTGGTACGGCGAGGCCTTCGGCCGCGACACCGTGGGCCAGGCGTGGTTACTGCTCTCGGCGACGCGCCGGATCACCGTCGCCTCCGGCATCGCCAACATCGCCTTCCGGGATCCGATCGCCACCGCCACCGCGACCCGCACGCTCGGCGAGGCGTTTCCCGGACGGTACGTGCTCGGCCTGGGCGGACACCGGGTCGACGACACCGTTCACGAGGTGGACGGCTATCCCGTGCCGGCCCGCGGCCGGGCGCTGCACACCATGCGGGCCTATCTCTCCTCCATGGACGCCGCGCCCTCCCACGGGCCGGCCCCGGACCCGGCTCCGCGCCGCGTGCTCGCCGCCCTGGGCCCGAAGATGCTGCGCCTTGCCGCCGAACGCACCTGGGGCGCGCACCCCTACTTCGTCCCCGTCGAACACACCGCGCAGGCCCGCGAGATCATGGGCCCCGACGCCTTTCTCGGGGTCGAGCAGGCGGTCGTCCTCGACACCGACCTCGCCCGGGCCCGGGAGCTGGCCACGGCACATGTCGCCGGATACGTCGCCATGGCACCGCACCAGCAGGCGAACGTACGGCGGCTCGGCTTCGGCGACGAGGACATCGTCGGCGGCCCGAGCCGCCGCCTCGTGGACGCGATCGTGGCGTACGGGGACACGGAGGCGATCCGCCGCCGCGTCCAGGAGCACCTCGACGCGGGAGCCGACCACGTCTGCCTCCAGGTGCTGACGGCCGATCCGGCGGCGCTGCCGGCCCGCGCATGGCGCGAACTCGCCTCCGCGCTGCTGCCGACCTGAACCGATCGGCACCCCTAGGGCGGCGCCCCCCGGGGGGTGCCCCTAGGGCAGCACCTGGCAGAGGGTCCGGAGGGCGCCCTGCCAGGCGCTGTCCGGAGGTGTGGCGTAGCCGACGACGAGGCCGTCCAGGGTCGCTGGGACCGCGGGGCGGCGGAACTGGTTGACGCCCTGGACGGCGAGGCCGTGCCAGGCGGCGGACCGCAGTACGTCCTGCTCCGTGCCGGGCGGCAGGGCCAGGACCGCGTGGAGGCCGGCCGCGATCCCGCTGACCCGGGTCCCGGGCGAGTGCGCGGCCACCGCCGCCACCAGCTGGTCGCGGCGGCGCCGGTAGCGCAGCCGCATCGCCCGTACGTGCCGGTCGTACGCCCCCGAGGCGAGGAACTCCGCGAACGCCAGCTGGTCCGGCGCGCTCGACGTCCAGTCCACCGCCCCCTTCGCCGCCGCGACCTCGCCGACCAGGCTCTCCGGCAGCACCATCCACGCGAGCCGCAGCCCCGGGGCGAGGGACTTGCTCGCCGTGCCGAGGTAGACGACCCGCTCGGGGTCGAGGCCCTGAAGCGCGCCCACCGGCTGGCGGTCGTAGCGGAACTCGCCGTCGTAGTCGTCCTCCAGGACGAAGCCGCCCGAGGCCCGTGCCCAGTCGACGACCGCCGCCCGCCGGTCCGGCGGCAGGGCGCCGCCCAGCGGGAACTGGTGGGCGGCCGTCATGAGGACGGCTCCCGGGCCGGCCCCCGGGTCGGCTCCCGCAAGACCCGGACCCCCCAGCTCCTCGACACGGGTGCCGCGTTCGTCGAAGGGCAGGACCGGGGTTCCGAGCCCCGCCCCGGTCAGGAGACCGGCGTGGAGGCCGAGCCCGTACGACTCGACCGCCACGTCGCGTACCCCCCGGTTCAGCAGCACCTGGCCGATCAGCATCAGTCCGTGCACGAAACCGGCGCAGACGACGATCCGCTCGGGCCGGACGTGCACGCCCCGCGCGCGGGCGAGGTACTCGGCGAGGACGGTGCGCAGTTCGATCCGGCCGCGCGGATCGCCGTATCCGAAGGCCTCGTTCGGGGCCGCGGTGAGCGCCCGCCGGTACGCCTTGAGCCACTCGGCGCGCGGGAAGGAGGCGAGGTCGGGGGTGCCGGGCTTCAGGTTGTGCGCGGGCGCGGCGGGCCGGGGCAGGGCGAGCACAGGGGCGGAGGCGGAGGTGCGCGACGGCCGCGCCCCCGCCAGGCGCGGGTCGGCGCGGCCGGGCTCGGCGCGGCGGGGCTCCGCTCGGCGGGCGACCCGGGTGCCGGAGCCCTGCCGGGCCGTCAGCCAGCCCTCGGCGACGAGTTCGGCGTAGGCGTCGGCGACGGTGTTACGGGCCATGCCGAGGTCGGCGGCGAGCGCCCGGGAGGACGGCAGCCGGGTGCCCGCCTCCAGGCGCCCGCTGCGTACCGCCTCCCGCAGGGCGTCCATGAGGCCGGCCCGCAGGCGCGGACCACGGAGTTCCAGATGGAGGTCGCTGCCGAAGGTGGCCCACTCGTTCACCATGGAAATGGACCATACTCCTGCGCCACCCGGCTCATACGGTGAGAGGCATGACGACCGACACCGTGAAGCCCACGGCCCCCGCCCCGACCGAGTACGCCCACGAGCACGCCCCCCGACTCCCCCTCGCCGAGCGCGTCCCCGAGTTCTACCGGGCCATGCTCCAGTTGGAGCGGGCGGCGGCGAAGGACGTCGACCCGACCCTCTACCATCTGATCAAGATCCGGGCCTCGCAGGTCAACCACTGCGCGTTCTGCCTCGACATGCACACCAAGGACGCCCTCGCCGAGGGCGAGACCGTCGAGCGCATCGTGCAGCTCTCCGCCTGGCGGGAGTCCCGGCACTTCTACACCGAGCGGGAGCTCGCGGCCCTCGCGCTGACCGAGTCCGTCACCCTCCTCACCGACGGCTCCGTCCCCGACGAGGTGTACGCCCAGGCCGCCGCGCACTTCGACGAGACCGAACTCGCCCGGGTCATCGGCGCGATCGTCGTCATCAACTCCTGGAACCGGATCGCCGTCACCACCCGGATGGCGCCCGGCCACTACACCCCCCGCTCCGCGTGAGCGGGGGCAGCGGGGCCGCGAAGGCCGAGGCGCTGCGCGCCCTGCACCGGGACCGGCCCGCCGGCGATCCGCTGGTCCTGCCCGGCCCGTGGGACGCGGTGAGCGCCCGCGCCTTCGAGGCGGCCGGCTTCCCGGCGCTCGCCACGCCGAGTGCCGGGGTGGCCGCCGCGCTCGGGTACGAGGACGGGGCGACGCCCACCGCGGAGATGTTCGGTGCCGTGGCCCGGATCGTGCGCGCGGTCTCCGTACCCGTCACGGCGGACCTGGAGGGCGGCTACGGCCTGCCCGCCGCGGAACTGGTGGAACGGGTACGGGAGTCCGGCGCCGTCGGGGTCAACCTGGAGGACACCGGCGAGGACCGCGAGCTGAGGGACGCGCGGGCGCACGCCGAGTGGCTGGCGGAGGTCCGGGCCGCCGCCGGGCCCGAACTCTTCGTCAACGCGCGCGTGGACGTGTACATCCGCCGCGTGCCCGACCCGGTGGGGGCGGCGATCACCCGCGCCCGGCTCTACGCGGAGGCGGGCGCGGACTGCGTCTACCCGATCGCCGCCCCGCCCGCCGACCTCCCGGCCCTGCGGGCCGCCCTCGGCGACCTCCCCCTCAACGCCCTCGCCGGTCCGGGCGGCCCGCCCTTCGCGGAGCTCGGCCGGCTGGGCGCGACCCGGATCACCTTCGGCGAGGGACTGCTCCTGCGCGCGCAGGACGACCTGTCGGCGCTGGCGACGAAGCTGCGGGAGGCGGGAACGCTCTGAACACGGCGCGCCCGCCCCGCGTCAGTGCCCGCCACGGCCTGAGCGCCCGCCAAAGCCTCCGTGCCCGCCAGCGCTTCGGTGCGCGCCAGAGCTTCAGTGCGCGCCAGGGCTGAAGAAGTCCAGGGCCACGCTGAGGACTTCGCGCTGCTTCGGCCAGGCGCTCTCCGGGCCCGCGGCCAGGATCGCGTAGTGGGTGCCGTCCGCGGCCGTGAAGGCCCGGTCGACGACCTGGCGGCGGCTGCCGTCGGGCCGGTCGTACGCGTAGACCAGTTCGGCGGAGTCGGCCGGGGCTCCGGCTTCGCCGGTGACCCGTTCGAGGCTGATCTCCCGGTACCCGGGCTTGCTGTCCCGGCCGTCCTCCGAGGCCCCGCGCAGGGCGTCGTACGGCGTCAGACCGGCCTCGGTGACCACGAAGACCTGGAGCAGGCTCCGGCCGTCCGGCGCGTTGTAGAAGACGCTCTGGCCGGACTCGGTGCGGTCCCAGCCCTCGGGGACGGCGACCGTGAAGCCCTTGAGGTCCTCGACGGCGCGGTAACCGGGCGGCGGTAGGTCGTCCGTGGGAGGGGTGGTGCCGTCGGACGGCGACAACGACGGCGACGGCGAGTCGGAGGTGGGCTCCGTCCCGGTGGGGTCGGTGCTCTCCGGCGGGGCCGGTACGGAGGCCGACGGGCCGCCGGCCGTCGGGGGCTTCCCGTCGCCGTCCCGGCCCCAGAGCAGCCAGCCGCCGGCGGAGCCCGCCACGAGGACGGCCGCGGCGACCCCCGCCGCGACGACGGTCCGCGACCGCGTCCGGGCCGCCGGAGCGACCGCTCCGGGTACGGGAGTCCGCCAGCCGCCCTCCTCGGGCACGTACACGGGCACGTGCGCGGGCGGGTGTGCGGGCGGATGTGCGGGCGGATGTGCGGGGGCGTCCGTGGAGACGTACTCCGGTATCGCCCCGACCGGCGCGTGATCCGGCCCGCGATCCGGCGCGTACTCCGGTGGGGGCGGAGCCGGGGGCACGACAGGCGGCCCGCCCCCGGCTCCCCCTACGGGGCCGGGTGCCGTGCCGCCGCTCTCCCAGCTCTGCGTCTCGTCGTTCCAGCGGGCCCCGCCGCCGCCCCCGTATCCGCTCATCTCACCCTCCGAGCAGGCTGCCGACGGCCTGCCCGACGGCCACCCCGGAGGCGAGGATCCCGGTCACCGCGCCCGCGTCGGTGAGGGCCGTGCGCAGCCGGGTCAGCCGCGTCCCGTCGGCCCGTCCGGTGCCTTCGATCTCGTCCTCGGCGTCGGAGAGTTCGGCGTCCAGGGCGGTCGTCTGCTCGGAGGGGACGACACCGCCGAGGTCGGCGCGGAGCCGGCGGATGGCCTGGAGCAGTTCCTCCTGGCGCGGGTCGCGGGCCGGCTGCGTGCCGTTCACCGTGTGGGTGACGGTGTTGTGGTCGCCGATGGTGACGCTGCCCCCGGTGTTGGTGACGTGGATGCCGCCAGGAGCGCGGTCGTCAGGGGTGCGGTTCCCGGTCTCAGCCACGGATTCCTCCGGTCGTGTCGGTGGTGAAGGTCTTGCTGGTGACGGTGTTGTGGTTGCCGATGGTCACGTTGCCCTTGGTGTTCTCGATGAACGTGGCGCCCTCGGCGACGTGCACGATCCTCTGCTCGAACTCGGCGGTCTCGTAACCGGCTTCGCGGAGCGCGACCGTCACGCCGTTGGCGACCCGGTCCTGCACGCTCTTGAGGTAGCGGCTGGCGTCCATCTCCTGGAAGAGCGAGGCCTCGTCGTCGGAGCCGAGCTCGCGGACGGAGACGGCGGGTCCTTCGGGCAGCGCGTTGGTGTGGCCCCCGGTGAGCAGCCGCCAGCCGTGGCCGATCGAGCGGCCGAGCGTGACCAGGGCCTGGCCCGCGGAGCGCGGGGTCTGGCCCAGCGCCCAGACGGCCTTGCCGAAGTGGTGGTTGTGCCGGTAGCGGTGGGCGTACCGGTCGGCGTACCGGTAGAGCGGCTTCACCGGCCGGAGCACGTGCGGCGCCACCTCCAGCATCAGCATCCCGCCCTGCGTGTGGACGCGGACGAAGACGGTGGTGACGATCTCCTCGCCCCAGCCGCCGACCCGGATCCGCAGGAAGTGCCGGCGGGTCTCGCCGCCCTCCTCGATGGAGCCGGAGCGGTGCGCCTCGAAGCCCTCGGGGCTGTACGGGGCGGCCTCGCGGGCCGGGAGTCCGTCGACCGGCAGGAAGACGACCTCGTCGATCTCCAGCTCGCGCAGCCGGTCCCGTACGGCGGCCTGGGCCTGCGGGGAGCCGTGCGGCGAGGGCACGCGCAGTGCCTCCACGAGCGGGACGACGTGCCGCATGATGGCGCTGTTGTCGAGCGGTTCGGGCGCCTTGCCGTCCAGGTTCTTGCGGGGCCGCAGTTCGACGGAGAGCGACCAGGGCTCGTACGGCTCGCCGGCACCGCGGAACGGGTCGTCGGCCCCGTACATGATGAGCCGGGCGTGCTGTTCGACCCGGATCCGGTCGCGCAGCCGGCGGGAGCGGACGCCCTGGGCCTGCTCGGCCGGGTCGGACTGCTGGTCGGGGAAGCGCTCCCGGGACAGCTCCTGCGTGAGCGCGCGGGCGAACTGGCCCTGCTGGGTGGCCACCGCCCAGGCCACGAGCAGCGGCACGGCGATGGTGATCCACACCTCCAGCGGGCCGATGCCCCACATCCCCTGGGAGGCGAGGCCGACCGCGAAGCCGAGGAACTCGCTCGCCTCGAAGAGGTCGCCGAGGAGCCCTCCGGCGGAGTCGTCGTCGCCGACGGCGAGGAAGAAGAGGAGCAGGACGGCCTGGAGGAGCATGATCCGGCCGTACCAGCGCAGGATGAAGGCGGGGACGCGGCGGTAGACGGGGGCGGCGGCGGACCGGCCGCGGATCCAGCGGGCCAGGGCCAGCACCAGGAACGGTGCGATCAGGAGGGCGATCATGCCCTTGGTGAGCGGGATCGCGACGATCCAGAGGGCCAGGATCCCGAGGGCCCAGCCGAGTTCGACGCGGCGGGCGCGCAGCGCGTGGGCGAGGACGCGGCTCGCGTCGAAGCCGAGCGAGGGGGCGGCGAAACGCTCCTCGTGGACGTACAGCTGGTCGATGACAGCGTCACGGAAGCCGTCGTCGAGGTACGTGCCGGCGCAGAGCAGCCGGGTCGCCTCGCTGGAGGCGGGTAACCGGCGCGGGTCGACGGCCGGCGGCGCGTGGGGCGGCCGGCCGGGTTGTTGCGGTACGGACGACTGTGTCAAGGCTCCCCCGATGGTGAGTAACCGAGCCGGTCCGGGGCTCAGTCGCCGCGAACCGGTGGGCCAGCATAGGGGAGGTCGGGGCCGGGGTGTTCCCTGTCGGCACGTGGAACGGCGCCCCCGGGACGTACGGTCGGTCGTACGTCCCGGGGGCGCCGAGAGTGTGGAGCCGGGCTCGCGTCAGCCTCTGCCGAGGAGAGCCGGACTCGCGTCAGCCGTGTCTCAGATGAGGCCGAGCTCGCGGACCGCGTCGCGCTCCTCGGCCAGCTCCGCCACGGAGGCGTCGATACGGCCGCGCGAGAAGTCGTTGATCTCCAGGCCCTGGACGATCTCGTACGTGCCGTCGGTGCAGGTGACGGGGAAGGAGGAGATGAGACCCTCCGGGACGCCGTAGGAGCCGTCCGACGGGATGCCCATGGAGGTCCAGTCGCCCGCGGCGGTGCCGTTGACCCAGGTGTGGACGTGGTCGATGGCGGCGTTCGCGGCGGAGGCGGCGGAGGACGCGCCACGGGCCTCGATGATCGCGGCGCCGCGCTTGGCGACGGTCGGGATGAAGGTGTCGGCCAGCCACGCCTCGTCGTTGACGACCTCGGCGGCGTTCTTGCCGGCGATCTCCGCGTGGAAGATGTCCGGGTACTGGGTCGCCGAGTGGTTGCCCCAGATGGTGAGGCGCTTGATGTCCTCGACCGAGGCGCCGGTCCTGGCCGCGAGCTGCGACAGGGCGCGGTTGTGGTCCAGGCGGGTCATCGCGGTGAAGCGCTCGGCCGGCACGTCCGGGGCGGCGGCCTGGGCGATCAGGGCGTTGGTGTTGGCCGGGTTGCCGACGACGAGGACCTTGATGTCGTCCGCGGCGTGGTCGTTGATGGCCTTGCCCTGCGGCTTGAAGATGCCGCCGTTGGCGGCGAGCAGGTCGCCGCGCTCCATGCCCTTGGTACGCGGGCGGGCGCCGACGAGCAGCGCGACGTTGGCACCCTCGAAGCCCTGGCTCGGGTCGTCGAAGATGTCGATGCCCTTGAGCAGCGGGAACGCGCAGTCGTCGAGCTCCATGGCGGTGCCCTCGGCGGCCTTGACGCCCTGCGGGATCTCGAGGAGGCGCAGCTTGACCGGCACGTCCGCGCCGAGCAGGTGGCCGGAGGCGATGCGGAAGAGCAGCGCGTAGCCGATCTGGCCGGCCGCGCCGGTGACGGTGACATTCACGGGAGTGCGGGTCATGGCGATCTCCGTAAGACAGCTGGCGGTGGGGGTCCCTGCCCCGGGTTCCGGACGTCCCTTCGTGATCGACGATCGACGATCGATCGCTGTGATCGATCGGTGTCTCGACGTGAAGAGATTTCCAGCGGTCAGGCTATCCGACCCGGGGCCTCCCGAACCCCCACCTTCTTGTGGTCCGGCTCACTGCCACCCGTCCGACGGGTGGCGGTCCGTCAGTCGGTGGCATCAGTCGGTGGTACAGCCCTGGCCCCCGTCGGCGAGCGTCGCGCAGGCCCGCGCGTCGGCGCCGGAGCCGACGGCGACCATCGGCGTGTACGCGTCGGTGTCCGGCTGCGCACCGGTGCCCGGGGTGACGGCGGCGCGCCGCACGGCGCCCGCGGCCTCGACGGTCACGGCGTCGCCGGGGGCGGCCCCGGTGATCCGGGCCCAGGCCGCCGCGCAGGTGTCGCTGTAGCGGACCTCGACCTGCGCGGCGCCGACACGCGTACGGGCGACGGTGGTGGCGAGGGGGCCGCCGCACCCCATCTCCTCGGGGTCCCGGCCGGCGCAGTCGGCTCCCGCGCACATCACTCCCGCGGGGAGGTCGGCGCGCGGCGTGGCGGGCGGGGCGCTCGTCGTGGGCGGCGCGGCCGCCCGGCCGTCGTCGCCGCCTCCGCCGTCGGAGCCGCCCAGGTCGACGAGGAGCAGGGCGGCGGTGATGACGAGCAGGGCGCCGAGGACCCCGGCGACGGAGAGCAGAACGGACCGCCGCCGGGCGCCGGGGTCGGAGGCGGGGGTGGGGGTGGGGGTGGGGGTGGGAGCCGGGGGGTGCGAATCGGCGGTGCGGGGCCGGGGCGCGGGCGACGCCCCCGGGGAAGTCACCGCCGGTTCGGGCCGGTCGAGGCGCCGGATCTGCATGGTGCGATCACCGGCGTCGGGCTCTGCGTCACGCCTCCTGCCGGACTCCTCGTCAGGCCTCCTGCCAGGCTCCGCGTCACGCACCCTGCCGGGCTCCGCGTCACGCCCCCCGTCGCGGGCGAGGTCGCGCGCCCCCTCGCGCTCCGCGTCACCGACCCGTCCGCGGCTCCAGGCGCGCTCCGCGAGCTCCCAGTCCGTCGCGAGGGCCGCCGCGTCGCTTCCGGTCACCTCCGCGAGTGCGACGACGGCGCTTCGGGGGACGGGCAGACGCCCGTTCAGATACGCGTCCCAGGACGGCCGTTCGTGTCCGGTGCGTTCGGCGACGGCGGTGACGGCGAGCCCGCTGCGGTCGATCAGCCGGCGGAGCCGCTCGGTGAACGCGGCGACGTTCGGGTCGAGTTCGTCCGGCAGCGCCTTCCAGCCAGGCATGTGCGGTCCCCCTAGTCCCGTGGTCCCTCGACTCCCGAAGGATGGCAGGTCCCGGGGCGATGCGTCCCCCGGATGCGGAGCCGAGGTAGCGGAATGGTCACTTCCGTGCCACAGCGCGCCGACGGGCCTTGTAGCGCCTTGGCACGTACATGACCCTTGATCACAGCGGCGCCCGCCCTCCCACGGGGGAGAGGGCGGGCGTCGTTCTCGAGTTCCGGGGGCCGACAGGCCTCAGGTCACCGTCAGGTGGAGGACGTCCTCCAGGAACGGGATCTTCAGCCAGGGCTCCGGCTGCACCATGAGCGCGAGCAGCACGATCAGGCCACCCATCACTCCGTACGTGATCATGTCCGTGAAGCGGGACCGTACGGCCAGCATGCCCACCGAGGGCAGCACCCGGCGCATCGCGGCCCCGACCAGGAGCGCGGCCCCGACGAGGATCGCGCCGATCCGGAAGGCCTCGGGGAACGGGTCCGTGCCCACCACGAGCAGCCCGAGTCCGGCGAGACCGAGCACGGTGATCAGCGGCCACTGGCGCGCGGGCGCCGGGGCGTCGCCGGGGGCCGCCCGACCGCCGCCCTCGGGCCGTGCGGTGTCGGTCGTGACGGTGGGAGGCCGCCTCCGCGGCCCGCCGGGGGCGGCGGAGCCGGAAGCGCCGGCCGCGGTACCGGCCGGGGCCGCCGCCTCGACCGCGCCCTCGGCGTCACCCTCGACCTCGGCTCCGGCCCCCGTGGCGTCCGGGGCCCCAGGCGTCCCAGGGGTCCCAGGGGTCCGCGGAGTCCCCGGGGTTCCCGGGGTCCCGGAGGTGGTCACCTCAGAGCGCCGCGGCCGCGCGCTCCGCGGCCTCGACGACGTTGACGAGGAGCTGGGCACGGGTCATCGGGCCGACACCGCCGGGGTTCGGGGAGATCCAGCCGGCCACCTCGGCGACGTCAGGGTGGACGTCACCGAGGATCTTGCCCTCGGCGTTGCGCGAGACGCCGACGTCGAGGACGGCCGCGCCCGGCTTCACGTCCTCGGGCTTGATGAGGTGGGGCACACCGGCCGCCGCGACGATGATGTCGGCGTTGCGCAGGTGCGCGGAGAGGTCCCGGGTGCCGGTGTGGCACTGGGTCACGGTCGCGTTCTCGGAGCGGCGGGTGAGGATGAGCGGCATCGGGCGCCCGATGGTGACACCGCGTCCGACGACCACGACCTCGGCGCCGTTGATCTCCACGCCGTGCGCGCGGAGCAGCGTGATGACGCCGTTCGGCGTGCAGGGCAGCGGGGCGGGCTCGTTGAGGACGAGCCGGCCGAGGTTGGTCGGGTGGAGTCCGTCGGCGTCCTTGGCCGGGTCCATCAGCTCCAGGATGCGGTTCTCGTCGATGCCCTTGGGCAGCGGGAGCTGGACGATGTAGCCCGTGCAGGCCGGGTCCTCGTTGAGTTCGCGGACGACCGCCTCGATCTCCTCCTGGGTGGCGGTGGCGGGCAGCGTGCGCTGGATCGACGCGAGGCCGACCTGGGCGCAGTCCCGGTGCTTTCCGGCCACGTACTTCTGACTGGCCGGGTCGTCGCCGACCAGGACGGTGCCGAGTCCGGGTGTGACGCCCTTCTCCTTGAGGGCCGCCACACGGACGGTCAGATCGGACTTGATCGCGGCTGCGGTGGCCTTGCCATCGAGAATCTGGGCGCTCATGCAGACATCCTCCCGGATGACCCCCGCCTTGTTCCAATTCGGTCGTTCCGAGGGGCCGGCCCGACGTGACGCCAGGTTGCACTTGCACAACTCCCTGGCATACCGACTGGACAAGGAGTCGGCGGTGGGACCACGATGACCGGCGAAGTACCGCGGAAAGTGCCGGGGGGAAATCCGCTCAAATGCCGTGACAGTCCTCCGCGCGGGCCGCGTCGTCCCCGCACAGATCAGCCACGGAGGAATCGCCCGATGAGCTTCGGCGACCCGAACAACCCCTACGGCCAGCCCCAGGACCCGAACCAGGGCCAGCAGCCCGGTTACGGATACCCGCAGCAGGCCCCGCAGGGCGTCCCGCCGCAGCAGGGCTACGGCTATCCCCAGCAGCAGCCGGGCGCGTACCCGCAGGCGCCGGGCACGCTTCAGGCCAACAACGGCTACATCAGCGTGCACGGTCTCGGCACCGTCCAGGTCGGTTCGATGGGTCTGCGGTTCGCCGCGCGCCTGATCGACGGCGTGGCCATCGGCGCCATCGTCTGGCTGCTGTCGCTCGTCGGCCTCGCGGGCGTCGTCGGCGCGGCCGAGTCCCTCGAGGACTGCACCGGCATCGACCCGATGACGCCGGCCTACCAGACCTGCGTCAACGACCAGGCCGCCGCGGCGGGTGGCATCTTCGCCGCCTTCTTCGGCTTCCTGTTCCTGATGTTCATCGCCACCATGCTCTACGAGTGGCTGATGATCTCCTTCGTCGGCGCCACCCTCGGCAAGATGGCCGTGGGCCTGCGCGTCGTGAAGGAGACCACGGGCGGCAAGCCGGGCCTCGGCGGCGGCTTCATCCGCTGGATCATCCCGATGGTCGGCGCGATCGTCTGCGGCATCGGCCAGCTCCTGGTCTACCTGTCGCCGTTCTTCGACAACACGGGCAAGACGCAGGGTTGGCACGACCGTGCCGCCGGCACGCTCGTCATCAAGAAGTAGCGTTTCCGGCGGGGTTCCCCGCCGCTCCGAGGGCCGTCCGGCACAACGCCGGGCGGCCCTCGGCCGTTTCCCGCGGAAGGCTCCGCGAGGTCACATCCGCTTGAGGACCGCGAAGCCCTCGGAGCGGTGGACGATCTCGTACCGCGCCTCCGGGTGCAGTTGCGTGGCCAGCTGCGCCGGGTCCGAGACCTGCTGCGACCAGCCGCGCAGGTCGTAGGCGAGGTAGTCGGGGGTGGCGCCCTTCGACGTGCCCACCCAGTAGACCCGGTGGTCCGCCGTGAGGTGCGCGAGGAGCGAGACGTCCGCCTCCACGCTCACGCCCTCCGGTACCGCGTCCACCGCCGCCCGCGCCTGCTCGGTCCGGGTGTCCGTCCGGTACGTCTCCGGCTTCAGGAGCTCCCGCAGCGGCAGGTTCACGGCGAGGACGAGCGCGACGGCCGTCGCGACCGGGACGACGACCTTCCCGTACGAGGCGAGCCACGCGCGCGGTGAGGTCCGCACCGAGCGGACGCCGTCCACGAGGGCCAGGAAGACCACCGGCATCAGGATCGCGCTGTAGTGCCAGTGCATGCCCCAGTGGTTGGGGTCCTGGGAGAGGAAACGCCAGCCGAGCGTGGGCAGGACGATCAGCATCAGCGGGGAGCGCAGGGCGAGGAAGCCGGTGATCGCGAGCAGGAAGATCACCATCTCCCAGCGCTCACCGGAGGTGAGGGCGTCGCCGATGACCTGCGTGAACGAGGTCTCGGTGCCCTCCCCCGTCTTCTCGATCTTGGACCAGTAGTCGTACTCGCCGACCCGGCTCGCCGCCGGGATCAGGACGAGTACGGTCAGCGCGAAGGCCGCCGCGCCGAAGCCCGCCAGGGCCGCGCCCAGCCGCTTCTGCCCCTTCAGGAAGAGGACCACGCCGACCATGGACACGGTGAGGCCCATGTCCTCCTTGACGAGGACGAGCGGCGCGGACCAGGCGACGGCCGCGGTCCACCGTCCGAGGAGCAGGGCCCGGCAGGTCAGGGCGAGCATCGGGACGGCGAAGGCGATCTCGTGGAAGTCGGACTTGACCGCTTCCTGGAGCCCCCAGGAGAGCCCGTACGCGACGGCGAGGCCGATGCCGGCGGCCCGGCTGCCGAGGATCTGCTGGGCGGTGCGGCCGACGACGACGGCGCCGGAGGCGAACAGCGCGGCCTGCCCGAAGAGCAGCGCGACCGGCGAGGGCCAGATCCAGTAGAGCGGCGCGAGGAGCGCGGTGACCGGGCTGAAGTGGTCGCCGAGTATGTGGAAGCCGGGGCCCTTGATGTCGGCGACGGGTGCGCGCAGCTCGGCGTACGCCCGGACGGACTGCCCGAAGATCCCGAGGTCCCACGACGGGGTGCGGAAGTGCGCGTACTGCACCCAGGAGTAGAGGAAGTACAGGCCGCAGAGGATGCCCGCGAGGATCAGGTACGGGCGGAGCGGGGCCGGTGCGAGGCCGGGCTCCTCGGCGCGCGCGGCGCCGGGATTGCCGGTGGCGTCCTCCTCGGCGGACCTGTTCTGTACGTCCAACACCACGCCCCCACTACCAGTGGTCGACAAAAGAGCAACCCATTAGACCAGAGTCCACCCGATCGGCGGACCTGTCGCCGCCGGGCTCTTCGCGGCCGACCGATTCACGAGCCGAGCCCGACGAGAGAGGGCCCGCCGGTACGCGCGTGCGTACCGGCGGGCCCCCCTCGTACTCCTGGATCAGTGGAAGAAGTGGCGCGTCCCCGTGAAGTACATCGTCACGCCGGCCTTCTTCGCGGCCTCGACGACCAGCTCGTCCCGCATCGAGCCGCCCGGCTGCACGACCGCCTTCACGCCGGCCGCGGTGAGGATCTCCAGGCCGTCGGGGAAGGGGAAGAAGGCGTCGGAGGCGGCGTAGGCACCGCGCGCCCGCTCCTCGCCCGCTCGCTCGACCGCGAGCTTCGCGGAGTCGACGCGGTTGACCTGGCCCATGCCGACGCCGACGGAGGCGCCGTCCTTGGAGAGCAGGATCGCGTTGGACTTGACCGCGCGGCAGGCCTTCCAGGCGAAGGCGAGCTCGGCGAGCTCCTCGGCGGACAGGGCCTCGCCGGTCGCCAGGGTCCAGTTCGCCGGGTCGTCGCCCGCGGCCTGGAGGCGGTCGGTGACCTGGAGCAGCGCGCCGCCGTCGATCGGCTTGACCTCGACCGGGTTGGCCGGGGCGCCGTCGGCGCGGAGCACGCGGATGTTCTTCTTCTTGGCCAGGACCTCGACCGCGCCGTCCTCGTACGCCGGGGCGACGATGACCTCGGTGAAGATCTCGGCGACCTGCTCGGCCATGGCGACGGAGACCGGGCGGTTGACGGCGATGACGCCGCCGAACGCGGACAGCGGGTCGCAGGCGTGCGCCTTGCGGTGGGCCTCGGCGACGTCGGCGCCGATCGCGATGCCGCACGGGTTGGCGTGCTTGATGATCGCGACGCACGGCTCGGTGTGGTCGTACGCGGCCCGGCGCGCGGCGTCGGTGTCCGTGTAGTTGTTGTACGACATCTCCTTGCCGTGCAGCTGCTCGGCCTCGGCGAGGCCGCCCGTGCCGTCGACGTAGAGCGCGGCGCCCTGGTGCGGGTTCTCGCCGTAGCGCAGGACGTCGGAGCGCTCGTACGTGTGGCCGAGGAAGTCCGGGAAGCCCGAGTCGTCGGAGGCGGCGTAGTCGGCGGCGAACCAGGAGGCGACGGCCACGTCGTACGCGGCGGTGTGCTGGAAGGCCCTGGCGGCGAACAGCTTGCGCAGGCCCAGGTTGGTCCCGCCCTCCTTGACCGCCTGGATGACCGCGGCGTACGCGCCCGGGTCCGTGACGACCAGCACCGACGGGTGGTTCTTGGCGGCGGCGCGGACCATCGACGGGCCGCCGATGTCGATCTGCTCGACGCACTCGTCCGCGGTGGCGCCGGAGGCGACGGTCTCGCGGAACGGGTACAGGTTCACGACCACCAGGTCGAAGGGCTCCACGCCCAGCTCGGCGAGCTGGTTGCGGTGGTCCTCGAGGCGCAGGTCGGCGAGGATGCCGGCGTGCACGCGCGGGTGCAGCGTCTTGACGCGGCCGTCCAGGCACTCGGGGAAGCCGGTCAGCTCCTCGACCTTGGTGACCGGCACACCGGCGGCGGCGATCTTCCCGGCCGTGGAGCCGGTGGAGACGAGCTCGACACCGGCCTCGTGCAGACCGCGGGCCAGCTCTTCCAGCCCCGTCTTGTCGTAGACGCTGACCAGCGCGCGGCGGATGGGCTTAACGGTGTCCGTGTTCACCGACATGAACCTTTCGTCCCTCAATGCGATAGCCGTGCCGGGCGAGGCGCCCCACGACGTCGACGAGCAGCGAGCGCTCGACTTCCTTGATGCGCTCGTGCAGAGCGGCTTCATCGTCCTCGTCCCGCACCTCGACCACGCCCTGGGCGATGATCGGGCCGGTGTCGACACCGTCGTCGACGAAGTGGACGGTGCACCCGGTGACCTTCGCGCCGTAGGCGAGGGCGTCACGCACCCCATGGGCACCGGGAAAACTGGGGAGAAGGGCCGGGTGGGTGTTGACGACCCGGCCGCCGAAGCGGGCGAGGAACTCCTTGCCGACGATCTTCATGAACCCGGCCGAGACGACGAGGTCCGGCTCGTGGGCGGCGGTCGCCTCGGTCAGCGCGCGGTCCCACTCGTCGCGGGTGGCGTGGTCCTTGACGCGGCAGACGTAGGTGGGCAGCCCGGCGCGTTCGGCGCGCTCCAGACCGACGATGCCGTCACGGTCCGCGCCCACGGCGACGACCTCGGCCCCGTACCCCTCGGGGTCCGCGGCGATGGCGTCGAGGAGCGCCTGCAGATTGGTACCGGAACCGGAGACCAGGACGACGAGGCGGGCGGCAGCCACTGGGTCACTCTTTCCGTGGTGTTTGTGCGGTCGTACGAACGAATCGTGCCGCTCGATACGGGGAACCCTACGAATGGCTCGACCGTCAGCAACGATACCGGCACACGGGACGGCCCCCACGGGACGGGGGCGGAGCAGGGCGGTAGCGTCAGGGGCCGACGCCCGAAGCACACCCCGGCCGGCACCGGCCGGACCCCGGACGTACGCCCGGACGTACGCCCGGACGGCGTAACGGACGAGCAGCACGCAGTACGGGCAGAGCACGACACGCACCACGCGCGTACAGCACGCAGACGAGACAGCAGCGGAGACCACGGGTGCGGCCGTGGTCGTGACGACAGAGGGAAGACGTTCAGCAGATGCCGGAACGCCAGTCCACGGACGACAACAACCCGTTCGCGCCGCCGCCCGAGGGCCGGCCGGATCAGCCGTGGCAGCCACGGCGACCGGAGGGCTCGGACGACGAGTCGTCCGGGACGCCGGACTCGTCGGGGCCGTCGGACGGCCGCTGGAGCCCGCGCCAGCCGGGCCCCTCGAACGACGGCTTCGGCCGTGGGCCCGAGCGCCAGGGCGGGCCGGAGGGCGGCCCCGGTCAGGGCGGTTCCGGTCAGGGCGGGCCCGGGCGCCAGGGGCTCCGCTGGGACCCGACGGACCCGGCGCAGCGCCGTGCGCGGTACGCGATCCTCGCCGGCATGTGGGCCTTCTTCTTCGCCCTCTTCGAGCTGCCGGAACTGGCGCTGCTCCTCGGCGCCCTGGGCCTCTACTGGGGCATCAGCTCGCTCCGCGCCAAGCCGAAGGCGCCCGCCGAGGTGTCGCCGACATCACAGCAGGCCGACCCGTCACCGTCTCAGCCCTCGGGACGCCCGTCGGGCCAGGGCGCCACGGCGACCCCGCTCCGCTCGATGCGCACGGCCGCGATCAGCGGCATCGTCGCGGCGAGCGTCGCCCTGATGATCGTCGCGGTGGGCTTCACCATGCAGCTCGTCTACAGCGACTTCTACGAGTGCCGTGACGACGCCCTCACCCACGCGGGCCGGCTGGCCTGCAACGACCTGCTGCCGAAGCCGCTCCGCGCGGGCTTCGGGGTCCGGGAGTAGCAGCGGCCTAACCGGCGGCCGGAGGCGGCGGCGGGGAGGGTTCCCAGGCCGCCGGGAGGTAGTCGTACGGCTCGAAGGCGGAATCGCCGTACGGGTCGTCGTCGATGCCGAGGTCCGAGGCCGACCGGGCCTCGCCGGACGCGGGCCCCTCGGGGGCGGACGGGGGGACGGAGCCGGGTGCGGGCCCGGCCCCGGAGGCGGAGGCCGCCCAGGGCACGGGGGCCGCCGCCCCCGGGGTCGCGGCTCCCGCTGCCGGGCCGGCCGTGGACGTGGGTGCGGTTGCGGTGGCGGTCACGGACGCCGACACCGGCGCCACCGCCGGCACCGGCACCGCCGCCGGCCGAGCCGCCGGCAAGGGCTTCGGGCGCAGGCCGCGGCGGCCCCATGCCCGTACTCCCAGAGCCGTCGGGACACCCGCGCAGACCCCCCACAGGACCGTCGCCGCGCCCGCCTGCCACCACACCGGGCCGAACGCGGACAGCCGGCCGGCACCGAGCGGGCCGCCCGCGGCCCCGGCGAGGACGGCGACGACCACTCCACAGCCCCAGGCCGCGCCCAGTGCCGTGAGCGCCGTGTCCCGGGCCGCCCAGGTCCGCGCCGCGCGGCCCACGCGCCATCCCTGGAGCACGGTGGCGGCCAGCGGGGCGGCCACGGCGGACCAGTGGAGCCAGCCGCCGGGCCCCTGGTCGGGCAGGGCGGCCAGGAGCGGGAAGGGCGGCACGGCCGGATCACCCGCGAGGCCCAAGGGCGTGGCGAGCGCACCCGTACCGAGGGCGAAGCCGGATCCGAGCCCGTACGCGGCCCCCCAGACGGCCATGTTCGGCAGCAGCGCCAGGACGAGCAGCAGGACCGCCACCCGCCCCGACCACTCCCCCGCGAGACCCGCGTACGCGGTCTGCGCCTCGCGCGCGTGCCAGGCCAGCGACACCGCCGCGGCGACCGCGCCGCCGCCGAGCAGCGTCACGAGCCCGAGGCCCGCCCCGCGCAGGGCGACGGCGGCCTCGCGCTGCCGCGGCAGCGGCCGTCCGAGCGCCGTCCAGACCCCCGCGTACGCCGCGCCCCCGACGACGGCCGGCATCCAGAGACCGGCGGTGACCAGATCGGCGGGGAGCGGACCGCTCGCGCTGTAGAGCACGACCGCGGCGGCCACCAGCAGATACCCCCCGGCCACGGCGGCGACGGCGCCGCTCGCGGAGGGGGTCGGCCGGTCGCCGTCGTCGCCCGCGTCGAGGGTGTCCCGGGCGGCCCGGTGGACGAGCCAGACGGGCAGGGCGGCGAGGAGCAGCGGGACGACGCCGAGCGGAGCGGGCAGGCCGGACAGGGTGTCCGTACGGACGAGGTCCACGCCGTGGGCGAGCAGCCAGAGTCCGGCGGCCAGGTGCAGGGCGCCGCCGGGGCCGCTGTCGGGGTACGGGGAGCTGATCCAGGCCGCGACCACCAGGACCGCGAGGCCGCCGAGGCCGAGTCCTGCGGCGAGTCCGCCGCGGACACAGGCGGTGGCGAGCGCGGTGGAACGGCCGCCCTGGACCAGGGGGTGCTCGGTCACGTGGGTCACGGGCTCATGCTGCCAACGACACGCGCTTTTGCCGCGTAACAGGCAAACCTCCGTTGTGTCGCTCAAGATACGTTTATGTACTTTTCCGCCCAGAGCAGCTCTGCGGGAGGTCGACACCGATGAGCCGGAGCACCGCGGATTCCGCCCCCTCCGCCACCCTGCCGACCCCGAAGGAGCGGCGCAGGTTGCGTGAGGCCCTCGCCCTGAGCGAGGAGCAGGTCGCCGAGGCCATGGGCGTCACGAAGGCCACGGTCAGGGCGTGGGAGACGGGGCGTTCGACGCCCCGCGGCCGCAAGCGTGAGGCGTACGCGAAACTCCTCGGCACGTACGAGCCGGGCGGCGCCGCGCCGTCACCCGAACGGCCGTCCGGGTCCACGCCACAGAAGCCACAGCCCCAGCCGAAGCGAGAGCCACAGGCAGAGACGCAGGCGCGGGCAGAGACACAGGCGCAGGCATCGGGACCGGGCGCGGCATCGGGACCGGCTCAGTCCGGCTCCAGCGCTGGCTCCGGGTCCGGCTCCGGGTCCGGCTCCGGCAACGTGCGGCCCAAGGCCGCCGCCAAGCGGGCCGCCAAGCCTCCGCGGGCCCCTTCCCCCTTCCCGGCCATCGCCTCCGGCCCCGCGCGCAAGGGCCCCGCAAAGCCGCAGGAGCGGCTGAAACCGGCGGCGAGGGCGGCGCAGGCGACTCCTGAGGCTCCGAGTACCCCTGCGACCTCCGAGACCCCTGAGGCCCCGGCGGCTCCAGCCGCTCCGGCCCCCGCGGACCCGGTGGCGGAGGCTCCCGCCGTACCGGGCCTCACCCCCGAGGAGGCCTTCGACGCGCTGTACGCGCACGCCGCGCCCGGTCTCGTCCACCAGACGTACCTGCTGACCGGCCGCCGACGGCTCTCCCGCGAGTCCGTCGAGTACGCCTTCCACCACGCCTGGGAGCACTGGCCCGAGGTCGCCGTCGACCCGGACCCGGTGGGCTGGGTGCGGGCGACCGCGTACGAGTACGCCCTCTCCCCCTGGCACCGGTTTCGCCGCGCCCACAAGCACCCCGACGCCCCGCCGACCGAGGCGAACCGCAGGGCGCTGCTGGCCGCGCTCCTGGAACTCCCGCCGCCGTACCGCCGTACCGTCCTGCTGTACGACGGGCTCGGCCTCGACCTGCCCGAGACGGCGGCCGAGACCGAGGCGAGCACTCCCGCCGCCGCCAACCGGCTGCTGCACGCCCGTACCGTCCTCGGACAGCGGATCCCCGAGCTCGCCGAGCCCGAGGCCCTGCACCGGCGGCTCGGCGCGCTGGTCGCGGAGGCGCCGACGGCGACCCTCCCGGCGGCCCGTGCGGTCCGGACCGGCAGCGAACGGCGGACCCGCACGTGGACCCGCGCGGTGCTCGGCGTGACGGCGGTCCTCATCGGGGTCACGGGACTCACGGCGGTGACGGCGCCGACCCGGTACATCCCGGTGAACGCCCCCGGCGAGACCGTCAACGGCGTACCGGTGCGGGGCGGGCCGCAGAAGCTCCGCCCTGAGGACCTGGAGCTCCGCGACAAGCTGCGCTCCGAGCCGAACCCGGGCCCCGAGCGGCTGGTCCCGACGGCCGAGTAGGTGCCGCGGCACGTGAGAGGGCCCCGCCCCCACCCGGTCTCCCGGGAGGGGCGGGGCCCTCTCACGTACTGCCTGTCAGGCTGCTGTGCGTTCAGCCCGCGAGGATGGCGCGCGCCAGCTTGGCCGTCTCGGTCGGCGTCTTGCCGACCTTGACGCCCGCGGCCTCAAGGGCCTCCTTCTTCGCCTGCGCCGTGCCGGAGGAGCCGGAGACGATGGCGCCGGCGTGGCCCATGGTCTTGCCCTCGGGCGCGGTGAAGCCCGCGACGTAGCCGACGACCGGCTTGGTGACGTTGGCCTTGATGAAGTCGGCCGCACGCTCCTCGGCGTCGCCGCCGATCTCGCCGATCATGACGATCAGGTCGGTGTCGGGGTCCGCCTCGAACGCCGCGAGGGCGTCGATGTGCGTGGTGCCGATGACCGGGTCGCCACCGATGCCGACGGCGGACGAGAAGCCGAGGTCACGGAGCTCGTACATCATCTGGTACGTCAACGTGCCGGACTTCGAGACCAGGCCGATGCGGCCCGGCTTCGTGATGTCGCCCGGGATGATGCCGGCGTTGGACTGGCCCGGGGTGATGAGACCGGGGCAGTTCGGGCCGATGAGGCGGGTCTTGTTGCCCTTGTCCACGGCGTACGCGTAGAACGCGGCCGAGTCGTGGACGGCGATGCCCTCGGTGATGACGACGGCGAGGGGGATCTCGGCGTCGATCGCCTCGACGACGGCGGCCTTCGCGAAGGCCGGCGGCACGAAGAGGACCGAGACGTTGGCGCCGGTCTCCTTCATCGCCTCGGCGACGGTGCCGAAGACCGGGATCTCGGTGCCGTCGAAGTCGACGGTCGTGCCCGCCTTGCGGGGGTTCACGCCACCGACGATGTTGGTGCCGTCACCCAGCATGAGCTTGGTGTGCTTCATGCCCGTGGCACCGGTCATGCCCTGGACGATGACCTTGCTGTCCTTGTTGAGGAAGATAGCCATGGCTCTGGTGTCCCTCGTCCCTTACTTCGCAGCCGCGAGCTCGGCGGCCTTGTCGGCCGCTCCGTCCATGGTGTCCACGCGCTGCACCAGCGGGTGGTTGGCGTCCGACAGGATCTTGCGACCCAGCTCGGCGTTGTTGCCGTCGAGGCGCACGACCAGCGGCTTGGTGACCTCTTCGCCCTTCGACTTCAGGAGCTCCAGGGCCTGGACGATGCCGTTGGCGACCTCGTCACAGGCGGTGATGCCACCGAAGACGTTGACGAACACGGACTTGACGTCCGGGTCGCCGAGGATGATCTCCAGGCCGTTCGCCATGACCTCGGCCGAAGCGCCGCCGCCGATGTCGAGGAAGTTGGCCGGCTTCACGCCGCCGTGGTTCTCACCGGCGTACGCGACGACGTCCAGGGTCGACATGACCAGACCGGCACCGTTACCGATGATGCCGACCTCGCCCTCGAGCTTGACGTAGTTGAGGCCCTTGGCCTTGGCGGCAGCCTCGAGCGGGTTGGCTGCGGCCTTGTCCTCGAGCGCCTCGTGCTCGGGCTGACGGAAGTCGGCGTTCTCGTCGAGAGACACCTTGCCGTCCAGGGCCAGGATGTCGCCGGAGGCGACCTTGGCCAGCGGGTTGACCTCGACGAGGAGCGCGTCCTCGGCGACGAAGGTGTCCCACAGGGTCACGAGGACCTCGGCGACCTTCTCGGCCACCTCGGCCGGGAACTGCGCCAGGGCCACGATCTCGCGGGCCTTGACGATGTCGACGCCCTTGTTGGAGTCGACCGGCACCTTCGCCAGCTTCTCGGGGGTCGTCGCGGCGACCTCCTCGATGTCCATGCCACCGGCGACGGACGCCATGGCGAGGAAGGTGCGGTTGGTGCGGTCGAGGAGGTACGAGACGTAGTACTCCTCGAGGATTTCCGGAGCGGTCTCCGCGATCATCACCTTGTGGACCGTGTGGCCCTTGATGTCCATCCCGAGGATGTCCGTCGCGCGGGCGACGGCCTCTTCCGGGGTGGCGGCCAGCTTCACGCCGCCGGCCTTGCCGCGGCCACCGACCTTCACCTGCGCCTTGACGACCGACTTGCCGCCAAGACGCTCGGTGGCCTCGCGCGCCGCCTCAGGCGTGTCGATGACTTCACCGGCCAGCACCGGTACACCGTGCTTGGCGAAGAGGTCCCTCGCCTGGTACTCGAACAGGTCCACGCGCGTCCGTCCCTTTTCTGATGATCGCGGTTCGTTGTCTGCGTGGGCGTGCCGCGAAGGGCAACGTGACTGCTCTGTCACAAGGAGGGCGTACACGGTGACCGTGGACGCGGCATGTCCGTCTCGCAGGTTATCGCCGAGGGACCTGGGTCCCTAAATCGCAGATCACACCAGAGCGGTGATACGGGTCACAGACCGTAGGGGCCGGAGGGCCGTACGTAGGGGGCGCGGGGTGGGGACGTGCGGCGTTCGCCGCAGGCGGCGCTTGGCCTTCCGGCCCCTCACGACGCGCCGGTGAAACGAGTGAGGGGCATTCCGGCGCCTGTGTGATATGAGCCTCAGTGGAGGTTCCCGACACCCGTGCGGGTGGTCCCGACGACGAATTCCGCACCACGGACGGTCACCTCGCGCACGGACCGCGGGCCGCGCTGGTCGGCGGACCGCTGCCCGTCAGTCGGCGGGTATCGGCAGGGGGCGCTTCTCCAGGGCGGCCGCCATGATCTCGGGGAACAGGTCGGGGGTGCAGGCGAAGGCCGGGACCCCGAGCGCGGCGAGCGCCGCCGCGTGATCACGGTCGTAGGCCGGGGCGCCCTCGTCGGAGAGGGCGAGCAGCGCGACGAACTGGACCCCGGCGGCCTTCATCGCCGCGACCCGCTTCAGCATCTCGTCGCGGATGCCCCCCTCGTACAGGTCGCTGATGAGGACGACGACGGCGTCGGCCGGGCGGGTGATCTTCGTCTGGCAGTGGGCGAGGGCACGGTTGATGTCGGTGCCGCCGCCGAGCTGGGTGCCGAACAGGACGTCGACGGGGTCGTCGAGCCGGTCGGTCAGGTCCACGACGGCCGTGTCGAAGACGACGAGCCGGGTGGCGATCGACCGCATGGAGGCGAGCACCGCTCCGAAGACGGAGGCGTGGACGACGGAGGCCGCCATGGAGCCCGACTGGTCGACGCAGAGCACCACCTCCTTCTTCACCCCCTGGGAGGCCCGGCCGTGGCCGACGAGCCGCTCGGGGACGACCGTGCGGTGCTCGGGCAGGTAGTTCTTGAGGTTGGCGCGGATCGTGCGGTCCCAGTCGATGTCCCGCTGCCGGGGCCTGCTGATCCGGGCGGAACGGTCGAGGGCCCCGGTGAGCGTCGCCCTGGTGCGGGTGGCCAGACGCTTCTCCAGGTCGTCGACGACCTTGCGCACGACGGCCCGCGCGGTCCGCCTGGTGGTGTCCGGCATGGCCTTGTGGAGGGAGAGCAGGGTGCCGACGAGGTGCACGTCCGCCTCGACGGCCTCCAGCATCTCCGGTTCCAGGAGGAGGGTGGCGAGGCCGAGGCGGTCGATCGCGTCGCGCTGCATGACCTGGACGACGGAGCTGGGGAAGTACGTGCGGATGTCGCCGAGCCAGCGGGCGACGGAGGGCGCCGAGGCGCCGAGCCCTGCCGAGCGGTCCCGTCCTGTGCGGTCGCCGCCCCGGTCCGCGCGCCCGTACAGGGCGGTGAGGGCTCCGTCCACGGCGGCGTCGGTGCCGGTGAGCGGGCGGCCTGTGCCGTCGGCCTCCCCGCCGCCCAGGACGAGCCGCCAGCGGCGCAGCCGCTCGTCGTCCGCCGTTCGCGTGCCCGTCCCGGCGCTGGTCGTCCCTGGGCTGCTCGTCCCAGTGCTGCTGCTCATGCCTGTGCTGCTGCTCATGCCATGACCTCCGTACCGAGGACGAGGTGGAGGAGGGGCAGCACGGCGTCCGCCCGCTCCCGGTCGAGCGTGGCGGCGAAGCCGGGGACGCCCGGCGCGGAGTGCCCGGGGCCGCCGGCTCCCGGACCGCGGGCGACCAGTTCACCGAGGGTGCGGCGCGCTGCCGGCTCGTACGTGGAGAAGGTGCGGCGCAGCAGCGGCAGGACATCGGTGAAGGCCCCGGCAGGAACGCCGGTGAGCCAGTCGTCGACCAGGCCGAGGAGCCGCTCGTCGTGGACGAGGAGCAGCCCGCCGCCGGAGGCCCCGCCGGCGAAGCCGTCGATCCACGCGGCGGCGTCGGCCGGCGGGGTGCCGGGCGAGAGGGCCCGGCTCATCAGCAGGGCGGCCTCGCGGTCGGCGATCCGGCCCTCGTCCAGGAGGATCCGGGCGGCCCGGCCCCTGAGGACGCCCGGCACCCGGTCACGGTCGGCGAGCCGGCGCAGGACGCCGGCCCAGCGGTCGGCCGGCCCGGCGGCGTCCGGCAGCAGGCCGATGGCCTGGTGCACCTCGTCGATCCGCTCGCGCATGGCGGTGGCCGCGTCGGTGTCGAGCCCGGCGCAGGCGGGCGGCAGGCCGACGCAGATCCGCTCGGCGAGACCGGCCGCGACCTCGGCGAGGGCCTCCGTGTCGGTGCCGCGGACATCGCCGTAGCGCAGCGAGCGGGCCAGCGCCGGGAGGGCCTCCGCGAGGTGGGAGACGTCGGTGTCGAGGGCGGCCCGGTCGGCGAGTGACCGCATCACGACGGGGAGCGCGCCGCTCAGCCCGGCGAGGAGGCACTGCTCGGCGAGGGCGGTGATGTCGGCGAGCGCGGTCGCCGCCTCGGCCCGGGAGCGGGCCCTGGCGGTGGCGGCGGCCTCGACGGTGGTGCCCCAGACGCCCGCCTCGGCGACCTGGACGTGCTGCTCGGGCTCCCAGCGCAGCCGCCAGGTCTCCCGGAAGGTTCCGGTGCCGGCCCGGCCGGCGGCCGGCTCGCCCCAGCCGACGCCGAGGAGCCGCAGCCGGTGAAGGAGCCGGCTGCGCTCGCCGTCCATGTCCTTGCGGAGGTCCAGTTCGAGCGTGCGCTCGGTGGCCTCGGGCTTGAGGCGCAGGCTCCGCCGGCGGCGGGCCAGGTCGTGCTGGAGGGGCACGGCGGGGGCGCCGGCCGGGACCTCGCCGAGGACGTCGCCGACGACCAGGCGGTCCCGGACGAGGTCGAGGGGCACGTCGGAGCCCTCGCACAGTACGGCGCGGACGGCGTCGGTCGTCTCGTCGAGGCCGGGGGCCGGCCGCCCGCGCAGGGCGGCCAGGTTCCGGGCGAGCCGGACGGCCTCGATGACATGGGCGGGGGAGACGGGGTGGTCCTCGGCCCTGAGGAGCCCGGCGACCTTGGTCATCCAGCGCTCGACGGGCCGGTCGGGTGCGGAGAAGAGGTGCTCGTACCAGCCGGGCGCGTCGATCCCCGCGCCGTACCCCGAGCGGCGGGCGAGCCTGCGGTGGGTCCAGGGGACCCAGGTCAGCTCGGCCTTCACCTTGGGCAGGCCCTTGAGCAGGGCGCGGTCGGCGGCGACGGTGGTCTTCCGGGTGAGGGCGGGGACGTGCCAGGCGCCGCAGACGACGGCGACGGAGTCGCCGAACTCCTTGCGGGCGGCGCGGAGCTGGATCCGCATGTACGCCTCGCGGACGAGGTCGCGGGGGTGACCCCCGTGCCCGTACGCCTCGCGGAGTGCGCCCATGGCCTCGGCGAGGGCCTCGAACGGGGCGGTGGGGCCGACGGCGTCGCCGGCGGAGCACAGTTCGACGACGTCCTCCCACCAGCGCTCGGCGGCCCCGTCCCCGGCGGCCCCCGTGGCCCCGGCCGCCCCGGCGAGTTCCGCGATCGGGTCGATCCGCCTGCCGCCCCCGGAGAAGCCCTCCTCACCGTCGTCGCCGTCGCTCCAGGTGGGGTCGGAGGCGGCGAGGGTGTGGGTGGCGGGCAGGTCGATGAACCGGACGGCGGCGCCATGGTCGAGGGCCCAGCGGATCGCGACCCACTCGGGCGAGAACGAGGCCATGGGCCAGAACGCGGCCCGCCCCGGGTCGTCCACGGCGTGGGCGAGCAGCGCGACCGGGGGCCGCATGCCGGGGTCCCCGGCGAGCGCGACGAGTGCGTCCGCCTCGGCCGGACCCTCGACGAGCACCGCGGCCGGCTGCTCCGCCTCCAGGGCGGCCCGCACGGCACGCGCCGATCCGGGCCCGTGGTGCCGCACGCCGAGCAGCAACGGCCCGCCTCCGCGCCGGACCATGCCGGGGGACGTCAGGCGCCCACCGGACGCCAGACCCTCACCGAAGGCCAGACCCTCACCCGAAGCCGGGCCTTCACCCGAGGCCGTACGCGCAGCCGACGCCGCACGCGCAGCCGACACCATCCCCTCACCGGACGCCACGCGCTCACCTCCCGTCATGGCTCACCTCGCGGCAGGCGCGGTAGAAGTCCTTCCAGCCGTCTCTTTCTCTGACCACCGTCTCCAGATACTCCTGCCAGACGAGCCGGTCGGCCGCCGGGTCGCGGACGACGGCGCCGAGGATCCCCGCGGCGACGTCCGCGGGCCGCAGGACGCCGTCGCCGAAGTGCGCGGCGAGGGCGAGGCCGCCGGTGACGACGGAGATCGCCTCGGCCGTGGAGAGCGTCCCCGAGGGGGACTTGACCTTCGTCCGCCCGTCGGTCGTGACCCCGTCGCGCAGTTCGCGGAAGACGGTGACGACCCGGCGGATCTCGTCGACGCCTTCCGGCAGGGCCGGAAGTTCCAGGGAGCGCCCGAGCTGCTCGACGCGGCGGGCGACGATGTCGACCTCCGCCTCCGCCGTGGCGGGCAGCGGCAGGACCACGGTGTTGAAACGGCGGCGCAGCGCGCTGGAGAGTTCGTTGACGCCCCGGTCACGGTCGTTGGCCGTGGCGATCAGGTTGAAGCCGGGGACGGCCTGCACCTCCTGGCCCAGTTCGGGAACGGGGAGGGTCTTCTCGGACAGGATCGTGATGAGCGTGTCCTGCACGTCGGCGGGGATGCGGGTGAGCTCTTCCACCCGGGCCGTCATGCCCTGCGCCATCGCCCGCATCACGGGGCTCGGTACGAGGGCGTCCCGGCTTGGGCCTTCGGCGAGGAGCCGGGCGTAGTTCCAGCCGTACCTGACGGCCTCCTCGGGGGTGCCGGCGGTGCCCTGCACGAGGAGGGTGGAGTCGCCGCTGACGGCGGCGGCGAGGTGCTCGGAGACCCAGGTCTTGGCGGTGCCTGGCACGCCGAGCAGCAGCAGGGCGCGGTCGGTGGCGAGGGTGGTGACGGCGACTTCCACGATGCGGCGCGGTCCGACGTACTTCGGTGTGACGACCGTCCCGTCGGGGAGGGTGCCGCCGAGGAGATAGGTGGCGACGGCCCACGGCGAGAGCCGCCAGCGAGCGGGCCTGGGGCGGTCGTCGGCTGCGGCGAGGGCGGCGAGTTCGTCGGCGAAGGCGTGCTCCGCGTGCGGCCGCAGGACCTCGGTCACGGGCTGCGGCCGCCCCGGTCCGGTGTCCGTCTCGACACCGGAACCGGGCTGCGCGATGGTTTCGGGCACGGGCATGGATCCCCCTCCAGATCGTTCGACCTGCTGTGCCTTCCAAGGTGCACCATGCCACTGACAATCGGATGTCACCGCTGGTCAGGGGGAGTTCGGCACGTGAGGGAGGGTCAGCTCACGCGTGGCGCGAGGGAGGGTCCGCGCGCCCGGAGTCGGACGATGGTCAGCCCACGACCGGGGAGACGGCGACGCAGCCGCCCGCCATCGCCTGCTCGGCCTTGGCCTCCTTGATGACCTTGCCCTGGTAGATGACCTTGCAGGTGAGGTCGCGCGGGTCGAGCGCGACCGGCATGACGGCCGGCGGCATGATGCCCGTCAGCTTCACCGTCTTCTTCCACGGCGTGGCCGGCTTCTTCTCCGACTCGAGCTTCGGCTCCATCGCGGAGCCCTGGCCGGCGTGGTAGTCGATGGACTCGACGCCCTTGCCCGTGACCTCGTAGGTGACCTCGTAGGACTCGGTCACGCCCTTGTCGACCTGGTCGACGGCCTTCTCGGCGACCTCGGAGCAGGCGCCGAGGCCCAGGGCCAGGCCGGCGGCGGCGAGCACCGAGACGGCGGTACGGGTGGTGCGGGTGGTGCGCTTCATTACGGGGTCCCCTGGGCGGCGGTTCGATCGTGGATCAGTCGGTCTCGCGCAGAGAATCGTAAAGGAAGGGTAAAGTCAAATCCCTTCACCGCCTCCCCACACCCTTCGAACACGCAGGCCACAGCCGCTTGTCAGTGGTGGCCTCTACCGTCGGGGACATGAATGCCATGGGGGTGCGCATGACGGTGGATCAGGTCCTTGCCCTGGCTCCTGACGAGACCTCGCGCAGCGCGGGAAGCAAGCTCGGCACGGCCGGGCCGTGGTCCGGCACGGGCTGCGGCGAGGGCGCGGTGTGGGGTCTGTGCCAGGGCAGCGGCAGCGCGCCGTACCGGACGGCCGTCGACATCACGGGGCCCGCGTACCTGTGCGACTGCCCCAGCCGCAGATCCCCCTGCAAGCACGCGCTCGGGCTGCTGCTCCTCCAGGCCTCGGACGGCACGGCCGTCGAGGTCGCCGCCGTGCCCGAGTGGGCCGCGCCCTGGCTCGCCACACGGAACGGGCGCGCGGAGAGCACGTCCCGGGAGACCCGGGCGGGCGCCGCGCCCGAAGGCCCGGCGGATCCCGAGGCCGCTCGCCGCAGGGCCGAGCGGCGGGCCGCCCGGATCACCTCGGGCGCGCAGGAACTCGAGCAGCGGCTCTCCGACCTGCTGCGCGGCGGCCTGGCGACAGCCGAGCAGTCCGGGTACGGAGTGTGGGAGGAGACGGCGGCCCGCATGGTCGACGCCCAGGCCCCGGGACTCGCTGGGCGTGTCCGGGAGTTGGCCTCGATACCGGGCTCGGGTCCCGGCTGGCCCGTGCGGCTCCTGGAGGAGTGCGCGCTGACCCATCTGCTCGACCGGGCCTGGCTCACCGTCGACCGGCTGCCCGCCCCGTTCGCGACGACCGTACGGACCCGGGTCGGCCTCACCGCCCCGGCCGACGGCGCCCCGGTGCGGGACCACTGGCTCGTCCTCGCGCAGTACGACGCGGCCGACGCCCGGCTGACCACCCGGCGCGTCTGGCTGCACGGCACGACGAGCGGGCGCACGGCTCTGCTCCTGTCCTTCGGCGCGGCGGGCAGGGCACCCCGACTGGCCCTGCCCGTGGGCTCGGTGCTCGACGGCGAGGTCACGCCGCACGCGGGCTCCGGCCGGCTGCGCGCGGAGCCGGGCGAGCCGTTCGTCCCGGTCGCCGCCCCCGCGGTACCGCCGCCGGGCGGCCCGGTGGGCGAGGCCCTCGACGCGTACGGCCGGGCGCTGCGCGAGGACCCGTGGCTGGACTCCTGGCCCGTGACGCTGAGCGAGGTCGTTCCCGCGCGCGCGGAGTACGGCTGGCAACTCGCCGACGCGGACGGCCGCGAGGCCCTGCCACTGACGCCCACCGCCCAGTCGAGGCCCGGGCTCTGGCGCCTCGTCGCCCTGTCGGGCGGTGCCCCGGTCACGGTCTTCGGGGAGTGCGGGCACCGCGGGTTCACCCCCCTCGCCGCCTGGTCCCCGGAGGCTCCCGGAGAGACGGTCCCGCTGATATGACATCCGCCCACCGCACCCGGCCCGCCCCGAGGACCCCGATGGAGAAGAGCACGACGCCGCCCACCACCGTGGTTCTCACGACGACCGCTCCCGCCGGCGCCGCTCCGACCACCACCGTCGCCACCGCCGAAGTCCCCACCGCAGCCGTTCCCGCCGGTGGCGTTCCTACCGCCGACGGTGCTGACAAGGGCCTCTGGGAGGAGCTCGTCACCTCGGCGCTGCTCGGTACGGACCGGCGCCCGCCCGCCGGACTCGCCGGGACAGCGGCCGGGGACCTGCCCGGCGCACTCCTCGACGCCGCCGCGCTGCACACCGTACGGCGGAGGGCCGGGCTGCGCCCCGGGCCCGCCGCGACGCCTCCGGACCCCGCGCCCGAGGACCCGCGCAGACCGCTGCCCCCGGCGGCCCGGCGGCGGCTCGACCAGTTGCTCGCCGGGCGCGCCGCACCCTCGCCCGCCGGACGGCGCGGGGCCGCCCCCGATCTCGCCGAACTGCTGCCGCAGTGGCTCGCTCTCGCCAACGAGCGCGGATACAAGGCCCCGGCCGCCGGCCTGCCCGCACTCCTCGACGCGGCGCGGGCCCGTACCGATCTGCGGCCCCAGGCGCTCCGGCTCGCCGGACCGCGCGGCCTGTGGCTGGCCCGGCTCAACCCCGAGTGGAGGTTCGCCCTCCGCGGCACGGGCGCGGGCGGCTCCCTCCCGGCTCCGGGCGACCGGGAGGCGGTGCGCGCCCTGTGGGACGAGGGCCTGTTCGCCGAGCGGGTGGCCCTGCTCGCGGCCGTACGGGCGGAGGACCCGGCGGCAGGTCTCGCCCTCCTCGCGTCCACCTGGTCAGCCGAGCGGGCCGAGGACCGGCTGATGTTCGTCGACTCCCTGCGGTCGGGACTCTCGGCGGCGGACGAGGAGTTCCTGGAGGCGGCCCTCGGCGACCGCAGCCGTAACGTCCGCGCGACCGCCGCCGAACTGCTGTCCGCCCTGCCGGCCTCGGCGCTCGCGGGCCGGATGGCGGCCCGCGCGATCACCTGCGTCGGACTCGACCGGACGGCGGAGTCGCCGACGATCACCGTGGAGGCCCCGCACGAGTGCGACACGGCCATGCAGCGGGACGGCCTCGTGGCGTCGCCTCCGGCCGGGCGAGGCGAGCGGTCCTGGTGGCTGGGCCAGCTCGTCGAGGCCGCTCCGCTGTCGTGCTGGCCGCTCCGGTTCAGGGGGCGCGGCCCGGAGGAGATCGTGGCGCTTCCGGTCGCCGACGACTGGCGGGACGAACTGCACGCGGCCTGGTGCCGGGCGGCGGTACGGCAGCGGGACGCGGCCTGGTCGCGCGCGCTGCTCGGGTCCCCCGCCATCCCGCCCGCGACGGGTCCCGGCACCGCGTCGCTGGCCGAGCGGGCCCAGCTCCTGTCGACGCTCCCTCCGGGGGAACGGGCGCGCTGGGTCGCCTCGTTCATCGCGGCGCACGGCCTGTCGGAGGCGTTCCAGCTGCTCGGCGTCTGCGAGGTGCCCTGGGCGGAGCCGCTGGGCGGGGCGGTGATCGACGCCCTCGACATCGCACGCGAGGCGGGCAGCTATCCCTGGAGCTTCAGCGGGGTGATGGGCCTCGCGGAGCGCTGCCTCGCCCCGGAGGCGGCGCGGCAGCTGGAATCGCTGACGGCCAGACCTGACGAGGCGGAGGACACCTCCCCCGGCGCGGGCGGCTACTGGTCCGAGGCCTTTCAGCGCCTGGTCTCCACGCTCCGCCTGCGCGCGGCGATGAGGGCCGAGCTCCTGGACCTCGAATCGTCACCGGACTCCCCCGGCGGGCAGCTTCCCGCGCCGCCGGGCCCCTGACACGACGAAGGCCCTCCCGTGAACGCTTCGGGAGGGCCCTGAGGGCCGGGAGGCGCGCGAGCGCCGGGAGGCATGACGGCGCGGCCGCTGGGACGCGGCCGATCCGGACGGAATTACGCGGCCGACCGGATCGGGTTACGCGGCCACGCGGACGTTCGCGTTCACCCAGTCCACGATGGACGTCGTCGTGGCACCCGGCGTGAAGATCTCCGCGACGCCCTTCTCCTTCAGCGGCGCGATGTCCGCGTCCGGGATGATGCCGCCGCCGAAGACCTTGATGTCCTCCGCGTCCCGGTCCTTGAGAAGTTCCAGGACCTTCACGAACAGCGTGTTGTGCGCCCCGGAGAGGATCGAGAGGCCGATCGCGTCGGCGTCCTCCTGGATCGCGGTGTCGACGATCTGCTCGGGCGTCTGGTGGAGCCCGGTGTAGATGACCTCCATGCCGGCGTCGCGGAGTGCCCGCGCGATCACCTTGGCTCCGCGATCGTGGCCGTCGAGACCCGGCTTGGCGACGACCACGCGGATCGGACCGCTCACACCCATCACTGCCTCCACATGCGACCCCCGCGCCTGATTGCCGGGGAGGTGAACGAACGTTATCTCCAGCATCCCGCACCGGGCCGTTTCGCGGAGGCGAGCGAGGGGGAAATCACACGTGGGACATGTTCGCTCCGCGCCGTTCCCCGCTTACGGGCCCTCCTCCTGGGCCCACCAGCCGCAAGCGGGGCCCGGTCGCGAAGGGAGCCGCGACGAGGTCCGCTGCGCCTCCGTGCCGCCGTCCGTGCGGCGCGGAGGCGCGGCGCACCGGCGTGCCGTCCGGCCCCGCGTGCCGCTTCGGGAGGCCGGCCATGGAGCTCAGCAAGGTCACCGGTCTGATGAAGGCCACCGCGCTGGAGCTGGCGATCCTCACCGGACACCTCGTTCTGTACCCGTCCGGGATCGTCGCCGAGCGCCTCTCGCCGGCCGCTCCCGCGGCCACGATCACCCCTGGCCGGCGCCCGGTCGTCCTCCTGCACGGCTTCGGGGACAACCGCTCGGTCTTCGTCCTGCTGCGCCGCTCCCTCGCCCGGAGCGGCCGTGACTGCGTCGAGTCGATCAACTACTCACCGCTCACCTGTGACCTGCGGACCGCCGCCGAGCTGCTCGGGCGCCGCGTGGAGGAGATCCGTGCGCGGACGGGACACGCCGAGGTCGACATCGTTGGTCACAGCCTGGGCGGGCTCGTCGCCCGCTATTACGTACAGCGTCTCGGCGGTGACGGCCGGGTACGGACCCTGGTCATGCTCGGCACCCCGCACTCCGGCACCACCGTGGCGCCGCTCGCCGACGCGCATCCGCTGGTACGGCAGATGCGCCCCGGATCGGCGGTGCTGACGGAGCTCGCCGAGCCCTCGCCGGGCTGCCGGACCCGGTTCGTGAGTTTCTGGAGCGATCTCGACCAGGTGATGGTGCCGGTGGAGACGGCCCGCCTCGACCACCCCGACCTGCTCGCGCACAACGTACGGGTCAGCGGGATCGGCCATCTCGCGCTGCCCGTGCACCCGACGGTGGCCGCCGGGGTCCTGGAGGCCCTCGACGCGGGCGGATCCGAGGCCCGGCGGGCCTGGGAGGAGGAGCCCGGAGCCAGCTCCGTCGCCTGACACTCCGGGACTGTTCTTCGAACGTTTCTCGAACACAAGGCCAAAGCTCTTCCCATGAGCTGGCGAAACACTGCCGATTGCCCTTTTCCTGCGGCTCCCGACCCCTCCGAAGATTGTCGGCCGCGCATACCGCCGGGTACAGTCGCGCCACTGCTTACCCCCGGGACACCCCTCGTCGGGCCGCCCCGGACTGGTCCTGCTGCCGAGGCGAGAGAGACGTTGGTGAACGACCAGCACCCCCACGCCGGGTACGTCGGAGACGGCGCCCACCCCACCGGCAGCTTCGACACCGACCCCCTCTTCGGCGCCTACGCCGACGGCCGGTCCGACCAGAGCGGCCAGTGGGACCTCAGCGGGTACGACACCACCGGCGCGTACGGAACGACGGGGCAGTTCGACACCACGCAGTACGACACGACGGGGCAGTACGGCGTCCCCGGTCAGTACGACACGACCGGCCAGTGGGACACCACCGGACAGTGGGACACCACCGGCGCCTACGCCGCCACGAGCGCGTACGGGACGGCGACGGGTCAGTACGACGCAGCCCCGCAGCAGTACGACGCCGCCACCACGTACGACGCCGCCCCCTCCTACGACGCCACCGGCTCGTACGACACCACCGGCCAGTGGGACGCCTCCGCCTGGACCGACACCCAGCACACCGGCCAGTACGAGACCGCCCACTCCGGCGCCTACGCCGCCCAGGGCACGTACGGCCACGAGGCCTACGACACCACCGGCCAGTGGGCCGCCCCCGCTTTCGCGACCGACACCGGCGCCTACGACGCCACCGCGTGGAACCACGCCGCCCCGGAAGCCGAGCCGGTCGTCCCCCACCAGTACACCCCGCAGGCCGAGCACACCGCGGAGTTCGCGCCGTACGAGGACGCCCACGGCGCCGAGGACCTCGCGGAGACGGAATACGACGGCACCGAGGCCGCGTACGACCTCTCCGACGACCACCAGGACCACGGCGACGCCGACGCCGATGACCGCGACGACGAGCCCGCCATCGAACTCCGCACCGACTCCCCCGTCGCCGGCCGCCCCGTGCGCCGCTCCTCCGGCGGCGGCCGCGGCCGGCGCCGCACCCCCGCCAAGCGGTCCGCGCTGCTGACCGTCGCCGTCCCCTCCGCATGCGTCATGGGGGTCGCCGGCATCGCCGCCGCCTCCGTCGGCGGACTCACCGGAACCGGTACCGACGGCGGGCAGAAGAAGGACGACACGACCTCCCTCGCCGCCGCCGACCCCGGCTCGGTCAAGCAGGTCGCCGCCAACAACGCGCTCGACACCCAGCTCGCCGCGCTCAGCGCCGACGCCCGCGACTTCGGCGACCGCGCCAGCCGCACCCAGGAACGCATCGACCTCAAGGTCCGCCAGGCGGCCGAGAAGAAGAAGCGCGAGGAGGAGGCCGCCCGCAAGGAGGCGATGCGTCCGAAGTTCCTGCTGCCGGTCAAGCTCCACCAGCTCAGCGCCCGCTACGGCCAGTCCGGCGTCAACTGGATGTCCGTACACACCGGCATCGACTTCCCCGTGCAGTACGGAACCCCCGTGATGGCCGCCACCGACGGCACCGTCCGCACGCAGTGGAACGGCGCCTACGGCAACATGGCGATCGTGACCGCCCCCGACGGCACCGAGACCTGGTACTGCCATCTGAGCAGCACCAAGATCCGCTCGGGTTACGTCAAGGCCGGCGACGTCATCGCGTACTCCGGCAACTCCGGCAACTCCACCGGCCCCCACCTCCACTTCGAGGTCCGGCCCGGCGGCGGCTCCGCGATCGACCCGCTGGCCTGGCTCCGCAGCCACGGTCTCGACCCGACCGCCTGAGACCCGCCTACCCGTACGCACGACAGAGGGCCCCGGCCGAAGCCGGGGCCCTCTGTCGTACCGCTGCGACTACAGCTTCTCGACCGGCGCGTACCGCAGCAGCAACCGCTTCGGCTTCTCGTCACCGAAGTCGATCGTCGCCTCGGCGTCGGCGCCCATGCCCTTCATCGCCATGACCGTGCCGAGCCCGAACTGGTCGTGCGTGACCCGGTCGCCGACCTGGAGCGAGATCACCGGCTTGTCCCCGCCGGCGCGCCGGGTGGCGAAGCCCGAGGGGCCGGAGCGCGCACGGGACGAGGAGAGCGAGGAGGTGATCCCCGAGGTAGGCCCGGCGGGCTTCGCCATCGGACCGGTCCGCTTCCACTCCAGGTACGTGGTCGGGATCTCCTCCAGGAAACGCGAGGCCGGGTTGTACGAGGGCTGGCCCCAGGCGCTGCGCATCGACGACCGCGTGAGGTAGAGCCGCTCACGTGCCCGCGTGATGCCGACGTACGCGAGGCGCCGCTCCTCCTCCAGTTCCTTCGCCTGGCCGAGGGCGCGCATGTGCGGGAAGACGCCGTCCTCCATGCCGGTGAGGAACACCACCGGGAACTCGAGGCCCTTCGCGGTGTGCAGCGTCATCAGGGTGATGACGCCCCGGCCCTCCTCGTCCTCGTCCGGGATCTGGTCCGAGTCGGCGACGAGAGCGACCTTCTCCAGGAACTCGGCGAGCGTCGCGGGCTCCTCGCCGCGCTCCTGCTCGAACTCGAGCGCCACGGCCGCGAGTTCCTGCAGGTTCTCGATGCGGGTCTCGTCCTGCGGGTCGGTCGAGGCCTGGAGCTCGGCCAGATAGCCCGTGCGCTCCAGGACGGCCTCCAGGACGACGGCGGGTCCCGCGCCGGACTCGACGACCGTGCGCAGCTCGTCCATGAGCACGTTGAAGCGCTTGACGGCGTTCGCCGAGCGGGCGGCCATGCCGTACGCCTCGTCGACCCGCTTCAGGGCCTGCGGGAAGGTGATCTTCTCGCGGAGCGAGAGGGCGTCGATCATCGCCTCGGCACGCTCACCGATGCCCCGCTTGGGGACGTTGAGGATGCGGCGCAGAGGGACGTTGTCCTCGGGGTTGGCGAGGACGCGCAGGTAGGCGAGGACGTCCCTGACCTCCTTGCGCTCGTAGAAGCGCACGCCGCCGACGACCTTGTAGGGCAGTCCGACGCGGATGAAGATCTCTTCGAAGACACGCGACTGGGCGTTCGTCCGGTAGAAGACGGCGACGTCCCCGGCCTTGGCCTCGCCCGTGTCCGTGAGCCGGTCGATCTCGTCGGCGACGAACTGGGCCTCGTCGTGCTCGGTGTCCGCGACGTATCCGGTGATCTGCGCGCCCGCGCCCGCGTTCGTCCACAGGTTCTTGGGGCGGCGCGACTCGTTGCGCTCGATGACGGCGTTGGCCGCGGAGAGGATCGTCTGCGTGGAGCGGTAGTTCTGCTCCAGGAGGATCGTGGTGGCGTCCGGGTAGTCCTCCTCGAACTGGAGGATGTTGCGGATCGTCGCGCCGCGGAAGGCGTAGATCGACTGGTCGGCGTCACCGACGACGCACAGCTCCGCCGGGCCGAGGTCCTCGTATCCCGTGCCGACGAGCTCCCGCACCAGCGTGTACTGGGCGTGGTTGGTGTCCTGGTACTCGTCGACGAGGACGTGCCGGAACCGGCGGCGGTAGTGCTCGGCGACGTCGGGGAACGCCTGGAGCAGGTGCACCGTCGTCATGATGATGTCGTCGAAGTCCAGGGCGTTGGCCTCGCGCAGCCGCGCCTGGTACATCCGGTACGCCTCGGCGAGCGTCTTCTCGAAGCCGTCGACGGCCTGGTCCGCGAAGGTCTCCTCGTCGATCAGCTCGTTCTTGAGGTTCGAGATCTTGGCGCTGAACGACTTCGGCGGGAACTTCTTCGGGTCGAGGTCCAGGTCCCGGCAGACCAGGGACATCAGCCGCTTGGAGTCGGCGGCGTCGTAGATCGAGAAGGAAGAGGTGAAGCCCAGCTTCTTCGACTCGCGGCGCAGGATGCGGACACAGGCGCTGTGGAACGTCATGACCCACATGGCGTTGGCGCGCGGGCCGACGAGGTGCTCGACGCGCTCCTTCATCTCGCCCGCGGCCTTGTTCGTGAAGGTGATCGCCAGTATCTGGCCGGGGTGCACGTGCCGCGTGCCCAGGAGGTGGGCGATGCGGTGGGTGAGCACCCGGGTCTTGCCGGAGCCGGCGCCGGCGACGATGAGCAGCGGGGTGTCGGTGTGGACGACGGCGGCGCGCTGCTGCTCGTTCAGCCCGTCCAGGAGCGCGGCGGGGTCCACGACGGGGCGGGGGGCGCCGTCCCGGTAGTGGGAGTCCCGGGCGGGCGGAGGCACGTCGAAGTGCTCCCCGAAGAGGTCGTGCGGGACCTCCTCCACGGCCGGGGAGCCGTGCTCGTGGTCCTCGGGGTGGGGCGGGGGCTCCTCCGAGGAGTGGTTCTGGAGGCCGGCCAGGAAGCTGTCGTCAAAGAGGCTGCTCATCGCCTCACGAGTCTAGGACGCCCCACCGACATCCGGGCCCGCCTTCGGGACGGTCTCTGTGGAAGCGCTCACACCCAGAGGGTCGCGATGAAGATGTTCGCCGTGGTCAGGCCGCCGACGGCGGCGAAAAGGCCCTTGTCGACCTTCTCCTCGTCGCGCTTCACGTAGACCAGGCCGAGGACCACCACGAGGACGGCCAGCTTGATGCCGATCTTGACGTTGTTCACGGTCTGGTCGTCCGCCTGGTTCAGGCCGACGAGCGCGACGCCGGTGACCAGCATGGTCAGCGCGCCGTGCAGCATCGCGGGGCTGAAGCGGGCCGTACCGGCTCCCATCGCCTTCATCTGGGTGAGGAATCCGCCCAGCAGGGAGGCGATACCGATGATGTGCAGGGCGACGAAGACATTGATGAGTACGTCCATGGGGCGGAGCCTAACCGGGCCCCTACCACCGCCCTCGGGCCGGGTCCACCCGCTCCGTCGCTTCGGTCGGCCGACCGCCGCAATGTTCCCCGGTCCGGCGCTCCGGGCGAAAGAGAACGCTCCTCGACCGTCAACTGTCGCCAATAGCGGTCAACTCACCGTGCGGCCGTGACCCCAGGTTTAGCGTCCTGCACCAGGTGGCCGGCTCCCCACCACCGCCGGCGATCCGGCGGTTGTCGGCCGCCCCCGCCGAGAAACCCGGCGGCGGTCCGTCTCCCCTGTGCGGCCCGCCGTCGGCCCCCGGCGGGCCCGTTCCCCTCAGGCAGAGGATGTGACCCGCCCTCGTGGCAGCACACCGAAAACCCAAGCAGTCGCCCCTCGGTGGGCAGGCGGTCCGCACCGCCGCCACCCTCGCCCTCGCCTCCGCCGCGACCACGACCCTCTTCGAGGGGTCCGCGCAGGCCGAGCCCCGGCCCACCACCGCCCAGGTCAAGGCGAAGGTCGACCGGCTCTACGAGGAGGCCGAGGTCGCCACCGAGCGGTACAACGGGGCGAAGGAGAAGGCCGACGAGGCACGCGCCTCGTTCGACCGGCTGCGCGACGAGGCCGCCCGCAGAACCCAGCGGCTCAACACCGCCCGGGACCGGCTCGGGGCCATGGCCGCCGCACAGTACCGGTCCGGCGGCCTCGACCCCGCCGTGCGGCTCGCCCTCACCTCCGACCCCGTCCAGTACCTGGAGCGGGCCGCCCTCGCCGAGAAGGCCGGGGACCGGCAGGCCGCCGCCGTCAGTGCCGTACGGCGGGAACTGGGCGCGATCCGGCAGCTGCGCGCCGAGTCGGAGGGGCGCCTGACCTCGCTGCGAGAGCACGAGACGGAGCTGCGGCGCCAGAAGGCGGCCGTACTCGACAGGCTCCAGGCGGCACGGACCCTGCTCGCCCGGCTGACCGCAGAGGAACGGGCCCGGTACGAGGCGGCCACGGCGGGCCGGGACGGCACCGGCGGCTCGTCAGGCGGACCGGACGGTACGACCGCCTCCGGCGGCTCCGCGACGGTCCGCGCCGACCGCTCCTCGGGAGGCGAGCGCGCCTCGGTGACCGCCCCTAACGCACGGGCCGCCGAGGCCATCTCCTTCGCCCGCGCCCAGCTCGGCAAGCCGTACGTGTGGGGCGCGACGGGCCCCTCCGGGTACGACTGCTCGGGCCTCACCCAGGCCGCCTGGCGCGCCGCGGGCATCTCCCTGCCCCGGACCACGTACACCCAGATCAATGCCGGCCAGCGCGTCTCCCGCACCCAGCTCGCCCCCGGTGACCTGGTCTTCTTCTACTCCGGCATCAGCCATGTCGGGCTCTACATCGGCGGCGGCCAGATGATCCACGCTCCCCGACCGGGCGCCCCGATCCGGGTCGCCCCGATCGACGAGATGCCCTTCGCCGGAGCGACCCGAGTGGGCTGACGAACCGGAAGGCCGACGCGGACCCGCCGGCGGCTCAGACCAGGCGGCGTGCGGTCGCCCAGCGGGTCAGCTCGTGGCGGTTGGAGAGCTGGAGCTTGCGGAGCACCGCCGAGACGTGGGACTCGACCGTCTTCACCGAGATGTAGAGCTGCTTGGCGATCTCCTTGTACGCGTACCCCCGGGCGATCAGCCGCAGCACCTCCCGCTCCCGCTGGGTCAGCCGGTCCAGGTCCTCGTCCACGGGCGGGGCGTCCGTCGACGCGAAGGCGTCCAGGACGAATCCGGCGAGCCGCGGGGAGAACACGGCGTCGCCCTCCTGGACCCGGAAGATCGAGTCGACCAGGTCGGTCCCGGTGATCGTCTTGGTGACGTAGCCACGGGCGCCGCCCCGGATCACCCCGATCACGTCCTCGGCCGCGTCGGAGACCGACAGGGCCAGGAAGCGGACCGGGTCCTCCGGCGCCCCCATCAGGTTCGCGCAGCGCCGCAGCACCTCCACCCCGCCGCCACCAGGAAGATGTACGTCGAGGAGGACGACCTCGGGCCGGGTCGCCGTGATGACGGTGACGGCCTGGTCGACGTCGGCCGCCTCGCCGACCACCTCGACGCCGGTGACCTCGGTCCGGCCGATCTCGGCCTGCACCCCTGTGCGGAACATGCGGTGGTCGTCGACGAGCACCACCCGCACTCTGTGTCCCGTGCCCGCAGCCCCCGCATCGGTCCCGGTGCCGGTCGCTGTCCCGGTCTCGTCGCTCATCCGTCCGCCCTCTCCATCTCAAGCTCCACTTCGGTGCCCCCGCCCTGCGCGGACCGCAGCCGGGCCGTACCGCCGTGGCGCTGCATCCGGCCGATGATCGATTCTCGTACGCCCATCCTGTCCTCGGGCACCGCGTCCAGGTCGAAGCCCGGCCCCCGATCCCGCACCGACACGAAGACCGTGCGGCCCTCCACCTCCGCGTACACCTGTACGGCCCCGCCCTCGCCACCGTACTTGGCGGCGTTGACCATCGCCTCGCGCGCGGCCTGGATCTGCGCGACCAGTCCGTCGTCGAGCGGACAGTCACCGACGACGACGACCTCCAGGGGGACGCCGTGCTTGTCCTCGACCTCCGCCGCGGCCTTCTTCACCGCCTCCGCGAGGGTGTCGGGCTCCTCGTCCCTGCCGGTGCCCTCGGGCTTGTAGAGCCAGTTCCGCAGCTCCCTCTCCTGCGCGCGGGCGAGGCGGCGCACCTCCCCTGCCTCGTCGGCGCTGCGCTGGATCAGGGTGAGGGTGTGCAGCACGGAGTCATGGACGTGGGCCGCCACCTCGGCGCGCTCCTGGGCGCGGATGCGCATGGTCCGCTCCTCCGTGAGGTCCTGCGACATCCGGACGAGCCAGGGTCCCGCGAGCAGCGCTATCCCGGTGAGGACCGCGACGGCGGCGGTGAGGGCCGTGCCGAGCTGGGCGACGGAGCCGCGGACCACGACGAAGACCGCGAGACCCGTGCCCACCAGGGCGACGCCGACGAGACCGCGGGCGAGGTGGAAGGCGCGCCGGCGACGCCCGACGTCGGTCCAGCTGGCCCGACGGGCGTTGTCCGCCTGTCTCCAGACCAGGACGACGCCCACGCAGATCAGGATCGTGGGCCAGACGTACCGCCCGCTGTCGCTGTCGACGTTGACGTTCCCGACGAGGACCGCGCCGCCGATGGCCAGGGCTATCAGGGCGAAGATCTGTCCCCGGTCGGGCTTGCGCAGTCTGCGCCGCCCGTCCGGGGTGGTCTCGAACACGGGGCGCGGGGCGGTCCGGCCGCCGACGCCGAGCGGGACGACGATCCAGAACGCCGCGTAGATCAGAACCCCCAGGCCGTCCATGAAGGAGAGGACGATGAAGAGCACCCGCACCCAGACGACCGGCAGGCCGAGGTGGCCGGCGAGGCCGCGGGCGACACCGCCGAGCCACCGCCCGTCGGCGCTCCTGTAGAGCCTGCGCACGGGCGGTTCGTCGGTCTCGGTGACACGAGCGGCTGCGGACATGCATTGATCGTCACACGGGCGGCCCGCCCGGGACATCAGGGTCTGCCCTGAGATCGCCCCTGGTACCGCCTCGGGGAAGAGAGGGCGCCGAATATCAGGGTCGGGCCAGGGTCGGCCCCGGTGCCGCTCGGCGTCACGGGCCGTCACCATGGAGGCATGACGAGTTCGATGCCTTCGCAGCACGAGGCCCCGCCGCCGGCGGAGTCCGTCTCCGCCCCGCCCCTGCGGCGCTCGCGCGGCAGCAAGGTCGTGGGCGGTGTCTGCGGCGGCCTCGGCCGGTACTTCGACCTGGACCCGGTGATCTTCCGCGTCGCGGTCGGCGTGCTGGCGGTGCCGGGCGGCCTCGGGCTCATCTTCTACGGCTTCGCCTGGCTACTGCTCCCGCTCGCGGGCGAGGAGGAGAACGAGGGGCGCAGGCTGCTGACCGGCCGGGTCTCCGGTGCCTCGCTCGCCGCCCTGCTGATGGCCCTGGTGGGCTGCGGGATCTTCCTGTCGATGCTGAACAGCGGGTCGATGGTGGGCTCCGCCCTCCTCGTGGCGTTCGTGGTGTGCGCGGCGGCGGTCTGGTCACGGCGCCGGCAGGCGGGCGCGGTGGAGCCGGAGGGCCGGGTGGAATCCGCCGCCGCCGCTCTCGCGGTCTCGGAGGCGCCGCCGGAGACGAAGGCCCCGCCGCTGGTCGAGTTCCCCTCCTGGTGGAAGGACCCGATAGTCAAGGACGGCTCGACGGGCAAGGTGGCCGTCGGCTACCTGTGGGGACCGCACGGCGTCCTGGACGAGGACGGCAGGGTGGACGGCGAGGTGCCGAAGCCCGGCAGCCAGTGGGGGCCCGATCCGGCGACACCCGGGCGGCCCGAGCCCTCGATCAGGCGGAGCCCGGTCTCCATCGGTGGCCTCGTCCAGCTGCTCGCCATGGTCGCGGCCGTCCTCGGCACCGCGCTGACCTGGGAGACCGAGCCGCTCGGGACGAGCCTGCAGACCGGTCTGGTCGCCGCCCTCGCGGTGTTCGGTCTCGGCCTGGTCGTCAGCAGCTTCCTCGGCAGAACCGGGTTCGGCACGATCTTCCAGACCGTGATGACGGCGGCGCTGCTGGCGCTGGCCACGGCGCTGCCCGACCGGATCACCACGGAGTGGATCCGGGAGACCTGGGCACCGACGTCCGTCACGGCCGTGCAGCCCCACTACGAGGTGGGCACCGGGGTCGGCACCCTCGATCTGTCAGGGCTGCCCGTCCCGGCGGGCACGACGGTGTCGACGACGGCCGGGGTGGGCGCCGGGAAGCTCAAGGTGATCGTCCCGAAGAGCGCGGTGGTGAAGCTGCGTGCAGAGGTGGCCCTCGGCGACGTGCAGCTACCGGGCCGGCCTCCCAACGACATCGACATCGCGCCGGACCGCGACGAGACCCACACGCTCGCCCCGCCGGCCGGGACCACCCCGGCGGGCACCCTGGACCTCTCGCTCGAGGTCGGCATCGGACAGGTGGAGGTCACCCGTGCTGCTTCATGAGTTCCGCCCCGGCCGGCTTCTCGTCGGCCTCACCGCCCTGACCCTGGCCGCCGTCTACGCCGGCGACGCCACCGGCTCGTGGACGACTCCGTGGTACGCGGTGATCCCGCTGCTCTGCGGCGGTCTGGCCGCGGCCGGGCTCGCGACCTGGGTCGCCTATCGAATACGGCGCCGCTCGGCGAGGAGCCGGTCCAGCGACAGCACGGACGCCCCGGCCAGCAGCAGCGGGAGCCAGGCCATCAGATAGGCGAGGTCGTTGCCGAGGTAGTACGGGTTCACCTGCCAGCTCACGGTCAGCCAGAGGCTCAGCGAGATCAGTGCGCCCCCGAGCGCCGCCAGGCGTGCGAAGAGCCCGAGGAGGGTTCCGATCCCGACGGCGAGCTCCCCGAAGGCGATGGCGTATCCGAAGCCTGCGGGGTTCTCGAGGGCGAGGTCGACCAGGGCGGGAATGGCCGAGGAGTCCCGGACGCCTCGCATGGTCTCGCCGATGGAGCCGCTGCCGGTGTCCGCGAGGAAGGCGGAGTCGGTGAGCTTGTCGAGCGCGGCGTAGACGAAGGTGACGCCGAGGAAGAGCCGCAACGGAAGGAGCGCGTAGCGGGAGGCGACGGCCTTCCACCGGTCGGCGGAGGCCTTCCACCCAGCACGGCGTCCGGGGTCACCGTCACCGACCGTGCCGTTGCCCGCGGTGCCGTGGCTGCCGGTGCCGTTGCCTGCGGTGCCGTGGCCGGTCCTGCCGTTCCTGCCGTCGCCCGTGTCGCCCGTGTCGTCCGCCCGATCCGCCTGTCCCGTCATCGCCGGTCACCTCTCCACGCCCCGCACGAGTGTTCGCGGAACGATTCTCCCCGCATCCCCGCTCCGGGGACACGCGAAGGGGCCTGACGCTCAGTCGACGACGTCGATCGTGACCCGGTTGGTCTCGACGCCGGCCGCCGTCACGACCGAGACCTCCACCCGGCCCGGCTCCACGTCCGCCGGGAGGGGGACGGTCAGGGCCGCGTCGGTGGGATTGGCGAAACCGCCCGGGACCGGGACCAGCGGCACGTGGGCGTGGACCGGGCCGATGCGGACGACCAGCCGGGTCAGCGGGTCGGGGGCGCCGGCGCCGGGCGGGACGAAACCGCAGCCTCGGATCTCGATGTCGTCGCCCGTCCGGATCGGGGCGTCGAGGTCACCCGCCTCACGGGACCGGACCACGGAGTGGATCGTGGGGCGGACGCCCTCGGTGAACTTCGCCGCCAGATGCCAGGCCGCGGAGACGCCGAGGAGGAGCACGAGGGACCAGGGCACCTGGGGGAGCCCGTCGGGGTGGCGGGCGAGCCCGACTGCGGTCAGGGCAAGGACGGAGCCGGAGACGAGGAGGTACTGGACGTCGGCGAGGCAGGCCCGGCCGCTGTCGTCGCAGAGCAGATCGGCGGCACGCGGACGGTCGGCGCGCACCTTCTGGAGGCGGCGGGACGCGATCCCCGCCGTGACGACGAGACGGGCGGTCACGGTGACGGCCGACACCAGGGCGAGGACGGTCAGCAGACCGGCACCGCGGGCCAGACCGAAGGCGGTCGCGCCCGGTGCGAGGAAGGCCAGGAAGAGGAGGGTGTATCCGAGGAGCAGGAGCCAGGCGGCGACGACGGCGCGGGTGGTGGAGAGCCGGTTGTCCTCGCCGATCAGAGGGGCGAGGAGACCGCCGCGGGACCGGTGGGCGTGGGCGGCGACGCTGAGGAGGACGGCGAGGACCAGAGCGGTGCAGAGTCCGGCCGTGCGGGCACCGGTCCAGCCGCTCGCGACGGCGGTGAGGGCCTGGCCGAGGAGGAGGGCGGGGACGGTGCCCCAGACGGCGCCGAGGCTGCCGCGCCGCACCCGGTCGAGCCAGGCCACCCCGGCCTCCCGGCCGTGGGCGGAGACCGCGCGGGCGGACTGGGCGAGCTCGTCGGAGACCCATTGGCGGGCGGCGACCGGCGAGTGGGCGACGGCCGCGGGGACGCCGTGGCCCGCGGCGAGTTCGTCGCGCCGGGCGAGGAAGGCGGCGACAGCGCGACGGTGGCCGGCCTGTCCGCAGTGGGCGCAGCCGGCGCAGGCCGTCGCGTGCTCGCCGTACTGTCTCGCCTCTTGAACCGCCACGGTGCTCTCTTCCCGAGCTCATACACGACACGTACCGGTGCGGCCCTGGGGTCAACCGGCCGTTGATTCCACGGAATTGTGTCGTACTGGCGGCTCCCGCGCGTGCCGCGTGCGCCCCGCCGGGGAGTGATTGCCGCGCCATCTCATTGACGTACAGAAGGGTGAAGCGATGGTGTTACGACAGGAGTTCGGGCTCCGCTCGGCTGATCCTGCGCCAGAGTGGCTGGTAGTTGATCCAGGCGACGAGGTCGCTGCCGAGCTGCTCGCGGGTGGCGACGGCCTCGCGGTGGTCGATCAGGACCGGTTTACCCGCCGCCCGCGCGGTCAGCTGTACCTGGGCGCAGCGTTCCAGGGCGATGAACCACCAGGCCGCCGCGTCGACGGAGGTGCCGACGGTGAGGAGTCCGTGGTTGCGGAGCACGATCGCTTTGAACGTGCCCAGGGCGACGGCGATCCGGCGGGCCTCCTCGGTGTCGACGGTGACTCCGGTGTAGGCGTCGTAGAGGGCGTGGTCCTGGTAGAAGGCGCAGGCTTCCTGGGTGATCGGGTCGAGGAGTTCGCCGAGTGCGGCCAGGGCCCGTCCGTGGAGGGAGTGGGTGTGGGCGACGGCGATGGCGTCGGGCCTTGCCCGGTGGACCGCGGCGTGCACGGTGAAGGCGGCCTGGTTGACGTGCCGGCCGCCCCGGAGGACCTGTCCTTCGCCGTTGACCAGGATGAGGTCGCCCGCGGCCACCTCCTCGAACGGGGCGCCGAAGGGGTTCACCCAGAAGCAGTCGGCGTACTCGGGGTCGCGGGCGGTGATGTGGCCCGAGACGCCCTCCTCGTAGCCGAACCGTCCGAAGAGCCTGAGCGCGCCCGCGAGCCGCTGTTTGCGGTGGACGCGTTCCTCCTCCGCCGTCGCGTGGACGGGCGGCATGGCGAAGTGGAGCCGGTCGAGGGGGACGGGGTCGGGTATCACGCTCATGCGCCGGAAGGTAACGCCCGGCCGGGGAAGTCACCAGAGCCCGGACACGACGAAGCCGCCGCCCCGGTTGCCCGGGACGGCGGCCTCACGCGCCTGCGGGAGCGACTACTCCCACTCGATGGTGCCCGGCGGCTTGCTGGTGACGTCGAGGACGACGCGGTTGACGTCGGCGACCTCGTTGGTGATGCGGGTGGAGATCCTGGCCAGCACGTCGTACGGCAGACGCGACCAGTCGGCCGTCATGGCGTCCTCGGAGGAGACGGGACGCAGCACGATGGGGTGGCCGTAGGTGCGGCCGTCGCCCTGGACGCCCACGGAGCGGACGTCGGCGAGCAGGACGACCGGGCACTGCCAGATCTCGCGGTCGAGGCCGGCCGCGGTGAGCTCCTCGCGGGCGATGGCGTCGGCCTCGCGCAGCAGGTCCAGGCGCTCCTTGGTGACCTCACCGACGATGCGGATGCCGAGGCCGGGGCCGGGGAACGGCTGGCGCTGGACGATCTCCTCGGGCAGGCCGAGCTCCTGGCCGACCATGCGGACCTCGTCCTTGAAGAGCTGGCGCAGCGGCTCGACGAGCTCGAACTCCAGGTCCTCGGGGAGGCCGCCCACGTTGTGGTGGGACTTGATGTTGGCGGTGCCGGTACCGCCGCCGGACTCGACGATGTCCGGGTAGAGCGTGCCCTGGACGAGGAAGGCGACGTCCTCGCCGGTGCCCGCCGACTCGGCGACGATCTCGGCCTGCGCCTGCTCGAAGACCCGGATGAACTCGCGGCCGATGATCTTCCGCTTGGTCTCCGGGTCGGAGACGCCGGCGAGGGCGTCGAGGAAGCGCTCCTGCGCGTCGACGACCTTCAGCTGGACGCCGGTGGCGGCCACGAAGTCCTTCTCGACCTGCTCGGTCTCGTTCTTGCGCATGAGGCCGTGGTCGACGTAGACGCAGGTGAGCTGCGAGCCGATGGCCTTCTGCACGAGCGCGGCGGCCACGGCGGAGTCGACGCCGCCGGAGAGACCGCAGATGGCGCGCTTGTCACCGACCTGGGCGCGGATGGCCGCGACCTGCTCCTCGATCACGTTGCCCGTGGTCCAGCTCGGCTCGATGCCGGCGCCGCGGTACAGGAAGTGCTCCAGGATCTGCTGGCCGTGCGTGGAGTGCAGCACCTCGGGGTGGTACTGGACGCCGTACAGCTTCTTCTCGTCGTTCTCGAAGGCGGCGACCGGCACGACGTCCGTGGACGCGGTGACGGAGAAGCCCTCGGGGGCGGCGGAGCAGGCGTCGCCGTGCGACATCCACACGGACTGCTCGACCGGCGTGCCCTCGAAGAGGGTGGAGCCGGCCTTGGAGACGTGCAGCGGGGTCCGGCCGTACTCGCGGGCGCCGGTGTTGTCGACGGTGCCGCCGAGGGTCGTCGCCATCAGCTGGAAGCCGTAGCACATACCGAAGACGGGGATGCCCGCCTCGAAGAGGGCGCGGTCGAGACGGGGGGCGTTCTCCGCGTAGACGGAGGACGGGCCGCCGGAGAGGATGATCGCCTTCGGGTTCTTGGCCAGCATCTCGGCCACCGGCATGGTGGACGGGACGATCTCGCTGTAGACCCGGGCCTCACGGACGCGGCGGGCGATGAGCTGGGCGTACTGGGCCCCGAAGTCGACAACGAGGACTACGTCCGGGTTGGAGACGTCGGGCGCGGCAGCGGGAGTCGCTGATGACACTACGGCGGCCTTCCGGCGGTAGGGAGCGTCCCCCGAGAGGGGGGTTATTTGTCGATTCTACCGGCGCGCCGCCGACGCTCTTCGTCTCACCATCCGAACCCGGTTTGGCCCGCGCTCGTCCGCGGGGTCCATACTGTCGGCATGCGCGAGTACACGACCTTCGTCTTTACCTATGGCAACCGGCCCACCGGCTGCCATGGTCGTGCTGCTTGAGCAACTGACAAGCGACTTCCCAGGCGCCCCGGGCCGACAGGCCCGGGGCGTTCTGCGTTTTCCGGGCCGGGTCGCTCCGGGGCATCCGACACCACGAGGAGCCCAGCCATGACCGCCCTGACCCAGACCGAGAAGACCGGCGCCCGCACCGACGAGGCGGCGACGCTGATCGGTGACGCCCGGGAGCGCATCGACGCGCTCGACGACCGGATCATCGGTCTCATCCAGGAACGGATGGCCGTCTCGGCCGTCATCCAGGAGGCCCGGATCTCCTCCGGCGGCCGCCGGGTGAACCTGGCGCGCGAGATGGAGGTCCTCGGCCACTTCCGGGACGCGCTGGGCAAGCCGGGCACGGCCCTGGCCATGACGATGCTGGAGCTGTGCCGCGGGCGCATCTGAGTGCCCGGGCCGGACGCGGGGAGCGCTCCCGGGCTCCCGCGCGTGCGCTCCCCGCGTCCTGCCGGGCGCCCCGCATGTGAGTGGGTGACCGCATCTGAGTTCGGGCCCGCTCTCACCCGTACGGCGCGTGACCGGCTCCGGCCCGGCTTCGTTGGTCCGGGTGTCCGTGCCAGCCAGGGGCGGGCCCGTAAGAAACCACGCGTGGCTTCGCTGGGGCGTGTGGCGTACCTCAGGTACGTCGTGGGACCTCGCACCAGCGCTTTGTGACCGGACAGCAGGGGACAGCAGTCCGGTCACGCAGAAAGGGCGGTCGGTCCCGGGGACGCCCGGGGCCGGCCGCAACCGGCCGATCTCTCCCGATCCCTCCCGATTCCCCCGCCGTCCCCCGTTCCCTCCTCCCCCACGCGGCGCGATCCCCCGGCGCCGCCCCGCTCGGCACCGCCGCTGCCCTGACACCGGTGCCGACCCCCAAGGGCCCCGTGCCGCCGCGACCGGAATCGCGGGCACGGGGCCCTTGCCCGTCCCCACCCGCCACGGACGTGACGCGCGTCACACAAAGATCCTGTGCAACCGCTACAACCATCCCGGCCGGTCGCGGGTCATCTATGCAGCATCACCAAAGCTGGTGAGGGCGCTGCACTCGGAGGGGGGTGCAGCGCCCTTTCCGTTTCCCCGGCCTTCCGCCGTCTTCCCGCTTCCTCGGCCTTCCGCCGTCTTCCGGCCGTGGGATCACCCGCGCCGCGTCACGCCTTCTTCGGCGGGACCGCCGGCATCCCCAGGAACGGCAGCCGCAGGGCTCCGAAGGCCTCGGCCGGGACCGCGGGTGACTTGGGTTCAACCGCGGCGAGCCGTACGTACGCCTCGCCCTGCCCCGGTCGCGTGTCCTCCTCGCCCTTGTTCGGCCAGAAGGACATGGCCCGCTCGGCCTGCGCGGTGATCGTCAGGGACGGGTTGACGCCGAGGTTTGCGGAGACGGCCGCCCCGTCGACGACGGAGATCCCAGGGTGCCCGTAGAGCCGGTGGTACGGGTCGATGACGCCGGACTCGGCGTCGGCGCCGATCGGGCAGCCGCCCAGGAAGTGGGCGGTGAGCGGGGTGCCCATCAGTTCGCCGATGTTGGAGCCGGCGAAGCCGTTGATCTCCTCGGCGAGGAGGGTGGCGGCCCGGGTGGCCTCGGGGATCTGGACCGGGTTCGGCGCCCCGTGCCCCTGCCGGGCCGTGAGCAGGCCCTTTCCGAGGCCGCCGGGCTTGCGGTAGGTCGTGAGGGAGTTGTCGAGGGACTGCATGACCAAGCCGATGATGGTCCGCTCCGACCAGTGCCAGTTGGAGAGCGAGCGCGCGGCGAGCGCGGGGTGCCTGAGCAGGTTGAGGAACCAGTTGCGTACCCGGTGGGCCCCGTAGGGGACCTGGAGGACGGTCAGGCTGCCCATGGAGTTGGAGCCCCTGCCGTACCGCACCGGCTCGATGTGGGTGTTGGCGTCGGGGTGGACGGAGGAGGTGATGGCGACGCCCTTGGTGAAGTCGGCCTTCTCCTTGCCGTGCTTCCTGCGGTAGCGGCGGTCGGTGGTCTGCGCGCCGACGAGGCCCTCGGAGTTGGTGCGGGTGAGTTCGCCGAGCCGTCGCGAGATCCGGGGCAGCAGTCCGGTGTCCTTCATCCGGTGCAGCAGGGTCTGGGTGCCGTACGTGCCGGCCGCGATCACCACACGGCGGGCCGTGAACGTCCGCCCGTTCCCCTTCCTCCGCCGGTCGGTGGGCAGGGTCTTCACCGCGAAGCCGCCCCGCGAGTCCTCGGTGACGGTGACGACCGTGGTCATGGGATGGACGGTGGCGCCCGCCTTCTCGGCGAGGTGGAGGTAGTTCTCGTTGAGGGTGTTCTTGGCGCCGTGACGGCAGCCGGTCATGCACTCGCCGCACTCGGTGCAGGCGCGCCGGGCCGGGCCCGCGCCGCCGAAGTAGGGGTCGGCGACCTCGGCGCCGGGCTTGGCCTTCGCCGTACCGGTACCGTCCCCGCCGACGGCGTCGCGGCCGTCACCGAAGAAGACGCCGACCGGCGCCATGTGGAAGGTGTCACCGATGCCCATCGCCTGGGCGGCCGCCTTGAGGTGCACGTCGGAGGGGGTCGTCGTCGGGTTGAGCCGGACGCCGAGCATCCGCTGCGCCTGGTCGTAGTACGGCCGCAGCTCGTCCTGCCAGTCCGTGATGTCCTTCCACTGCGGGTCGTCGAAGAACGGCTTGGGCGGTACGTAGAGGGTGTTGGCGTAGTTGAGGGAGCCGCCGCCGACGCCGGCGCCCGCGAGCACCATGACGTTGCCGAGCAGGTGGATGCGCTGGATGCCGTAGAGACCGAGCGCCGGGGCCCACAGGAAGTTCTTCACGTCCCAGGAGTTCTTCGGCAGGCTCGCGCGGGTGAAGCGGCGCCCAGCCTCCAGGACGCCGACCCGGTAGCCCTTCTCGGTGAGACGGAGGGCGGTGACCGAACCGCCGAAGCCGGAGCCGACGACGAGGACGTCGTAGTCGTACGCACTGTCCTCGTCCTGATTCTGGGCAGGGGGTACCACGGTCATGGCTCTCCTCGTACGAAAAGGGGTGAAAAGGAAGGGCGTCAGCGCAGGCGGAGGGCCTTCATCGCCTTCAGGGACACGCTCATGAACGCGGCGTACCTCTCGTCGTCCATCCCGAAGGAGGGCGCGAGGGGCATCAGCCGCTGCTGGGCGACGGTCTGGGCCTCGGTGTACTTGAGGATGCCCTCCGAGCCGTGGCGGCGGCCGAGCCCGGAGTCCTTCATGCCGCCCATCGGGGACTGCACGCTGCCGTAGGCGGGGGCGTACCCCTCGTTGATGTTGACGGTGCCGGTGCGCAGGCGGGCGGCGACGGCGTGGCCGCGGCGCGAGTCCTTCGTCCAGACGGACGAGTTCAGTCCGTACGGGGTGGCGTTGGCGAGGGCGACGACCTCGTCCTCGTCGGTGAAGCGGTAGATCGAGACGACCGGGCCGAAGGTCTCCTCCGAGCAGACCGCCATCGGGGCCTCGACGCCGTCGAGGATGGTCGGCTCGTAGAAGAGGGGGCCGATGTCGGGGCGCGCGACGCCGCCCGCGACGAGCGTGGCGCCCTTGGCGACGGCCTCCTCGACGTGCTTCGTGACGGTCTCCAGCTGCCGCTCGCCGACGAGGGAGCCCATGTCCGCGCCGTACGCGAGGGAGCTGCCGAGCCGCATCGCCTTCGTGCGGGCGGCGAAGCGGGCGACGAAGTCGTCGGCGACCGACTCGTGCACGTACAGGCGCTCGATGGAGATGCAGAGCTGTCCGGCGGAGGAGAAGCAGGCGCGGACGGCTCCGGCGGCGGCCTTCTCGATGTCGGCGTCCTTGAGGACGAGCATCGCGTTCTTGCCGCCGAGTTCGAGGGAGACGCCGACGAGCCGGGCGGCGGCGCCCTGGGCGACCTCGCGGCCCGTGCGGGTGGAGCCGGTGAAGGAGACGTAGTCGGCGTGCTTGACGACCTCGGGGCCGACGACCGGGCCCTCGCCGAGGACGACCTGGAAGACCTCGGCGGGGAGACCGGCCTCGATGAGCAGGTCACGGGCCCACAGCGCGGTGAGGGCGGTCTCCGTGTCGGGCTTCATGACGACGGCGTTGCCCGAGACGAAGGCGGGGAGCGCGTCGCCGACGGAGAGTTCGAGCGGGTAGTTCCAGGGGGCGATCTGGCCGACGACCCCGCGGGGCTGGCGCAGCTCGGTGACCTTGGTGAGGGTCGGCACGACGCCGGTGTGGTGGCGGGGGCGCAGGTAGGAGCCGGCCTTGCGGCCGTAGTGGCGGGCGGCGACGGCCACCGCCTGCACCTCCTCGTGGGCGTGCAGGCGCGCCTTGCCGGTCTCCAGCTGGATGAGGTCGAGGACCTCGGACTGGCGCTGGAGGACGAGGTCGTGGAAGCGGAGGAGGACGGCGGCGCGGGTCTTGACCGGGGTGGCGGCCCAGAGGGCCTGGGCGGCTCGCGCGCGCGTGAAGGCCTCGGCGACGTCCTCGGGCGTGGACTCGGGCAGGTCCGCCAGCTTGTCCCCGGTGAAGGGGGTGTGGTTGGCGGTCCGGCCGGAACCGACGACGCCCCTGACGAGCCGGGCGACCACCTCGGGCGTCACGACGTCGGCGGCGGTGCGCACGCCGGCGGGCACGGGCGCGACCGGGTTCGTGGCCGCGGCGGGGGCGGCGGCTCCTGCCTTCGCGGCGGGGGCGTCGGGAACCGAGGGGGCGGCGGGGGCCTGCGAGTCCGTCATGAGGGCGAGCGTAGGCGGCGTTCCGCCCTTTGGGTACCCGTCGGTAACGCGTTTTCACCGGGTGCGCACATCGCGCCAGCGATCACTGGCACATAAGCCCTGATCAGGGGCTTACGGCCGACGGGAGTCCCTCGTCGGAGATTTTCGCGGGTGCCCGGTCGCCCTCGCGGACTCCGGTCGCCCTCGCGGGTTCCACTCGCCCTCGCGGACTCCGGTCGCCCTCGCGGGTTTCACTCGCCCTCGTGGACTCCGGCCCTTCTCGCGGTCTTCAGCCGACCTCCCCGGTTTCACTCGCCCGGCGCCCGCCAGTGCCGGAGGACGACGTCGAACTGTTCGCGGGTGGTCGCCCAGCTCGACTCGGGCGCGGACATGTAGATGGCGTACTCGGTGCCGTCGTCCTCGTAGTACATGAGGTCGATCGCGTGCCGGGGCCCGGGGAAGTCCTTCTTCTCGGTCCAGGTGAACTCCCACTGGCAGGAGCGGACCTGGTCGCGGTAGGTGACCTGGCCGAGCTTGACCCGGACGTAGTCCATCCGCTTCGCGAGCGTGCGCTCCAGGTCGAGGGCGTGCGCGTACGGGTTCTCGAAGTCGGGGCTGTCGTCGATGCTGATCCGGATGCGGTGGCGGCCGTTGTCCGGGGTGTAGTCGATCTGGTCCCCCTCCGTCTGCCGCTTCCAGCCGTCCGGCACGACGAGGCTGAAGCCCGCCGGGTCCTCGACGCGGTGCCAGCCGGCGGGCACGTCGTTCGCGGTGGCCTTGGCGGAAGGAACGGGACTGGCGACGGTGGTCGGTCCGCCCCCGCCCTTCCGGTCACCGCCCGCGTAGTGCATGGCGGTGAAGACGGCGCCGCCCGCGACGAGTCCTGCGAGCAGGGCCGCGAGGACGACCGTACGCCAACGGCCCCGGCCGGGCGCCGGGGAGGACGGCGCCAGGGTGGGCGGAGAGGGGGCGGGAGCGACGGGCGGCTGCGGGCGGGTGGAACCGGCCTCGGAGCCCGGGTCGGCCAGGGCGGGACCGAAGGGGGAGACCGGTCCGTCCCCCGCCGGGTCCAGTTCCTCCCTGACCACCCGCTGCGTCGGCACGTACGCCTGCGCCGCGTCCGGCGTACGCCCCTCCATCGCGTCGAGCAGCATCCGCTCGGCCTCCTCGGCGCGCGGACGGTGCTCCGGGTCCTTGCGCAGCAGGGCCACGATGACGGGGGCCAGCGCCCCCGCCTTCCGCGGGTGCGGCGGCTCCTCCGTCACCACGGCCTGCATGGTGCTGATCGGGGAGGTGCGGCGGAACGGCGAGGTGCCCTCCACCGCCGTGTACAGGGTGGCGCCGAGGGACCAGAGGTCGGAGGCGGGACCCGGGTCGCCGCCCTGCACCCGCTCGGGCGCGAGATAGTCGATGGAGCCGACGAGTTCACCGGTCCGGGTGATCGTCGAGTCCCCCTCGATCGCCGCGATCCCGAAGTCGGTGATGAGGACGCGCCCGTCGCGCGCGAGAAGGACGTTGCCCGGCTTGACGTCCCGGTGCAGCACTCCGGCCGCGTGCGCGGCGCGCAGCGCGCCGAGGACGTGCAGCCCGATCCTGGCGGCCTCGCGGGGCTCGATCGTGCCCGCCTCCTTGGCGGCGTCGGCGAGCGAGGGCCCGTCGACGTACTGCATCACGATCCACGGCCGGTCGTCGTGCTCGAGGACGTCGTGGACCGTCACGACCCCCGGGTGGGTGATCCGGGCGGCGGCCCGCGCCTCCTTCTGCGTACGGGCGTGCAGCACCAGCCGGTCGGCCTCGGCCACGAACCGGCCCGCCGTCAACTCCTTGACCGCCACCACGCGGTGCAACACCTCGTCGTGCGCGCGCCAGACCTTGCCCATGCCGCCGCGTCCGATGGACTCGCCCAGCCGGTACCGACCGGCGAGCAACAGCCCCGCTCCTGTGCCCTGAGAATGTTCCACGTGCCCCCGCCTGTTCCTTCGGATGCCAGATTACGGAGGGGTGCGGGGGCGGCGGAACCTCGGGTCGGTCATAGGAACAGCACTGTGACCGGGGGCCGATGGCGTTTCCCGCCCTCCGCCGCGGCCCAGCTCCGGTTCCGTCGCCGCCCGGCCCTCGTCGCGTCGCGGCCCGGCCCTCGTTCCACCGTGGTCAGCGCCCCGGGCGGAAGCCCTTCGTCGCCTCGTCGAAGATCTCGCGGATCTTGTCCCGCTCGCCGTTCGGGCCGATGACCTGGACGACGTGGTAGCGCCCGCTGTCGATCAGGGCGAGATTGCGGACGAACACCTGGCGCCCCGTGCTGTCCAGCCACCAGTAACTGCCCGTGGCCGTCGCCGTCCTGCCGATGTCGACCCGGCGCACCTCGTCCACGTCCGCCCAGCTCGACGACCGCCAGGGCTCCAGCTCGCGCTCCTTGGCGTTCTGGTACTCCAGCGGGTCGGAGCCGTGGTCCCGGACGCTGTCACGACCGGGTACGACGATCATCGTGAAGTCGCCGGCCGTGTAGCGCACTTGCCCGGCGTCGTTGATGGGGCTGCGCCGCCATCCGTCCGGCACGCCGATCCGGAACCCTTCCGGGTCCTGGCGCAGCGCGTACCCGGCGGCGAGCGCGGGCGCCGACGGATCCGCGGCGGGCGGGGTGGTGCGCGGCGTGGCGGGCGGCGCCGTCGTCGCGGACGGACGGCTCGTGGGCGCGGACGGGGGTGCGGTGGTACGCGGAGCCTGACCGGCGGTGGGGGTGCCTGTCCGCGAGGGGGACGCGCCGGGCGTCTCCTCCCCGCCGGGCATGAAGAGGACGGCGTACGCGACGGCCCCGCCGAGCAGGAGGAAGACGAGGACCAGGAGCGTACGGCCGAGGGCGCGCGGGGACCCGGGAGCCCGCGAGGACGAGGGACGAGGGGCGCGGGGGGATCTGCTCGCGCGCTGCGGGATCTCCTCGTGGAACTGCTCGAACTCGTGCCGCTCGTCGGCCCGTACGGGCTCGGGCGCCCGCTCGTCCGGACGGACGTCCTGGCGGCGGGCCGAGGAGCGCGGGTCCTTGCCGCGCTTGTGGCGGTGGCGCCCGGCGCCCGCTCCCCCGCGCCGGCGGCGTACCAGCTCGCCTCTTCGGCGCACGATCGGCAGCCGCGTCTCGTCGAACGACGGAGGCGGTACGGCCCCGGCACCGGCCTCCGGTTCCGGAGCGGAGCGCACGAGGGAACGCAGCCAGCCGCGCAGCTCCTCGAAGTCGGGGCGCTCGGTGGGGTCCTGGCGCAGCAGGGACTCCACGACGGGCCGGAGGGGCCCGCACTCCTCGGCGAAGGCGGGCGGCTCGGCGCACACCAGCTGGACCAGCTCGGCGGCGCTGTCCTCCGGGTAGGGGGCGTGCCCCTGAACGGCCCGGTAGAGGAGCGCGCCGAGCGCCCACAGGTCGGTGGCGGGGCCGATGGGCGGGGCAAGGCGCCAGTTCTCGTGGACGGGGCCTGCCTGTTCGGGTGCCCAGCGCTCGGTGACAGCGCCCACGACGGCGATCCGGGTCTGCCGGGCCCGCTCGGCGGCGAGACGCGTGGTCGGGCCCCGGTCCGCCTGGGCGGGGATGGCGACCCGTCCCTCCTCCCGGGCACCGGCGGGGGCCGGGAGGTGCGCGGGGGGCGGGGTCGCCGCCGTGTACCCGGCGGGCAGGGCCGGACGGCCAGAACCGGGCAGCACGGGACCACGGCCGGGGCCCGAACCTCCACCGGCCGGGATCGGGCCGGACGCGTCCCGCGAGGCGTGCGGGCCGTCGCTCCAGCTGCCGGCCAGCATCACGCGCGGCGGCGGGCCGCTCTGCGGTCCTTCACCGTAGGGCTCGTCGCCGTCGTCCTCGTCGTCCTCTTCGTCGTCCGCCACCCGCGCCCACCACTGCGGCTCGGGGGCGCCGGCCGCCTGCCCGGTCGGCACCGGGGGCGGCTCGGGCGGGTCCACCGGCGCGGGGCGCTGGACGGGGAGCGCCCCCGTCTCACCGAGCCGGGCGGCGGCGCGCGCACCGGCCCGGTAGGCGGCGATGGCCCCGGCCCGCGCGGCCCGGACATCGGCGGCGGGCGGCACGGCGGGGTGCGCCGTCCCGGCGGCGGGCGGGGCCGCCGTACGACCGTAGGGGTCGGCACCGTACGGGCCGGACGAGGCCCCGTAGGGAGAGTGCGTGTCGTCCGGGCCGGAGTCGCCGGAGTCGTCGGTGTCGTCGGGGTCGTCGGAGTCGTCGGAGTTGTCGGGGTCGCCGGAGTCGTCGGAGTTGCCGGAGTCGTACGGCTCGGCGTACTGGCCGTGGTCCGTCTCCTCGGCCAGGTACTCGCCCGGGCCCGCGAACTGCCCGTCCGCCTCCTCGTAGACCTCCGCCTCGTACAGATCGGAGCCGTACTCCTCGCTGCCGTACTCCTCGCTGCCGTACTCCTCGCTGCCGTACTCCTCGGAGCCGTACCCCTCCGGCGTGGGCCACACGGGCACGGGCGCGGCGTCGGGCCCGTCCTGCTCCTGATCCGGTACCGGTGCGTACCCGCAGAGGGCCTCCTCCGCGGCGCCCACCGCGAGACCCGAAAGGACCACCCGGCCGTCGTCGCAGACGAGCACGGTCCTGGAGGTGATGTTCCGGTGCACCCACCCGTGGGCGTGGAGCGCACGCAGGGCGGTGAGGACGTCGGCGCCGATCTCGGCCGCCCGGTACGGGTTGAGCGGGCGCTCGGCGAGGAACGCGGCCAGCGGCCTGGCCGCCACGCGTTCGCTCACTATCCAGAGCGAACCGGCCTCCGCGAAGACGTCGAAGACCTGGTCGAGGAGGGGATGGTCGGGGATCTGCGCGGCGGCCTGGGCCGCCTCGATCGCCCGGCGGACGACGGGCTCGGCCGGCCGGCGGGTGGCCCGCCCCGCGCCTCCGTAGGGGCCGGCATCGCCGGCCTCGTCGTCGAGCACCTCGGCGTCGACGAACTCCGGCAGCGGCACCTGGCGGACCAGGACCTCCTGACCGCTGTACGTGTCGAAGGCGCGCGTCCCGGCCGGGTCGTGCGCGTCCCCGTGCACGTCCGCGTCAGCCGGCGGCAGCGGCAGGCGGTAGCGGTCCGCGAGCACCCTTCCCGCGTAGTCGTCCACGACGCCTCCCCACGCGCGCACGCTGTCCCCGTGGACCCGCGGATCCCCTGAAACGGGGCGGGATCACGCGAGTCCGTCAATTCCGGTCCGGCACCGTGCAGTCAACGGCTCTGTTCGGCCTCGTACGGTCCTCGAACTCTCACGATACGTGGCACGGGTCAGTCCTTGGGGCTGAACGTGGCGAACGCCGTCTGCCGCAGCGTCCGGCACTCCGCGCCGTTCCACTCCTCCGCCTTGCAGCTGATCATGATGGAGTAGCCGTGCTTGGCGTCCACCTTGAAGCCGCGGTTGAGGACGTGGACGCGCATGCCCTGCTGGATCCGCTCGAACTCCCAGTCCGCGACGGTCGGATAGCCCTTGTACGAGACCGTCCTGATGCCGAAGTGCCGGTAGTCCTTGCTGGTGGCGGCCACGCCGATCTTGCCCAGCTCCCAGGCAGCCGCCGCGTCGTCCTTCGGGCTGGCGTTGAAGTCGACCTGGACGCGCGGGAAGCCGCCGCTCTCGCTGAATATCCCGCCGCCGCTGTATCCCGGTATCGAGCGCACCCGGAACGTCGAGGGCATCGCCATGGAGAAGTGGAAGCGCTCGTTGGTGACGAGGGTGTAGCCCGCGGGCAGTTGCGTCCCCGTGCCACCGCTCGGCTTGCCGGACGGCGTGACGCCGGTGCCGTTCGACCCTCCGGTGGAGCCCGTCGTGCCGTTGGCGCCCGTCGACCCGGTGGAGCCGGTGTCACCGGGCTGCGCGCCGCCCTGCTGGCCGGGGCCGCCCGTCTGCCCCTTGTCGCCGCCGGAACCCTCGGAGCCCGCGGAACCGTCGCCGCCCGCGGAGGCGCCGGCCGAGGCCGTGGTGCCGCCGGTCTCCTTGCCCTGGTTGCCCTCGTCGCCGCCACCGCTGAGGGAGACCGCGAAGATCGTCCCGAGCAGGGCGAGCACGGCGACGGCGGCGATGATCACCATCGTGCGGCGCGGTACGACATCGGTCAGCGGCGCACGCTTCGGCGCGGAGCCGGCACTCGTCCGCGCACCGACGCCGGCGGCACCTGTGCCGGACCTCGGAGTCGTCCTCGGACTCGTCCGCGGCTCGGCCTTCACGGAGGCCGCCGCGTTGCGTACGGACTTCAGGGCGCCCCGCACCCGGTCGGCGGACGCGTCGGGCCCCTTGTCCCGGACGGGCGGCGGCACCACCGGCGCGGCCTGTTCGGGGCGCGGCGGCAGCGGTACGACCCTGGTGACCTCGGGCGAGGCCTCCGGCGCCGTCTCCGGCGCGTCGAGCACGGCCCGCAGCAGGACCCGGGCGCGGGCGTCGTCGAGCCGCTGGGCCGGGTCCTTGGCGAGGAGGCCGTAGATGACCTGCTCGAGCTCGGGTCCGGCGTTCTTCGGCGGGTCGACCGGCTCGGTCATCACCGCGGTGAGGGTGGCGATGGCGGAGCCCTTGTCGTACGGCGGGCTGCCCTCGACCGCCGCGTAGATGAGGCCGCCGAGCGACCACATGTCGGCGGCGGGACCGGGCTTGTGGCCGCGGGCCCGCTCCGGGGAGATGTAGGAAGGGGCGCCGACGAGCATGCCGGTGGAGGTGATCGAGGGGTCGCCCTCCACCTGGGCGATGCCGAAGTCGGTGAGGACGACCCGCCCGTCCTCGGCGATCAGCACGTTGGACGGCTTCACGTCGCGGTGCAGAATGCCCTCGCGGTGCGCCGAACGCAGCACGTCGAGGATGGCGAGGCCGACCTCGGCGGCCCGCCGGGGCGTGAGCGTGCCGTCCTCGCGCACGGCGTCCGCGAGGGACTTGCCCTCGATGAGCTCCATGACGATCCAGGGGCGGTCGTCCTCGTCGACGACGTCGTACACGGTCACGGCGCCGTTGTTGCGGATCCTGGCGATGGCCTTCGCCTCGCGCAGGGTCCGGGTGATGAGGCGTCGCTTCTCGTCCTCGTCGATGCTGGTGGGGAAGCGGAGTTCCTTGACGGCCACGGTGCGGCCGAGGGTCTCGTCGACCGCGCGCCACACGGTGCCCATGCCGCCGCGGCCCAGGACCGCGCCGAGCCGGTAGCGGCCCGCGAGCAGACGCCCCTCGCCGGCCGGGGCCTTGCGCATCCGGTCGCCGCCGGTGCCGCGCGCGGCACCGGCCGACGTGCGGCGGCCGCTCTCGCCGTCGCCGTCGCCCGCGCCGAAACCGGCCCGTCCGGTCGAGGGCTCGGTCCCGCGCAGCCGACCGGCCGCGGCGGCGGCGTCCTGAACGTCCCTCACGTCCGGTACGTCCGAACCCCGTACGCCGGAGCCCGGCACGCCCGGGCCCTGAGATCCCGGGTCCCGGGGGGCCGGATCCCTGGGGTCCGAGTCCCGGGGGGCAGCCGTGTCACCGGCGTCCGCCGGGCCGCGCGCGTCCCGCGCGTCGTCGGCGCCGCCCGTGGCCCCGACGGCCCCCGCACCCTGCCTGACCTGCGCGTCCTTCACGCCCGACTCCGACTCACGCGCGGCGGGGACCACTCCTCGGTCGCCGTCGATCGCGGCCCCCGGGGCGGCGTCCTGCCTAGGGTCCTTCGCCGTGTCCCGCGACTGCTCCGCCTCCGACATGCGTCCCCTCTGCGATCCCTGATCTTCGCCGCGTCTGCCGCTTCCCGCGCGATGCGGTAACCCGCCCTGGAAGAGAGGCCATTGTCCCTCACCTCAGGACGGGCGGCGCCCCCGGGTCCGTACTCCGGGATGACGACGCCCCCACACGCCCCCCAGGTTCCCCACCGGACGCGGGAGACCCGGACGTCCTGTCAGATCGGCACGATGTCCGGCGCGCCGAGCCGCGCGGCGTCCGCGGTCAGGTCGTCGGGCTGCCGCTGCGACTCGCGTTCCGCCTCGACGCGCTTCTCGTAGTGCTCGACCTCCTTGGCGATCTGACGGTCGTCCCAGCCGAGGACCGGCGCCATGAGTTCGGCGCACTCCCGGGCGCTGAGCGTGCCCCGGTCGAAGGTCTCGATGGAGATCCTGGTCCGCCGGGTGAGCACGTCGTCGAGGTGGCGGGCCCCCTCGTGCGAGGCGGCGTAGACGATCTCGGCGCGCAGGTAGTCGTCGGCCCCCGCGAGCGGTTCGCCGAGTGTGGGGTCGGCACGGACGAGGTCGAGGATCTCCTCCGTCAGGGAGCCGTACCGGTTGAGGAGATGCTCGACCCGGACGACATGGAGGCCGGTGCGCGCGGCGATCCTGGCCCGCGCGTTCCACAGGGCCCGGTAGCCCTCGGCGCCGAGCAGCGGGGTGTCCTCGGTGACGCAGGGCGCGACACGCTGGTCGAGGCCGTGCACCGCCTCGTCGACGGCGTCCTTCGCCATGACGCGGTACGTCGTGTACTTGCCACCGGCCACCACGACGAGGCCGGGGACCGGGTGGGCGACGGTGTGTTCGCGCGAGAGCTTGCTCGTGGCGTCCGACTCGCCGGCGAGCAGGGGCCGCAGGCCCGCGTAGACGCCCTGGACGTCGTCGCGGGTGAGCGGGGTGGCGAGCACCGTGTTCACGTGCTCCAGGAGGTAGTCGATGTCGGCGCTGGACGCGGCCGGGTGGGCCTTGTCGAGGTCCCATTCGGTGTCGGTGGTTCCGACGATCCAGTGGCGTCCCCAGGGGATCACGAAGAGCACGGACTTCTCGGTGCGCAGGATCAGCCCGGTGGTGGAGTGGATGCGGTCCTTGGGGACGACGAGGTGGATGCCCTTGGAGGCGCGGACGTGGAACTGGCCGCGCTCCGCGATGAGGGCCTGGGTGTCGTCGGTCCACACCCCGGTGGCGTTGACGATCTGCTTCGCCCTGATCTCGTACGCGACGCCGGCCTCGACGTCCTGGACGCGGGCGCCGACGACCCGCTCGCCCTCTCGCAGGAAGCCGATGACGCGGGCCCTGCTGGCGGCTTTGGCGCCGTACGAGGCGGCGGTGCGCACGAGGGTGGTGACGAAGCGGGCGTCGTCCATCTGGGCGTCGTAGTACTGGAGGGCGCCGACCAGGGCGTCCTTCTTGAGGCAGGGGGCGACGCGCAGGGCGTGGCGCCGGGAGAGGTGCCGGTGGACGGGGAGGCCGCGGCCGTGGCCCGAGGAGAGTGACATCGCGTCGTACAGCGCGACTCCGGAGCCGGCGTAGAACCGCTCCCAGCCCTTGTGCTGGAGCGGATAGAGGAAGGGCACCGGCTTCACCAGGTGGGGCGCGAGCCGTTCGAGGAGCAGTCCGCGCTCCTTGAGGGCCTCTCTGACCAGGGCGAAGTCCAGCATCTCCAGGTAGCGCAGGCCGCCGTGGATGAGCTTGCTGGACCGGCTCGATGTGCCGGAGGCCCAGTCGCGGGCCTCGACGATGCCGGTGGAGAGCCCTCTCGTGGCGGCGTCGAGCGCCGTTCCGGCGCCGACGACTCCCGCGCCGACGACCAGCACGTCCAGTTCGCGCTCCGCCATGGCCGCGAGCGCCTCCACGCGCTCGGTGGGTCCCAGTGTCGCTGTCCTCACGCTGCCGCCTCCCGTCGTCCCCCGTCTGTCCCGCACGAACCGCACGAACGCACGCGCCGCACGCACGCGCGCGCCGCACGAGCACGAGCCGCCCGCACGAACCGTCGTACGCACACGAACCCCGCGCACACGTGCCGCGAACCGGGCCCGTCCGTATGGTCCGGCTCACAGCTTGATTCTGGCCCGCCCCCGCGACTTCAGCCACCGCCTCGCCACCGACCTGTGGATAACACTCGGCGACCTTCGGCGCCACAATGCCGCATATCGGTCATATTTACGCCTAGTCTGACATTGCGCTCGACCCGTTCTGTCCACCCGGGCTTGCGCGTCGCGTCCCCTCCGGCTACTGGGAAGGACGGCCCACCCCATGCCCGCTGATCTCGCCGTCATCGGCCTCGGCCACCACGGACTCCCCCTCGCCCAGGCCGCCACCGCCGCAGGCGTCGACACCATCGGCTACGACACCGATCCCCGCCCCGTCGCCGAACTCGCCGCGGGCCGGTCCCCGGTCGACGGCCCGCTGACCGTGCCCGAGATCCGCCGGATGCTCGCCGGCGGCTTCCGGCCGACCGCCGACCCCGCCGAACTCGGCCGGGTCCGCACCGCCGTCCTCTGCGCACCGACCCCCCTCGGACCCGACCGCGCCCTGGACCTCACCGCCGTCACCGACGCGGCCCGCGCGCTCGCCGCCCGGCTGCGCCCCCACACCACCGTCCTCCTGGAGTCCCCGGTCCCCCCGGGCACCACCGAGGGCCTGCTCCGCGACCTCCTCGAAACGGGCTCCGGCCTCCGCGCCGGACGCGACTTCCACCTCGCGTACTCCCCCGGCCGCCTCGACCCCGGCAGCCGTACGCACGGCTTCGCCGGCACCCCCAAGGTCATCGGCGGCCTCACCCCGGCCTGCACCGAGGCGGCGGCCGCCTTCTACGGCCGGCTCACCGACAAGGTGGTACGCGCGCGTGGCCCCCGCGAGGCGGAGACGGTCAAGCTCCTGGAGACCAACTTCCGGCACGTCAACATCGCCCTGGTCAACGAGATGGCGGTCCTCTGCCACGAACTCGGCGTCGACCTGTGGGACGTCATCCGCTGCGCCGAGACCAAGCCCTTCGGCTTCCAGGCCTTCCGTCCGGGACCGGGGGTGGGCGGCCACGGCGCCCCCGTCGACACCGTCGGCGCCCACCGGCCGCTCCGCCTCGTCGAGCTCGCGGGCCAGGTCAACGAACGCATGCCGCGGTACGTGGTCCAGCGCGCCGCCACCCTCCTGAACGAACACGGCAAGTCGGCCCGCGGCGCCCGGATCCTCCTCCTGGGGATCACGTACAAGCCGGACCTCCCCGACCGTCAGGGCTCCCCCGCCGACGAGATCGCCCGCCGCCTGATGGACCTGGGCGCGGCCGTCAGCTACCACGACCCGTACGTCCCGGACTGGCGCGTCCGCGAACTGCCCGTCCCGCGCGCGGACTCCCTCTACGAGGCCGCCGCCCACGCCGACCTGACGGTCCTTCTCCAGCACCACCGCACGTACGACCTCCAGGGCCTCTCCGTGAAGGCACAACTCCTCCTCGACACCCGGGGCGCCACCCCCGGCGGCGCCGCCCACCGGCTCTGAGGCGCGGCCCGCAAGCGGGAGATCGGCTGGGCCGCCCTCGGTGTCGGCTTCCTCGTCGTTCTCGCCGCAGGCAAGGTCGGCGGCCGTCCCCGGAACACGCGAGGGGCCCCGCACCACCCGGTGCGGGGCCCCTCGCGCGCGTACGGGACGGCGTCAGCGCTTGTGCTGCGCGTCCGCGACCGTGACCTCGACGCGCTGGAACTCCTTGAGCTCGCTGTAGCCGGTCGTGGCCATCGCGCGGCGCAGGGCGCCGAAGAAGTTCATCGAGCCGTCCGGGATGTGCGACGGGCCCGCGAGGATCTCCTCGGTGGTGCCGACGATGCCCAGGTCGACCAGCTTGCCGCGCGGCACGTCCTCGTGGACGGCCTCCATGCCCCAGTGGTGGCCCTTGCCGGGCGCGTCCGTGGCGCGGGCCAGCGGGGAGCCGATCATGACCGAGTCCGCGCCGCAGGCGATGGCCTTCGGCAGGTCGCCGGACCAGCCGACACCGCCGTCGGCGATGACGTGCACGTACCGGCCGCCGGACTCGTCCATGTAGTCGCGGCGGGCCGCGGCCACGTCGGCGACCGCGGTCGCCATCGGGACCTGGATGCCGAGCACGTTACGGGTGGTGTGCGCGGCGCCGCCGCCGAAGCCGACGAGGACACCCGCCGCGCCGGTGCGCATCAGGTGCAGGGCCGCGGTGTACGTGGCGCAGCCGCCGACGATGACCGGGACGTCCAGTTCGTAGATGAACTGCTTCAGGTTCAGCGGCTCCGCGGCGCCGGAGACGTGCTCGGCGGAGACCGTCGTGCCGCGGATGACGAAGATGTCCACGCCGGCGTCGACGACGGCCTTGGAGAACTGCGCGGTGCGCTGCGGGGAGAGCGCGGCGGCGGTGACGACACCGGAGTCGCGCACCTCCTTGATGCGCTGCCCGATCAGCTCTTCCTTGATCGGGGCGGCGTAGATCTCCTGCAGACGGCGGGTCGCGGTCGCCTCGTCCATCTCGGCGATCTCGTCGAGCAGCGGCTGCGGGTCCTCGTACCGGGTCCAGAGACCCTCCAGGTTCAGGACGCCGAGGCCGCCCAGCTCGCCGATCCGGATGGCGGTCTGCGGCGACACGACCGAGTCCATGGGAGCGGCCAGGAACGGCAGCTCGAACCGGTAGGCGTCGATCTGCCAGGCGATCGAGACCTCCTTCGGGTCCCGGGTGCGCCGGCTCGGGACGACGGCGATGTCGTCGAACGCGTACGCCCTGCGGCCGCGCTTGCCGCGCCCGATCTCGATCTCAGTCACGATGTGTGGCCTTTCCCTCTACGTCTGCGCCTACCAGTATCCCCGACACAAGCGTGAGGGGCGGCTCCGGCCACATGCCGGAACCGCCCCCACGCGTCGCGCTGTGTTACTTCCTGCTGTAGTTCGGTGCCTCGACCGTCATCTGGATGTCGTGCGGGTGGCTCTCCTTGAGGCCCGCGGACGTGATCCGGACGAAGCGGCCCTTGGACTCCATCTCCTCGATGGTCGCCGCGCCCACGTAGCCCATGGTCTGGCGCAGGCCGCCGACGAGCTGGTGCAGGACGTTGGCCAGCGGGCCGCGGTAGGGCACCTGGCCCTCGATGCCCTCGGGGACGAGCTTGTCGTCCGAGGCGACCTCGGCCTGGAAGTAGCGGTCCTTGGAGTAGGACCGGCCCTGGCCGCGGGACTGCATCGCGCCGAGCGAGCCCATGCCGCGGTACGACTTGAACTGCTTGCCGTTGATGAACTGCAGCTCGCCCGGGGACTCCTCGCAGCCGGCGAGGAGGCTGCCCAGCATCACCGTGTCGGCGCCGGCGGCGAGCGCCTTGCCGATGTCTCCGGAGTACTGCAGGCCGCCGTCGCCGATGACCGGGACGCCGGCCGCGCGGGCGGCGAGCGCCGCCTCGTAGATGGCGGTGACCTGCGGGACGCCGATGCCGGCGACCACACGGGTGGTGCAGATGGAGCCCGGGCCGACGCCGACCTTGACGCCGTCGACACCGGCGTCGATCAGGGCCTGCGCGCCGTCACGCGTCGCGACGTTGCCGCCGATGACGTCGACGCCGACGCTGGACTTGATCTTCGCCATCCAGTTCAGGGCGTTGCTGTTGTGACCGTGGGACGTGTCGACGATCAGGAAGTCGACGCCCGCCGCGGCCAGGCCCTGGGCGCGCTCCAGCGCCTCGGGGCTGGCGCCGACGGCCGCGCCGACGAGCAGTCGGCCCTCGGCGTCCTTGGCGGCGTGCGGGTACTTCTCGGCCTTGACGAAGTCCTTGACCGTGATGAGGCCCTTGAGGATGCCGGAGTCGTCGACCAGCGGCAGCTTCTCGATCTTGTGGCGGCGGAGCAGCTCCATCGCGTCCACGCCGGAGATGCCGACCTTGCCGGTGACCAGCGGCATCGGGGTCATGACCTCGCGCACCTGGCGGCTGCGGTCCGACTCGAAGGCCATGTCGCGGTTGGTGACGATGCCGAGGAGCTTGCCGGCCTGGTCGGTGACCGGGACGCCGCTGATGCGGAACTTGGCGCAGAGCGCGTCGGCCTCGGCCAGGGTCGCGTCCGGGTGCACGGTGATCGGGTCGGTCACCATGCCGGACTCGGAGCGCTTCACGAGGTCGACCTGGTTGACCTGGTCCTCGATCGAGAGGTTGCGGTGCAGCACGCCCACGCCACCCTGTCGCGCCATGGCGATGGCCATGCGGGACTCGGTGACCTTGTCCATCGCCGCCGAGAGCAGCGGGATGTTCACGCGGACGTTGCGGGAGATGCGGGACGAGGTGTCGACCGCGTTCGGGAGGACCTCGGACGCGCCCGGCAGAAGCAGGACGTCGTCGTAGGTCAGCCCGAGTGTCGCGAATTTCTCGGGCACTCCGTCGACGTTGGCAGTCATGACACCTTCCCAAATGGCCTTGATCGGTGCGGGATGTCCATGCTAACGGGCTGAAGCGGTGTCTCATTCCACGATCAAGATCAGCGGAAACCTTTGGACGTTCGCACGTGTACGAAAGGGACGACAAGCCCCAGTGAGTCTTACTGCTCGGCCAGCGCCCTGAGCCGGCTGAGCGCCCGGTGCTGGGCGACCCGGACCGCGCCGGGGGACATGCCGAGCATCTGGCCGGTCTCCTCGGCGGTCAGTCCGACCGCGACGCGGAGCACGAGCAGTTCGCGCTGGTTCTCCGGGAGGTTGGCGAGCAGCTTCTTGGCCCACTCGGCGTCGTCGCTGAGGAGCGCGCGCTCCTCGGGACCGAGGGAGTCGTCCGGGCGCTCGGGCATCTCGTCGGAGGGCACGGCCGTGGATCCGGGGTGCCGCATGGCGGCGCGCTGGAGGTCGGCGACCTTGTGACCGGCGATGGCGAAGACGAAGGCCTCGAAGGGCCTGCCCGTGTCCTTGTAGCGCGGCAGCGCCATCAGGACGGCGACGCAGACCTCCTGGGCCAGGTCCTCGACGAAGTGCCGGGCGTCACCGGGCAGCCGGTTGAGGCGGGTGCGGCAGTACCGCAGGGCGAGCGGATGCACGCGGGCGAGCAGGTCGTGCGTGGCCTGCGCGTCACCGTCGACCGCGCGATGGACGAGCGCGCCGATCTCCCCTTGCCCGGCAGGCATGGGGGAACCCACGGTCTCGTCGTCGCGCATCGCTCCATGGTGCCCCGACGCCTCTGCGTTCGCGGCACCGCGTCCGTAGTTGTGCACCGAAGCGTTATGAGCAGGTGCGCCGGAGCTCATATCCCGCGCCCTCCCCTCCCGCTCGATCGACTCGTCCCCGAGGAACTCCACACCTCAAGGATGCGGCATAGCGCGGGGAAGTGACACAAGCCCACCCCGTCCACCCCACGACGGACGCGGACGAGGACGGGGATGTGGCAGGTGACCTGCGATTCAGCGGACCAGGCCCCAGCGGAATCCGAGGGCCACCGCGTGCGCCCGGTCGGAGGCGCCCAGCTTCTTGAAGAGGCGCCGGGCGTGGGTCTTGACGGTGTCCTCGGACAGGAACAGCTCCCGTCCGATCTCCGCGTTGGACCTGCCGTGGCTCATGCCTTCGAGGACCTGGATCTCACGCGCGGTGAGGGTGGGCGCGGCGCCCATCTCGGCCGAACGGAGCCGTCGCGGGGCGAGCCGCCAGGTCGGGTCGGCCAGCGCCTGGGTGACGGTGGCCCGCAGTTCGGCGCGCGAGGCGTCCTTGTGCAGGTAGCCGCGGGCACCTGCGGCGACCGCGAGGGCGACGCCGTCGAGGTCCTCGGCGACCGTGAGCATGATGATGCGGGCGCCGGGGTCCGCGGAGAGCAGCCGGCGGACGGTCTCCACGCCGCCCAGACCGGGCATGCGTACGTCCATCAGAATCAGGTCCGAGCGGTCCGCGCCCCAGCGGCGGAGGACTTCCTCGCCGTTGGCCGCGGTGGTCACGCGCTCGACGCCGGGCACGGTCGCGACCGCGCGGCGAAGCGCCTCTCGGGCAAGCGGGGAGTCGTCGCAGACGAGGACGGATGTCATGCGTGACCTCCGCGGCTCTCGCAGCTGTTGCGCGTCACCTTGAGCCTCCAGGGCTGTACGTAATCGTCACCTGTGCGATTGACGCTCTCGGACACCTGCCCGATCGCTTGTTCCTTCAACCGCCTCCGCAGACTCAACGACGGTCACTCGAAAGAGTTACGGGTCGGACGGCAGCGTTCGGCACTCTACGTGAGGGTCCGTGTGCGGAGGAGAGCGACGCGAGCCTTCTGTCCAGCATCGAAAGGTACTGCCCCATTTAGCGGGTTTTCTTCCCTTTTCGCAGTGTCTGTGGCTAGATTCGCAATGAGTCATATTTACATCTACTTCGACAGTAGGTGTACCGACCGGACCTGTCGGGACCCGAGGAACCCCGGCCATCAGCCATCCATCCGCCCACCTATCCGTTCGACACGGTTTCAAGGGGACTAGCGCAATGGCAGATTTCTCCCGCCTTCCCGGACCCAACGCCGATCTGTGGGACTGGCAACTGCTCGCGGCCTGCCGCGGAGTCGACAGCTCCTTGTTCTTCCACCCGGAGGGAGAGCGCGGCGCGGCACGGAGTGCGCGTGAGAACTCGGCGAAAGAGGTCTGCATGCGGTGCCCGGTACGCGCCGAGTGCGCGGCTCACGCACTCGCCGTGCGGGAGCCCTACGGCGTATGGGGCGGCCTCACCGAGGACGAACGCGAAGAGCTCATGGGACGCGCGCGCAATCGCCTGATCACCACGGCCCCGACGGCATCGTCGCCGTCGTCCGCGCCGTCGGTCGCGTCCATGACCTCCGTGACATCCATGACGACATCGGCGTCGGCAGCGGGCCGGCCATCTGTGGAGCGCATGTGAAGGAACGTTTCTCCAGTTCACTAAAGGGCAGAACCGCGTAAGGGCAGAAACGCGTAACGACGGAACCGTGCCCACGCGCGCGTCGCGCGACTCTCTGCGCGCGCGTGGCGGCGCGGAGCCGTGTCTACGCGATCTACGCGCCTACGCGCGCGTGGCGGCGCGGGTCAGTTCGTCCAGGGTGGCCGCGACGGCCGGGACCTGGGCGAGGTCGGGCAGCGTGAGGGCCACGATCTCCCGCTCCACCGCGGGCTCCACGGTCACGGTCCGCGCGCCCTTGGGCCGTACGGACTCGATGGCCAGCTCCGGCAGGACGGCCACGCCCAGGCCGGCGCCGACCAGGCCCACCACGGCCGGGTAGTCGTCGGTCGCGAAGTCGATGCGCGGGGTGAAGCCAGCCTCCTCGCAGACGTCCACGAGCTGGCGGCGGCAGCGCGGACAGCCCGCGATCCAGGACTCGTCCGCGAGTTCGGCGATGCCCACCGACGCGGCCCCGGCGAGCCGGTGCCCCTCGGGGACGAGGCCCACCAGCCGGTCGGCGAGGAGCGGGCGGACGACCAGGTCGTCCCACTCGGCCTGCCCTGCCCCGTACCGGAAGGCGAGGGCCACGTCGCAGTCGCCGTCGCGGAGCATCTCGATCGAGCGCGGCGGTTCGGCCTCGACGAGCGAGACGCGGGTGCCGGGGTGCGCCGCCCGCAGGGCGGCGAGCGCGGTGGGGACGAGGGTGGAGCTGCCGCTGGGGAAGGAGACCAGGCGGACCCGGCCCGCCCGGAGCCCGGCGATGGCGGCGACCTCCTCCTCCGCGGCGGTCAGCCCGGCGAGGATGCCGGAGGCGTGGCGGACGAGGACCTCGCCCGCCTGGGTGAGGCGCATCTCGCGTCCGGTGCGGATCAGCAGCGGCGTGCCGGCGGAGGCTTCGAGGGCCTTCATCTGCTGGCTGACGGCGGGCTGGGTGCAGCCGAGTTCGCGCGCGGCGGCCGAGAAGGAGCCGGTGGCGGAGACGGCGCGCAGGACGCGGAGATGGCGTGCCTCGATCATGCGCTCCAGCATAAGCGAGTCTTGGACCGAGCGGCACATTTTCACTGGAAGCTTTGAGACGGCTGCCCGTAGGGTGCCCGCATGACCTTGCTGAGTGTGAACGTGGGCCGTGCCAGAGCCGTCGACTACACCGACGCCGCTTCCGGCCTCACCGCCATCGACAAGCGTCCCGTCGAGGGGCCGGTGCGGATCGAGGCCCCGGGGGTGCCCGGTGTCGGGAGGAGCGGGCTCGCCGGGGACACGGTCTGCGACCTGCGGTTCCACGGCGGCAACGACCGGGCCGCGTACGCCTTCGCCCGCGAGGACCTGGATCTGTGGGAGGGAGAGCTCGGCCGCGAGCTGGCCAACGGCTCCTTCGGCGAGAACCTCACCACCCGGGGCGTCGACGTGAACGGGGCGCTGATCGGCGAGCGGTGGCGGATCGGCGAGGACGTGGTCCTTGAGGTCACCGGAGGCCGTATCCCCTGCCGTACGTTCGCGGGCTTCGTCGAGGAGAAGGGCTGGGTCCGGCGGTTCACGCGGTCCCAGGCCGGTCCCGGCGCGCTGCTGCGCGTGATCGTGCCGGGCGAGATCCGCGCCGGTGACCCGATCGCGGTCGTCCACCGGCCCGCTCACGACGTCACCGTCGCCCTGCTCCACCGTGCCGCGACCGCCGAACGCACGCTGCTGCCCGGCACGTTGGCCGCCGCCGAGTGGATGGAGTCGGGACTCCTCGCCCTCGCACGTCAGTACGCGGACAAGTACGCGGCGGGCAGGGCCGACGAGCAGGGCACTACCGTGCCCGTATGACGACTGCACTGATTACGGGCGCCACCGCGGGCATCGGGGCCGCTTTCGCACGGAGGCTCGCGGCCGACGGCCACGACGTCGTGCTCGTGGCCCGGGACATGAAGCGGCTCCGGGAGCAGGCGACCGAGCTGCACGACCGGCACGGCGTCGAGGCCGGGGTGCTCGCGGCGGACCTCTCCGAGGAGAAGGGCATCGCCGCCGTCGAGGCGCGGCTCTCGGACCCGAAGCAGCCGGTGGACCTGCTCGTGAACAACGCGGGCTTCGGCAACAAGGGCCGCTTCCTCGAGGTGTCCATGGCCGACGAGCTGAAGATGCTCACGGTGCACTGCGAGGCGGTGCTGCGGCTGACCTCGGCCGCCGCCGCCTCGATGAAGGAGCGCCGCAGGGGCGCCGTGGTGAACGTCGCCTCCGTGGCGGCCTTCGTGCCCCGCGGGACGTACGGGGCGTCGAAGGCCTGGGTCGTGCAGTTCACCCAGGGCGCCGCCCGTGACCTGGCGGGCAGCGGGGTACGGCTGATGGCGCTCTGCCCCGGTTTCGTACGGACCGAGTTCCACGAGCGGGCCGGGATGGGGACGGAGAACATCCCCGGCTGGATGTGGCTCGACGCGGACAAGCTGGTGACGGCGGCGCTGTCGGACCTGGAGCGGGGGAAGACGCTGTCGATCCCCGACCCCCGGTACAAGGCCCTGATGGGTGTGGTGAAGCTGGCGCCGCGCGGCCTGCTCGGCGGGGTCTCCTCGAAGGCGGGGCGCAAGTACGGGCCGAAGTGACCCGGTCCGGATCGGTTCCCGAGGGCGCCGGGAAGTGACCCGGTCCGGATCAGTTCCCGAGGGCGCCGAGATCCAGTCGGGCGGTGGTTCCGTTCTGCCAGGTCACGCTCAGCAGGTGGCCGGCGACCTGGACGTCCGCGAGGTCGGCCACCGGGGCGGGGCCGGCTTCGGCGGTGAGTGAGGCGAGGGCCACGAAGAGGGGCGCCGGGCCCGTCGTGGTGCCGTGGAGGGCGAGGGTCCGGCTGCCGGGCCCCTGAAGGGTTTCCCCGGTGGGGAGTTCGGCCGCCCCGGGGCCGTAACCGTGGACCGGATGGAGCTGGGCGTGCGGCCCGTCGGGGGTGGTGGCCCACCCGGTCTGCCGTACGGAGGTCCCTTCCGGGGCGCCGAGCACGAGGTGGGCGCGGACCTCGGCGCGGCCGTGGGCGAGCGTCGCGGAGACCACCCGGACGCCGGGCAGCGGACGGTGGACGGAGGCGGCCCGGTCGGGGCCGGTGCCGAGCGGGGTGGCGGGACCGCGGGCGGTGGCGGGGCCGCCGTCCGGCAGCAGGGCGAAGTGGTTGTCGGCGGGTGCGGTTCCCGTACTGGGTCCCGTACGGGTCGAGTAGGCGTGGCGGGCGTATCCGGGGTCGTCCTCGCCGCCCGGCTCGGCGCTGTGCACATGGTTGCTGCCGTGGTTGTGGAGGCGTACGAGCCCGTCGGCGGCGGTGGTCTGGACGAGCAGCCCGGCCGGGGCGAAGGGGCGCACGGTGTCGGCGTGTTCGGCGGGCAGGGGTTCCTCGGGGTCGGTCCAGGCGGGGTGGCCCGCGGGCAGGAGGAGCCCCAGGAAGCCCTTGGACGCCCAGTAGGGGGAGCCGGGGCCCGAGTACTCCTGGACCAGCGGCGGATAGGGGCCGTGCCAGCCGAGGGTGAGGAGCCCGTTCGTGTCGGTGGCGCCGCGGTCGAGGAAGTACCGCAGGGTGCCGGAGGCGAGGCGGCGGGTGGCGCCGGGTGTGAGTGGGGTGTGTCCGGTGAGGGCGCCGAGCCAGGGCGCGGCGGCCGCGGCGAAGCGGTAGATCAGGGATCGCCCGTACGGGAGGGGGGCGCCGTCCGCGTCGAAGAGGTGGACGTAGTCGTCGAGATGGGCGCGCAGGCGGGGCCCGTACCGGTCGAGGAGCGCCCGGTCGCCGGCGAGGTGGGCGTGGAGCACGGGGTAGAAGTGCAGGGCCCAGGCGTTGTAGTGGTCGAAGGCGCGGTTGTCGCCGTCGCTGTACCAGCCGTCGCCGAGGTACCAGTCCTCGACGCGGGCGAGGGAGCGGTCGATCGTGGCGGCGGCGCGGTCGGTGTCGATGCCCGCGTCCTGGAGGAAGCCGGCGACGGTGAGGCCGAAGAGCCACCAGTTGTTGTCGACGGGGGACGGTCCGAGGGCGGGGCGGAGCCAGTCGGCGACCTGTTCGCGGGTGCGGTCGTCGAGCCGGTCCCAGAGCCAGGGGCGGGTGAGGCGGAGGCCGAGGGCGATGGAGGCGGCTTCGACGATCGCCTGGCGGGTGCCGGTGGTGAGGGGCCAGCTGTCGGAGCCTTCGGCGCCCGGCTCGCGGGTGCCGGCCGCGAGCCCCTGGGCGTACCGGTCCAGGTGCCCGTGGGGGTCCGCTCCCCCGGCGCCCGTGACCCTGAGCGCGGCGAGGAGGAAGGTGCGGGCCCAGCCCTCCAGGCCGTCCGAGCGGGTTCCGGACCAGCTGGGGCGGGGCCCTGGAAGGCCGATCAGCGCACGTTCCGGCGAGGCGAAGGGGCGTACGGCCAGGAGGAGTCGGTCCGCCGTGGCCTCCCAGTGGGCACGGGTCCAGCCGGTGTACGGGCTGAGCTCACGATTCTCGGGCGGCGTGGGCATGATGCTCCCTGAGGGCTGCCTGGTGACGTCTGCGTCGCCCGGAATCCTGAACAGGCTTCGATCGGACGTCAAGAGATTCAGAGCGAATGATCGAAACAAGTGTCGTTCGATCATTCCTGGGCTAGGGTCGACAGACCACCACCACGCGAGGGGGAACCGCACCGTGCGCGAGAGTGCCGCCGAACGACACGACCGACTGCTGGCCCTGGTCCGCGAGCGCGGCACCGCCCGCGTCGCCGAGCTGGCCGAACGGCTCGGGGTCTCCCCCGTCACCGCCCGCCGTGACGTCGAGGTGCTGTCCGGCCGGGGCCTGATCGACCGGGTGCACGGCCAGGTCTCCTGGCCGCGCCGGCAGGGCGCACCGGGCGCCGGGCGATCCGGCGAGGGCCTGGTCATCGGCCTGCTCGCGCCCTCCGCCACCTACTACTTCGCCGAGGTCATCCGGGGGGCGCACGAGGCCGCCGCCCGCGCGGGCGCCCGGCTGGTGCTCCGCGTCTCCGACTACCGGCCGGAGGAGGACAGGGCCCGCACCGAGGGACTGCTCGCGGCGGGCGCCGAGGGCGTCCTCGTCGCGCCCGGCTGGCGGGGCCCGGAGGACCGGCTCGCGTACGGGGACTGGCTTGCCGAACTCCCCGTACCGGCGGTGCTCCTGGAGCGCAGGGCCGAGCCCGGCAGCCCGCTGGACGGCCTGGACCGGGTCGCCTCCGACCACGGGTACGGCGTCCTGCTCGCCCTGCGCCACCTGCTCGGCCTCGGGCACTCGACGCCGCTGCTCGTGGCGCGCCGGGACTCCCCGACGGCGCTCGCGGTGCGCGCCGGCTACGCCGAGGCGCTCGGGACGCTCGGCCTCACGGAGCCGCGGCCCGTCATCGACTCCGTACCGGCGGAGGCGGACCCGGAGGGCTTCGAGCGGGCGGTGCGAGCGCTGCACGAGGCGGTCGGCTCGGGGCTCGCGAGCGCGGCGCTGGTCCACAACGACGTGGACGCGATCGAGATCGTGCAGCGCCTGGCCGTGCTCGGCGTGCGGGTGCCGCAGGACCTGGCCCTGATCGCGTACGACGACGAGGTCGCGGCCCTCGCCGACACCCCGCTGACGGCGGTCGCCCCACCGAAGCGGCAGGTGGGGCGGCACGCCACCGAGCTGCTGGTGGAGCGGCTCACCGAAAAGGCCGAGAGCGCGGAGGAGGACGCGGCGCGGCGGCATCTGGGGCTGCTGCCGAGGCTCCGGGTGCGGGACTCGTGCGGGGCACGCTCCACCTCTTCAATCTGATCACTTTTCGATCAATCAATCTTTCGCTCTTGACTTCGGTCATGAACGGTCACAGGATCACGGCCACAACCTCCCAGCCGCCCGTCCCCAGGAGCCGTGCCGTGACCCGTAGTTGGAGCAGAACGTCCCGCGTCATAGCCGGCACCGCCACCGCCCTCGCCGTACTCACGGCCTGCGGCGGCGGCGGTGACGACACCGCGAAAGACACCGCGAACAAGCCGAACGAGCCCGTGACCATCACCTTCTGGGGCTGGGCCAAGGGCTCCAAGGACGTCGTCGACGCCTTCAACGCCTCCCACACCGACATCCAGGTGAAGTTCGAGGAAATCCCCTCCGGCACCGCCGGCGGCTACGCCAAGATCTCCAACGCCGTGAAGGCCGGCAACGCCCCCGACCTCGTCTCCATCGAGTACTCCTCGCTCCCCGAGTTCGTCAGCTCGGGCGCCCTCCAGGACATCGGCGGCGAGTTCACCGAGGCCGACCGCGCCAAGCTGCTGCCGCAGACCGTCGAACTCACCACCCTCGGCGGCAGGACCTGGGCCGTCCCCTTCGACGCGGCCCCCCAGGCCTTCTTCTACCGCAAGGACCTCTTCGCGAAGTACAAGGTCGAGGTCCCCACCACCTGGGACGCGTTCAAGAAGGCCGCCGAGCAGGTCAAGAAGGCCGACGCCAAGGCCCGTATCGCCACCTTCTTCCCGGACGACCCGACCACCTTCGAGGCCATGGCCTGGCAGGCCGGCGCCCAGTGGTTCAAGGCCGAGAACGACACCTGGAAGATCGACACCACCGACGCGGCCACCACCAAGGTCACCGCCTACTGGCAGGGCCTCCTCGACGCCGGACTCGTCCACAAGAACGCCTCCTTCAGCCCCGAGTGGACCGGCTCCCTCAAGAACGGCACCACCATCGGCTACCTCGGCGCCTCGTGGGGCGCGGGCGTCCTCAAGGGCACCCTGCCCGAGCAGAACGGCAAGTGGGCCGTCGCCCCCATGCCCAGCTGGGACGGCAAGCCCGCCAGCGGCATGCTCGGCGGCACCTCCTTCGCCGTGACCAAGGACAGCAAGCGGAAGGCAGCCGCCGTCACCTTCGCCGAGTGGATGTCGACCACCGAGGACGGCGTCAAGGCCCGGATCGCCTCCGGCACCTCCTCCGCCTTCCCGGCGGCCGCCGCCCTCCGGCCCGTCGCCAAGAAGGCCTTCGACGCGAGCTACTACGGCGGCCAGGACATCTACGCACTCTTCGAGGCCTCCGGCGCCTCCATCAGCCCCAACTGGGCCTGGGGACCCACCACCGGCACCACCAACACCACCATCAAGGACCACTTCGGCAAGATCACCCAGGGCGGCCCCGGCATCGCCGACGCCGTCAAGGCCGGTCACGACGCCACCGTCGCCGAACTCACCAAGCGCGGCCTGAAGGTCGAGGGCTGACCACATGAAGGCCCGCACCCGCGCCGCCACGATCCTGCTGACCCCCTTCTTCCTGCTCTTCACCGCGGTGATGGTGGTGCCGATCGGATACGCGGTCTGGCTCAGCCTCTTCACCGAGAAGCAGTCCGGACTGGGCTTCGGCGGCACCGAGACCGTCTTCACCGGCCTCGACAACTACACCGCGGCGCTGGGTGACCGGGCCTTCCGCGAGGGCTTCGGCGTCCTGCTCGGATACTGCCTGTTCTACATCCCGCTGCTGCTCGCCGGAGCCCTCGGCCTCGCCCTCCTACTCGACTCGGCACTCGCCCGCGCCCGCCGCTTCTTCCAGCTCGCGCTCTTCCTGCCGCACGCCGTCCCCGGCATCATCGCCGCCCTGATCTGGGTCTACCTCTACACCCCCCAACTCAGCCCGGTCGTCCAGGCCATGGAGGCCGGAGGCATCGGCTTCGACTTCTTCTCCCCCGAAGGCGCCCTGCCCTCCATCGTCAACATCGCCCTGTGGGAATGGCTCGGCTACAACATGGTCATCTTCTACGCGGCCCTCCAGGCCATCGACCGCTCCGTCCTCGAAGCGGCCACCGTCGACGGGGCCGGCGCCTGGCGCATCGCCTTCTCCGTCAAGATCCCGCTCGTCAAGGCCTCACTCGCGATGGTCGGCCTCTTCACGGTCATCGGCTCACTCCAGCTCTTCACCGAGCCACTGATCCTCAACAAGGGCACCGGATCCGCCGTCACCTCCACCTGGACGCCGAACATGTACGCCTACACCGCGGCATTCGACCGCAACGACTACGGACTCGCCGCCGCCGCCTCCGTACTCCTCGCCCTGACGGCGGCACTGCTCTCCTTCGCCGTCACCAGGCTGACCGGCCGCCGCAAGGCGGGCACGGCGGGCACGGCCCGAAGGGAGCGCACGGCATGAGCGGCCCCCGCACCCCGAACCGATGGCTCTCCAAGACGGCCGTCAACGGCTCCCTCCTCCTCGCCGTCGTCTACATGCTCTTCCCGCTCGTGTGGCTGCTCACCGCCGCCACCAAGGACGCCGGCGGCCTCCTCGCCGGAAACGCCTTCTCCTTCGAGGGCTTCGACCTGGGCGGCAACCTCACCCGGCTCGCCGAGTACAACGACGGCATCTACTTCCACTGGTACCTGAACAGCCTCCTCTACGCCGGAGTCGGCGCCCTGGCCTGCTCGTTCGTCAGCGTCGCCGCCGGATACGCCTTCCACGTCTACGACTTCAGGGGCAAGGAGAAGCTCTTCGGCCTCGTCCTGCTCGGCGTGCTCGTCCCCACCACCGCGCTCGCCCTGCCGATGTACCTCCTGGCCAGCGAGGTCGGCGTCGTCAACACCTACTGGGCCGTCCTCATCCCCGTCCTCGTCAACCCCTTCGGCGTCTACCTGTCCCGGGTCTTCTGCGCCGGCTACATCCCCGACGAGGCCCTGGAGGCAGCCCGTATCGACGGAGCGGGCGAACTGCGCGTCTTCTGGTCCATCGGTCTGCGCATGGTCATGCCCGGCTTCGTGACCGTCTTCCTCTTCCAGTTCACCGCCGTCTGGAACAACTTCTTCCTCCCCCTGGTGATGCTGTCGGACCAGAAGCTGTACCCGCTGAGCCTCGGTCTGTACGCGTGGAACAGCAACGCCCACGCCGAACCCGACTACTACCCACTCGTCGTCACCGGATCCCTGCTCGCCGTCGTCCCCCTCGTCGTCGCCTTCGTCTCCCTCCAGCGCCACTGGAAGGCCGGTCTGACGGCCGGCAGCGTCAAGTGAGGAGCTCAGGTACAACGATGCACCCGACCACTGACAACCGCCCTTCCCTCCTCCTCGCGATGGGCAGGGGCGTCCCCGAACGCCTCCTCACCGACACCCACCGCACCCGCCTCACCCGGCTCGCGCACACCGACCCGCACCTGGTGGCGCACGACCTGACCGCCCCCGACGCGCGCGTCGCCGCGGCCCTCGCCGAGGCCGAGGTCCTCCTCACCTGCTGGGGAGCGACCCCCCTCACTCCCGACGTCCTCGACCGCGCGCCGCGCCTGCGGGCCGTCGTCCACGCCGCCGGCTCCGTCAAGCACCACATCACCGAAGCCTGCTGGGAACGCGGCCTCCGCGTCACCTCGGCCGCCGCCGCCAACGCGCTGCCCGTCGCCGAGTACACGCTCGCCGCGATCCTCTTCGCAGGGAAGCGGGTCCTCGGCTCCGCCCAGCGCTACGCCGAACTCCGCACCGGCCACGCCTGGCTCACCGAGTCCACGACCTGGGGCAACTACCGCCGCACCGTCGGCATCGTCGGCGCCTCCCGCATCGGGCGCCGGGTCATCGACCTCCTGCGCCCCTTCGACCTCGACATCCTCCTGTACGACCCGTACGTCGACGTCCCGCCGCCCGGCGTGGAACTGGTGACCGACCTCGGCGAACTGTGCGCCCGCAGCACGGTCGTCTCGGTCCACGCGCCACAACTCCCGTCCACGTACCGCATGATCGGCGCGGCCCAGCTCGCCGCGATGCCGGACGGGGCAACCCTGATCAACACCGCCCGAGGCTCCCTGATCGACGAGAAGGCCCTCCTCCCGCACCTCCTCACCGGCCGCCTCCACGCCACCCTGGACGTCACGGACCCGGACCTCCCGCCCCCCGACTCCCCGCTCTACACCCTCCCGAACGTCCTGCTCACCCCGCACGTGGCCGGCTCCCTGGGCAACGAACTGCACCGGATGGCGGACCAGGCGCTCGAGGAGATCGCGCGGTACGCGCGCGGGGAGCCCTTCGCGGAGGAGGTCAGGGCGTCAGACCTCCAGCGTTCGGCGTAGGCGGTCGGCCTCCGCCACCACCAGGGGGAAGGTCTCGGGGGCACTGTGGAGGACGGCGGGCAGGACGTCGGACCAGGAGCCGAGGTGCAGGCCGAGGGCGGTGCACTCCCGGGCCCGGACGGGGTCGGGGTGGACCCGGGCCAGGTCGGCGTAGACGGCGGCGCACCGGTGACCGAGCGCGTGCAGCCCGGCGAGGAGCCGGGCCGCCTCCTCGTACGCGCATTCCCGGACGAGGTTCCCGGCAACGAGCAGCAGCAGCTGTTCGGCGTTCCGGGGATCCGCCTCCCGGGCATGGCGGCACGCCTCCTCGTGGGCGCCGAGGGCGACGAGGGCCTCGGCGACGTTCCGCGCCTGGGTCGTCGGATTCAGCGGCTCGACGGCCGCCCGCGCCAGCCCCACCAGGCGTTCCGCCGCCCCGCGCCTCCCCAGGGCGAGCAGCGCGCGCACACGGTCCGGCAGGAACTCGACGCCGAGTCCCCCGGTCCGGGCCGTCCCCACCTCTGCGAGCCGGCGGGCCGCCTCGTGCGCCCGTCCGTCCCGCGCCATCCCCGCCACCATGATCAAGGACATCCGGTCCTGGTCGAACGAGCTGCCCTCCCGCTCCAGAAGCGCCGCCCGGTCCCAGGCCCTCGCCTCCACCAGGCCGCGAACGGCCACCGCCAGGGTCCGCCCGGAGGGCAGCCCGCCGTTGCGGGCCAGGCGGACCACCGCGTCGAAGTCGCCCTCCGCGAGGCGGGCCCCGATCACCGTCTCCGTCCAGAGAACCCCGCCCGTGGCCAGCTCCTCCGCACGGTCCACCGCGCCCACCGCCACCAGCGCGGACACGAACCCGAGACCGTCGTCCGCCCCGCTGTGTTCGGCCACGGCGAGCAGGGACCGCGCCTCCTCCGCCCTGCCCACACCCGCCAGCGCCCGCGCCACGCCCAGGAGCACCTCGGCGGCCGCCTCGGGCTCGGGGGCCCGCAGCGTCCGTTCCGCCTCGACGAGCAGCTCCATCGCCGCCTCCGGGTCGCCCGCGTCGAGAAGCGCGTCCGCGATCCCCACCTGCGCCACGGCCCCCTTCCGGCCACCGTCCAGCAGGGCCTGCGCCCGCTCCCGGCGGCCCGCGCGGCAGAGCGCCCGCGCGTACGCGGCCAGCAGATCCGCGTGCCACTCCCCGCCGAGGCGGTCGACGACCGCACCCGCCCCGTCGAGGTCGCCCGCGCGCAGCAGGGCCTTGCCGAGCTTGAGCCGCAGCTGCACCGTGGCCAGGGACTTCGACTCCTCCATCATCGCCTCCGCCTCGTCAAGACGCCCTTCCTCGACGAGCCCGTCGACGACGAGCTGGAGGATCGGCTCGCCGGTCCCTCCGGGTATCTCGGCGGCGGCCTTCCGGGCCCGGTCCCAGGCACCGGCTTCGGCGAACTCCCGCCCCCACCGGCCTGGCTGCGGCCCCGGGAACTGCTCCCGGGTCCAGCGGTCGAGGTGCTCGAACTCGCCCGCGGCAGCGAGCGCCCGCGCCGTCTCGAACAGCCAGTGGGCCCTCGGCGCCGCGTCGAGACTCCGCAGCGCCTCGGAGCGGAGCGCGTCCGCCCGCTCCTCGTGACCGGCCGCCCGCAGGGCCCGCGAACCGTCGAGGAGCAGCGCGACCCCGACATGCGGGTCGCGGGCGACCGCCTCGCGCACGAGCCGCTCTGCCTCCCCCGCGCGGCCCGCGGCTGCCAGCGCCCCGGCCACCCGTGCCACGGCCACGAGCCGAAGCAGGAAGTTCTGGTCCTGGGTGAGCGCGGCGGCACGCTCGTACTGTCCGGCCGCGCAGAGCGCGTCGAGGAGGGACAGCAGCAGACGCCGCCGTTCCACGCCGTACTCGACCGTGAGCACGCGCCGCTCTGCACGGTCCAGCTCGCCGGTCGCGAGGAGGGCCGTCACCAGGTACCCCGTGAGCAGCTCCCGATCGGAGCGGTTCCCCTCGGCCAGGACGATCCCCTCGGCCTCCGTCACCAGTTCGTCGGCGGCCGGCCGGTCCCCCGCCTCCAGGAGCCTGAGCGCGACCGCACACAGCCCGTGCACCGTCTCCAGACGGCCCTCGCTCCGGACGAGGGCCGTCGCCCGGTCGATCCGCCCCGCCGCCGCCCACACCGCCGCCAGTTCGACCGGTACGCCACCGGCGCGCCGCATCAGCTCGTCGCGCCGGAACGCGAGCCGCAGCATCGTCGCCACGAGGTCCGCCTTGTTGCCGCGTTCGAGGACCGCCTCGCCCGTCGCCCGGACCTCCGCCATTGCCTGGCCCACACCCCCGGTCTCCTCCTGGAGCCGGTCGTGCCGCGCCCCGTCGAGAGCGCAGGCGAGCATCTGGTCCAGGTCACCGGCGGCCCGCACCATCGGGACGTAGCCGTGCAGGAGGTACGCCGGGGTGCCGTCCGGCCAGCCCCGGTCCCGCCAGGTCCCGGCCCAGGCGTGCAGCACCTCCCGGCACCGGGTCAGCTCCCGCGCGCCCAGCATCTCCCGCGCGCCGGCAGCCAGTTCCTCGTGCGCGAGCAGATACGCCTCACCCCGTACCGCGAACGTCCGCCCCGGGCCCGTACGCAGCACGTCCCTGACCCGGTAGGGCACTTCGCCGGTCAGCTCCGCGAGGTCGTCCGCCGTGAGGCCGCCGCCCGCCGCCGTGAGCAGTGCCAGGAGTTCGTACGGCAGACCGCCCGCCTCCAGGAGCCGCTTCAGCTCGCGTTCCGCCTCCGCCCGGATCACACAGGCCCTCGGAGAAGGGAACAGGATCCGTACGACCTCCGGGTCCCGGAGCGGGTGGTCCTCCGGCACGTCGAACGGAAGGGGCGGGTTGAGGCGGCCGGAGACGATGACAGGCAGGTCGTACGGAAGGAGTGACGCGATCGAGTGGGCGTCCGGGCCCGTCGTCACGCCCCGGTCCTCGTCGAGACCGTCGACGAGGAGGACAAGGCGCTCGCCGCGCGCCGCGCAGGCCTCGGCGGCGGAGCCGTACAGGCGCAGCAGGTGGGCCTCGCGGGTCGCGGCGGTGAGGAGGGCGGGGAGGCCCTGCCCGGCCAGTTCCGCGAGCTGTTCCAGGACGACGTCCACGTACGCAGCGACGTCGTTGTGGGCGCCGAGCCGGGCCGTGATGAAGAAGGGGACGATCCGCACCCCCGGCGGTGGGTTGCGGGCGAACCAGGACAGCAGGGCCGTCTTCCCCGCCCAGGCGTCCGCCCGCCACCAGATGTACGCGGGGCCGGAGTCGGCGCGACAGAAGGCCGCGAGCTCCGCCAACTCCTCTTCGCGGCCCACGAGTTCCTCGGGGGCGATCCGGCGGACCTGCTCGCGGTATCCGGAGCGGATCTCCGGCGGTTCCGGTACGCCGATCCGGTTGTTGTGGCCGATCACGACGTTGCCCGCCGTGTCCGCGACCGTGACCGACCGCTCTCCCCCTGCCCACTCCATCCGCCCAACCTAGACTGGAAGGGTCCTACCTGGGTCGGGAGGCACCATGAGCTTTGTACAAATCATCGACTGCAAGACCAGTCGGGTCGACGACCTGAACCGCCTCATGGATCAGTGGGTCGAGCAGACCAAGGGCAAGCGGACAGCGACCCACAGCATCGTCGGCAAGGACCGCTCGGACGCCTCCCACGTCGTGGAGATCGTCGAGTTCCCCTCGTACGACGTGGCGATGCGGAACTCTCAGCTCCCCGAGACGGACCGGATCTTCCGGGAGATGGTCGCGCTCTGTGACGAGATGCCGACCTTCACCGACCTGGACGTGGTGCGGGACGAGGCGCTGTACAAGGGCAACGCCCGGCGGCTCCTGGAGATGTTCGTCGGCGAGCCGGAGCTCGCGCTGCTCGACGAGGTGCTGGCCGAGGGCTACCACGACCACGATCCGACCAACGAGCAGGACGTCATCGGCATGGACGCGGTCCGCCGCGAGGTCCGGATGTGGCGGGGCGGCTTCGACTTCGGCTTCACCGTCGAGGACCAGATCGCCGAGGGCGACCGGGTCTGCACCCGCTGGATGTTCAAGGGATCCCACGTGGGCGACTTCATGGGGCTCCAGCCCACCGGCATGGAGGTGACCATGACGGGGACGGTGATCCACCGCTTCCGGGACGACGGGAAGATCGTGGAGGGGTGGTGGCAGTACGACCTGCTCGGGCTGATGGCGCAGCTCGGCGCCGTGGAGGCGTAGGCCGTGGCGGCGTAGGAGGAGCGGGAAAGACGCGAGGCCCGGTGCCCCCGCGACGGGGGCACCGGGCCTCGGTGATCAGCGGGGCACCAGGCCTCGGCGATCGGTGACGACTGGCGTCAGTGGGAGTGGCCGTGGCCGCCGTGGCCGTGGTCCGCCGGCTCCTCTTCCTTCTTCTCCACCACGAGGGTCTCGGTGGTGAGGAGGAGGGAGGCGATCGAGGCGGCGTTCTCCAGGGCGGAGCGCGTCACCTTCACCGGGTCGATGACGCCGGCCTTGACCAGGTCGCCGTACTCGCCGGTGGCGGCGTTGAAGCCCTGGCCCTTGTCGAGCTCGGCGACCTTCGAGGTGATGACGTAGCCCTCGAGGCCGGCGTTCTCGGCGATCCAGCGCAGCGGCTCGACGGCGGCGCGGCGGACGACCGCGACACCCGTGGCCTCGTCGCCGGTCTTGTCGAGGTTGCCCTCGAGGACCTTGACGGCGTGGACCAGAGCGGAGCCACCACCGGAGACGATGCCCTCCTCGACCGCGGCGCGGGTCGCGGAGATGGCGTCCTCCAGACGGTGCTTCTTCTCCTTCAGCTCCACCTCGGTGGCGGCGCCGACCTTGATCACGCACACGCCGCCGGCCAGCTTCGCGAGGCGCTCCTGGAGCTTCTCGCGGTCCCAGTCGGAGTCCGTGGACTCGATCTCGGCCTTGATCTGGTTGACGCGGCCGGCGATGTCCTCGGCGTTGCCGCCACCGTCGACGATGGTGGTGGCGTCCTTGGCGATGGTCACGCGGCGGGCGGTGCCGAGCACGTCCAGGCCGGCCTGGTCGAGCTTGAGGCCGACCTCCTCGGCGATGACGGTGGCACCGGTGAGGGTGGCCATGTCGCCGAGCATCGCCTTGCGGCGGTCGCCGAAGCCGGGGGCCTTGACGGCCACGGCGTTGAACGTGCCACGGATCTTGTTCACGACCAGGGTCGACAGGGCTTCGCCCTCGACGTCCTCGGCGATGATCAGGAGCGGCTTGCTGGCGCCGGCCTGGATGACCTTCTCCAGGATGGGCAGCAGGTCCTGGATGGAGGAGATCTTGCCCTGGTTGATCAGGATGTACGGGTCGTCGAGGACGGCCTCCATACGCTCCTGGTCGGTCACCATGTACGGGGACAGGTAGCCCTTGTCGAAGGCCATGCCCTCGGTGAAGTCGAGCTCCAGGCCGAAGGTGTTGGACTCCTCGACGGTGATGACACCGTCCTTGCCGACCTTGTCCATCGCCTCGGCGATGAGCTCGCCGACCTGCTGGTCCTGCGCGGAGAGCGCGGCGACGGCGGCGATGTCGGACTTGTCCTCGATCGGACGCGCGGTGGCGAGGAGCTCCTCGGAGACGGCCTTGACGGCGGCGTCGATGCCCTTCTTCAGGGCGGCCGGGGAGGCACCGGCGGCGACGTTGCGCAGACCCTCGCGGACCAGGGCCTGGGCGAGCACGGTGGCGGTGGTGGTGCCGTCACCCGCGATGTCGTTGGTCTTGGTCGCCACCTCCTTCACCAGCTGGGCGCCGAGGTTCTCGTACGGGTCCTCGAGCTCGACCTCGCGGGCGATGGTGACACCGTCGTTGGTGATGGTGGGGGCGCCGAACTTCTTGTCGATGACGACGTTGCGGCCCTTGGGGCCGATCGTCACCTTCACCGTGTCGGCAAGCTTGTTGACGCCGCGCTCAAGGGCGCGACGGGCGTCTTCGTCGAACTTCAGGATCTTCGCCATGGGAGCGGTTCAGCCCTCTCGGAATAGGGTGGAACGAACCGCGCCCCGGGGCGCCTGGAAGGGGCCTCGGGGCGCAGCTCTGAGCATCTGCTTCAGTGCTCGGTACTTCGGTACTTCGGTACTTCGGTGAACTACTTCTCGACGATCGCGAGCACGTCGCGAGCCGAGAGGACGAGGTACTCCTCGCCGTTGTACTTCACCTCGGTGCCGCCGTACTTGCTGTACAGCACGACATCGCCGGTCTTGACGTCGAGCGGCAGACGCTCGCCGTTCTCGAAGCGACCCGGGCCGACGGCCAGGACGACGCCCTCCTGGGGCTTCTCCTTGGCGGTGTCCGGGATGACCAGGCCAGAGGCGGTGGTCTGCTCGGCGTCGAGCGGCTGGACCACAATGCGGTCCTCGAGCGGCTTGATGGCAACCTTGGAGCTGGTGGTCGTCACGATCCGACCTCCCCCTTCGGAGATTACGGGGTTAACTGTCTGAGGTGGCGACCAGGTGGATCCGTCGTCGCGGGTGCCGGACCTGCCTGTCGCTGTGTTGGCACTCTCCGGTGGGGAGTGCCAGAGCCGAGACTATGACCGCGATTAGCACTCGGTCAAGCGGAGTGCCAATTCATCGCTCCGTGGCGTGACCGGGCGACCCTTTCCCGGCCCCTTGCACCCCTTCGCGTCCACCGCGTCCACCGCACCCACCGCGTCCTTCGCGTCCTTCGCCGGCGTGGGACGGGGGTTCACCCGCTCCGCCGCCTTCCGGCCGAGCCGTTCGATCGGGTCGACCGAGGAGGCGCAGGCCGGGAGGGCGAGCAGCGCGCCGGTCACGGCGAGGACCGCGGCCCAGCGCCCCCGGCGTACGGGGAGTGTCCTCACACGTAGTCCTCGAGCTTCGCGACCGCGTACCCCTTGGCCGTGATCACGTTCATCACCCGGCGGATCATGTCGGGCATGGACCCCTTCCAGTCGCCCTTGCCCCGGAAGTGGGTCAGCACGATGTCGCCGGGGTGCAGGTCCCGGTCCCACTCGCGCCACTCCATGCGGTCGGGGAAGGCCTCGGAGGCCCACAGCGGAACCGCCTTCACCCCGCAGCTCTTGGCGGCGCGCAGGGTGTCCTCGTTGTAGTTGCCGTACGGGGGGCGGAAGAGCGGCGGCCGCTTGCCGTACCGCTTCTCGATGACGTCCTGCATGCCGCAGATCTCGCGCTTCTGCTGCCGGTACGAGAGCCCGGGCAGGTAGCGGTGGTTGAGGGTGTGGTTGTGCAGGGAGACCCCGCCCTCCTGCGACTTCTGCATCCGGGCGAAGTAGCCGTAGTCGTCCTTGACGACGTAGTCGCTGAGGAAGGCGCTGTACGGGATCTTCAGGTCCGTCATCATCCGCAGCAGCGCGGGGTCCTTCTCGGCGCCGTCGTCGATCGTCAGGAAGACGACCTTCTGCTTGGTCGGCACGGTGGTGAAGACGGGCGGCAGCCCTTCGCCGTCGGTCTCGAAGCCCTTGCGGGTGGTGATCTTCGGCTTCACGGCGGGCGGGGCGGGCGCGTCGAGCGGGGGCCGGGCGAGGCCCCACTTCTTCGCGGCGAGCACGCGGGCGGCACGCTGCGCGCGGATCTTCTCGACGTACGCGTTGAGCGCGCCCGACGCGGCCTGCGCCGGGGGCTGCTGCCCGGCGGCGGGGGCGGGCGCGCCGGCGTCCGGCTCGGCGCCGCCGGAGCAGCCCGCGGCGGCGGAGGCGAGGGCGGCGACGACGAGCGCCGCCCCGAGCGCACGAGACGAACGATGGGCACCATTTGCCATCATTTGTTCCTTTTGTCGTACGAGTCGTATGGCGCCGCATCCTGTCAGCGCCCGTCCGCCTCCCGGGGCGCGACACCGCCGTACCGCGCGCACGTCCCCCGGCCGGCCCACAGCATCACAGGGCCCACAATGGGACGGGTGACCGACCTCGCCTCCTTCGCCTCCCTGCTCGGCCCCGAGGGACAGACCCTCCTCGCCGCCCTGCGCGACCACGACCCCGCCCAGGAGCTCGCGGTCGTCTCCCGGCTCCGCCGCGACCACCCCGCCGAGCTGGTCACGGCGGCCGTCGGGCAGGCACGGCTGCGGCAGCGGGCGGTGGCGAAGTTCGGCGCCGAGGACGCGTACCGGATGTACTTCACCCCGAACGGCGTCGAGCAGTCGACCCGCGCCTCGGTCGGCACCTACCGGGCCACCCGCCTGAAGGCGCTCGGCGTCCGCGGTGTCGCGGACCTCTGCTCCGGGATCGGCGGCGACGCGATCGCCCTCGCCCGCGCCGGGATCTCCGTCCTCGCCGTCGACCGCGACCCGCTGACCGCGGAGGTGGCCCGCGCCAACGCCGAGGCGCTCGGCCTCTCCGAGCTGATCGAGGTGCGGTGCGCGGACGTCACCGACATCGACACCGCCCCCTACGACGCGGTGTTCGTCGACCCGGCGCGGCGCGGCGGCCGGGGCCGGATCTTCGACCCGGAGGCGTACTCCCCGCCGCTCTCCTGGGCGGTCGAGGCGGCCCGCAAGGCCCCGCACGCGGCCCTGAAGGTGGCCCCCGGCATCCCGCACGAGGCGGTGCCCGCCGAGGCCGAGGCCGAGTGGATCTCGGACGGCGGCGACGTCAAGGAGGCCGTCCTCTGGTTCGGTACGGAACCGGGCGCCCGCCGGGCCACCCTGCTGCCCTCGGGCGCGGGGCTCACCGGCCGCGGCCTGCCCGACCCGGCGGTCCGCCCGGTCGGCCGCTATCTCTACGAGCCGGACGGCGCGGTCATCCGCGCGCACCTCGTCGCCGAGGTCGCGGAGGACCTGGACGGCGGCCTGATCGACGAGACGATCGCCTACGTCACAGCGGACGCGCTCGTCGCCACCCCGTACGCCGCCGCCTACGAGATCACCGACGAACTCCCCTTCAACCTGAAGAAGCTGAAGGCCCTGCTGCGGGAACGCGAGGTCGGCACCCTGACGGTGAAGAAGCGCGGCTCGGCCGTGGAGCCGGAGGAGATCCGCCGCAGGGTGAAGCCGAAGGGCCCGAACGCCGCGACGGTCCTGCTCACGCGCGTGGCGGGGGCCCCGACGATGCTGATCGGCGGGCCGGCGCGCCCCGACGGCGACGGCGGCCGCTGAGTCCAGGCCCTGTCCGGCGGATCAGGGTCGGACAGCGCCGCGGACCCGGCCATGATCCGCCGGGCAAGACACCCCCTAGAGCCTCTCAATGGCCCCCGCGTGTCAGGCGGAGCGCGAGGCGGTAGTGGCCGACGGCCTTCACCAGGCCCGTGAGGCCCGTGACCCAGAGGATCAGGGCGATGCCCATGCCGTACGCGACCAGGCCGTAGCCGTCGTTCCGGCTGACGCCCATCGGGACCGCGAAGCCCATCCACAGCCCGAACCCGCACATCGCGGCGGACAGCAGCAGCCAGCAGACGCTGAGGACGGGGGCGCGCAGTCGGGCGTCCGTCGGGCCGTGCCGGTCCAGGGCCGCCCAGAGGACCAGGCGTTCGCGCACGACCCGGTCGCGCCGCATGCCGCGGACCGTCAGCCACACCGCCGTGCCGAGCACGCCAACACCCGGGAGCGCCGTGAAGAGGCCGGTCAGCATCATGACCGGGTCGGGTTCCGGGCCGCCGAGCGAGATCAGAAGGACGCTCATCAGCCCCCAGCCAAGCTGGAGCAGGAGGAACCCGAGCAGGAACATCACGAGCCGCACGCCGCCGAGCAGCCGCCTCCCGAGCTCGTCGAGGGCCAGCGCCCGGTCGGCGATCCGCGCGTCCCGGTCGGGCCAGCTCTGGAGTTCGGCGGGCGGGGGCGGCGGCGGCAGCAGGGTACGCGGGGACATGGCGAGCACCCTAAGGGGGCGCCGAACAGGCCCCGTTGGACACCCCCCACGGACGGCCGCCCGCCGACCGCCCCCGTCACCCTCCGCCCAGCTCCCGCGCCTTCTCCCGCAACAGCGCCCGCTCGCTCTCGTTACGGGTCAGCCCGGCGGCCCGCTCGAACTCCGCACGGGCCTCCGCCGCCCGCCCGAGCCGGGCCAGCAGGTCGCCCCGCACGCTCGGCAGCAGGTGATAGCGGGTCAGGGCGGCTTCGGCGGCGAGGGCGTCGACGATCGGGAGGGCCGCCGCCGGGCCCTCGGCCATCGACACGGCGACCGCGCGGTTCAGTTCGACCACCGGGGAGGGGGCGAGCGTCCCCAACTGCCGGTACAGCGCGGCGATGGTCGTCCAGTCGGTCTCCTCGTACGAGGCGGCCCGCGCGTGGCAGGCGGCGATGGCGGCCTGGAGGGCGTACGGCCCGTACGAGCGCCCGTCCCCGGCCCGCTCCAGGGCGGCGAACCCGCGCCGGACCATCAGCCGGTTCCAGCGCCGCCGGTCCTGCGCGGCGAGCAGCACCGGCCGCCCGTCGGGCCCGGTCCGCGCCGCCGCCCGGGAGGCCTGCAGTTCCAGGAGGGCGGCCAGGCCCTGCGCCTCGCCCTCCTCCGGTACGAGGGCGGCGAGGACCCGGGCGAGCCGCAGCGCGTCCTCGCACAGGCCGGGCCGCAGCAGGTCGTCGCCCGCGGTGGCCGCGTACCCCTCGTTGAAGATCAGGTAGACGACCTCGAGGACGGAGCCCAGCCGGGCCGCCCGCTCCTCCCCGTACGGCACCTCGAAGTCGACGCCCGCCTTCGCGAGCGTCCGCTTGGCGCGGGTGATCCGGGCCGCGACGGTCGCCTCCGGCACGAGAAAGGCGCGGGCGATCTCGTCCGTGCGGAGCCCGCCGACGAGCCGCAGGGTCAGGGCTGCCCTCGCCTCGGCGGAGAGCACCGGGTGACAGGCGGTGAAGATCAGCCGCAGCACGTCGTCGTCGATGTCGCCGGGGCCCGCCGGCTCGGGGTCGTACGACTCCTCCGTGAGCGTCCTGCCCACCTCGGCGAGCTTCCGCGCGTACGTCTCGCGCCGCCGCACCAGGTCGACGGCGCGGTGCTTGGCGGTGGCCGTCAGCCAGGCTCCCGGCCGCTCCGGGACCCCTGACCGCGGCCACTGCTCAAGGGCGGCGAGGAGCGCGTCCTGGGCGATCTCCTCGGCGATGCCGACGTCCCGGACGATCCGCGCCGCGGTGGCGACGATCCGCGCCGACTCCATCCGGAAGACCGTCTCCAGCGTGCTCTCCACCGTCACGGTTCACATGACAGCACACGGGACCGACAAGGCGGCCGGATCAGCCCTCCGGCATCTCCTCGACCTCGCGGACCTCCAGGCCGACCTTCCACTGCGGCGGGTGGACGGCCAGGAAGCGCTTCCCCCACTCGACGGCCTCGGCCATGTCCTTGCACTGGAGCATGGCGTAGCCGCCGACGACCTCCTTGGTCTCGGTGAACGGGCCGTCGGTGTACGACAGCTTCCCGTCCGACCAGGTGATCCGGGTGGCCTCGGCGGTGGGCCTGAGCCCGGCCGTGTCGACCATGGCGCCGGCCTTGTTGATCTCCTCGAAGAGCGCGCCCATCCGCTCCTCGAAGCCGGGGTCGGCGCTCTCCATGTCGATGGTGTTCTCCTCGATGCGGACGAGGGACAGGAAGCGGGGCATGACGACTCCTCGGTGGTGCGGGTGGCGGGGCCGTTCCCCGCCTTCCACACATACGTCGAACGGGCCGGACCCGCATCGACACCACGCCCGGAGAATTCCTCAGACGTAGTCCTCCAGGCGGGCCACGGTGAAGCCCTGCTCCTGGATGCGGCGCAGCATCGTGGCCGTCATCTCGGTCATCGTCCGGCCCTTGAGCTCGGAGGGGCCGCGGAAGTGGGCCAGGATGATGTCGCCGGGGCGCAGCTTCCGGTCGCCGCGCTGGTACTGCATGTTCTTGATCTGCATGGACTCGCGCCACAGCACGATCGCGTCGACGCCGCACGTGCCCGCCGCCGCGCGGGTGTCCTCGTTCCAGTTGCCGTAGGGCGGGCGGAAGAGCCGCGGGGCCGTGCCGTACCGCTGCGTCAGCTTCGTCTGCTGGCCGCAGATCTCGCGGCGCTGGGCCTCGCGCGAGAGGGTGCGCAGGTTGGGGTGGGTGAGGGTGTGGTTGGCGAGCCCGTGGCCCTGGGCGACGAGCGGGGCGAAGTACGCGTAGTCGCCGCGGATGGCCGCGTCGGTGAGGAACATCGTGACGGGGACCTTGAGGTCCTTCATCATCGTGACGAACTCGGGGTCCTTCTCCGCACCGTCGTCGATCGTGATGAAGACGATCTTCTCGGTGGTGGGGACGTCGCTGATGACGGGGACGGGTCCGCCGGGCCGCCGGACGACCGGCTTGGTCGCGGGCGGGGCCGGCGGCTGCGCGAAGGGCTTGAGCCCCCACTTGCGGTACGCGGCGGCTGCGGCGGCCCCGGGGCCCGCCGGCGCCTCGTCCGGCACCGAGCCCCCTGCCCTGTCCCCCGCCGGAGGCGTCGCCCCGCTCTCGGCCGGCCGCCTCGGGGCCGGGGCGGCGGCGGGGTCCTCCGACGCGCAGCCGGTCACGAGCAGGGCGACGGCGGTGAGGGCCGCCCACAGCGCGATCGTCTTCTTCACGCGTTGTGGGATGCCCGTCCGAACCGAAAGGTTGCCCGACCCTCGCTTATTCCACCGATTCGAAGCGCCAGCGGTGGACCGGACGGGTGATCAGGTCCGCGTCCGGCTCGGGCAGCTCGGGCAGCTCGGCGTCGAAGGACTCCGCCTCCCACCAGGTGAGGACGAGGACGCGGTCCTGGGGGGCGCGGAGGATCTCCCGCCGGACCGGCTCACGGCCCAGGACCTGGGCACGTGCCCACTCCAGGAGCTCGGCGCCCCGGCCCTGGGCGGCCCGCGCCTCCCACATGAGGGTGAGCCTCACGAGTACAGGTTCTCCTTGCTGACCTCGTGCACGTGATCGTGGTCGTGGGCACGGCCGGGCACGTGCGGGTCCGTCACCGGAAGCGACGAGTCCGCCGACAGCTCCAGGTCGGAGGCCGGCCGGTTGCGGGCGACCATCTCGGAGCCGAGGGCCGCGACCATCGCGCCGTTGTCGGTGCACAGGCCGGGGCGCGGCACCCGCAGCCGGATGCCGGCCCGCTCGCAGCGCTCCTCCGCGAGGGCCCGGAGGCGCGAGTTGGCGGCGACGCCGCCGCCGATCATCAGGTGGTCGACGCCCTCGTCCTTGCAGGCCCGGACGGCCTTGCGGGTGAGCACGTCGACGACCGCCTCCTGGAAGGACGCGGCCACGTCCCGCACCGGCACGTCCTCGCCGGCCGCGCGCTTGGCCTCGATCCAGCGGGCCACGGCCGTCTTGAGGCCGGAGAAGGAGAAGTCGTACGCGGGGTCCCTGGAGCCGCTCAGGCCGCGCGGGAACGCGATGGCGGCCGGGTCGCCCTCCCTGGCGAGCCGGTCGATGACCGGTCCGCCGGGGAAGCCGAGGTCGAGGACGCGGGCGATCTTGTCGAAGGCCTCGCCGGCCGCGTCGTCGATGGTGGCGCCGAGGGGCCGCACGTCGGAGGTGATGTCGGCGGAGAGCAGCAGCGAGGAGTGGCCGCCGGAGACGAGCAGGGCCATCGTCGGCTCGGGCAGCTTGCCGTGCTCCAGCTGGTCGACGCAGATGTGCGAGGCGAGGTGGTTCACGCCGTAGAGCGGCTTGCCGAGTGCGTACGCGTACGCCTTGGCGGCCGATACGCCGACGAGCAGCGCGCCCGCGAGGCCGGGCCCCGCGGTGACGGCGATGCCGTCGAGGTCCTTCGGGGAGACGCCGGCCGTCTTGAGGGCGCGTTCGATCGTCGGGACCATCGCCTCCAGGTGGGCGCGGGAGGCGATCTCGGGCACGACGCCGCCGAAGCGGGCGTGGGTGTCGACGCTGGACGCGACGGCGTCGGCGAGGAGCGTGGTGCCGTGGACGATGCCGACGCCGGTCTCGTCGCAGGAGGTCTCGATGCCGAGTACGAGGGGTTCGTCAGCAGCCATCAGTCATTCCAGCCATGGGTCGGTACGGACATCAGATCTCGGTCTCAGTTCCTTGGACGGTCAGTCGCATCACGAGCGCGTCCACGTTTCCGGGCTGGTAGTAGCCGCGCCGGAAGCCGATGGGCTCGAAGCCGAAGCGCTCGTAGAGCTTCTGGGCCCGGGTGTTGTCCACGCGCACTTCGAGGAGGACCTCGTCGCACTCGAAGGCGGTGGCTTCCTTCAGGAGGTCGGTGAGGAGCCGGGCGCCGAGGCCGGTGCCCCACTGGTCGCGGGCGACGGCGATCGTCTGCACGTCGCCGAGTCCGCCGGCGGCGGCGAGCCCGGCGTATCCGACGATCCGCCCCGCGCCGTCCTCGGCGACGATGTAGTGGCGCGTGGCCCCGGGGCCCCGCGCGTGCGCGAGCTCCGACCAGAACATCCCCGCCGACCAGGCGTCCTCGGGGAAGAGCTCGTCCTCGAGGGCCAGCACCGGGGTGATGTCCCACCAGCGCATCTCGCGCAGCTCCACGGGGCCGGTCACTTGGGAGTGACCACCTTGTAGTTCTTCGGCACCTGCGCGTCGGGGCGGCGCAGGTACATCGGCAGCGGGTCGAGGAACCCGTCCCCGCCGGCCGCCAGCTTCTCCGCGGCGAGCGCGGCGAGCGCCGCGGCCGACTGGTGCTCGGGGTCGCGGGCGTCGGGGAAGGCCTCCGGGTAGAGGCGGGCGCCCGCGCCGACGACCGGGAGACCGGCGAGCCGCTCGGCGATGTCGGCGGGCCGGTCGACGGCCGCGTCGCCCGCGCGCGTGCGGGAGTCGTCGTACCGCGCCCAGTAGACCTCCTTGCGGCGCGCGTCCGTGGCGACGGCGAAGGGCTCGTCGATCCCGGAGGCGTACGCGAGGCCGTCGAGGGTGCAGAGTCCGTGGACCGGGACCCCGAGGGCGGAGGAGAAGGCGGCGGCCGTGACGAGGCCGACGCGCAGGCCCGTGTAGGGGCCGGGGCCGACACCGACGACGACGCCGGTGACCGCGTCGAGCTTCAGCCCGGCCTCCTTGAGGACCCGGTCGACGGCGGGCAGCAGCAGCTCCCCGTGACGGCGGGCGTCGACCTGGCTCGACGAGGCGACGACGGCCTCGCCGTCGTGCAGGGCGACGGTGACGGCGGGGGTGGCGGTATCCATGGCGAGCAACAGCACGCGAACAGCCTACGGCTCCCGGGCACGGTGCCCCGCCCCTCGCTCCCCCTGCTGCTACCGTCACCCTTCGATACGTTCGTACGAGAGGTGGGCACGGTGGCACGGAGCAGCTCGGGATTCGTGGCCGGGCTCACGGCGGCGGCCGTCGCGGCGGTCGGCTTCCTCGCCTACCAGGCCTCCGCGAACGTGCCGGCGAACCTGGCGGAGAAGCCGCGGGCGACGAGCACCGCCGCCCCGTCGATCTCGCCGAGCGGCGGCCCGACGCAGCCTCCCAGGAACCCCCTCGCCGTCCCGGCGAACTCGGGCACCGGTGAGCGGGTCGTTTACGCGCTCGCCGACCGCCGGGTGTGGCTGGTCGACGAGAAGGGCAAGACCACCCGTACGTTCACGGTGATGCCGAGCACGGTGAACCCGGCGCCCGGGTCGTACAGCGTGACCTCGCGCTCGGGGTCGGTCCGCGGTTCGGACGGCGTGCAGATCGAGCACGTGGTGCGGTTCGCGACGGCCGAGGACGTGTCGATCGGTTTCAGCGCGGCGGTCGACGGCTCGACGCCGAGCCCGGACCCGTCGCGGAAGACGGGCGGGATCCGCATGAAGCGTGCCGACGGGGACGCGCTGTGGATGTTCGCGGTGATCGGCGCGAAGGTCGTCGTCGTCGCCTGAGAAGCGACTGCCCGAGGTGCGGTGGCGCTACGCCGCCTCGTCCCGCACGGGCACGTGCAGGATCTCGTCACGTTCCGCCCGCTCGGCCCGCTCGGCCCGTTCCGCGCGCTCGGAGTGGAGCGAGGGTGGGGTCGAAAGGGTGCGGGCGGCCACGCAGGACGCCAGCAGCTCACTCATCGGGACGTGGTCCCGGCCGTGTCCCGCACGCTCCTGCGTCGCCATGCATGCCTCCCGTAGGTTAGGTACACCTAACCAGCTCGTGCATCCATGTCACCACGCCACGTACGAACGACGCAACACCTTCCCGACACGTTGTCGGAATCTACCTGCCCGCCCGCACGGCCGCTCAGAGCACTTCCAGGTCCTCGCCGGCCCAGCGCCGGCCGATCCCGCGCAGCACGACCGTCCGCCGGTCGTCGTCGGTGTCGCCGGTCACGCGGTGGATCAGGAGGTGCAGCCGGTCGTCGGTCAGCTCCTCGACCTTGCCGTCACCCCACTCGACGACGACGACCGACTCGGGCAGCGAGACGTCCAGGTCGAGGTCCTCCATCTCGTCGAGACCGCCGCCGAGGCGGTACGCGTCCACGTGCACCAGGGCCGGGCCGCCGACCAGGGACGGGTGGACGCGGGCGATGACGAAGGTCGGGGAGGTGACGGCCCCGCGCACCCCGAGGCCCTCGCCGAGGCCCCGGGTCAGGGTGGTCTTCCCGGCGCCGAGTTCGCCGGTGAGCATGACGAGGTCGCCGGGGCGGAGGATCTTCGCGAGGCGGCGGCCGAGTTCCTGCATCCGCTGGGGGGAGTCGACGGAGAGGGTGGCGCCGGAGAGGGGCGGGTGCGCTGCTTCCATGCCCGCCAATTTATCCGTTGCGGGGGTCCGGATCGGCCGCGACCGGCGCCGGCACCGCCCCCGCCCGTACGAGCAGGTCGGCGAGGCGGTCGGTGACCGCCTCCGGGTGCTCCAGCATCACCAGATGGCCGCCGTCCGGGACGATGACCAGCTCCGCGTCCGGGAGGAGATCGGCGATGGCCTCGGTGTGGGAACTGGGGGTCACCAGGTCGTGGTCCCCGGCGAGCGCGAGCACCGGAAGATCGGCGAGGACGGGCAGGGCGGCGGCCTTGTCGTGCTCGGCGAAGGCCGGGTAGAAGGCGGCGACCACGTCGATCGGTGTCGACTCGATCATCCGCTCCGCGAAGCGGGCGACCGCCGGGTCGACGTCCCTCGACGCGAACGAGTACTTCTTGATCAGCCCGGCGAACAGGTCCGCGGTCGCCCTGCGGCCCCGCTCGACCAGCTCCGCCTGGGAGCCGAGCGCCCGCAGCACCCCCGGCAGGACCCGGCGGACGGCGTTGACGCCGGCGATGGGCAGCCCGTACGAGACCTCCGCGAGCTTTCCGGCCGAGGTGCCGACGAAGGCGACGCCGACGACCCGGTCCCGGACGAACTCCGGGTACCGCTCGGCGAGCGCCATGATCGTCATGCCGCCCATCGAGTGCCCGACGAGGACGAGCGGGCCCTCGGGCGCGGCGACGTCGAGGACGGCCTTGAGGTCGCGGCCGAGCTGGTCGATGGTGACGGGCACACCGTCGGGACCGGCCTGCGAGACACCGGCGCCCGAACGGCCGTGACTGCGCTGATCCCAGTAGACGGTCCTGACGAGACCGCGCAGCGCCGCCCGCTGGAAGTGCCAGGAGTCCTGGTTGAGGCAGTAGCCGTGGCTGAAGACGACGGTGACGGGGGCGGGCTCCTTGCGCCCGAAGAGGCGCCGCCTGCGGGCGGGCGGAGCTTCCTCCTCGACCTCGTCCACCTCGTAGTAGAGGACGGTCGAGTCGTCGGCGAGGGCCCGGCCGGACGTCCCGCGCAGCCCGCCGTACGGGCCGGTGGCGTCGAGCGCGAGCCGCGCCTTCTGCCGTACGGAACGGCCGACGGTCAGCCGCTCGGCGGCGACCCCGACCGCGGCGCCCGCGGCGAGGACGCCTATCGCGGCGCCGGCGAACCCGGCGCGCCGCCAGCTGGTGGTACCGGTGCCGCCTGCCTCGCCCACGCCGTGGCCCCCCTACTCGCCCAGGTACACGCGCGGGACGCGCGCGCCGATCCGGGTGACGATCTCGTACGCGATGGTGTCGGCGGCCACCGCCCAGTCCTCGGCGGTCGGCTCGCCCCGCTCCCCCGAGCCGAAGAGCACCGCCTCGGTGCCGGGCTCGGGCGTGTCTCCGCCGAGGTCGACCACGAACTGGTCCATGGCGACCCGCCCGGCGACCGTGCGGACCTTGCCGTCGACGAGGACGGGCCCGCGGCCGGAGGCGTGCCGGGGGACGCCGTCGGCGTACCCCAGCGGCACGAGCCCGAGGGTGGTCTCCCCCTCGGTGACGTAGTGGTGGCCGTAACTGACCCCGTGGCCCTCCGGCACCTGCTTGACCAGCGCGATGCTGCCCTTCAGCGACATGACCGGCCTGAGGCCCAGCTCGGCGGAGGTGCCGAGCTCGGGGCTCGGCGAGACGCCGTACATCGCGATGCCGGGCCTGACCATGTCGAAGTGGGCCTCGGGAAGGGTGAGGGTGGCGGGCGAGTTGGCGATGTGCCGGACCTCGGGCTCGACACCGGCCTTCTCTGCGTGGTCGAGCATCGAGCGGAAGACGTCGAGCTGGGCGGCGATGGAGGGGTGGCGGGGCTCGTCGGCGCAGGCGAAGTGCGACCAGAGCCCGGTGACCTTGACGAGGCCGTTCTTCTCCGCCGTGAGGGCCTCGCCGACGAGCCGGGGCCAGTCGGCGGGCTGGCAGCCGTTGCGCCCGAGTCCGGTGTCGGCCTTGAGCTGGATACGAGCCGTCCGTCCGGTCCTGCCGGCCGCCTCGACGACCTCCTCCAGGGCCCACATCCCGCTCACGGACATGTCGAGACCGGCTTCGATGCCCTGGTCCCACGGGTCCCCGGGCGTCCAGAGCCAGCACATGACCGGCACGTCGGTGATCCCGGCGGCCCGCAGCGCGAGCGCCTCGTGCGGGGTGGCCGTCCCCAGCCAGTCGGCGCCCGCCTCCAGGGCGGCGCGGGCACAGCGGACGGCGCCGTGTCCGTACGCGTCGGCCTTGACCACGGCCATGACGCGGACGTGGGGGGCGACGCGGGCGCGCAGCGTGCGGACGTTCGCACGCAGCGCGCCGAGGTCGATCTCGGCGCGGGCTCTGCGGGGCGGCGGTGTCTCAGTCATCGCGCCCAGTCTCTCAGGTGTCAGCTGCCGGGCCGCTTTCCCCAGATGTAGACCCGGTCACCCTTGCGCAGCACGTCCCAGAGTTTCTCGGCGTGGCGGTAACTCAGATTGACGCAGCCCCGGCTGCCTGTGGGTGTGGCGAGCTGCCCGTAGACGGCGTGGAAGGCCTGGCCGCCGTCGAAGAACTGGGAGAAGGGCATGGGGGTGTCGTAGATGGACGACCAGTGGTCCTTGTTGCGCCAGTAGACGGAGTGCCAGCCGGTACGGGTGGCGTACCCGGGCCGCCCGCTGCGGATGTTGACGACGGCGAAGGTGACCTTCTTGTCCTTCCGCACCCACATCAACTGCCGGTCGAGATCGACACAGGCGACGGCGTACTTCTTGACGGGGCAGCGCCGTCCGGGGTCGAGGTTCTTCCGGGCGGCGAGCAGCTCGGCCCTGGACCAGGTGACGGGTCCCGCGTACCCGTTGGCGGGCTTGATCTTCTCCTTGACCTGGAAGGCCTTGATGGCCCGGCAGTCGGCGGCGGACTGCTTCCCGTCGACCCGCAGCTTCAGCAGCCGCTCGACCTGCCGCTGGTGGGTCCCGGTGGAGGCGGTACAGGCCGCTCCGACGGCACTGCGGGGCATGTACTCGACGGACTCGTCGACCTCCTGCTCCGGCTCGGGCACGGGCACACCCCCCTCCGAGCGCAGGGGCGGCAACACCTGGTCGGGCGTATCCATCGGATACTCGGCCCGCCCACCCCCGATCACCCCGGGCACGAGCGCCTCGGCGGACTCGGCGGACTCGCCGGGCGGCACGGGCGCGCCCCCACCACCCGGCTCATCGGCGGCGGCGACGGCGACGGGCCCGACGGCGAGCGCGGCGGCAAGAACGAACGACAACGAAGCGACACGACTTCTCGAACTGATCACCCCACCCACCCAAACCCCACCCCCGCCACCCGGCACACCGAGAGACGCGGCTGGGGCAACGGTTTCGCCCAAGTGGAGGCTCCCCCGCCACCGCCCGCACGGCGGCGGAACCACCGACCCCAGCGCGGCGAAGCGAGCGCCTTGGGGGGGGGCATGGGGCACAGCCCCGGAGGGGGTATGGGGGGCGCAGCCCCCGGAAGGGGCACGGGGGGGCACAGCCCCGGAGCGGGCACGGGGCCGCAGCCCCGGAGCGGGCACGGGGGGCGCAGCCCCCGGAGGGGGCACGGGGGGCGCAGCCCCCGGAGGGGGCACGGGGGGCGCAGCCCCCGGAGGGGGCACGGGGGGCGCAGCCCCCGGAGGGGGCACGGGGGCACAGCCCCGGAGCGGGCACGGGGGCACAGCCCCGGAGCGGGCACGGGGGGCGCAGCCCCCGGAGGGGGCACGGGGGCACAGCCCCCGGAGGGGGCACGGGGGCACAGCCCCGGAGCGGGCACGGGGGCACAGCCCCGGAGGGGGCACGGCGGCGCAGCCCCCGGGGCCGCCCCGCAAACAACACGTCCACCCGTGGCGCCGCGAAGCGGGCGCCCTGGGGCCCGGGGGCGCAGCCCCCGTGACATCCACCCCCCACCCCCACCAGCCCCCGGCAGGGTTTCGGGAAGGGGTGGGGTGGGGGGCTCAACCGCCGTGGCTACGACCCTCCGCACACGTCCCGCCACGCCTCCCCCAACCCCTCCGCCACCTCCCCCGCCGTCACCGGCCCCGCCGTCCCAGACCCCCGCCGCCCCGCCAGCCCGTGCAGGTACGCCGCGCACGACGCCGCGTCGACCGCCGGGAGGCCCGCCGCGAGGAGGGAGCCGGCGAGGCCGGAGAGGACGTCGCCGCTGCCGGCCGTGGCCAGCCAGCCGGTCCCGGTGGGGTTCACCCGTACGGGACCGCCACCGGGCCCGTACACCAGCGTCGTCGAGCCCTTGAGCAGCACCGTCGCCCCGAACCGCCCCACCAGTTCCCGTACCGCCGCGAGCCGCCCCGACTCCACCTCCTCGCGGGTGACGCCGAGCAGCGCCGCCGCCTCCCCGGCGTGCGGGGTGAGGAGGGTCGGGGCCGGGCGGGCCCGTACGAGAGCCGGGTCCAGGCCCCGGAGACCGTCCGCGTCCACGAGGACGGGAACCTCCGAGGCGAGGACCTCCTCGACACCCGGTTCGTCGCCGAGCCCGGGTCCGACGACCCAGGCCTGGACCCGCCCGGCCGCGGAGGGCGGCCCCGGATGGACGAGGGTCTCGGGGTGCCGGGCGATGACCGCGTCGGCGGCGGGCCCGACGTACCGCACGGCGCCCGCCCCGCCCCGCAGCGCGCCCGTGACGGTGAGGACGGCCGCGCCGGGGTAGCGGGCGGATCCGGCGACGACGCCGAGGACTCCGCGCCGGTACTTGTCGCTCTCGGCGCCGGGTACGGGCAGCAGCCTGGCGACGTCCTCGTGCTGGAGCGCCTCCAGGTCGGGCACGCCGGGCAGTTCGGCGCCCAGTCCGATGTCGACGAGCCGCAGCGCGCCCGCGTACTCCCGTGCGGGGTCGACGAGCAGCCCGGGCTTGTAGGTCCCGAAGGTCACCGTCACGTCCGCCCGCAGCGCCTCGCCCGCGACCTCGCCGGTGTCCGCGTCGACGCCGCTGGGCAGGTCGACGGCGACGACGACGGCGTCGGAGCCGCGCGCGGCCCGCGCGACGGGCACGGCGTCGGGCCTGAGCCCGCCCCGCCCGCCGATGCCGGTGATGCCGTCGAGGACGAGGTCGGCGGAGGCGAGGGGTGCGAACGGGTCGTCGGCGATCCTGCCTCCCGCCGCCCGGAGCGCCGCGAGCCCGCCTTCGTGGGCGCGGTCGCCGAGCAGGACGGCGGTGACGCCGGCGCCGCGCCGGGCGAGCCGGGCGCCGGCGTACAGGGCGTCGCCGCCGTTGTCGCCGCTGCCGACGAGGAGGACGACCCTCGCCCCGTACACCCGTCCCTTGCCGAGGAGCGAGCAGCAGGCGGCGGCGAGTCCGGCGGCGGCGCGGAACATGAGGGCGCCTTGGGGAAGCCGGGCCATGAGGGCGGCCTCTGCGGCCCGGACAGTCTGTTCGCGGTGAGCGGTACGCATGGTCAGCAGTCTGCCGCAGCCCCCAAGGGCCCGCCCGGAGGCGTGGGTTGACACCCCCCCCCACAGATCAACTTAGGCTTGCCTTACCTAAGTAGCCATCCCTTGGGAGGGCCACTCCGTCATGCGCACCCGCACCCTCACCCGTTCCGCCCTCACCCTGGCCTCCGCCGCCGCCCTCACCCTCGGCCTCGCCTCCACCGCCTCCGCCGCCACCACGAACCGCACCGTCACCGACGGCACCCACGACCGGGGCCCCGGCCGGCGAAACGGGAAACCCGCCGGACACCACGCCGTCGGCCACACCGGAGGCCACGCCCGACGCCACGCAGGCCGGCACCCCCGCCGACGCCCGCACAGCCGCCCAGTCGCCCACCACCGGCCTGGCCACCACCGGCGGCCTCGCCGCCACGGGAAGTAGCACCCTCCCCATCGCCCTCACGGCGGCGAGCCTGGCCGCCCTGGGCGGCGCGGCCCTGATCGCGACCCGCCGGCGACGACGAGCGGCGCGGGACGACGACGGGGACACCCCCTAGGGGGCCCAGAACGCGCGCGGCGCACACAACCCGCCGCCGGCCCTGGCAGCCGCGCGCCACGCGACCAGGGGCCCGACCGTGTCACGACGGCCTGGCCCCTGGTCCGTACGGCGGCGAAGAGCGGTCACCCTTCGGCGATCACCACCGCCGAGGCCACCCCCGCGTCATGGCTCAGCGACACGTGCCAGTGCTTCACGTTCAACTCCGCCGCCCGCGCCGCCACCGTCCCGCGCACCCGCAGCCGGGGCTGCCCGGTGCCCTCGACGTACACCTCGGCGTCGGTCCAGTGCAGCCCGCCCGGCGCGCCGAGCGCCTTGGCGAGCGCCTCCTTGGCGGCGAACCGCACGGCGAGCGAGGCCACGCCGCGCCGCTCGCCGCTCGGCAGCAGCAGCTCCCGCTCGACGAAGAGGCGCTGGAGCAGTCCCGGTGTCCGTTCGATCGACGCGGCGAAGCGGTCGATCTCCGCCACGTCGATCCCCACCCCAATGATCATTTCCCACTCACTCCACGGTCACGGATTTGGCCAGGTTGCGCGGCTGGTCCACCTCGTTGCCCCGCGCGGTGGCGAGCTCGCAGGCGAAGACCTGGAGCGGCACCGTGGAGACCAGCGGCTGGAGCAGCGTAGGCGTGGCCGGGATGCGGATGAGGTGGTCGGCGTACGGGACGACGGCCTCGTCGCCCTCCTCGGCGATCACGATGGTCCGCGCACCACGCGCCCGGATCTCCTGGATATTGGAGACGATCTTGTCGTGGAGGACGGAGCGGCCCTTCGGCGAGGGTACGACCACGACGACCGGCAGGTCCTCCTCGACCAGCGCGATCGGCCCGTGCTTGAGCTCGCCGGCGGCGAAGCCCTCGGCGTGCATGTACGCGAGCTCCTTGAGCTTCAGCGCGCCCTCCAGAGCCACCGGGTAACCGACGTGCCGCCCGAGGAAGAGCACGGTGTCCTTGTGGGCGAGGGAACGGGCGAGGGCGCGGACGGGCTCCATGGTCTCCAGGACCCGCTCGACCTCGTCGCCGATCCGCGCGAGCTCACGCACCACGGCGTGGATCTCGTCGCCCCACTTGGTGCCGCGCACCTGCCCGAGGTAGAGCGCGAGCAGATAGCAGGCGACGAGCTGGGTGAGGAAGGCCTTGGTGGAGGCGACGGCGACCTCGGGCCCGGCGTGCGTGTAGAGCACGGCGTCCGACTCCCTGGGGATCGTCGAACCGTTCGTGTTGCACACGGCGAGGACGTTGGCGCCCTGCTCGCGGGCGTGCCGGAGCGCCATCAGCGTGTCCATGGTCTCGCCGGACTGCGAGATCGCGATGACCAGGGTGCGCCGGTCGAGGATCGGGTCCCGGTAGCGGAACTCGCTGGCGAGCTCGACCTCGCAGGGGATGCGGGTCCAGTGCTCGATGGCGTACTTGGCGATGAGCCCGGCGTGGAAGGCGGTGCCGCAGGCGATGATGACGACCTTGTCGGCCTCGCGGAGCACGCTGCCCGGGATGCGCACCTCGTCGAGGGTGAGCCGTCCGGCGCCGTCGATGCGGCCGAGGAGGGTGTCGGCGACGGCCCTGGGCTGCTCGGCGATCTCCTTGAGCATGAAGTGGTCGTAGCCGCCCTTCTCGGCGGCCGAGGCGTCCCAGTCGACGTGGTAGGCCCGTACGTCGGCGGGCGCCCCCTCGAAGTCGGTGACGGTGACGCCGTCCCTGGTCAGCTCGACGACCTGGTCCTGGCCGAGTTCGATCGCCGAACGGGTGTGGGCGATGAAGGCGGACACGTCGGAGGCGAGGAAGTTCTCGCCCTCGCCGACGCCGACGACGAGCGGCGAGTTCCGGCGGGCGCCGACGACGACGTCCGGCTGGTCGGCGTGCACGGCGACGAGGGTGAACGCCCCGTCGAGCCGCCGGCACACGAGGCGCATGGCCTCCGCGAGGTCCCCGACGGAGGAGAACTCCTCGGCCAGGAGGTGGGCGACGACCTCGGTGTCGGTCTCGGAGCCCAGGGCGTGGCCGCGCTCGGCCAGTTCCTCGCGCAGGGCGGCGAAGTTCTCGATGATGCCGTTGTGGACGACGGCGACGCGCCCGGCGTTGTCGAGATGCGGGTGCGCGTTGACGTCGGTCGGGCCCCCGTGGGTGGCCCAGCGGGTGTGCCCGACGCCCACGGAACCGCCGGCCAGCGGCCGTTCCACGAGCTCCTTCTCCAGATTGAGGAGCTTGCCCGCCTTCTTCGCCGCGGCGAGGCCTCCGTCGGAGAGCACCGCGACACCGGCCGAGTCGTAGCCCCGGTATTCGAGCCTCTTGAGACCCGCGACCACCACATCAAGCGCCGACTGCCCGCCGACGTATCCCACGATTCCACACATGACGGAAGCGTAGGACGGAAGCGGTCCGCGATCGCGGACTTAGGGGAGCTTGGCGGTCTGCGCGTCGATGAGGTCCTTCGGCTGCCGGTCGACCGTGCCGCCCTTGGCGTCGTACGTGGAGAAGACGGCCACGTTGTTCCGCTTCCGGACCACGGCGAGCCGGACCGGCATCGGCACGCCCCTCTTCTCGACGGTGACGCTCCACGCGAGCGCCTCGTCCCCCGCGGACAGCGGCTCCGGCTTCACCTGTGTGTACTTGATCAGGTCCGTCGCCTGGGTCGCCGTGAACCCGTTCGCGCAGGGGGCGACGGCCGCCTTCAGGGCGGTGAGCCACTCCTGGGCCTTCGTTCCCTCGTACGTCCCGACCGCGACCTCCGTCGTGGCGGTACCGGGCTCGGGCCTCAGCACCTGCCGCAAGGATCCCCGCGCGTCGGTCGGGACCGCGAACAGGGCATCGGCGATCGGCTTGCAGGCGGGCTTGTCGACGGCAAGGGCGGTGGCCGGAAGCATGTCGACGTCCAGGTTCCCGAACCCCCGGTAGCGCGGGAGATCGTCCTGCGTGACGAGCGACGCGAAGTGCTCGTCCGTGCGCATCGTCGCGGCCGCCGTCGGAGCGGCGGAGGCGGTCGCCGTCGCGGAGGCCTTCGCGGGCCCAGCCGCCCCGCCCGGCTCCGTCCCCTTCTGCTCACCGCCGCACGCCGTGACGAGCAGGGCGAGGCACGCGGTGGTGACGGCGAGGGCGGGGTGGCGGAGGCGTACGGGTCTCATGGGCGCGGGACTCTCTCATCACAATCGAACAGACGTTTCCATCCGCACGTTAGACATCCGCCACGCCCGCATGATCACTTCGCCCCCGACCGGTACCGGACGCAACACTGCCGCCACCACCACCCCGGCCCCGCCACGACCGATCAGGCGAGCTTCTTCTCCTGCGCGCCGATGACGACCGTCGGCAGCCCCTTGACGCCCTCGGGCGAGAAGCTGATCGTCGAGAACGACGCCAGCGCGTTGCCCTTGCGGAAGACGACGAGCTTGGTGGTGAGCGGCTGGCCCTCCATGTCCACGGTGATGGAGAACGCGACCGCCTCGTCACCTGCCGTGACGCTCTCCGGGGCGACCTTGGTGACCTTCGTCTTCTCCGCGGCCTGGTCCACCGAGAAGCCGCCGGCGCACTCGGTACCAGCCGTCTTCACCGAGGCGAAGGCCTCCTGGGCGCCCTGACCGTCGTACGACCCGAGCGACAGCGCCGTCATCTGGACGCCGAGCCCCGCGAGCAGCGCGTCCTCCGGCGCGGCCGTCGCGCTCTTCTTCGGCTCCGCGATCACCCGGCGCTGCGCCGACGCGGCGGGCGAGCCGGGCGCGATGAAGGACATCGCGTGGGCGATCGGCGCGCAGGCGGCCTTGTCGGTGGTGACCTTGTCCGCCGACACGACGTCCCCGGCCTTGGCCTTCTCCACCTTGTGGCCCTTGACGTCGGCCGTCTCGACGATCAGCTTGTCCAGCTCCGCGGCGGACAGCGCCTTCGCCGCGGGCTCGGCCGCGGTCGCCGACGCGGATGCCGACGCGCCGTCCTTGCCCGCACCCTTGTCGTCCTTCTTCTCCCCGCCACAGGCGGTGACGAGCAGGGCGAAGGAGACGGCGGTGGCGGCGACGGCGGCGCTTCTCATGGACGTACGCATCTGAGGTGGCTCTCTGTTCTCTTCGTGGTTCTCGTGCCGCCCGAACGGCGGCTCCCCCCGCGTGAAGTACAGAGCGCACGCGGCTTGAGAATGATCACCCTAGTGGCCGGGTACGACAACGGCTTTTGTCACGTGACCCACCCCACGGCCCACGAAGGCCGCCGACCCCCGACAATGGCGGGGTGATCACTTCGCCGCCACGAAGCCCCGACGGGACCGGCCCCACCCCCGGAGGCGGCCCCCGCAACGGCTCTGGGCCTCGCCGCCCCTCCGAGGCGACCCCCTACGTCGACCTCACCCGGGCCGAGTGGAGCGACCTGCGGGACAAGACCCCGCTGCCGCTCACCGCCGACGAGGTCGAACGGCTCCGCGGGCTCGGGGACGTCATCGACCTCGACGAGGTACGGGACATCTACCTGCCCCTCTCCCGGCTGCTCAACCTGTACGTGCAGGCCACCAGCGGCCTCCGCGGCGCCCTGAACACCTTCCTCGGCGAGAACGCCGAACAGCGCGGCACCCCCTTCGTCATAGGGGTCGCCGGTTCCGTCGCCGTCGGCAAGTCGACGGTCTCCCGGCTCCTGCAGGCGCTGCTCGCCCGCTGGCCGGAGCACCCCCGCGTGGAGCTGGTGACCACGGACGCCTTCCTCTACCCGATGGAGGAGCTGAAGGCCCGCGGGCTCATGTCCCGCAAGGGCTTCCCCGAGTCGTACGACCGCCGGGCGCTCACCCGCTTCGTCGCCGACATCAAGGCCGGCAAGGAGGAGGTGACCGCGCCCGTCTACTCGCACCTCATCTACGACCGCGTCCCCGACGAGCGGCTGGTGGTCCGCCGCCCGGACATCCTCATCGTGGAGGGGCTCAACGTCCTCCAGCCGGCCCTGCCGGGAAAGGACGGCAGGACCCGCGTCGGCCTCGCCGACTACTTCGACTTCTCGGTGTACGTGGACGCCAGGCCCGAGGACATCGAACGCTGGTACCTCAACCGCTTCCGCAAGCTGCGCGACACCGCGTTCCAGAACCCGTCCTCGTACTTCCAGCGCTACACCCAGGTCTCCGAGGAGGAGGCCCTCGACTACGCCCGCACGATGTGGCGGACGATCAACAAGGTGAACCTCCTGGAGAACGTGGCCCCCACCCGCGGCCGGGCGACCCTCGTCGTCCGCAAGGGCCCCGACCACAAGGTGCAGCGCCTGAGCCTCCGCAAGCTCTGACCTCCCCGAGCACTCACCGCCCTCCGTAAGCTCTCCGCATGCTCCATCTCCGAATGATCGTTCCGCCGGACCGCACCCCGGACACGGTCAAGCTCATCGAGTCGACGGTCGGCACCACCCACGTGGTGGTGCTGCCCGGCGCTGCCCGCGACCCTGCCGGTGACGTGGTCATGTGCGACGTGGCCCGCGAGGCGGGCGACGAACTGCTCAGCGAGCTGCGCGGGCTGAGGATCGACCAGGACGGCTCGATCGCCGTCGAGAACATCGAGATCTCCCTCTCCGAGCGCGCCGACGTGGCCGAGGAGGAGGCCCCGGGCGAGTCCGCCGACGCGGTGCTCTGGGAGCAGCTGACGGGCGAGACGCACGAGGAGTCGACGCTCTCGGTCACGTACGGCGCGTTCATGATCCTGGCGACGATGATCGCGGCCTGCGGTGTCGTCCTCGACAACGCGATCCTGATCGTGGGCGCGATGGCGGTCGGCCCGGAGTTCGGCCCGCTCGCCGGAGTCTGTACGGCGGTGGTGCAGCGCGCGCCCAGGCTGGCTGCGCGCTCGCTGACAGCACTGCTCGTCGGCTTCGCGGCGGCGATCGCGGCCACGACGGTCTTCAGCGTGGGGATGGACGGGCTGGACCTGTTCAGCATGGAGCGGCTCGACGCCGACCGCCCCAACACCAGCTTCATCTGGCAGCCGGACCCGTTCTCCTTCGTCGTGGCACTGCTCGCCGGCGCGGCCGGCATGCTCTCGCTGACGTCCTCCAAGTCGGGCGCCCTGGTGGGCGTGGCGATCTCGGTGACGACGGTCCCGGCGGCCGCGAACGCGGCGGTGGCGCTCAGCTACGGCGAACTGGGCCAGATGTGGGGCTCGGTCGAACAGCTGCTTCTGAACCTCCTCGGCATCATGCTGGCCGGAATACTGACCCTGTACGGCCAGAAACTGTTCTGGCACACCAAGCGCGGCCGCTTCCGCCGCACGCCGAAGGTCTGAGAACGAAAACGAGGGCCCCGCCGCACCCGCTAGGGGTACGGCGAGGCCCTCGCCGCATGACGATGCCTCAGAAATGCTAGCCCAGAGCGGACTTCACGACGTCCGCGAGCCGCTCCGCGACCGCGCGCGCCTGCTCGATGTCCGCGGCCTCGACCATGACGCGGACCAGCGGCTCGGTGCCGGAGGGGCGCAGCAGGACACGGCCGGTGGAGCCGAGCTCCTGCTCGGCGGCGGTGACGGCGGCGGCGAGGTCGCCGGAGGTCTTCACCCGGGACTTGTCGACGTCCGGGACGTTGATGAGGATCTGCGGCAGCCGCTCCATCACACCGGCCAGGTCCGCGAGCGACTTGCCGGTGGCGGCGAGCCGGGCGGCCAGCATGAGGCCGGTCAGGGTGCCGTCGCCGGTGGTGGCGTGGTCGAGGACGATGACGTGCCCGGACTGCTCGCCACCGAGGGCGTAGCCGTGCTCCTTCATGGACTCCAGGACGTAGCGGTCGCCGACCCCCGTCTGGACGAGGTTCAGGCCCTCGCGCTCCATGGCGAGCTTGAAGCCCAGGTTCGACATGACGGTCGCGACGACGGTGTTCCCGCGCAGCGTGCCGGCCTCGCGCATGGCGAGGGCGAGCACGGCGAGGATCTGGTCGCCGTCGACCTCGTTGCCCGCGGCGTCCACGGCGAGGCAGCGGTCGGCGTCGCCGTCGTGCGCGATGCCCAGGTCGGCGCCGTGCTCGACGACGGCGGCCCTGAGCAGCCCGAGGTGGGTGGAGCCGCAGCCGTCGTTGATGTTGAGGCCGTCGGGCTCGGCACCGATGGTGACGACCTCGGCTCCGGCGCGCGCGAAGGCCTCGGGCGAGACGCGGGCGGCGGCGCCGTGGGCCTCGTCGAGGACGACCTTCAGACCGTCGAGGCGGTTGGGGAGGACGGCGATGAGGTGGGCGACGTACGTGTCGAAGCCCTCGTTGTAGTCACGGACCCGGCCGACGCCGGAACCGGTCGGACGCTCCCAGGGGGCGCCCGTGCGGTGCTCCTCGTACACGGCCTCGATCCGGTCCTCCAGGTCGTCGGCGAGCTTGTGGCCGCCGCGCGCGAAGAACTTGATGCCGTTGTCGGGCATGGCGTTGTGGCTGGCGGAGAGCATCACGCCGAGGTCGGCGCCGAGGACGCCGGTGAGGTGGGCCACGGCGGGGGTGGGCAGGACACCGACGCGCAGGACGTCGACGCCGGCGCTGGCGAGCCCGGCCACGACGGCGGCTTCGAGGAACTCTCCGGAGGCGCGGGGGTCGCGTCCGACCACGGCGACCGGCCGATGGCCCTCGAAGGTGCCCGCCTCGGCGAGCACGTGCGCCGCCGCGACCGAAAGGCCGAGTGCCAGCTCAGCCGTCAGGTCCGCGTTGGCCACACCGCGTACGCCATCCGTGCCGAAGAGTCGTCCCACAGCTGTCCTCCGAAATACGTGCCCAAGCCGATGAAAGAACTGATCAAAGATCAAAGATCAAAGGTGAGAAGTGTCAGGTCGAAAAGGTTATGAAAAAACGTACGCCCCGACGGCACGGGCAGTGCCGCCGGGGCGTACGAAAGCAGACCGAGCAGGCGTGATTAACGCTTGCTGTACTGCGGAGCCTTACGGGCCTTCTTGAGACCGGCCTTCTTCCGCTCGACCGCACGGTCGTCACGGGAGAGGAAGCCGGCCTTCTTCAGCGCCGGGCGGTTGTTCTCGACGTCGGCCTCGTTCAGCGCACGGGCCACGCCGAGGCGCAGGGCGCCGGCCTGACCGGAGACACCGCCACCCGCGATGCGGGCGATGACGTCGTAGCGGTTGTCGAGCTCGAGCACCTTGAAGGGCTCGTTGACTTCCTGCTGGTGCACCTTGTTGGGGAAGTAGTCCTCAAGGGTGCGACCGTTGATCTTCCACTTGCCGGTGCCCGGAACGATCCGGACGCGGGCGATGGCGTTCTTGCGACGGCCCAGGCCGGCGGCCGGCTGCGGGTCGCCGAAGCGGGACGCGAGCGACTCGGAGGTGTACTCACCCTCGACGAGCTCGGTCTCGGTGGTGTATTCCTCAACGCCCTCGAACTCGTCGACGGGGGTCTCGGGGGTGGTCTCGGCCACGATGCTCCTCAGATTTCTTTCGTTCTTAGGGGGTGTGGCCGGAACTACTGCGCGACCTGGGTGATCTCGAACGGGACCGGCTGCTGAGCAGCGTGCGGGTGGTTCTCGCCCGCGTAGACCTTCAGCTTCGAGAGCATCTGACGGCCCAGGGTGTTCTTGGGGATCATGCCCTTGATGGCCTTCTCGACGGCCTTCTCGGGGTTCTTGGAAAGCAGCTCGTCGTAACGGACGGAGCGCAGACCACCCGGGAAGCCGGAGTGGCGGTAAGCCAGCTTCTGGGTCTTCTTGTTGCCGGACAGGTGGACCTTGTCAGCGTTGATGATGATGACGAAGTCGCCCATGTCCATGTGCGGGGCGTAGACCGGCTTGTGCTTGCCTCGGAGGAGGTTCGCAGCCGTGGTCGCCAGACGGCCCAGGACGATGTCCTGCGCGTCGATGATGTGCCACTGGCGAGTGACATCGCCGGGCTTGGGGCTGTACGTACGCACTTCGTAGCCTTCGCTTCTTCAGTGGATGGAGTCCAGACACACCTGAAGCGATCATGCAGCTGGGGCCTGCACTGCCGGGACGACGCCCGTATGCGAGCCACTGGTAACTGCTCCAGGGAACCTGCGTAAAGGCTTTTCGTGTCAGCACGACGTAGCCCATACGCATAACAAACCGCAACAGTACCCGCGCCACCCCGGACGGGTCAAAACGCGCCGGACGCCCCACGCCGACCGCCCGAGGTCACCAAGCCCGCTCGACCCGCCCCTCGACCTGTCCCTGACGCCGCGCTCGCACGACTCGGCCCCTGAGGGCCTCCCCGGCTTCGCCCGGCTGCGCCGGACTCCGTCCGCCGACCGTGGCCGAGGCGGAGTCCCGCCGACCGCCCAAGGTCACCGCGCCCGCTCGACCCGCCGCTCGTCCCACACCGGCTCGGTCGTCTCCCGTACGACCCCGTCCGAACCGAAGACCAGGTACCGGTCGAAGCTCTTCGCGAACCAGCGGTCGTGGGTCACCGCCATGACGGTCCCGTCATACGTCTCAAGGCCGTCCTGGAGGGCCTCCGCGGACTCCAGGTCCAGGTTGTCCGTCGGCTCGTCGAGCAGCAGCGCCGTCGTGCCGGCCAGCTCCAGGAGCAGGATCTGGAAGCGGGCCTGCTGCCCGCCCGAGAGCTTGTCGAAGGACTGGTCGCCCTGCCGCTCCAGCTCGTACCGGCGCAGCATCGACATCGCCGCGCCCCGGTCCTTGGCGTGCTCCGACCACAGGATGTCGACGAGCGGCCGACCGGCCAGCTCCGGATGCGCGTGGGTCTGCGCGAAGTGCCCGGGCACCACACGCGCGCCGAGCTTCCAGACACCGGTGTGGGCGACCGACGGGTCACCGGCGAGGAGCCGCAGGAAGTGCGACTTGCCCGACCCGTTCGAGCCGAGGACGGCGACCCGCTCCCCGTAGAAGATCTCCAGGGAGAACGGCTTCATCAGCCCGGTCAGCTCAAGGTTCTCGCAGGTCACGGCACGTACGCCGGTCCGGCCGCCCCGCAGCCGCATCCGGATGTCCTGCTCGCGCGGCGGCTCCGGCGGCGGCCCCGCCTCCTCGAACTTCCGCAGCCGGGTCTGCGCCGCCGCGTACCGCGAGGCCATGGCGTGGCTGACCGACGCCGCCTGCCGCAGGTTGACGACGAGCTTCTTCAGCTGGGCGTGCTTCTCCTCCCAGCGCCGCTTCAGCTCCTCGAAGCGGGCGAACCGGTCCCGCCGCGCCTCGTGGAAGGTGTCGAAGCCGCCGCCGTGGACCCACACGTCCGAACCGGCCGGGCCGGGCTCCACCGCGATGATCTTCTGCGCGCCCCGGGACAGCAGCTCCCGGTCGTGAGAGATGAACAACACGGTCTTGCGGGTCTCCCGCAGCCGCTCCTCCAGCCACCGCTTGCCGGGCACGTCGAGGTAGTTGTCGGGCTCGTCGAGGAGCAGCACCTCGTCGGAGCCGCGCAGCAGCGACTCCAGGACGAGCCGCTTCTGCTCACCGCCGGACAGCGTCCTGACCTGCCGGAACTGCGCCTTCTCGTACGGCATGCCGAGCGCGGCCATGGTGCAGAGGTCCCAGACGGTCTCCGCCTCGTACCCCTGCACCTCGGCCCAGTCGCTGAGGGCCTGCGCGTACTTCATCTGCGCGGCCTCGTCATCGACGGTCATGATCAGGTGCTCGGCCTCGTCGACGGCCTTCGCGGCGTCCCGGATGCGCGGCTGGGCCACCGAGACCAGCAGGTCGCGGACGGTGGACTCGTCCCGTACGGAGCCGACGAACTGCGGCATCACACCGAGTCCGCCGCTGACGGTGACGCTGCCGCCGTGCGGCTGGAGCTCTCCGGAGATCAGCCGGAGCAGTGTGGTCTTCCCGGCGCCGTTGGCCCCGACGAGGGCGACGACGGCGCCCTCTCCCACCCGGAAGGAGGCGTCCCCGAGCAGGACCCTCCCGTCGGGAAGGTAGTACTCAAGATGCGCGGCCTCGACATGTCCCATGAGGTGCATTGTCACCGCCCGCGTCGGCTCCGCCCAACCGGTTTAGGATGCGCGGCATGAGCTTTGGGGGACCGCAGTGGCCGCAAGAGCCGCAGCAGCAGGGGCAGCAGGGGTACGGACAGCAGCCCCAGGGGCAGCCGGGATACGGGCAGCAGCAGGGCTACGGCGGGCAGCCCGGTTACGGCGGGGGACAGTCCGGGTACGGCGGGCCGCAGCAGCCCGACCCCTTCCCGGGCGCCCAGGGCGGCGGGCCGACCCCTGACTGGGGCGCGCTGGCCGACGCCTCGGCCTCCCGCAGCCGGCGCAAGCGCTGGCTGATGATCGGCGGCGGGGTCGTGGCCGCCCTGGCCGTGGGCGCGGTCGTGGCGACCGCCGTGGTGGCCACCGGCAAGAAGAACGACGAGGCCAAGAACGGCGGCGTCCCCACCGGCGCGGTCTCCCCCACCTTGTCCCCCACGCCCGAGCCGACCTTCTCCTCGGTGGCGCCGCCGCCCCCGCCGAACCCGAAGGACTACATCTCGGACCCGAAGAAGGACAAGGCTCCGCTCACCGCCGAGGGCCTGTACCCGGGCAAGAAGCTCACGATGTACAAGCGCCCGTACGTGAAGGGCGCGACCTCGTCGACCACGAACTGCGCGTCCGTGACCCAGGGCGGCCTCGGCACCGTCCTGAAGAAGAACGGCTGCCAGCGGGTGATCCGCGCCACCTATGTGAAGGACGGCGTGGCGATCACCGTCGGCGTCGCCGTCTTTCCCTCGGAGGCGGCGGCCCTCAAGGCGAAGAACCAGGCCACCGGCGGCATCGCCCCGCTGGCCGGCGCGGGCGTGAAGGAGTTCTGCCGCGCCACGGTCTGCCTGCGCCGCTCGAACGCGGTCGGCCGGTACGCGTACTTCACCCAGGCCGGCTTCACCAGCGGCAAGAAGGTCACCAAGGCCGACAAGGCCGTGTTCCTGGCCAGCGACGACCTCGGCACCTTCACGTTCAACCAGATCTACGCCCGCGGCAAGGCCCAGGCCTCAGCAGCAGCCAACGCTCCCGGGGAGTGACCGCCTGTTCCTGGCCTCCAGATTGCGGGCGGCCAGGAGCTCGTCGGCCGGGTAGCCGACCTCTTCGAGGGTGAGGCCGTGCGGCCGTACGACGTGGACGGCCGAGTCCCGGACGCCGGCCGCGAGCACCTTGCCGGGCCAGTCGACCGGCCGGTGCCCGTCGCCGACGAAGAGCAGGGCGCCGACCAGTGAGCGGACCATGTTGTGGCAGAAGGCGTCGGCCTTGACGGTGGCTTCCATCACACCGTCCGGGCGCCGCTCCCAGCGCAGCTCCTGGAGCGTACGGATGGTCGTGGCACCCTCCCGCCGCTTGCAGTAGGCGGCGAAGTCGTGCTCGCCGACGAGCGCGGCGGCGGCCTCGTTCATGGCGTCCATGTCGAGGGCCCAGTCGTGCCACAGGACGTGCCCGCGCAGCAGCGGGTCGACGCCGCCGGGGTGGTCGGTGACCCGATAGGCGTAGCGGCGCCAGATCGCCGAGAAGCGCGCGTTGAAGCCCGCGGGGGCCTCCTCCACCCGCCACACCCTCACGTCGTGCGAGAGGCGCCCGGCGAGCCGCCGGAGCAGCTTGTCGCGGTGCTCGGCCCACAGCTCGACGGGCAGGTCGACATGGGCGACCTGGCCGCGCGCGTGGACCCCTGAGTCGGTCCGGCCGGCCACGGTCAGCTCGTACGTCTCCTGGGACCGGGTCACGGTCCGCAGGGCGGCCTCGATGTCCCCCTGAACGGTCCGCTGCCCCTGCTTCTGCTTGGCCCAGCCGGAGAAGTCCCTGCCGTCGTACGAAAGGTCGAGGCGTACGCGTACGAACCCGTCCTGCACGTCATCGCTCACGTGGTGAATCCTCTCAAACACACGGGAACGGGCCCGCACCCCAGGGGGTACGGGCCCGCACACGGAAAGTCGGCGAGAACGCTTACGCGTCCTTCGACTCCTCGGCCGGAGCCTCGGCGGCCGCGTCGGCCTCCTTGACGGCGCGCACGGTGGCGGCCTCGGCCTCGGCGACGGTCGCCTTCTTGGCGATCTCGCCCTCGACCAGCTCGATCACGGCCATCGGGGCGTTGTCGCCACGACGGTTGCCGATCTTGGTGATACGGGTGTAGCCACCCGGGCGCTCGGAGTAGCGCGGCGCGATCTCGGTGAAGAGCGTGTGGACGATGCCCTTGTCGGTGATCGACTGCAGCACGAGGCGACGGTTGTGGATGTCGCCCTTCTTCGCCTTGGTGATCAGGCGCTCGGCGACCGGACGCAGGCGACGGGCCTTGGCCTCGGTCGTGGTGATGCGGCCGTGCTCGAAGAGCGACTTCGCCAGGTTGGCGAGGAGCAGCTTCTCGTGCGCGGCGGAACCGCCGAGGCGGGCACCCTTCGCGGGACGCGGCATGGTGTTTCTCCTTGTGATCTGCACCGGCCGTATGAGGTACCGATGTCAGTGTCCGAGCGGGCGGTCACCCGTCGGAGACCCCGCGCCCCATAGGGGCGCGGGGAACTGCGCGACCAGCCGAAACCGGCCCGCAGACGATCTACTAGTACTGCTCGGTCTCGACGAAACCGGCATCCGCGTCGTCGTCCGCGCCGAAGGCGTCGGCCGCGGCGGTCGGGTCGAATCCGGGCGGCGAGTCCTTCAGCGCGAGGCCCATACCGGCCAGCTTCGCCTTGACCTCGTCGATCGACTTCGCACCGAAGTTGCGGATGTCGAGCAGGTCCGCCTCGGAACGCGCCACGAGCTCACCCACGGAGTGGATGCCCTCGCGCTTGAGGCAGTTGTACGAACGAACGGTGAGCTCGAGCTCCTCGATCGGCAGCGCGAGATCGGCGGCAAGGGCGGCGTCCGTGGGGGACGGGCCCATGTCGATGCCCTCGGCGTCGATGTTGAGCTCGCGCGCCAGACCGAACAGCTCGACCAGGGTCTTGCCGGCGGACGCCATGGCGTCACGCGGGCGCATGGCCTGCTTGGTCTCGACGTCGACGATCAGCTTGTCGAAGTCGGTGCGCTGCTCGACACGGGTCGCCTCGACCTTGTACGTGACCTTGAGCACCGGCGAGTAGATGGAGTCGACCGGGATACGGCCGATCTCCTGGCCCGCCTGCTTGTTCTGCACGGCGGAGACGTAGCCGCGACCGCGCTCGACGGTCAGCTCCATCTCCAGCTTGCCCTTGCCGTTGAGCGTGGCGAGGACGAGGTCGGGGTTGTGCACCTCGACACCGGCCGGGGGCGCGATGTCGGCGGCGGTGACCAGACCCGGGCCCTGCTTGCGCAGGTACATCACGACCGGCTCGTCGTGCTCCGAGGAGACGACCAGCTGCTTGATGTTGAGGATGAGGTCGGTGACGTCCTCCTTGACGCCCGGCACGGTGGTGAACTCGTGCAGGACACCGTCGATGCGGATGCTGGTGACAGCGGCACCCGGGATCGAGGAGAGGAGGGTACGGCGGAGGGAGTTGCCGAGGGTGTAACCGAAGCCCGGCTCGAGGGGCTCGATGACGAACCGCGAGCGGAACTCGTCGACGACCTCTTCGGTCAGCGAAGGACGCTGAGCGATCAGCATGTCTTTTTTCCTTCAGTCGTGGACGCCCACTATTTGACGCCCGACGGAGTGCTGCGAACTACGTACTGCAAGGGTACGGGCGGCACGGTCCGAAGAGCCGTACCGCCCGAAGTCCTGATCAAGCAGCCGTGCGTCAGACGCGGCGGCGCTTGGGGGGACGGCAGCCGTTGTGCGGCGTGGGGGTGACGTCCTGGATCGAACCGACCTCGAGGCCCGTGGCCTGGAGGGAGCGGATCGCGGTCTCGCGGCCGGAGCCCGGACCCTTCACGAAGACGTCGACCTTGCGCATGCCGTGCTCCTGCGCGCGGCGAGCGGCCGACTCAGCGGCCATCTGCGCGGCGAACGGGGTGGACTTGCGCGAGCCCTTGAAGCCGACGTGGCCGGCGGAGGCCCAGGAGATCACGTTGCCCGAGGGGTCCGTGATCGAGACGATCGTGTTGTTGAACGTGCTCTTGATGTGGGCGTGCCCGTGAGCGACGTTCTTCTTTTCCTTGCGGCGCACCTTCTTGGCAGCGCCCTGACGACCCTTGGGGGGCATCTATATCTCCTACGGGAGGTGGTCGGTCCTACAGCGAAGACCGCTTGGTCAAGCGTCCGCTGAGGACTACTTCTTGCCCGGCTTCTTCTTGCCGGCGATGGCGCGACGCGGGCCCTTGCGGGTACGAGCGTTCGTGCTGGTGCGCTGGCCGCGGACGGGCAGGCCACGACGGTGGCGGAGGCCCTGGTAGCAGCCGATCTCGACCTTGCGGCGGATGTCGGCGGCGATCTCGCGACGGAGGTCACCCTCGGTCTGGAGGTTGGCGTCCACGTACTCGCGGATCTTGACGAGGTCTTCCTCGGCAAGCTCGCGGACACGGGTGGACGGGTTCACGCCGGTCGCGGCGAGAATCTCCTCGGACCGGGTGCGCCCGATACCGAAGACGTAGGTGAGTGCGACCACCACACGCTTTTCGCGCGGGATGTCAACACCGGAAACGCGTGCCATTCAATGGCTCCTGTGTTCTCGGGGGTCTGCTGCAGAACCGCTCCCGACCGCCGACCCTTCGATGCTTCGAAGAGTGGTACGTCCGGGTCCCCGGCCCCCGCCGGAGGTGCCGTCAACCGTTGTGGAACGGCCCGACGGGCTCTGCGTATGTACGTTGCTTGCGTCGCGCGAAGAACTGCGAAGTTGCAGGTCGGTCGGCGTGCGTCAGCCCTGGCGCTGCTTGTGGCGCAGGTTGTCGCAGATGACCATGACCCGGCCGTGACGGCGGATCACCTTGCACTTGTCGCAGATCTTCTTGACGCTCGGCTTGACCTTCATGGGTGTGAGGTTCTCCGGGTCAGTGCCATCACCCGCGCGAGAACGCGGGGTGCGGGCAAGATCTACTTGTAGCGGTAGACGATCCGGCCACGCGTCAGGTCGTACGGAGAGAGCTCCACGACGACCCGGTCGTCCGGGAGGATACGGATGTAGTGCATCCGCATCTTGCCGGAGATGTGCGCGAGGACCTTGTGACCGTTCTGGAGCTCCACCTTGAACATGGCGTTCGGGAGGGACTCGATCACGGTGCCCTCGATTTCGATGGCACCTTGCTTCTTGGCCACGCTTCGCCTTTCGAATCGGCTACCTTGATCGACTCTCGCCGCCGTATGCGGACACACGGGTACACGAGAGCCGACGCATCAGTCTACGCCAGGCCCCAGGAAAAGACGAATCGGGAAGTCTGCCCACCCGAACTGATCCTTACGCAAGGCACGACGACGCAGAAATGGGACTACGCCAGCGGGTCCGGTGCCGCCACCACGCCCAGCTCGGCCAGCTTCGCCTTGCCACCGTCGACGGCGGTCAGGACCAGGGGGCCCTCCTCCGTGAGGGCCACCGAGTGCTCCCAGTGGGAGGACCAGGTGCCGTCGGTCGTGATGACGGTCCAGTCGTCCTTCAGGACCTCCGTGTGCGGCGTGCCGAGCGAGACCATCGGCTCGATCGCCAGACAGAAGCCGGGGACCAGCTTCGGGCCCTTGCCGCGCTTGCGGGAGACGTAGTTCAGCAGGTGCGGGTCCATGTGCATCTCGGTGCCGATGCCGTGGCCGCCGTAGTCCTCGATGATCCCGTAGCGGCCGAGGCTGTGGTCGCCGACCGCCGGCCGCGGCTGCCGCTTGATGTACGTCTCGATCGCCCTGGACACGTCCACCAGACGGTTGCCCGCCTTCATGGCCGCGATACCGGCCCACATCGACTCCTCCGTCACCCGGGAGAGCTCGACGAGCTCCGGCGCGTGCCCGGTGCCCACGAAGGCCGTGTAGGCCGCGTCACCGTGCCAGCCGTCCACGATCGCGCCGCAGTCGATCGAGATGATGTCGCCGTCCTTGAGGACGGTCTTGTCGTCCGGGATGCCGTGGACGACGACCTCGTTGACCGAGGTGCAGATCGTCGCGGGGAAACCGCCGTACCCCAGGAAGTTCGACTTCGCCCCGTGGTCGGCGATGACCTTCCGCGCGACCTCGTCGAGGTCACGGGTCGTGGCGCCCGGCACGGCCGCCTCGCGGGTCGCCGCGTGAATGGCGGCGACGACAAGGCCCGCCTCACGCATCTTCGCGATCTGCTCGGGGGTCTTGATCTGCACCATCGTGGCCGCGGCCTTTCCATCGGTTATGGGGGACACAACAACGATACGGCCGCGGGGGGCGGGGGGGGGGCGCCCGCGGCGCGGGGACACCCCGCGGGGCAATATATTGGGGAGGAGCTACAGAGCGGATACAGACACCAACAGAGCAACACCCCC
>NZ_JBITBZ010000001.1:1144656-1288921 GCF_044452745.1 Streptomyces sp. NPDC051822 | reverse complement strand
GGGGGACCCTGTGGGAGAGTAGGACGCCGCCGAACAATCATTGTGGGAAAGCCCCGCACCTTATGGTGCGGGGCTTTTCTGCGTTCACGACCAGGTATCCCTTTCGCGGGGGACCCCTGTGTGGTCCGGGGGCGTGGTCAGAGGCGGCCGGCTGCTTTCAGGGCGAGGTAGGCGTCGGCCAGGGCCGGGGCCAGGGTGTCGGGGGAGGCGTCGACCACCGTGACGCCGCGGCGTTGCAGTTGGTCCGCCGTACGGGCGCGCTGGGACTGTGTCTGAGTGGCCGCGGCGGCCTCGTAGACGCCGTCGATCGTGCCGCGGGTCGCTGCCATTCCGGCGGCGTGCGGGTCGGCGACAGACGCCAGCAGGACCGTGTGGCGCTGGGTGAGCTGCGGCAGGATCGGGAGGAGGCCCTCCTCGATCGGAGCGGCGTCGAGGCTCGTCAGCAGGACGATCAGGGAGCGGCGAGGCGCGCGTGCGAGGGCGATGGCCGCGAGTCCGCGGGCGTCGGTCTCCACCAGCTCTGGTTCGAGCGAGGCGAGGGCGTTGACCACGGCGGGCAGGATGTCGCCCGCGGAGCGGCCCTGGACCTGGGCGCGGAGGCGGCGGTCGTAGGCCAGGAGGTCCACGCGGTCGCCTGCCCGGGAGGCGAGCGCGGTGAGGAGCAGGGCCGCGTCCATGGAGGCGTCCAGGCGGGGGACGTCGCCGACACGGCCGGCCGAGGTACGGCCGGTGTCGAGGACGATGAGGATGTGGCGGTCTCGCTCCGGGCGCCAGGTGCGGACGGCGACCGTGGACTGGCGGGCGGTGGCGCGCCAGTCGATTGAGCGGGTGTCGTCACCGGGGACGTACTCGCGGAGGCTGTCGAACTCCGTGCCCTCGCCACGGGTCAGCACGCTGGTGCGGCCGTCGAGTTCGCGGAGTCTGGCCAGGCGGGACGGCAGGTGCTTGCGGCTCGTGAACGGGGGCAGGACGCGGACGGTCCAGGGGACTTCGTGATTGCCCTGGCGGGCCGCGAGTCCGAGGGGGCCGTACGAGCGGACCGTGATGCGCTCGGCGTGGCGGTCGCCGCGGCGGGTCGGGCGCAGGCTGGTGGTGAGACGGCGGCGTTCGCCGGCCGGGACCGTGAGCCGTTGGCGTGAGGAGGCCTGCTCGGTGCCGGGGAGCCAGCTGCTGGGCGGCCAGGCGTCGCGGAGCTGGGCGCGCAGGCGTCGGCGCGACCGGTTGGTGACGGTGAGCTGGACCTCCGCCGCGTCACCGAGTCGAACGGATGTATCACCACTTCGGGTGAATTGGAGCGTTCGTACTGGCGCGGCCAGGGCGTAGTCGCACAGAATTGCGAGGGAGAGGGGCGCGTTGACCGCCAGCATTCCCGTCCAGCTGGGGGCGAGGATGCCGACGGGGAGCGATCCGAGGGCCGCGAGCAGGGCGGTTCGTCCGGTGAGGGCCATGGGGCGCCGTTCTCAGCGGGGGACGGGGACGTGGGCGAGGATCGAGTTGATGACGGAGTCGGGGGTGACCCCCTCCATCTCGGCCTCGGGCCGCAGGTGGATGCGATGACGCAGGGTGGGGAGAGCGAGGGCCTTCACGTCGTCCGGGGTGACGTAGTCCCGGCCGGTGAGCCAGGCCCAGGCGCGGGCGGTGGACAGCAGGGCGGTGGCGCCTCGGGGGGAGACCCCGAGCGTGAGTGAGGGGGATTCACGCGTGGCACGACAGATATCGACGACATAGCCGGCGATCTCGGCGGAGACGGAGACCTTGGCGACCGCGGCGCGGGCGGCTGCGAGCTGCGCGGGACCCGCGACGGGGCGGACGCCGGCGGCCTTCAGGTCGCGGGGGTCGAAGCCTTCGGCGTGACGGCTGAGGACCTGGATCTCGTCCGCGCGTGAGGGCAGAGGGACCGTCAGCTTCAGCAGGAACCTGTCCAGTTGGGCCTCGGGGAGGGGGTAGGTGCCCTCGTACTCGACCGGGTTCTGGGTCGCGGCGACCAGGAAGGGCTCGGGCAGGGGGCGGGGTGTGCCGTCGACTGTGACTTGGTGTTCCTCCATCGCTTCCAGGAGGGAGGACTGGGTCTTCGGGGGCGTGCGGTTGATCTCGTCGGCGAGGAGGAGGTTGGTGAAGACCGGGCCGGGCTGGAAGGAGAACTCGGATGTCCGGTTGTCGTAGACCAGGGAGCCGGTGACGTCGCTCGGCATGAGGTCGGGGGTGAACTGGACGCGCTTGGTGTCGAGTTCGAGGGCGGCGGCGAGCGCGCGGACCAGCAGCGTCTTGGCCACGCCGGGTACGCCTTCGAGGAGGACGTGTCCCCGGCAGAGCAGGGCGACGACGAGACCGGTGACGGCGGGGTCCTGGCCGACCACCGCCTTCGCGATCTCGGTGCGCAGGGCCTCCAGGGAGGCGCGGGCGCTGTCCGAGTCCGTAACGGTCTCGGGGGTCGGGGCGCTCATGAGGTGCGTACCTCTCTTTCGAGGGCGTCGAGTTGGTCCGCCAGGCGGATGAGGGTGGCGTCGTCGGCGGGAGCCGGGCCGAAGAGGAGGGTCCTGGTGTCCGCGGTGGTCTCGGGGAGACGGGCGGAGAGTGCGGGGAGGAGGCGCTCGGAGGAGTGGGCGTCCTGGAGGGGGACGCCGAGCAGGGGGGCGATCCGGGTGCGGGTCGCGGTGCGCAGGACGGTCGCGGCGCGGTCGCGGGCGTTCGCCTTGCGGTAGAGGCGGGCGCGGCCCTCGGTGGCCTCGGAGGCTCGGACGGCGACGGGGAGGCGCTCGGTCACCAGGGGGCCGAGGCGGCGTGCCCGCCAGATGGCGGCGAGCAGGGCCGCGACCGCGAGTTGGAGTGTGCCCCACAGCCAGCCGGAGGGGATGAGGGCGAGGAAGTCGCCCGTGGTGTCGTCGTCGGGCGCGTCGGCGGCGGAGGCGTCGGTGAGAGAGGGGAGGTACCAGACCAGATGGGTTCGGGAGCCGAGGAGTTGCAGGGCGAGCGAAGCGTTGCCCTGCTGGTCGAGACGGTCGTTGTGGAGGATGTCGGGCGAGCCGAGGAGGACGGTGTCGGTGGCGTCGGGGCCCGGGATGCGGACCAGGGACGGCAGGCCGTCGGCGGGGTAGCAGGCGTCGGCGCCGGCGCCGGCGCCGGGGTCGGTGACGTAGCGCTCGCCGCCGAGGTCGGCGCTGCCGGCGCGGGTGGCGGCTTCCAGCGTGCAGGAGGGGTTGCGGTTCTCGACGGCGGTGCTGGTGGCGGCGGTGACGTTCGGGGCCAGGACGGGGAGGGAGGGGTCGCCGGCGCCGAGGAGGACGGTGCGGCCCGCGGAGTTCCTGATGGTCTCCCGGAGCGTGGACTGTTGAGTGGCCGTCAGCAGATCGGGGGTGGTGACCAGGAGCGTCGTCGCCGTGTCGGTGGCGGCCGTGGCCTCGTCGAGGGTGGTGGCGAGGGTGATCGTGATGCCACGGGCCTTGAGGAGTTCGGCGACGGCGCGGCTGCCGTGGGGGGCGGCGGAGCGGGGGTCGAGAGCGCCCTGGGAGTCGGAGGACCGCATCGTCGCGAGGATGACGCCCCCGACGAGGATCAGGGCGAGGACGAGGACCGCGCCGCGGGCGCGGCGCCACACCTGACGGGTGGACAGAGCGGTCGACGTGGTGCCGGTGGCCGGGTGGCTCATGCGGGCGCCCCCGTGGCGGCGGAGTCGAGGGTGGGGCGGGTCCGCTCGAGGGCGGTGTCGAGTTCCTCGATGCGGCGGTACGCGGGCTCGTCGGCGGTGCGGCCGCCGTACGTGACGTCGTCGAAGGTCCGGGCGGCGAGGCGCAGTTCGTCCGCGTGGGCGGGCAGGGAGCGTCCGGTCTCGGCGGCGGCCTCGTCCGCGGTGCGGCCGGGGCGGTGGTCGAGCAGGGTGCGCTCTTCGAGGGAGCGGACGATCGCCCGCATCCGTTCCTGGACCGCCTCGTTCCAGCGGCCGGCGGAAGCGTGGCGGGCGGCTGCCGTCCGGTGGTCGCGTGCGGTGCGGGGGCCTTCGGGGAAGAGGGAGTCGGCCGAACTGCCGGGGGTCCGGCGGGGGGTGCCGAGGCGCCACCAGAGGGCGGCGACGAGCGCGGCGGCGAGCAGGATCACCGTCACGAGGCCGAGGACGCCGCCCGGGGTGGCCCCCGACGCGGCGCCGAACAGGTCGTCGAGCCACTCCCAGAAGCGGTCGAGGGCGCGCTGGAGGAGGCTCGGGTCGTTCTCGTGGTACATCGGCCGGGACAGCTCCCGTTCCGCCGCCTCGCGGGCGGGGAGGCGGGAGATGTCCACCGGTACGTCGCCGTCGGCGAGCAGCCGCGTCGGTGCCGTGGCCGTTCCCCCCGTGACCGTCACGGCATCAGCCTCCGACGGCCTCGTCGCCAGGTGCGGGGCCGTAGCCGGGGAGGCCCGCGGCCCGTGCCAGTTCGAGGTCCAGGGCTTCGCGGCGGATGCGCTGGTCCACGTAGAGGAGCACCGTCACGCCGGCCGAGATCGGGTAGGTGATCGCGCTGGTGATCACGCCGCCGATGCCCGTGATGAGAAGGAAGGGCCAGCCGGGCGTGGAGGACTCGGTGAGCAGGCCGGAGAAGCCGTCGCCGTCGACCGCGATGCCGATCAGGATGAACGGAATCACGATGATCATCGCGAAGACGAAGATCAGCAGCTGGGTGACGAGGGTGATGCCGAAGATCCGCCACCACGAGCCCTGGACCAGCTTGGCCGAGCGCTTCAGGGACTGGATCACGCCCTGGCGCTCCAGCATGAGGGCGGGGGAGGCGAGGGCGAAGCGGATCAGCAGCCAGATGGCGGTCGCCAGGCCTCCGAAGCCGCCGAGCATGACCAGGGCCGCGCCGGCGGCGCCGCCGACGAGGAGCCCCGGGAGCAGGCCGACGAGGACGATGGCGGTGGTCATGGCCGCGACCAGCAGGGTCAGGCCGACGAGCTGGAGGAGGCGGGGCCGGGCCTCCTGCCAGGCGGAGCCCAGCGAGACCGGGCGGCCGACGACCGCACGGCTGATGACGACGGTCAGCAGGGCGGCGCTGAACAGGGACGCCATCAGCGTCACGAGCAGGGCGGGGCCCGTACCGATCAGGGAGGCCTGGGCCGCGTCGAGAGACTGCTGGAGCGCCTCGGCGGGGGTGGCGTCCGGGTTGGCCGCGGGGACGGTGGGGGCGAGGTACCGCTGGGCCAGGATGCCGGCGATCTCGGAGATCACCGCGACCGTGACGGTGATCGCGAGGACCGTGCGCCAGTAGGTGCGGAGGGTCTTCACCGCGCCGTCGAGGATCTCGCCCATGCCCAGCGGGCGCAGGGGGATCACGCCGGGCTTCGCGGCCGGAGGACTGCCCCAGTTGGCGTTCGGCGGCGGGGTACCCCAGTTCGGGCCCGTCGTGGGCGTCCGGGGTGCGGGCGGGGTCTGACCGGTCGGCGGAGACCACTGACCGGCGGGCGGCTGGTCCTTCGACCACTGCGGGGCGGAACCGTTCGCGTCGGACGGAGCGGGCCGGGGAACCCCGGAGCCGTTCTGGTCGTCGGAGGGGGCGGATCCGGGCGAGGTCCAGCCCGGAGTGTCGTTCACGGTCGTCCACCTCGGAGGATTGGTCGCGGCGCCGGATCGGCGAACCGGCTCGGTCACGGCGGCCGACACCTGACTCGGCGGCGGGCCGGGTGCCATCGTGCCACGCGGGACCCGCCCGTGGGCGGGAGCGGTGTCGACCTTCGTACCTTCGTCCGGAGCTTCATTGTGCGAGCGGCAGGCTGCACACTGTGCGGATACCCGATCATCTCGCGCGAACCGTGCGGTGGCGGGCCGAGCGGGGCGCGATCGACGGGATCGTGGTCCGGGCTGCGGGAGGCGCTGTGGGGCAGGTCACGGCAGGTAACGATTGGCTAATGGGATGATGTCGATATGAAGGGACGCGTTCTTGTCGTCGACGACGACACCGCACTGGCCGAGATGCTCGGCATCGTGCTGCGGGGTGAAGGGTTCGAGCCGTCGTTCGTCGCGGACGGTGACAAGGCGCTTGCCGCATTCCGGGAGGCCAAGCCTGACCTGGTGCTGCTCGACCTGATGCTGCCCGGAAGGGACGGCATCGAGGTGTGCCGCCTGATCAGGGCCGAGTCGGGTGTGCCGATCGTCATGCTCACGGCCAAGAGCGACACGGTGGACATCGTCGTGGGTCTGGAGTCCGGGGCCGACGACTACATCGTGAAGCCGTTCAAGCCGAAGGAGCTCGTCGCCCGTATCCGGGCGCGGCTGCGGCGGTCCGAGGAGCCGGCTCCGGAGCAGCTCACCATCGGTGACCTCGTCATCGACGTGGCCGGGCACTCCGTGAAGCGGGAGGGGCAGTCCATCGCCCTGACCCCGCTGGAGTTCGACTTGCTCGTCGCGCTGGCGCGCAAGCCGTGGCAGGTGTTCACCCGTGAGGTCCTCCTCGAGCAGGTCTGGGGCTACCGTCACGCGGCCGACACCCGGCTGGTGAACGTCCACGTGCAGCGGCTGCGCTCGAAGGTCGAGAAGGACCCGGAGCGCCCGGAGATCGTGGTCACCGTGCGCGGTGTCGGGTACAAGGCGGGGCCGAGCTGACATGAGCACAGGCAGTACTGCTCCGAGGCCCGGGGACCCGGGAACACGTACGGGGCGGGCTGCCGGACCGAGGCGGGGGGGCTCGCGTTCCGGCCGTCCGCCGAGGGGTGGGCGGTTGTTCCGGGACGGGGCGCCCGGTGGCCCGGTCCTCCGGCTCTTCGCGCGCTGGGTGCGGCGTCCGCTGCTGCCCGCCGTGCGGCTGTGGCGGCGGAACATCCAGCTGCGGATCGTCGCGGGCACCCTCCTGATGTCGCTCGGGGTGGTGCTGCTGCTCGGCCTGGTCGTCATCGGCCAGGTCCGCAACGGTCTGCTCGACGCCAAGGAGAAGGCCGCCCAGAGCCAGGCCGCCGGCGGGTTCTCCGCCGCCCAGGACAGGGCGGCGACCACCCCCTCGGCGCCCGGTCAGCAGGACGGCGGGCGGGCCGGTGCGTCCGTGAACTGGCGGTCCACCCTGGTCGAGCAACTCGCCAGTGGCGGCCAGAGCGCCTTCAACGTGGTCGCGCTGTCCCTCGACACCGATGACACCGCGAGCCGTGGCGTACGCGCGTCCGGCGAGGTCGACCCGGCCAAGAGCATCCCCGCCAGCCTGCGGCAGTCGGTGGCCCAGGGCGCGGACACCTTCCAGAAGTTCACCAGCATCCACTACACCAGCGGCAAGGCGTCCGAGGCCGGTCTGGTGATCGGCAAGCGGCTGAACGACGCCGAGGGCGACCAGTACGAGCTGTACTACCTGTTCCCGCTGACCCAGGAGGAGGACTCCCTCACCCTGGTCAAGGGCACCCTGGCGACCGCCGGGCTCTTCGTCGTCGTCCTGCTCGGCGCCATCGCCTGGCTCATGGTGCGCCAGGTCGTCACGCCGGTACGGATGGCCGCCGGGATCGCCGAGCGGCTCTCGGCGGGCCGCCTGCAGGAACGCATGAAGGTCACCGGCGAGGACGACATCGCCCGGCTGGGAGAGGCCTTCAACAAGATGGCGCAGAACCTCCAGCTCAAGATCCAGCAGCTGGAGGAGCTGTCGCGGATGCAGCGGCGGTTCGTGTCGGACGTGTCGCACGAGCTGCGCACCCCGCTGACCACGGTGCGGATGGCCGCCGACGTCATCCACGAGGCCCGGGTCGACTTCGACCCCGTCACCGCCCGTTCGGCCGAACTCCTCGGCGACCAGCTCGACCGCTTCGAGTCGCTGCTCTCCGACCTCCTGGAGATCAGCCGGTTCGACGCGGGCGCGGCGGCCCTGGAAGCCGAGCCGATCGACCTGCGGCAGGTCGTGCGCCGGGTCATCGGCGGCGCCGAACCCCTCGCCGAGCGCAAGGGCACCCGGATCGTGGTGGTCGGCGACGAGCAGCCCGTGGTGGCCGAGGCGGACGCCCGCCGGGTCGAGCGGGTGCTGCGCAACCTCGTCGTCAACGCGGTCGAGCACGGTGAGGGCCGTGACGTGGTGGTGAAGCTGGCCGCCGCCGGCGGGGCCGTCGCCGTGGCCGTACGCGACTACGGCGTCGGGCTCAAGCCGGGCGAGGCCACGCGAGTGTTCAACCGGTTCTGGCGGGCTGACCCGGCCCGCGCGCGCACCACGGGCGGCACGGGCCTCGGCCTGTCCATCGCGGTCGAGGACGCCCGGCTGCACGGCGGCTGGCTCCAGGCGTGGGGCGAGGCCGGTGGCGGTTCGCAGTTCCGGCTCACCCTGCCGCGTACCGCGGACGAGCCGCTGCGGGGCTCCCCGATACCCCTGGAGCCCGAGGACTCACGGCGCAACCGCGAGCAGGCGGCCGCGGGGCTCGTCCAGGAGGGCAGCCGTCTCACGGCGGTGCCGGCGCAGTCCGCGGGCGACCGGCCGCAGGTTGCCGTACCGCCGAGGCTGCCCGCGCCGTCGCGGGCGACCGTCGACCCGACGGCCCTGCCCGGCAGCGGCGCACGGGTGGTGGCGCGCACGACGGCGGACGGCGACGGCGGTGGGGCGGGTGCGGCGACGGCCGGCGCGAACGGGAACGTGGAGCGGGAGGACGGGACACGTGGGCGTTGACTCCCCAGTGGGGCGCGCGGGGCGGGACTTTCGGGAGGGGTACGCGGGAGCCGGACGGAGTGCGCGCGCGGTGGTGCTCGCCGCGTGCGGCGGACTCCTGGTGACCGTGACCGGTTGCGCGACGATGCCCGACAGCGGGGACGTGCAGGCGGTCAAAGGCGTCAACCAGGGCGACTCGCAGGTACGGGTCTACGCCGTCGCGCCCCGGGAGAACGCGGACCCGGACGAGATCGTCGACGGCTTCCTCGAAGCCATGACCAGTGACGACCCCGGCTTCGCCACCGCCCGCAAGTACCTCACGAAGCAGGCCGCGCGGACCTGGAAGCCGGAGGAGAGCATCACGGTGCTCACCACCGCGCCGGACCGTGACCAGGCCGACCGCAACGCCGACCCGGAGGACCAGGGCCGCGCCTACCCGCTCTCCGGCCGCAAGATCGCGACCGTGGACGCCCGTCACGCGTACCAGCCGATCAGCCCCGCCAAGTACCTGACCTCGATCCACGTCGTGCAGGTGCCCACCGCCAACGGCAAGGGCAAGGAGTGGCGCATCGACGGCCTGCCGCCCGGGCTGGTCCTCGGCGAGGCCGATTTCCTGCGGAACTACCGGTCGGTCAACAAGTACTACTTCGCCTCCGGGGAGGACTGGGTCGTCGCCGACCCGGTCTACATCCGGCAGCGCCAGGACCCCGTCACCCGGATGGACCCGGTGACGCAGACGGTCAAGGCGCTCCTCGAAGGCCCCACGAACTGGCTCAAGCCGGCCGTCGACTCGCGCTTCCCCTCCGGCACGGAGCTGCAGAAGGGCGTCACCACCCTGACGACCGACGACCAGTCCACGCTGAAGGTGCCGCTCAACCGCAAGGCGGACCGGGTGGGCGCCGAGGCCTGCCGGCGGATGGCGGCGCAGCTGCTGTTCACGCTGGGCGACCTGACGTCCGTACGCGTCGAGCAGGTGGAGCTCCAGGACTCGAACGACCGGGCGCTGTGCCGCCTGGGCAAGGGGCAGGCGGCCGAGTTCGCCGCGGTGCGGAACACGGACAGGGAAGAGCACCCGTACTTCGTCGACGAGCACCACAAGCTGATGATGCTGGTCGTCGGGGGCAAGGAGGCGAACGCGCCCGTCGAGGTGCCCGGTCCGCTCGGCAAGGGCACCACGCGGCTCCAGTCGGTCGCCGTCGACCGGGGCGAGACCCGCGCCGCGGGCGTCGGGGAGACCGGCCGGGAGCTCTTCGTCTCCTCCATCACCGCGGAGGAGGACGCGTCGCCCGCCCTCCTGAGCAGCAAGGGCGCCAAGCCCGCCGACCGGCTGTCCGCGCCCAGCTGGGACGGCAGGGGGGACCTCTGGGTCGCCGACCGCGACCCGGCGGCGCCCCGGCTGTGGATGGTGCCGGGCGGCACAGGTGATCCCGTCAAGGTGCGCACGCCGTGGCTGGAGGACGACGCCAGGATCGAGTCGCTGCGGGTCTCCGCCGACGGGGTCCGGATCGCCCTGGTGGTCACCAGGGGCGGCGACACGACCCTGCAGATCGGCCGGGTCCAGCGGCAGACGACGGGCGACGAACCGGTCGTGTCCGTGCTCGACCTCCAGCCCGCCGCGCCCCGGATGGAGTCGGTCACGGCCGTCTCGTGGGCCGGTCCGAGCCGGCTCGTCGTCGTCGGCAAGGAGGCGGGCGGCGTCCAGCAGATCCGTTACCTCCAGACGGACGGCTCGACCTCGGCGAGCCTGGTGCTGCCCGGGCTGAACGGGGTGACCTCGGTGGCCGCCCCGCACGTCGACAACGTGCCCCTGGTGGCCGACTCCGGCGACGACGGCGTCGTCCGGCTGGCACCGGGCACCAACTGGCAGCCGGTGGTCAAGACGGGGACCTCGCCCGTCTACCCGGGGTAGCGACTCTGCGGCACGGGCCCTGCCGAGGTGACATACGAAGGGCCTACCTGACGTACTTCACGGTTTTCCACAGGGGTGGCCCGCCGGGGTCGCGATGGCGCACAGTGGAGCCATGCGGGGGTGGTGGCGGGAGATCGCCGGGCTGGTGCTGCCGGTCGCCTGTGGAGGCTGCGGCAGGCCGCGCACCGAGCTGTGCCCGTCCTGTGCGGACGCGCTGACCGGCGCCGGTGCGGGACCGAGCAGGGTGCGCCCTTCGCCCGAGCCCGCCGGGCTGCCCGTGGTCCACGCCGTCGCGCCGTACGCCGACGCCGTACGGGAACTGCTCCTCGCTCACAAGGAACGCGGGGCTCTTCCCCTCGCCCGGCCCCTGGGCAACGCCCTGGCCGCCGCCGTGGAGGCCGCAGCCGGTGCCGCCAAGGGCCCGGACACGGCTCCCCTGCTCCTCGTACCGGTGCCGTCCTCCCGGCGCTCCGTACGGGCGCGTGGCCACGATCCGACGCGACGGATCGCGCTGGCCGCGGCGGCCCGGCTGCGGTTTACGGGACGGCGGGCGCGGGTCGTGCCCGTGCTGCGGCAGCGGCGGTACGTGGCGGACCAGGCGGGGCTGGGAGCGCGCGGGCGGCTCGCGAACCTCTCCGGAGCCCTCGAGCTGGTGCCGGGCGGCGGGCGGCTTCTCGGGGCGGGGAAGGTGGTGCTCGTGGACGACCTGATGACCACGGGGGCCTCGCTTGCGGAGGCCGCGCGCGCCCTCGGAGACGTGCACCGTCCGTTCATTCCCGGAATACCGCACGGTTTACCGGCGGGTTCCGCGCAGCATGGATTCGAACAGCGGGTGGCGGCCGTGATCGCATCCTCTCCCGCCTCGTTCGAAATAAACCGGAACTCGCCAGGAACTTGGATCGTTGCAGGTGGTGAGAGGTGAAAGCACCCGAACGGAGGTATGTCGCGGTAGCGGGTGCCGACACCCGTCCGAAGGGGCTATGTTCGGTTGTGAGGAATGGTGGAAGCCATCGCCTCGCCGAATACATGGTTGCGCCTACAGGACAGGAGTTCAGGGCGAATTAACCTCGCGTCGATGGGGTGGGGATCTTGTCGACTGGGGAGGAGGAGGTGAAAGTCGCCAAGTCCGAGCTCCGGTAATCCACCGGAGTCTGGTGCAAAGGGAGATGCCCGGCGGCCGAGGGCCGACCAGGCGATCCGGGAACGGAGTTCTGCGTGGACATCGTCGTCAAGGGCCGCAAGACCGAGGTGCCCGAGCGGTTCCGCAAGCACGTGGCCGAGAAGCTGAAGCTGGAGAAGATCCAGAAGCTCGACGGCAAGGTGATCAGCCTCGACGTCGAGGTGTCCAAGGAACACAATCCGCGGCAGGCCGACAGGTCCGACCGCGTGGAGATCACCCTCCACTCCCGAGGCCCGGTGATCCGGGCGGAAGCTGCGGCAGGCGACCCGTACGCAGCGCTCGACCTCGCCAGCGACAAGCTCGAGGCGCGACTGCGTAAGCAGCACGACAAGCGGTACACCCGCCGTGGAAGCGGCAGGCTTTCGGCGGCCGAGGTCGGGGACGTGGTGCCCGGCGCCGCCCAGTTCAACGGAGACGGCCAGCTGGTCGCCGACGAGTCCGAGAAGGTGCCCACCACGATGATGGGCTCGATCGAAGTACAGGGCGAAGGCCCGCTGGTGGTCCGAGAGAAGACCCACCGGGCCGCACCCATGACGCTCGACCAGGCGCTCTACGAGATGGAGCTGGTCGGCCACGACTTCTATCTCTTCGTCGACTCCGACACGAAGCAGCCGAGCGTCGTCTACCGACGACACGCGTACGACTACGGCGTCATCCATCTCGAGGGCGACCCGCTCGCCGAGGCCGGCGGTGCCGGCGGTGCGCTCGGCGGCTGACGGCCGGCCGCCGCACTCACCCGGTCGCCCCTCACGGTGCCCCTGGAGCGCCCTTCGCGCCCCCAGGGGCACCCCTGTGCGTGCACGGGATCACTCCATCGACGCCCGGGCATGAAATCATGGCGTGCACGCCAACCGGTGCTCGACGAGTACGGGTTGGGGGACCGAAAACGAATTCAGGCCACGGCCTTCAGGGGGAGGAACGATGGCGGACAGCTTCGGGCCGGTGCTCAGCGGGCGTGAGCACGGTAGTGCGGTCCCGGAGGGATCGGATTCGGACAGCGGTGCATTCCGCAAAGAGCCGATCAGGGTCCTCGTGGTGGACGACCATGCCCTCTTCCGACGGGGACTGGAGATCGTCCTCGCGCAGGAGGAGGACATCCAGGTCGTCGGAGAGGCCGGCGACGGGGCGGAGGCCGTCGACAAGGCCGCCGATCTGCTGCCCGACATCGTCCTGATGGACGTACGGATGCCGCGGCGCGGGGGCATCGAGGCGTGCACCTCCATCAAGGAGGTGGCACCCAGCGCCAAGATCATCATGCTGACGATCAGCGACGAGGAGGCCGACCTCTACGACGCGATCAAGGCGGGGGCCACCGGCTACCTCCTCAAGGAGATCTCCACCGACGAGGTCGCGACGGCCATCCGCGCGGTCGCGGACGGGCAGTCGCAGATCAGCCCCTCGATGGCGTCGAAGCTGCTCACGGAGTTCAAGTCGATGATCCAGCGCACGGACGAGCGCAGGCTCGTGCCCGCGCCCAGGCTGACCGACCGCGAGCTGGAGGTCCTCAAGCTCGTCGCGACCGGGATGAACAACCGGGACATCGCCAAGGAGCTGTTCATCTCCGAGAACACCGTGAAGAACCACGTGCGCAACATCCTGGAGAAGCTTCAGCTGCACTCCAGGATGGAGGCCGTGGTCTACGCGATGCGGGAGAAGATCCTCGAGATCAGGTAGGGGGCGCGGGGGCGCTCAGGACAGGGCCCGCACCAGCTCGGGTGCGAGTTCGGGGCGGTTCACCCGGTCCGGGACCACCGACACCGCGTCACAGCCGACCCACTCGGCCGCCTCGCGCAGCGCCTGTGCGACCGCGGGCACGGCCTTGGGGCCGTCGAGCGTCACCTGGCGGGCGACGAGCGTCCTGCCCTCGCGCGCCGGGTCCACGCGGCCGACCAGATGGCCGCCGGCGAGGACCGGCATCGCGAAATAGCCGTGCACCCGCTTCGGCTTCGGCACGTACGCCTCCAGGCGATGGGTGAAGCCGAAGATCCGCTCCGTCCTGGCCCGCTCCCAGATCAGCGAGTCGAACGGCGACAGCAGCGTCGTACGGTGCCGGCCGCGCGGCGGGGAGGCCAGCGCCGCCGGGTCCGCCCAGGCGGGCTTCCCCCAGCCCGCCACCGTGACCGGCACGAGCCCCGACGCCTCGACCACCGCGTCGAACTGCTCGCCCTTGATCCGGTGGTAGTCGGCGATGTCCGCGCGCGTGCCCACGCCCAGTGCCTCGCCGGCCTGCCGCACCAGGCGCCGCACGCACTCGGTGTCGTCCAGGTCGTCGTGGAGCAGGGCCTGCGGGATCGCCCGCTCGGCCAGGTCGTACACCCGCTTCCAGCCGCGCCGCTCGACCACGACCACCTCGCCGAACATCAGCGCACGCTCGACGGCGATCTTGGTCTCGGACCAGTCCCACCACTCGCCCTTGTTCTTCGCGCCGCCCAGCTCGGTCGCCGTCCGCGGGCCCTCGTCCCGCAGCTGGGCGATGACCTTGTCGTACGCGCCCGCCGAGAGGTCGTGGTGCCAGTGCGGGCGGTCGCGGTAGGCGCGGCGGCGGAACGCGAAGTGCGGCCATTCCTCGACGGGCAGGATGCAGGCCGCGTGGGACCAGTACTCGAAGGCGTGCGCGTCGGTCCAGTACGCGTCCTCGACCGTGGTCCGGCCGACGGCGCCCAGGCGCGCGTACGGGATGAGCTCGTGCGAGCGGGCCAGTACGGAGATCGTGTCGAGCTGCACCTGACCCAGGGCGCGCAGGACCCCGCGCACCCCGGCACGGCGGTCGGCGGCGCCCAGGAAGCCCTGGGCGCGCAGCGCGATCCGGCGGGCTTCGTCGGCTGACAGTTCGGCGGCGGTGGGGCGGGGCACGGTCGTCATGGACCGCACCCTAGGCCCCGGCACCGACAGTCGGCCCGGCCCTGACCCCCGAGGGCCGGGCGGGCTCCTCGGGGGTCAGGTCCTGGCGGGCAGGTCGGGGGACGGGAGGTAGGGCAGCGGGCTCGGGAGGCCGAAGTCGGAGGGGAGCAGGCCGCCGACCCAGCAGTCCCGGAGCGTCCCCTTGTTGACCAGGGCGGCGCGCTGGACGCCCTCGACGACGAAGCCGACGCGCTCGGCCACCGCGCGCGAAGCGGCGTTGCCGACCTCGGCGCGCCACACCAGGCGGGTGCAGCCGAGACCGGTGAAGGCCCAGTGGGCGAGGGCGCGGGCGATCTCTGTCATGTAGCCGCTGCCGCGGTGCTCCTCGGCCAGCCAGTAGCCGATCTCCCAGGCGCCGCCGTCGCGGCTGCTCAGGGAGGCGGCGGCGAGCAGCGGGCCGCCGGCCAGGGGCTCGACGGCGAACGGGTACTCGGTGTCCTCGCGCCAGCCGTCGGGCACCAGCCGGTTCAGGAAGAAGTCGGCGTCCTGACGGGTGTAGGGGTCGGGGACGGTGGTCCAGCGCCTGATGGCCGGGTCCTGGCAGATGTCGTAGACGGCCTCGGCGTCGCCGGGGACGAAGTTCCGCAGGCGGAGCCGGTCGGTGGTGAGGGTGATGGGTTCCATGCCGGGATTGTGGTGACCTCGGGGACCGGAAGCGAACACTTTTCGGATGGGGCGGCACCTTCCGCCCACCTCGTGCGTTCTCTTTCCGGGTGGACGTACGGCTCCGGCACTGTAGGCCTCCCTTCGCGAGGGCGGTCTCGCTTACGATGGCCGTTGCGGTGGGGACCACCTGCCGTGCCCGCGCTCGCGTCCATGACAAGACCCAGTGCCAGGCCCGACCGGCAAGGAGAGCAGCCTCAGTGTCCGTCTTCAACAAGCTCATGCGTGCAGGCGAAGGAAAGATCCTGCGCAAACTGCACCGCATCGCGGACCAGGTCAACTCCATCGAAGAGGACTTCGTCAACCTCTCCGACGCCGAGTTGCGCGCGCTCACCGATGAGTACAAGCAGCGGTTCGCCGACGGTGAGAGCCTCGACGACCTGATGCCCGAGGCCTTCGCGACGGTGCGCGAGGCCGCGAAGCGTGTCCTCGGTCAGCGTCACTACGACGTCCAGCTGATGGGCGGCGCCGCCCTCCACCTCGGCTACGTCGCCGAGATGAAGACCGGTGAGGGCAAGACCCTCGTCGGCACCCTCCCGGCGTACCTCAACGCGCTGTCCGGCAAGGGCGTCCACCTGATCACGGTGAACGACTACCTGGCCGAGCGTGACTCCGAGATGATGGGTCGCGTCCACAAGTTCCTGGGCCTCAAGGTCGGCTGCATCCTCGCCAACATGACCCCGGCCCAGCGTCGTGAGCAGTACGCCTGCGACATCACGTACGGCACGAACAACGAGTTCGGCTTCGACTACCTGCGCGACAACATGGCGTGGTCCAAGGACGAGCTCGTCCAGCGCGGCCACAACTTCGCCTGTGTCGACGAGGTCGACTCCATCCTCGTCGACGAGGCCCGTACGCCGCTGATCATCTCCGGCCCGGCCGACCAGGCGACGAAGTGGTACGGCGACTTCGCGAAGCTCGTCACCCGCCTCTCCAAGGGCGAGCCCGGCAACCAGCTCAAGGGCATCGAGGAGACCGGCGACTACGAGGTCGACGAGAAGAAGCGCACCGTCGCGATCCACGAGGCCGGTGTCGCCAAGGTCGAGGACTGGCTCGGCATCGACAACCTCTACGAGTCGGTCAACACCCCGCTCGTCGGCTACCTGAACAACGCCATCAAGGCCAAGGAGCTGTTCAAGAAGGACAAGGACTACGTCGTCATGGACGGCGAAGTCATGATCGTCGACGAGCACACCGGCCGTATCCTCGCCGGCCGCCGCTACAACGAGGGCATGCACCAGGCCATCGAGGCGAAGGAAGGTGTGGCGATCAAGGACGAGAACCAGACCCTCGCCACGATCACCCTGCAGAACTTCTTCCTCCTGTACGACAAGCTCTCCGGCATGACCGGTACGGCCATGACCGAGGCCGCCGAGTTCCACCAGATCTACAAGCTGGGCGTCGTCCCGATCCCCACGAACAGGCCGATGATCCGCAAGGACCAGTCCGACCTGATCTACCGGACCGAGGTCGCCAAGTTCGCCGCCGTCGTCGACGACATCGCGGAGAAGCACGAGAAGGGTCAGCCGATCCTCGTCGGCACGACCTCCGTCGAGAAGTCCGAGTACCTCTCGCAGCAGCTCTCCAAGCGCGGCGTGCAGCACGAGGTCCTCAACGCGAAGCACCACGACCGCGAGGCCAGCATCGTCGCGCAGGCCGGCCGCCGCGGCGCCGTCACCGTCGCCACGAACATGGCCGGACGCGGTACGGACATCAAGCTCGGCGGCAACCCGGACGACCTCGCCGAGGCCGAGCTGCGCCAGGCGGGTCTCGACCCGGTCGAGCACGTCGAGGAGTGGGCCGCGGCCCTCCCCGGTGCCCTGGAGCGCGCCAAGAAGGCCGTGCAGGCGGAGTTCGAGGAGGTCAAGGACCTCGGCGGGCTGTACGTGCTGGGCACCGAGCGCCACGAGTCGCGCCGCATCGACAACCAGCTCCGCGGCCGCTCCGGCCGTCAGGGCGACCCGGGCGAGTCCCGCTTCTACCTCTCCCTCGGCGACGACCTGATGCGTCTGTTCAAGGCGCAGATGGTCGAGCGCGTGATGGCCATGGCCAACGTGCCGGACGACGTGCCGATCGAGAACAAGATGGTCACCCGGGCGATCGCCTCCGCCCAGTCGCAGGTCGAGACCCAGAACTTCGAGACGCGCAAGAACGTCCTGAAGTACGACGACGTCCTCAACCGGCAGCGCCAGGTCATCTACGGCGAGCGCCGGCGCGTCCTGGAGGGCGAGGACCTGCACGAGCAGATCCAGCACTTCATGGACGACACGATCGACGACTACATCCGCCAGGAGACCGCCGAGGGCTTCGCGGAGGAGTGGGACCTCGACCGTCTGTGGAACGCGTTCAAGCAGCTCTACCCGGTGAAGGTCACCGTGGAGGAGCTGGAGGACGCGGCCGGAGACCGCGCGGGCATCACCGCCGAGTTCATCGCCGAGTCCATCAAGGGCGACATCCACGAGCAGTACGCCTCGCGGGAGAAGGAGCTCGGCTCGGACATCATGCGCGAGCTGGAGCGGCGCGTGGTGCTGTCCGTCCTCGACCGCAAGTGGCGCGAGCACCTCTACGAGATGGACTACCTCCAGGAGGGCATCGGCCTCCGTGCCATGGCGCAGAAGGACCCGCTGGTCGAGTACCAGCGCGAGGGCTTCGATATGTTCACCGCCATGATGGAGGGCATCAAGGAGGAGTCCGTCGGCTACCTGTTCAACCTGGAGGTCCAGGTCGAGCAGCAGGTCGAGGAGGTCCCGGTGCAGGCGAGCGCTCCCTCGCTCTCCAAGGAGGACGCCGTTCCCGCGGCCGCGGGGCGTCCGGAGATCCGCGCCAAGGGGCTCGACGCCCCGCAGCGGCCGGACCGGCTGCACTTCTCCGCGCCGACCGTGGACGGCGACGGCGGTGTCATCGAGGGCGACTTCGCGTCCGACGACGTGGACTCCGGTGACGGGATGACCCGTGCGGAGCGGCGCAAGGCCCAGAAGAACGCGGGCGGCGGGCGTCGCCGCAAGAAGTGACGTCATGCCGCTGAGGCGGTGACGGGAGCCGATTCGGCTCGTCGTCGTGCGAGGGGTCGGTCGCCCGGTGGGCGGTCGGCCCCTTCGTCATGCGTGGCGGGCGGTTGCGGACGTCGCGCCGAGGCCGTCCAGTTCGACCGCGGCGCAGCGCCAGCGCTGGTCGGCGCCGCGCTCCAGACGGAAGGCCATCGCCCGGACGCGGGGGCCGGTGGCGATGGTCGCGAAGGCCTCCACCGCCGTCCGGCCGGCGTCCACCTGGACCGAGCAGCGGCGCAGGACGGGGCGGGGGCCGAGGGACCGCAGGGGTGTGTCCGGGGCGATCCTGACCAGCTGCTCGTACGCCTCGCCGACGGTGTGGCCGAGCATCCAGTGGACCGGCCGTTCCCCGCTGAGTACGGCGAGCAGGCGCTCTGCGAAGACGGTGTGCGGGGGCAGCGTGCGCGGTGGAGCCGTGCGGGGGTGGGTGCCCGCGGGGTGGCTGCCCGCGGGGCCGCGGGGGCGGGTGCCGGCGGGGCCGCCGGGGGCGGTGCGGGGGCGTGGGGTGCGGGGGCGGGTGCTCGCCGTGCCGGGGTGCGGCTGGGGCGGGGTGGCGGGCGCGGGTGCGGGTGCGGTGGCGGCCGGCGCGGTGGTGGCCGCGGGTCCGGTGGTGGCGAGCGTGGTGTTCATGGCGGTCCCCTGTCGTTGCGTGACCGGTTGATACCAGTCAGTAACTTCCGTTGGGGATCTTGTACGGGGGAGCCCGGCGCCACCGCAAGGTGCCGGGCACCCGGGAGGGGACCGGAAGGGGAATCACCTATCCGGGTGACGCCGTGAAAAATCGGCTCTCCGGGGCCCGGAACATCCCCTCCCGCGGTGGACGCGGGCGGTGAGCGGGCGGGAACCCCGAAGGGGGACTCCGCACGTATCCTGAGGGCCTCTCCGACTACGAAAGCGGCCAGCCATGCGCGTGTACGTCCCCCTGACCCTCCCCGGTCTCGCACAGGCGCACAAGGCGGGCGAGCTGGGCCCCGGCCCGCTGACGGCCTACGCCGTCACCCCCGCCCTGCGCGAGTGGTACGTCTCCGACGACATCGAGGAGCTGGAGTACGCGGCGCTCAACCGGGCCGCGTCCGCCTCCCTGCGCCTCGTGGCCGGCGACCCCGACGCCCCCCGGCGCCGGATCGTCGTCGCCGTGGACGTGGCCGACAAGGACGCGGCCACGGACCCCGACCGCGGGCTCGACGCGGGCTCCGTCGGCGAGGTCCGCATCGCCGGGGCCGTCCCGCTCGCCAAGGCGGCCGCGGTGCACGCCGACGCGGACGACGCGGAGGCCGACGTGACGGCCGCCGCCGCCGCGCTGGGGGCGGCGGACCAGGGCGACGACGACGCGCAGTTCGTCGTGGACGGGGCCGAGGACCACGAGCTGCTGTGGTTCGGGGTGCAGGAGATCCCCGAGCTGCTGGGCTGAGCGGACCGGAGCCACCCGGAGCCACCGCCGAGTCTTCGCTGTCGGACCCGCCGGGTACCTTCTTGGGATGGGGAAGCGCGACGGCTTGCGCGGCAAGCATCTGGTCTGGGACTGGAACGGCACACTGCTCGACGACATCGGCGCGGTCATCGGGGCGACCAATGCCGCCTTCGCCGAGCTCGGGCTCGAACCGATCACCCTGGCGCGGTACCGGGAGCTGTACACGGTGCCGGTACCCAAGTTCTACGAGCGGCTCATGGGGCGGCTGCCCACCGACGCGGAATGGATCGTCATGGACGACGCCTTCCACCGGCACTACTGGCAGCGCGCCGAGGACTGCGGGCTGACCTCCGGTGCCGCCGAGCTGCTCGCGGCGCGGCAGGCGTCCGGGTTCACGCAGTCGCTGCTGTCCCTCGCGCCGCACGCGCAGCTGGTACCGCTGGTGCGGCGGCACGGGATCGCCGAGCGGTTCCTGCGCATGGACGGGCGCGTGGACACCTCGACGGACGGGAAGTCCGGGCACATGGTGCGGCACCTGGCGGCGCTTCGCGTCACCGCGGAGCGGGTCGTCGTCATCGGTGACGCGGCGGACGACGCGGTGGCGGCGGCGCATGTGGGGGCGCGGGCGGTGCTGTACACCGGGGGGTCGCACAGCCGGGCGTCGCTCTCGCGGGTCGGGGTGCCGGTGGTCGACTCCTTGGAGGAGGCGGTGGCTGTCGCGGAGGAGCTGGTCTGACGGGCGACGGCCGGCCGGTGGGTGGTGCGGGCTGTGGGGCCGGGTGCGGCCCGGAGGGTGGTTGTGCCCACCCTCCCCCAAGCTCTCGGCTTCGCTAGAGCAGGGGGCACCCCCCATCGCCCCGGCGGAACGCATGCCCACAACCACGCCAGACGGGCGGCGTCAGCCGGCGGCCGCGCCGAGTGGCGTCAGCCCACACCCCACAGGGCGGGGTCAGGCCTTTGCGCGGAGGACCTTCAGGAATTCGCGCATCCAGGTCGGGTGGTCCGGCCAGGCCCTGGAGGAGACCAGGAGGCCGTCCACGACCGCCGCGCTGTCCTGGAAGGTCGCGCCGGCCGCCTGCATGTCGAGTTCGAGCGCCGGGTACGCCGTGACCCGGCGGCCCTCCAGGCCGCCGACCGCCGCCGTCAGAAGCGGGCCGTGGCAGATCTGGGCCACCGGCTTGTCCGCGTCGAAGAAGGCCTTGAGGACCTTGCGGAGCTCCGGGTCGTTGCGCAGGTACTCCGGCGCCCGGCCGCCCGGGATCACCACCGCCACGTACGCGCCCGGATCGACCTCCGAGAAGGCCAGGTCGGCGGGCCAGGTGTAGCCGGGCTTCTCGGTGTACGTGTCGAAGCCGGGTTCGAAGTCGTGGACCACGAACCGGAGCTGCTTGCGCGCCGGGGCCGCGATGTCGACCTCGTATCCCTCTTCGAGCAGTCGCTGGTAGGGGTACAACACCTCCAGTGACTCAGCCGCGTCCCCGGTCACGATCAGGATCTTCGCCATGGCTCTCCCAGATCACAGATGGTCGGTCTGCCGTGCCGTGCCCATGCTCGGGTACACGCTGCCCGTGGCGGGGCACTTTGCCAAGAGGACATGTGTCGCTGTCCATAACGTCAAACTTCCACCCCCTCTTTTGTACACATACGGACCATGACGGCCCGGGGGTCGAGGACGATAGGCTTTTCCCGTGATCAGCGCGATACGCCGAGGGGGCAATGCAGCCCCCGGCTGCCGCCCGGCCCGCGACAGCGGCCGGGCCGACCGTGCGTTCGCCGATCCTCTCCGTCCGGGCGCGCCGCGCTCTGTGGCCGATAACGACCCGGGCATCTCTCATCCGGGCATAACGTCGACTTCGACCGGAATCACCGCGTCGTGGCGTTGTCCCCTTCCTTCCACCGACGTCACGCAACGGCGCGCGACCAGGAGTCAGAGGCATGCAGACCAAGCTGGACGAAGCCAAGGCCGAGCTGCTCGAAAGGGCTGCCCGGGTAGCTGAGCACAGCCCGGTCGGGGGGCGACTTCCGACGGGCCCGGAGGGTGAGCGCCCGGACCGGGACGCTGTGCTCGAGTACCTCCAGCGCTACTACCTGCACACGGCGCCGGAGGACCTCGGCGACCGGGACCCGGTCGACGTGTTCGGTGCCGCGCTCTCTCACTACCGGCTCGCGGAGAACCGCCCGCAGGGCACCGCGAACGTGCGCGTCCACACTCCGACGGTCGAGGAGAACGGCTGGACGAGCAGCCACTCCGTCGTCGAGGTCGTCACCGACGACATGCCGTTCCTCGTCGACTCGGTCACCAACGAGCTGTCCCGCCAGGGCCGCGGCATCCACGTCGTTATCCACCCGCAGGTCCTCGTCCGCCGTGACGTGGCCGGCAAGCTGATCGAGGTCCTCTCGGCCCAGATCCACGGCGAGCTGCCGCACGACGCGCTCACCGAGTCCTGGATCCACGTCGAGATCGACCGCGAGACCGACCGCGCCGACCTCAAGCAGATCACCGCCGACCTGCTGCGCGTCCTGTCCGACGTCCGCGAGACGGTCGAGGACTGGGAGAAGATGCGCGATGCCGCCCTGCGCATCGCCGACGGCCTCCCCGACGAGCCCACCGCGTCCGACCTGCGCCCCACCGAGGTGGAGGAGGCCCGCGAGCTGCTGCGCTGGCTCGCCGACGACCACTTCACCTTCCTCGGCTTCCGCGAGTACGAGCTGGTCAACGGTGACGCCCTGTCCGCCGTCCCCGGCACCGGCCTCGGCATCCTGCGCTCCGACCCGCACCACAGCGGCGACGACGAGGGCCACCACGCCCACCCCGTCTCGCCGTCCTTCAGCCGGCTGCCCGCCGACGCCCGCGCCAAGGCGCGCGAGCACAAGCTGCTGATCCTGACGAAGGCCAACAGCCGGGCGACCGTGCACCGCCCCTCGTACCTCGACTACGTCGGCGTGAAGAAGTTCGACGCCGACGGCAACGTCGTCGGCGAGCGCCGCTTCCTCGGCCTGTTCTCCTCGGCCGCCTACACCGAGTCCGTCCGCCGGGTCCCGGTCGTCAAGCGCAAGGTCCAGGAGGTCCTGGAGGGCGCCGGCTTCTCGCCCAACAGCCACGACGGCCGCGACCTGCTCCAGATCCTGGAGACGTACCCCCGCGACGAGCTGTTCCAGACCCCGGTCGACCAGCTCCAGGCCATCGTCACCAGCGTCCTGTACCTGCAGGAGCGGCGCCGGCTGCGCCTCTACCTGCGCCAGGACGAGTACGGCCGCTACTACTCGGCCCTCGTCTACCTGCCGCGCGACCGCTACACGACCCGCGTCCGGCTGCGGATCATCGACATCCTGAAGGAGGAGCTCGGCGGCACCAGCGTCGACTTCACCGCCTGGAACACCGAGTCGATCCTGTCCCGGCTGCACTTCGTCGTCCGCGTCAAGCCCGGCACCGAGCTGGCGAAGCTCACCGACGCCGACGTCGACCGCATCGAGGCCCGGCTCGTCGACGCCGCCCGCTCCTGGGCCGACGGCTTCGGCGAGGCGCTCAACGCCGAGCTGGGCGAGGAGCGCGCCGCCGAGCTGCTGCGCCGCTACGGCAACGCCTTCCCCGAGGGCTACAAGGCCGACCACTCGCCGCGCGCGGCCGTCGCCGACCTCGTCCACCTGGAGGCGCTGGCCCGGACCGAGGGCAAGGACTTCGCGCTCTCCCTGTACGAGCCGGTCGTCGCGGGCCCCGGCGAGCGACGCTTCAAGATCTACAAGACGGGCGACCCGATCTCCCTGTCCGCCGTCCTGCCGGTGCTCAACCGGCTCGGCGTCGAGGTCACCGACGAGCGCCCGTACGAGCTGCGCTGCGCCGACCGCACGCACGCCTGGGTCTACGACTTCGGTCTGCGGCTGCCCGCCCCGACCGGCAACGGCCTCTCCTTCGGCGACGACGCCCGGGAGCGTTTCCAGGAGGCCTTCGCCGCCACCTGGATGGGCCAGGCGGAGAACGACAACTTCAACTCGCTCGTCCTCTCCGCCGGGCTCACCTGGCGCCAGGCGATGGTGCTGCGCGCCTACGCCAAGTACCTGCGCCAGGCCGCGTCGACGTTCAGCCAGGACTACATGGAGGACACTCTCCGCAACAACGTCCACACCACCCGGCTGCTCGTCTCCCTCTTCGAGGCCCGGATGGCCCCGGAGCGCCAGCGCGCCGGCACCGAGCTGACCGACGGCATCCTGGAGGAGCTGGACGGCGCCCTCGACCAGGTCGCGAGCCTGGACGAGGACCGGATCCTGCGGTCCTTCCTCGCCGTCATCAAGGCCACGCTGCGGACCAACTTCTTCCAGAAGGACGCGAGCGGCGAGCAGCACTCCTACGTGTCGATGAAGTTCGACCCGCAGGCCATCCCCGATCTGCCGGCCCCGCGCCCCGCCTTCGAGATCTGGGTGTACTCCCCGCGCGTCGAGGGCGTCCACCTGCGCTTCGGCAAGGTCGCCCGAGGCGGTCTGCGCTGGTCGGACCGGCGAGAGGACTTCCGTACGGAGATCCTCGGCCTGGTCAAGGCGCAGATGGTGAAGAACACCGTCATCGTGCCGGTCGGCGCCAAGGGCGGCTTCGTCGCCAAGCAGCTCCCGGACCCGTCCGTGGACCGGGACGCCTGGCTGGCCGAGGGCATCGCCTCGTACAAGACCTTCATCTCGGCGCTGCTCGACATCACCGACAACCTGGTCGCGGGCGAGGTCGTGCCGCCGGTCGACGTGGTCCGCCACGACGAGGACGACACCTACCTCGTGGTCGCCGCAGACAAGGGCACCGCGACCTTCTCCGACATCGCCAACGGGGTCGCCGAGTCGTACGGCTTCTGGCTCGGTGACGCCTTCGCCTCCGGCGGTTCCGCCGGCTACGACCACAAGGGCATGGGCATCACCGCCCGCGGCGCCTGGGAGTCCGTCAAGCGCCACTTCCGCGAGCTGGGCCACGACACCCAGACCGAGGACTTCACGGTCGTCGGCGTCGGCGACATGTCCGGCGACGTCTTCGGCAACGGCATGCTGCTGAGCGAGCACATCCGGCTCGTCGCCGCCTTCGACCACCGGCACATCTTCATCGACCCGGACCCGGACGCGGCCGTCTCGTACGCCGAGCGCCGCCGGCTCTTCGAGCTGCCCCGCTCGTCGTGGGCGGACTACGACCCGGCGCTGCTCTCCGCGGGCGGTGGCATCCACGCCCGCAGCGCCAAGTCGATCCCGGTCAACGCGCACGTCAGGGCCGCCCTCGGCATCGAGGACGGCGTGACCAAGATGACCCCGGCCGAGCTGATGAAGGCGGTGCTCCACGCGCCCGTCGACCTGCTGTGGAACGGCGGCATCGGCACGTACGTCAAGTCCTCCGTCGAGTCCAACGCCGACGTCGGCGACAAGGCCAACGACGCCATCCGCGTCGACGGCCAGGACGTCCGCGCCAAGGTCATCGGCGAGGGCGGCAACCTCGGCGCGACCCAGCTGGGCCGCATCGAGTTCGCCCGGGTCGGCGGCCCCGAGGGCCACGGCGGCAAGGTCAACACCGACGCCATCGACAACAGCGCCGGCGTCGACACCTCCGACCACGAGGTCAACATCAAGATCCTGCTCAACGGGCTCGTCGCCGAGGGCGACATGACCGTCAAGCAGCGCAACAAGATCCTCGCGGAGATGACCGACGAGGTCGGCACGCTCGTCCTGCGCAACAACTACGCGCAGAACACCGCCCTCGCCAACGCCGTCGCCCAGTCGCCGTCCCTCCTCCACGCCCACCAGCGGTACATGCGCCGCCTGGGCCGCGACGGCAGCCTCGACCGCTCCCTGGAGTTCCTGCCCAACGACCGGCAGATCCGCGAGCTGCTCAACACCAACCGGGGCCTGAGCCAGCCGGAGCTCGCCGTCCTCCTCGCGTACACCAAGATCACGGTGGCCGACGAGCTGATCGGCACGGAGCTGCCGGACGACCCGTACCTGCGCGGGCTGCTCCACGCGTACTTCCCGACGCTGCTGCGCGAGAAGTTCACCGAGGCCGTCGACAACCACGCGCTGCGCCGCGAGATCATCACCACGATCCTGGTCAACGACACCGTCAACACCGGTGGCTCGACCTTCCTGCACCGCCTCCGCGAGGAGACCGGCGCGTCGATCGAGGAGATCGTCAGGGCGCAGACCGCCGCCCGTGTCGTCTTCCGGCTCAGCCAGGTGTGGGACGCCGTCGAGGCGCTCGACAACCGGGTGCCGGCCGAGGTCCAGACCCGGATGCGGCTGCACTCCCGCCGGCTCGTCGAGCGCGGCACGCGCTGGCTGCTCAACAACCGGCCGCAGCCGCTCCAGCTCAGCGAGACCATCGAGTTCTTCGCCGACCGCGTCGAGGAGGTCTGGGCGCAGCTGCCGTCGCTGCTGCGCGGCGCGGACCTGGAGTGGTACCAGTCGATCCTGGACGAGCTGACCGCGTTCGGTGTGCCGGAGGAGCTCGCGCTGCGGGTCGCCGGCTTCTCGTCCGCGTTCCCGATCCTCGACGTCGTGGCGATCGCGGACCGGACGGGCAAGGAGCCGCTCGCGGTGGCCGAGGTCTACTACGACCTGGCCGACCGGCTGCGGATCACCGACCTGATGGACCGGATCGTCGAGCTGCCGCGCAGCGACCGGTGGCAGTCGATGGCCCGCGCCTCGATCCGTGAGGACCTGTTCGCGGCGCACTCGGCGCTGACGGCGGACGTCCTGGCGGCCGGGAACGGCACGTCGAGCCCGGAGGAGCGGTTCAAGGACTGGGAGCAGAAGAACGCGGCGATCCTGGGCCGCGCGCGGACGACCCTGGAGGAGATCCAGGGTTCGGACACCTTCGACCTGGCGAACCTGTCGGTGGCGATGCGGACCATGCGCACGCTGCTGCGTACGCACAGCTAGGCATGCGTGAGGAAGGGCCCCGCCGGATGTCCGGCGGGGCCCTTCCGTCGTTCCTGGCCCCTGCGTCGCGCCGGGCTTCTCCGTCGTTCCGGCCTTACGTCATTCCGCGGTGGTGGTCATGACCGTCGAGGTCCAGAGGCGGCGGGCGGCGAGGAGGGCCGCCGCGAGCAGCAGGGCGTTGCGGAGCACCATCACGGCGATCCCCTGGGTGGTGCCCGCGATGACCTGGTCGTACAGGACGGGGTACGCGAGCGAGCTCAGCGCTGCGGCCGGCAGCAGGAGCAGCGCCACCGGGCGCATCACGGTGTCGCGGCAGGTCAGACAGACGGCGGCGAGTCCGAGCAGCCAGATCATGTACTGGGGGCTGATCACCCGGCTGGTGGCGGTGAACAGCAGGACGGCGGTGAGGGCCGCGTCGAGCGGGGTGGCGGGGGTCCAGCGGCGGGCCCGGAGGCGCCACAGGAGCAGCCAGCCGAAGGTGATGACGGTGAGCAGCAGGGCGAGGTGGCCGATGCTGGAGACGTACGGGCCGACGAACTCGAAGGCCCCGTAGCGGAACTCGACCCTGCCCGGCCAGGCGCCGGTGGCCTGGGCGAGCGCGAGGGCCGTGCCGCCGAGGGACTCGATCTGGATGCCCCGGTCGCCCTGCTGGCGCAGGAAGCCGAGGGGCCCGGAGAAGAAGAGCGCGAGGGTGGCGAGGAGGGCGAGGGCGGCGACGGCGGCGGCGGTCCAGGCCTCTTTGGTGGTACGGCCCCGGGGGGTGCCGATCAGGGCGAGCACCGGCCAGACCTTGACCATGGCGCCGATCCCGGCGAGCGCGCCGCCGAGCCGGTGGGCGGCGGTGGAGCGGCCGCCGAGGGCGAGCAGGGCGAGGACGGCGAGGGCGGTGGTCTGGACGTCGTACCGGGCGAGCGGCAGGTGGAGGAGGAGGGGCAGGCCGCAGACCCAGAACCAGGCGCCGTGGGTGAGCCGGGCGCTGTCCGCGCGGGCGAGGGCGCAGGCGATGACCGCGTCGGCGAGGAGGGCGAGGGCGACGAACGCCTGGAAGTAGGTCAGCCAGGGGAGGATGCCCGGCGACATGATCACGAGCCCCGCGCCGGGCGGGTACTGCCAGGTGGCGTCGCCGGGCGGGAAGGTGCCCTGCGCGAACTGCCCGTACCAGTGGTGGTAGAGGTCCACCTCGCGGCCGACCCCGCCGATGCCGAGGGTGTCGCGGAGGAGCAGCAGGACCATGCCGACGCGGGTGAGCAGCCAGACGGAGGCGAGGGCGAGGTGGGGGCCGCCGCCGACCGCGACGAAGGTGGCGGAGGTGAAGGTGTCCGACTCGAAGGGGGAGCCGGTCAGCGCGGGGGGCTCGGTCCCGGTGCGCGGTGGCGGTTGCGGTGGCGGGGGCGACTGGGGGTGATCGTTCGTCATCCCACCGCACTGTAGACCGCTATGCCTTGTTTGCCCGGTTTCTCATGTCTGCCGTGTTTTCTCGGTCTGCCGTGTTTTCCCGGCTCCGGTGAACTCCTCGTACGCCGCCACCACCTCGCGCGCCGGGCCGTCCATCCGGAGCGTGCCGGCCTCCAGCCACAGTGCCCGCTCGCAGGTCTCCGTGATGGTGGAGTTCGAGTGGCTGACCAGGAACACCGTCCCCGCCTCCGCCCGCAGTTCGTCGATACGCCGTTGGCTGCGGCGGCGGAAGCGCGCGTCGCCGGTGGCCAGGGCCTCGTCGATGAGCAGGACGTCGTGGCTCTTCGCGGCGGCGATGGCGAACCGCAGCCGGGCCCCCATCCCGGAGGAGTACGTACGCATGGGACGGGAGACCGCGTCGTCCTTCTCGTTGATGCCGGAGAACTCCACGATGTCGTCGTAGCGCTCCCGGACCTCGGCGCGGCTCATGCCCATCGCGAGGCCGCCCAGGATCACGTTCCGCTCGCCCGTCAGATCACCCATCAGGGCCGCGTTGACGCCGAGGAGCGAGGGCTGCCCCTGGGTGTAGACCTGGCCGCGCTCGACGGGCTGGAGGCCCGCGACGGCCTTCAGGAGGGTGGATTTCCCAGATCCGTTCGAGCCGATCAGGCCAATCGCCTCGCCCCGGTACGCGACGAAGCTGACGCCCTTCACGGCGTGCACGCGCCGGGTGTCGGAGGGGCCGTTCCGGACCGTGTACGTGATGTGGACGCCGTCGGCCACGACGGTGGGTACGCGTTCGGTGTCAGCCACGTCCGTACGACTCCTCCGCCTTCCAGAACCAGATGAAACCGCCCCCGAAGGCCAGCAGGGCCCAGCCGGCGGCGAGTGCCCAGACGTGCGGCGGTAGCTGGGCCGAGGTGTAGCTCCCGATCAGCGCGAAGCGCATGAGGTCGATGTAGACGGCCGCCGGGTTGCACTGCAGGGCCAGCACCACGCCCGCGGGGAAGCGTCCGTCGCTCGCCAGGTTCTGGATCGACCACATGGCACCGGAGGCGTACATCCAGGTGCGCAGCACGAACGGCATCAGCTGCGAGACGTCCGGGAGGCGGGCGGCGAGCCGGGCCAGGACGAGCGCCGCGCCCGTGTTGAACAGGGACTGGAGGAACAGCGCGGGAATCACGAGGAGCCAGCTCGGGGCGGGGAACTCGCCGAAGCCGAACAGGATCACGACGAGCGGGGCGAGGGACAGCAGGAACTGCTGGAGCTGCTGCAGCGCGAGCGAGATCGGCAGGCTCGCGCGGGGGAAGTGGAGGGCGCGGACCAGGCCCAGGTTGCCGCTGATCGCCCGGGTGCCGGCGGTGAGCGTCTGGGAGGTGAAGGTCCACACGAAGATGCCGGTGATGAGGAAGGGGACGTAGTCGGGAACGCCGTGCTTGGCGTTCATCAGGACGCCGAAGATCGCGTAGTAGACGGCCGCGTTGAGCAGCGGGGTCATCAGCTGCCAGACCTGACCGAGGCGGGCCTGACTGTACTGCGCGGTCAGGCGGGCGCTCGCGAAGGCGGTGATGAAGGCGCGGCGGGACCAGAGCTGCCGGGCGTACGCCGGGAGGGAGGGGCGGGCGCCGCTCACGGTGAGGCCGTGGCGCAGGGCGAGGGCGCGGAGGTCCTGTGGGGGGGCCGGGGAAGGGAGGGCTTCCGGTGGGGCGAGGGTCTGGGGCGTCACGGGTGGGTCTTCCGACGAAGGGTGCGGGCATCCTCGGCGAAGCGATGGAACGGGTCCGTATCGTCGCTACGGGGACAGTAGGACTCCGGACGTCGGAACGCAACCGTATCGTCGTGACGCCATCGGGGCGTCGCCGTTGGCTAGGATGCCGTTCATGACCGATCCGACCCCCCGCCGCGCCCCCGCCGGCGCCGCCGTGCTCCGCGAGGACGTCACCGAGGCCATCCGCGCCGCCGTCTTCGAGGAGCTGGCCGCCGTCGGCTTCGCCCGGATGTCCATCGAGGGCATCGCGCGCCGCGCGGGAGTCGGCAAGACAGCCGTCTACCGGCGCTGGAAGTCCAAGCTCTCCCTCGTCCTCGACCTCGTCGGCGCCTTCGCCACCCAGGGCATGCCGACCCCCGCCACCGGCTCCCTTCACGGGGACGTGCGCGCCCTCCTCGAAGTGGCCTCGGGCGCCCTGCGCCACCCGGTCGCCTCCCAGGTCATCCCCGACCTGCTCGTCGAGGCCGCCCGGCACCCGGAGATCGCGGCGGCGGTCACCGCCGCGCTGCTCGACGGCCAGCAGGGCGTCGTCACCCGCATCGTCCGCGAGGCCGTCGCGCGCGGCGAACTCCCCGAGGGCACCGACCCGGGCCGCGCCCTCGACCTGATCGTCGGACCGCTGTACTGGCGGCTCGCCGTCGTCCGTACGGAACTTCCCCCGGAGTACGTGGACGATCTCGCGCGGTCGGCGGTGGCGGCGCTCACGGCGTGAGCCGCGGGCGCCCGGGAACTGAGCCGCCTGCGCCCCGGACTGAGCCGGTGCCGGCGGCGCCCCGGGCCCGAGCCGCGGACGGCAGGGCCCGAGGGGCGGGCGTCCGCGTGGGGGTGCTCCGCGTCCGCCGAGTACCGCTACTTCACCGCGCCCGCCATCACCCCCGAGGCGAACTGTCGCTGGAACGCGAAGAACACCACCAGCGGAATCACCATCGACACGAAGGCGCCCGGCGCGAGCACGTCCACGTTGTTGCCGAACTGCCGTACCTGCTGCTGGAGCGCCACCGTGATCGGCGGCGACTGCGAGTCCGCGAAGATCAGCGCGATCAGCATGTCGTTCCACACCCACAGGAACTGGAAGATGCCGAGCGAGGCGATCGCGGGACCGCCGAGCGGCAGCACCACCCGGGTGAAGAGGCGCACCTCGCCCGCCCCGTCCAGCCGCGCCGCTTCGAGCAGCTCGCGCGGGATCTCCGCGAAGAAGTTTCGCAGCAGGAAGATCGCGAACGGCAGACCGAAGGCCGTGTGGAAGAGCACCACCCCGAGGGTCGTCTCGAAGAGCCCCACCGCGCCGAAGAGCTTCGACACCGGCACCAGGGCCACCTGCACCGGGACCACGAGCAGGGCGACCACGCCGAGGAACCACCAGTCCCGGCCCGGGAACTCCAGCCACGCGAACGCGTACCCGGCGAACGAGCCGATGGCGAGCACGAGCAGGGTGGACGGGACGGTGATCATGACGGTGGAGGCGAGGGAGCCGGTGATCGTGTCGTTCGCGAGGAGATGCGTGTAGTTCTCGGTGGTCAGCCGGGCCGGGGCCGTGAACACCTGCCACCAGCCGCCCGACGCGATGTCCGAGGGCGAGCGCAGCGAGGAGAGCAGCAGCCCCACCGTCGGCAGCAGCCAGAACAGGCCGGTGAGCACGAGGAACACGCGTACCGCGCCCCCGGCGGCACGGGCGGCGATCCGCGCCACGGCGGTCCGGGTCCTGACGTCGGCGACGTCGGCGACGTCGGCGGAACGGCTCATCGGCGGGCCTCCCGGCGCAGGCGGCGGATGTTGAAGACCATCACCGGCACCACCAGGAGCAGCAGCAGGACGGCGATGGCCGAGCCGATCCCGAGATCGGCGTCCGTACCGAAGGACGAGCGGTACAGCTGGAGCGCGAGCACGTTCGCGTCGTCCTGGGCCGAGCCAGGCGCGATGACGAAGACCAGGTCGAAGACCTTGAGTACGTTGATCATCAAAGTCACCAGGACGACCGCGAGGACCGGCGCGAGCAGCGGCACCGTGATCCGGCGGAACACCTGCCACTCGTTGGCCCCATCGACCCGCGCCGCTTCGAGCAGCTCGCGCGGTACGGCGGCGAGACCGGCGCCGATGAGGACCATCGCGAACCCGGCCCACATCCACACGTACGCGCCGATGACCGCAGGGGTGACGAAAGACGGGCCCAGCCACTCCACGCCGTTGTACTGCTCCCGGAAGTTGCTCGCCGGAAGCCGCAGTACGGCTCCGTCCACCCGGTCGGCGGGCAGCGTGAACGTGCCGTCGGCGGCGGCCGTGGCCCTGGCGACGACCTCCCCGTCCCGTACGGCCTCGATCCGCAGCCCCGCCAGACCCAGTTCGGCCGGGTCGACGGCGTTCGGCCGCCCGCCGCCTCCCCGGGTGAAGTCCAGCCAGGCCGTACCGACGACCGTGCCCGCCTCGGGAGCGGCCTCCCGGGCCGGGCGGGCCTCCTCCGGCATCTGCGCCGGTGCCACCCCGATCAGCGGAAGCCGTACGGGCTCCCCGGCGCGCACCGGCTCCTCCGTGACGAACGCGCCGCCGCCGGCCGCCTTCAGCGGATGCACGGGCAGCGGCCGGGCCCGTGGGAAGCCGGAGGACTCGGCGAAGGTGTCGTGCACCCCCACCCAGACGGCGTTGGCGACCCCGCGGTCCGGGTCCTGCTCGTAGACGAGCCGGAAGATGATCCCGGCGGCGAGCATCGAGATCGCCATCGGCATGAAGACGACCAGCTTGAACGCCGTACCCCAGCGCACCCGTTCGGTGAGCACCGCGAAGACCAGACCGAGGGCGGTCGCCACGGCGGGAGCGAGAACCAGCCAGATCAGGTTGTTGCGGACGGCGGTGCGCAGGGAGTCGTCGGTGACGAGGGAGAGGTAGTTGTCCAGGCCGACGAAGGAGTCGCCGGAGCGGTCGAAGAGCGAGCGCTGGACGGAGTACCCGATCGGGTAGACCACGAGCGCGCCGAGCAGGAGCAGGGCGGGGAGCAGGAAGCCCGCGGCCACCGCCCTGCTTCTGCCGTTGTTCCTGTTCCTGTTCCGGCTGCTTCCGCTACTGCTACTGCTACTGCTCTTGCGGGTGGGGGCGGTGGTCGGCATGCCGGGACCTCAGCCCTTCGCCGCGGCCCGGTACGCCTTCTCCGCGTCCGCCTCGAGACGCGCCTGCGTGCCCGCGATGTCCTTCGGGTTCTTCAGGAAGTCCTGGAGCGCCTTCCACTCGCCCTTGCCCGGCGTCCCGCCGAACGACTGCGGCATCTGGTCCGACATGTCGAAGCGGAAGTCGTCACCGGCGCCGATGAGCGCCTTCGCGATCTCGCGCTGCACGTCGTTCGGGTACGCCGCCGGGTCCAGGTTCTTGTTGGGGGAGAGGAAGCCGCCCTCGGCCGCCCAGATCTTCGCCGCGTCCGGGGAGGCGAGGAAGGCGAGCAGTGCCTTCGCGCCCTTGGTGTCCTTGAGGGCAACGGCGGCGTCGCCCGCCGTCACCACGGGGCTGCTGCCCGAGCCGACGCTGGGGAAGGCGAAGACCTTCGCGTCCGTGCCGATCTTCGCCTCGGTCTGCGCGATGTTGACGGCGGCGAAGTCGCCCTCGAAGACCATCGCCCCCTTCGGCTGGTCGCCGCCGGTGAAGGTCTGCGTGACCGAGACCGGGTACTCCGTCTGCAGCGCCCCGCTCGTGCCGCCGGCGAGCAGCGCCGGCTTGCCGAACAGTTCGCCGAGCGTCGTCAGGGCAGCGGTGACCGAAGGGTCGGTCCACTTGATCGTGTGCTTCGCGAGCTGGTCGTACTTGGCCGGGCCTGCCTGCGAGAGGTAGATGTTCTCGAACCAGTCGGTGAGGGTCCAGCCGTCCGCGCCGCCCACCGAGACGGGGGTGACGCCGGAGGCCGAGATCGTCTCGGCCGTGGCCAGGAACTCCTTCCAGGTCTTCGGCTCGGTGGCGCCCGCGTTCTCGAAGACGGCGGAGTTGTACCAGACCAGGGACTTGTTGGCGGCCTTGAAGTAGACCCCGTACTGGGTGCCGTCGACCGCGCCGAGCTCCTGCCAGCCGCGCGAGTAGTTCGCCGCCAGCTGGGCCTCGGCCTCCGGGCCGACCGGCTTCAGCCACTTCTGGCCGGCGGCCTGCCGGATCGCGCCCACCTGCGGCAGCATCGCCACGTCCGGCGGCGAACCGCCCGCGATCTTCGTACCGAGGAAGTTCACGATCGGGTCCTGGGCCGGCACGAAGGTGACGGTCGCGCCGGTGCGCTTCTCGAACTCCTTCAGGACCTTGGTGAAGTTCTCCTGCTCGGGGCCCGTCCAGACAGCGGCGACCTCGATCTTCTCGCCCTTGAGGGGAAGCGCGCCGCCACTCGGCGCGGGATTCCCCTGCTCCTTCTCGTCTCCACCGCCGCCGCATGCCGCGAGGGCGAGTGCGGCGAGTGCGGCGAACGCCGTCATGGTCACCGCGGCCCTGCGTGGACGAAGAGTTGTACGCATCGCTGCCCCGTCTCTCCCGTGCGCTTCGCTGTCCCGTGCCGACAGGTCTACGCCGGGTGACGGGGGCCCCGCAATACCGCCTTCCGGGTCAAGAAGGCGATCGTTAGGGCCTCGTGACGTGCCGTCAGCCGTGTGTCGCGGGGGTGAGCGGGGGTACGGGGGTCGCCTCGACCGAGCGAGCCGCCCGGTCGAGCGCGCTCGCCAGGAGGGCCAGGTCCGTCGGTCCGTTGCCCAGCTCGCGGACCGGGCGGCGGGTGGGCGGGTCGCCCATCCGCTCCCACTCCAGCGGGACGACCGTCGGGCGGAGCGTCGCCGTCCGGGGGATCCGGCCGGTGACGCGGCCCGCCTGGAACGGGGTGACCCGGCCGTCCGGATGGCCGAGCCGCCCGCGCCCGGCCGCCGGTACGTCGGGCCCGGCGGTCACCGGGGGCGTGTCGAGCACGATCCGCAGCCGGGCCCCGTGGGCCAGCTCCGTGTCGGCGGTCCGGTCCGGGCGCGCGGAGGTCGCGACGAGGTGCACCCCGAGCCGCTCGCCGTTGCGCGCGACGGCCTCCAGGGCCCGTACGACGGACCCGGCGGCGGGCCGGCCGGAGGCGCCGAGCGCGGGCGCGACGAGGGCGTCGAAGTCGTCGACGAGGACGACGAGCCGGGGGAGGTGGGCGGGGTTGCCGGCCCGGACGGCGACCGGCTCGCCCACGACGGCCCGGTCGCCGACGGCGGGCCGGGGGATCCGGCCGGCGGTGTCGGCGCCCGGCGGGCGGCCGGTGCGGCCGGCCGCCTCGTCGGCCGTGGAGCGGGGGACACGGCCGCTCGGGCTGTCCGTGAGGTCTCCGTCGCCCGTGCGCAGGGTGCGGCTGCTGGGGCGGTCGTCCAGAGGGCCGCCGTCCCGCCGGGGCAGCCGCCCGCTGGGCGTGTCGCCCAGGAAGGCGTCACCGCCCGGACGCGTCCGCGCGCCGGCCCGCTCGTCGGGCGAACCGTCCACGGACCGGGGCACGCGTCCGCCGGGGTGGTGGGCGAGGTCGCCGTCACCCGTACGGAGGACCCGTCCGCTCGGGCGTCCGCCGACGTCGTCCCCCGGGTACCTGGTCCGCCCGCTGGCGCGCCCGCCGAGGTCGTCCGCTCCCGCGCGGGGCACGCGCCCGCCGGCGTGCTCGCCGAGGTCGCCGTCTCCCGTACGGAGCGTCCGGCTGCTGGGCCGCCCGCCGGGATCGTCCCCGGGGTACGCGGTCCGGTTGCTCGCCCTGCCGTCGAGGTCCCCGGGGTACGCCGTCCTGCCGCTCGGGCGTCCGCCGAGGTCGTCCGCCCCCGGGGTCCGGCCGCTCGGCCGGTGGTCGAGGTCCCCGGGGTACGCCGTCCTGCTGCTCGGGCGTCCGCCCAGGTCGTCGGCGCCGGGGTACGGGGTCCGGCCGCTCGGCCTGCCGTCGAGGTCTCCCGGGTACGGGGTCCTGCCGCTGGGCCGGCTGCCGAGGCTGTCGGCGGCGTCCGGGTACGGAGTGCGGCCGCTCGGGCGGCCGTCGAGCTCTCCGGAGTACGTGATCCGGCCACTTGGGCGGCCGCCCAGGTCCTCCGGCGGCGGGTACGGGTCGCCCGTGCGCCCGCTCCGGGTGCTCGGGAGGGCCCCGATCGTGCCGTCGCCCGTGCGCAGGGTCCGGCCGCTCGTGCGGCCGTCGAGATCGCCCGCTTCCTGGATCCGGACGGTCGCGCGAGCGCCCTGCGGCACGGACTCCGCCGCGCTCGGCGCGCGCTGGCCGATCATCCGGTCGGCGGCGGAGGGCGCCGTGCGGGGGCCCCGGCGGTCGGCGAAGTGACCGTCGCCGAGCAACTCGGCCCGGCGCTTCAGCTCCGCGCCGAGGGCCTGCGCGAACTCCCGCATCCGCACCGGGTCCGAGGCGACCAGGTGCTCGGTGACGTGCGGCAGTTCCGTACAGACCGCGAGTCCCTCGCCGCGCTCGCCGCCCGCCCCGTCCACCAGGAGCAGCCCGAGCCGGTCCGGGCGCCCGCCGGCCGCGAGCGAGGCGGCGATCGAGCGGAGCAGCTCCGTCCGTCCGCTTCCCGCCGGGCCCTCGATGAGCAGGTGCGGGCCCTCCCGGGTCAGGTCCACGGCCAGCGGGCCGCGCGGACCGGCGCCCAGGACGGCCGTGCCGTCACCGGCGGAGGCCCAGCGGGCCATCAGCGAGGCGGGGGTGGCCCGGGCGAGCCCGAGCTCGTCGAGGAGCCGTACCGCCGGGGGCAGCGCCGCGGCCCGGCCGTGCGGCTGCGCCGCCGTGTCCGTACGCAGCGGTGCCAGCGCGCGGCCGAACCGCTCGGCCCAGGCGACGGAGACCGCGTCGACCACGCCGACGGTGCCGTGGCCCGCGACCCGTCCGCCGGAGGTCCGCAGCAGCCGCAGCGCCGTCGCCACGTCGCCGCTGAGGAGCACGGCGGCCCCGCACTCGCGGAACGCGAAGGACGCGGCACACGCCGTCTCGTACGTGGCGGCCACCGGGGAGACCGGGGAGGCCGAGGGCGCCTCGGCGAGGCACAGGAGATGGATGCCGGCCGCCGCCCCGGCCCCGGCCAGGCGTGCCACCGTCTCGCGCAGCGCCGCCGAACCGGGGTCGCCGTCCACGACCACGACCGTCGTCGTCCCTTCGTGGTGGGCCGCGGCCTCGGCGACGGACGCGCGGTCGGCGCTGGGCCAGCCGGGACCGAGCGGACCGTCGTCGAGCCGCCGGGTCAGCTCCGCCGTACGGGCGTGGGCCTGCTCGCGGTCGTACGCCAGGAGCAGCCGGCAGTCCTGGCCGTGGGCGGGCCGGACGTGCGGGAGCCAGCCGAGCCAGCCCCAGGCGCGCCGCCGCTCGTCGAGCGAGCGGTTCCGGTCGGCGCTGATCAGCACGATCTCCAGATCGGCGGGGGAGTGCAGCGCGGCGAGCTGCGCGACCACCGACCGGGCGAGACCGGCGAGCCGGTCGGCGGGGCCCGCGAGGCCGAGGGAACCGGCCTCCCGCAGGTCCACGGTGACCGGGACGCCGGACAGTTCGGCGCGGTCCGTCGTGCCGAGCCGCACCACCAGGGCTTCGGGGTGGTCCTGACCGCGCTCCCAGAGCCGGGGTCCGGGGCCGAGGGCGGTGAGCAGGACGGTGGCCGGGTCGGGCCAGGTGTCGGCCGCCGGTACGGGCGCGGGGGCGCCGTCCCGCGCGTCGGCGGCGGTCCGGCGGCCGGCGTGGGTGTCCGGGGCCGTACGGGCGTCGGCGGCGGGTTCCGGCAGCTCCTCGCGTCCGCCGGCCAGGCGCCGGGCCCACGCGCCGAGTCCGCGCTTGCCCGCCGCACGGGCGGACGCGGCCTGAGGTGCCGGGGCGGCCGGGCCGTCGCCGGGGGCCTGGCGCGACGGGCGGGTCCTGCTGTGGGCCTCGCCACCGCTGTCGGATCCCTCGTACCCGCCGGGGTGGTCCCCCGCGCGCGCGTGGCCCGGGGATCCGGCGCCGTACGGGCCGTCGTACGTGTCCTGGACCGCGCCGTCGAACAGGACGCCGCCCGCGCCGCCGTGGGTGGTGTCGTCCGCGGGGCCCCGGGGAGCCGTGCCGGGCACGCCCGCGTGGACCGTCCTCGCGCTCCGGTCGGTCCGCTCGGTGGGGGCCGAAGCGTCGTGACCGTCCCGGCCGTCACCGTCCCGGCCGTTCGTCCCGACCGTGACCCGGAGGTGGCCCTCGCCGTCCGGTGCCGGGGTCCTCGCGCCCGTACCGCTGAGATCGTCGCCGGGGCCGGTCAGACGCAGGGCCGACTCGCCGAGACGCAGCAGCGCGCCCGGGCGGAACCGGACCGGGCGGTCGCCGACCGGTACGCCGTCGAGGGTCGTGCCGTTCGTCGAGCCGCGGTCGGCGACCGTGACCCGGCCGTCCTCGCCCACGGTCACCACGCAGTGCGCGCGGGAGACGTCCGGGTCGTCGAGCGGTACGTCGGCGTCGACGGAACGGCCGATTCTGATCGGTCCGCCGTGCAGCAGGTGCACCCCTCCGGCGTCCGGACCCGCCACCACGTGCAGCCGGGCGGCGGCCGTCTCGCCGGCGCGGTCGTCGGGGCCGGGGACCTGCAGGGAGAGCACCGCGCCGTCGACGAGCGGGGGTTCGCCGAGCACGCAGCGGCGGGTGTCGAGCCGCTCCGCGCCCGCGTAGAGCACGGTCGTGCCGGAGGCCGAGGTGTCGGGGCCCGTGACGGCGGCGGCGAGATTCGAGGCCACGGCGGCGAGCGCCGTCCCGGGCGGGGCCGTGACGAGCACGTCGCAGGTGCGCCCGGCGCCGTGGCCGGCGTACGGCGCGAGGACGGTCAGCCGGATCTGCATCGCCGTCAGCGGTCCCTTCTGCGCGAGATGCCGGCAGGGGAACCGCCCGTGTCGCCCCCCACCCGCACGGACGCGTCGCCCGGTACAGGTCGGCACGGCGCGGGGGCTCCCGACCCCACCGATGCGACGTGCTGGAGGCATCCTCGCACCTGCCACCGACAACCCGCCCCCGGGTCGGCCGGAAGTGATCTTGAATGGTCGGCTGTGGACGCAAAAGTGCCCGGTTGAGCATGCCTTCGGAACATGCGCGGCAACCGTCGCGGCCTCGGAAGCGTCTCCTTTCGGACAGAACCGGCATCGGAACCGGCCTGTGGACGACCGGTCTGTACCCCGATCGGCGGCACTAAAGTGGGTCGGACACCCGGACGGGTCACAACAGAGGACAGGGGCCCCGGGAATCCCGGACCACCCCAGGACCACGATCAGCAGGGAGCGCGTGACGTGCGGCCTATCGGCAGCAAGTACCTGCTCGAGGAGCCGCTCGGCCGCGGCGCCACGGGCACCGTCTGGCGAGCCCGCCAGCGGGAGACGGCGGGCGCCGAGGCGGCCGTCGCCGGGCAGCCCGGCGAGACCGTGGCGATCAAGGTCCTCAAGGAGGAGCTGGCCAACGACGCGGACATCGTGATGCGCTTCCTGCGCGAGCGGTCCGTGCTGCTCAGGCTCACCCACCCGAACATCGTGCGGACCCGCGACCTGGTGGTCGAGGGCGATGTCCTCGCGCTCGTCATGGATCTCGTCGAGGGTCCCGATCTGCACCGGTACATCAGGGAGAGCGGCCCGCTCACCCCGGTCGCCGCCGCCCTCCTGACCGCCCAGATCGCCGACGCGCTCGCCGCGAGCCACGCCGACGGCGTCGTCCACCGCGACCTGAAGCCGGCCAACGTGCTGCTCGCCGAGCAGGGCGGCCAGATGCACCCGATGCTCACCGACTTCGGCATCGCGCGCCTCGCGGACTCGCCCGGCCTGACCCGCACCCACGAGTTCGTCGGCACGCCCGCGTACGTGGCTCCGGAATCCGCCGAGGGGCGCCCGCAGACCTCCGCCGTCGACATCTACGGCGCCGGCATCCTGCTCTACGAGCTGGTCACCGGACGCCCGCCGTTCGCGGGCGGCACCGCCCTGGAGGTCCTGCACCGGCACCTCAGCGAGGAGCCGCGCCGCCCGTCGACCGTGCCGGGACCCCTGTGGACCGTCATAGAGCGCTGCCTCAGCAAGGACCCGGACCGGCGGCCGAGCGCCGTGAACCTCGCCCGCGGCCTTCGAGCGGTCGCCGCCGGCATCGGCGTGCACGCCACCCCCGCCCAGATCGAGGCGGCGGACGGCGTCGGCGCGCTCCTCGCCCCTGACCCGGCGCCCGCCCCGGTCCCCGAGACCCCGGGAGCCGCGGACCCGACCCAGGTGCTGCCCAGCGGCGCCGGGACGCCGCCGCGGTACGACCCCGCGGGCGCGACCAGCGTCATGCCGACCAGCGGCCCCTCGGGCGCCGCCGACCCGACGGCCGTCATGCCGCCCGTACCGCCGCAGCCGCCGCAGGGCGCACAGGGCTCACAGTCGGAGGAGCCGCACCCCTGGCAGAACCAGCTCCGCGCGGCCCGCGACCGCAACGAGCAGACGCAGGTGCAGTACCTGGACCCCAGCGAGGACCCGCTGCGCCGCCGCCCGCAGCGGCAGCCCCAGCAGCCCCAGCAGCCCCCGCAGGGCCGACAGCAGGGTGCCCCGGGCGCGTACGGGCAGCAGCAGCCGCCGCAGCCGTACCAGCAGCAGCGCCCGGCCCCGCAGCGCCCGGCCCCCCAGCCGTATCCGCCGCAGCACCAGCAGCCCCAGCAGTACGCGCCGCCGCCCGCCCCGCAGCAGTACGCCCCGCCCCAGCAGCAGTACCAGCCGCCGCAGCCGCCGCCCCAGGCCCCGGCGCCGCGCCCGCCGCGTCAGCGCAGCGCCAACCCGGTGCGGATCCCCGGCCTCGGCTGCCTCAAGGGCTGCCTCGTCATGATCATCCTGTTCGTGGTCGCGGGCTGGCTCGTCTGGGAGCTGACCCCGCTCCAGGACTGGATCGCCGAGGGCAAGAGCTACTGGGAGGCCATCGGCGACGGCATCTCGACGGTGACCGACTGGATCTCCACGATCGGCGAGGCCACCGACACCGGTGGTACTACCGGCGGTACAGGGCAGTAATACCGAGTAATACTGCCGATTTATCGACTTCCGAGGGGTGATTTCCGCTCGGAAGTGACGTCCGGCGGCTGCGGACGCGTAACTTTGCACGCGAACCGCAGCCGCTGAGGGAGCAGTCTTGGCACGGAACATCGGCAGCCGCTACACCACCCACCAGATCCTGGGACGGGGCAGTGCCGGAACGGTGTGGCTCGGCGAGGGGCCCGAGGGTCCCGTCGCCGTCAAACTGCTGCGCGAGGACCTGGCCTCCGACCAGGAACTCGTCGGCCGCTTCGTCCAGGAGCGCACCGCCCTGCTCGGCCTCGACCACCCCCGGGTCGTCAAGGTCCGCGACCTCGTCGTCGACGGCAACGACCTGGCCCTCGTCATGGACCTCGTCCGCGGCACCGACCTGCGCACCCGCCTGGACCGGGAGCGGCGGCTCGCCCCCGAGGCCGCCGTCGCGATCATCGCCGACGTCGCCGACGCCCTGGCCGCCGCGCACGCCGCCGGAGTCGTCCACCGGGACGTCAAGCCCGAGAACATCCTGCTCGACATGGAGGGCCCGCTCGGCCCCGGTGGCGCCCACCCGGCCCTGCTCACCGACTTCGGTGTCGCCAAGCTGATCGACACCCCCGGCCGTACCAAGGCCACCCGGATCATCGGCACCCCCGACTACCTCGCCCCCGAGATCGTCGAGGGCCTCCCGCCGCGCGCCGCCGTCGACATCTACGCCCTCGCGACGGTCCTGTACGAGCTGCTCGCCGGCTTCACGCCGTTCGGCGGCGGCCACCCCGGCGCCGTCCTGCGCCGCCACGTCACCGAGACCGTCGTCCCCCTCCCCGGCATCCCCGAGGAGCTGTGGCAGCTGCTCGTGCAGTGCCTGGCGAAGGCCCCGGCCTCCCGACTCCGCGCCTCCGAGCTGGCCGCCCGCCTCAAGGACGTCCTGCCGCTGCTCAAGGGCATCCCGCCGCTCGACGTGGACGAGCTGGACTCGGACCAGGGCTCGGCTGCGGACCCGGAGCCGGAGGCGTACGCCACCGGTACGGGCACGGGGGAGCCGGCACCGCGCCGGGCCGCCGTCCCGCTCGTCCCGGGTGCCTCGCCCGACTCCAACCGCGACACCCACACCTCCATGCGGGTCCCGGCCCCCGACGAGCTCTCCGGCGGCCCGCTCGGCACCGCGAGAGCCCCGAGACCCGCGGGCGCACGCCGCCCCGGCTCGGCCCGCCACAAGGCGGGCGCGGTCCGCAAGCGCCGGATCACCCTCACCGTCGCGGCGGTCGTCGTCGCGGGGGCGCTCGGCGCCGGCGGCTACCTCGCGGCCTCGGGTGACGCGGACGCCCCGCCGCAGGACTCGAAGCAGTCCTCGCTGCCGTAACGGCCGGAGGGCCGTCGTGGCCAAAGGTTCGGCTCCTTGCCCGGAGCCGTTACGCTGGACGCGTGGCAGTCGTCGATGTATCCGAAGAGCTGAAGTCCCTCTCCTCGACCATGGGGTCGATCGAGGCCGTCCTGGACCTCGAGAAGCTGAGGGCCGACATCGCCGTGCTCGAAGAGCAGGCCGCGGCCCCGTCCCTGTGGGACGACCCGGAGGCGGCGCAGAAGATCACGAGCAAGCTTTCGCACCTCCAGGCCGAGGTCCGCAAGACCGAGACCCTGCGCGGCCGCATCGACGACCTCGCGGTGCTCTTCGAGCTCGCCGAGGAGATGGACGACCCGGACACCCTCGCCGAGGCCGAGACGGAGCTCGTCTCCGTCCGCAAGGCCCTCGACGAGATGGAGGTCCGCACCCTCCTCTCCGGCGAGTACGACGAGCGCGAGGCGCTGGTCAACATCCGCGCGGAGGCGGGCGGCGTCGACGCCTCCGACTTCGCCGAGCGGCTCCAGCGCATGTACCTGCGCTGGGCGGAGCGCCACGGCTACTCCACCGAGATCTACGAGACCTCGTACGCGGAGGAGGCCGGCATCAAGTCGACCACCTTCGTGGTGAAGGCGCCGTACGCCTACGGCACGCTCTCCGTCGAGCAGGGCACCCACCGCCTGGTCCGCATCTCGCCCTTCGACAACCAGGGCCGCCGCCAGACCTCCTTCGCCGGTGTCGAGATCCTGCCGGTCGTCGAGTCCTCCGACCACGTCGAGATCGACGAGGGCGAGCTGCGCATCGACGTCTACCGCGCGTCGGGCCCCGGCGGCCAGGGCGTCAACACGACCGACTCGGCCGTGCGCATCACGCACCTGCCGACCGGCATCGTCGTCTCCTGCCAGAACGAGCGCTCCCAGATCCAGAACAAGGCGAGCGCCATGAACGTCCTCCAGGCCAAGCTCCTTGAGCGTCAGCGCCAGGAGGAGCGGGCCAGGATGGACGCCCTGAAGGACAGCGGCAGCTCCTGGGGCAACCAGATGCGCTCGTACGTCCTGCACCCGTACCAGATGGTCAAGGACCTCCGTACGGAGTTCGAGGTCGGCAACCCGCAGGCCGTTCTCGACGGTGAGATCGACGGTTTCCTGGAGGCCGGCATCCGCTGGCGCAAGCAGCAGGACAAGTAGCCTCCGCACAGCGAGCGTTCGGGCCCCGCACCTTCCGGTGCGGGGCCCGTCGTCGTCCGGCGGATTCGCTGACGCAAGCGGAAACACGGTGTGCGGGGCGCTTTGTCGACAAGGGAACTGGTGCCGGGGGGCCCGGAGTTCTGGGTTTACGTCACAGTTGCATCCCCGCATGTGGGGCACTCCGTGATCTTTCGGGCATCGCACGCGCAACGACCTTGACGCTGCATCGGAAACTCGGAAGGGTGGCGTACTGGCATGCGCATTTCCGGGGCGTGTGTGAACGGGGGCCGGTCCGCAGTGAGCCGCTTCTGTCGCTGCCCCGAGCGCTGCCCCATGACGAGATGAGCTACTGGGGGTAGCAGCCAGATGACCAAGCAGATGCGAGTCCGTATCGCGCGCATCGCCGCCGGTGCGGTGATCGCCGCCGGCGCGTCGCTCACCGCGGCGGGTGCGGCGCAGGCCGTGGGCGCCTTCGGCGAGCCGACCGCGGATCCCACGTGCATTCCGGGGAGCCCCGGATGTGAGATCACGCCTCCGCCGGTGACGACCCCGCCGGTGGAGACGACCCCGCCGGTCGAGACGACTCCGCCGGTGGAGACGACCCCGCCGGTCGAGACCACGCCGCCGGTGGAGACGACCCCGCCGGTCGAGACGACCCCGCCGGTGGAGACCACGCCTCCGGTCGAGACGACCCCGCCGGTCGAGACGACCCCGCCGGTGGAGACCACGCCGCCCGGCGGTGGCGAGACCACCACCCCGGGCGGTGGCGAGACCACCAACCCCGGCAACGGGAACGGGAATGGCAACGGGAACGGAAACGGCAACCCCGGTTCCACCGACTCCCCCGTGACCCCGGACGAGGGCGGCAACGACTCCGGCGACCCGGGCACCTGCACCGTCGACCTCGACGGCGCCGAGTGCGTGGACGGCGGCAACAGCAACACCGACACCAACAACGCCGGCTCGCAGCCCGTGCAGCAGGGTCAGGCGAAGGAGGAGCTCGCCGAGACCGGTGCGGCCGAGACCTCGTTCCTGGTCATCGGTGCCGCGACGATGATCGCCGGTGGCATCGGCTTCCGCATGCTGCCGCGTCTCGTCGCCGGTGGCGGTCGCGCGGCCGTCTGACGGACCCGCGTGAGCGCGTGAGCGCGTACGTGCGTGAATAAGGGGAAGGGCCGGGGAGAGTGATCTCCCCGGCCCTTCCTCGTACGTCCGGCTCGTGTGGCGTCCGCGTGACACCCGGAGACGCCGGGGCGATCCGAAAGGGCGGCTCCAGGGGGTGTCTTGCCGATCATGCCAGGCTTGCGGCGTCTGGTGCCCCCTAGGCCGTGCGGACCACCGCGAGCAACGCGATCATGGCCAGCAGGGCGACCGCCAGCGTCAGCAGCATCGCGGGCGACGGACCCTGTGGGGTCAGGCGCTCCCGGTTCGCGCGGCAGACGGGGCAGCGGCCCTCGGCGACCGGGGCCGCGCAGTTGGCGCACACCAGTCGGTCATAGGTCATGCGCTCTCCTCCTCCCGCACTGGGGGCTACACCTGGACAACGTCCGGAGGGATCCGGGCGTTCCCCCTACCACTGTGCCAGCTCCCCGGCGTTTCGGCGCGCCCCATCGGATCGTCCCGCCCCCGTGCGCGGGGGCGAAAAGGATAAACGTCGCAAGCCAGGACCGCGACTGCGCGGGCCTTCCCCGTTCGCGTAAGGTCACGCACACCTACTCCCGGCCGACCGTGGTGCATCCGTGATCCGATTCGACAACGTCTCCAAGTCCTATCCGAAGCAGAACCGCCCCGCGCTCCGGGATGTCTCCCTGGAGATCGAGAAGGGGGAGTTCGTCTTCCTCGTCGGTTCCTCCGGCTCCGGAAAGTCGACTTTCCTGCGGCTGCTCCTTCGTGAGGAGCGCGCCAGTCAAGGCCAGGTGCACGTCCTCGGCAAGGACCTCGCCCGCCTGTCCAACTGGAAGGTGCCGCACATGCGGCGTCAACTCGGCACCGTCTTCCAGGACTTCCGCCTGCTGCCCAACAAGACCGTCGCCGAGAACGTGGCCTTCGCCCAGGAGGTCATCGGCAAGCCGCGCGGCGAGATCCGCAAGGCCGTGCCGCAGGTGCTCGACCTGGTCGGGCTCGGCGGCAAGGAGGACCGGATGCCCGGCGAGCTCTCCGGTGGTGAGCAGCAGCGCGTCGCCATCGCCCGCGCCTTCGTGAACCGCCCGATGCTGCTGATCGCCGACGAGCCCACCGGCAACCTCGACCCGCAGACCTCGGTCGGCATCATGAAGCTGCTCGACCGCATCAACAGGACAGGGACCACCGTCGTCATGGCGACCCACGACCAGAACATCGTCGACCAGATGCGCAAGCGCGTCATAGAGCTCGAGAAGGGTCGCCTCGTCCGCGACCAGGCGCGCGGCGTCTACGGATACCAGCACTGAGCAGGTAGGGGACAGAACACACCATGCGCGCTCAGTTCGTGCTCTCGGAGATCGGCATCGGTCTCCGGCGCAACCTCACGATGACCTTCGCCGTCGTCATCTCCGTGGCCCTCTCGCTCGCCCTCTTCGGCGGTGCCCTGCTCATGCGCGAGCAGGTCAGCACGATGAAGGACTTCTGGTACGACAAGGTCAACGTCTCCCTCTTCCTCTGCAACAGGGCCGACGCGGCCGACGGGGTCAAGTGCCCCAAGGGCGCGGTCACGGCAGAGCAGAAGGAGCAGATCAAGGCCGATCTGCGGAAGATGGACATCGTCGAGACCGTCTACTACGAGTCGACCGACGAGGCGTTCAAGCGGTACAAGGAGGAGTACGGCGAGACCGCCATCGCCTCCGTCATCACGCCGGACCAGATGCAGGAGTCGTTCCGGGTCAAGCTCAAGGACCCGGAGAAGTACAAGGTGATCGCCACGGCGTTCGCCGGCCGCGACGGGATCGAGTCCGTCCAGGACCAGCGGGACACCCTGGAGGACCTGTTCGACCTCATGAACGGCATGAACATCGCCGCTCTGTGCGTCATGGGCCTGATGCTCGTCATCGCGTTGATGCTGATCGTCAACACGGTCCGCGTATCCGCGTTCAGCCGCCGGAGAGAGACAGGCATCATGCGGCTCGTCGGCGCGTCGAGCTTCTACATCCAGATGCCGTTCATCATGGAGGCCGCCTTCGCCGGGCTCCTGGGCGGGGCCGTCGCCTGTGTGCTGCTGCTCGTCGGCCGGTACTTCCTGATCGACAACGGCATCGCGCTCGCGGAGAAGATGCAGCTCGTCAACTTCATCGGCTGGGACGCCGTCCTCGCCAAGCTGCCGCTCGTGATCGCCATCGGTCTCCTCATGCCCGCGGTGGCCGCTTTCATCGCGCTGCGCAAGTACCTGAAGGTGTGAGAGACACCTCTGTCGGTGGATGGCGTCGTACGGTCAAAGCCCGTGCGGCGCCATCGCCTTGTCTTAGAGTGGGCGCCATGCCGGCCGGCACCGACCACCTCTGTATCCGGCCCCGCGGAGTAGTCCGTGGGGCCGTTCTGACGTTGGTCTTCGCCGGAGTCCTCGCCACCGCCGCCGCCACCGGCTCGCTGCCCCGGCAGGAGTCCGCCGACGGGCCCGCGGGGGCGTCCACGCGCGCGGGGCAGCGGTCCCCGGCCGGCGCACCCGTCGACAGCGCCGCTCTCAACCGCGCCGCTGCCGCTGCCATGGCCGACGGGAAGTCGGGCAAGCAGGCGGCGGAGGAGTTCGTCAGCCGCAGCGGCGACCGCTGGGGCGCGGTGTACGACAAGAAGGAGTACGCCGAGTTCGAGCAGTCCCTCGACGGGGCCTACACCGGCGTCGGGCTCTCCGCGGGCCGGGCCGGCGGGGACCGCGTCCGGGTGACCCGCGTGCAGCCGGGCGGCCCCGCCGAGCGGGCCGGGCTCAGGGCCGGCGACCGGCTCGTCTCGGTCGACGGACGACCGGTCGACGGCCTCGCGGTCTCCCAGGTCGTCGCCCTGCTGCGCGGCGACGGCGTACCGGGCTCCGCCGTCTCCCTCCGGGTCGAGCGCGGGCGCGCCGCCTGGACGCGGACCCTGCACCGGGCCCGGCTGGCCACGGATCCGGTCACCGTCCGCCGCCTGGACGACGGAACCCTGCTCATCCGGGTCGCCGCCTTCACCAAGGGCGCCGGTACGCGCGTGCGTGACGCGGTACGGGCCGCCCCGGACGGCGCCGGAGTCCTCCTGGACCTGCGGGGCAACGCGGGCGGCCTGGTCGCGGAGGCCGCCGTGGCCGCCTCCGCCTTCCTCGACGGCGGTCTGGTCGCCACGTACGACGTGGAGGGCGAGCAGCGGGCCGTGTACGCGGAAGGGGGCGGCGACACCGGCCGGCCCCTGGTGGCGCTGATCGACGGGGGCACGATGAGCGCGGCCGAGCTGCTCACCGGCGCCCTCCAGGACCGGGGCCGGGCGGTCACGGTGGGTTCGCGCACCTTCGGCAAGGGCGCGGTCCAGATGCCGAGCACCCTGCCGGACGGTTCGGTCGCCGAGCTGACCGTCGGCCACTACCGCACCCCGGCCGGACACGCGGTGGACGGCCGCGGCATCACTCCGGACCTGACGGCGGGGGAACGGGCCGAGGAACGGGCGAAGACGGTATTGAGTGGCCTCGGAGGGGGCTCGTAGTGCGAAAATGACCGCACTATGGCAAAGGGACTCGTGAACGTGCAGGGCAAGCCTGCGAAGAAGACGACGGACAAGGCGCCTGAGCGCAAGCTCATCGCGCAGAACAAGAAGGCGCGCCACGACTACCACATCGTCGACACCTACGAGTGCGGTGTGGTCCTCATGGGCACCGAGGTGAAGTCGCTGCGGATGGGCCGGGCCTCGCTGGTCGACGGCTTCGTGCAGATCGACAACCACGAGGCGTGGCTGCACAACATCCATGTGCCCGAGTACATGCAGGGCAGCTGGACCAATCACTCGGCGAAGCGGAAGCGGAAGCTGCTGCTGCACCGGGAGGAGATCGACAAGCTGGAGTCGAAGTCCCAGGAGACGGGTCACACGATCGTGCCCCTCGCGCTGTACTTCCTGAACGGCCGGGTCAAGGTCGAGATCGCGCTCGCCAAGGGCAAGAAGGAGTTCGACAAGCGGCAGACCCTCCGCGAGAAGCAGGACACCCGCGAGACCAACCGGGCCATCGCGGCGGCCAAGCGCAGGCAGCGGGCGGCCAAGATCGCCTAGGGCCCGTCCTGGCGGCGCGGGCCGCGGCCAATACGCTGGCACCAGTGCCCGTCGGTCACGTACGATGGGCCGTGCACGCCTCGCAAGGGGGGGTGCACGTTGATAAAAAAACATGGGGATGATCGGTTTCGACAGCGGATACCGATGCAGAGGAAGCGTGCCGAGGAAGCGGCAATGATCTCGTAAACCATATGTCGCAACCAATAATCGCCAACTCCAAGAGCGATAACTCCCGCTTCGCCCTCGCTGCCTAATTTCTAGGTAACGACAAGAAGCCTCTGTGAGGAGCGTCAGCCCGGGGATGGTCCCGACCCGGATCCTGGCGTCATTTAGGGATCTAAACCTCTCACCCCGGTCACGGGGGTAAGAGGGAAATCAAACAGTGACTGAGCCCGTCGGAGACTTGTCCGCGTGATCTCCGGGGCCGAGAAACTCGTAGCGGACTGCGCACGGAGAAGCTCTGTTTCCGTACCGTTGGACGCGGGTTCGATTCCCGCCATCTCCACCGAGAGTCCGAAGGGCATGGCCCGCTCGGACACCTCACCCCATGTGGGCCGAGGCCCGGCAGTCGTCACGACGACCGCCGGGCCTTTGTCATGCCTGGCCTCCGCGCACCTCCGCACGCCCTCTTGTCGGCTTGGTCTGGACCTGCCACTCTGCCGTGGCCGCCCCCCACGCAACGGCACTCCCGGAGGTACGTATGCGCCACAGACCTCTCTCGGTCCTGCTCATGCTCTTCGCCCTCCTCGTCCCCGTCGCCACCCCGGCGTCCGCCGCCGCACCCGTGCAGGTCTACGGGGCGTGGCACTGCGGAGACGACTACTGCACCTGGGGCACGGTCCGCGACGTCGCCGAGTTCGACGCCAAGAACCACTGGCTGATCGACCGCGGTGACGGACGCCCCTCCGTCAACCTCGTGGTGCTCAGCTTCGTCGAGCCGCTGAAACTGCTGCGCCGTACCACCGACGCCACCACCGCCGACGGCGTCCCCGTCGGGATGAACCGCGAGATCGTCGAGTACTTCACCTCGCGCGGAATCCGCGTGATGCTGTCCATCGGCGGGATCACGTACACCGACGAATGGGACGCGGCCCTCGCGGAGAACGCCACCCAGCTGGGTCTGCGCGCCGCCGCCGTCGCCACGGACCTCGGCGTCGGCATCGAGATCGACTACGAGCAGAACACCGCCCCGAACCTCACCGGGCTCCAGGCCTTCATCGACGCCTACCGCTCCGTGCACCCCTACGACGCCTCCGGTACGCGGCCGGCCGCCCGGCTCACCATCGACACCGCCGCCGGCGACCGCTGGCTCATCGACATCAACCGCAAGGCCACTGCCGACTGGCTGCGCACCGACAAGCCCGTCCTCGACTACGCCAACGCGATGGTGACGGCCCGGCCCACCTCAGCGAGCTCGCACATCGCGAACTGGCAGGAGCACATCGACGGCAAGTCGCAGTTCGCGCCGCCGGTCGCCCCGCTCGCGCCCGCGAAGTTCACGGCCGGGCTCTACCTCGCGTACGGGCGCAGCCCGTTGCCCGAGTGCACCGACTTCGCGAACTCGCTGCAGAAGGCGACGGGGGACTGGGTGCGGAACGCGGCCCCGAACGGGGCGGGGACCACGTCCGGCCTGCTCGGCTACATGTTCTGGGCCGCGGAGAAGCCGTCCACCCGGGGCCTCGGGACGCAGGAGCCCGACGGCTGCGCGGGCGGAGCCGGGGCCGGTGCCACCGCGTACGGGGTGCAGGTGCCGATGCCGCCGCTGCGACAGAGCTGATCCGTCAGGCCGGAGCGCGGCGGCCGACCCCGGTCGCCGCGCAGAGCGTCAGGGCCAGGGTCGCCGCGGCGGCCGGGGCGAGGAAGCCGAAGGCGGGGAAGGGGGCGTGGTCGGCGGCCCAGCCGCCGGTGGCCGAGCCCGCCGCGATGCCGCCGAGGAGTGCGGTCACGGCGAGCGTCATGCCCTCGTTGAGCTGCGACGGGGGCGTCAGGCGCTGGACCAGGGCCATGCCCGTCACCAGCGTCGGAGCCGTCGCCATGCCCGCCACCAGGAGTCCGCCGGCGAGGGCGAGCAGCGAGCCGGTCGAGGCGGCGAGCAGCGGCAGCGTCATGAGGACGGCCATCGCGGCCAGGCAGGTGCGGAGCCGGGCGGTGCGCCGGGCCCGGCCGTAGAGGAGGCCCGCCGCGCAGGAGCCCGCGGCCTGGAGGGCGAGGACGGGTCCCGCGACGGGGCCATCCACGTACGCGAGGGTCACCACCTCCATCGAGCCGAAGACCGCTCCGGTGGCGAGGAAGACCGCCATGAGGGCGCCCATGCCGGGGACCCGCAGCGGGGAGCCGGCGGTGGTGCGCGGTGCGATCGGCGGTTCGGTGGAGCGCTGGGCGGCGAAGACCAGGACCCCGCCGAGGAAGAGGACGGCGGCCGTGAGCGTGCCCGCCTCGGGGAAGAGGGCCGAGCAGAGGACCGCGGCGACGACGGGGCCGAGCATGAAGCAGAGCTCGTCGGCGGCCTGCTCGAAGGAGTTGGCGGTGTGCAGGGCGTCCTGGTCGCCCTTCAGGAGGTGCGCCCAGCGGGCCCGGGACATGCCGCCCGTGTTCGGGGCGGTGGCGGTGAGGGCCGTCGTGGCGAACAGGGCCCAGAGGGGTGCCCGCTGGTGCACGCAGAGCAGCAGGACCAGATGGCCGAGGACGGCGTAGGCGGTGGCGGGGACCGCGATCCGCGCCTGGCCGTACCGGTCGACGAGCCGGGCGATCCAGGGGGCCGTGAGGGCCCCTGCGGCCATGCCGGTGGCGGTGACCGCGCCCGCCAGCGCGTAGGAGTCGTACGCCGCCGCGATCATGATCACGGCGCTGACGCCGAACATGCCCATGGGCAGCCGGGCGATCAGGTTGCCCGCGGTGAACGCGCGCGTGCCGGGGAGGGTGAAGAGGCGCAGGTACGGGTTGCGCGGGGCGGCTTTCGGCCGGTCGTGGTCGTGATGGGGGAAGGGGGAGAGGGGGGCAGGCCGGTTGCGGTAGCGGGGGGCGACGGCCGGGCCGGCGGGGGTCAGGGTGAGGTCCGGTGGCGGCATGGCTCAAGGTTCGGGGGAGCGGGCCCGAGGGGTCCAACACCTGTTCGGTGACCATTCACGCGCCTGTGTTGTTGAATGGGCCGGTGGTCGCCCCCTCCTCCTCCCCCTCGTCCCCGTACGACGCCGATCCCCGGCTGCTGCGCGCCTTCACCGCCGTCGCCGAGGAACTCCACTTCACCCGCGCCGCAGCCCGCCTCTACGTCGCCCAGCAGGCCCTCAGCCGCGACATCCGGCGCCTGGAGCGCGAACTGGGCGCCGAGCTCTTCGTACGGACCACCCGGCAGGTGTCCCTCAGCCCGGACGGCGAGCGCCTCCTCCCGTACGCGCGGCGGGTGCTCGCCGCCCACGACGAGCTGACCGAGGCGTTCCGCGCCGCGCCCCGGCCCCTCCTCGTCGACCTCAACACCGCCGGCCTCGCACAGGAGCGCGTCCTGCGCCGGGCCCGTGAACTCGCTCCCGAACAGGAGCTGATGGCCCGCTACGAGAGCGGGCTCACCGGAGCCGTGCGGCACATCCTCGCCGGACGGCTCGACACCTCCTTCGGCCGGTACGGAGGGCTCGACGCCGGGCTGCGGGCGCGGCTCGGCTCCCAGTTCGTGCGGTACGAGCGGATGGCCGTGATACTCCCCGAGGACCACCCGCTCGCCGGTCTGCCCGAGGTGCCGCTCGCCGGTCTCGCGGGGGAGCGGATCTACGCGGGCGCGGGCAACGAACGCACGCTGGAGTGGACGGACCTCGCCGCCCGGCTCTTCGCCGGACGCGGCATCGAGGTGGCCCCGCCCGCGCCGCTGGCGATCGGCCACGAGGAGTTCCGCCGCATCATGGCCAAGCACCGCAACCCGGTCCTCGCCGTCGTCGACTTCCCGCCCATGCCGGGCTGCGTCCTGCGGCCGCTCGTCGACCCCGTACCCCTGTCACCGGTGAGCCTGGTGTGGCGCAAGGGCCTGCGCCATCCGGGCCTCGACGCCCTGCGGGCGGCCGCCGCCGAGCTGGGGGCGGAGGAGGGGTGGCTGGAACGCCCCGCCGGCTCCTGGCTGCCGCAGGACGAGCCGGGACTGGCCTGAAGGGCACTTGACGGGTGCCTACAAGGACCGGCGAGTGAGCCGAAGGGGCGCGGCCGGGGGGAACAGGGCCGAGCGCGCGGAGCCTCCCGAGGAACGAGGGAGGCGAGCACGGTCGGCCCTGTGAGCCCGGCTTGAGCGCCCCGGAGGCGAACCGAGCCCAAAAAAGGGGGGAGCGCTCACAGTGGGGGTGTGCGCCGGGTGAGAGCAAGGTTCCGTTCCCGTCACCTCGCGGCACCGGCCTGAAACGAGGCCTCCCTAGCGTCTGTGGCAGGTGGACCGGGGCTGTGGACGCCCCAGGACCCGACACCCGCGGAGGTACGACATGGGCGGCGGCCGGTGGATCGAACAGTGGGAGCCGGAGGACGAGACCTTCTGGCGCGAGAAGGGGGAGCGGATCGCCCGGAGGAATCTGCTCTTCTCCGTGCTCTCCGAGCACATCGGCTTCTCGATCTGGAGCCTGTGGTCGGTGATGGTGCTCTTCATGGGGCCCCAGTACGGCGTCGACCCGGCCGGGAAGTTCTTCCTGATCGCGACCGCGACCTTCGTCGGCGCGCTGATCCGGATCCCGTACACCTTCGCCGTCGCGCGCTTCGGCGGCCGTAACTGGACGGTCTTCAGCGCCCTGATGCTCCTGCTGCCGACCGGCCTCGCCTTCGCGGTCATGGAGCCCGGCACTTCCTATACGACCTTCGTGGTGGTGGCCGCGCTCACCGGTGTCGGCGGCGGCAACTTCGCCTCCTCGATGACCAACATCAACGCCTTCTTCCCGCTGCGGAAGAAGGGCTGGGCGCTCGGCCTGAACGCGGGCGGCGGCAACATCGGCGTCCCCGTGGTCCAGCTCATCGGCCTCCTGGTCATCGGTACCGCCGGAGCCATGCACCCGAGGATCGTGCTCGGCGTCTACCTTCCCCTGATCGTGGTCGCAGCCGTGTGCTCCCTGCTCTTCATGGACAACCTCGCCCCCGTCAAGAACGACACCGGGGCCGCGAAGGAGGCCGTGCGGGACCGCCACACCTGGATCATGGCCTTCCTGTACATCGGCTGCTTCGGCTCGTTCATCGGCTACAGCTTCGCCTTCGGCCTCGTGCTCCAGACGCAGTTCGGACGCACGCCGCTCCAGGCCGCCTCCCTCACCTTCATCGGTCCGCTGCTCGGCTCGCTGATCCGGCCCATCGGCGGTTCCCTCGCCGACCGGCACGGCGGCGCCCGCATCACCCTGTGGACCTTCGTCGCGATGGCCGCCGCGACGGGCGTGGTGATCTACGCCTCCGTCGTCGAGTCGCTCGCCGTCTTCCTCGTCGGCTTCATCGCCCTCTTCGCCCTCAGCGGCCTCGGCAACGGCTCGACGTTCAAGATGATCCCGGCGATCTTCCTGGCCCAGGGGCACCGCAAGGGGCTCGCGGGAGACGCCGCGGAGGCCTACGGCCGGCGCCTCTCCGGGGCCGCCATGGGCCTCATCGGAGCGGTCGGCGCGCTCGGCGGACTCGGCATCAACCTCGCCTTCCGCCAGTCCTTCCAGACCGCGGGCACGGGCACGGCGGCCTTCGTCGCCTTCCTCGCCTTCTACGGGGCCTGCATCGTCGTCACCTGGGCGGTATACCTTCGGCGCCCCGTCGCCGTCCCCGCGACCGCCGAGGCCGTCACCTCGTCGGAGCCCCGGCCCGGCTACGCGAAGGTGTGATCCCCGGTGCCCGGCGCGGACCGTAACGACCAGGAAATACGGGCGAACCGAGTCTGTCACGCGTCCCCGTCAGGCTCTGGCCCCATGGACGAGCAAGAACACGGCCCCCTCGCCGGCTTCACCGTCGGCGTCACCGCGGCGCGGCGCGCGGACGAACTCATCGCGCTGCTGCGCCGGCGTGGCGCGGCCGTCGTCCACGGCCCCGCCCTGCGGATCGTGCCCCTGGCGGACGACACCGAACTCCTCGCCGCCACCAAGGAACTCATCGGCCACGCCCCGGACGTCGTCGTCGCCACCACGGCGATCGGCTTCCGGGGCTGGGTCGAGGCGGCCGACGGGTGGGGGTACGGCGAGGAGCTCCTCGCCGTCCTGCGGGACGTCGAACTCCTCGCCCGCGGGCCCAAGGTCAAGGGAGCCGTACGGGCCGCCGGACTCACCGAGTCCTGGTCGCCCAGCTCGGAGTCCATGGCCGAGGTCCTCGACCGGCTCCTCGCCGAGGGCGTCGACGGCCGCCGGATCGCGCTCCAGCTGCACGGGGAGCCGCTGCCCGGCTTCGTGGAGGCGCTCACCGCCGGCGGCGCCCAGGTCGTCGGCGTCCCCGTCTACCGCTGGATGCCGCCGGAGGACGTCGGGCCCCTCGACCGGCTCCTCGACGCGGTCGTCTGCCGCGCCCTGGACGCCGTCACCTTCACCAGTGCCCCGGCCGCGGCCTCGCTGTTCTCACGGGCCGAGGAGAGGGGCGTACGGGCCGACCTCGTGGCCGCGCTGCGGCACGACGTGCTCGCGGTGTGCGTGGGGCCCGTGACGGCCCTGCCGCTCCAGGCGGAGGGCATCGACACGTACCAGCCGGAACGCTTCCGGCTCGGCCCGCTCGTCCAGGTGCTCTGCAAGGAGCTGCCCGCCCGCACCCAGGTCCTGCCGGTGGCCGGCCACCGGGTGGAGGTCCGGGGCCACGCCGTCCTCGTCGACGGCGTCCTGCGGCCCGTCCCGCCCGCGGGGATGGCCCTCCTCGGGCTCCTCGCCCGCCGCCCCGGCTGGGTGGTGTCCCGGGCCGACCTGCTGCGGGCGCTGCCGGGCGCGGGCCGGGACGAACACGCGGTGGAGACGGCGATGGCCCGCCTCCGGGCGGCCCTCGGCACCCCGAAGCTGATCCAGACGGTGGTGAAGCGGGGGTACCGGCTGGCGCTCGACCCGTCGGCGGACGAGAAGTACGACGGGTGACGGAACGCGGGAGTACGACGGCTGACGGCGCGTGGAAGCGCGCCGGTACCGTACGCGGATGACCAGTGAAGGACTCCGCATCCGCCCCGCCGTGCCGGAGGACGCGCACGCGCTCGCCGTCGCCCTGCTGAGGAACCGGGCTCACATGAAGCCGTGGGAGCCCTACCGGCCCGAGCGGTACTACACCGCGGAGGCGCAGGCCGAGCGGCTCGCCGACGGCGGGGTGCGGTGGTTCGCCGTCGAGGGGGACGCCGTCGTGGGGGCCGTCATCCTCTCCGGGATCGTCCTCGGGCCCTTCCGCAGCGCCTCCCTCGGCTACTGGGTCGACCGGGACCACACCGGCCGCGGTCTCGCCACCGCGCTCACCGCGGAGGCCTGCCGGGGCGCCCGCGAGGAACTGGGCTTGCACCGCCTTGAGGCGGGCACCGTCCTGGACCACCACGTGTCCCAACGGGTCCTGGAGAAGAGCGGGTTCAGCCGCATCGGGACCGCCCCCCGCTACCTCCACATCGACGGCGAATGGCGCGACCACCACCTCTTCCAGCGCCTCCTGCACGACGACCCGCCGCCCGGCGTTCCGACCGGTACTCCCTCGAACGGCGATCTCGCCTGACACGGCCCCTTCCGGTGGCGTACGCTCGACGGCTGCCCAGTGCACGTCAGAAGGGGGCCTTAGGTGGCCGCGCAGGAAGCCGTGGACACGGTCAGAGACCGTGAGATCGGTGTCGAGCAGGAACATCTGGATCACGTCTACCGCCGGCTGGAGGAGAAGATCCACGAGGCGGAGTTCCTGATGAACGACGCCGCCCAGCGGGGCCAGGTCGGCACGCCCGGCGCCCTCGCCGAGCGCGACGCCCAGGTCTTCCGTGCCGGCATCCACCTCAACCGGCTCAACAACGAGTTCGAGGACTTCCTCTTCGGCCGGATCGATCTCCTTTACGGAAAGGACGGGAAGAAGGGGCCCGACGGCGCCTACACCTCGATCGAGCCCGCCGAGGACGCCGTACGCCCCGACAACACGGCCGACATCGGAGAGACCCTCCACATCGGCCGGATCGGAGTCCTCGACTCCGACTACGCGCCGCTGGTCATCGACTGGCGCGCGCCCGCCGCCGCGCCCTTCTACCGGTCGACCCCGGTCGACCCCGGCCGGGTCGTGCGCCGTCGCGTCATCCGCTCCAAGGGCCGCCAGGTCCTCGGCGTCGAGGACGACCTGATGCGCCCGGAGCTGCGGGCCACCCTCGACGGGCGCGAGCTGCCGGTGATCGGCGACGGCGCCCTGATGGCCGCCCTCGGCCAGGCCCGCAGCCACACCATGCGGGACATCGTCTCCTCCATCCAGGCGGAGCAGGACATGGTCATCCGCGCGCCCGCCGCCTCCGTGACGTACGTGGAGGGCGGCCCCGGCACCGGCAAGACGGCCGTGGCCCTGCACCGGGCCGCGTACCTGCTCTACCAGGACCGGCGGCGGTACGCGGGCGGCATCCTGATCGTCTCGCCGACCCCGCTCCTCGTCTCGTACACCGAGGGCGTGCTGCCCTCGCTCGGCGAGGAGGGCCAGGTCGCCATCCGGGCCGTCGGCAACCTCGTCGACGGCGTCGAGGCCACCGCGTACGACGATCCGGCCGTCGCCCGGATCAAGGGCTCCTCCCGGATGCTCCACGTGCTGCGCAAGGCGGCCCGTGGCGCCCTGGAGACCCCGGCGCCCAGGAACAGCCAGCCCGAGCTGGGAGACGACGACGAGGCCCCCGTGCCCGCGGGCACGCCCACGCGCCTGCGTGTCGTCGCCTTCGGGCGCCGCCTGGAGCTGGAGGCGGACGAGCTGCGGCGCATCCGCCACAACGTCCTCGGCGGCACCGCGCCCGTCAACCTGCTCAGGCCGCGTGCCCGCCGGCTGCTCCTCGACGCGCTGTACTCGAAGTCGGGCGCCGTCGGACGGCACAGCGACCCGGAGCTCGCCGCCGAGCTGCGCTCCTCCTTCGACGAGGACGTCTCCACCGAGGACTCCTTCCTCGGCTTCCTCGACGCCTGGTGGCCCGAGCTCACCCCGCGCCGGGTCCTCGACGCGATGGCCGACGAGCGGCGGCTCGGCCGCTGGGCCCGCCGCATCCTCAACCCGGGCGAGGTGCGGCGGCTCGCCCGCTCCCTGCGGCGCAAGGAGCTGTCGGTCCACGACGTGGCCCTCCTCGACGAGCTGAACACCCTCGTCGGGGCCCCGGCGCGGCCGAGGAAGCGGCGGGAGTACGACCCGCTGGACCAGCTCACGGGCCTGGAAGAGCTCATGCCCGTACGGGAGGAGACCCAGCGCGAGCGGGCCGAGCGGCTCGCCGCCGAGCGCACCGAGTACGCGCACGTGATCGTCGACGAGGCCCAGGACCTGACGCCCATGCAGTGGCGGATGGTCGGGCGGCGCGGCCGGCACGCCACCTGGACGGTGGTGGGCGACCCCGCGCAGTCCTCCTGGTCCGATCCGGACGAGGCCGCCGAGGCCCGTGACGAGGCCCTCGGCTCCCGGCCGCGGCGCCGCTTCGAGCTCACCGTGAACTACCGGAACCCGGCGGAGATCGCCGAGCTCGCCGCCAAGGTGCTCGCCCTCGCCATGCCGGGCAAGGAGTCGCCGCGCGCGGTCCGCTCGACGGGCGTCGAGCCCCGCTTCGTGGCCGTACCCGAGAAGGCCGCCGACACCGGCCTGGCCGAAACCGTACGGTCCGAGGCGCGGCTGCTCCTGGAGCGGGTGGAGGGGACGGTCGGTGTCGTCGTCGCCATGAACCGGCGGACGGAGGCGGCCCGCTGGCTCGCCGACCTGGGCGACCGGGTGGTGGCGCTCGGCTCTTTGGAGGCGAAGGGCCTGGAGTACGACGCCACGGTGGTCGTCTCGCCCGCGGAGATCGCGGACGAGTCCCCGGCCGGTCTGCGGGTGCTCTACGTGGCCCTGACCCGGGCGACGCAGCAGCTCACGGTGGTCTCGGCGGCCGGCGACCTGCCGGACGGGGCGGGGGTGCCCGACCTGCTGCGGGACTGAGCCGGCACGAGGCGCCCGAAGGCTGATTTCCGGTCAACCTGTGGCGCTGGAATCACCAAGCAGGGTGGTTTGTTAGCCTTGTCGTGGCACCGGCTCGATCCAAGCCCCCGGGCCCAACCTTCGTCCCTCTGAGGGACCACTTGCCGCGAGGCGAGCATGGCGGGTCGGTGCCACTCAGACGTTCTGTTGTGTGTAGCTACGAAGTCGAGGCTCCTGTCACCCCTGGTGGCGGGGGCCTCTTCTGTTTCCCGGGCCCTTCTCGTATGGTGGAAACTACTTTCCGAAAACAAAATGACCGCATTACCTGCTACCGGCAGGTAGGTGCGACCATCGGAGGGCGCCGCCGGGCAACCAGCCGGGGCGGCGTAGCAACGAAGCTCAGGGAAAGCAGAGGAACTCGGCCATGGCAACGGCGCCCAGCGTCTCGTATTCGATGACGGTCCGGCTGGAGGTTCCCGCGAGCGGAACCGCGGTCTCCCAGCTCACCACGGCGGTGGAGTCCCACGGCGGATCCGTCACCGGCCTCGACGTGACCGCCTCCGGCCACGAGAAGCTCCGCATCGACGTCACCATCGCCGCGACCTCCACCGCGCACGCCGACGAGATCGTCGAGCAGCTGCGCACCATCGAGGGCGTCACCCTCGGCAAGGTCTCCGACCGTACGTTCCTGATGCACCTCGGCGGCAAGATCGAGATGGCGTCCAAGCACCCCATCCGCAACCGTGACGACCTCTCGATGATCTACACCCCGGGCGTCGCCCGCGTGTGCATGGCCATCGCGGAGAACCCCGAGGACGCGCGCCGCCTCACCATCAAGCGCAACTCCGTCGCGGTCGTCACCGACGGCTCCGCCGTCCTCGGCCTCGGCAACATCGGCCCGATGGCCGCCCTGCCCGTCATGGAGGGCAAGGCCGCCCTCTTCAAGCGCTTCGCCGGCATCGACGCCTGGCCGATCTGCCTCGACACCCAGGACACCGACGAGATCGTCGCGATCGTCAAGGCCATCGCTCCCGGCTTCGCGGGCATCAACCTGGAGGACATCTCCGCGCCGCGCTGCTTCGAGATCGAGGCCCGGCTGCGCGAGGCCCTCGACATCCCGGTCTTCCACGACGACCAGCACGGCACCGCGATCGTCGTCCTCGCCGCCCTCACCAACGCGCTGCGCGTGGTGAACAAGGGCATCGGCGACGTGCGCGTCGTCATGTCCGGGGCCGGCGCGGCCGGTACGGCCATCCTCAAGCTCCTGATCGCGGCGGGCGTCAAGCACGCCGTCGTCGCCGACATCAAGGGTGTCGTCCACGCGGGCCGCGAGGACCTCGTGGAGGCCCCGGCCGACTCGCCGCTGCGCTGGATCGCCGACAACACCAACCCGGAGGGCGTCACCGGCACCCTCAAGGAGGCCGTCGTCGGCGCGGACGTCTTCATCGGCGTCTCGGCCCCGAACCTCCTCGGCGCGCAGGACGTCGCCGCCATGGCGGAGGACGCCATCGTCTTCGCGCTCGCGAACCCCGACCCTGAGGTCGACCCGGCCGCCGCCCGGCAGACCGCCGCGGTCGTCGCCACCGGCCGTTCCGACTTCCCGAACCAGATCAACAACGTGCTGGTCTTCCCGGGTGTCTTCCGCGGTCTGCTCGACGCCCAGTCCCGTACGGTCAACACCGAGATGATGCTCGCCGCGGCGACCGCACTCGCCGACGTGGTCACCGACGACGAGCTGAACGCGAACTACATCATCCCGTCGGTCTTCAACGACAAGGTCGCCGGCGCGGTCGCCGGAGCGGTGCGCAACGCGGCGAAGGCGGCGGGCGCGGGCTCGGCGGCGACCGGGCGCTGACGGCGCGTCGCGATTCGCGGAGCCGTAAACCCGCCTTTAGGGTGGCTTTTCGGCTCCGCGTGGTTTTCGTGGAGTCGACAGGAGTCGACAGAACGTCACCACCACGGGGCTCCGGCGCTTTTCGTGTGACCCGAGGGGGTGCCGGATTGGCGTTCCCGCCGCTGGTGGGGGCAGGATGCGTGTTTGGGCGCGAGGGTCTGTCATTAGACCCGGGTCCGGGGACTGTCCGAAGGCCCTGGCAGCATCGGCTTCGCTGTACCCAATCACGCGGCTTCCGCCGCGTGGCACGCCTCACAGGCAAGAAGAACACGGGAGTAACAACATGAACCGCAGTGAGCTGGTGGCCGCCCTGGCCGACCGCGCCGAGGTGACCCGCAAGGACGCCGACGCCGTGCTGGCCGCTCTCGCCGAGACCGTCGGTGAGGTCGTCGCCAAGGGCGACGAGAAGGTCACCATCCCCGGCTTCCTGACCTTCGAGCGCACCCACCGTGCCGCTCGCACCGCTCGTAACCCGCAGACCGGCGACCCGATCGACATCCCGGCCGGCTACAGCGTGAAGGTCTCCGCGGGCTCGAAGCTCAAGGAAGCCGCCAAGGGCAAGTAGTGACACATGCCGAGGCGATCAGGGCAGCCGGAGCACGTAAGGCGGCCCGCCAAGGCACGTAAGGCAGCCTAGAGGCGCAGAAAGGGCGGCCACCCTGTCAGGGGGTGGCCGCCCTTTCGTATGGGCCTGTACGGGCCCCTGTGGGCCCGTGACGCCTTACGGACAGCGTTACGGGCCCACGGGGAGCCCGTGACGCCTCACACCAGCGCGCTGCCCGGCAGCTCGACCTTGGCGCCGAGCTCGATGAGCTTCTCCATGAAGTTCTCGTAGCCGCGGTTGATCAGCTCGATGCCGTGCACCCGGGAGGTGCCCTGGGCCGCGAGCGCCGCGATCAGGTACGAGAAGCCGCCGCGCAGGTCGGGGATGACCAGATCGGCGCCCTGGAGCCGGGTCGGGCCCGACACGACCGCGGAGTGCAGGAAGTTGCGCTGGCCGAAGCGGCAGTCCGAGCCGCCCAGGCACTCGCGGTACAGCTGGATGTGCGCACCCATCTGGTTGAGCGCGGAGGTGAAACCGAGCCGCGACTCGTACACCGTCTCGTGCACGATCGACAGGCCGGAGGCCTGCGTCAGGGCCACGACCAGGGGCTGCTGCCAGTCCGTCTGGAAGCCGGGGTGCACGTCCGTCTCCAGGTGGATCGCGTTGAGCGAGCCGCCCGGGTGCCAGAAGCGGATGCCCTCGTCGTCGATCTCGAAGGCGCCACCCACCTTCCGGTACGTGTTGAGGAAGGTCATCATCGAGCGCTGCTGGGCGCCGCGCACGTAGATGTTGCCCTCGGTGGCGAGCGCCGCCGACGCCCAGGAGGCCGCCTCCAGGCGGTCCGGGAGCGCCCGGTGGGTGTAGCCGTCGAGACGGTCGACACCGGTGATCCGGATGGTCCGGTCGGTGTCCATGGAGATGATCGCGCCCATTTTCTGCAGGACGCAGATCAGGTCCTCGATCTCGGGCTCCACGGCGGCGTTCGACAGCTCGGTGACGCCCTCGGCGAGCACGGCCGTGAGCAGCACCTGCTCGGTCGAGCCGACCGAGGGGTACGGCAGCCGGATCTTGCAACCGCGAAGGCGCTGCGGGGCCTCCAGGTACTGCCCGTCGTCCCGCTTCTCGATGGTGGCGCCGAACTGGCGCAGCACGTCGAAGTGGAAGTCGATGGGCCGGCCGCCGATGTCGCAGCCGCCGAGGCCCGGGATGAAGGCGTGGCCGAGGCGGTGCAGCAGCGGGCCGCAGAAGAGGATCGGGATGCGCGACGAGCCGGCGTGGGCGTCGATGTCGGCGACGTTCGCGGACTCGACGTGCGTCGGGTCGAGGACGAGTTCGCCGGGCTCCTCGCCCGGACGGACCGTCACCCCGTGCAGCTGGAGCAGTCCGCGCACCACGCGGACGTCACGGATGTCGGGCACATTGCGCAGGCGGCTCGGGCCGCTGCCGAGCAGGGCGGCGACCATCGCCTTGGGCACGAGGTTCTTCGCGCCGCGAACGCGGATCTCGCCCTCCAGCGGGGTGCCGCCATGGACGAGCAGTACATCGTGACTGTCTGTGCCGGTCATGAATCTCGCGTTCCGGAGTGGGGTCGGTCGGGTGGCCAGTGAAAAGGGTAAGGGGCCATGAGACCTCTCTTGAATGCCTCACGGGGCCTGTCAGATGTAATGAATTCGGCACAACACCCTCTGTTCCCGTGATCTTGCGGAGCGTCACCGTCCGCTTCCTTCGGCGATGGGCCGCCAGGGGCCCCGCCCCCTCCCGTCTGAACTGCGGCTCCGGACCGCGACGGGCCCCGCCTTCCCCGTATCCCGCCCGACAACCCCCGCGAACGCCGAAGATGCGAGATCATGTGTCGCATGACCGAGGTGTCCTCGCTCACAGGACGGCTGCTCGTCGCCACCCCCGCGCTCGCGGACCCGAATTTCGACCGCGCGGTGGTGCTCCTCCTCGACCACGACGACGAGGGCTCGCTCGGCGTGGTCCTCAACCGGCCGACCCCGGTCACCGTCGGCGACATCCTCGCGCCTTGGGCCGAACTCGCCGGCGAACCCGGCGTCGTTTTCCAGGGCGGCCCCGTCTCGCTCGACGCGGCCCTCGGCATCGCCGTCATCCCCGGCGACGAGGGCCCGCTCGGCTGGCGCCGGGTGTACGGGGCGATCGGCCTGGTCGACCTGGAGGCCCCGCCCGAGCTGCTCGGCCCGGCCCTCGGCTCGCTGCGGATCTTCGCCGGGTACGCGGGCTGGGGCCCCGGCCAGCTGGAGACCGAGCTCGGCGACGGCGCCTGGTACGTGGTCGAATCGGAGCCGGGCGACGTGTCCTCGCCGAGGCCCGAGGCCCTCTGGCGGCAGGTCCTCAGGCGGCAGCGCGGCGACCTCGCGATGATCGCGACCTACCCCGACGACCCGTCCCTCAACTGAGGCCTCAGGCTTTCAGTACCCTTGGCGGTTATGAGCACTCTCGAGCCCGAGCGCGGGGCAGGTACGGGGACCCTCGTCGAGCCGACGCCGCAGGTGTCCCACGGTGACGGCGACCACGAGCGCTACGCCCATTACGTCCAGAAGGACAAGATCATGGCGAGCGCCCTGGACGGCACGCCCGTCGTGGCGCTGTGCGGAAAGGTCTGGGTGCCGGGGCGCGACCCCAAGAAGTACCCGGTCTGTCCGATGTGCAAGGAGATCTACGAATCCATGGGCGCCGGCGGTGGCGACAAGGACAAGGGCGGTAAGGGCGGCAAGGACAAGTAGTCCGGTGATCCGGCCCTGACGTCGGGGACGGCCCCCGTCGTACGTACTTCGGTGCGTGCGGCGGGGGCCGTTCCGCGTTCCGGGGCACTGAGGTGCGCGCGGCCGTTGCGGAGGGTGCTTCCGGCGGTCACGGAGTGGTTGAGGTGGTCGAGACCTCTTGTCCGGCCGCCGGAAGCCCGCCTAACCTCACGCGTGTTGTGCAGAACGAAACGCGCGTTGCGCATGTTGCAACACATGCTCGGAGGGGAACCGTCTCATGAAGCTTTCCGCCCGCCTCACCGCACTCCTGCTCGCCGCGCTCACCGCCACCGCCTGCGCGCCCCAGACCTCCGGCGGGCAGGCCACGACCGACGAGAAGAGCGGCACCCTGCGCGTCTGGCTCTTCCAGGAGGTGAGCAACAAGCCCAAGGAACAGGTCGTCGCGCAGGCCGTCGCCGCCTTCGAGAAGAGCCACCCGGGTGCCAGGGCCGAGGTCGAGTACATACCTGTCGAGACCCGCGCCCAGCGCGTCAAGGCCGCCTTCAACGACCCCGCCTCCGCCCCCGACCTCATCGAGTACGGCAACACCGACACCGCCGGCTACGTCAAGGACGGCGGACTCGCCGACATCAGCGCCGAGTTCGCTGCCTGGGCCGACGCCAAGGACACCGACCCCACCGCGAAGCAGTCCGTCACCGTCGCCGGGAAGGTCTACGGCGCCCCGCTCTTCGTCGGCGTCCGCGCCCTCTACTACCGCACCGACGTCTTCCGGGAACTCGGCCTCACCGCGCCCAGAACGCAGGCCGAACTCGTCACCACCGCCAAGAAGATCCGCAAGGCGAAGCCCGAGCTCTACGGCATCGCCGTCGGCGGCGCCTACACCTACGGCGCCATGCCCTTCGTCTGGGCGGCCGGCGGCGAACTCGCCACCGCGCACGGCGACACGTACAAGGCCGCCGTCAACAGCGAGGCCGCCCGGACGGGCATCGCCACGTACACCTCGCTCTTCGGCGACGACAACTGCCCCGCCGCCAAGTGCGCCCAGATGGGCGGCAACGCCACCGTCACCGCCTTCGCCGCGGGCAAGGCCGGCATGGCCATCGGCGGCGACTTCAGCCACGCCGCCGTCGAGGCGGGCGCCGTGAAGGGCAAGTACGCCGTCGTGCCGCTGCCCGGCACCGCCCCCGGCTCCATCGCCCCCGCCTTCGCGGGCGGCAACAACATCGGCGTACTCAAGAGCACCTCCCACCGCACCCTCGCCGTCGACCTCCTCAAGTCCCTGACCGGCAAGGAGACCCAGGGCAGGCTCTTCGACGCGATGGGCTTCCTGCCCACGTACACCGACGTCCGCGCCGCGGCGGCCCGGCGGCAGCCCTTCGTGAAGCCCTTCATCGACACCCTCGGCGCGGGCACCAGGTTCGTCCCCGCGTCCCCCGGCTGGGGCGCCATCGACGCCTCCCTCGTCCTGCCCACGATGTTCCAGGAGGTTGTCAGCGGCCGTAAGGACGTCAAGGCGGCGGCCGACGACGCCGCGAAGAAGATGGACGCGGCGTTCGCCGCCGCGGGCTGACGAGGATGACGACGACCAGCCGTACGAGCACGGCAGGCACGGCGAGCGGTGCGGGCCGGGCGACGAACCGATCGGGCCTGGCCCGTGGGCGTGGCTCCGGGTGGACGCCCTGGCTCTACCTCCTGCCCGCGCTCGCCGTGCTCGGCGCGCTGCTCCTCTACCCGATCTACCAGCTCGGGCTCATCTCCTTCCTGGAGTACACCCAGGCCCAGGTCAGCGGCGGCGAACCCACCACCTTCAAGGGCCTCGGCAACTACACGGCCCTCTTCGCCGACCCCCAGTTCCGGCAGGTCCTCCTCGCCACCGTCCTGTTCGCCGCCGCCTGCGTCGTCACCACGCTCGCCGTCGGCTGCGCCCTCGCCGTACTCCTCACGCGCGTGCGCGCCCTGCCCCGGCTCGTCCTGATGCTGGCCGCGCTCGGCGCCTGGGCCACCCCCGCGATCACCGGCTCCACCGTCTGGGTCTTCCTCTTCGACCCGGACTTCGGCCCCGTCAACAGACTCCTCGGGCTCGGCGACTTCTCCTGGACGTACGGGCGGTACAGCGCCTTCGCCCTCGTCCTCCTCGAAGTCGTCTGGTGCTCGTTCCCGTTCGTGATGGTCACCGTCTACGCGGGCATCAGGGCCATCCCGTCCGAGGTCCTGGAGGCCGCCGCCCTCGACGGCGCCTCGCAGTGGCGGATCTGGCGCTCCGTCATGGCACCGGCCCTCCGGCCGATCCTGGTCGTCGTCACGATCCAGTCGGTCATCTGGGACTTCAAGATCTTCACCCAGATCTACGTGATGACGAACGGAGGCGGCATCGCCGGCCAGAACCTCGTCCTCAACGTGTACGCCTACCAGAAGGCCTTCGCCTCCTCCGAGTACAGCCTGGGCTCGGCCATCGGCGTCGTCACGCTGCTCATCCTGCTGGCCGTGACCCTCGTGTACCTGCGCCTGCTGCGACGTCGGGGAGAAGAGCTGTGAGCCTGTTCAGCGTCCGCCGGCCTCTCCGGCCTCTCCGGCCTCTCCGGCCCTTCCGACCCTTCCGACCCCGCCGTCCCGGGCGCCTCGCCGCCGAGGCCGTCACCCTCCTCGTCGCCGCCGCCGTCGCCTTCCCGCTCTACTGGATGGTCCTCTCGGCCTTCAAGCCGGCGGGCGAGATCCAGTCCACGAACCCGCGGCCGTGGACGCTGTCCCCGTCCCTCGACTCGTTCCGGCGCGTCTTCCAGCAGCAGGACTTCGGCCGCTACTTCCTCAACTCGCTGACCGTGGCCGTCACCGTCGTCCTCGCCTCCGCGCTCATCGCCTTCCTCGCGGCGACGGCGGTCACCCGGTTCCGCTTCCGGTTCCGGACGACGCTCCTGATCATGTTCCTGGTCGCCCAGATGGTGCCGGTCGAGGCCCTCACCATCCCGCTGTTCTTCCTCATGCGGGACGCCGGCCAGCTGAACACCCTCGGCTCCCTGATCCTGCCGCACATCGCCTTCTCGCTCCCCTTCGCGATCTGGATGCTGCGCGGCTTCGTCAAGGCGGTCCCGGAGGCGCTGGAGGAACAGGCCCAGATCGACGGCGCCAGCCGCAGCCGGTTCCTGTGGCAGATCCTCTTCCCGCTGGTCTTCCCCGGCCTCGTCGCGACGAGCGTCTTCTCGTTCATCTCGACCTGGAACGACTTCCTCTTCGCGAAGTCCTTCCTCATCAGCGACACCTCGCAGTCGACCCTCCCGATGGCGCTGCTCGTCTTCTTCAAGCCCGACGAGAACGACTGGGGAGGCATCATGGCCGGCTCGACGGTGATGACGGTCCCGGTGCTCGTCTTCTTCGTACTCGTACAGCGCCGCCTGGTCTCGGGGCTCGGCGGGGCGGTGAAGGACTGACACGATGACCCAGACCCAGACCCAGACCCAGGACGACGACCTGATCCCCGCGCCCCTGTCGGTCGAGCGCCGGGGCACCGCCCCCGGGTACGTCACGCTCGACGCGCGGACGACGCTCGACGCCGGTCCGGGCACCGGATCCACCGCGCGCTGGCTGCGGTCGGTGCTCGGCGCCGCCACCGGCCTGCCGCTCGCCGACGGCCCGGGCCCGCACGCGATCCGGTTGCGGATCGCAGAGGAGGCCGAACGGGAGCACGGCCCCGAGGGCTACCGCCTGTCCACCGAGGCCACGGACGCGGCCGTCGTCATCGAGGGCGGCGGCCCCGCCGGGGTCTTCTGGGGCGCCCAGACCCTGCGGCAGCTCCTCGGCCCCGACGCGTACCGCAGGGCCCCGCTCCGGCCCGGCCGGGACTGGGACCTCCCCCTCGTCACCGTCTCCGACGGGCCCCGCTTCGGCTGGCGCGGCCTCCTCCTCGACGTCGCCCGGCACTTCCTGCCCAAGGACGACGTCCTGCGGTACCTGGACCTCCTCGCCGCCCACAAGCTCAACGTCCTCCACCTCCACCTCACCGACGACCAGGGCTGGCGCATCGAGATCAGGCGCCACCCCCGGCTCACCGAGACCGGCTCCTGGCGGGCCCGCAGCAAGTGGGGCCACCGGGCCTCGCCGCTCTGGGACGAGACCCCGCACGGCGGGTTCTACACCCAGGACGACATCCGCGAGATCGTCGCCTACGCCGCCGAGCGGCACATCACCGTCGTCCCCGAGATCGACCTCCCCGGCCACTCGCAGGCCGCCATCGCCGCGTACCCCGAACTCGGCAACACCGACGTCGTCGACACGACCGCCCTCACCGTCTGGGACACCTGGGGCGTCAACCCCAACGTCCTCGCCCCCACCGAGGCCGTCCTGCGCTTCTACGAGGGCGTCTTCGAGGAGGTCCTCGACCTCTTCCCCGCGGCCACGTCGCCCTTCGTCCACGTCGGCGGCGACGAGTGCCCCAAGGACCAGTGGAAGGCCTCCCCGACCGCACAGGCCCGCATCGAGGAGCTGGGGGTGGGGGACGAGGACGGCCTGCAGTCCTGGTTCATCCGCCACTTCGACCGCTGGCTCGCCGCCCGCGGACGGCGCCTCATCGGCTGGGACGAGATCCTGGAGGGCGGCCTAGCCGACGGCGCGGCCGTGTCGTCCTGGCGGGGGTACGCGGGCGGCGTCGCCGCCGCCGAGGCCGGCCACGACGTCGTCATGTGCCCCGAGCAGCAGGTCTACCTGGACCACCGTCAGGCGCCCGGCGACGAGGAGCCGATGCCCATCGGGTACGTACGCACCCTGGAGGACGTCTACCGCTTCGAGCCCGTCCCGCCGGGGCTCTCGCCGGAGGCCGCCGCCCACATCCTGGGAACCCAGGCCAACGTATGGACCGAGGTCATGGAGAACCGCTCGCGGATCGACTACCAGGTCTTCCCGCGCCTCGCCGCCTTCGCCGAGGTCGCCTGGTCCGCGCTGCCCGCGCCGGAGGCGCGCGACCACGCCGGCTTCGAGCGCCGCATGCACACCCACTACCGGCGGCTCGACGCCCTCGGCGTCGACTACCGGCCACCCGCGGGACCCCACCCCCGGCAGCAGCGCCCTGGGGTCCTGGGCCGCCCCCTGGAAGGCACGCCCCCGATCGTGTGAGGGACCCGACGTCCCCCTTCACCCAAGAGCGGCGAATCGGAAGTTACCGTCGTTCTGCGGGGCGTCCCGGACGGAACAGTCCTTCGCGGACCCTCGCGCCGGACCGCTCGGAAGATGTGCCAGAGTTGCCACGTCCGGCCTGTGAGCACGTACCGTACGCCCACACGCAGGCGCGACCGCCGGGCACATTCGGGGACCACCGGGACACCGGGAAGGGGCAGCGGGTTGACCACGCACGCACCACAGACGGCGCAGTCCGTGACGCTGCCCGCCTCGCTCGACGAGGCCGTGGCGGCGCTCACGGCCATGCCGGCCGCCGTCCCCGTCGCCGGTGGCACCGACCTCATGGCCGCAGTCAACAAAGGCCAGCTCCGCCCCGCCGGCCTCGTCGGCCTGAGCCGCATCAACGAGATCCGCGGCTGGCAGTACCAGGACGGACACGCCCTCCTCGGCGCGGGCCTCACCCACGCCCGGATGGGCCGCCCCGACTTCGCCGCCCTCATCCCCGCCCTCGCCGCCGCCTCCCGCGCCGCCGGACCGCCCCAGATCCGCAACGCGGGCACCCTGGGCGGCAACATCGTCACCGCCGCGCCCAGCGGCGACTCGCTGCCCGTCCTCGCCGCCCTCGAAGCCGACCTGGTCGTCCTCGGGCCGCTAGGCAACCGCGAGATCCCCGTCTCCCACCTGCTCGCCGGCCGCGACCTGCTGGCCCCCGGCGAACTCGTCGCCTTCGTCCGCGTCCCGCTGCTCCACGCCCCCCAGGTATTCCTCAAGGCCACCGGCCGCACCGGCCCGGCCCGCGCCACCGCCTCCGTCGCCGTCGTCCTCGACCCGGCCAGGCGCGGCGTGCGCTGCGCGGTCGGCGCCGTCGCCCCGATGCCGCTGCGCCCGCTGGAGGCCGAGCGCTGGATCGCCTCGCTCGTGGACTGGGACAACGACCGGGGGCTCGCGCCGGAGGCGCTCACGGCGTTCGGTGAGTACGTCGCCGCCGCCTGCATCCCCGACCCGCCGGGCGACGAACAGTTGCCGCCCGCCGTACTGCACCTGCGGCGCACCGTCGCCGCACTCGCCCGACGGGCACTGGGGAGGGCACTGTCGTGAGCAGCAACGACCAGCAGCACCAGGACTCCGGCGGCTGGGAGCCGATCCCGCAGAGCGAGGGGTACGACGGGGACGCGACCGCGTTCGTCCAGCTGCCGCCCGACTTCATGCTGGACGGCGTTCCCCTGGAGGCGCCCGGCCACGGCTACGTACCGCCCATGATCACGCCGCTCCAGCCGCTCAACCCGGGGACGGACCCGGCGGCGACGGGCACGTGGACGGTGCACGTGCCGACGCAGGCGGAGCAGACGCAGTACTTCGACGGGGCCGGCGCCGGGGCCGGGGCGGGGGCCGGGTACGCCGAGTACGCGGGACCCGAGTACCCCGAGTACCCCGAGTACACGGAGCGGCCCGAGGCCTTCGGACGGCTGGGTCAGTCCGGTCAGAGCGGATACGCCGAGCAGGTCGAGCACCTGGGGTACGTCGAGCAGGACCCGCACGCGACGGCCGAGTGGCGATTCACGGAGCCGGCGGTGCCCGCAGGACCTGGCGGCACGGGCCAGTGGCAGATCCCGACGCTGCCGGACGCGGACCAGGAACCGGCTCAGGAGCCCGGTCAGGAATCGGCTCAGGCGTCGGTGCAGGCGGCGGGCGAGTTCGCCGCGTCCGCCATCAGGCCGTACGCCGAGGCCCCGGCGACCCTGCCGGGCGGCGCACCCGCTCCGTGGGTGCTCCCGGAGGATGAGCGGGCCGGGGAGGCGGGAACCGACGACGAGCCGGCCGCGACCGCCGTGGAAACCACCCAGGACGTGACGCCGGCCGACGGCGGTGCGGAGGAGGAGGAGCCGGCCGCGGCCGGAGCGCCCGCCGTGGCACCCGGTCATGCCCCCGAGCACGGCCCCGGCCTCGTACCGGACCGCGCGCCCGAATTCGTACCCGGTCCGAGGTCCGACTCCGCACCCGGTCACACCCCGGAACCCGGCGCCGACCTCACGCCCGAGACCACGCCCGACCTCACGGCCGCCGACGTCACTCCGGACCCCGAGGTCACACCCGAGCTCACGCCCAGCGAGAGCGTCCACGCCTCCACCGACAGCGACGAGCACCCCCACACCTCGTACACCCTCCGGGTCAACGGCGTGGACCGTCCCGTCACCGGTTCCTGGATCGGCGAGTCCCTGCTCTACGTCCTGCGTGAGCGCCTCGGCCTCGCCGGTGCCAAGGACGGCTGTTCGCAGGGCGAGTGCGGCGCGTGCAACGTGCAGGTCGACGGCCGGCTCGTGGCCTCCTGCCTGGTTCCGGCGGCGACCGCCGCCGAGAGCGAGGTACGGACGGTCGAGGGCCTCGCCACCGACGGGGAGCCCTCGGACGTGCAGCGGGCCATGGCCAAGTGCGGCACCGTCCAGTGCGGCTTCTGCATCCCCGGCATGTGCATGACCGTGCACGACCTTCTCGAGGGCAACCACGCGCCCACCGAACTCGAGACCCGCCAGGCGCTCGCCGGCAACCTGTGCCGCTGCTCCGGCTACCGGGGCGTGCTCGAAGCCGTACGGGACGTCGTCGCCGAGCGCGAGGCGAGCGCGGCGGCCACCGCGGCCGACGGCGCCGACGGGCCCCGTGTCCCGCACCAGATCCCGCACCCGCACGACGGAGGCATGGCGTGAGCAGCGACGCGACCACCGCCGTTCCCACGGCTCCCGACCTTCCCGGCTCGCCGGGCCAGGAGCCGTCCGCGCCGCACGGCCTCGGGACCTCGCTCCCGCAGGCCGAGGCGCGGGCGAAGACCGAGGGCACCTTCCCCTACGCCTCCGACCTGTGGGCCGAGGGGCTGCTCTGGGCCGCGATCCTGCGGTCCCCGCACCCGCACGCCCGCGTCGTGTCCGTCGACACCAGCGCCGCGACCGCGATGCCGGGCGTACGGGCCGTGGTGACCGCAGCCGACGTGCCCGGCGCCGCGACGTACGGCCGGCAGGTCGCCGACCGGCCGGTGTTCGCCTCCGAGCTGGTCCGGCACCACGGCGAGGCGCTCGCCGCCGTCGCCGCCGACCACCCCGACACGGCACGCCTCGCCGCCGCCGCGATCAGCGTCGAGTACGAGCTCCTCGACCCGGTCACCGACCCGGAGAAGGCGTTCGCGGCGGAGGCGCTGCACCCCGACGGAAACCTGATCCGGCACATCCCGCTGCGGTTCGGCGACCCGGACGCGACCGGCGAGGTCGTCGTCGAGGGCCTGTACCGGATCGGGCGCCAGGACCCGGCGCCGATCGGCGCGGAGGCGGGCCTCGCCGTACCGCGCCCCGACGGCGGCGTCGAGATCTACACCGCCTCCACCGACCCGCACACCGACCGGGACCTGGCCGCCGCCTGCTTCGGCCTGCCGCCCGAGCAGGTCAAGCTGGTCGTCACCGGCGTCCCCGGCGCCACCGGCGACCGCGAGGACCCGGGGTTCCAGATCCCGCTGGGCCTGCTCGCGCTGCGCACCGGCTGCCCGGTCAAGCTCACCGCCACCCGCGAGGAGTCCTTCCTCGGCCACGCCCACCGCCACCCCACCCTGCTGCGCTACCGCCACCACGCGGACGCCGAAGGGCGTCTGGTGAAGGTGGAGGCGCAGATCCTGCTCGACGCGGGCGCCTACGCCGACTCCTCGTCCGAGTCCCTCGCGGCGGCCGTGGCCTTCGCCTGCGGGCCGTACGTCGTCCCGCACGCCTTCGTCGAGGGCTGGGCGGTCCGTACGAACAACCCGCCGTCCGGCCATGTGCGGGGCGAGGGCGCGATGCAGGTCTGCGCCGCGTACGAGGCGCAGATGGACAAACTGGCGGCGAAACTGGGCGTGGACCCGGCCGAGCTGCGCATGCGGAACGTCATGGCGACCGGCGACATCCTGCCCACGGGCCAGACGGTGACCTGCCCGGCCCCCGTGGCCGAACTCCTCTCGGCGGTAAGGGACTTCCCCCTCCCCGCCCTCCCCAAGGACACCCCGGAGGGCGAGTGGCTGCTGCCCGGCGGCCCCGAGGGCGCGGGCGAACCCGGCGCGGTGCGGCGGGGCGTGGGGTACGCGCTCGGCATGGTGCACATGCTGGGCGCGGAGGGCACCGACGAGGTGTCCACGGCGACCGTACGGGTCCAGGACGGCGTGGCCACGGTCATCTGCTCGGCCGTGGACACCGGTTCGGGCTTCTCGACGCTCGCCCGGCAGATCGTGCAGGACACCCTCGGGATCGACGAGGTCCACGTCGCCCCCGTCGACACCGACCAGCCGCCGGCGGGACCGGCCGCCCACGGCCGCCACACCTGGGTGTCGGGCGGTGCGGTGGAGCGGGCCGCGAAGATGGTCCGCACCCAGCTCCTCCAGCCGCTGGCCCACCAGTTCGGCATGTCGACGGAGCTCCTCCAGATCACCGACGGCAAGATCACTTCGTACGACGGTGTCCTCTCGACGACGGTCACCGAGGCGATGGACGGCAAGGAACTCTGGGCCACCGCCCAGTGCCGCCCCCACCCCACCGAGCCGCTGGACGACTCGGGCCAGGGCGACGCGTTCGTCGGCCTCGCGTTCTGCGCGATCCGCGCGGTGGTCGACGTGGACATCGAACTCGGCGCCGTGCGCGTCGTGGAGATGGCCGTCGCCCAGGACGTCGGCCGGATCCTCAACCCGGCCCAGCTCACCGCCCGCATCGAGGCGGGCGTCACCCAGGGCGTCGGCGCGGCCCTCACGGAGAACCTCCGCACCGCCCGCGGCCTGGTCCGGCACCCCGACTTCACGGGCTACGCACTCCCGACATCCCTGGATGCCCCGGACATTCGCATCGTGAAACTCGTCGAGGAACGCGACGTGGTGGCCCCCTTCGGCGCCAAGCCGGCGAGCGCGATCCCCGTCGTCACCTCACCCGCCGCAGTGGCCTCAGCGGTACGCGCGGCGACCGGACGCCCGATCAACCGCCTCCCGATCCGCCCCCAGGCGGCCGTCGCCGTGCCCAATTCGTAACCATGTGATGTCCGTTGCTTGTGCAACCCCGGGGTGCGCACTGTCGTCGTTCCCAACTACAGTGAACTTCTAGACTTGTGTGCGGTACACGGCATGGTGGTTCACGGGGGAGGAGCGCGAGCATGCTGCCTGAGATGGGTGGTCTGACGTCCGGGATGCGGACGCAGGCCGTCAAGTACAGCGCCGACTCCATGGCTGAGTTGAAGAAGGACGTCGACAGGCTCATCACCTCGCTCGACGCGACGATGAAGCCCACGGCCGATCCGAACGGCAGTGTGTCGGAGATCGACCGGAGCAAGTTCGGTGGCGGCGGCGGCGCTTGGGCCGAGGCGCAGAGCGCCTACGCCTCGTACGCCAAGGTGCGGCAGAGCCTGGTGGACCTCTCCAAGCTCCTCAAGGACTGCCTGGAAGGACTTGGCATCGCGGCCATCGCCTCCCAGGACGGCATCGAGGCGATGGACGAGGACATCAAGCTGAAGATGCGCGGCATCTACGAGCGCACGAAGGACGCGCACGACAAGGCCGAGCAGCAGAAGAACCAGGGTGACTCGGCAGGCAACGGCAGCGAGGGCACCACGGGCGGCGGCTCCTTCCAGTAGGCGCGGCGCGGGACGACACATCGGGGACACGGGGAAGAGGCGAGAGATGATTCCGGCAGACGGAGGCGGGGGCTACAGCGGGACCGACTTCCGCAGCATGAGCCACCAGCAGATGTTGGCCTGGCTGGACGAGGCCAGCACGTTCTACGTCGGCGACGCGGCAGACGTGCTGCGTTCCACCGGCGAGCAGCTGAAGGACATCGCCGACCGGCTCGTCAAGCGCATGAAGGAGATGGACTGGGAGGGCGAGGCGGAGAAGGCGTTCTCCGAGTGGGCTCTCTCGGTCGCCTCGTCGACCGACTCGCTCGGCAAGTACAGCGGCAACGCCGCGTACTGGATGGAAGGCAACGCAGCGGCCATCGCCGAGGCCGCCAGCGCCATGCCCCGCTACGTCTCGAACGAGAACGCCAAGGAGAACCTGGCCGCGGCGCTCGCGAACCGGAACGACCCGGACTCGCGGACCATCGCGGCCAACGCGAAGAGCGCGATGTCCGCCTCCGAGGAACTCTCTGCCATCAAGGCCAAGGAGGAGGCGAACCGGCTGGCGGCGGCCGAGCAGATGGAGCGTCTGTCCGGCACGTACGACTGGTCCAGCGACCGGATGGCGAGCCTGCAGCCGCCGACGTTCCCGCCGCCGCCGGGGGCGTTCGTGCCCGAAGCCAAGACAAGCGTGGACAACTCCGCGTACATCGGCTCCTCCTCTCAGGAGTACGGTCGCGCCACGGGCCCGGACTCGGGCACAGAGTCCGGTACGAGGTCGTCCACGCCGCCGCAGTCGAGCACGCCGTCCATGCCCGACACGAACGTTGTCCCGCCGTCCCGGGAGACGACCGGGCCGACGCAGGTCATCCGACCGGAAGTACGGCCCGACGTGCCCGTGGACCTCGGCATCGACAGCGTGAACACCTTGCCGCAGACCACGACCGGACCGACGACGCAGACCCCGGGCGGTCCGCCCCCGATCACCAAGCCGGACGGCGGTACGCCTCCGTTCGTGACGACCACCGGTGTCCCGCCCTTCACGGGTAAGGGCGGTCCGGCCCCCGTACGTCCCACCGGCCCCACCGGTCCCGTCACCGGCGGCACGCGCAACCCGATGACCACCGGCCCGCGTGGCCTCCCGGGCATGCCCGGCCCGCTGGGCGGCCCCCGCGAGGGCATCAGCGGCGGCCGTCAGGTTCCCCAGACTGGCCGTCCTACGACGGGCATCCCGCGCAGCACCGTCATCGGCACCGAGCCCGGCGGGCGCAACAGCACTGGCGTCGGCCGCGCCCCCATGGGCGGCGGCATGGGCGGCCCGATGGGCGGTCCCATGGGCGCCGGACAGAACGGGATCAGCGGCGGACGCCGACTCGCGGGCGAGACCGGCGGAGTCGTCGGCGGCAAGGCGCAGCGCGCCGGCGCAGCGGGTGGCGCCGGTGGTGCGCGACCGTTCACGCCCGGTGGCTCCGGCCTCGTGCGCGGCGGCACCCAGCGGCCCGGTGACCGCGAGGAGCAGAACGGAGAGCGTCCCGACTACCTTGTCGAGGACGAGGAGACCTGGCAGCAGGGCAACCGCCGCGTGGCCCCGCCCGTCATCGACTGATCAGCGCGAGGAAGCGGAAGCAGATGCGTACCAGCAGTATTCGACGGAGTCGTGCCCGAGTCACCGCCTCGGCCGCCTTGGGGATGCTGCTGGTGGGCATCGCTTCCGTCCCCGCCCACGCGGAGAGTATCCGCGCCCAGCAATGGCACCTGGATGCCATGGGCGCCGAGGAGATCTGGAAGCTCAGCACCGGTAAGGGCGTCACCGTCGCGGTGATCGACTCGGGGGTGGAGAAGGGCGTTCCCGATCTTCAGGGACAGGTGCTCCAGGGGAAGGACTTCGGGGCGGGGGAGGAGGCGGGGGACACCTTCACCGATTACCTCAATCACGGCACCGGGATCGCCGCCCTGATCGCCGGTACGGGAGCGAAGGGCGGCGGGAACGGTTCCTTCGGCCTCGCGCCGGGGGCCAAGATTCTACCGGTCCGTGTACCCGGTCTCGCCGCGGGCGAAAGCAGCATCACGGAAAGCGCCAAGGAGTTCAACCGCGTCGTCCCGAAGGCGATCACGTACGCGGCCGATTCCGGCGCCCAAGTCATCAATATCTCCCTTGCCACCACCGCGGGTTCGCAGGAACTCACCGACGCGGTGAAGTACGCGCTGGACAAGGGTGCCCTGGTCTTCGCGGGTGTCGGCAACGACGCCGAGAAGGGCAACGACCTGATGTACCCGGCGGCTACCCCGGGCGTCGTCGGCGTCGGTGCCGTCGACAACAAGGCCAAGCGCATCCCCATGTCCCAGTACGGACCCCAGGTCGATGTAGTCGCCCCGGGAAAGGACATGGTGCACGCCTGCAGCGGTGGCACCGGTCTCTGCAAGTCGACCGGTTCCAGTGATGCCACCGCCCTCGCCTCCGCCGCCGCAGCGCTGCTCTGGTCCAAGCACCCCGACTGGACCAACAACCAGGTCCTGAAGGTCATGCTCAACACGGTCGCAGGGCCTACCGATGGCGAGAAGCGCAGTAACCACGTCGGCTTCGGCGCCCTGCGCCCCCTCCGTACGCTGAAGACGCCCGGCGACCCCGGCCCGGCCGACGTCCGGCCGATCGACGACCTCACCGAGATCGCCACCGCCACCCCGACGCCGACGGCCGGCGAACTGCCGTCGGCGGACCCGGCTCCGGCCGACTCCTCCGAGACCCCCGCTCCCGCGCCCGGCCCCGTCGCGGGCGAGGACGAGGGCGGCAACACCGGTCTCTGGATCGGGCTCGGCATCGGCGCGGCCGTCCTGATCGGTGCCGCTGTCGCCGTCCCCGTACTCCGGTCCAGGCGCGGCTGAGCCCTCGTGCCGGGGCCATCCCGGCACGAGGGGAGAGCTGAGCCGGGCCGGCCCGGCTCAGCGGCCGTAGACCGGCACGGCGTAGACCCGGCCGCCCCGGGCGATGAAGACGCGGTTGCCGGCGGCCGCCAGCTGATAGGCGCCCTCGCGCGGGACCGTCACGGTGAAGAGACGGTCGTGGGTGAGCTTATGGAGGACCTCGACCTGACTGTTGTCGGGTGAACTGACCCAGACGGTCGCACCCGCCACGGCCGGGGGATTGCGAGGGCCCGCGCTCTCGCCCAGACCGTCCATGATCGCGGACCAGTCCGAGACCGGGAAATGGGTGTCGATCATCGTGCTGTAGCGGTAGACGTGATAGTCCGCGACGGCGATGAGGTGATCGCCGTCCGTAGCCGCTGCTTCCCAGGTGTTGTCCCCTGGGGCCTCCTGATCCCACAGGTAGTCGCCGCGATCGAGCCGGCGGGCCATGAGCACAGGGCCGCCCAGATAGGCGATGTTGTCGCCGAGGACCGGGATCTCCCCGTCCGTGCCCTGGTTCTTGACGTCCCAGTCCTCCTCGCCCGTCTCCGTGAAGAGCGCGGTCACATGGCCGTCCCTGCCGTGGATCACCAGCCGCTTCCTGCCCACCGCCGCCTTCGCCGGGCCGGTCGGGAAGCGGGGGGACGGCATCGGGCGCGTCCACGTCGTGGCGAGGGTCCAGGCGTCGAGGGCGCGGACCTCGTTCTTGAGGGTCACCAGGAAGACGTGGGTGTCGTCTGCCGCCAGAAGGTGGTCGACGTCGTTCTGGCTCTGCCAGACGGGCTTCCCCGTGGAGGCGACGAAGGCGTGTGCGACGCCGCTCTTGTCCACGCCCACGACGAGCCGGTCGGCGACGGAGACGACACCGGCGGCGGGGTCGATGTCCTTGGCGCGCCACCGCTCCTTGCCGTTCGTCACGGAGAGCGCGAGCAGCCCGCCCTCCGCCGCCTCCATGATCACCACATCCCTGACGGGCAGAGGCACGGGGCCGTTCGGCGCCGCGACCTGCCGGGGCCCCCACAGCGGCTTGGGAGCCATGCCGTACGGGTTGTCGATGATCGACACGAAGGCCGCCTCCGGCGTCGGCACGGCGGGCGGCACGTGGGCGGTCGGTGACTCCTTCACGCCCTCCCGGTTCAGCCACCAGGCCCCCGCCCCGCCGCCCGCGCCAAGGACCGCCACGCCCACGGCCGCGCCCGTGAGGAAGCGGCGCCGGGACGGCCTCGCGCCGGGTACGGCGGTCTCCTCGGGGGCCGCGAGGCGCTTCGTGGCCGTCTCGCGCTGCCTGATGTCCTCGGCGAGCGGCCCCTTGCGCCAGGCGCGGTCGGCGCCCTTCGGCGGGGCGAAGGCCTCGGCCACCTGCGGCGGCGACGGGCGGAACGCCGGGTCCTTCGCCAGGCACGGGCCGATGAGCTCCTGGAGCTCGGGCGGTACCAGGGTCAGGTCCGGGGCGCCGTGGACGACCTCGTACTGCACCGCCGCCACGTGGCCGGCGTCGAAGGCGCGCCGGCCGCTCGCCGCGAACGCGAGGACCGCGCCGAGCGAGAACACGTCCGACGCCGGGCCGACGCGCTGCCCGAGGACCTGCTCCGGCGCCCCGTACCCCGGCGTGACCGGGATCTGGCCGGTCGTGGTGAGGGTGAGCCCGTGCTCGGGGCGGGCGATGCCGAAGTCGATGATCCGCGGGCCGGTCGACGTGAGGACGATGTTCGCGGGCTTGAGGTCGCGGTGGACGAGCCCGGCGGCGTGGATGTCGTGCAGCGTGCGGGCGAGGTGGGAGGCGAGGGCGCGGACCGTCACCACGTCCATCGGCCCGTGCTCGCGGACGGCGATGTCCAGCGTCGGTCCCGCGAGGAACTCGGCGGCGATCCACGGCCGCCCGCCCTCCGTCTGCGCGTCGAGGACCCGGGCCACGCCGCGGCTCGTCACGGCCCGAGCCATGTCCGCCTCGCGGACGAAGCGCTGGGCGAGGTGCTGGTCGTGGGCGAGTTCGGGGCGGAGGACCTTGACGGCGGCGGGGGCGCCGGAGCTGTCACGGCCGACGTACACCTTGCCCATGCCGCCCTCGCCGAGGACGCCGAGCAGGCGGTACGGGCCGAGCCGGAGCGGATCGCCGACGGCGAGGGGCTGCGTGGTCACGAGGAGATGCTTTCCGGTGAGGTGGGGACGGCGTTCGGGACGGCGTTCGGGATGGTGTTCGGAAATGGCGTTCTTACAGGGGGAGGAGGGCAGGGCTCACTCGAACGGGATCGCCACCACGGACGACTCCCCGGCCCCGATGATGCGGCTCCGCTCCTGGTCGACGACGTAGCGCGAGGCGTCCGTGGGGAAGACCCAGGCCGACGTGCGGGTCGACAGGTCGACCGCGCTCAGCCCGCCCCGTACGGGGGCGTAGGCGTACTTCGTGCCGATCACCGGCTTGCTGAGGGTGTCGGGGGCCAGCGGGCGGCTTCCGACCTCCTCCTTCCAGCGCTCGATGCCGAAGGTGGTCTCGACGGCCACGAGACCCTGCCCGCTCACGTTCGTGTAGACGAGGCTGCCCGCGACGACGGGGATCCCGTAGCGCATCGGGGCGGCGCCGGTGCCGTACTCCCAGGCGACCGCCCCGTCCGACAGGCGCACCGCCCGGAGCCGGTCGCCGCCGGTGTAGACGTGCCGGTCGTCGGTGGCGAGGTGACCGGGGATGAACGAGGCGGAATCCACCAGAGGGAGCCGTCGCTTCCACAGCTGTCGGCCCGTGCGCGTGTCCCGCGCCTGGAGGAGGAAGGTCTCGAGGTCCCCGCTGTTCTTGCCGAGGATCAGCTGGTCTCCGACGACCTGGGCGAGCCAGGGCCGGACGCCGTCCCACTCGTAGGGCTGCCGCCACGCCTCCTTGCCCGTCCGCAGGTCGACGGCGAGCAGGTGCCAGCCGACGTTGTCCGCGTCCGGGTCGATCTCCCGCTTGCCCAGCCGCGAGGCGGTGAAGAGGACTCCGCCGGACGCGGTGAGGAGTTGCGTGGTCGTTCCGTCGATGCCCTTCAGCTGGATGGTCCGGGCGGCCTCCTTGCCGGTGCGCGGCGCGAGCGTACGGATCTTCAGGGCGCCCGGTCCCTCGAAGTTGCCGTCGGAGAGGTAGTAGTTCGTCCCGTCGGTGGTGATCTGGTGCGGGTGCATGACCGCCGTCTCCTCCCAGAGTTCGCTGCCGTCCTTCGTGTCGACGGCCCGGAAGGAGACGGTCTCGGCGAACCCCACGACGTCGTCGCCGGCGAGCAGTTGGGTGGTCTTCTCCTCGCGGTCGAGGACCGTGTGCTGCCACAGGGGCGCGGGTGCGCCGTCGGTGGTGGTCGGGGCGGGGACGGCGGTGGGGCCCGTCGGGGCCGGTGCGCCGCCGGTGGACGGGCCGGTGTCGAGGGAGTTCAGCCACGCCCACACACCGGCGCCCGCTCCCGCGAGACCGAGCAGGGAGCCTCCGCCCACGGTGAGGGCGCGGCGGCGCGACAGGGGGGTGTTCGGGGCGGTCTCCGCCACCGCGGACTCGGCGGGGGCCGGGAGGCGGTGGGGTGCGTGCAGCCAGACGTCGGTCGCGCGGCGGGCGATGTCGGCGAGGAGCAGCGGGGGCAGATGGTCGGCGAACTCACCGTGTCCGTCGTGGAGATGGTCCATCAGGACGCCCGTGGTGGGGCGGGCCGCGGGGTCCTTGGCGAGGCAGGCCGTCAGGAGCGGCAGCAGGGCCTCCGGTACGCCGGTGAGGTCGGGCTCGGCGTAGCGGACGCGGTAGAGGAGGTCGGCGGGGGAGCCCGTACCGAAGGGGCCGTGGCCGGTGGCGGCGAAGACGAGGACGCCGGCGAGCGCGAACACGTCGCCCGCGGGCGGGTGTTCCTGGCCGCTCGCCTGCTCCGGCGACATGAAGGCGGGGGTGCCGGCCGCCGCTCCCGTACGGGTGAGGTGGTCGTCGCCGGCCGCGCGGGCGATGCCGAAGTCGATGATCTTCGGGCCGTACGCGGTGACGAGGACGTTCGACGGCTTGAGGTCGCGGTGGACCACGTCCGAGGCGTGCAGCTGCGCGAGGGCCCCGGCGAGCGCGGCGCCGACGGCGCGGACGGTGGGCTCCGGCAGCGGGCCGCCGAGCGCCACGGCGTCGTCGAGCGGCGGGCCGAGGACGTACTCGGTGGCCAGCCACGGCGTCTCGGCCAGCGGATCGGCGTCGACGACGGCCGCGCCGTGGCGGGCGCCGATGATCCGCGCCGCGTCCGTCTCCAGGCGGAAACGGCTGCGGAAGGCGGGGTCGGTGGCGAGCCGCGCGTGCACGGTCTTGAGGGCGACGGTACGGCCGCCCGGGGTACGCGCCAGATAGACCGTGCCCATGCCGCCGGAGCCGAGGCGGGCAAGGAGACGGTACGTGGCGACGGTGGCCGGGTCGTCGTGGGTCAGGGGCGACAGCATGGGATGTGTGTGGTCCGTCAGTCCGGGAGGGGAGGGGAGGGGGGAGCAGGGAAGTGGGGTGGCGTGTCGGCCTTCAGGCCCTTGCCGCTGCCGCTGCCGCTGCCCCTGTCGCTGCCGATGCCACGGCCGGGAGTTCGGCGGCGAGGAGTTCCGAGGACTGGCGGGCGAGGGCCGCGACCACTCTGCCCGGCAGCCAGCCAGGGGCGAGGAGGCCGCCGGCCGGGTTCAGCGTCGTCGCGTGCCCGGTCGGCGAGGACGACGCGGTCGGCGGCGGGGCCGGCGCGAACGACAGGGAGGCGGCCGTGGGCCGGTCGGCCGGGTCGCGGGCCAGGCAGGAGGCGACCAACGGGCGCAGGGCGGGCGGGATCTCGTCCCGCTCGGGCACGGTGTGCCCGGTGGCGGCGTACGCGAGGACGGCGCCGAGCGCGAAGACGTCACCCGGCGGGCGCGGTCGGCCACCCGAGGCCTGCTCGGGGGCGAGCGACCCCGGGTCGAGGCCGGGCAGGCCGGTGCGCGGCTCGCCGTCGGCCGAGGCGGCCCGTACCGCGCCGAAGCAGGTCAGCCGGGGGCCGTCCGCGGTGAGCAGGACGGAGGCGGGGGACACCCCGGCGTGGGTGAGCCCGTGGTCGTGCGCGGCGGCCAGCGCCCCGGCGAGCGCGGCGCCGACGGCCCGGACGGTGTCCTCGGGCAGCGGGCCGCCATGGACGGCCAGGGCGACGGGGAGCGGGAGCGCCGGGACGTACGGGCTCGCGTACCAGGGGGGTTCGCCGGGGCCGGCCACGCTCGTCACCGGAGCGACCCAGGGGCCGATGAGGTGGCGGGCGGCTTCGGCCTCCGCGGCGAACCGGGCGGGGTCGGCGCCGGGCAGCGGGGTGCTGAGCAGCACCGTCCGCTCGCCGTCCTCGGTGCGGGCCACGTAGCGGCGGCAGGGCGGTGAGGCGTGCGGCGGGTCGAGGCGGGTGATCAGCCGGTGGGGGCCGAACCGCCGTGCGGAGTCCTGCGCGGACTTCTGCGCAGAGTCCTGCGCGGACTTCTGCGCGGACCCGTGCACGGACTCCGGCTCTCTGCGCGACCGTTCCACCGTTCCTGCCCCCCGTCGTTCCTGCACCCCATGGCGACGGGGGCGGGTCGAGCCTATCGAGAGAGGGGCCGGGGACCGTCCCCGGGAGGCGTTGCGGGGACGGCTGCCACCGCGCGTGGCGGGGGAACGGCCGGGCTGTCCGGGTTGCGAAGGTGAAGCACGCATGCGGATGCCGTGAAGATCCCGGGGAAGCCGCTGATTCCCAGTGGGCAGCGCCCGGCAAGGTGTGCGGAGGGCTACGATCGCCGTGATTCCGTGGGTACGGAACTTGCTGGGGCGAAGCCGGAACGAACACCGTCGCGGGGGAGAACATGTCGTTCGAACAGGAGTGGGCGTCCGTACGGTCCACGTCGACGGACACGGTGAGCACGAGGCTCAACCAGCTCGCCCCCGAGCCCGGTGGCGGTGGTGGCGGCAACGCCGATCTCAGCGTCGACCAGGACAAGCTCGGCGCCATCGGCAGCGCCGCGTACGCGCTGCACGGACGGTTGCTGAAGGACGGTGACCACGCGCGTACGAGCACGACGGAGGCGGCGACGGACATGTCCGGCCACGGCTTCCGCACCGGGTCCGCGATGTCGACCGTGCAGGAGCGGTGGGGCTCGCAGCTGAAGACGCTGCTCGACGCCTGCGCCAACATCTCCAACCACCTGGACTACAGCGCGGCTTCGCACGCCAAGGAAGAGGCGGACATCCAGGCGGCACTCGCGGCTTCCAGGATCAACGAGTACTTCAAGTAGCGGGGGAGCTGCTGTGCTGACCTACGAGAACGTCTACCAGGCGCCCCTCGGCAGGATGAAGGCCGCGGCCGACGACTGGTCCGCGATGAAGGGCAAACTGGAGAGACTCGCCGACGACGCCCGTACGACGATGGCGGCGAAGGCGAAGGACGACTACTGGCGCGGGGTGAACGCCGAGGTCACGAAGCCGTTCGTGGACAAGACCGCGAAGGAGTTCGACGACGCGGCCAAGGCGGCCGACGGCATCCACAAGGTCCTGGAGGACGGTTACCAGGCCTTCAAGAAGGCGAAGGACGACCTCAAGGCGATCGTGGACACGGAGGCGCCGAAGCAGCGCTTCCGGGTGACCTCCAGTGGCAAGGTCGAGGCCGTCGAGCCGCTGTCCTCGACCAAGGACCAGGGGATGCGGCACGACCCCGACTTCCAGGGCCTGGTCCGCCAGGAGCGCGCCGCGATCGAGGCGATGCAGCGGCGGATCGACGCGATCGTGGAGAGCTGCGACGATGCGGACGTGGCCTGCTCCAACGCGCTCAAGGCCAACATCACCGAGGACGGGCACGACTTCAGCGCGCCGAAGTACAAGAGCCTCGACGCCGAGGAGGCGCAGCGCGCCGTCGACCTGGCGAAGAAGGGCCGGGACGTCTCCCACGAGGAGCTGATGCGCCTCAACGAGCTGCTGAAGGACAACAGCGGCTCGAAGGAGTTCTCCCGTACTTTCTACAACGGCTTGGAGGCGAAGGGCGCGCTGGAGTTCTTCGGGCAGCTGTCCACGGACACGTACGACTACTCGAAGGTCGACAAGCAGCGCCTCGCCGACGTCCAGGAGCTCCAGAGGAACCTGGGCCTCAACCTGGCGACGGCGACGCAGGGCGGCGACGCGTGGACCGAGAAGTGGTCCGCGGACATGCGCAGGCTCGGCACGGAACGCATCCCGCTCGCCAAGTACGACAACAACCCGGCCTTCGGCTACCAGTTGCTCGGCGGCATCATGCGCTACGGCGACTACGACAAGAAGTTCCTGGTCCCGATCGCCGAGCACGTCACCCAGCTCCACGCGAAGGACCCGTACCTCTTCGCCAACAGCAAGCCGATGATGGCGGGCGGCCTGCAGAACCAGTACAACCCGTCGGGCGTCAACGGGGCCGGCTTCGACCCGATGATCTCGATGCTGGAGGCGCTGGGGCACAGCCCGGAGGCGTCGAAGGAGTTCTTCTCGAAGGACCCGCTCACGTCCTACGACAGGGACGGAAGCGTCGGCGGCGAGCTGGACCTCGGCAAGGACAAGGACGGCGAGAAGATCGAGAACTACCTCGGCTTCTTCGCCAACGAGAAGTACGAGTTCTTCGCCGACATCGAGGGGCACGACCCGGACGACCTCACCAAGACCATGGGGTACATGCCGGACGCACTCGGCCATGCCCTGGAGTCGGCGACGCTCGGGCACGCGTGGGACGACCCGACGCCGGAGCTGAAGCGCGACGAGACCACGGGCAAGATCATGCAGGACGTCGTCGCGACGTACGGCGATGACCCCGAGCTGCTGAAGAAGTGGCAGCCCACGATGGCGGACAGCCTCGGCGCCATGGGCGCCGGCTATATCGACGACCTCAACTGGGCCTTGGACAAGAACGATTCGCACAGCGTCTTCCACCCGACGAAGGACACGGCGGCCCATCCGCAGTTCGAGAGGGAGGCGGCGGCCAAGTTCCTGAGCACCCTCGGCCAGCACCCGGACGCCTACGCCACGCTCTCCACGGCCGAACGCCTGTACGCCACCAGCGTCCTCGAGGCGCAGGTCGGACCGGACGGCAGGATCAACGAGGGGAACGCGCGGGGCGCCGTGTTCACGGGGGCCACGTTCCAGGGTCTCCTTGATGACTCGCGTGGCGGCCAGGTCGAGGCCGAAGGCATGAAGGCGCACGAGGACTACGAGAAGGAGCAGGCGAAGAAGGCCGGCTGGGTACAGCTCGGCGCCACGGTCGGCATCGCGGCCGGTGTCGCCTTCCTGCCGGCCACGGCGGCGGTCGGCGCGGCAGCCGTCCTCGTACCGCTCGCGGTCGACACCGGGTCGGGCGTCATGGAGCAGTTGGCCGGACAGGTCGTCGGCGACTGGTCGGACAAGTCTGTCGAGGACCACAAGGACAAGACCGAGGATGAGATCCACGAGGACAAGGTGGCCCTGTACACGGCCGGCCGGTACAGCGCCGAGTCGCCGATGGAGCGGTTCCTGGCCCAGCACGGCAGCCAGGTGAGCACCGACTTCCGGCAGGACATGATCGAGTCCGTGACCAACGGTTACTCGAAGGGCAACGCCCACGCCGAACAGATCGGCAACGCCCCCGAGACCGGCTGAGCCGGCCCGCCGCCGTCCCGACGTCACGAGGAATCCCGATGAGAAGAGCGCCCGCATCCGTATCGACCGTGCTCGCACTCGGTCTGCTCGTCACCGCCTGTGGGGGCGACGAGGAGCAGCTGCCGAGGGTCACCGCCGCGCAGCAGTGTGATGGCACGCTCTCGCCTGCGGCGGCCGGAGCGCTCGAGTCGGTGCTTGGCGCGAAGAAGTTCTCGGAGGCCGGAAACGGCGGGCTGGAGCGAGCCGTGAACGAGGTGATCGAAGACCAGGCGGTGGCGGGAAGGCCTCCGGGGCACCGTCCGATGTGCCAGGTCAGCAACGCCGCCGGCACGCGATACGGAATCCGCGTCTACTTCAGGCTGTACGAGGGCGACGACCTGTACGACGACGGCACCAAGTGGTCCGCTCAGGGTCGGTACCTCTACGGGATGGGTCGGGAGACGAGTACGGACAACAAGAACGCGCGCATTTTCGTGGGGTGCTCCAGCGAGCGGCTCAAGGGATCGGACAAGCAGCCGACCCCCATGGAGGGCTTGCTCAAGTTCGAGAAGCCGATCAAGAGCGGCGCCTACCCCGCCAACACCCCCGCCACCCGCGAGGCCTACCTCACCGTCCTCCACTCCGTCACGCTGGCGGTCGTGAAGGAGCTGGGCTGCGAGAACAACGCTGGGCTGCCCGAGAAGCCCGTCTTCGAGGAGAAGAAGTGGCGCGGCGAGCAGTAGCCGCCGCCCTACCCCCTCAGTCCCCCTTGGCGATCTCCACCGTCGACGTCAGCTGCGACAGCAGCAGGAACGTCCCGCGTGTGATCAGGGCCGCGAGGAGGATCGTTCCGACGCCCTCGATCCGCAGGTCCGAGACCTTCGGCCCCAGCCAGGACAGCAGCCACCAGATGAGGGCGTCCTGGGCGAAGCCGATCAGGCCGAGGGCGGCCAGGACGGGGAGCGGGACGCGGCCCGACGGGCCGATGTGGATCAGTTGGGTGAGGAGCACGAGCACCAGCGTGGCGGCGAGGACTGACAGGGCCGCGTCGACCGGCTCCGTGCCCAGGGTGATGCCGGGCAGCAGGCCTCCGGCGAGGCCGACGCCTGTGAGGACGCCCAGCTTGCGTCTGCCTTGTTCGGTCATGGGCGGACTGTGGCACGGCCGCCGGGCGGCTGTGAAGATCCCGTGAGGGGAGATCGTTTCGAGACTCCTGGAGACCGTGGCGGGATTCGAACCCACGTAACTCGCTTTGCAGGCGAGCCCCTGAACCACTCGGGCACACGGTCGTGTGTGGTGCAACGAGTACGACCGTAGGGGCGGGGCCGGAGGGGCTCAAGGGTTCCCGGGGCCGTGCCATGCGACTGACACATCCCGTTCACAGTCGTACGTCCAAGGGCTGAGGGAGGACCGGACTCCTGACAGGGGTCATTCAAAGCTTCACCTCTTACCCTGGGGGAATGAGCGCCCTCGAACGCCGCGACGCCGCGGCGGACACAGACACAGCCGGCGACGTCGCCGGAAGACCCGGACCCGGTGCCGTGGCCGACGACACCAAGGGGTCCGTTCTCGATCCGGCCCACCGGGCGCTCAGTATCGGCATCGTCTCCGTCGTCCTGCTCATCGCCTTCGAGGCGACCGCGGTCGGCACCGCCATGCCCGTCGCCGCCCGCGAGCTGAACGGCGTCTCCCTCTACGCCTTCGCCTTCTCCGCCTACTTCACCACCAGCCTCTTCGCCATGGTCCTGGCCGGGCAGTGGTCCGACCGGAGGGGGCCGCTCGCGCCCCTGACCGCCGGTATCAGCGCCTTCGCCGCCGGGCTGCTCCTCTCCGGGACCGCCGGCGCCATGTGGCTGTTCATCCTCGGCCGGGCCGTCCAGGGCCTCGGCGGCGGCCTCGTCATCGTCGCCCTGTACGTGATCGTCGGCCGCGCCTATGCGGAGCACCTCAGGCCCGCGATCATGGCGGCGTTCGCCGCCAGCTGGGTCGTCCCCTCCGTCGTCGGCCCGCTCGCCGCCGGAACGGTCACCGAGCACCTCGGCTGGCGCTGGGTCTTCGTCGGCATCCCCGTCCTCGTCGTCTTCCCGCTGGCCCTCGCCCTCCCCGCGATCCGCCGCACCGCCTCGGGCCCCGCGGAGCCGGACGCGCCCGTCGCCCCGTGGGACCGGCGCCGGATCCGGCTGGCGCTCGGTCTCTCGGCAGGCGCCGCACTCCTCCAGTACGGCGGCCAGGAACTGCGCTGGCTCTCCCTGATCCCGGCCGTCGCGGGCGCCGCGCTCCTCGTGCCGACCGCCCGCGGGCTGCTGCCGCGCGGCACCTGGCGGGCCGCCCGCGGGCTGCCGTCCGTCATCCTGCTGCGGGGCATCGCCGCCGGCGCCTTCATCGCGGCCGAGTCCTTCGTGCCGCTGATGCTGGTCACCCAGCGGGGCCTGAGCCCCACCCTGGCCGGTCTCTCGCTCGCCCTGGGCGGCCTCACCTGGGCGCTCGGCTCCTGGATCCAGGCCCGGCCGTGGACGGAGCCGTACCGGGAACGGCTCGTCGTCCTCGGCATGGTCCTCGTGGCCCTCGCCATCGCCGTGGCCCCGAGCGTGCTGATCACCGCGGTGCCGGTGTGGGTGGTCGCGGCGGCCTGGGGCGTCGGCTGCCTCGGCATGGGGGCCGTCATCTCCTCGACGAGCGTGCTGCTCATGAAGCTCTCCGCGCCCGCGGAGGTCGGCGCGAACTCGGCCGCCCTGCAGATCTCCGACGGCCTCTCCAACGTCCTCCTCCTCGCCGCGGGCGGCGCGGCGTTCGCGGCCCTCGGCGGCGGCGCGGTCGGCCACGCGGTCGGCTCCCACGGGTCCACGGGCTCCCACCCGGCGGCCTTCGCGGCGGTCTTCCTGCCGATGGCGGGGGTGGCGGCGGCGGGGGCGTGGGTCGCTACGCGGTTGCACGCGGCGCCGGACCGAACCTGATTCGGTACCACTTTGGCCCCATGGGGTGGTACCGTTCTGGTATGGCAATGAACCTGCGTCTTCGTGACGACCAGACCGAGGCACTCAAGCTGCGCGCCGAGCAGGAGGGCACCAGCATGCACGCCATACTTCTTCAGGCGGTCGACGACTACCTCGCCCGTACCGCCCAGCAGGCGATCGTGCGGAAGACCGCCATGGAGCAGGCGGCCAAGTGGCATGAGCTGATGGAGAGGCTCAAGTGAGCTGTGTCTATCTCTCCGCCGAGGACGTCCTGCTCGTCGCCGAGCACGCCGTGGACGACCAGACGGTCGTCGTACGCGACGCGGGACTGCTCGAATCGGCGGTGCACCGGCCGAGCGCGGCCATGTTCGGCGAGGAGGCGTACCCCGACCTCCTCGACAAGGCCGCCGCGCTGCTCCAGTCGCTCGCGATCAACCATCCCTTCCTCGACGGGAACAAGCGGACCGCCTGGCTGTCCTGCGTCACCTTCCTCGCCATGAACGGCGTCCAGCTCCGCCCCGACATCGACGCGGCGGAGCGCCTGGTCATCTCCGTGGCGACCGGTGAGACCGACGAGGTCAAGGCGATCTCCCAGGGGCTGCGCGAGCTGATCGCTCCCGACGTGAGCTGAATCGCAACCGGGCCACACGCGCCCTGGTTCATACGAGGTTCCCACCGGGCCACCGGTAAGGTGGCCCGGTTGTCATATCTGGACGAGCGTCGAACCCGGAGATCGTGACTACTACCACCACCTCCTCCCATCACCTCTCTCCCGCCTTCCCCGGCCGGGCCCCCTGGGGTACCGCCGGCAAGCTGCGAGCCTGGCAGCAGGGCGCCATGGACAGGTACCTCCAGGAGCAGCCCCGAGACTTCCTCGCCGTCGCCACCCCCGGCGCCGGCAAGACGACCTTCGCCCTGACCCTGGCGTCCTGGCTGATGCACCACCACGTCGTGCAGCAGATCACCGTCGTCGCGCCCACCGAGCACCTGAAGAAGCAGTGGGCCGCCGCCGCCGCGCGCATAGGGATCAAGCTGGACCCCGACTACAGCGCCGGGCCGCTCAGCAAGGAGTACGACGGCGTCGCCATCACCTACGCCGGTGTCGGAGTCCGGCCCATGCTCCACCGCAACCGCTGTGAACAGCGCAAGACCCTCGTCATCCTCGACGAGATCCACCACGCCGGAGACTCCAAGTCCTGGGGCGAGGCCTGCCTGGAGGCGTTCGAGCCCGCCACCCGGCGCCTCGCGCTGACCGGTACGCCCTTCCGGTCGGACACGAACCCGATCCCCTTCGTCACGTACGAGGAGGGGAACGACGGCATCCGGCGGTCCTCCGCCGACTACACCTACGGCTACGGCAACGCCCTCGGCGACGGCGTCGTCCGGCCGGTCATCTTCCTCTCCTACAGCGGCAACATGCGCTGGCGCACCAAGGCGGGCGACGAGATCGCCGCCCGCCTCGGCGAGCCGATGACCAAGGACGCCGTCTCGCAGGCCTGGCGCACCGCGCTCGACGCCAAGGGCGACTGGATGCCCAACGTCCTGCGCGCCGCCGACCAGCGCCTGACCGAGGTCCGGAAGTCGATTCCCGACGCCGGCGGCCTCGTCATCGCCTCCGACCAGGACTCGGCCCGCTCGTACGCCAAGCTGATCCGCGAGATCACCGGCACCCGGCCCACCGTCGTCCTCTCGGACGACACCGGCGCCTCGAACCGCATCGACGAGTTCAGCGAGAGCACCGACCGCTGGATGGTCGCCGTCCGCATGGTGTCGGAGGGCGTCGACGTCCCGCGCCTCTCCGTCGGCGTGTACGCGACGACGATCTCGACCCCGCTGTTCTTCGCGCAGGCCGTCGGCCGTTTCGTGCGTTCCCGCAGGCGCGGCGAGACGGCCTCCGTGTTCCTTCCCACCATCCCCAGCCTCCTCGGCTTCGCCAGCGAGATGGAGGTCGAGCGCGACCACGTCCTCGACAAGCCCAAGAAGCAGGGCGAGGAGGACCCCTACGCCGAATCCGAGAAGGAGATGGCGGAGGCGGAGAAGCAGCAGGACGAGGACACCGGCGAGCAGGACATGCTGCCGTTCGAGGCCCTGGAGTCCGACGCCGTCTTCGACCGGGTGCTGTACAACAGCGCCGAGTTCGGCATGCAGGCCCACCCCGGCAGCGCAGAGGAGCAGGACTACCTCGGCATCCCCGGTCTCCTCGAACCCGACCAGGTCCAGCTCCTGCTGCAGAAGCGCCAGGCCCGGCAGATCGCGCACAGCCGCAAGAAGCCGGACGACGAGGCGGACCTGCTCGAACTCCCCGCCGAGCGGCGCCCCGTCGTTTCCCACAAGGAGCTGCTCGAACTGCGCAAGCAGCTCAACACCATGGTCGGCGCGTACGTCCACCAGACCGGCAAGCCCCACGGCGTGATCCACACGGAGCTGCGCCGGGTGTGCGGCGGCCCGCCGAGCGCGGAGGCCACCGCCGGCCAGATCCGGGAACGGATCAAGAAGGTGCAGGAGTGGGCCACCCGGATGCGATGACGCCGTCCCGGTGAGCCGCCGAGGCCCGTACGACCACGGTCGTACGGGCCTCGGCTGTCCCGCCGCGGCCGGGCCGGCGGCGGGACCGCGCCGGAGACCGGCCCCCACGGTCGGACTCCGGGCGGCTTCCACGCTACGGGCACGACAAAGCCGATCTTGTCCGCCAAAGTCCCGTGTCCGACCGACGAAGGTCCCGAACCGTCTCCTTCCGGTCGCCGACGCCCGGATTCTGGACGAGGTCTTCCGCTGAGCGGAGCGGGTCGCTACTGTCCCGGCTCAAAAGCATTCGCCCCGTGGCAGCGCCGCCGCGGAGCGCAGCCGGTGTACCCCTTCCTGCCGGCGGCCTCTGACGTGCGTCGCCGACGGGACCGGCGACGCAGACCCCGTGAGAGTCCCGCCCACCACTCACTCCGAAGGAGAGGGCGTCGTGACCGCGGAGACCTCCCAGACGCTCGACCGGGGACTCAGAGTCCTCAAACTGCTCGCCGACACCGACCACGGCCTGACCGTCACCGAGTTGTCCAACAAACTCGGCGTCAACCGGACCGTGGTCTACCGACTGCTCGCCACCCTGGAACAGCACGCGCTCGTCCGCCGCGACCTCGGCGGCCGCGCCCGCGTCGGTCTCGGCGTGCTGCGGCTCGGCCGCCAGGTCCACCCCCTGGTGCGCGAGGCCGCGCTGCCCGCGCTGCGGTCGCTCGCCGAGGACATAGGGGCGACGGCCCATCTCACGCTGGTCGACGGGGCGGAGGCGCTCGCGGTCGCGGTCGTGGAACCGACCTGGACCGACTACCACGTCGCCTACCGGGCCGGCTTCCGGCACCCGCTGGACCGGGGCGCGGCCGGCCGCGCCATCCTCTCCGCCCGCCAGGGCGGTCTGACCGAACCGGGCTACACCCTCACCCACGGCGAACTGGAGGCCGGCGCGAGCGGCGCCGCCGCCCCGCTCGTCGGCGTGACCGGTGTCGAAGGCAGCGTCGGCGTCGTGATGCTCGCCGACGCGGTGCCGGAACGGGTGGGACCGCGAGTGGTCGACGCGGCCCGTGAGGTCGCCGACGCGCTGCGCTAGAGCACGCCGCCGGTTCGGAGGGTGAGGCCCCCGCCTCTAGGCGGGGGCGTCGCTGCCCCCGGGCAGGGTCGCCCCCAGGAGCAGCGAGGCCAGGGGCGTGCGGGTGTGCTGGACCGAACGGCCCGTGCGTTCCGTCGTGATCAGGCCCGCCGCCCGGAGGGCCGACGCGTGGGCCGAGGCCGTGGCGTTGCCGACGTTCGTGCGCCGGGCCAGCTCCGTGGTCGTACGCGGCTCCGCCAGGGCCTGCAGCAGCGCCGTTCTGGTGCGTCCCAGTACCCCCGCGAGGGCGTCCTCCGGTGCGTCGGCGCCGTCCGCGGCGAGCGGCAGGCCCCGGCCCGCCGGGTAGGCGAGGACCACCGGCCGCTCCGGCATGTCCTGGACGAGGGGCCCGCCACGCCAGTGGAACGTCGGCAGGAGGACGAGGCCCCTTCCGCCGAGCCGGATCTCCCGCCCGCGCGGGCCCCTCGCCGGCCACTCCCACACGCCGTCCCGCAGCCCCGAGCCCGGCACCAGAGCGGTCAGGGCCGCGTCCAGGCCGTGCTCGGCGACGGCGAGCGCGTACCGCGCGAACTCCGCCCTGTGCAGGTCCTGGACCAGCGGCCACACCGGCGCGAGGACCGTCTCGTACGCCGCCCGCTGCGCCCGCTCAAGGGCCCGCCAGGCCCCGCCGTCCCCGTTGTGCAGGGCCCGCATCCGGGCCGGAACCCGCCGCCGTCCCGCGTACACCCGCCCGAGCTCGGACCGTACGAGAGCCGGCCCGGCCGACCGGATCAGCGCGAAGCCCTCCTCCCGCGTCTCGCCGAGCACGTCCAGGAAGGCCGGGGCCTCGCCGCCCGGCGCGAGCTCCGCGAGCGGCTCCGTCGCGGCCGGCAGGGCCCGCAGGAGTCTGCCCCGCCAGCGTCCGAAGAGCAGTTCCTCGTGCGGGGCGCCCAACATCAGCAGCGCCGCGTGGAGTTCGGGCACCGGCGACGGCCGGGCCGAGAACCGCACCCGCGGATAGTCGTCCGCGGTGAAGTGGACCCTCGTCATCGGCCGATTCCCTCCCCTTATCCCTCCCCGACGCCAGCCTTTCGGCTGGAGCCGCAAGCTTCGCCCGCGCCCCCCGCCCGCCTCCAGGATGCCGTGCATGACATCCCGTACACCCGGCCGCCGAGCCGTCACCAGGGGCGCCCTCGCGGGCGCCGCCGCCCTGTTCCTCGGCACCGCCGCCGGCACCCCGGCCACCGCCCGCCCCGGAGGGCCGGTCCTCCGGCTGCCCGCGCCCACCGGCCCGTACCCGGTCGGTGCCACCGTCCGTCACCTCGTCGACCACACCCGCAACGACCCCTGGCTGCCCGGGATCGGCGTACGCGAGCTGATGGTCACCGTCCTCACGCCCACCGTCCCCGGGGGCGGCCGGGGCTTCCCCCGGATGCCGCAGCTCGCCCCGGGGGCCGCCGCGCTGTTCGCGCAGCTCGGTCCGCTGATCCGCCCGCACCTGCCGCGCGCGGGGGTCGACTGGGCGGCGACCCTCACGCACGCCCGCGTCGGCGCTCCGCCCCTGCCCCTGGCCGGCCGCCGTCCCGTGCTGCTGTACAGCCCCGGCGGCGGCGACTCCCGCGCCATGGGCAGCTCACTGGCGATCGACCTCGCCTCGTACGGCTGGACCGTCGTCACCGTCGACCACCCCGGCGACGCGAGCGAGGTCGAGTTCCCCACCGCCCGGCCCGGCCGCGACCGGGTGCGGGAGACCGCGCTGCGCCCCGACCTCGACGCGACGGCGTTCCGCACCATGGTCGACACCCGGGTCGCCGACCTCCGCTTCCTCCTCGACGCCCTCGGCCTCCACCGGGTCGGCCTGTACGGGCACTCCGCCGGCGGCACCGCCGTCGCCCAGGCCCTCCACGAGGACCGGCGGATCGCCGCGGCGGCCGTCCTGGAGGGGTACCTGGACGGCATGGACGGCACCCTCCTGCCCGTGGCCCGCGACGGCGTGGACCGGCCCGTGCTGCTCGCCGGCACCGACGGCTTCCGCGACGACCGCCTCGACCGGTCCTGGTCGGCGCTGCTCGCGCACGGCGGCCCCGTCGTGCGGCGGCAGCTCGACGACGGCGGCCACTGGGTGTTCACGGACTACGCGGCGCTGGTCCCGCAGCTGCAGGAGGCCGGTCTGATGACCGCCGAAGGCCGCGCCGACATGGTCGGTACGGCCGGTCCCCGGGTGTCCGTTCCGGCCGTACGCAGGCTCCTGCGGTCCTTCTTCGCCCGCCACCTGCCCGTACCGGCGGCCGTGCCCCCCGCCCGGTGGCGGGCGGCGTCCCAGTAGATTGGGGGCGTGCTCTCCAGTCTCTCCCGCCCCCGCGCCCTCGCTGTCTGCGCCCTGCCCGTCGCCGCGCTCTTCGCCGTCGTCGGCCTCGCGCCGCTGCCGTACGCGATCGCCCAGCCCGGCTCCACCGCCGACGTGCTCGGCGAGAACAAGGGGCGGGAGGTCATCACGATCGCCGGCGCGCCCGTCCGCGACACCGAGGGCCAGCTGCGGATGACGACGATCGTCGCGACCGGGCCGTCCACGGACGTGGACCTCGGGGACGTGACGGACGCCTGGTTCCGTACCGACCGGGCCGTCCTGCCGCACGACTCCGTCTACCCGTCGGGGAAGTCGGACGCCGAGATCGAGAAGCACAACCTCGGCCAGATGAAGGAGTCGCAGGACACGGCCACCCTCGCGGCCCTCGGCTACCTGAAGATGGACCCCGAGAAGGTGAAGGTGACCCTGCACCTCGCCGACGTCGGCGGGCCCAGCGCCGGGCTGCTCTTCTCCCTCGGCATCGTCGACAAGCTGAACGGCGACGGCGACGGCGGTGAACTCACCGGCGGCAGGATCGTCGCCGGTACGGGCACGATCGAGGCGGACGGCGAGGTCGGCGCCGTCGGCGGGGTCTCCCTCAAGACCCAGGCCGCCGCCCGCGACGGGGCCACCGTCTTCCTCGTACCGAAGGACGAGTGCTCGGACGCCGAGGCCGAGCTGCCGAAGGGCCTGCGTCTCGTCCCCGTCACCGCGCTCAGCGACGCCGTCTCGTCCCTGCGGGCCCTCGCCCAGGGCCAGGACGCCAAGGTTCCGACCTGCTGACCTTCGGACCGTGCGCGGGGGCGGCCGATGGGGTGGCCCCCGGGGTGGCCTGCGGGGCGGCCTGCGGGGTGTCCATCCCCCGCCAGGCGGGGAACACCAGCGGTGAGGCGCTGGCCAGGAAGTAGACCCCGCCGATCGTGAGGAGCGCCGCGGTGAGCCCCGTGCGTTCCACCAGGAATCCGGCGGCGAGCCCGCCGAGCGGGGCGGTGAGCAGCACGGAGGCCGTGCTGGCGCCGCCGACGCGACTGCGGAGTTCCTCCGGGACGGTCTCGTAGAAGACCGTGGTGAGGATCGGGTTGAGCACCCCCGCCCCGAGCCCGCCGAGAGCCATCGCCACGAGCAGCGGTGCGGTGGTGTCGGTGACGGCCGCGGTCAGAAACACGGGGGCTCCTGTGAACAGGAATCCGGTCGCGAAGACCGGACGGCGCGGGAAGCGGTGGCCGACTGCCCCGTAGACCAGCGCCCCGACGAGGGCGCAGCCGCCGAAGACGGCGATGAGCAGCCCGAGCGAGGCCGAGCCGCCCAGCTCCTCCCGGGCATGGAGCGGCAGGAGGACCGAGCTCCAGCTCAGCGCCAGGCCATTGGTCATCATCACGGCGAAGTTGATGCCGAGGAGCAGTCTGGTGCGCAGTAGGAACGCGTAGCCCTCACGGAGATCGGCCCGGTAGGCGGCGGCGGAGAGCGGCGGGGCTCCGCGCAGGGGTTCGGCGGAGGGTATGCCGCGCAGGCCGGCGATCACGAGCAGTGCGGAGACGGCGAACGTGGCGGCGTCGACGTACAGGACGGTGTCGGCGCCGATGAGCGCCACGAGAAGGCCCGCGAGGGCGGCACCGGTCATCCGGGCGCCGCGCGAGACGGCGTCGTAGAGACTGGCGGCGCGGGAGAGCGGGGTGTCGGCGCGCCGCGCCAGGTCGGGGATGAGGACGCTGCGGGCGGTCTCGCCGGGTGCGTGGAAGAGGCCGGTGACGGCCATCAAGGCGCACAGCATCCAGAACTGCAGGAGGCCGGCCCGGTTGAGCAGCGGGATCGCGGCGAGGGCGACGGCGCAGACGAGGTCCGAAGCGACGGAGACCCGCCGCCGCCCGAGCCGGTCGATGACCGGGCCGCCGGCGATGGCCGAGACGAGGACGGGCAGGGCCGCGCAGAAGGCGACGATCCCCGCCTTGCCGGGGCTTCCCGTGGTGTCCAGCGCGAACCACGGGACGCCGATGAGGGTGAGCGAATTTCCGGTGATCGATACGGCGTTGGCGGCCAGGACGGTCGCGAGCGGGACGCGGTCCCGCCTCGCTGCATCCCCCTTCGCCGTATCCCCCTTCGCCGTGTCCGCGTGGTGTCCCCCCGGTGCGGTCATGCCGCCAGGGTGACCGGGCGGTGCGCGGGCGTGGCCATGCGCAGGCCCAACTCGACGAGTCGCCAGCCGAGCTGGACCCGGAGGGTGGAGCCGGAGGGGTGAGGGACGGTGGCGGCGGCCTCGCGGTGGAGTTCGGCGGCGTGCAGCTGGTGGAGCTGGAGGTGGATGTCGGCGTTCATGACTGCGTGGTTCCTTCCGTCAGTTCTCGTGCTGCGGAAACGCGTGCAGATGGATCCGTACGCGCTCGGCGTCCGGCGCGTCGGCCTCCTCGATGTCCCGGTACGACTCGATGAGGGTGTGCATCTTCTCGTCGAGCTCGCGGAGCTTCTCGGGGGGCAGCCGCAGGGTGAAGTCGCTCATGTCGGAGGCGCTGAGCCAGGTCTGGTTCCAGTCGTGCATGGTGCCGAGGTAGGTGCTCAGCTCCTGCGTGTGGATGGTCGCGATCTCGTGGACGTAGATGTCGAGGGCGCCGCGGACCTCCGGGTCCGGGTTCTCGTAGAGCGAGGCGTCGACCCTCGTGCCCTGCTGGCCTGCCTTCCACCACCGCTCGCGTCCCTTGCCCCGTGTCGGGTCGTCCTCGACGAAGCCGTGGGCCGCGAGCTGGCGCAGGTGGTAGCTGGTCGCACCGCTGGACTCGCCCAGCTGTTCGGCCAGTTGGGAGGCGGTGGCCGGGCCGTTCCGGCGGAGGGCGCGCAGCAGCCGGATGCGGAGCGGGTGGGCGAGCCCGCGCAGGGAGCGCGGGTCCAGCTGGCGGCTCAGGTGTTCCTCGGGCTCGGACATGTTCAAAGCGTAGAGTTGCAAAGGATTGGTTGCAAGGGTTTTTTGCAACCAATCCTTTGCAACCTCTTCTTTGCGTCCGGTCGGCAGGTCTACAGCGACTCCCCGCTCGCCGCCTGTTCCACCAGCGGGATGATCCGCAGCGGCACCGGGTTCTCCATCACGATCGCCGTCGACGCCCGCACGATCCCCTCGAAGGCCACCACCTTGTCGATCACCCGCTGGAGGTCCGCGTTCGAGCGGGCCACGAGCCGGCACAGCATGTCGCCGTGACCCGTCGTCGTGTGCAGCTCCAGCACCTCGGGGACCGTCGCCAGGTGCTCCCGCACGTCCGCGCCCTGCCCCTGCTTGATCTCCAGCGTCGCGAACGCCGTCACCGGATAGCCCAGCGCCGCCGGATCCACCTGCGGACCGAAGCCCCGGATCACCCCGCTCGCCTGCAGCCGGTCCAGCCGTGCCTGCACCGTCCCGCGCGCCACCCCGAGCCGGCGCGAGGCCTCAAGCACCCCGATGCGCGGCTCCCGTGCAAGCAGCACGATCAGCCGGCCGTCCAAATGATCGATCGCCACGAGGGCCTCCCGGTGGTCACCATGTACAAGTCGCCCGCCGATGCTGCCGGATTGCTGTACACATTGACCAGCCGCTCAGCAAACTATTGCGCACCTTGCCGGACGGCGCGACGCTGCTCCCATGACTGAGACCATCGATCACACCCCTTCCACCGCGCGTAAGGCCGATCCCTTCCCGGTCAAGGGAATGGACGCGGTCGTCTTCGCCGTCGGCAACGCCAAGCAGGCCGCGCACTACTACTCCACGGCCTTCGGCATGAAGCTCGTCGCCTACTCCGGACCGGAGAACGGCAGCCGCGAGACCGCCAGCTACGTCCTGACGAACGGCGCCGCCCGCTTCGTGTTCACCTCCGTCATCAAGGTCGCCACCGACCACGGCCGCTTCCTCGCCGACCACGTCGCCGAGCACGGCGACGGCGTCGTCGACCTCGCGATCGAGGTGCCGGACGCGCGCGCCGCGTACGCGTACGCCGTCGAGCACGGCGCCACGGGTCTCACCGAGCCGTACGAGGTCAAGGACGACCACGGGGTTGTCGTCCTTGCCGCCATCGCGACGTACGGCAAGACCCGCCACACCCTCGTCGAGCGCTCCGGCTACGACGGCCCGTACCTCCCGGGCTTCGTCGCCGCGAACCCGATCGTCGAGCCGCCGGCCAAGCGCACCTTCCAGGCCATCGACCACTGCGTCGGCAACGTCGAGCTCGGCAAGATGAACGACTGGGTCGGCTTCTACAACAACGTCATGGGCTTCACGAACATGAAGGAGTTCGTGGGCGACGACATCGCGACCGAGTACTCCGCCCTGATGTCGAAGGTCGTCGCGGACGGCACCCTCAAGGTGAAGTTCCCGATCAACGAGCCGGCGATCGCGAAGAAGAAGTCGCAGATCGACGAGTACCTGGAGTTCTACGGCGGCGCCGGCGTCCAGCACATCGCCCTTGCCACCAACGACATCGTCGCCACCGTGCGCGCGATGCGGGCCGCGGGCGTCGCGTTCCTCGACACCCCCGACTCGTACTACGACACCCTCGGCGAGTGGGCCGGCGAGACCCGGGTGCCCGTCGAGACCCTGCGCGAGCTGAAGATCCTCGTCGACCGCGACGAGGACGGCTACCTGCTGCAGATCTTCACCAAGCCGGTCCAGGACCGCCCGACCGTCTTCTTCGAGATGATCGAGCGCCACGGCTCGATGGGCTTCGGCAAGGGCAACTTCAAGGCCCTGTTCGAGGCGATCGAGCGCGAGCAGGAGAAGCGCGGCAACCTGTAGCCGACTGCGGGCGGCCCACCAGCCGGTACCGCCCGCAGCCGATGGTCCCCCGTTGTGGGCAGTCGTCCCGCTGGGCGGGACGGGTGGGCACAACGGGACGGCGCCCCCTGCCGGGCCCAGGCTTCCGAGCCTGGACCCGGACCACATGTGCGGCGCCGCACCTCAGGGCTGTCGCGTCGCCTTCGGCGGGTCGGTCGGGGTCTCCGGGGTCTTCGGGGGCTCCGGCTTCTCCGTAGGCGACGGCTTCGCCTCGGCCTCCGGGGGCCGCCGTAGTTCCTTCGGCAGTTCCTCCGGCGGTTCGCCCACCGCCGTCAACGACTCCGTCGCCTTCGCGGCGAGCAGCGGCGAGAAGTGCGGGTTGATCCGCAGCGCCTCCGCCAGGTGACGCCGGGCCGGCCCCGTCTGTTCCAGGGCGCGTTCGATCTCGCCCAGGTGGTACGTGAACAGCGCGCTCCGCACCCCCTCGTCCGTGGCCCGCTTCGCGTACTCCAGCGCCTCCTTCGGCTGCCCCGCCCGGTACAGCGCCCAGCCCAGCGCGTCCGCGACCCCCACCGACCGGTGCCCCCGCGCCCACTCCGCCCGCATCCGGGCCACCGCCGCCGCCGGATCGCCGTGGTCCGCGTCGAGGAGGGCCAGGGGCACCTGCCCGCGCGCCCACGTCCCCGTCCGCAGCCGTTCGTACAGGGCCCGCGCGTCGCCGTCCAGGCCCAGCGACTCGGACAGCTCGCCGGCCTCCAGGACGTACTCCGGCAGCGGCAGCCTGGCGAGCGCCGCCCGCCAGTCGCGCAGCGCCTCCCCGGTCCGGCCGAGCGCCGCGAGCGCCCGCGCCCGGCCGGCGAGGGAGGGGCCGTGGTCCCGTACGAGCCGCAGCGCCGACCCGTACCGCGCGAGCGCCTCCTCCGGTTCGCCCCGCTCCCACGCCAGGTCCCCGAGCCGCGCGAGCGACGCCGCCTTCTCCGCGTCCGTCTCGGCGAGCGCCGCCGCGTCGAGGGCCGCCGCGTCGGCGTCCTCGCGCCAGCCCCGGTCGCGGTAGGTCTGCGCCGCCCGGGTACGCACCACCGCGCCCGTGTGGAGCTTCTCCAGGGTCTCCATGGCCTTCTGGGCCGCCCCGTACTCCCCGAGGCCGTTGTACGCGTCCATCAGGACCGGGTACGCGAGCCAGCGGCGCGGGTCCGCCTTCCGTACCCGCTCGCCCCACTCCTTCGCCGTCTTCCAGTCGCCGCGCGCCCCGGCGAGCGCCCCGAGCCCCAGTTGCGCCGTCACATTGCCGCGGTCGGCGGGCCGTTCGGCCAGGGAGCGGCGCAGGGCCCGCTCGGCCCGCGGATAGTCCCGTACGTCTCCGAGCCGGGTGCCCCGCTCCGTGTACGCCGCCCCGAGGTCCGCCCAGGACGCGTCGTCGTCCGGGTGGGCGCGCAGCCACTTCTCCCGGTCGGTGATCAGCGCGGCCAGGTCGGGCAGCGCCGCCTGCGCGCCCGCGTGGGCCGCGGTCGTCGCCCGCTCCGCCGGGCTCGGCGGGGGCGGCGGCTCCTGGCCGACGAACTCGGGGACGTACAGCAGGGCCGTCGCCGCGAGCACCGCGCCCACTCCGGCCGCCAGGACCGTCCTCGACACGTTCTGCGTCTTCATGGCGCTCACTGTGCGCCCGCCCGCACCTGTACGAAGAGCACACGAAGCACCCGCTCCGGCGGGTTCACACCGATGGCCCCGGGTGCCACGCTGGACGCATGGACGATCTTCTGACGCGGCTGCGCGCCGGGCTCCCCGCCGAGGCGCTGCTCACCGACCCGGACGTGACCGCCTCCTACGCCAACGACATGGCGAGCTTCTGCGCGGCCGGCACCCCCGCGGTCGTCGTGCTGCCGCGCACCGTCGAGCAGGTCCAGCACGTCATGCGCACGGCGACGGAACTCCGCGTGCCCGTCGTCCCCCAGGGGGCCCGTACCGGCCTGTCCGGCGGCGCCAACGCCTCCGAGGGCTGCATCGTGCTCTCGCTGGTCAAGATGGACCGCATCCTGGAGATCGACCCGGTCGACCGGATCGCCGTCGTCGAGCCGGGTGTCGTCAACGCGGTGCTCTCACGGGCCGTCGCCGATCAGGGTCTGTACTACCCGCCGGATCCCTCCAGCTGGGAGACGTGCACCATCGGCGGGAACATCGGCACTGCCTCCGGCGGCCTGTGCTGTGTGAAGTACGGGGTGACCGCCGAGTACGTCCTCGGTCTGGACGTCGTCCTCGCCGACGGCCGGCTCCTGACCACCGGCCGCCGCACCGCCAAGGGCGTCGCCGGCTATGACCTGACCAGGCTCTTCGTCGGCTCCGAGGGCAGTCTCGGCATCGTCGTCAAGGCCGTGCTCTCCCTCCGGCCGCAGCCTCCGGCGCAGCTCGCGCTCGCCGCCGAGTTCCCCTCCGCCGCGGCGGCCTGCGCGGCCGTCTGCGCGATCATGGAGGCCGGGCACACCCCGTCGCTGCTCGAACTCATGGACCGCACCACCGTCCGGGCGGTCAACAAGCTGGCGCGCATGGGTCTGCCCGACACCACCGAGGCGCTGCTCCTGTGCGCGTTCGACACCCCGGACCCGGCCGCCGATCTGGCCGCTGTCGGGGAGCTGTGCGCGGCGGCGGGCGCGACCGAGGTCGTGCCGGCCGCGGACGCCGCCGAGTCCGAACTCCTCCTCCAGGCGCGCCGGCTCTCCCTCACCGCCCTGGAGACGATCAAGTCCGCGACGATGATCGACGACGTGTGCGTGCCGCGGACCCGGCTCGCCGAGATGCTCGACGGCACGGCCGCCGTCGCGGAGAAGTACGGGCTCACGATCGGCGTCTGCGCGCACGCGGGTGACGGCAACACCCATCCCGTCGTCTGCTTCGACCACACCGACGACGACGAGTCGCGGCGGGCGCGGGAGTCCTTCGACGAGATCATGGCGCTCGGGCTCGCGCTCGGCGGCACGATCACCGGCGAGCACGGTGTGGGCGTCCTCAAGAAGGAGTGGCTGGCACGGGAGCTGGGTCCGGTGGGCCTCGAACTCCAGCGGGGGATCAAGGCGACCTTCGACCCGCTGGGGCTGCTCAACCCCGGAAAGCTGTTCTGAATCCAGGTCCACGCGCGCGTACGGGAATCACAGCTCGCCGTCCTGCGACTCGTCCGACGGCCACGGGTCGCGCAGCCACAGTTCGTCGGCGATCACGGTGGTCGCCAGGAGTTCGGCGAGGCCGTCGTCGATGCCGAGCCGCTCGGACTCGGTGCCCGGCGGCACCACCCGCAGGGTGCGCTCGAGCCAGGCGGACACCTGCGCTGACGGGGCTTCGAGCAGCGCGTCGCCGTCGGGGGAGGAGAGCGCCATCAGGATGACGCTGCGGCCGTCGACCTTGGTGGGCCAGATGCGCACGTCGCCGTGGCCGCAGGCCCGGAACACGCCCTCGACGAGGAGTTCACGCGCGAACGTCCAGTTGACGGGGTGATCCGTGCCGATGTGGAAGGTGATGTGGACGGCGTACGGGTCGTCGGTGCGGTAGGCGAGCCGGGCGGGGACGGGGACGGCGCGCTCGGGCGAGAGCACCAGGTTCAGCTCCAGCTCGCGCTCGACCGTGGTGTTGTCGGTGTTCTGCATGGTCGTACTCCCTCTCGCGGTGGGGCCCCGGACGGGCCTTCACCTGGAGAGAGCGGGGTGGACGCAGCTCATTACGCGACTTCGGGAGATTTTTTCCGGGAAGTTTTTCCGGCGGCCTTCCGGGCAGGATCCATCGGCCCGAACATCACCATGAGTGATCGATTCCGGTACGTGTCGCCCGAAGGCGGGGCTTTCTCGCGGGCTCCTTGTTCCCCCGGGGACGTTCTTCGTTACTGTCCTCCTTGGGCGCGGCACGCCCGGCACGCGGGCCGCGCGGATCAAAGGCGTTGTGACTGAACGGAGTCGGGGCAGTGGCTACTCCTCCTGGAGGCGGCGGAGAGGTACCGCAGGCGGGGTACTACCCGGACCCGTCCATTCCCGGGTACATCCGGTTCTGGAACGGGGGCGCCTGGGTTCCCGGTACGAGCCGGCCCGCGCCCAAGGAGGGCGAGGTTCCGCCCGGCCCCCCGGTTTCGGCGATCCCGGCGGGCCCCATCCTGGCCTCGGGCCCGGCACCCGTGCCGGTTCCGGTACGGCAGGCCGAGCGTGAGCCGGAGCGCGAACCCGAACCCGAGCCCGAGCCCGAGCGCGAGCCGGTGCAGGTCCAGGCGCCCGTGCACGTACCGGCCCAGGCGTCCGCCCCCGCCCCCGTACCCGCGGTGGAGGAGACCGGACCCGTCTTCTTCGACGAGGAGCCTGCCCCCCAGGAACCCGCGTCCGCGTGGCAGGCGGACACCTCCCGCCAGACCGGCTTCGGCGGCGACCGCGACCAGAAGGTCTCCTGGGGCGCACCCCGGACCGCCGACCCGCGCACCCCCGCCGACTGGCCGGTCGCCGGTGCGAGCGAGCCCGCCGAGGCGCGGGCGCACGCCGCCCCGCAGACGGTCGAGCCCCGGACGGCCGACCCGCGGAACGCCGACCCCCGGAACGCCGATCCCCGGACGGCCGGGGGAGCCGCGCGACTCGGCGGGATGCCGGTCATGCCGATCCCGACGCCCACGCCGGCTCCGGCTCCCGCGCCGACCCCCGTACAGCAGGCGCCCGCTCCCGCGCCCGTACAGCGGACCCCGGCTCCGGCGCCCGTGCCGCAGGCTCAGGCCCCGGCTCCCGCGCCCACCCCCGTACAGCAACCGCCCGCCACCCCCTCCTGGGCCCAGCAGCCGCAGCAGTCGCAACAGCCCCAGCCGCAGCAGGCTCAGCCCCAGGCGTCGGAGCAGCAGCAGCCCGTCGTCCCCTGGAAGCCGCCCGTCGACGACCTGTTCGTCCAGGCGGCCCGCGAGCAGGCCTCCGCCCGCCCCGCCGGGCACGGCAGGCGGCTGCTCGCCCGGCTGATCGACACCGTGGTCCTGGGCGCCCTGGTCGGCGGCGCCTCCTTCCCCTTCGTGACCACGGCCCTCGACCACATCGACGGCAAGATCGAGGCGGCCAGGCAGTCCGGCGTCACCGTCCAGGTCTGGCTGCTCGACGGGACGACCTCCGTCCAGTTCGGCATCGCGCTGGCCGCGCTGTTCGTCATCGGCATCCTGTACGAGGTGGTGCCGACCTCCCGGTGGGGCCGCACCCTGGGCAAGAAGCTGTGCGGGATCGAGGTGCGGGACATCGAGGCGCACCAGCCGCCGAGGTTCGGGGCGTCGCTGCGCCGCTGGATCGTCTACAGCGTCCTGGGGCTCCTGGCCATCGGCGTGTTCAACGTCCTGTGGTGTCTGTTCGACCGCCCCTGGCGCCAGTGCTGGCACGACAAGGCCGCGCGCACCTTCGTGGCGCGCTGAGCCGGCCGGGGGGCCGGGTCCCCCGAACGGGCGGTGATGGAGTGCGGGGGCGCCGGGGCCGCGATGCACTGCCCCCATGAGCACCGATCAGCCGCCGCCCGGCCAGCCGCCCGAGGAGGACCCGTTCCTCAAGAGGCCGCAGGAGCCCCCGCCGCCCTCCGCCGGCCAGCCGCCCCCGCCCCCGGGCGGTGGCCAGCCGCCCCCCGGAGGACCCCCGCCGGGAAGTCCGTACGGTCCCTCCGGCGGGGATCCGTACGGCTCCTCTGGCGGCTCCCCGTACGACGGCGGCATGCCGCCCCCGCCTCCGTACGGCGGTTACGGCGGGGGGTACGGCGGGACGGATCCGCTCTCCGGGATGCCGCCGCTCGCCGAGTCGGGCCGGCGCATCCTCGCGCGGCTCATCGACTGGTTGATCATCGCGATCCCGCTGGCGGTCATCGGCATCCCGTTCGACATCTACGCCCGGGCGACCGACAACGACAGCGACTTCGGTGACACCGTCAACAGCCTGAACGGCGGGAGCCAGCTGGTCTTCCAGCTCATCACGATCGTCGCGTACGTCGCGTACGACACGGTGATGACCGCCAGGAACGGCCAGACCATCGGCAAGAAGCTGATGAAGCTGCGGGTCGCGATGCTCAACGACGGCGCCACGCCCCCGATGAGCCAGTCGCTGCTGCGCGCGGTCGTCCTGTGGCTGCCGGCGCTGATCTGCTGCGCCTGCCTGTGGCCGCTGTTGATCCTGATCCTGATCCTGGTCGACAAGCCGTACAAGCAGGGTCTGCACGACAAGGCGGCGAAGACGGTGGTGGTCTCCGTCCCGCAGTAGGCCGTCAGGCTCGAAGGATCACGAACCGGTCCGGGTATCGGCCCCCGCGCCCACAGGCGCGGTCGGTACCCGGACCTCGTCGTTCCCGCGGGGTTCCGGAACCGCGTCCAGGATCTTGACGGACGCCGGACGCACCGGCATCGTCACCGCCACGAGCACTCCGAGCAGCAGTCCGGCGAGGCTGATCACCGTGATGCCGAGGGTGGTCGTCGTACGGGAGAGCAGCAGGAGGGCGACGGTCGCGAGGACGACGGTGGCCGAACCGTAGGCGAGCTGCGCGGCGTTCGGTCGCTGCATGACGGATACCGTCCCTCCGGGCATGGGGTCGACTCTACGACGCTCGATGCCCGAGAAGGGCGGGGGGTAAGCGTGACCTTACCCACGGTGCCGTTGCACGGGGGGCGCGCGGGGGCACGAAAGTCCCAACTGTCCCTGAGTGTGCGCCGCCCATCTGTCCGATAATCGGAACACGCCTCCCGCATAGTGCAGTTGGTCGGTGCAAGTCAAGATCTGTCTTTTCTTGTCTCTCTCCGGTCGAATGTCGTCACTTGTGACGCGCGACCCCGCCGGACGGACACCCCACCATCTGGTCCGAGGGCGGCGGGCGCCGGGGAGGACAACTTCAAGTGACCAACAGACGACGGGCGATCAGAGCGTCCGCAGTCGTCGTGGCGCTCGCGGCTACCGCCGCCACCGCCTCGACCTTCACCACCGCATGGGCCGACAACCACGGCAGCGCGCCGTCGGCGGCCGACGTCCGCCACGACCCGGCGCCCGGCGCCGGCGACGGGCACGGCCACGGCGTCGACAAGACGGCCGTCGACCACGACCTCGAAGGCCCCTTCAGCGAGCAGCAGGCGCAGCAGCGCAAGGCCGCCCTGGAGCAGGTGCTGAACGGCGATGCCAAGGTCGAGCGCCGCGGTGGCTCGCAGGTCGTCAAGCTCGACGACAAGAAGTACGTCGAGCTCGGCCGCGAGAAGACCGACAAGATCTTCACGATCCTGGTCGAGTTCGGCGACAAGGTGGACAACACCACCCTGGTCAACCGGGCCGACGACGACACGGACGAGCTGAAGCCGAAGTTCGGCGGCACGCCCGGCCCGCTGCACAACCAGATAGCCCAGCCGGACCGTGCGAAGGACAACTCCACGGCCTGGCAGGCGGACTACAACCAGAAGCACTTCCAGGACCTGTACTTCGGCACCGGCAAGGACGCCAAGGGACAGCCCAAGCAGTCGCTGAAGACCTACTACGAGAAGACCTCGTCCGGCCGGTACTCGGTCGACGGCGGCGTCTCCGACTGGGTCAAGGTCGAGTACAACGAGGCCCGTTACGGCTCGAACTACTGCGGCAACAGCAACTGCGCCAACGTCTGGGACGCGGTCCGCGACGGCGTCACCGCCTTCGTCGCCGACCAGAAGGCCAAGGGCCGCACCGACGCCCAGATCAAGGCCGACATGGCCCAGTACGACCTCTGGGACCGGTACGACTTCGACGCCGACGGCAACTTCAACGAGCCCGACGGCTACATCGACCACTTCCAGATCGTCCACGCGGGCGAGGACGAGTCGGCGGGCGGCGGCGCCCAGGGCGGCGACGCCCTGTGGGCCCACCGCTGGTACGCGTACGGCACCAACGCCGGCAAGACCGGCCCGGCCAACAACAAGGCCGGCGGCACGCAGATCGGCGACTCCGGCATCTGGGTCGGCGACTACACGATGCAGCCCGAGAACGGCGGCCTCGGCGTCTTCGCGCACGAGTACGGCCACGACCTCGGCCTCCCTGACCTGTACGACACCTCGGGCCTCAAGGGCGCCGAGAACTCGACCGGCTTCTGGTCGCTCATGTCGTCCGGCTCCTGGCTCGGCCGCGGCAAGGACGCCATCGGCGACCTGCCCGGCGACATGAACGCCTGGGACAAGCTGCAGCTCGGCTGGCTCAACTACACCAAGGTCGCCGACGAGGCGCGCGCGTGGAAGTCCACGCACAAGCTGGGTGTCGCGGCGTACAACACCGAGAACCCGCAGGCGCTCCTCGTCGAGCTGCCGAAGAAGGCCGTCACCACCGACGTCGTGGCCCCCGCCGAGGGTGCCACCCAGTGGTGGAGCAACATGGGTGACGACCTCAAGAACACCCTGACCCGCTCCGTCGACCTGACGGGCAAGACGTCCGCCTCCCTGGAGCTCCAGGGCTGGTACGACATCGAGCTCGACTACGACTACCTCTACACCGAGGTGTCGACCGACGGCGGCGCCAACTGGACGGCTCTCGACGGCACCGCCGACGGCAAGGCGCTCCCGCGCGACGCCAGCGGCGCCCCGGCGCTGACCGACGTCTCCGGCACCCACAAGAAGCTCGTCTACGGCCTCGACGCCTACGCGGGCAAGAAGTTCGACCTCCGCTTCCGCTACCAGACGGACGGCGGCGCGGGCGGCAAGGGCTTCACCGCCGACGCCATCACGCTGACCGCCGACGGTGCCGCCCTCTTCTCGGACAACGCCGAGAACGGTGACAACGGCTGGGTCGCGAAGGGCTTCTCGCGGGTCGGCAAGGGCTTCACCAAGGAGTACGAGCAGTACTACATCGCGGAGAACCGCCAGTACGTCTCGTACGACGCCACCCTCAAGGTCGGCCCGTACAACTTCGGTTTCACGGGTGAGAAGTCCAGCTGGGTCGAGCACTACCCGTACCAGAACGGTCTGCTCATCTGGAAGTGGGACCTCTCCCAGAAGGACAACAACACCGCCGTCCACCCGGGCCAGGGCCTGATCCTGCCGGTCGACGCGCACGCCACCCCGCTGAAGTTCACGGACGGCACCCTGATGCGCAACCGCGTCCAGGCGTACGACTCCACCTTCGGCACCTACCGGACCGACGGCCTCCTGCTCCACAAGGCCGACGTCCCGGCGTGGGTGAACTCGCAGCCGGGCAACCCGGTCTTCGACGACCGCAAGGGCACCTACTGGTACCCGGAGACCCAGCGCGCCGGTGTCCAGGTAACTGACACCAACACCAAGATCGAGGTCGTCAAGGAGCCGCTGAACGGCCAGACGATCACGGTCCGCGTGGGTCCCTCCACTAAGTAATCGGTAAAACCGCAGGTCAAAGCGTGATCGGCCGTCGCCCTCTAGCGGGCGGCGGCCGATCGTGTTTAGGTGCGTCTGACGCTTTTCTTATTGACATTCGATCCACGGGGGAGTGGTTCCGCATGCCCAACGGAGGGTTCTGCAAGTTGCCCGGAGGTAGCGTGGTCGTCGCCATAGGGCTGCCCAGCCCGGCCCGCGACGGCGCCACGGTCCGCTTCCTGGTCCACGCCGCGAACCGTGCCCGCGCCCTGACCAGGCTGCGGAACCTCGGACTGCGGGCCGTCTACCTCCGCGGCAACAGCGAGCCGCCCACCCCGGACGAGATCACGGCCGTCCTGCACCACCCGGACGGCCTGCTGTGGAGATCCACCCCGGGCGCCGCCCAGGAGCTCTGGCACCCCGTACGGTCCCTCCCCAGGGAACCGGCCGCGTAAGACCCGGGCCCGTCCCTACGGGACCGCAGGCCGGCCCGTCAGCTCCACGCCCGCCGCCCGCAGCTCCTCCAGGGCCCGGTCCGTCGTCTCCTTCGCGACGCCCGCCGTCAGGTCGAGCAGGACATGGGTGCGGAAGCCCTCACGGGCCGCGTCCAGGGCCGTCGCCCGGACGCAGTGGTCCGTGGCGATGCCCACCACGTCGACCTCGGTGACGTCCCGCGCCCGCAGCCACTCCACGAGCGTCCGCCCGTTCTCGTCGCGCCCCTCGAAGCCGCTGTACGCCGCTTCGTAGGCGCCCTTGTCGAAGACGGCGTCGATCGCCCCGCTGGCGACGGCGGGGGCGAAGTTCGGGTGGAAGCCCACCCCCTCCGTACCGGCCACGCAGTGCACCGGCCAGGAGGTGACGTAGTCCGGCGCCTCGCCGGCCGGGGCGAAGTGCGCGCCCGGGTCGACGTGGTGGTCGCGGGTGGCGACCACGTGCCGGTAGGACGTGCCCGCCGTCTGGCCGACCAGGTCGGTGATGGCGGCGGCGACGTCCGCGCCGCCGGTCACCGCGAGGCTGCCGCCCTCGCAGAAGTCGTTCTGAACGTCCACAACGATCAATGCGCGGTGCATGGCGGGTGTCCTTAGCGGGTCGGGGAGGGGTGGGTTCGAGCCTAAAGACTTCCCCCTGCCTCCGGGAGGGGGCGTCGGCAGGAGCCTTGGGGCCTGTCGTCCGGGTTCAGGCCCTACATGTACTCCGTAGGCAGCACCGGCTCGCCCCGCGAGAGCTGGATGGCCGACATCGGCAGCCCGCCACGGGCCGCGATGTGCCGGGCCCTGGCGGCTTCGAGCGGCTCCCTGGCGACCACGTCGCCGCCCTTGACCAGCTCCACCAGGAGCTGGTGGTCGGCCAGCTCCGGCGGCACCGGCCCGGTCCCCACGACCTCCGCCTCCGCGATCCCGTGCGCGTCGGGCCGGCGCGCCGCCCACTTGCGCCCGCCGACCGAGGCCTTGCCGCCCAGGGACTTCTTGGCCACCGGCACGAGGGGCGCCTTGAGGTCGGCGGAGGCCGCCCGCGCCACCAGCTTGTAGACCATGGAACAGGTCGGGTGGCCGCTGCCGGTGACCAGCTGCGTGCCGACCCCGTACGCGTCGACCGGGGCCGCCGCGAGCGAGGCGATGGCGTACTCGTCGAGGTCCGAGGTGACCACGATCCTGGTGTCCCGCGCGCCCAGCTCGTCGAGCTGCGCCCGCACCCGGTGGGCGACGAGCAGCAGGTCGCCGGAGTCGATGCGGACGGCGCCGAGCTCGGGCCCCGCCACCTCCACGGCGGTACGGACGGCCTCGGTCACGTCGTACGTGTCGACGAGCAGGGTCGTACCGCGGCCGAGGGTCTCGACCTGTGCGCGGAAGGCGTCCCGCTCGCTGTCGTGGAGGAGGGTGAAGGCGTGGGCGGAGGTGCCGACGGTCGGGATGCCGTAGCGGAAGCCGGCCGCGAGGTCCGACGTGGCCTCGAAGCCGCCGACGTACGCGGCGCGGGAGGCGGCGACCGCCGCCAGCTCGTGGGTGCGCCGGGCGCCCATCTCGATCAGCCGGCGCCCGCCGGCCGCGGCCGACATGCGGGAGGCGGCGGCGGCGATGGCCGAGTCGTGGTTGAGGATCGAGAGGATCACGGTCTCCAGGAGCACGCACTCGGCGAAGGAGCCCTCGACGCGCAGCACGGGGGAGCCGGGGAAGTACACCTCGCCCTCGGGGTACCCCCAGATGTCGCCGGAGAAGCGGTAGCGCGCCAGCCATTCGAGGGTCGGCTCGTCGACGATGCCGCGCTCGCGCAGGAAGCCCAGGACGGCGGGGTCGAAGCGGAAGTTCTCGACGGCGTCGAGGACCCGGCCGACGCCCGCGAGGACGCCGTAGCGCCGCCCCTCGGGCAGTCTCCGGGTGAAGACCTCGAAGACGGAGCGCCGGTCGGCGGTGCCGGCCCGCAGGGCCGCCTGGAGCATGGTCAGCTCGTACTGATCGGTGAAGAGCGCGGTCGACGGCACGTCCACCGGCAGCCCAAGGTCCGCAGCGTTCATGTCAGCGATGCTAGCGCAGAAATCGTCACTCTGACGATTTCTAGGCCGTACGCGCCGGGAAGGCCCGACCCGTTTGTGCGACGGGCACCCCGGGGTGGCAGCATGGGGTGAGTGAGCGTCGCGCCTATTGAGATCGAACGTACCGAGTCGGCCGAGGAGGTCTCCGCGGTCGTCGAACCGGACGTGCCCTGGGTGACCCTCGTGCACAACGATCCGGTCAACCTGATGAGCTACGTGACCTACGTCTTCCAGGCGTACTTCGGATACTCCAAGGACAAGGCGCACAAACTGATGCTCGACGTGCACCACAAGGGCCGCGCGGTGGTCTCCAGCGGCACCCGCGAGGAGATGGAGCGGGACGTGCAGGCGATGCACGGCTACGGACTCTGGGCGACCCTCACCCAGGACCGCGGCTGATGGCCGGGCATTTCGAGGTCCTGCCCGGCGGTGGCGCCGCCGTCGCCCTCGACGACGTCGAGATCTCCATCCTCCGCTCCCTCGCCGTCCAGCTCATGGAGCTGATCGGACCGGGCGACGAGCCCGCGAAGGACGCCGACCCGCTGGCCGCGCTCTTCGCCGAGGGCCCGAGCAAGCCGCCGTCCGACCCCGCGCTCAAGCGCCTCTTCCCCGACGCGTACGGGGACGACAGCGAGGAGCTGCGGGCGGCCGCCTCCGACTTCCGCCGCTACACCGAGAACGACCTGCGGGCCCGCAAGCGCGAGGACGCCCTCCTGGTGGTGCGAGCCCTGGACGGGCTCTCCGCGGACGCGGCGAGCGAGGGCGGCGCCGTCCTGAAGCTGACCCCGGACGAGTCCCGGGCCTGGCTCGGCGCGCTCAACGACCTCCGGCTGACCATCGGGACCCGGCTCGAGGTCACCGACGACGACGAGAGCGAGCAGCTGTACCGGCTGCCGGACTCCGACCCCCGCAAGCCGATGGTGATGGCGTACCTCTGGCTGGGCGCGCTCCAGGAGTCCCTCGTCGAGACCCTGATGTCTTAAGGACACCGGGCGATCCCTCGATGCCGTAGCGACATCGGATCACCCCCTCCTGTTCGCTCAGCGGACGCTCAAATCCGGATAACGAATGCGTTATCAGAGCGTCCGCTTTGCCGTGTTGAATCCCTTTCGGGCGCCGTTTTCTGTGGTCCGCGCCACATCCAAGTCCCTCGATCGTGTACCGCATCGTGATAAATCTTCACGACCGCTCGGGGACGCCACCCCTGTCCCCGAGGGCGCTTGGACCGGCTGACCGCCGGTGGCACTCCATCCACATCCGGGGGGATCAGGATCTGATCCGCGGCCGACGCACTCGCAGTCGCGCGGATCAGCATGGAGAAAGGCGCACCACCATGACCTCTGTGCAGGTCGACAAGCAGCACGACGGCACCGACGGGGCCGTGGAGGGCGGCGAGGGCTACCAGCGTGGCCTCGGCGCCCGGCAGATCCAGATGATCGCGATCGGCGGCGCCATCGGCACCGGCCTCTTCCTCGGCGCGGGCAAGGCCATCGCCAAGGCCGGCCCCAGCCTGATCCTCGCCTACGCCATCGCGGGCCTGGTCATCTTCTTCATCATGCGGGCCCTGGGCGAACTGCTCATGTATCGCCCCGTGTCCGGCTCCTTCGCCGAGTACGCGCGCGAATTCGTGGGCCCCTTCTGGGGCTTCGTGACCGGCTGGACGTACTGGCTCTTCTGGGTCGTCACCGGCATCACCGAAGTCACCGCCGCCGCCACCTATATGACGTACTGGTGGGACATCCCGCAGTGGATCTCGGCGCTGGTCTTCACGGTCATCCTCTACGGCGCCAACCTGATCTCCGTGAAGCTCTTCGGTGAGCTGGAGTTCTGGTTCTCCATGGTCAAGGTCACCGCCATCATCGGCATGATCCTGATCTGCGCCGGCATCCTCACCATCGGCTTCTCCGACGCCGGCGACACCGCCACCGTCGCGCACCTGTGGAACCAGGGCGGCTTCTTCCCGAACGGCATCGGCAGCACGCTGATGACCCTGCAGATCGTCATGTTCGCCTTCCTCGCCGTCGAGCTCGTCGGCGTCACCGCAGGCGAGTCCAAGGACCCGAAGACGGTCCTGCCCAAGGCCATCAACACCGTGCCGTGGCGCATCGCCGTCTTCTACGTCGGCGCGCTGATCATGATCCTGTCGGTCGTCCCGTGGACCGAGTTCCAGCCGGGCGTCTCCCCGTTCGTCGCCGCCTTCCAGAAGATGGGCCTCGGCGTCGGCGCCGCCATCGTCAACTTCGTGGTGCTCACCGCCGCCCTCTCCTCCTGCAACTCGGGCATGTACTCCACCGGCCGCATGCTGCGCGACCTCGCGCTCAACGGCCAGGGCCCGAAGATCTTCACCAGGCTGACCAAGAGCGGCACCCCGCTCCTCGGCCTGACCTTCTCGGCCTCCCTGATGCTCGTCGGCGTCTGGATCAACTACGTCGCCCCCGGCAAGGCCTTCGAGTACGTCGTCTCCTTCGCCACCATCTCCGGCATGTGGGCCTGGATCATGATCCTGGTCTGCCAGATCCGCTACCGCGCCAAGGCGAACCGCGGCGAACTCCCCGAGTCGACCTTCAAGGCCCCGGGAGCCCCGTACACCAGCTGGTTCGCGCTCCTCTTCATCGGCATGGTCATCGTCATGATGGGCATCGACGAGGGAGCCCGTACCGCCCTCTACGCGGCGCCGGTCTGGGGCCTCATCCTGGGCGTCTCCTACCTGGTCCTGAAGGCCCGCAACCCCGAGGGCGCGGCCTTCGCCAAGCGCTCGTAACCACGCTCGCAACCACGCTCGCAAACACCGCCGCAAGGCACAGCTGTCCAGCATCCGGGCCGTCCCGTACCACTCCTCGGTACGGGGTGGCCCGTCTGCTTATCCTGTCGGCATGCTGACCATCACCCAGGCCCTGTACGACCAGATCGTGGAACACTCCCGCGCGGACCACCCGGACGAGGCCTGCGGCGTGGTCGCGGGCCCCGTGGGCACCGGACGCCCGGAGCGGTTCATCCCGATGCTGAACGCCGCCCGCTCGCCCACGTTCTACGAGTTCGACTCCGCGGATCTGCTCAAGCTCTACCGCGAGATGGACGACCGGGACGAGGAGCCCGTGATCGTCTACCACTCGCACACCGCGACCGAGGCCTACCCCTCCCGCACCGACATCTCGTACGCGAACGAGCCCCAGGCCCACTACGTCCTGGTCTCCACCGCCGACAGCGACGGCGCCGGCCCCTTCCAGTTCCGCTCCTACACCATCGTCGAGGGCGTCGTGACGGAGGAGGAAGTGAAGGTCGTGGAGGCCTACGAGACCGAAGCGGTCTGAGAACTCCCGAGGTCATCCGTGGTCCAGCCCGACAGGCGTCCGGCAGGCGGGCAGGAACCGTTCACCATGTGAGATCACATTCCGAAACCCGGACCGGGAATCGATACGATGAGCCCATGGTTTCCCACGACGTGAGCGAAGAGACGCCGAGCAGCATGCTGCTCGTGGCACGCCTGCACGTCGATCTGTGCCGCCTCGCCAGCGCGATCTGTACCTGACCCGCGCGATCCGTACGTGACCTGTACACCCCGCGCCGCGCTCTGAGCGAGACCGGCCCGAGCGCACCTCCGAGCACGACCCCCCTCCCGCGGGGGCCAGCCACGCGCCCACCGCGTCACCCGTGCACCACGCCACCCGCGCCACCACGCCACTTCCGACAGGAGCCCACGTCCATGGCCATCGAGGTCCGCATCCCGACCATCCTCCGCACCTACACCGACGGCGAGAAGGCCGTCCAGGGCAGCGGCGAGACCATCGCCCACCTCCTCGCCGACCTGGAGTCCCGCCACACCGGCATCGAGGCCCGCATCGTCGACGGCGACAAGCTCCGCCGCTTCGTCAACGTCTACCTGAACGACGAGGACGTCCGCTTCCTCGACGGCATCGACACCAAGCTCACCGACGGCGACAACGTCACGATCCTGCCGGCCGTCGCCGGCGGCATGGTCTGATCCACATGCGCTACGACTCCTCGCTGGCGGCGGTCGGCAACACGCCGCTGGTCCGCCTCCCCCGGCTCTCGCCCTCGGACGACGTCCGCATCTGGGCGAAGCTGGAGGACCGCAACCCGACCGGCTCGGTCAAGGACCGCCCCGCGCTCCACATGATCGAGCAGGCCGAGAAGGACGGCCGGCTCACCCCCGGCTGCACCATCCTGGAGCCGACCAGCGGCAACACCGGCATCTCGCTCGCCATGGCCGCCAAGCTCAAGGGCTACCGCATCGTCTGCGTCATGCCCGAGAACACCAGCGAGGAGCGGCGCCAGCTGCTCGCCATGTGGGGCGCCGAGATCATTTCGTCCCCCGCGGCCGGCGGCTCGAACACGGCGGTGCGCGTCGCCAAGGAGCTCGCGGCAGAGAACCCGACCTGGGTGATGCTCTACCAGTACGGCAACCCGCACAACGCGGGCGCCCACTACGCCACCACCGGCCCCGAGATCCTCGCCGACCTGCCCTCGATCACCCACTTCGTGGCCGGCCTCGGCACGACGGGCACCCTCATGGGCGTCGGCCGCTACCTGCGCGAGCACAAGCCCGACGTCAAGATCGTCGCCGCCGAACCGCGCTACGACGACCTCGTCTACGGCCTCCGGAACCTCGACGAGGGCTTCGTACCGGAGCTGTACGACGCCTCCGTCCTCACCACCCGCTTCTCCGTCGGCTCCGCCGACGCGGTCACCCGCACCCGCGACCTCCTCCAGCAGGAGGGCATCTTCGCGGGCGTCTCCACCGGCGCGGCCCTGCACGCGGCCATCGGCGTCGGCAACAAGGCGGTCAAGGCCGGCGAGAGCGCGGACATCGCGTTCGTCGTCGCCGACGGCGGCTGGAAGTACCTGTCGACGGGCCTCTACACGGCCAAGACGACAGAGGAAGCGATCGAAGCGGTCCAGGGCCAACTCTGGGCGTAGCCGTCGTGGGAGTTGTGGGCATTCGTTCCGCTGGGGCGGAACGGGTGGGCACAACGGAACGGCGCGCTCAGCCGCGCCCAGGCTTCCGCGCCCGGACCCTCACCAGCAGGCCCCGCACCCCGAAGGCCCGCAAGAGCGCTACCGCGCCAGATGGCGGACCTGGTCCCACACGACCGGGTCCGCCGTCCCCGCCCTCCGCCGGAAGCCCGAAACCGGCACCTCCCGCAGCTCGTCCGTCTCCAGGAAGCTCGGCCGCCCCTGCGCGTCGCCCACCGCCCCCGGCGGCAGCGCGATGACCCCCGGCCGCTCGTCGTGGTACTTGCTGGTGATCTTGGCGACCAGCGCCATGTCCCCCCGTACCGCGAGCACCAGGCACGGCCTGTCCTTCGACCCCGGCCCGTCCTCGAACGGCACGTCCGCCCACCAGATCTCGGCCTCCTTCGGCCCCCGCCCCGGACGCGGCGGAGCCTTCCGCGGCGGCCGGCCGGGAGGCCGCGTCCGCCCCGGGGGCCGACGCGCCGACGGGGGCGCGGGCCGCCGCTTCGAACGCTTCCATCCGTCGGCGAGCGCCACGACCAGCGCGATCACCACGACCGCGACCAGCGCGGGCCACCACGACGTGTCCATACCTCAAGACGGTACCGGCGCGCGCCTCGCTCCGCCGCAACGGCCCGCCATCCATCCGAACCGGTGACAGAGCCCGTGAGTTCGCCCACAACGGGCCACCACGAAGGAGCGACAGGCCCGGGTGCGCCTTACGCTCGACAGACCGCTCAGCCTCCCCCCTTCCACAGCGCGCTTTCCGTATCCGTCAACGGATCCGTCCACGGAGGTTCACGCTCCATGAAGCTCACCGTCGTCGGCTGCTCCGGGTCGTTCCCATCTGCGGACTCGGCCTGTTCGAGCTACCTCGTCGAGGCCGACGGCTTCCGGCTGCTCCTCGACATGGGCAACGGCGCCCTGGGAGAGCTGCAGCGACACATCGGTCTGTACGACCTCGACGCGATCTTCCTCAGCCATCTGCACGCGGACCACTGCATCGACATGTGCGGATACTTCGTCGCCCGCTACTACCGGCACGAGGGCGGACGCTGCGACGCGATCCCCGTCTACGCCCCGGAGGGCGCCGAACAGCGGCTGACCACGGCGTACGCGGACACCCCTTCGCCCAGTTCGATGAGCGAGGTCTTCGACTTCCACACCCTGAAGCCGGGCGCCTTCGAGATCGGCCCGTTCTCCGTCCGTACGGAGAAGGTGTCCCACCCGGTGGAGGCGTACGCCATCCGGATCGAGCACGGCGGCCGGTCGCTCACGTACTCCGGGGACACCGGGGTCTGCGAGGCGCTGCACACGCTCGCCGAGGGCACCGACCTCTTCCTCTGCGAGGCCTCCTTCACCCACGGCAAGGAGGACGTCCCGGAGCTCCACCTCAACGGCCGGGAGGCGGGGGCGGAGGCCGCCCGTTCGTCGGTGGGCCGGCTGGTCCTCACCCACATCCCGCCGTGGACCGACGGCGAACGGAACCTGGCGGACGCGCGCGAGGTGTACGCGGGACCCGCGGAGCTGGCGAGACCGGGCGCGGTCTACGAGATCTGAGCACGGGAAGGGCCCCGGAACCTTCGGTTCCGGGGCCCTTCCTCTTGCTGCGGGGCGAGGCTCACGCCTTGGTGAGGTCCTCGAGCTCCTCGTCGGACTCGCGGCCCGGCGTCGGGAGGTTGAACTTGGTGATCGCGAAGCGGAAGACCACGTAGTAGATCGCCGCGAAGACGAGACCGATCGGGATGATCAGCCACGGCTTGGTCGCGAGGTTCCAGTTCAGCAGGTAGTCGATGCCGCCCGCGGAGAAGGTGAAGCCCGCGTGGACACCGAACGCCCAGGTGACGGCCATGGACACGGCGGTCAGGACCGCGTGGATGGCGTACAGGACCGGCGCGATGAACATGAAGGTGAACTCGATCGGCTCCGTGATGCCGGTGACGAAGGAGGTCAGCGCGAGGGAGACCATCATGCCCATCACGGCCTTGCGGCGCTCGGGGCGAGCGGCGTGGGCGATGGCGATGGCGGCGGCCGGCAGGCCGAACATCATGATCGGGAAGAAGCCCGACATGAAGATTCCGGCGCTCGGGTCACCGGCGAAGAAGCGGTTGAGGTCACCGTGGACGACCTCGCCGGCGGCGTTGGTGAAGTCACCGATCTGGAACCAGGAGACGGTGTTCACGAACTGGTGCATGCCGACCGGGATCAGCGCGCGGTTGATGAGACCGAAGAGGCCGGCGCCACCGGCACCGAGGCCGGTCATCCACTCGCCGAAGTTGGAGATGCCCTCACCGATGGGCTCCCACACCAGGCCGAAGACGACACCGACGAGGGTGCCGACGAAGGCCATGATGATCGGGACGAGACGGCGGCCGTTGAAGAAGCCGAGCCAGTCGACGAGCTTGGTCCGGTGGAACTTCTGCCACAGGACGGCCGCGATGAGACCCATCAGGATGCCGCCGAGGACACCGGGGTTGTTGTACTTCGCGGCGACGTCGACGCCCTTGTTGGCCGTCGTGTTGATGACGGCGTCGGCGACGGGGAAGGCCTTCAGCACGTTGCTGTAGACCAGGAAGCCGACGAGCGCGGCCAGGGCGGTGGAGCCGTCCGCCTTCTTGGCGAAGCCGATGGCGACGCCGATGCAGAAGAGCAGGGGCAGGTTGTCGAAGACCGCGCCGCCTGCGGTGGCGAAGACGGAGGCGACCTTGTCCCAGCCGAGGCCTTCGGCACCGAACACGTCGGGCTGGCCGAGACGGAGCAAGATACCCGCGGCCGGCAGCACGGCGATCGGCAGCTGCAGGCTGCGACCGACCTTCTGCAGGCCCTGGAACAGGCCGGATCCGCGCTTCTTCGCGGGAGCGGCGGCCTGGGCGGTGGCCGTACTCATCAACTTCCTCCAGTAAGGCAAGGCGCCGCCAGAGGACAGTGAAAAGGGGGGACGGCGACGTCTCGTGGAACGCGGTGGTCTGGACCGCGTGGTCTACACCAATGAGTGGTGTAGACCAGTTGTAGCACGTGAGACTTAGATAAGGAACCTGCGAATTCTGTGTGCTCAGCCATAGCTGGAAATGAACGACATAAGGCCCCCGGACCGTCAGGTCCAGGGGCCTTCCAGGGGGCTTACGCAGGGTCTTATGCGGGACGCAGGGTCTTACGCGGAGTCTTGCCCAGGCGCCTCAGGCAGGGGCCGGAGGCCCCGAAACGGTCAGGCGACGAAGGGAGCGCGCGGGGTCACTTGACGTTGTCCCGCTCCATCTCCTCCTCGACCTCCTCCGGCTCACGGCCGGGCGTCGGGAGGTTGAACTTCGTGATCGCGAACCGGAAGATCGCGTAGTACACGACCGCGAAGCCGAGACCGATGGGAATGATCAGCCACGGTTTCGTCGCCAGGTTCCAGTTGATCACGTAGTCGATCAGACCCGCCGAGAAGCTGAAGCCGTCCTTCACGCCGAGCGCCCACGTCACGGCCATCGACACACCCGTGAGCACGGCGTGGATCGCGTAGAGCAGCGGGGCGATGAAGAGGAACGAGTACTCGATCGGCTCGGTGATGCCGGTGACGAACGAGGTCAGCGCGACCGACAGCATCATGCCGCCGACCGCCTTGCGCCGGTGCGGCTTCGCGCAGTGGGTGATCGCCAGCGCGGCCGCCGGAAGCGCGAACATCATGATCGGGAAGAAGCCCGTCAGGAACTGGCCGGCGTTCGGGTCGCCCGCGAGGAACATGGGGATGTCGCCATGGACCGTCGTACCGTCCGGCTTCTCGTACGTGCCGAACTGGAACCAGATGGGCACGTTCAGGAACTGGTGCAGGCCGATGACGAGCAGCGCCCGGTTCGCCAGGCCGAAGATGCCCGAACCCCACGCGCCGAGTCCGACCAGCCAGTCGCTGAAGTTCTCCAGACCCTCACCGATCGGCGGCCAGACCCACAGGCAGATCGAGGCGAAGGCGATCGCCACGAACGTCATGATGATCGGGACCAGACGGCGGCCGTTGAAGAAGCCCAGCCAGTCGACCAGCTTCGTCCTGTGGTACCGCTGCCACAGGTACGCGGTGAACAGACCCATGACGATGCCGCCGAAGACACCGGGATTCTGGTACGTGTAACCGGCGAAGGAGTCGTCGACGGCGAGGCAGCCGCCGCTGATGTCCTTCGTCCCCGCCGGGCAGTCCTTCGGGAACTGACGCAGGACCGTGTAGTAGACGAGGAAGCCGACGACGGCCGCCAGCGCCGTCGAACCGTCCGACTTCTTCGCCATGCCGATGGCGACACCGACGCAGAACAGCAGGGGCAGGCCGAGGTTGCCGTCGAGCAGCGCGCCGCCCGCGCCCGCCATCACCGCGGCGACGTTGTCCCAGCCGAGACCCTCCGCGCCGAAGACGTCCGGCTGCCCGAGCCGGTTGATGATGCCCGCGGCCGGCAGCACGGCGATGGGCAGCTGAAGACTCCGGCCCATCTTCTGGAGACCCTGGAAGAGCCCGGCCCCCCAGGACTTCTTCCCCGGCGCGGCCGCGGCGCTGTCCGTACTCATCGGCGTCCTCCCTGCCCGGAACAACCCGGGGTCCGCGTCGTGTTGCACACTGGTGTAGACCAGTTGCGATAGGCTCCCGGGAGCCCGCTGAGGACAGGCCGCCGGTGATCGTCATCATTCGACAGAACGGCGGCACTCGCTCGCGAAGTTGGGCCAACCGTGGGTTACCGTGACAAAGCGGACCACAGGTGCGCCGAGATTCGCGTCAGCGCGAACGGACGCGAACGGAACGGACAGGGAGACACACATGGCCACCAAGGCTGAGAAGATCGTCGCCGGGCTCGGCGGCATCGACAACATCGAAGAGGTCGAGGGCTGCATCACCCGCCTGCGCACCGAGGTCGTGGACGCCGGCCTCGTCGACGAAGCCGCGCTCAAGGCCGCCGGCGCCCACGGCGTCGTGAAGATGGGCACCGCGATCCAGGTCGTCATCGGCACCGACGCCGACCCCATCGCCGCCGACATCGAAGACATGATGTGAGCAGCTGACCCCGCAGGCAGCCACACCGGCGCAGGGCCCGTTCCGACAGGGGAACGGGCCCTTCCCCATGTCCCGCTAGGCTCGCCCCATGTCTCGAATCGACGGCCGTACCCCCGAACAGCTCCGCCCCGTCACCATCGACCGAGGATGGAGCAAGCACGCCGAGGGCTCCGTCCTCATCTCCTTCGGCGACACCAAGGTCTTCTGCACCGCCTCCGTCACCGAAGGCGTCCCGCGCTGGCGCAAGGGCACCGGCGAAGGCTGGGTCACCGGCGAGTACTCCATGCTGCCCCGCGCCACCAACACCCGCGGCGACCGCGAATCCGTCCGCGGCAAGATCGGCGGCCGCACCCACGAGATCTCCCGCCTCATCGGCCGCTCGCTGCGCGCCGTCATCGACTACAAGGCCCTCGGCGAGAACACCATCGTCCTCGACTGCGACGTCCTCCAGGCCGACGGCGGCACCCGCACCGCCGCCATCACCGGCGCCTACGTGGCCCTCGCCGACGCCGTCGCCTGGGCCCAGGGCAAGAAGCTGGTCAAGGCCGGCCGCAAGCCCCTCACCGGCACCGTCGCCGCCGTCTCCGTCGGCATCGTCGACGGCGTCCCCCTCCTCGACCTCTGCTACGAGGAGGACGTCCGCGCCGACACCGACATGAACGTCGTCTGCACCGGCGACGGCCGATTCGTCGAGGTCCAGGGCACCGCCGAGGCCGAGCCCTTCGACCGCAAGGAGCTCAACGCCCTCCTCGACCTCGCGTCCGGCGGCTGCGCCGACCTCGCCGAGATCCAGCGCAAGGCGCTCGAAGGAACGCTGTAGTCGCAACCCGCTTCCTGCCCACGGCGTCCTGACGGGCGGGAGTACGGATAGGCTCCGTGCGCCCGTCCGTCGTTCGTCCGTACGTATCTGGGGGAGGACCCGCCTTGAAGCGCCGTCTCGCACTCGCCATGGCCACGGCCGCCGCACTCACCACCGTCCTGAGCGGCTGCGCGGCCCTCGACACCGCAATGGACTGCGTCAAGACCGCCGACGCGATAGCCACGTCGGTCGACAAGCTCCAGCAGGCCGTCTCCAACGCCTCCAACGACGTGACGCAGATCGAGGAGTCCCTGAACTCGATCTCCACGGAACTCGGCAACCTCAAGAACACGACGGACAACGCGGACCTCGCGAAGGCGGTGGACGACCTCACGAAGGGCGTCGAGTCCGTCCGTACGGCCGTGAAGAACGGCGACACGACGCCCGACATCCAGCCGATCACGGACGCGGCGGGCGAGGTGGCGAAGGTCTGCACGCCGGGCTGAGCCCCGCCCCGGAACGATCGTCCGGCCGACCCCGGATAATCGATGCCATGACCCGTCTGATCCTCGCCACCCGCAACGCGGGCAAGATCACCGAACTCCGCGCGATCCTCGCCGACGCAGGTCTCGACCTGGAACTCGTCGGCGCGGACGCGTTCCCGGAGATCCCCGACGTCAAGGAGACCGGCGTCACCTTCGCCGAGAACGCCCTCCTCAAGGCCCACGCCCTGGCCCAGGCGACCGGCCTGTCGGCCGTGGCCGACGACTCGGGCCTCTGCGTGGACGTCCTCAACGGCGCCCCCGGCATCTTCTCGGCCCGCTGGTCAGGCGCGCACGGCGACGACCGCGCGAACCTGAACCTCCTGCTCGCCCAGCTCTCGGACATCGCGGACGAACACCGAGCCGCCCACTTCGCGTGCGCGGCGGCCCTGGCCCTCCCGGACGGCACGGAACGAGTGGTAGAGGGCCGCCTGGAAGGCACCCTCCGCCACACCCCGACGGGCACGAACGGCTTCGGCTACGACCCGATCCTCCAGCCGAAGGGCTACGAACTCACCTGCGCGGAACTGACCCCCCAGGAAAAGAACGCGATCAGCCACCGAGGCAAGGCCTTCAGGGCGCTGGTCCCGGTGGTGAAGGAACTGCTGGGCTGAGAGTTACGGCGAAGGCCTCACCCAGAGAAAATTGGATGAGGCCTTCGATTTAACGGTTTGTGCGGCCTGAGGGATTCGAACCCTCACGGGATTTCTCCCATCGCGCCCTAAACGCGAGGCGTCTGCCGTTCCGCCAAGGCCGCCAGCCGCCTGCCATGGTAGCGGGCAGGCGGCTGGCGTGGGTACGGCTGTTGTTACGTCGATCGGCGACGCCCGCCGCCGCGGCACCAAGTTGCCGTCTTCGAGTGACAGTTGGGGCACAGGTAGCGGAGGTTCTCCCGGCGGTTGTCGAGCCAGTCTCCGTTGATGTGGTCGATCTGCAGGGTGATGGATCCGCCCCTCCACGTACCTTCGTTACCGCACTCGACGCAGCGATACGGGACACCTACCTCTCTGAGGGCACGGTGGAGTCGGTCGCGGTTCTCGCGCGACGATCCTTCGGGGCGTACCCGAAAGACCGTATCCGCGATGGCTTTCGGGGCCACGACGCGGACCGTGCCCCAGGTGCGTCGCTTGAAGTGCGACGTGTCGAGGCCCAGCTCGGCTACTCGTCGCCGTACCCGGCGGTGGTTCTGGTCGCTCACCGGGAGACCCAGGGCGCGCATCACATCGGCGAAACTGGCGGCAGCCGTCACTACCGCTCGTAAACGGTCCTCCGGCACTTCGACGCGCCTGTGGGTGAAGTGGGTGATGTCGATTCCGCGCTCGTGCAGCATGTGCCTGAGCGCGGCGCGGGATCTGCCGTCATCGCCTACACCCAGCAGGCGTGCCATCGCCCTGACGCTCTGCGTGGCCGCTGCGGCTGTCGTGAGCTCCTCCGTGGTGAACGGCAGGTCCGTGGTCGAACGGTTCAGCCCGGGGAACTGGCTGACGTCGATCCCGGCCGCCGCGATCCGTCGGCTGATGTGCGAGAGCGTTCCCGTGGCCGGAGGGATGCCGAGCTTCTGCGCGACCTCGCGGAGCGTCGTGGAGGCGGCGACCGCCTCGGCGATGGCGCTGTCCGTGTACTTGCGCCAGGGGCTTCGATGCTTGAAATGGCTGGTGTCGATGCCGTACTCGGCAACCTTCGACTGCAGTGTGCGGCGTTGCCCCCCGCTCGCGTTGACGCCGAGACGGCGCATGAGATCCACCCACCCCCTCGACTCCACCACAACGGCGATGAGCCGTTCCCTCGTGTACGCGCTCGTCCCCATCGGACCCCCTCCGCTCCGGCCGCCCGTTCGCAGCCCGTACGGACCAAAGAGCCGAATATCGGACGGTTACGCCATGTCGCGTACTGTCGCGTCCGAAAGAACGGAACGGGCCGCATCGCCTCGAAAGGCGGTGCGGCCCGTTCGGGTGCCGGAACCGGAAGGCTCAGACGCCCAGGTCCCTGATGATCTTGGCTACGTGGCCGGTGGCCTTCACGTTGTAGAAGGCGTGTTCCACCTTGCCGTCCTCGTCGACGACGACCGTCGAGCGGATCACGCCGGTCACCGTCTTGCCGTACAGCTTCTTCTCGCCGAAGGCCCCGTACGCCTCCAGGGTCTCCTTCGACGGGTCGCCGACCAGCGTGACCTTCAGGTTCTCCTTCTCGCGGAACTTCGCCAGCTTCTCCGGCTTGTCCGGCGAGACGCCGATGACGTCGTAGCCCGCGGCGGCCAGCACGTCCAGGTTGTCCGTGAAGTCGCACGCCTGCTTCGTGCAGCCGGGGGTGAGCGCGGCCGGGTAGAAGTAGACGATGACCTTGCGGCCCTTGTGGTCCGCGAGGGAGACCTCTTTGCCGTCCGCGTCGGGCAGGGTGAAGGCGGGGGCGGTGTCGCCGGGCTGCAGTCGCTCGCTCATGGCTCTCCTCGGGAAAGTGCGCTTACGCCTTCAGAGCCTAATGGGGGTCGGGGGCGGCCCAACCGCGTCAGAGCTGACAGACTGTCCGTCAACGACCGGAATACGACTACGGAGGCAGCGCGGTGTCGGAGTCCAGGACCCCTGCTCAGATCGAGGCGGACATCGTCCGCCGGCGCGAGCAGCTCGCCGTTACGCTCGACGAGATCGGCATTCGGATGCATCCGAAGACGATCATCGGGGACGCGAAGGCCAAGGTCGCCTCGACGGTCGACCAGACCGCGGGACGCGCCTTCGTCGCCGTCAACCGGGTCGTGTCGGACGTGAAGGCACGTTTCACCCATGCGGACGGCGCCCCGCGCCTGGAGCGCGTCGTCCCGGCGGCGCTCGTGGTCGTGGCGGTCGTCGGGCTGCTCGCCCGGTCCTCCCGCAAGGGCAGGCGCTGACCCGCACTCCTCGGCAGGTAGGTTCACCCCGTGAGCGAGAACACGCACGACAAGCTGCCCATCCGGATGCTTCACGACCGGGTCCTGGTCCGCACCGACTCCCCGGAGGGGGAGCGGCGCTCCGGCGGCGGCATCCTGATTCCGGCGACCGCCGCGGTCGGCCGTCGCCTGGCCTGGGCCGAGGTGGTCGCGGTCGGTCAGAACGTCCGTACCGTCGAGATCGGTGACCGGGTGCTGTACGACCCCGAGGACCGTGCCGAGGTCGAGGTGCGGGGCGTCGCGTACGTACTGATGCGGGAGCGCGATCTGCACGCGGTGGCGGCGGACCGGTTCCAGGGCACGTCGGACTCGACCGGCCTGTACCTGTAGCGAAGCTTGCAGAGGCCCTGGTGACGACCGTCACCGGGGCCTTCGCTCGTTTGTTGCTAGCCTGGAGGGACCCCGACGAGACGCGCCGTACCGGGATTCCGACAAGACGACGCACTCCTGTTGTTCCGTCTCGCGGAGGTGTCGTCGTCATGGCCTGGGTTCTTCTCGTCGTCGCGGGTCTGCTCGAAGTCGGCTGGTCGATCGGTATGAAGTACACCGACGGTTTCACCCGGCTCTGGCCGAGCGTGTTCACGGGCGCCGGGATCGTCGCCTCCATGCTGTTGCTGTCGCATGCGGCGAAGACGCTGCCGATCGGTACGGCGTACGGCGTGTGGGTGGGGATCGGCGCGGCCGGTGCGGCGGTGCTCGGCATGGTGGTGCTCGGTGAGCCGGCGACCGCCGCCCGGATCTTCTTCGTCTGTCTGCTGCTCGTCGCCGTGGTGGGGCTGAAGGCGACGTCGGGTCACTGACGCCGTACGGGTGTACGAGGGGGAAGGGGGCTGCGGGACACCACGGCCCCCGGGCCCGCCTCGCCCGTCTCGTACCAGTCGTCCTGCGAGCCCTCCGGTGTCGGCGGTACCTCCGGCATCTCCTCCGCCCCCGGCATGAGCCGCAGCTCGAAGTCCCGTGGTGCTTTTCCGGCGAGGGCCTGCCGGGTGAAGTCCGCCCAGATCTCGGCGGGCGGGCCGCCTCCGTTGATGCGGGGCAGTCCCAGGGCTCCGTACAGCGGTTCCTGGCGCCCGGACTCGGGGTCCTGGCCCATGAGGGCGACGACCGTCGCCAGTTCCGGGGTGTAGCCGGCGAACCAGGCGGCCTTGTCGTCCTCGGCGGTGCCGGTCTTGCCGGCGGCGGGGCGTCCGGCGGCCTGCGCCGCCGTTCCCGTGCCGGCCTCGACGACGCTGCGGAGGATCGACGTGGTCGTGTCGGCGGCCTCGCGGCTCACCGCCTGGCGGGTGACGGGTGCCGGCGGCGCCAGTTCACGGCCGTCCTTGCTGACGCGGGCGACCAGGGTGTACGTGCCGTGCCGGCCGTGCGCGGCGAGGGTCGCGTACGCCGTCGCCATGTCGAGGACGCTGGCGGTGGCCGGGCCGAGCGCGATGGAGGGGGAGGCGGTGAGGTCGGGGGTGGTGCCGGGCAGGCCGAGGGCGACGGCGGTGCGGCGTACGTGTCCGGGGCCGACGTCGACGGCCATCTGGGCGTAGACGGCGTTCACGGAGAGGTCGGTGGCGGTGCCGACGGCGATCTCGCCGTAGCTCTCGTCGTCCTCGTTGGCGGGGTCGTAGGGGGCGCCGTTCCAGCCTTCCACCGGGCGCCGGTTGGTGCCGTCGTAGACGGTGTACGGGGTGATCGGTTCGCCGTACTGGGTCTGTGCGCCGCTCTGTACGGCGGCGGTGAAGACGAAGGGCTTGAAGGTCGAGCCGACCTGGTAGTCGCGGCGGGTGGCGTTGTTGACGTACTGCTGGGTGTAGTCGACGCCGCCGTACATGGCGAGGACCTTCCCGGTCGCCGGGTCGATGGCGGCGGCCCCGACGCGGACGTACCGGTCGGCGGGGGAGCGGGCGGGGTCGAGCCGGGAGGTGACGCGTTCTTCGACGGCCTGGACGAGGGCTTCCTGGGTGGCGGGTTCGATGGTGGTGGTGATGCGGAAGCCGCCGCCCGCGAGGGTCTTCTCGTCGACGATGCCGTGGCTGGTCAGGTACTGCTCGACGGCCTGGACGAGGTAGCCGCGCTGGCCGGAGAGGCCGGTGGCGGAGCGGGCGGTCTGCGGGGCGGGGAAGCGGGCGGCGGCGCGGTCGGCGGGGGTCAGCCAGCCTTCGGTGACCATGCCGTCGAGTACGTAGTTCCAGCGGGCGACGGCCTTGGCGCGGTTCTCCGGGTGGGTGGTGACGTCGTAGGCGTTGGGGGCCTTGAGGAGGGAGGCGAGGTAGGCGCCTTCGGCGGTGTCGAGGCCGTCGACGTCCTTGCCGTAGTAGGCGCGGGCGGCGGCCTGGAGGCCGTAGGCGTTGCGTCCGAAGTAGCTGGTGTTCAGGTAGCCCTGGAGGATCTCCTCCTTGCTCTTCTCGCGGCCGAGCCTGATCGCGATGAAGAACTCCTTGGCCTTGCGGGTGAGGGTCTGTTCCTGGCCGAGGTAGTAGTTCTTGACGTACTGCTGGGTGATGGTGGAGCCGGACTGGCGGCCCTTGCCGGTGACGGTGTTCCAGGCGGCGCGGAGCATGGCCTTGGGGTCGACGGCGCGTGAGGTGTGGAAGTCGCGGTCCTCGGCGGCGAGGACGGCCTGCCGGACGGTGAGCGGGACGCGGTCGAGGGGGACGTTCTCGCGGTTGACCTCGCCGTCGCGGGCGAGGGGGCTGCCGTCCCGGTAGAGGTAGACGTTGGACTGGGCGACGGCGGCGGCGTTGGCGGGCGGGATCTCCACCAGGAGGTAGCCGGCGACGAGGGCGCCGGCGAGCAGCAGGGTGCCGAGGAGGAGGAGCCCGAGGAGGGTGCGCAGGACGCGTCGGGGGCGGCGGCGCTTCGGCGCGGCGGGTGCGGGGGGTGTCTTCGGGTTCCCGCCGGGGAGGGTGGGGTCCCTCGGTTCCCAGCCCGTGCGGGTTGGCCGGGGGGCGTCGGAGTCGCTCGTGCCGGAGGAAGGGGACATGGCATCACATACTGCACGGAAGGTGCGGAAACTCCTGAAAGCGACCCGAGTGTGGCGCGAAATCCGGTCGCGGTGGCGTGACGCGGGCCACTAGGGTCGTGCGCTTCGCTGTCATTCGGGCAGGAAGCGGTTCTTGTGCGGGAAAGGGAGCTTCATGCTGCGGCTGTACGCGACGGTGGCCGCGGGCGGCTTCCGGCGCCATGCCACCTATCGGGTGGCGACGGCGGCGGGCGTCTTCACCAACACCGTCTTCGGCTTCGTCCTGTCGTACACCTACATCGCCCTCTGGGACGAACGTCCCCAGCTGGGCGGCTACTCCATCGACGACGCCCTCGCCTACGTGTGGATCGGGCAGGCGCTGATCACCGTCTGCGGGATGATGGGCGGCGGCTTCGAGGACGAGCTGATCGAGCGGATCAGGACCGGCGACATCGCGGTGGACCTCTACCGTCCCGCCGACCTCCAGGCCTGGTGGTTCTCGGCCAATGCGGGCCGCTCGGCGTATCAGTTGCTCGGCCGCGGGGTCGTCCCGATGGCCGTCGGCGCGCTCGCCTTCCACTTCACGCTGCCGTCGGGGCCGGGCGGCTGGCTCGCCTTCCTGGTGGCGGTGGTCCTCGGCTCGACGGTCGGTTTCTCGATCTGGTACCTGGTGGCGATGAGCGCGTTCTGGCTGCTCGACGGCCAGGGAGTGGTGCAGGTCGCCTGGCTGGGCGGCCTGTTCTTCTCGGGGATGCTCCTCCCGCTGAACGTCTTCCCCGGCGCCCTCGGCGAGGTCGCGCGGATGCTGCCGTGGGCGTCGCTGCTCCAGGTGCCGGCGGATGTGTACCTGGGGAAGTACGTGGGCTGGGAGCTGGCGGGGGCGTACGCCTTCCAGGGGGGCTGGGCCCTGGTGCTGTTCGGCGCGGGGCGGGCGGCGCAGGCGGCGGCGACGCGGAAGGTGGTGGTGCAGGGTGGCTGAGACGACTCGGGTCGGCGCGGATTCCGGCAGTGTCCGTGAAGTGGGTCCCGACGCTGTCCATGAAGTGGATTCCGGCGGTATCCATGGCGAGGAAAGTCGCCCGTACGGACCGCTGGCCGACTCCTGGCGTACGTACCGGCTGGTCGCCGGCATGTGGATCCGGTCCACCATGACGTACCGCGCGTCCTTCGCGCTCACGCTCGTCACGAGCTTCTGCGTCACCTTCTTCGACTTCGTCGTCATCCTGCTGATGTTCGGTCAGGTGGAGGGCCTCGGCGGCTTCGGTTTCGCGGAGGTGGCCCTGCTGTACGGGACAGCGGGCACGTCGTTCGGGATCGCGGACCTGACGATGGGTTCGCTGCAGCGGATGGGGAAGCGGGTCAGGGACGGCTCGCTCGACACCTTCCTGATGCGCCCGGCGCCGCTGCTCGCCCAGGTCGCGGCGGACAAGTTCGCGCTGCGGCGGTTCGGCAGGGTCGCGCAGGGGCTGCTCGTCCTGGTCTGGGCCCTGGTCCTCCTGGACGTGGAGTGGACGCCGCTGAAGGCGCTGCTGCTGCCGGTGACGGTGGTCAGCGGGACGGTGATCTTCGCGTCGGTGATGGTGCTCGGCGCGTCGACGCTGTTCTGGATGCAGGACGCGGCGGAGGTCACGAACTCGTTCACGTACGGCGGGAACACCCTCCTCCAGTACCCGCCGACGATCTTCGCGCAGGAGCTGGTGCGGGGCGTGGTGTACGTCGTGCCGCTGGCGTTCGTGAGCTGGCTGCCCGCGCTGTACGTGCTCGGCCGGCCGGCCCCGGCGGGGGTGCCGGAGTGGGCGGCGTTCGTGTCGCCGCTGGTGGCGGCGGTCTGCTGCGGGGTGGCGGGCCTCGCGTGGCGGGCCGGGATCCGTTCGTACCGATCGACAGGAAGCTGAGGGTTGAGGGTCGTGCCGTTCATCGAACTGGAGTCACTGGAGAAGGTCTTCACGGTCCGCGTCCGCGGCGGTGCGGGCCTGTTCCGCCGGGAGAAGAGAGAGGTCAGGGCGGTCGACGGCATCAGCTTCGCCGTCGAGCGCGGGGAGATGGTCGGCTACATCGGCCCGAACGGCGCCGGGAAGTCGACCACGATCAAGATGCTGACCGGGATCCTCACGCCGAGCGGCGGCCGGCTGCGGGTCGCGGGCATCGACCCGGCGCGCGAGCGGACCCGGCTGGCCCAGCGCATAGGGGTGGTGTTCGGGCAGCGGACGACGCTCTGGTGGGACCTGCCGCTGAAGGACTCGTACCGGCTGATGCACCGGATGTACCGGATCCCGGACGGCCGCTTCCGGGAGAACCTGGACCGCTGCGTGGAGCTCCTGGAACTCGGCGAGCTCCTCGACGTACCGGTACGGCAGCTCTCCCTCGGGCAGCGGATGCGCGGCGACATCGCGGCGGCCCTCCTCCACGACCCTGAGGTGCTGTACCTGGACGAGCCGACGATCGGCCTGGACGTGGTGTCGAAGGCGCGGGTGCGCGAGTTCCTCCGGGACCTGAACACCTCCCAGGGCACCACGGTCCTCCTGACCACCCACGACCTCACGGACATCGAGCAGCTCTGCTCGCGGGTGATGGTGATCGACCACGGACGCCTGATGTACGACGGGGAGCTGAGCGGTCTGCACGCGGTGGGGGAGAGCGAACGGCTCCTGATGGTGGACCTGGAACGCGAGCTTCCGCCGATCACGGACGTGCCGGGGGCCCGTTTCGTACGGTCCGAGGGTCCCCGCCAGTGGCTGGCCTTCCCGGCGACGACCTCGGCGGCCCCGCTGGTGGCGGCGGTGGCCGCGAAGTACCCCCTTCTCGACCTCTCGGTGCGGGAGCCGGACATCGAGGCGGTGATCGCGAAGATGTACGGGGGAACTCGGGAGGAGCGCCGGGAGTCCCTGAGGTAGGAGGTCGACTGATGGTGAGTTTCTCGTACACGGCTGCGGACGAGGAGAAGAGCAGAGGCGTCCGGCGCATGAAGACGCTGGCGACGTCGCTGCTCGCTGCGGTGGCCGTGGTCTACGCCCTGGCCACGTGGGCGGAGAACGCGGGATGGGGGGCCTGGGCGGGCTATGTCGCCGCGGCGGCCGAGGCGGGGATGGTCGGCGCGCTCGCGGACTGGTTCGCCGTCACGGCCCTCTTCCGGCACCCGATGGGCCTGCCGATCCCGCACACGGCGATCATTCCGAAGAAGAAGGACCAGCTGGGCGCCTCACTGGGCACGTTCGTAGGCGAGAACTTCTTGTCGGCCGATGTCGTACGGGGCAGACTGCACGCCTTCGGCATCGGTGGCCGCCTGGGCGCGTGGCTGGCGGACCCGGCGCACGCGGACCGCGTCACGGCGGAGGCGTCGACGGCGCTGCGGGGAGCGCTGACGGTCCTGCGGGACTCGGACGTCCAGGCGGTGGTGGGGGAGGCGATCACCCGGAGGGCGGAAGCGGTGGAGATCGCCCCGGGCATCGGCAAGACGCTGGAGAAGATCGTCTCGGACGGGGCCCACCACCGGGCAGTGGACCTGGTCTGCACGCGGGCGCACGACTGGCTGGTCACGCACGGCGACTCGGTGATGGACGCGGTGCAGGGCGGGGCGCCCGGCTGGACCCCGCGCTTCGTCGACAGGCGCATCGGCGAACGCGTCTACAAGGAGCTCCTCCGCTTCGTGACGGAGATGCGGGACATGCCGGCCCACCCGGCGCGCGGCGCGATCGACCGCTTCCTGACGGACTTCGCGGCCGACCTCCAGGCGGACACGGACACCCGGGCCCGCGTGGAGCGACTCAAGTCGGACCTCCTGGCCCGACCGGAGATCCAGGACATCATCGCCTCGGCCTGGTCGTCGATCCGCTCGCTGATCATCGCGGCGGCCGAGGACGACCGCAGCCAGCTCCGCCTCCGCGCCCGCGCCTCCCTGATCTCCCTGGGCGTCCGCCTGTCGACGGACGCGCGCCTCCAGGAGAAGGTCGAGGGCTGGGCGGAGGACGCGGCGGCGTACGTGGTGACGACGTACCGGCACGAGATCACGTCCTTGATCACGGACACGGTGGCAGGCTGGGACGCCACGCAGACCTCGAAGAAGATCGAGGCGAACATCGGCCGCGACCTCCAGTTCATCCGCATCAACGGCACGGTGGTCGGAGCCCTGGCGGGCCTGCTGATCTACACGGTGAGCCACGGGGTGGGTGGCTGAGGGAGGCTACTTCCCCCGGGTGACGGCCCAGGAGACGGCGGCGACGCCCCCGGCGACGGAGAAGACGGCGGGCCAGGCGCCGATCTTCTTGGCGAGCGGATGAGACCCGGCGAACGCGGCGACGTAGGCGGCCCCGAGCCCGGCGGCCACCTTCGCCCCACCGACCTGCTGCCACTCCCGCCCGGCGACGACCCCGGCGCCGGCGAGCACGACGCCACCGAGCGGCCGCTGCTTGGTCCACCGGGCAACGGCATACCCACCGACGAGCCCGGCGGCGGCGATGGCGGGGGAGGGGATACGGGGCATGGTGAGGGGCCCTTCCTAGGCGGGGTGCTTTCTTCGAGCCTACGAGGGCGCGTGAACGGCTTCCCTGCCGGGAGTCACGCAGGCGGGGCACAGGGTCTCGTCGGCGAGCGGCCGGAAGAGCATGGGCTGGGTGTGGTGGCCGGTGCACTCGCGGGCGCCTTCGAGCCGGGCGGAGAGCTGGGGCGCGGGGCGGGGTGGCAGGGCGAGGGGCGGTACGTCGCGCAGGAGGTACCGGACGAGGCCGCCGGGCCGGTGGACGGGCGTCCCGGTGCCGGGAAGGCCGCGCAGGATGTGCTCGTGGACGTCGGTGGAGGTGTGTCCGGCGTCGAGCCATCGGGCGGCGAGGCGGGCGAGTTCCTCACGCATGCCGGGCGGGATGTGCCGCAGGGCGGGGGAGAGGAGATGCAGGACGCCGATGAGGGCGCGGGCGTCTTCGGTGGACGAAGGCTCGTCAACGGCGTCGGCCGTCTCGTCCGGAAGGTTGGAGGTCTCTTCCCGAGGGTCTTTATCTGGATGACGGTCGGTGGGCGGGGTGGTTGGCTGACCGACGGCCGGTGCGGGGGCACTCGGCGCGACCTGCGGGGTTACGGGTTCGGGCGTCCGGCAGAGCAGCTTGACGGCCTGATCGGCGGTCAGCGGGGTATTGGACACGAGCTGTTGGGTGACCCAGCGCCCACCGGCGACCTGGACGCGCCGCTCGTGCACGAACCCCTCTTCCTTGAGCTGCCGCTTGGCGCGGGTGAAGGCGTGTCCCCCGATCCGGGCACGTTGGGCGGAGACGGAGAGGGACTCGCGGGCACTCTGGGGAAGGGAGAGCTGCCAGGTGAGGAGCCGGACGGCGTCGGAACTGAGCCGAGGATGCCGGATGAGCTCGTGCGAGAACTGGGTGAAGGCGCGGGAGGGCGCGTTAAAGTGCCGGTAGATCACGGTGGACGCCTATTCCACTAGTGGTTCAGGCCCTCGCCGACGGCTGCAACCGTCGACGGGGGCTGTTTTGCGCGAACGTACCGCACTGATCGCATCGAGGCGGCCACGTTAAGTGAAGAAAGCCCGTGTGGGTGACGGGCAGGCCCAGCAGGCCGAGCACAGCCAACCTCGCCCTCTCTAAAGGCGGGTTACTCAGGACTGAGCTGCGGTTCTGCCTCGGGTGCGGCCGCCCTCTTTCCGAGTGTGGCGGCCTCCACCGCCGCGTCAAGGGCGCCTCCGGCGTCGCTACGCGATGGGCTGCGCCCACCCTTGACCCGGCGGCGGAGGCCGCCTTTTCACACTCGGAGGGCGGCCGGGGGGCGTGGCCACGCGGGGCTCCGGGCAAGGGCGGGGGCTGGCGTGCGCCTGCGGGTTGGTGGGTGGGGGCTTGGCTCGTAGCGGGGCTGGACGGGGCGCTCTCCCTCGGTTCGGGGTGCGCGGAAGTTGAATGGGGCGGCCCGGCAGGGCTTAGCGACCCAGGCTGTGAAGTGGCCGGGCTTCAGGCCCCGCTGGTCATTGTTGGTGGGTGGTTGGGGTGTGGGTCGGTAGATAACTCTCCTCTCGGCAGTCGGTTATGGATGACTCATCCCTTTTGGCCTTATTCTCTGGGCCTGTTACCGCTGGTAGGGCGGAGTTATTTACCTCTCCAGCCCGCCAAGAGTCACCAGCGGGGCCTGAAGCCCCGCCACTCCATCTCCCCAAGCCGCTAAGCCCTGCCCGACCGCCCCATTCCACTTCCGCGCACCCCGAACCGGCCGTTACAGACGCACCCGTCCGTCACCGCTAACCAAGCCCCCACCCACCGGCCTGACAGACGCACGCCAACCCCGATCACTGCCCGGGGCTTCGCGTGACCCCGGCCCCCGGACCGCCCTCCGAGAGGTCTTTCGCTCCTGGAGGTGGTGGGTCAAGGGTGGCCGCAGGCCATCGGCGAAGCCGACTTGCCCTTGACGCGCCGCCGGAAGGAGCGACTCTCGGAAAGAGGGCGGTCCCACCCGAGGCCCACCAGACACGACCACCCCAAGGACCTCACACCAGAAGCCAGATGAAGTGCTGGACGCTGCTGCTACCGGTCCTCAGCTGGTCATGCAGGCGTCAAGGTAGTCCTGCACCGGAGCGAACAGCCCGCACGGCACGTACTCCAGTCTGTGCCTTCAGTTTGGAAAGCTCACCGTCGATAGCCAGGGCGACTTGTGGCCAAGGCAGATTCAACGGGCTGAAGAGATCCCAGAAGGGAAACGCGAAACGCGTTAGGGCGCTCACGCCCAGGCGCGCCGCCTGGGTATCGATCGTTCCGATGACCTTTCGGGTTGCCCGTCCAGCTCCGCGTGAGGCCGGGAGAATTCCGTGCCCGACGAGAAGGGTGGCCGTGCGGACCGCATCCAATGTTCTAGCAGGCACTCCTTCACTGAAGGGGCCGTAGATGAGCGTGCTCCAGTCGGTGCGTGTGAGAGCCCACGCAAGGCGCTCCAATCCGGTGCCGAGGTCGACGGCGAGACGGTGAGGGTGGGCGGTGTTCCACAGCAGGACTATGTCGCCAAGCGTGAGGTCGAGGTGCCGGAATCGCAGTGTGATGCCTTCGACCTGCCGTCGGCGCCATGGGGTGAGCGTGCCGTAGATGCTCAGGTGACGGGCGTGGAAGCCAAGCTGGGAGAGGACGGTGAGCCAGCCGTCGAGGATGGCGCCGTACTCGTCCATGCTCTGTATGGGCTGGACCCGGGAGATGTTGACGAAGGACGTGAGAAAGCCGTCCTTCAACTCACCTGCGGCGTCCCGGTGGCCCGTGAAGCGGACGACCGGCTGAGGGATGAATCCGCTCCGGTAAGTTCCGAGTTGGCCGTCTTTGAGGAGCGGGTCGAGCGCCTGGACGGCGGAGATGGTCAGCTCGGTCTCGCGCCCCCAACGCAGAGGGAGGCAGACGTCGCGAGGGGCGCCGTCCAGCGCGAAGCCGAGCTCCAGGGAGTCGAGCAGCTCCCGCCACGTGGGCGGCCTGCGGGGCGGTCGGTAGGGAGTTCCGCGATGTGGGTGAGCGATCTCGATGTGAGGGCCGTCGACGGTGAACTCCCAGTGAGGGCTTAACGCGGCGCGCAGTACGTCAGGTATCCGCTGGGCCAGGTCGTCTCCGACGGAGCCGGTCGCGCGGGTCAGCACGACCGGGACGCCATCGCCAGGAAGTGCCGGGCGGGGTCGAAACGCTGCTGGCCGATCTCCTGAACCTGCCGGTGGTCGAGGGTCTCCGCTTGCTCGATGGCGAGCGCGAGTCGCTGGGCCGCGGTCTCGTCGTCCTCGTCCGGGTCGACGACGGTGATGGCGCCCGTCTGGTCGCAGAGGGCCGCCTCGGCGCAGGTGCCCGTGCGCCAGGTAAGCGCGGCCATGGGGGTACCGGCCCGGAGGGATTCGCCGAAGACGGCGGCGCCGGCTTCCACGTACGTGCGGGCGTAGGTGTAGACGAATACGGAGGCGTCGCGGACGGCGGCCGTCTTGGCCGGCCCTCCGAGTTCACCGACCCGCTCGACGTGGTCCGCGGTGAAGAGGCGGGCTTGGCTCTGGACGTAGTCGTGGTCGAAGACCGGGCCGACGACGCGGATACGGCGGCCGAGGATCTGGGCGGCGCGGACAGCCAGGTGAGGGGCCTTCTCGGCGTCGACGCGGCCGAGCCAGACGAGGTCGCGTCCGGCGGTCGCCGGCGGTTCCTCCTCGTTAAGCCCGAGGTGCACGGCCAGCTCGGGGATCGGCCGGTGGTCCGCGTACCGCTCGATCATCTCGGGCGAGTAGCAGTACAGCCGGGAGCGCCGGCCGTCGAAGGCGGTGGCGCTGTGCTGGAAGACCGGCGAGTGCTGGAACGTGGCGACGTCGCAGTCCAGCGCGTCCCAGGTGCGGGTCCAGGCGGGCAGCGAGGGGTACTCGTGCCCGACGACCAGGAGGTCGTACTTGGTGTCGCGGACGGCGCGCTCGGCGAGCGATCCGGGGGTGATGTCCTCCAGGCGGAGCGGCTTGCGGACCCAGTCGTTCTCCAGGTCCGCGAGCCAGCCCGGCCCGAGGAGGTGTACGTCGGCGCCTGCGGCCCGGGCGCCTACGGCGACCGCCCACAGCCATCGTTCGATCCCGCCGTAGCCGGCGGGCGGAAAGGCATAGCTACCAGGGAAATCGCAGACGCCGACGAGCACGTTATGCCTCCGGTGTTCCGTCCGCCTTGATCCGGCGGAAGCCGAGGTACGGGAAGAGGGATTCGGGAAGGACGAGCGAGCCGTCCTCCTGCTGGCACTGTTCGAGGAGCGCGGCCAGCGTGCGGCCGACGGGCAGACCGGAGCCGTTGAGGGTGGCGACGAGCTTGGGCTTGCCGTCCTCGCCTCGGGTCCGGATGTTCGCCCGGCGGGCCTGGAAGGTGCCGAAGTTGGAGACCGAGGAGATCTCCCGGTACGTGTTCTGGCTCGGGATCCAGACCTCGATGTCGTACGTGAGCTGGGCGGAGAAGCCCGTGTCGCCGGCGGGCAGCTTGATGACCCGGTAAGCGAGGCCGAGCTCCTTCAGGCACGCCTCGGCGTGGCCGACCATCGTCTCCAGCTCGGCGTCCGCCGTCTCCGGGTCGACGATCTTGACCATCTCGACCTTGGCGAACTGGTGCTGGCGGATCAGACCGCGGGTGTCCCGGCCGTACGAGCCGGCCTCCGAGCGGAAGCACGGGGTGTGGGCGGTCATGGCCAGCGGCAGCTCGGCCGGCGGGATGATCTCGTCGGCGTAGAGGTTGGTCAGCGGGACCTCGGCCGTCGGGATGAGGAAGAGCTCGCGGTCGGCGACGCCGGTCTTGAACAGATCCTCCTCGAACTTCGGCAGCTGGCCGGTACCGGTCATGGTCTTACGGGTGACCAGGTAGGGAACCGCGTACTCGGTGTACCCGTGGCGACGGGTGTGGATGTCGAGGAAGAGCGTGGCCAGCGCCCGCTCGAGGGCGGCGCCGGCGCCGCGCGAGACCGCGAAGCGCGGCCCGGACAGCTTGGTCGCCCTGCCGAAGTCGAGGAGGCCGGTGGCCTCGCCGAGGTCGACGTGGTCCTTCGGCTCGAACGCGAAGGCGGGAGGGGTGCCGACGCGCCGGATCTCGACAGCGAACTCCTCGGAGTCGCCGTCGGGGGCCGAGTCGTCCGGCAGGTTCGGGATGCTCAGGAGCAGGTCGCGCAGCTGGCTCTCGATCCCTTCCTGGCCGTCCTCGATCTCGCGGATCTGGTCCTTCAGTTCGCGGGCGCGCTCCTTGAGCTTGCTGATGTCGCCCCCCTGCTTGGCCGTCTGCTGGACCTCGCTCGCCACTCGCTTCGACTCTGCCCGCAGCTCGTCGGCCGAGCGGATGTTCTGGTTCCGGCGAGACTGGAGGGACTCCAGCTCGGACAGGTCCAGGGAGTAACCGCGACGAGCGAGCCGACGAACCGCGTCGGCACCCATGTCGATCAAGGCGCGGGCATCATGCATGAGGAAGATCCTTCTGATCCTGCGAGTGGGATGGGGATACGGAATCGACGGTAGCAACCGCCGAGCCGTCCCCGTTCCGGAATATCCCCCAGTCACCGATGCCGCCGGTGCGGTCCTGAACGCCAGTTTCAAGATCGTTCATCAGCGTTGCGATGAATTCCGGCAGTTCCATGTCCGGGATCGTGAAGGGCTCGACGTACGGCGCCTCCGGAAAGAACAGGGGCATGGCCTCGCCGGGAGCCCGGTCTCGGTGCCACAGGAGCACCGAGACCAGCAGGCCGTGGGCCACCAGGACGCGGGGGCCGGGGCGCTCCAGGGCCGCGAGCACCCCGGTGAGCATCCTGCGGATGCCCTCGCGCTGCGACTCGCTCCCGCCCGGCGGGCGCTCGTGGGCGCCATGGCCGTCGAGCCAGACGGCGTACTCCAGGAACGGGCTTCCCTCGAATTCCCCGTAGTCGAGTTCGTTCAGCCGCGGATCGGTGATCAGTTCCGGTCCGGGAACTCCCATCAGCAGGTTGGCGGTCTGCTGGGCGCGGGGGAATTCGCTGGCCAGCCACGTTTTCACGCTGTGGAGGGGGACGCTGCTCCATCCCTTGTTCAGCGACCGACGGCCGTCCTCGCTCAGGCGGATGGGCTTCGTCGGGTCGCCATTGACCAGGTAGCGCCGGCTGTAGTTCGTCTGTCCGTGGCGGAGGACGTAGGTCGTCATGATCGGTTCCTTGGGGTTGGCGCCGACAGCCATGCGAGGACGTCGGCCATCCTCGGCGCGCGCGGATCACCGGTGGCGAGGTAGAAGAGCAGGCCGTCCAGAGCCAGGGCCCTGCACCATGGCGCGAGGACGGGCACGGGGATGCGGGAGATACGGGCGGCTGCGGCCAAGCGAGCGTCCGTGCCGTGTCCGAGGTCGTAGTACACGGTCCAGAAGGCCCAGTCGAAGGCCGCGTCGCCGACCATCGGGAGGGGATCGATCAGGCGGGGGTGGCCCAGCCAGTCAAAGAGGACGTTCTCTCGGTAGAGATCCGCGTGCAGGACGGTGGATCGAGCGGAGTCCTCCTCCAGGGCCACGAGGGTCGGGAGGGCCGCGTCGACGTGCTCCTGCCACGGGCCGACGTCGACCGATTCCAGTCGGCGCCGCACCCGGGGGCGTACCTCCTGGTGCAGGTACGTGGTCAGGAGCGGAAGGTCACGCGGCTGGCGCCGACGGCGGCCGAAGGTGTGGAGGCTCTGGAGGGCGGCGGCCACGGTCGGAAGCTCGCGAGGCGGTCGCTCACCGCCACCGGGGCTCTCTCCGATCATCTCCAGGGCCGCCACGGCCAGGTCGTCCGCCGCCTCGACGACGCCCGTCGTTGGCCCGCCCGCCCACAGGCGTAGGGCATTGACCTCGTTGCGGAACCGGGCGGGATCGGCCCACGCCTTGAGAAGCAGCGGACGCCCGTCGAAGGTTCCGGCCGTGACGACCACCGAGGCGTGTCCGGCGTCGTGGTAAGTCCCTAGCGTGAGCTTCCAGCGCTCCGCCGCGCGCTCCATCAAGGTGGGCACGGCGTCGAGCCAGCCGGAGACTCCAGGACCGTAGTGCGTGACCAGCCGCCGTCGGCATTCCTCGGAGACCTCGCCGAGCGTCCGCTTCTCCATCAGCTCAGCACGATCCCGTCGGAGACCAGCTCGTCCGTGAGGGCGGGGAAGCCCTCCAAGGATTCGGCGACGAGGGCCTGGACCTTGTCGGTCTCGACCTCCGGGGAGGACAGCCGGACCAGGATCCGCCACGGCTGGTCGAGGCGCTGGCCGGTGGTGCTGACGAGGTGCACCTCCGCGTGCCCGTCGGTGGCCTCGTACAGCCGCTGGGCCAGGCGCTGGGCGGCGATGTTGTAGAGCTTGCCGACGTGGTAGACGGGGTTCTTGCCGTTGGCACCCTCCAAGTTCATCGGCCGCAGTGGCGTGATCAGTCCGTTGACCCGGTTGCCGCGGCCGACGACGCCCTCGTCGCCGGACTCGATCGAGCTGCCGGTGTAGGTGAGGTACAGCTCGTCCTTCTCCGGCACGTCGCGCGCGTTGAGCCGGAAGCGCGTCTCGGCTCCGGGCAGACGGAGGCCGGCCAGCCGGTGGCACTCGGCGAGGACGCTCTCGGTGTTCCGCACGTACTCGGCGCGGCTGGCGACCAGCCGCGACTTCTGCGGGACGCAGAGGACGACGTCCGCCTGCTCGCCGTCCCAGTAGCCCATGAGCTTCACGTCCGAGCCGCACCAGGCATGGGAGAGGGTGAAGTCGCTCTCCCCGGAGAAGTGGTCCACCAGCTCGCGGACGAACGACTCGAAGGGGTTCTCCGGCGCCCAGCCGGTTCCGAGGGAGGTGTCGTTCGACAGCCGGACCCGGCGCTCACGCAGGTCGTCGATGGAACGGGGGTTGAACCAGCGGGTGCGGTCCGGCACCGCGTCACCGGTGAGGACCGCTCCGGGGCTGGAGTTGCTGGTGATGTTGAAGGTGATGTTGAGGTGCTCCGACACCTCCGGGAGCCGCTCGGCGAAGAATGCCCTGACCTCGGCCTCGACGATCTCCTCGACGGGGATCTTCTCGCCCCCGCACATGGGCGCGGCCCGCCCGTTGACCAGGACGCGCACAGGGGCTGTCATGTGGCCGGCGCCGTAGCGGACCTCGCTGGCACCGCCGAGGAGGGCGAGCTTGTCGAAGTTGTGGTGCAGCACCGCGCCGAAGCGCTCGACGGTGTAGCGGCTGTACGCACGGGACAGCCGCTCGGCGAGGTGGTCGGCCAGGGTGTCCGGGTGACCGAGCCCCTTCCGCTCGACGATCGTGGTCGCACCGGGCTTGGCGGCGCCCGTCTCAATGGACAGGTAGCCACCCTGGGTCGTGATGGTTTCGCGCATGACAAACTCCGATCTCTCGGCCTGAGGAAGACGGGTGGGACGGATGAACGTCCTTGGTCAAAGCCGTTTGCCACGGGCTGAGTTGCTCGCATCGCCCTGCGGCGTTCTCGGTCTGCTGCGACAGTAGCCAGGGCACCCCAAGGCACCCCGGAAAATCCTTCCGGGGCCCACTTCGGCCACGAGGTGATGATCAGGACATGCGCGGGATGACACAGAACCTGACCATCGGGGAGCGCGTCGCCTGGTACCGGCGTCGGCGCGGTCTCTCCCAAGAGGTCCTGGCCGGCCTTGTCGGCCGGACGACGGACTGGCTGAGCAAGGCGGAGAACAACAGGATCGAGCTTGATCGCCTTTCGGTGATCACCTCACTCGCCGACGCGCTCGACATCTCCCTCGGAGACCTGCTGGCCGAGCCGACCCTCATGGAGTGGTCGGCCGACAGCGGGCGTCGGACCGTCCCTGCGCTGCGCGAAACACTCATGGACTACAAGCAGCTCACCCCTTTACTGAGCCTCGCAGCCGAGGATGAGCCACCTGCCCTGCAGGACCTTCGAGGCAACGTGCGCGATGTGCTCGATGCCTACCAGGCATCCCGGTACGGCTTTGCCACCCGACGTCTCCCCCTTGTCCTGGCCGATGCCCTCGCCGCGTCCCGCGCCTACTCGGGGCACGAGGCGGAGGAAGCCCACGCGCTGCTCGCTCTCGCCTACCACGGGGCGGCCATGGTGCTGGGCAAGCTGGGAGAGCCCGAGCTGGCATGGATCGCCGCGGACCGGGGCCTGGCAGCAGCGCAGTCCAGCGGCCGCAGCGAGGTTACGGGTTCGCTCTTCCGAGCAGTCACGCACTGCCTCCTGGCCACCGGCCGCTTCACAGCCGCGGTCCAGCTGGTGAACGACGCGGCATCCGTCATGCAGCCGGAGTTGGGCGACGCCAATAACGAGTACCTCTCGGTGTACGGCACGCTGTTCCTCGCCGGCGCGATGGCTGCCGCGCGGGCAGATGACCGGGCGACCACGCAGACCTTCCTCCGCGAGGCTGACGAGGCCGCGCAACGACTCGGCGTCGATGCCAATCACATGTGGACGGCCTTCGGCCCGACCAACGTGGCTATCCACTGCGTGGCCACCGCAGGCGAACTCGGCGACATCCAGATCGCCGCAGACCTGGGCTCACGAATCGACACGACCGCCCTGCCGGTGGAGCGGCGCGTACGACACAGCCTCGAAGTCGCCAGGGCGCTGAGCTCCTGGAACCGCACCGACGAAGCCCTGGCCGTCTTGCTGGATGCCGAACAGGCAGCGCCCGAGCAGGTGCGCCACCACTACCTGAGCCGGGAACTGGTCATCGGCTGGATACGTGGCACCAGAGGCCGGCCTGCCCATCCCGTGGCAGACCTGGCCCGCAGACTGGGCGTCGTTGCCGGCAGCTAGAGTCCGAACCGTGAGCGAGAACGAGCACGAAGCGAAGATGGCCCGCCCCCGCATGGCTGCCGGCGCTCTCTTCTTCGACGAATCCGATCGAGTCCTCCTCGTCGAGCCGTCCTACAAGGACTACCGCGACATCCCCGGGGGCTACGTCGAGAAGGGCGAGTCACCCCTGCAAGCCTGCATACGCGAGGTTCACGAGGAACTCGGCATCATGCCGACCATCGGGCGCTTGCTGGTCGTGGACTGGGCACCGAATCTAGGAGAGGGGGACAAAGTCCTATACCTCTTCGATGGAGGCCGGCTCAGTCCGGATGAGTGTCGACGCATCGAGCTCCAGGCCGACGAGCTTTGCGCCTATGCCTTCCACGACGCTGAAGAGCTGCCGGGGCTCACCATCCCCCGTCTGGTACGCCGGATCACCGCTGGCATCGAGGCCCGAGCCCACGCTGCGACTGCCTATCTCGAGCACGGAGAGGCACCGCAAGCGGCTTCGTAGCGCCCGACTTTCATGTCGAGGAGCACCGGTTTTCAGGGGCCGACCGGGTGCGCAGATTCGTCCTGATGACGAGCTCGTCGGTGTCCGAGAGCAGTCGTAGGCCGTCAACGTGCCTGACAGCCTTCAGCAGAGTTTTGTCCAGCATCTCAGGGCGCTGGGGGAAGAGGCGTGAGTCGGCTGATGGAGACGCTCTCGACAAAGTCTCGCCAGGCGCTGACTCGCAAGGTGAGCACGGGACCCTCCGGATGCTTTGAGTCCCGTACCGCTACGCTCGCGCCAGTGTTGGCGCACTCCAGGCACTCGGTCGTATTGCCGCCGCTGTAAGACGACTTGAACCAGACCCAGGACGATTCTGAAGGCTGTGGAGAGGACACCTAGAGCTCCTTGCGGATGCGATGGATCAGAGACGACGAAGCTTCCATGTCCAACGCTTGTGCCCGCAGGTACTCGAACGCAAGTCTGTATCGATCCAGTTCATCGGCTGTCTCCATGAAGAGCGAGCCGGTGTGCAGGTCCACGTAGACGACGTCGAGGGAGGGTTCGGCAGCTCCGAGGATGACGAAGCTCCCCAGCGCCGCAGCGTGTGCACCCTTGGAGAAGGGCAGCACTTGCAGTGTGATCTGGGTGGATTCGTTCGCTTCGAGCAAGCGATCGAGCTGCGTCCGCATCACTTCTGGGGAGCCGACGACCCGGCGCAGGACGGACTCGTCAAGGATGGCCCAGAGGTGGGGTGGCTTGGGGCGGCTCAGGATCTCCTGTCGCTTCATGCGGATGTCGACCAGCCGGTCGATTTCCCTTTGACTCAGGCGTAGTTCGTTCGCCTGCTGCAAGGCGGCGCTGTAGTCCCGCGTCTGGAGCAGACCAGGGATGTAGACGCAGCAGAAGTGATCCTCGCGTGCGGCCTCGTCTTCCAGAGTGAGCAGCAAGTTCATGCTCTCTGGGATGGAGTCGGCGAAGGGGCTCCACCAGCCTTGTTGCTTGGCGTCCTTGGCCAAGGCAACTACCGCTGCCCGCTCGGCGTCACTCACGCCGTACTCGCGGCACAGGGCGTCCACGATGGGCCACTTCACGGGGCCGGACTGGGTTTCGTACCGGCTCACCGTCGCCTTGGATACGCCGACACGGCCGCCGGT